>JASGKM010000014.1:0-160388 GCA_049840615.1 Pseudomonas sp.
TCGGCGATTGCTTCCTGACCGAGGACGTTCTCGGCCGCGGCGAGGCCGACCCCAAGCCCAGCCCGGATGGCCTGCTGCGCTTCGCCGCACGCTGGGACGTGGCGCCGCAGCACATGCTGATGGTCGGCGATTACCGCTTCGACCTCGACTGCGCCCGCGCTGCGGGTGCGCACAGTGCGCTGGTGAACCTCCCGGACCATCTACAAGAGAACCCCTGGCCGGAGCTGACCGACTGGCATGCGCAGGACTGCGCGGAGCTGGGGCGGATGGCGGGCGTGCTGGTCTAAGTCGATCTACAGCCTCGTAGGGCGCATAACGCGCCAGCGTTATCCGCCGATGGCGCGGGTGGCGGATAACCTGTTCCAGGTTATCCGCCCTACGAAACTGCCTAGCGGGTTCGCGAGCAAGCTCGCTCCTACAGGTCTGACGTGTACGGATGGACCGAAGCACGCCGGCTCGCTCTTCGTAGGAGCGAGCTTGCTCGCGAAACGTCGCCCGCTATCTGTTTCCTCGGAGGCCGCTCCTGCCGGCACCAGGAGCTTCAATTCGTAGGATGGGTGGAGCCTTGGCGATACCCATGCGGCTGGTGCGGGGAGCGATGGGTATCGCTGCGCTCCACGCCATCCTACGAGGAGCCGCTCGGCCCGGGGTGGGTTACAGCTCCGGCGTCCAGGTTACCGCCAGCAGCGCGGTGCGGCCCGGTTCGCGGTAGGGGCGCGCTTCGCCCATGTAGTCGCTCGGGCTGGTCGGACGCAGGTAGTCGCCCAGGGTGTAGTTGCGATCCAGGGCATTATCCAGCTTCAGGTCGAAGCGAATTTCATTGCTGGCCAGCCAGCTGGTGCGCAGGTCGAGCACGCCGTAGCCCGACAGCTCGCGGGTGTTGGCCGCGTCGTCGTAGCGCTGGCTGACCGCGCGCCAGGTGCCGCCGACACCGAAGGCGCCGAACTGGCGATCCAGGTCCAGGCTCAGGGTGCGGCGCGCGCGGTACGGCAGGGTGTGGCCGGTGTCGCGGTCGCGCGGATCGATCAGGCTCAGGCCGAGCGCGGCCTGCCAGCCCAGCACCTCGCGGGCGACGCTGGCTTCGAAGCCATCGATGCGTGCCTTGTTGATGTTCTCCGGCTGGTTGCTGGTGCTGTCCCAGGCGATCAGGTCGTCGATCTCGGTGCGGTACAGCGAGGCTTCCAGATGCGTGCCGGAGAAGTCGCCGCGCCATTGCAGCTCGTAGGTCTTCGAGGTCTCGGCCTTCAGGTCCGGGTTGCTCGCGCCGGGGTAGTAGAGGTCGCTGAAGGTCGGCGCGCGGAAGCCTTCGCCGTAGCTGGCGATCCAGGTCTGGCTGTCGCCCACCGGCAGGCTGAAGGCGGCGTTCCAGCTGTTCTGGCTGCCATAGGCCTGGTTGTTGTCGTGGCGGATGCCCAGTTCGGTGCCGAAGCTGTCGCCCTTGAAACTGTGCTGGGCGAAGAAGGCGCGGTTGCTGCGCTGGTCCTCGGCGAAATCGGTGGTACCGTCGACCTTGTCCTCGTACCAGTCGGCGCCCAGGGCCAGCTGGTTGGCTTCGTCCAGTTGCAGGCGGTTGATCCAGCTCGCCGAGTGGCGGGTGGTTTCCAGCGTGCCGTTGTTCCAGCTGTCGGCGGCGCCCACGGCCTTGTTGCGGTCGAAGCTGCGGCCCAGTTCCAGGCGGCTGTTCCACATCGGGGTGATCTGGCCGTCGAGGTAGACGCTGTAGCTGCTGACGCGGAATTCGTCGCGGGGCGAGCCCGGTTCGAAGTTGTAGGCGTCGTCGTATTCGTTCTTGCCGCGCTGGTCGTTGAGGTTCAGCCCGGCCTTCCAGTCCTCGCTGAAGCGATGGTCCAGGTTCAGGTGCACGGCCTTGTTGCGCTGGGCGTCGTGGTCGTTGTCGGCGCCGACGTTGTCGCTGGTGCGGTCCCAGCCCTGGCTTTCGTCCAGGCTGCCGCCCAGATTGTAGCGGGTCTGTTCGTCGCCACCGGAGAGATTCAGGCTGCGTTCGAAGGTGCCGTGGCTGCCGGCGGCCAGGCGCACTTCCGGGTGCAGGCCGGCTTCGCCGCGGCGGGTGAAGATCTGGATGACCCCACCGATGGCGTCGGCGCCGTACAGCGCCGAACGCGGACCACGGGTCACTTCGACGCGCTCGATGCTGTCGATGCTCAGGTAGTCCAGGCGGGCGATGCCGCTGCTGGCCGAGGCGACACGCTGGCCGTCCACCAGCACCAGGGTCTGTGCGGTGCTGGTGCCGCGCACGGAGTAGGACACCACGCCGCCGGAGCTGCCCATCTGCACGCCGGGCACGCGGGCGAGCAGGGCGGGGACGCTGCGGACCTGCAGGCGTTCGATGTCGGCACGGGTGAACACGCTGTTGGCCGAAGTGGCTTCGGCGCGCGGCTGGGCCTGGCGCGCGGAGGTGATCACCTGGTCGGAGAGCGTGTAGATGTCGCCAGCGGCGAAGGCCATGCCGGGCAGCAGGCTGGTGGCCAGGGCGAGTCGGGTCAGTTTCATGGAACGTCCTCAAAAGCGGTCGGATGACTTTCGAGGAGGGCGTGGCAAGGGCGGCAGGCCGCACTTGACGGTGCGGCCCTCCGCAACACCTGTCGGGGCGTGTCGAGGGCGGTCTCCGGGCTGCCGACGTCACATCGCCGCCTTCCCACATTCGTGCAGTGGCTCATGGCGATGCTGCGCTCCCCTGGGGGGCGCGTCGGTTACCGTTGCGGGGGCAGCGCAGGTCTTTCACCTGCTTCCCGTTACCTCGAACGAAAACCGGCGCACCTTAGAGGGTGCGCCGGTGACTGGCAATACTCAGTGCGAGGGATGCGCTCAGCGGCTGCCGAGCGCTTCCAGGCGTGCCTTCACCGAAGCTTCGATGCCGGCGGCGTCCAGCCCGCACTCCGCGAGCATCTGTGCCGGTTTGGCGTGCTCGACGTAGTAGTCCGGCAGGCCCAGGTGCAGGATAGGCTGCTGGAGGTTCTCGCGGGCGAGGAATTCGCTGACGGCGGCGCCGGCGCCACCCATTACCGAGTTTTCCTCGAGGGTCACCAGCAGCTCATGGCTGGCAGCCAGCTGGCGCACCAGCTCCTCGTCCAGCGGCTTGACGAAGCGCATGTCGGCGACGGTGGCGTCGAACTGCTCGGCCACTTTCAGCGCTTCGGCCAGTTGCACGCCGAACACCAGGAAGGCGACCTTGCCGGCCTTGCCTTCACGGCGCACCACGCCCTTGCCGATTTCCACCGGAGCCAGTTCGGCTTCGATGGTGGCGTTCGGGCCGGTGCCGCGCGGGTAGCGCACCGCCGCCGGGCCTTCGAAGTGATGGCCGGTGGTGAGCAGCTTGCGCAGTTCGTTCTCGTCGCTGGGGGTCATCACCAGCATGCCGGGGATGCAGCGCAGGTAGGAGAGGTCGAAGCTGCCGGCGTGGGTCGGGCCGTCTTCGCCGACGAGACCGGCGCGGTCGATGGCGAACAGTACGTCGAGGTTCTGCACCGCGACGTCGTGGATCAGTTGGTCGTAGCCGCGCTGCAGGAAGGTGGAGTAGATCGCCACCACCGGTTTGGCACCGTCACAGGCCATGCCGGCCGCCAGGGTCACGGCGTGCTGCTCGGCGATGGCGACGTCGAAGTAGCGGTCCGGGAATTTGTCGGCGAAGGCGACCAGGTCGGAGCCTTCCTTCATCGCCGGGGTGATGCCGACCAGGCGCGGGTCTTGCGACGCCATGTCGCACACCCACTGGCCGAACACGCTGGAATATTTCGGCCCGCCGGCTTTCTTCGGCACGGCGTGGGCGGGTGCGCCTTCGGGTTCGAGCTTGGTGATGGCGTGGTAGCCGATCGGATCGATCTCGGCCGGGCCGAAGCCCTTGCCCTTCTTGGTCACCACATGCAGGAACTGCGGGCCCTTGAGGTCACGCATATTGCGCAGGGTGGCGATCAGGGTCGGCAGGTCGTGGCCGTCGATGGGGCCGATGTAGTTCCAGCCCAGTTCCTCGAAGAGCGTGCCGGGGACCAGCATGCCCTTGGCGTATTCCTCGGTGCGGCGGGCGATTTCCCAGGCACCGGGCAGGCGCGAGAGCACCTTCTTGCTGCCTTCGCGCATGCTGCTGTAGGTGCGGCTGGAGAGGATCTTGGCCAGGTAGTTGGACAGGCCGCCGACGTTGTTGGAGATCGACATGTCGTTGTCGTTGAGGATCACCAGCATGTCGGCCTTCACTTCCGACGCATGGTTGAGCGCCTCGAAGGCCATGCCGGCGGTCAGCGCGCCGTCACCGATCACCGCCACCGACTTGCGGTTGGAGCCCTGCATGCGCGCGGCGATGGCCATGCCGAGGGCCGCGCTGATGGAGGTACTGGAGTGGCCGACGCCGAAGGTGTCGTACTCGCTCTCCGAGCGACGCGGGAAGGCGGCCAGGCCGTCCTTCTGGCGCAGGCTGCCCATACGCTCGCGGCGACCGGTGAGAATCTTGTGCGGGTAGGCCTGGTGGCCGACATCCCACACCAGACGGTCGTCCGGGGTGTCGAAGACGTAGTGCAGGGCGACCGTCAGTTCGATGACGCCCAGGCCTGCGCCGAAGTGGCCACCGGTCTGGCCGACGCTGTACAGCAGGTACTGGCGCAGTTCGTCAGCGAGCGTCAGCAGCTCCGCTTCGCCCAGCCGGCGCAGCTCGACCGGCGTGCTGGCGCGGTCGAGCAGAGGCGTGGCAGGGCGCGCGCGGGGAATCTCGTGAAACGTCGTGGGCATCAGGCTGATCGTTATGAGAAGGCAAAGATGCGGAAGTTTACCCGAAGCTCCGGATTGGCCCAAGCAACGTGGGGCCAATCCTTTGGACGACCGGATGGTCGGGGACTGGCTCACGGGTTGGGGCTAGCGGCGGCGGGGAGAGGTGGGGCTGGGGGAGCGAGCCTCCTGACGGAGGCTCGCTGTTTGTCGCGGGGGTTAGATCACGATGTGCTGGGTGAACTCATCGAAGCTGGACGGGCTGATGCTGACCGGTGCGTAGAGATGCTCCTGCGCCACGTGCTGGGGGGCCGAACCTGCGAACGACAGCTCCGACGGGCCGCTCTCCAGCACGCTGCTCAGCGACGGTATGGAGGAAACCTTGCTGGTTGCCGAACTGGCGCTGGTTTGGGCGTTGAAGGTCGCCAGGTCGAGTTCCCAAGCCTGCTGGCCGATCACCTGCGCCGTGAATTCGGAACCCGTGCCGCCGGACAGTTGCCCCTTGTCGATGACCAGTTGGAAGGCATTGCCCTCAGTCAGGCCATGGCCGACGTGGAAGTCATAGGAGCCTTCCTTGAGGGCGAACGGTGCGGCGAACTGCCAGGTACCGTCCTGCTGAACCAGCGCGGTGCCCAGGTTCATGGCGACGCTCGAGGTTGCGTGGCCGCTGACGTCGACGGGGATGGCGCTGACGTTCAGCAGGTCGCCCGGTGTGCCAGTGCCGTGGAAGGTCGGTCGGGTGTCATCGGTGGTGGCGCCGTTGGCCAGTTCCCCGGTTACCGGGCCGACGTGGTCGATGGCGCCGGTGATGGTGGCGGCTGCCGGCAGCGGGTGCGGCTCGGGCTGAGGTTCCGGCTGAGGTTCGGGCTGGGGCTGCGGTTCAGGCTGAGGTTCAGGCTGCGGCTCGACCGGCGGTTGGCCTGCGGACGACTTGTCGATGACCAACTGGAAGGCATTGCCGTCAGTCAGGCCATGGCCGACGTGGAAGTCGTAGGTGCCTTCCTTGAGGGCGAACGGTGCGGTGAACTGCCAGGTGCCGTCCTGCTGAACCAGTGCGGTGCCCAGGTTCATGACGACGTTCGAGGTCGCGTGGCCGTTGGCGTCGACGGGAATGGCGCTGACGTTCAGCAGGTCGCCCGGTGTGCCGGTGCCGTGGAAGGTCGGATGGGTGTCATCGGTGGTGGCGCCGTTGGCCAGCTCACCGGTCACCGGGCCAACGTGGTCGATGGCGCCGGTGATGGCGGCGGTCGTCGGCTGCGGTTGCGGCTCGGGCTGAGGTTCCGGCTGGGGCTGGGGCTGGGGCTGCGGTTCAGGCTGCGGCTGCGGCTCGACCGGCGGCTGGCCCGCGGACGACTTGTCGATGACCAACTGGAAGGCATTGCCGTCAGTCAGGCCATGGCCGACGTGGAAGTCGTAGGTGCCTTCCTTGAGGGCGAACGGTGCGGTGAACTGCCAGGTGCCGTCCTGCTGAACCAGTGCGGTGCCCAGGTTCATGACGACGTTCGAGGTCGCGTGGCCGTTGGCGTCGACGGGGATGGCGCTGACGTTCAGCAGGTCGCCCGGTGTGCCGGTGCCATGGAAGGTCGGACGGGTGTCATCGGTGGTGGCGCCGTTGGTCAGTGCACCGGTCACCGGGCCGACGTGGTCGATGGCACCGAGGATCGTGGCCTCTACGGCGGAAGCGGCGAGGTAGTTCGCTGTCTGCCCCTGGGGGCTGGAGAGCGAGTAATCTGCCTGGAGATTCAGGGTTGAAGTGCTATTGCGGAAACTTCCGAAATTTGTAGTCATCTTGCGCCTGCGATTAAGAGAAAAACTTGTTAATCCAGATGAATCAGCGGGCTTATCGCTGTCTTTCTGTGCGGGCATGTTAGGAGCCTGTAGGCCGCGTAATATCTGGGATTCCGCTGATTGGGCAGGTGGCCGCGAGAAACTTGATCTGGTCGTTTTTTCGGATTCGGATATCTCTGAAGTGCGTGTGGAAAATGGCGACAGGAACGTTGAAGTTTTTTGGATGCAATTCGCAGGGACGGCCATTGGAGCCTTCCGCTGAGTGAGCTGGTTGTGCTGATTTCGTCATCCATGGCTGGGATATGAGCCAAGCCTGGGAGTCGGCGAGCCTTCAAAGTAGGCGCACTGCAGGCGGCCGTGAGCGAATGGCTGGAGCCGGCGCCTTAACAAGAACCCTGCCAGGAGCAACCTGTGACCCGACTGAGCCTTGTAGAACTGCGCGAATTGTCCGAATCGATCCTGCGTCGCCACGGTTTCAGCGAGCCCCACGTGCAGGGTGTGACCGAGACCGTGCTGGCCGGCGAGCGTGATGGCTGCACGTCCCACGGCGTTTGGCGGCTGCTGGGCTGCATCCACACGGCGCGGGCCGGGAAGGTTTCGCTCGACGCTCTGCCGGAGCTATCGGAGCCGGCGCCGGCGCTGGTGCGGGTGGACGCCAAGGGTGGCTTCTCGCAATGCGCTTTCGATCTCGGCCTGCCCAGGCTGGTGGAGAAGGCCCGCAGCCAGGGCATTGCCGCGATGGCGGTCAACCATTGCGTGCACTTCTCGGCGCTGTGGGTGGAGATCGAACGGATCGTCGCCCATGGTCTGGTGGCGCTGGCGGTGACGCCAGCCCAGGCGTACGTGGCGCCGGCGGGTGGGACGCGGCCTTTGTTCGGCACCAACCCGATCGCTTTCGGCTGGCCGCGTACCGGGCAGAATCCCTACGTTTTCGACTTCGCGACGACCGTCGTGGCCCGCGGGGAAATCCAGCTGCACGAGCGCGAGGGCAAGTCCATTCCGCTGGGCTGGGGGATCGATGCGCAGGGCAATCCGAGTACTGACGCGAGCGCCGTGCTCGACGGCGCCATGCTGACCTTCGGCGGGCACAAGGGCTCGGCGCTGGCGACCATGGTCGAGTTGATCGCCGGTCCGTTGATCGGCGACCTGACCAGTGCGGAGTCCACGGTGTTCGACGAGGGAACGAAATCCTCGCCCCATCACGGTGAGTTGCTGATCGCCATCGACCCGGCGCGCTTCCTCGGTGCGGATGCTCCGCAGCATCTGGCGCGGGCGGAAACCCTGTTCGAGTCCATCGTCGACATGGGCGCGCGCCTGCCGTCCCAGCGGCGTTTCGCGGCGCGCGAACGCAGCCTGAGCGAGGGCGTGGAGATCAGCGATTCGCTGTATGCCGATCTGCGCAAGCTGCTTGAATAGCGCAATCCTCCTGTAGGAGCGGGCCATGCCCGCGATCGCGCGCACGGCGCGCTCCTACGGGTTCGTGCGGTGCCTGAACCATAGGCCCGACGCCAGCCACTCGCGCATAAAAAAGCCCCGGCGCAAGGCCGGGGCTGAGCATCGGCGCGGGACTGGCCGACAGTTCACTCCCGCGCCGACGAACCCTCAGCGAGTCACCGCGTTGCGTGTCGTCTCGCCATCCACCAGCCGCGCGATACCCAGCGGGTTGGCGTCCTTCAGCGCTTCGGGCAGCAGCGCATCCGGGTAGTTCTGGTAGCACACCGGTCGCAGGAAACGGTCGATGGCCAGGCTGCCGACGGACGTGCCGCGCGCATCGGAGGTCGCCGGATAGGGGCCGCCGTGAACCATGGCATCGCTGACTTCCACGCCGGTCGGGTAGCCGTTGATCAGCAGGCGGCCGGCCTTGCGCTCCAGCAGCGGCACCAGCGCGGCGAAACGCGACAGGTCCTCAGGTTCGGCGATCAGCGTGGCGGTGAGCTGGCCGTGCAGGCCGTCCAGCGCGCGGCGCAGTTCGGCCTCATCGGCCACTTCGACGACGATGGTGGTCGGGCCGAAGACTTCCTCCTGCAACAGCTCTTCGCCCTCCAGCAGCAGCTCGACCTTGGCCTGGAACAGTTGCGGGAATGCCTGCCGGCCTTCCTGCGGATGCCCGGCGAGGTGGCGCAGGCTGGGATGGGTGAGCAGGCGTGAAACACCCTTTGCATAACTGTTCAGCGTGCCGGCGTTGAGCATGGTCTGCGCCGGGCGCTGGCCGATCTCGGCGATCAGGTTGGCGACGAACAGGCTGAACGCGGGTGAGGCGACGCCGATCACCAGGCCGGGATTGGTGCAGAACTGGCCGCAGCCCATGACCACTGAATCCGCCAGTTCGCGGGCGATCTTCTCGCCGCGTGCTTCCAGGGCGGCGGGTAGCACGAGGACCGGGTTGATGCTGCTCATTTCGGCAAACACCGGGATCGGCTGCGGACGGGCGGCCGCCAGATCGCAGAGCGCGCGGCCGCCCTTGAGCGAGCCGGTGAAGCCGACGGCCTGGATCGCCGGGTGCTTCACCAGCGGTTCGCCGACGCCGGCGCCGTAGATCATGTTGAACACGCCCGCCGGCATGCCGGTGGCTTTGGCCGCGCGGGTGAGTGCTTCAGCGACGAATTCAGCCGTCGCCATGTGGCCGCTGTGAGCTTTCACCACCACTGGGCAGCCGGCGGCCAGTGCGGCGGCGGTGTCGCCACCGGCGGTGGAGAAGGCCAGCGGGAAGTTGCTGGCGCCGAACACGGCCACCGGGCCGACGCCGGTGCGGTACTGGCGCAGGTCCGGGCGTGGCAGCGGCTGGCGATCCGGCAGGGCGCGGTCGATACGCGCGCCGAGGAAGTCGCCGCGGCGCAGCACTTTGGCGAACAGGCGCATCTGGTTAGCGGTGCGGCCGCGTTCGCCCTGGATTCGTGCGACGGGAAGCGCGGTCTCGCGGCAGACGGTGGCGATGAAGTCGTCGCCGAGGGCTTCGAGCTGGGTGGCGATGGCGTCGAGGAACTGCGCGCGGCGTTCCGGCGACAGCGCGTTGTAGGCCGGGAAGGCGGCTTCGGCGGCGCGGGCGGCGGCGTCGACTTCGGCCTCGGTGGCCTGGAGAAATTCGCGGGGCAGGGCTTCGCCGGTGCTGGCGTCGAGGCTCAGCAGGCGGACAGTGCCGGCGCCGACGCGCTGGCCGGCGATGAAGTTCTGGGCGGTCATGGGCGGGCTCTCTGGTGGAAAAGTGCAGACGAGGAGCGAAAGCCCCTCACCCCAGCCCTCTCCCAGAGGGAGAGGGGGCAGATCGTGCGACCGGTGATGCTGGAGTCAGCCGGTCATACAGTGCTCGGAAACCGCGACCGTACCGGCGAACACTGGGGTTCGCGCTGGCACGTACGGTCCCCTCTCCCTTTGGGAGAGGGTCAGGGTGAGGGGGTTCTACCGCCACTCAGAGCCCGACATCCGGCAGCTTCGGCCGGTTCGCCAGCGCCTTGGCCATGATCTTCTCCACGTGCTCGCGGTCGGCGCCTTGCAGCGCCAGGCGCGGTGGGCGAGTGAGGGCGGTGCCGCGGCCGGCGATCTCTTCGCACAGCTTGATGCACTGCACCAGGTCCGGGCGGGCGTCGAGGTGAAGGATCGGCATCAGCCATTCGTAGATCGGCATGGCCTCTTCATAACGGCCGGCCTTGCACAGGCGGAAGATGGTTTCGCCTTCCTGCGGGAAGACGTTGGACATGCCGGAGATCCAGCCTTCGGCGCCCACCGCGATGCTTTCCAGCACGACGTCGTCGAGGCCGGCGAAGAGGATGAAGCGGTTGCCCACTTCATTGCGTACGTCGATGAAGCGGCGGGTGTCGCCGGAGCTGTCCTTGAAGCAGACGATGTTCTCGCAGTCGGCCAGGGAGATGAGGATGTCCGGGGTGACGTCGTTCTTGTAGATCGGCGGGTTGTTGTAAACCATCACCGGCAGGTCGGTGCTGGTGGCCACGCTGCGGAAGTGCGCGGCGGTTTCATGGGGCTTGGAGGAGTAGACCAGCGCGGGCATCACCATGATGCCGTCGACGCCGACCTTCTGCACCGCCTTGGCGACCTGGGAAGCGCCATGGCTGGTGAACTCGGCGATGCCGCAGATCACCGGCACGCGGCCGCCGGAGGCATCCTTGGCGACCTCGGTGACGGCCATCTTCTCCTCGATGGACAGCGAGGTGTTCTCGCCCACGCTGCCGCACACCACCAGGCCCGACACGCCGTCGCGCACGAGGTTGGAGATCACCTTGTGGGTGGCTTCCAGGTTGACCGAGAAATCGTCGTTGAACTGAGTGGTCACCGCGGGGAACACGCCACTCCAATTGACCTTCTTGCTCATGTTTATCTCCAATTGTCGTATTTCGTATACGAAACGTCTGAAGGAAATCCCGCAGCATTTCGTCGTCGGGTGCCGCTACGCGGCGAATCAGGGTTGGAATCTGTCAGGGGAAATCAGTAGCCGTTCGGCCAGGTATCCGAGAGCCGATAGCCTTCGGGCCACGGATCGCTCGGGTCGAGCAGGTGCTGGTGGGTGCCGGTGATCCAGGCGCGGCCGGAAATGCACGGGTGGATCGCCGGTTTGCCGCCGACGCTGGTGAGGCCGTCGATGCGGCAGTGGAACTTGGAATCGATGATCGAATGGCCGACGAAGCGCTCGCCGTCCTTCAGCTGGCCCTTGGCATGCAGTACCGCCATGCGCGCCGAACAGCCGGTACCGCAGGGTGAACGGTCGATCTTGCCGGGACGGATGACCACCGCGTTGCGGCCGTGCAACACGCCGTCGACACGTTCCACCGGAGCGGTCAGCTGGCAGAAGGAGATGTGCGCCCAGTCGTGGTTTTCCGGGTGCTTGAAACCCAGCTGCTGGTTCGCCGCCTGGGTGATCTTCAGGCCGGTGGCGACCAGGTCGGCGGCTTCCGAGGCATGCAGGGTGAAACCGAGGGCATGGGCGTCGGCGAGCACGAAACTGTCGCCGCCGTAAGCGGTATCCACCTGCAGTGAACCGAGGCCTTCCACTTCGATCCAGGCGTCGAGCTTGTCGGCGAAGGAGGGCAGGTTACGCACTTCCACGCGCTGCACCTTGCCGTCCTTGCAGTCGGCCACGGCTTCGATCAGGCCGCCGGGGGCTTCCAGGGTCAGCCGCGTCTGCGGTTCCTGCATCGGCAGGATGCCGCTGTCGAGCAGCACGGTGCTGACGCACAGCGAGTTGGAGCCGGACATCGGTGGTACGTCCGCCGGTTCCATGATGATCCAGGCCATCTGCGCGCGCGGGTCCTTCGGCGGTACCAGCAGGTTCACATGGCGGAACACGCCGCCGCGCGGCTCGTTGAGGACGAAGTTGCGCAGCACGTTGTCACTGGCAATGAAGCGCGACTGTGCCCACACGGTGTCGCCTGGCGGCGGGGCGACGCCGCCGACGATGACGTCGCCGACCTCGCCTTCGGCGTGGCAACTGACCACGTGGATGATCTTGCTCGAACGCATGTCTGTCTCCTGGTTCCGTACCCGGCTTCCCTCTCCCCAGCCCTCTCCCTGAAGGGAGAGGGGGCAGGCTGTGCCGGCTGACGCTGTGGTTTCATCCTGCTCCGATCAGTCCCCTCTCCCGCTTGCGGGAGAGGGTTAGGGAGAGGGGCTTTTGTCAGTTCACCGTGCGAAGGAACTCCGCCGTCTCCGCCCGCTGCGGATTGACGATCACCTGGTCCGGCGTGCCGATCTCGTGCACCAGCCCCTCGCGGAAGAACGCCACGCGGTCGGACACGTCACGGGCGAAGCGAATCTCGTGGGTCACCAGGACCATGGTCATGCCCTCTTCGGCGAGCAGGCGCATGGTGTCGAGCACCTCGCCGACCAGCTGCGGATCGAGCGCCGAGGTGGCTTCGTCGAACAGCATGTAGTCCGGCGACATGGCCAGCGCGCGGGCAATCGCCATGCGCTGCTGCTGCCCGCCGGAGAGCTTCTGCGGGAACACCTTGAGCTTGTCGCCCAGGCCGACGTGCTTGAGCTGCTTCACCGCCATCGCCTCGGCGTCTTCCTTGGACAGGCCGAGCACCTTGCGCGGGGCGAGCATGACGTTCTCCAGCACGGTGAGGTGCGGGAAGGCGTTCCACTGCTGGAAGACGATGCCGATCTTCTGCCGCAGCTTGTTCAGGTCGGTGGTCTTGGCGTGGACTTCGATGCCGTCGACGCGGATCTTGCCGCGCTGGATCGGCTCCAGGCCGTTGATGCACATCAGCAGGGTGGACTTGCCCGACCCCGAGCCACCGATGATCGAGACCACCTCGCCCTTCTTCACGGTCAGGCTCACGCCCTTGACCACTTCCAGATCGCCGTAGGCTTTGTGCACGTTGTCGATTTCAATCATTTTCCTGCCACCTTTGTTCCAGCCGGGCACCGAGGCGCGCCACGACCCAACTCATGAGGTAATAGATGACCCCGGCGATGCACAGCACCAACAGGGGTTCCTGGATGCGCGTCACGATGGTCTGCGAGGCGCGGAGCAGTTCGACGATGCCGATCCACATGACCAGCGCGGTGTCCTTCATCACCCCCAGCACCAGGTTCAGCCAGCCGGGGAAGGCCACCCGCGCCGCCAGCGGCAGCACGATGTAGCGCAGGTCCTGCCAGTAGGTCAGGCCCAGGGAGCGGCTGGCGCGGCGGATGTTCGGGCCGACGGCGAGGATGCCGCTGCGGATGATCTCGGTGCAGAACGCCGCCGCGTACACGCCCAGTACCAGGCAGCCGACGGTGAAGGCGCTCCAGTTCAGGCCGACGATGCTTTTCAGCGAGTTGAACAGCACGAACTGGATCAGCAGCGGCACGCTTCTGAAGATGTCGAGGAACCAGCCGACCGGCATCGTGGCGCGCGGCAAGGTGGCGCGCAGCCAGCCGAGCACGACGCCGGCAAGGGTGCCGATGAGCATGGCGCCGACGGTCAGCTTGACGGTGACCCAGGCCCCTTGCAGCAGGAACATCAGGTCGTTGACGGTGAAGCTCGTGGAAAACATGCGTGCTTCTCCTAGTAGCGGAACAGTCGCCAGCTCAGCAGGCGGGCGACCACCACGATGACCTTGGCGATGAAGTAATAGAGCACCGCGGCCAGGGCGAAGTACTCGAAGGTGCGGAAGGTGCGCACGTTGAAGTCCTGGGTCACGCCGGTGAGGTCGTTGTTCAGGCCCACCACCACGCCCAGCGAGGTCATCAGCACCGCCCAGACCATCTGGTTGGTCAGCGGGTAGTACACGATGCGCAGCAGCTGCGGAACGATGATCATCCGGTACGCCTGGAAGGCGCTCATGCCCAGCGAGCGCGCGGCGCGCATCTGGGTGTCCGGCACGGCCTTGAGGCCGCCGCGGAAGTTCTCCGCGAGGTAGCCGGCGTTGTTGAAGGTGATCCCCGCCAGCAGCGCCACCCAGGAGCTGACGTGCAGGCCGAAGGAACCGAGGCCGAAGTACAGGATGTAGATCTGGAACAGCGACGGGGTGTTGCGCGCAATCGACACCCAGGTGTCGGCGAAGCCCTTGAGCAGCGGGTTCTTCATCTGCCGCATGACGGTCAGCAGCAGCGCGATGAGCACGCCGAGGATCATCGACAGCGCGGCGGTTTCCAGGGTCACCCAGGCGCCGCCGAGCATGTCCGGCAGGGCCTTGAACGCCGAGCGCCAGTGGAAGCTGTAGTTGAACATCAGCGCACCCCCTCGCTCAGCCAGCGCGGGACGCCACCGTCACCGCGCCCGCTGCAGGCGGCTTCGACACAGGCGGCGAGGCTGCCGAAATGCACCTCGCGCCCGGCCAGGCCCGGACCGTAGTGGGCGTACTTCGCCGAGTTGGTCATCAGCGTGGTGCACTGCGGCGGGATCACCGGCTCGCCGATCATGCACCAGCAGGTGTCGTTGAGCAGTTGTGCGCCGAAGTCTTCCAGCACCTTCACGTCGCCGGCGGCGCGGGCCTTTTCCTGCACGGCGCGGCCGAGGGCGATGACCAGCGCGACGTCCGGATGCTTGCTGCGCCCGGCCAGCAATTTCGCCAGGTCGGCGCATTCGCTGGCGGAGAAATGCGGGTTGCCCAGCGACACCAGTTGCACGCCGGGTTCACTGGCGTGGTCCAGCTCGCGCCAGGAGGCGATCAGGTCGGCCGGGGTGACGCGCAGGTGTTGCAGCGGTGCCTTGCCGCCCAGGGCGGTGCCGGCGTCCGGCGCTTCCGGCGTGACCCCGGCGATGTGGAACATCGGTGCGGCGGAGGTGGTGGCGAAGGCCGCGCCGAAGGCTTTCAGTGCATCGCTGTCCGGGGCCAGCGGCTGCAGGCCGTCGACCACCGGGATGCGCGAGCCGCACAGCTCACCGATGTGGTAGCCGAGCAGCGGGAAGATCGACTCGTCGTGGTCGGCCGGCAGCTCGACATCGATCCGCAGCGTCGCCAGCCGGCCTTCGTCGCGGTGGCTGCCGACGTTCGGTGCGCGGCCGGTGAGGGCGATGCAGATGTCCAGATAGTCCGGGTATTTCAGGGTGCGCGCGCCGAGCACGCTGTTGGCGTAGACGACGGCGTTGGACTCTGCCCAGACCACCTGTTCGCCGAGGCTCGGCTTGCTGTCCAGCAGGTAGGGCGCGCAGGTGTAGCTCATCTGTGCACCCATCTCCATGTAGGCATCGCCCAAGGCGGCAGCGGGTTCGCCGAAAGCCTTGTCGACGCCCAGCTCGCGCCAGCGGCGATGGTCCACGGAGATGGAGTTGAGGGTGGTCGGCACCTTTACCTTGCCGCCCCAGTCCGCCAGCTGGCGGGCGAAGCGCAGGCTCGCGGGGCCGGTATAGATGCAGCCGTCGATGTGCGCCTGGGCGACATCGAGCAAATCCTTCGCACCTTGCAGCGCGGCCATGCGCAGGACGATCTGCATGGCGGCCTGTGCAGCCTTGCCGTGCTTGCCATCGAGCAGTTCATGGTCGCCGGCGGTGAGTGCCAGGCCTTCCGGCAACGGGCCGGCGTCGCTGGCCATCACGCCCTGCCAGTTATCGGCAGGGCGCTCGGCGCTGAGTGTTACGGTGCCGCCTTCGATGCGGGCCCAGCCGCCTGCGGACAACTGCTCGAAGCCTTCGCGCCCCAGACACAGTACCGGGATGGAGCGGCCGAACAACGCCTGCGCCACCAGTACACCGAGGGTAAGGATCTCGTCCGGCTCGGCCAGCAGCAGCGCTGCTGGCGCGTGGCCGTTGAGCAGTATTTCTAGCATTACGCTGCTGCCGGTGCAGGAGCCGCGTCCGCTGGGAATCGCCAGCACCCGGCCGGGCAGGAAGCTGCCGGAGAGCGGATGGTGGCGGTCGATGACCTCGCCGCTGAAGGGCTCGACGCCACCCCAGAAGCTCAGCCCGGTGTCGGCATGGAGCAGCGCCCCTTCGGCGCTACCCCCCATCAGGACCCGCCCGGTAAGGCGTGAGTCCTGCACCCTTGATGCCTGCATCGAAGACATGTCGCACCCGCTGTCAGTAGTACACGTGGGGAACGGTGAGATCGACCGGGGCGCCGCCCACCCACTTCTCGTACAGCTCGGCGTAGCGGCCGGTGCGGACCTGCTGGTTGACGAAGAGGTTGAGGTAATGGATCAGGCCGTACTCGTTGCGTGCGGCGGCCAGCGAGACGTAGTCGATCACGTAGGGGGCGTTACCCACGACCTTCAGCCCCTTGTACTTGCCGGACTTGAGGGTGGAGGCGGCGACGGTGTTGGTGACCACGGTGGCGTCGATGTGGCCCTGGGCGACGGCGAGGATGGTGTCGTTCTGGCTCTGGTAAGCGCGGAAGGAGCCCTTGCCGCCCCATTTCTTCACGTCCTTCTCCAGCGCGATGGCTTCATAGGTGCCGCTGGTGTTGCCCACCGGGCGGTCCTTGATGTCTTCGTACTTGGTGATGCCGGTGTCTTCGCGGGTCAGCACCACCATCTGGAAGGCGAAGTAGGGGATGGTCATGGCGACCGTCTTGGCGCGCTCCAGGGTGTCGGAGGTGGAGGCGACGATCACGTCGGCGCGGCCGGAGACCAGCGCGGGAATACGATCCGGGAACGGCGTCTCGACGACTTCGGCGGTAACACCGAGGACTTTCGCCAGGTCGTTGCAGTAATCCACGTCGAAACCGACCGGGTTGTTCTGCGCATCACGCGAGCCCATGGGCGGGAAGTCCAGGGTCACGGCGCAGCGCAGTTTGCCGGATTCGATGATGTCGTCGAGCTTGTCGGCCTGGGCCTGGCCGACGAGAAACACAGCGGTGAGGGCTAGAGCAATTCGGGTGAATTTCATGGGGGCCTCTCTGAGTCAGTGTTGTGCAGCGATTTTTGTATTATGGATTTCGTATACGATATTTCTTAGAGCAAGGCATGTGCCAGAAATCACCCGGACGTGACTCATCGGTCGCAGGGCCCGTTGTTCGGGGGATTGGTTGCTGGGAGCCTTCCGAAATAACTGTAGGCGGGTTCCTGGCGCTGTTACCAAATGAAGCAGGAACGCGTTTCGTTGCCCCGTATGGGAGCACTCGGTAGAGCAGTGGCGCGACCAGCAATGGCCTCGTTGGCACGGGTTCGTCCGCGATGCTCTTGCGCGGCGGATACCGATCGCGGACGAAGTCCGCTCCCACGTACGGATGATGATTCGTGGCAGATTCAACCTGTAGGAGCGGGCCATGCCCGCGATCGCGCCCCTGGGGCGCTCCTACAGGAAACATCGGTGTTGGCAGGGGGCCACGAGCAGGCAGGTGGTTCGTCAGCTGGGAGCGGATTGCGACTCGCGATATTGCGTCGGCGACAACCCGGTCAGCGAGCGGAACTGCCGGCTGAAGGCGCTGTGATCGGTATAGCCGCAGCGCAGGGCGATCTCGGTGATCGGCAGGTCCTCGCCGAGCAGGCGAGTGGCCGCGCCCAGGCGCGCCTTGTGGATCATCTGCCGCGGAGTGAGCTGGAAGATGCGCTTGCAGTGACGTTCCAGTTGCGCGACGGACAGCCCGGCCAGCTCGGTCAGCTCGGCGAGATTGATCGGCTTGTCGAAGTGCTCGCGGATGTAAGCGTCCACCGTCGCCAGGCGCTGGTACGCCGGATGCGTGGACTGTGCCGCCTGCAGGTCGCTGGAGATCCCCGCCATGCCGATGACGTTACCTTCTGCATCACGCAATGCCAGCTTGTGGGTCAGGCACCAGCCGGGTTGGCGGCCGGGGTAGAGGTGTAGCTCCAATTGGTCGCTGAGCTGCCCGCCGGTTTCCAGCACGCGGCGGTCCTGCTCGGTGTAGACCGGGCCGAAGCGCGAGGGAAAGACTTCCTCGGCGGTGCGCCCGAGCAACTCGTGGGCGTCCTTCACGCCGCAGCGCCGCGCCAGGGTCTGGTTGACCAGCACGTAGCGCGCCGCGGTGTCCTTGATGAAGAACACCACGCCGGGCATGGCATCGAGCAGCGGGGAAATCTGCCCAAGAGTCTGCAGCAGGCTGTCCAGGTCGCGGGCGCCCTGGGGGATCAGGTCGTGCATCGGGAGGCGGGTCGGCTGTCGGAACATGGCGGAAGGTAGGGTGCAAAGTGGCGAGGTGGCGAGGCGCTGTCAACTCGCAGGGCGAATAACGCCTCTGGCGTTATTCGCCGTCCGCCAGCGCGCAGAGACGGAGACGGCGGATAAAGCGTGCCGCTTTATGCGCCCTACGGGGTGCGATGCGTGAGGCAGACGTAGGGCGCATAACGCCTCAGGCGTTATCCGCCATCTGCGGCCTGCGTCTTCAGTCTTCGGCGAGCTGCAGCAGGGTTTCCACCCGCGCCGGGCTGAAGGGCGGGCGCGGCGTTGGCGGTTGCCAGCCGAACAGTTGCTTGGCCGCTGCGCCGCACACGCGGCCCTGGCAGGCGCCCATGCCACAGCGGCTGGCGAGCTTGGCGGCGGTCCAGTCCGGTTTGCCGGCGAGCGCCGAGTAGGGCACGTCTTCGCAACGGCAGACCAGGGTGTCCGGTTGGGCCAATTGGTTCAGGCGCGGGTCGAGGGCGAAGTCGCGCTTCAGTGCCTCGGCGAAGCCCTGCCAGCGCTGGCGCTGTGACCAGAGTTCGCGGGCGCGGTCGTGTTCCCCTGCGGCGGCATGGCCGGCGATGCGGCCTTCCACCAGGGCTTTCTCCGAGCCACCGAAGCCGGTGCATTCGCCCGCCGCGTAGATGCCATCGCGGCTGCTTGCCTGCCAGGCGTCGACGCGGATCGCGCCGTTGTCCACCGTGCAACCCAGCGCCTGGCCGAGCTGCACGTTGGGGATCAGGCCGAAGCCACAGGCCAGGCGCTCACAGGCGATTTCCTTCAGTTTGCCGCCCTGGCTGATTCGCACGCCTTCCAGGTGATCGGTCCCCAGCGCGGCGACCACATGGCTGTCGGCACGGTAGGCCGGGTCGTACAGGCCGAAGGATTGCAGCAGCTTGTTCGGCCAGCGCGGCAACTTCATGGCGAAGCGCGCGAGCGCCGGCCAGGACGCCTGCTCGGCAATGCGCAGGATCGTTGCGCCATTGGCGCGGGCGGTGGCGGCGCTCGCGAGCAGCAAGGGGCCGCTGCCGGCGATCACCACGCGCTGCCCCTCCACCGGCACGCCGCATTTGACCAGCGCCTGCAGACCGCCTGCGCCGGTGACGCCGGGTAGCGTCCAGCCGGGGAACGGCAGCAACAGCTCGCGGGCACCGGTGCAGAGAATCAGTTTGCGGTAGTCCAGCCGCCAGCCGCGTTCGAAGTCTTCCAGCAACAGGCCGCGCTCGCCGGCCAGCGCGACCACGCGCGTGCCGCTGTGAATCTGCACGTTGGCACAGGCTTCGACGCGTTCGCGCAGTTCGACGGCGGCGCGCGGCAGGTGGGCGTTGGGGCCATCGCGCCAGATCTGCCCGCCGGGCAGCGGGTTGTCGTCGAGGATGACGATGCTCGAGCCGCTGGGCGCTGCGGCCAGGGCGGCGGACAGGCCCGCCGGCCCGGCGCCGATGATGACGATATCGGCCGTTTCGCTCATGGATGCGTCTCCACCTGCATGCCGTCGCGGCACAGGGTCTGGCAGGCCAGGCGGCGCTGGCCGTCGATGGTCACCCGGCATTCCTGGCAGACACCCATGCCGCACAGCGGCGCGCGGCGCTGGCCGCTGACCGAGGTGCGGGTGGTGCCGTCGCCACCCAGGGCGAGTGCGGCGGCGACGGTGGTGCCGATGGCAACACGCAGCGGGCGGCCGTCGAGGATCAGCTCAGGCATGGGCGGTGGCTCCGAGGAAGCGGCGCGGGGAGTAGGGTTCGGCCGGCAGCGGCAGCGGCTCGTCGCACAGCTGCGCGGCGAGCAGGTCGGCGGTGCCCGGGGCGGTGGTGACGCCCAGGCCTTCATGGCCGACGGCCAACCACAGGCCGGGGCGCTGCGGGTGTTCGCCCACCAGCGGCATGCCATCCGGGCTGGCCGCGCGGAAGCCTGCCCAGCTGCGGATCACGTTGAGGTTTGCCAGGCCCGGCATGTAGTCCACGGCGCGGCGCAGCATCTTCGCCAGCATCCAGCCTTCCACCTGCGGGTCGGTGGTGCCGAACTGCCGTGAGGCGCCGATGAACAGCTGCCCGGTGGGGCGCGGCTGGATATTGCAGGCTACCGAGGGGCCGCTGGCGTTGTGAGCGCTGGTCACGTAGCCCAGCTCGACCAGGGTGCGGCGCACCTTGCCGGGATAGCGATCGGTGATCAGCAGGTGGCCCTTCTTCGGTTCGATGGGCAGGTCGGCGCAGAGCTGCGTGGCCTGGATGCCGTTGGCCAGGACGATGGCCTTGGCGCTCAGCCACTGTCCGTCGTCGAGGCGCACGCGGGGTTCATCGATTTCCACCACTTTCGCCTGACGCTGGCGGATCGGTTTCGCTGCCGATTCCAGCAGCCAGGCGGCGGCGCGCGGTGCGTAGAGAATGCCATCGCCGGTGATCTCCAGCCCGCCGTGCAGGTCGCTGCGCAGCTCGGGCTCTTCGCGCAGCAGCTCGGCGCTGTTCAGCAGCCTGGCGGCCACACCATGATCACGCAGCACCGCGAACTTGCGCTCGGCCTCGGCCATTTCTTCGTCGTTGGCCGCCAGCCACATCGTGCCGTTGCTGCGGTAAGCGCACTCGGCGGGCATGTCGTGCCCCCACTCGCGCCAACGCTTCAACGAGTAGTCGCTCAGAGCCAGTTCGGCGGGGTTGTCGTCGAGCACCAGCAAATGGCCCATGCCGACGGCAGTGGCGCCGGGCAGGCGCGCATCCAGCACCAGCACGTCCAGCCCTCGTCGGGCGAGGGCGTTGGCGCAGGCGGCGCCGACTATGCCGGCGCCGATGACGATGATATCGGCATCGCTCACGGGCGGATGCCCCAGGCGAAGGGATCGTCCTCTTCCAGCAGCAGGGTGGCTTCGGCGCTGATGTTGGCGCGGCCGCGGATGGTCGGGATGATGCGCCCTTCGGCCGGCTCGCCGATCCACTCGAAGCGGCCCTCGAACTGGCTGCCGATCACGCTGGCCTGGCGCCAGGTGTCGCCGGCGGCGAGCTTGCCGTCGGCGGCCAGGCACGCCAGCTTGGCGCTGGTACCGGTGCCGCAGGGTGAGCGGTCGTAGGCCTTGCCGGGGCAGAGCACGTAGTTGCGGCTGTCCGCTTCGGGATCGTCGGCGAACAGTTCGATGTGGTCGATCAGCCCGCCGTCTTCGCCACGGATGCCCTGGTCCTCCAGTGCCTTCTGCACGGCGACGGTGTAGGCGGTCAGTTCGTCCAGGTTGTCACCGGCGACGCGCAGGCCGTGATCGGAAATCAGGAAGAACCAGTTGCCGCCCCAGGCGATATCGCCGTGCACCCGTCCATGGCCGGGCACGTCGACGGGAACCTGCTTGCGGTAGCGATAGGCGGGGACGTTGCGCACGCTTACCGAACGGTCGTCATGCAGCGTCGCTTCGACGGTACCCACCGGCGTTTCGATCTTGTGCGTTCCCGGGCCGATGCGCCCCAGGTGCGCCAGCGAAACCACCAGGCCGATGGTGCCGTGGCCGCACATGCCCAGGTAGCCGGTGTTGTTGAAGAAGATCACCCCGGCACAGGCGCTCGGGTCCACCGGCTCGCAGAGCAGCGCGCCGACCAGCACGTCACTGCCGCGCGGCTCCAGCACGGTCGCGGCGCGCCAGCTGTCGTGCTGCTCGGCCAGCAGCGCGCGGCGTTCGGCCATGCTGCCTCTGCCCAGATCGGGAAAGCCGTCGAGCACCAGGCGCGTGGGCTCGCCGCCGGTGTGGGAATCGAGAACCTGGATGCGTTTCATGCTGCCCCCTGGGGTGGTCTTGTGATTGACCCTAGGGTGGCGCGGGGCGGGGATTGGAGCTTGAGGGTTTTCCGCCGGGCCGATGATGAAATCGGCACAGCGGGGTGTTCGTGATCAGCTTGGCGTGGGGCGATTCGGCAGGTGCTCGTAGAGCGTGCGGCAGACCCCGTTGATGTGCTCTTCCAGCAGGCGCGCGGCACGGTCGGCGTCGCCGGCGCGGCAAGCGTCGAGGATGTCATGGTGCTCGTGGTCGGCGCGCTCCTTGCCGTCTGACATGCTCATCTGCAGGCGCAGGTAGCGCTCCACCTTGTCGTGGATCGAGCGGATCAGCCCGACCAGGTACGGCCGCTGCGCCGGTTCGTAGAGGCAGGCGTGCAGTTCCCAGTTCAGTTCGGCCCAGCGACCGATGTCATCCTCGCCGACGAACTCGGCACAGATGCTCTCGGCGCGGGCGAAGGTCGCGTCGCTCATGTTCGGGATCGCCAGGCGCAGCGCCTGGACTTCCAGGACCACGCGCACCTCGAACATCTGCGCCAGCTCCGGCTCGGAAATCTTCGTCACCAGCGCGCCCTTGTTGCGCTGGAACTCCACCAGGCCCTCGGCTTCCAGGCGCTTGAGCGCCTCGCGCACGGGGATCTTGCTGACGTTGAAGATCTGCGCGATGTCGTCCTGGCGGATCGGCTCGTGTTCCGCCAGTTGACCGGAAATGATCGCCTCGCGCAGGTGCTTGGCGATGGTCTCCGAGGCGGAGGGGACGATACCCAGGTTGGGGGCGTTGCGTAGCGGCACGATGCAGTCCGGTCAGGTGGCTATTGTCGGATATGGTATACGAAATCCCTGCAATGCAGTGAAGCACCGGCCAGCGGTCATCGCAATCGGTGATCTGCGGGATTTGCACACGCAATGCGCGTGCCGGGCAATCAGTGTCGGCGTTCGACGATGTAGCGGGCGAGGGCGCGCAGCGGCTCGGCGTTGTCGCCGAAACCTTCCAGCGCAGCCAGCGCCTGGTCGCGCAGCGCCAGGGCGTAGGCCTTGGCGGCATCGAGGCCGAGCAGGGCGGGGTAGGTCGGCTTGTCGTGGGCCTGGTCCTTGCCCTGGGTCTTGCCGAGGGTGACGGTGTCGCTTTCCACGTCGAGGATGTCGTCCTGCACCTGGAACGCCAGGCCCACGGCCTCGGCATAACGGCGCAGCGCTTGCAGTGCATCGGCGTTGGCGCGGCCGCTGGCCAGGGCACCCAGCTGGACGCTGGCTTCGATCAGCGCGCCGGTCTTGTGCCGGTGCATGGTTTCCAGCGCTGCCTGGTCGATCTTGCGACCGACCGATTCCAGGTCGATCGCCTGGCCGCCGACCATCCCGGCGGAGCCGGCGGCGCGGGTCAGGATCATCAGCATGTCCAGGCGGGTCTGCGCATCCTGTGGATTGAGCTGGGCGTTACCGATCACCTCGAATGCCAGCGCCTGCAGGCCGTCACCGGCGAGAATCGCGCAGGCTTCGTCGTAGGCGATGTGGGTGGTCGGCTGGCCGCGACGCAGGTCGTCGTCGTCCATGGCGGGCAGGTCGTCGTGCACCAGGGAGTAAGCGTGGATCAGCTCCACCGCGCAGGCCGCGCCATCGGCACGCTCCGCTTCACCACCGAGGGCTTCGCAGGCTGCGTAGGCCAGCAGCGGGCGCACGCGCTTGCCACCGTTGACCACGCTGTAGCGCATGGCGGCGTAGATACGGGTGAGCTCTTCACGGGGGGCGATGAAGAGTTTTTCCAGCGCAGCATCGACACGCGCCTGACAGCGCGCCTGGTAGGCCGAGATCATGCGTCTTCGCCTTCCGGATCGAAGGGTGCTTCGCTCAGCTCGCCGTCGCGCTCCAGCAGGATCTGCACCTTCTGCTCCGCCTGGGTCAGCGCCGCCTGGCAGTCGCGGGTCAGGCGGATGCCCTGCTCGAAGGCACCCAGCGAGTCCTCCAGCGACAGCTCGCCGCTTTCCAGGCGCTCCACCAGCGTTTGCAGCTCGGCGAGGGACTGTTCGAAGTCGAGGGAAGCTTTCTTGCGGGCCATGCGGACATCTCGGCGGGGGTATTCGGAAACCTCGCGACACTAGCAGAGACGGGCTTTGCGGGCAAATCTTCGGTCATCTGACGGGGGGCCGTGCAAGCGCTGCTGGCGGCACTTTCAGGCAACCCGCCCTAGTAGCCGCCGTCACGGACGCCCTGGTGCTCCGCCACCACTTTCAGCATGCGCAGCGACTCGAAAGGGGCGTCCACCACGAACTGGTTCGCCAGCCAGGACGGCACGCTGCCGCCCGGCTCGCCGCGCATCTCGTAGGTGACTTCGGTGAGCTTCGGGCCCTTGGGGACCATCTGCCAGGTGCCTGAGACGCTGGGCACGCGGATGCGGTCCTTGACCGGCGGGACGTAGTCCGGAGCAGCCTGCAGGTGGCGGATCATGCCGCCGTCGGGCGTTTCCTCGGTGCTCACCTTCAGAACCAGGTCGCGCGGGGCGGCGGGCCAGGGGAGTTTGGTATCGAGGTAGACCCAGATGGCCTCGTCGCTGTACTTGAGCAGACGCATCTGCGCGCAGGCATAGAGCCACGCGCAGGAGACGCGCAGGTTCTCCTGCAGGTGGCCGAGGGTGGCGACATCCGCCTTCACCAGGGTGACGCCACGGAAGCTCTTGTAGCGCGAGCCGGGCACTTCGCTGAGGTAGACCTTCACGCCGTCGGCGTCCTTGGCCAGCTTCCAGTCCGCCGCCTGCGCATGGGTAAGTGCGGGGGCAGTCAGCAGCAGGGCGAGCAAGAGAGGCGGCGAGCGTTTCATGACAGCGGACCGGCGGGGGAATAGTCCGATCTTATGCCTGGCCCGTGACAGCAGCGCATTGGCCGGCGAGCGGTCTGGAGGAAGACTGTGCCGGTTGCACGGGGGTAAATCGTGGGCATTAAAAAAGCCGGCTTGTGGCCGGCTTTCAGGGGGTGGTCCAACCTTACTTCTGGTAGGGCGGACCGCCTTGATTCTGTGGCGTCGCAGCGGGCTGCGCGCGGGGCGCAGATGGTAACAAAGTCGGGACGAAAAGCCTAATCCCGGTCATAAAAAAGCCCCGCTCGGGCGGGGCTTCTTCACGGTGCGCGGATAATCCGCGCGACCATCACTTGGCCTGGAAGGCAGCGACGGCCTTGGTGATGTAGTCGTGAGCCTGGGCGGCGTCGCCCCAGCCTTCAACCTTCACCCACTTGCCTTTCTCGAGATCCTTGTAGTTCTCGAAGAAGTGCTTGATCTGCTCCAGCAGCAGGGCCGGCAGGTCGGTGTATTCCTTCACGTCCTTGTAGAGGACGGTCAGCTTGTCGTGCGGCACGGCGATCAGCTTGGCGTCGCCGCCGGCTTCGTCGCTCATGTTCAGCACACCAACGGGACGGGCGCGGATCACGGAACCCGGAGCGACCGGGTACGGGGTCACGACCAGCACGTCCAGGGGGTCACCGTCGTCGGCCAGGGTGTTCGGGATGAAACCGTAGTTGGCCGGGTAGAACATCGGGGTGGCCATGAAACGGTCGACGAACAGGCAGTCGGTGTCCTTGTCGATTTCGTACTTGATCGGCGCGTGGTTGGCCGGGATCTCGATGGCGACGTAAATGTCGTTCGGCAGGTCTTTGCCAGCCGGGATGCTGCTGTAGCTCATGGACGACTCCGAGATAGTGGTCGGGCCGAAAAAGTGCGGCGGATTATAGGCAGATTGCCGTGTCCAAGCCACAGACATCGCCTAGTGGGCCTGAGTTTCCTGATATTCGGGGTGCTCGGCCTGAAGCTTGTGCAGGCGCGAGAGCGGATCTTGCCGGTAGAACAGCGAAAGCTGTTCATAGACTTTGGGATAGGCCGCCTGAAGGAGGTCCGGAGCGGTAAAGAAGTACTCGCTGGTGACGGCGAAGAACTCTGCCGGATTCTCCGCCGCGTAAGGATCGATGGCGGTGTGCGACTGCGGGTTGTGGTCGAGCTGGCGGTTCAGGTCGTCGTAGGCGGCCTGCATGGCGGCGGCCCAGTCGGCGACGCGCATCTCGCGGTGCAGAGGCGGCATGCCGTTGGCATCGCCATTGAGCATGTCGAGCTTGTGTGCCAGCTCGTGGATCACCAGGTTGTAGGCATCCCAGCCACCGCCGCTTTCCACGCCGGGCCAGGCGAGGATCACTGGGCCCTGCAGCGATGTCTCACCGGCGCGCTCGTCGTCGAATTCGTGCATGACGCCAGCCGGGTCGCGGTGCTTCTGCGGGCTGACGAAGTCGTCGGGGTAGAGGACCAGCTCGTGGAAACCGCCGTACCAGTTCAGGTCCGGCAGGTGCAGCAGCGGCAGCTCGGCCTGGGCGGCCAGCAGCAGGCGGCGGTAGTCGTCCAGTTCGATGCCCGGCAGCGGCGACAGGCGCTTGTCGCGCAGGAACAGCCGCGCGCGCTCGCCGAGCCGGCGCAGCTCCTTCTTCGTTCAGGCCGTCGAGGATCGGCAGGTGCCGGCGCACCTGCGTCCACAGCTCTGCATCGAGCGGATAGCGGGCGAGAAAGCGCCGGCGGCGCCAGGCCTTGAACGACCACATGGGCGGATCAGTGCTCGCCGGGCTGGGCCTTGGCCGAGGGGCGCAGCTTGTGGCGGATGAAGCCGATCAGCATGGGCACCAGCGAGAAGGCGATGATGGCGACGATCATCACCGACAGGTTCTGCTTGATGAAGGGCACGTTGCCGAAGAAGTAACCCAGGGTCACCAGGCCGCCGACCCAGGCGATGCTGCCGGCCACGCTGAAGAACAGGAAGCGCGCGTAGGGCATGTAGGCCATGCCGGCGACGAAGGGGGCGAAGGTCCGCACGATGGGCAGGAAGCGCGCCAGGGTCACGGTCTTGCCGCCGTGGCGTTCGTAGAAGGCGTGGGTCTGGTCGAGGTAGTCGCGGCGGAAGACTTTCGAGTTCGGATTGCTGAACAGGCGCTTGCCCAGCGTTCGGCCGATCACATAGTTGGTGCTGTCGCCGCTGATCGCCGCGAGCAGCAGCAGGCCGCCGAGCATCCACCGGGTCCATGCCGCCTGCGGCGCAGATGGCGCCAGCAATGAAGAGGAGGGAGTCGCCCGGCAGGAAGGGGGTCACCACCAGGCCGGTCTCGCAGAAGATCACCAGGAAGAGGATGGCGTAGATCCAGGTGCCATAGTTGGCCACCGCCAGCGACAGGTAGGTGTCGAGGTGGAGAATCAGGTCGATCGGGTTGAATTCCATGAGAAGCCTGTCTGACAACAAGGTGAACGGCCGGGCCGCCCATTATAAGGCTCGGCCGGGCTGCCGGGGGCACGCTCCGTCGAATCCTGCGACGGAGGTCCGCGGGAGGATATTACAGCTTCTGCGTGAAAATCCTGTCGCTGTGAACGCGGCAACGCCTTGTGACAAATGCCTGGGGCAGTGCGGGACGTTGCCTCAGAGCAGGCTCGCCTGCCAGCTCAGAAGGTCCGGCGTCGTCCTGGGCGTCAAGGCAGCCCCGTGCCGATCGCTGGTCGCCGGCAGCTGCTCGGCCAGCGGATGGGTTGCCACCTCGCGGCTGTTCATCGCCGTGTCGAGGCGCGCTTCGGCAATCAGCTGCTGCAGGCGACCGCTACGGCGCAGGGTGCGCAGGCCGCGGTCGAGGCTGGCGGCCAGGGCTTCGCCTTCGGCGCGCTTCTTCGGCACCAGCACGTAGAGCGGCTTGACTTCCAGCGGTGGGTCGACGAACTCCAGTTGCTCGCGCAGCGCCGGGGCATTCTGGCTGAGCAACTGGTAGCCGGTGTAACGGTCCACCACGGCCAGGTCGATACGCCCGCGCAGGAGCTTTTCCAGGTTCTGCCAGTCGCTGCTGACCACGTCCTTGTTGAGGAAGTCGGCGGCGTCGAAGCCTTCCTGGTTGACGTAGCCACGCACCACGCCGATTCGGTAGGGGCGCAGCGTATCGAGATCGCGCGGGTTGATCGGCAGGGCGCGGTCACGGCGGCGGAAGAAGCCGAGCTGGGAGTCCAGCAACGGCATCGAGGTGTAGAAGTCCTGGCTGCGGTCCGCCGACAGGTACGCAGGCATCAGGGCGTCGAAGCGGCCTTCGCGGGTTTCGTTGAGGGCCCGTTGCCAGGGCAGGAAGACCAGTTCGGCCTTGTCACCGTTGAGCGCCAGGGCTTCGTTGAGGATGCGGCTGGCCAGCCCGTTGCCCGGCAGGTCGCTGCCGACATAGGGCGCCCACTCCAGCGTGGCGACGCGCAGGGTCTGGGCCTGGGTGTTGGCACCCAGGACGGCGAGACAGAGACAGGCGGTGCGCAGAACGAGCAGGGAAAGTCGCATGGGATCCCTTCATGCGGAGGCCGCGGCGATTCCGATGATGGCACTTTAATGCGCCCGGCCCGCCGATGCCAGCGGGCTAGACCATAGCCTGTGCCGGGGGTCAGTTCAGGTCGTCGCTGATCGGCAGGATGTAGTTCTTGAACTCGCTGTCTTCGCGGAAGCCGATGGACTCGTAGACCTTCTGCGCCACTTCGTTGTTGACGCTGGTGGACACGCGCATGCGCACGGCCTGGGTCTCGCGCGCCATCTGCCGGGCGGTCTGCAGCAGGTGGTCGGCGACCAGCTGGCGGCGCGCTTCTTCGGCGACGTAGATGTCGTTGAGGATCCACACGCGCTTGAGCGACAGCGAAGAGTAGCTCGGGTAGAGCTGGCAGAAGCCCAGCAGCTTGCTGTCGTCGTCATCCGGCAGCGCCAGGTAGATCACCGATTCCTTGCGGCGCAGGCGCTTCTCGAGGAATTTCCGCGAGGACTCGGGGTAGGGGAGCATGCCGTAGAACTCGCGGTATTTGACGAACAGCGGAGCGAGCAGATCGAGGTGGTCGAGCGTGGCTTGCACGATGCGCATAAGCGGGCCTCGGCGGGAGGTGAGTGGGCTGGTATGGCAATGCAGGGGCTATGCCAGCGGATAGCCGTTGGTCCGATGCTGCACCAGAATTTGTGGAAAGCGCAATCCAAGCGAGCGTTTGATCAGCGCCAGCAGCTTTCCACGCTTCCTGCGCTGGTGCCACGGTTGCCCTGGTGGTCGAGGGTGAAGTCGCCGCATTCGCTGTCGCTGGCCTGGGCGCCCCGGCGCAGGGCGGTCAGGCGGTAGCTGCGGGTATTGCCGTCGATGAATTCGGCCTGCAGTTCATAGAGCTGGTGCGGCGACCGGCGCTTGCCGTCGGCCAGCGGATAACCGAAGGCCAGTCGGGTCGCGGTATCGGTGTACTTGCTGTATTGCGCCAGGTAGCGCTCCTGCTGCGCGGCGGCGTCGCGCAGCAGCGTCTGGGCCTCGCTGCGATTGGCGCGCAGCACGTACTGGCGGTAGCTGGGGATGGCGATGCCGGCCAGCAGGGCGAGGATGCACACCACCACCATCATCTCGATCAGCGTGAAGCCTCGGGCCTGGCTTGCGAACGTGCGCCTGGACATCAGGGATACCCCGTGGGCAGGTTGAAATTCATGATCTGCCAGTTGAAGCGGCCCTGGTTCACCGGATCGAAGAGCTGCACGGGCAGGCGGTTGCCATCGGGGGTATAGAGGTTGTCGCCGATGCGCGTCACCGGCCCGTCGATCTGCAGGCCGCTGGCGCGTTCACTGAAGGAGCCGTCGCCCGCTAGGTCGAAGACGTTGAAGTTCAGCGCGCCGCCCGTTTTGGGATTGACCGCCAGCAACCAGTAAGTGATACCGGCGCTGCACGGATCGGCGTTGGGCTTGCTGACGGTGACGAATAGCACGTCGCCGAGCATGAAGGGCTGGTCGAGGATCATCTCGGTCTCCGCCAGATCGAAGTACCAGCCACGGATACCGACGCCGCGCTTGCCACTGCTGTCCCAGCTCACGCTCTCGCTGCTCAGTTGCCGAACGAGGGTGCTGCCGCCGCTGTGGGTGACGGTTTCTTCGGTGAGCGTCTGCTTCTGCAGGTCGCCCAGTTTGTTCAGGGTGGCGGGGGCGCCGGCGCCATCGACGTGGGCGAGGTAGTCGGTCTGGTCCCAGAAGCCGTACAAGGATTGCCGGGTAGCGGGGCCTTCCTTGTCGCTGCCTTCGAAATACTTGCCGGTGCCGGCCATGACCAACTGCCCGCCGCGTGGGTGCTGGGTGATTTCAGGCGCTGCGCTCAGCGACTGGCTGCGCGCGCTGGCGATGCTGGCCAGCAAGCTCGCCGTGGCATCGAGGCCGCCTTGCCGGTACAGGTTGCCCTGCAGGTTGCCGTAGTAGCGCTGGGCGAGTTCCCCCGGGCTGGCGGCCTGGGTCCAGGCGACCGTGCTGCCGACTTCACCATCGCCGGACGCGGCCTGGCTGGCGGCATCGATCCGGCCGTCGGACAGGCGGATCGACAGTGAATAACCCTTGCCCGCGTCGTAGCCATTGCCGGTGAGCACGTAGGGCTCACCCTCGAAGAAGGTGATGACCGGGCGCTCCAGCAGGTAGCCGAAGTCGATGTCCTTGCCGTCGCGACTGCTGGCGCTGGCGGTGTGCTCCCAGAGCAGCTGCGGGGTGTCCGGATCGGTGATGTCCAGGGCGAACAGCCCGCGCCCGCCACGCCCTGGCGCCATGACCAGCACGCTGCGCCAGGCGCCGTCGAAGTAGACATCCTGGGTGACGGCGCTGCCGTCGACGAAGAAGCGGTGCAGGTTGTTGGTGTTTTCTTCCTCCGAACGCCCCGCATAGTTCATCGCCGACAGGTAGTTGAGCTTGTCGACCACTGCAGCGGGGGTGAAGGCCCAGCGCTCCCGGCCCGTTTCATCGAAGGCGTGCAGCATGCCGTCGTTGGCGCCGACGTAGATGCGCCGCTCACGGTCCGCGTGGTCCTGGCGGAAGGCTTCGTAGCCGGTGCTGCGCGCGGCTTTCTCCAGGTAGTAAGTCACGCTGGACGGCGGACCGACCACCACTGGCGAGGAGTAGATGATGTCGCCGAGCAGGTGGTTGCGTGCGCGGAAGGTCGAATCCTCTTCACTGCGGTCGCCGCGTAGCCAGGCGATGCGACGCTCGCCGAGGCCGTCGCGGGTCTGGGTGCCGGGCGCCTTGTCGAGCAGCTCCTGTTGCGAGGTCGCGAGGTTGTCCCAGGCCAGGGCCAGGAGATGTCCACTCGGGCGGTCCGGCCGTGTGTTGATGAACAGGCTGCGGCTGGCGGGTGAACGCTGGTCGAGCTGATTGCGGAAGGACAGGGCTGTGTTGGCCTGGGCGTTGCCCTCGGCGTCGAGGCGGTACTGCAGGATATCGCCGCTCCAGTCGGTGGGCTGGTAGCTGGCGCGGTAGAGGTGGGTATCGGTGCTCAGCGAGGTCGAGCTGGCGCCGGCCGCCGCGACTGCCAACTGGCTGGTGGAGATGCTGCTGACGATGGACTGGAAGGCCTGCACCAGTTCGCTGGTGGAGTCGGCACTGAAGAATTCGCCGCGAGAGTTCAGCGCGCCGTGCCAGAGCGCCGCTACCTTGCCTTCGTTGGCGGTCACCGTCATGCCGTCCAGGCTGGTGCTGCCACTGGGATTGGGCCAGCTCTTGCTGCCGTCGAGCAGCTGTGGATAGGAGCCCGAATAAGTGTCGCCGCCCCATTGCAGATACTTCAGCGTCGGGCCGAGCCCCAGGCCCACGGTGTAGGTGGTGACGTGCTGCCAGGTGGCGGGATCGTTCTTCGGGTTCCAGTAATCGTTGCCGTCGCGGTAGCGCGGCGGCACCTTGTTCTCCAGGTCGGTGCGCGCGTCGGTTGCCCAGCCGAGGAAGATGTTGTCGGCCAGGGTATTGGACCACTTGTCGAAGTAAGGCGCGGTCGCGGCGAAGGCTTTGCCGTCGGGCAGGGTACGTGCGCTGCCGTCGGCATTGCTGCCGCCGGAGCCGTCACCGAAGCCGTCGGTCATCAGCAGGTGATAGGTCGGGCGGCAGGCGTATTCGGTCTTCACGTCACGGGTACTGCCGGGTGCACGGGCATAGGGGTTGTACGCCGTCGTGCTGGAGAGGTAGCTGTTGACCCGGTTCTGCGCCGTGCCCAGTGGTGTGCCGCCACTGGCGACCAGGCGCGCGGAGAAGTTGAAGAAGTCAGCCTTGTGTTGCCCGCTGAAGGAGGCGAGGGTCTGGTTGCCACACGCAGTGGAATTCAGGTTGAAGCTCGTGCTGTAGCAGTTGTTCAGGCCCTGCCAGGTCACCCGGATATGGTCCGGCAGATCGAACAGCGCCAGGTTCGCCGCGGTGCGCGTGGCGAGTTGTCGCGTGCGGTAGAAGGAAAACCAGTTGGCGTAGTTCTGCTGCTCGGCGGTGGTGGTAACCCACTTCGGTGTGAAGCAGGTCCGCGTGCAGGCGCTGGCGCTGGTGTAGGAGGAGTCGGCCGCGCAGTTCTGCACCGCGCTGAGGGTGCTGGTCGCCACGTTGCGCGCGTGCGGGCAGGCGGCGTCGAACTGGTAGTAGTGGGCGTAGCGCTGGTAGGCATCGGTGCTGTTGACCGTTTGCGTCGCGTTCTGGCTGTAGCCGTTGCCGGTGTTCCTGGTCAGGTCCAGCGTGTTGGTCTGGATGGTGAGGAAGCCGTCGTAGTACGCGTTGTCGAAGCGGGTGGTGTAGCGCTCGCTGTTGAGTCGCCCGCCACTGAAGGTGACTTTCCACGGCGCGTCGTAGGTGATCGCCGGGTTGTAGTACATCGGGTTGTACGCCGAGGAGCGGTTGGCGATGGTGTAGGAACTCATACCATCGGGTGTATAGGCGCTGGTCATGCTGCCGGAGTCGTCGAGGGTGACGATCAGGTTCGGCGAGACACCTTCGACCAGGAACAGCGGCGCCTGGCTTGGAGTGGCCGCTGCCGCCGTGCCGCTGGCAAGCAGGATGGCGCCCAGCAGGGCGCTGCGCAGGAGGGCTTCAGCGCTGCACACGGGCGTACTCCTGCAGGCGTACCTGGGCCTGGTCGGTGATGCCGGTGGCGAGAGCGTTCACCTGCAACAGCAGGGTGCCGCTGCCGGCCAGGCAATCGGCCATGGCGCTGGAGGAGCGGCTTTCGCACTGAGCGGCCACATACCAGCGCGGCGCGCGGCTCAGTTCATCCAGCTCGCCCGGGGTCGCCAGGTCGTTGCCGCGATAGGGGCGCGCCTGCTTGATGAGGGCGCTGCTGGCCGGGTCGGATGGATTGAGCCACAGTCGGTCGCAGAGCAGCACCTGCTGCTGGTTCTGCGGCGTATCGATGCAATCATCGCGGGTCCCCACCGCCATGCTCGGGCTGTGACGGCTGCGGTACAGCGCTTCGTTGGCGGCCGAGGTGGCGCCGCCCAGCGCTGCCTGGTAGTCGCGTGCATCGGCGAGGCTGTTGTCCAGCAACAGGCCGCTGCGCAGGTTGCCCAGGGTCAGGATGCTCAGGCCCAGCAGCAGGAGCAGGGCGACCAGCAGGGTTTGCCCGCGTTGCCGTTTCATGGTTGGTTCCTCAGGTAGAGCGTCTGGGCGAAGGCGCTGCACAACCCGCGCGTGCCGGTGTTTTTCTGCTGGTCACCGAGCGGGTCCTGGTAGGTGCAGTTCTCCGGCAGCAGAGTGCGGGTAGAGGTCACGACCAGGCCGACGCGAACCTGGTTGACCGCAGTGGTTTCGAAGCGCAGGTCATGGATACCCGTGGCGAGCACGACCTCGCCGGCGGAGGTGGTGTTGTTCGTCTTGCAGCGCAGTTCGTTGCCCGAAACGTACAGGTGACTGACCAGCACCTGCGGCGTGCCGCTGTCGGCGTCGCTGTAGAGGGCGCCGCCGCTGCAGTCCTGCTGGAATTGCGCGTCGACCCGCTGCGAGCGCTGGTAGCGCAGGCACAGACCCTTGCCGTTGGCGTCGACGGCGCTGACCTTGCCATCGGCGAAATTGCAGCCGGTACGGCTGTCGGTCAGTGACGGGAAGGGGCCTTCGCGATCGAGGACGAAGTCGAAAAGCGCCGCATCCTGCGCCGTGGCATGGCGTTGCCAGGCGACGTAGCCGGCTTGTCCGGCCTGGCTCTGCAGCAGGTCGAGGATGAAACGCGCGCGGCTCTGGTTCTGTTGCTGGGCATTGTTGAAGGCGGCGTGGTCGCTGCCGGACAGATAGATCTGCAGCACGGTGAACAGCACCAGGGTGCCGAGAGCCAGCGCCACCATGAGCTCGATCAGTGAAAGGCCCTTCTGTGCATTGGCGTTCATGGCTGGAAGCTCAGGCGATAGCGCTCGACGCCGCCGTCATCGTCCGCGCTCAGGCACGCGGCGTCCGCATCGTCGGCAGTGGTCGGGCTGCCGTTGCGGCAGTTGCGGCTGTGCCAGGCGAGCTGGATCAGCAGCAGGGGTTGTTCGGAGCCACTGGCGCAGGATTTGCCATCGCGGGTGGCGCAAATGAAGGTGGAGTCCTTGAGCAGTGCCGCATCGGTGACGAGCCGGCGTTGCACTTGTGCTGTCCAGCAGGCCAGTTCGCGGCGCGCCCTGTCGCTCGTGCCGAGCCCGCTGGTGACGCAGGATTCACCACTGCCCAGGCTGGGGAAGGTGCTGCCTTCGGGCACCAGGAATGCCGCGTCGCCCTTGAGCTTGCCGTTGCGCACCAGCCCCTCGCGATTGGCCTGCAGGCTGCGGGCGAGATCGGCGGCCAGCAGGATCGCGTTCTGCCGCTGCTGGCTGTCGTGGGCATAGGTGATGCTGCGTGCTTGCAGCGCCAGCATGCCCAGCAGCGCCACGCTGGTGAGCATTACTGCGACCATGACCTCGATCAGATAGAAACCTCGTTCTCCACGCATTGGTCTCATTCGCACGCCCATGCTGCCCCGCTGCGTTGCAGGCAGACCTTGCTGCTGTAGCTTCCGGCAGCGAGGGTGAAGACCACTGGGTAGTCGAGGCCTGCTTCGGCGAGGCCGTTACCGTCGAAGACCACCCGTGCGGCGCTGGCGCTGGTCTGGACCTGCACTGTGGAAGAGTCGTCCAGATGAGCGCGTCGCAGTTCGATGGCCTGGCTGTCTGCCAGGTCGCCGCCACGCTGCTGGGATATCACCAGCATCGAGGTCCAGTCATCGGCTGCCTGCGGCGTGAGGGTGATTTCCTGATGGCTGATCTGCGCCTGCGCGCGAGCGTATTGGAGCAGTGCGATCAGTTGCTTGCCGCTGCTCTGGGCGCGGTTACGGTTGATCAGCAGGTCGAAGGAGGGCACCGCGATGCCCAGCAGAATCGCCAGGATTGCGATGGTCACCAGGGTCTCGACCAGGGTGATGCCGCGTTGGCTCGCAAGCCGGGAGGGCGTAACGGTATTCAGTGAATCCATGATCTCGCCATCGACTGGGGCGCGCCGGGCGGCGCTGCCTTTCGTGCTGGTGCACGGTCCTAGATGGCGAGGTTTTTATCGCGATGAATGGTAGGGGCGATTTAAGACGATTCTTAAAGACGGCGATCAGCTGCGCGGCATGTGGTCGCGTTCACAGCCTCGCCGAACGGGCTCAGCCGCCGAGCAGGAAGTTGCCCCGTGCAGGTGCCCCGTCTCCCTCCAGCGCGGGCAGTTGCGCCTCGTCCTTGAGGTTCACTCCCGACAGTTGCCGGCGGCAGGCTTCGCGCATCAGGTAGAGCAGCCGGTGGGTGGCGAGGCCGTAGCTCAAGCCCTCCAGTCGTACGTTGGAGATGCAGTTGCGGTAGGCATCGTTCAGGCCGACCTTCGGTGCCCAGGTGAAGTACAGGCCCAGGCTGTCGGGCGACGACAGGCCGGGGCGCTCGCCGATCAGGATCACCACCATCTTCGCCCGCAGCAGCTCGGCGACTTCGTCGGCCACGGCGACACGCCCCTGCTGCACCAGCGCCACCGGCGACAGACTCCAGCCTTCGTTGCGCGCCTGCTCTTCCAGGCGTTCGAGCAAGGGCAGGCTGTGGCGCTGCACCGCAAGCGATGAGAGACCGTCGGCGATCACCACAGCCAGGTCGTAACCCTGGGGATGGCGGTCGGCGTGGCGGCGCAGGATTTGCGCCGACTCCTCGTTCAGCCGGCGGCCCAGGTCGGGCCGTTGCAGGTAAGTGTCACGGTCGGCGGCGGCACTGTGCAGCAGCAGGGTGTCGCGACCGCGTTCGGCCAATTGCGCGGCGAGTCCGTCGCGGTCGAAGGGCAGGTGTACGGCGTCGCGCGCCTGGGCGTGGGCGAACTGGAAGTCCAGTTGGGCGCCGGTCGGCAGGCTGGTGCCGGCGCGGCCCAGGGCGATGCGCGCGGAGGTCAGGCGGCGCAGTTCCTGCCAGGGGTTGGGGGTGAAGCTGTCGCTCATCTAAGCCTCCTCAGGACAACTGTGCCAACGCGTGGCGGAAGGCCGTGGGCAGCTGGCCGGCCATGTGCACGCGGCCGTCCTGCTGGCGGAGGATTTCCATACGCTCAAGCCACGCCTCGAACTCCGGCGCCGGCCTCAGGCCCAGCGTCTGGCGCGCATAAAGCGCGTCGTGGAAGGAGGTGGTCTGGTAGTTGAGCATCACGTCGTCGGAGCCGGGGATGCCCATGATGAAGTTGATGCCGGCCACACCCAGCAGGGTCAGGAGCATGTCCATGTCGTCCTGGTCGGCCTCGGCGTGGTTGGTGTAGCAGATGTCGCAGCCCATGGGCACGCCGAGCAGCTTGGCGCAGAAGTGGTCTTCCAGGCCGGCGCGGATGATCTGCTTGCCGTTGTACAGGTACTCCGGGCCGATGAAGCCGACCACGGTATTCACCAGGAACGGCTTGAAGTGCCGTGCCACAGCATAGGCGCGGGTCTCGCAGGTCTGCTGGTCGACGCCGTGGTGGGCGTTGGCCGACAGTGCGCTGCCCTGGCCGGTTTCGAAGTACATCAGGTTGTCGCCCAGGGTGCCGCGCTTAAGCGACAGCCCTGCGTCGTAGCCTTCCTGGAGGATCGACAGGCTCACGCCGAAGCTGGCGTTGGCCGCTTCGGTGCCGGCGATGGACTGGAACACCAGGTCCAGCGGCGCGCCGCGGTTGATCGCCTCGATCGAGCTGGTGACATGGGTGAGCACGCAGGACTGGGTGGGAATCTCGTAGCGCTGGATGATCGCGTCGAGCATTTCCAGCAGGGTGCAGATCGACTGCAGGCTGTCGGTGGCCGGGTTGATGCCGAGCATGGCGTCGCCGTTGCCGTAGAGCAGTCCGTCGAGCACGCTGGCGGCGATGCCGGCTGGGTCGTCCGTGGGGTGGTTGGGTTGCAGCCGCGTGGACAGGCGTCCGCGCAGCCCCAGGGTGTTGCGGAAGCGGGTGACCACGCGGATTTTTTGCGCGACCAGCACCAGGTCCTGTACGCGCATGATCTTCGATACCGCGGCCGCCATTTCCGGCGTCAGCCCCGGCGCCAGGGCGCGCAGGCTGGTTTCGTCGGCCGCATCGCCGAGCAGCCAGTCGCGCAGGCCACCCACCGTGAGGTGGCTGACCGGCGCGAAGGCTTCGCGATCATGGGTGTCGATGATCAGCCGGGTGACTTCGTCACTCTCGTAGGGGATCAGCGCCTCGTCGAGAAAGCGCTTGAGCGGGATATCGGCCAGCGCCATCTGCGCGGCGACGCGCTCGGCGTCGCTGCCGGCGGCGACCCCGGCGAGGCGGTCGCCGGAGCGCGCCGGGCTGGCCTTGGCCATCACCTCGCGCAGGCTGTCGAAGCGCCAGGTCTGGCCACCGACGCTGTGGACGAATCCGGACATGGCGCTACTCCTCAGCCCTGGCTGGCGAACGATGCGTCGGTGCCGCGGTTGAGGCTGATGACGATGCTGCAGCAGGAGCAGCCGCCGATCATCAGCACCAGGAACACCGAGGCGATGACGCTGTTGAACCAGAGCATCGCTGCCAGGCAGACCAGCGCCAGGCCCAGCGCGATGGCCGGCACCACCGGATAGCCCGGCGCGCGGAAGCTGCGCTCCAGGTCCGGCTCGCTGCGGCGCAGCTTGAACAGGCTGAGCATGCTCATGATGTACATGACGATGGCGCCGAACACGCTCATGGTGATCATCGCTGCGGTCAGGGTCATGCCCTGCAGGCTGATCAGGCCGTCGCTGAAGATCGCCGCGATACCCACGGCGCCGCCGGCAAGGATGGCGCGGTGCGGGGTCTGGAAGCGCGAGAGCTTGGCCAGGCTGCGCGGCAGGAAGCCGGCGCGGGCCAGCGCGAAGAACTGCCGCGAGTAGCCCAGGATGATGCCGTGGAAGCTCGCCACCAGGCCGAACAGGCCGATCCATACCAGCATGTGCATCCAGGTGGAGTTGTTGCCCACTACGGCTTTCATCGCCTGCGGCAGCGGGTCGTTGATGTTCGACAGGGCGCGCCAGTCGCCCACGCCGCCGGCGAAGATCATCACGCCGATGGCCAGGGTCACCAGGGTCAGGATGCCGGCGATGTAGGCACGCGGGATGGTGCGTTTCGGGTCCTTGGCTTCTTCGGCAGCCATGGCCGCGCCCTCGATGGCGAGGAAGAACCAGATGGCGAACGGAATGGCGGCGAAGATGCCGGCCATGGCCGAGGCGCCGAACACGTCGGAGCCGGCCCAGCCGTTGAGCACGAAGTTGCTGAAACTGAAGCCCGGCGCGACCACGCCCATGAACACCAGCAACTCGGCCACCGCGAGCACGGTCACCACCAGCTCGAAGGTGGCGGCGATGCTCACGCCGAGGATGTTCAGGGTCATGAAGATCACATAGGCGCCGGTGGCCGCCCACTTCGGATCGAGACCGGGAAACTGCACGTTGAGGTAGGCGCCGATGGCCATGGCGATGGCCGGTGGGGCGAAGACGAATTCGATCAGCGTGGCGATGCCGGCGATCATCCCGCCGGTCTTGCCGAAGGCCCGCAGGCTGTAGGCGAAGGGGCCGCCGGCGTGGGGGATGGCGGTGGTCAGCTCGGTGTAGCTGAAGATGAAGCAGGTGTACATCACCGCGACGATCAGCGTGGTGACGAGGAAGCCCAGGGTGCCGGCGGCGGCCCAGCCGTAGCTCCAGCCGAAGTACTCGCCGGAGATCACCAGGCCCACGGCGAGCCCCCAGAGGTGCAGGGTGCCAAGCGTTGGTTTGAGTTGTGATGCGCTCATTGTTGTTATTCCTCTCTCCGCAAGGGATAGGCCGCAAGTGGGGCGGGCCGCAGGGGCATGGACGGATACCTGAGAGCCGATGGTAGTGGCGCACTGCCGCGCAAGACTTGACCGCTGGAACCGGCTTTCGCCGTGCAGGGTCAACTGGTTGTTACCCATTGCCCCATCGGGCGCGCGGTGCTCGCTTCTGGTGCCGGAAATCACCAGCCTGCCCCGTGCTGTGGCAGCTGCAGGCCAGGCGCGGCGCACTGTCCGGCGGGTCGCTGAGGGGCAGGCGAGGCACGGGATTTGCTTTGTTTATGGGGTCCCCGCTTTTGGGGGCGACGTGTTTTGCGTGCCTGATAACAAGATCGGTATCCGACATGAGCCAGCCTCTTTTCTCACCCTCCGGCCTGAGCCTGCCCCTGGCCAGCAACATCGGCGTGCTGTCCGCTGCTGCCAGTGGTCTGGGTCGCTTCATCGGCGACCAGGGCGGTGACATCGACCGCGTCTTCGGCCGTGCCGGTATCGATCCGGAGCGCCTGCTGCATCCGACCCTGAGTCTGGCACTGACCAACTATTGCCAGGTGCTGGAGGAGGCCGCACGGCAGTCGGGCTGCGACAACTTCGGGTTGCGCTACGGCGAACAGTTCCGCCCGCGAACTGGGCCTGCTGGGATACGTCGGGCTCTGCTCGGAGACGCTGGAAGAGGCGCTGAAGAACTTCGCCGCCGCCTTCCCCTATCACCAGCACGACACCCTGATCCGCCTGGTGGATTGCGGCGAGTGCTACCGCTTCGACTATCAGGTGCGCCACGGCGCGATCCTCGACCGCCGCCAGGACGCCGAGCTGACGCTGGGCATGGCGCTGAACCTGATGCGCCACGCGCTTGGCCCCGAGTGGGCGCCGCGCGCGGTGAGCTTCGAGCATGCGCGGCCGGAAGGTTGGCAGGAACACGGCCGGGTGTTCGATGCGCCGGTGCTGTTCCAGCGCGGCTGCAACTCGATGCTGATTCCCAAGCGCGACCTCTACGGTCGGCAGATGCCCGAGCGCGACGCCAACCTGCTGTTCCTGGTGCAGGACGTGATCCGTCGCCTGGGCGAACAGGGCGGTGCGCCCAATCTGGTGGAGGATGCCGGCACGCAGATTCGCCTGGCGCTGGCGGATGGCGAGCCATCGCTGGAGGCCATCGCCGAGCAGCTGGAGCTCACCACCGCCGGCCTGCAGCGTCGCCTGCGCGAGGCTGGGCTGAGCTTCAGCCAACTGGTGGAAAACACCCGCCGTGATCTGGCGCTGCACTACCTGCGGCAGCCGCAGCGGCCGATCTCCGAGCTGGCGCCGCTGCTGGGCTATTCCGAGACCAGCGCCTTCTCCCGCGCCTTCCGCCGCTGGTTCGGCGTGAGCCCGCGGCAGTGGCGTAGCGACGCCAGCTGAGTCTCCCCATTGTAGGAGCGGGCCATGCCCGTGATCGCCGGCCATACCGACGGCCTGCCTACAGATCGCGGGCATGGCCCGCTCCTACAGGCTGCACTTCGCGCTTGAACATTGCGTAGGAGCGGACTTTGTCCGCGATCGATTTCCGACCACGCGGAGCCGGCCGGTTGCACATCGCGGACGGAGTCCGCTCCTACGTAGTTTGGGATTCCTCAGCGGGGACTTGCCCTCTCCCTAACCCTCTCCCTTCGGAGCGGGGCGCGCAGCCAGGGTGGGGGAGAGGGAAGAGCCCCTGGCACCGACTCGCAGATGAAGACAGTTGCTCCTACCAAAAACCCTTTCCCAAGCATAAAAAAGCGCGGCCCGCAGGCCGCGCAAAGATCGATTCGGGGAGACCGCCCGGCGAACCGGGCGGGGGGTATCAGCAGCCAGTCATCAGAAGAAGCCCAGCGGGTTGATGTCGTAGCTCACCAGCAGGTTCTTGGTCTGCTGATAGTGGTCGAGCATCATCTTGTGGGTCTCGCGGCCCACGCCGGATTTCTTGTAGCCGCCGAAGGCAGCGTGCGCCGGGTACAGGTGGTAGCAGTTGGTCCACACGCGGCCGGCCTTGATGCCACGGCCCATGCGGTAAGCACGGTTGATGTCGCGGGTCCACACGCCGGCGCCCAGGCCGTACTCGGTGTCGTTGGCGATCGCCAGCGCTTCGGCTTCGTCCTTGAAGGTGGTGACGCCCACCACCGGCCCGAAGATTTCCTCCTGGAACACGCGCATCTGGTTGCTGCCCTTGAGCAGCGTCGGCTGGATGTAATAGCCGGTGGAGAGGCTGCCTTCGAGCTTCTCGACCTTGCCGCCGGTGAGGATCTGCGCGCCTTCCTGCTGGGCAATGTCGAGGTAGGAGAGGATCTTCTCGTACTGCTGCTGCGAGGCCTGGGCGCCGACCATGGTGTCGGTGTCCAGCGGGTCGCCACGCTTGATGGCCTTCACCTTTTTCATCACCACGTCCATGAACTGCGGGTAGATGGACTCCTGCACCAGTGCGCGGGACGGGCAGGTGCACACCTCGCCCTGGTTGAAGAAGGCCAGCACCAGGCCTTCGGCAGCCTTCTCGATGAAGGTCGGCTCGGCCTGCATGATGTCTTCGAAGTAGATGTTCGGGCTCTTGCCGCCCAGCTCGACGGTGGACGGAATGATGTTCTCGGCGGCGCACTTGAGGATGTGCGAGCCCACCGGAGTCGAGCCGGTGAAGGCGATCTTGGCGATGCGCTTGCTGGTGGCCAGCGCTTCACCGGCCTCCTTGCCGAAGCCCTGGACGACGTTGAGCACGCCCTTGGGCAGCAGGTCGCCGATCAGCTCCATCAGCACGCAGATGCCCAGCGGGGTCTGCTCGGCCGGCTTGAGCACGATGCAGTTGCCGGCAGCCAGGGCCGGGGCCAGCTTCCACGCGGCCATCAGCAGCGGGAAGTTCCACGGGATGATCTGCCCGACCACGCCCAGCGGCTCGTGGATGTGGTACGCGACGGTGCTGTCGTTGATCTCGGCGGCGCTGCCTTCCTGGGCGCGGATGCAGCCGGCGAAGTAGCGGAAGTGGTCGGCGGCGAGCGGGATGTCGGCGTTGAGGGTTTCACGTACCGGCTTGCCGTTGTCCCAGGTCTCGGTGACGGCCAGCAGCTCCAGGTTCTGTTCGATGCGGTCGGCGATCTTCAGCAGCACCAGCGAGCGGTCCTGCACCGAGGTGCGGCCCCAGGCATCGGCAGCCGGCGTGGGCGGCGTCCAGCGCCTTGTCGATGTCCTCGGCGGTGGAGCGGGGGAACTCGGCGATGGGCTGGCCATTCACCGGCGAAGTGTTGGTGAAGTACTGACCCTTTACCGGCGGGACGAATTCGCCGCCGATGTAGTTGCCGTAGCGCGCCTTGAACGAAACGATGGCGCCTTCGCTACCGGGATGGGCATAACGCATGGTCGGATCTCCTGGGTCTTGTGCTTGTTGGGGAGGACGTTGATTCAGCGTAGAGCAAGGGCCGGGCCATGCCAGTGAAAGGCGCGCCGTGTGTGGCCTGGGCGGGGTCATGGCGGTGCGTCGGAAAGCGCGCTGTCATGCGCCTGGCACAGTGCCTCGTGACACTTTGTCCCGTATTCGCGACAGTCGTGACCTGACGGTCGGCCAGGCGTTGCATTGGACTGGCGCGTGGGGGATGCTGTCCTGCGTTCCTACGAATTGTCTGACAAGGATTCGCTGGAACCCGGGGCTGCCTCCCCGTCCCCCAAGCGGAGAACAACAAGAATGCGCGCCAACGATTTGAGCCGCCACGCCCGCCAGGTCATGACCGTGGCCGAGGGCAAGGCCCGCGCCGGAGCTCCCGGTGCAGACCCGTCGATCGCCCGTTCCTGGATGCGCTGCCTGGAGCGGTACCACCTCGACCCGGCGCAGCCCATGGCGCCGGCGGTGCTGGAGCACGCGCGCATGCTCGAAGTCCGCGAGCGGCACCGCCAGGTGCTGGAGATTGCCAGCGACGAGATGAACAGCCTGCACCAGCAGCTCTCCGGCGCTGGCCACGCGGTGCTGCTCACCGATTCCCGCGGGGTGATCCTCAACTGCGTCAGCGAAGCCGCCGAGCGGCGCACCTTCGAGCAGGCCGGGCTGTGGCTCGGCGCTGACTGGAGCGAAGCCCGCGAAGGCACCAACGGCATCGGCACCTGCCTGGTGGAGCGCCAGGCGCTGACCATCCACCAGGACGAACATTTTCGCAGCCGCCACACCGGCCTGACCTGCTCGGCCAGCCCGGTGTTCGACCCGCAGGGCGAACTGCTGGCGGTGCTCGACGTTTCCTCCGCGCGCCGCGACGTGTCGCGGCAGAGCCAGTTCCACACCATGGCGCTGGTCAACCTCTCGGCCAAGGCCATCGAAAGCTGCTACTTCCTGCGCCATTTCGAGGACCAGTGGCTGCTGCGCTTCCACCTGCAACCGGACGGCCTCGGGCTGTTCAGCGAGGGCATGCTGGCCTTCGGCGGCGACGGACGCATCCGCGCGGCCAACCAGAGCGCCATCAACCTGCTCGGCAGCCGCCGGGACAGCCTGATCGGCCGCTCCCTGGAGCAGTTCTTCGATTGCCGGCTGGACGACCTGTTCAGCCGCGCCGATCCGCAGCCTAGTGCCAGCTGGCCGCTGCGCACCCATGCCGGTCGCACCCTCTATGCGCTGCTGCGTGGCAAGCGTCCCGTCGCCGCCGCGCCGGTGTTGCCGCGCGCGCCACTGGCGAAGGGACTGTGCATCGACGACCCGCAACTGGCCCATGATTTCCGCCCGTGCGCTGAAGGTCTACGCCCACGACGTACCGCTGCTGCTGCAGGGCGAGACCGGCACCGGCAAGGAGGCTTTCGCCCGTGCCGTGCACCTGGGCGGCGAGCGCGCTGGCAAGAGCTTCGTCGCACTGAACTGCGCGGCGATTCCCGAGACCCTGATCGAGAGCGAGCTGTTCGGCTATCGCGGTGGCAGCTTCACCGGCGCACGCAAGGAAGGCATGCGTGGCAAGCTGCAGCAGGCCGACGGCGGCACGCTGTTCCTCGACGAGATCGGCGACATGCCGCTGGCGCTGCAAACGCGTCTGCTGCGCGTTCTGGAGGAGCGCCAGGTGGTGCCCATCGGCGGCGAGCCGCAGGACGTGGATATCCGCCTGATCAGCGCCAGTCACCGTGACCTGGAAGCGCTGGTGGCCGCCGGGCAGTTCCGCGAAGACCTCTATTACCGCCTCAACGGCCTGGTGGTTGCGTTGCCGCCGCTACGCGAGCGTGAGGATCGTGGCGCGTTGCTCGACCACCTGCTGGCCGAGGAGAGCAAGGGCCGCAGCGTGCGCCTGGACGACGACGTGCGTCGGCACCTGCTGGACTTCCCGTGGCCGGGCAATGTGCGCCAGCTGCGCAACGTGCTGCGCACGCTTTGTGCGCTGTGCGAAGGCGGCCGCATCCAGATGGCCGACCTGCCGCCGGACCTGCGTCGCGCACCGGCTGCCGCTGTGACTGCGGTCACCCTGAGCGAGGAATGTAGCGACACCCTTGGCGCAGCCGAGCGCAACGCGCTGCTGGAGGTGCTCGAAGCGCAGCGCTGGCACGTCGAGCCCGTGCGGCGCAGCAGCTGGGCATCAGCCGCAATACGCTGTACCGCAAGCTCAATCGCCACGGCCTGAGCCGGAAAAGCTTCTCGTAGGATGGGTGGAGCGTAGCGATACCCATGCTGTTTCGGCGTGCAGCATTGATGGGTATCGCTGCGCTCCACGCCATCCTACGGTCCGCCACCGTGACAACATTCTCTGCGTGCCGGGAACCGCCTCCCCACCTCGTCGTCTGATGCCCCGGAGGCGGGCCGCGCGGGGGCGCGCTGTGCTACTCTGCCGCCCATTCGAAGCGCCTGGAAAGGCTTGATTGCAGGAGTCTGCATGCATATCCACATCCTCGGCATCTGCGGCACCTTCATGGGGTCGCTGGCCGTCCTGGCCAAGGAACTGGGCCACCGCGTGACCGGCTCCGACGCCAACGTCTACCCGCCCATGAGCACCCAGCTGCAAGCCCAGGGCATCGAGCTGATGCAGGGCTATGACCCGGCGCACCTCGATCCGGCACCGGACCTGGTGGTAGTCGGCAACGCCCTGTCGCGCGGCAATCCCGCCGTGGAATACGTGCTGAACAAGGGCCTGCCCTACGTTTCCGGCCCGCAATGGCTGGCCGACCACGTGCTGCAGGGGCGCTGGGTACTGGCCGCCGCCGGCACCCACGGCAAGACCACAACCAGCAGCATGCTGGCTTGGGTACTGGAACACGCCGGCATGAGCCCGGGCTTCCTGATCGGCGGTGTACCGCAGAACTTCGGCGTCTCCGCACGCCTGGGCGGCACGCCGTTCTTCGTGGTCGAGGCCGACGAGTACGACAGCGCCTTCTTCGACAAGCGCTCCAAGTTCGTCCACTACCACCCGCGCACGGCGATCCTGAACAACCTGGAGTTCGACCACGCAGACATCTTCCCCGACCTCGCTGCCATCGAGCGGCAGTTCCACCACCTGGTGCGGACCATCCCCGGCGAAGGCCTGGTCATCCACCCCACCTCCGAGACCGCACTCAAGCGCGTGATAGACATGGGCTGCTGGACCCCGGTGCAGACCACTGGCGAAGGCGGCCAGTGGCAGGCGCGCCTGCTCAGTGACGACGGCTCGCACTTCGAGGTGCTGTTCGACGGTAAAGCCCAAGGCACCGTGGACTGGGAACTGACCGGCCAGCACAACGTCGCCAACGCCCTGGCCTGCCTCGCGGCGGCCCGCCATGTCGGCGTGGTGCCGGAACTGGGCTGCGCCGCGTTGTCGGCCTTCAAGAGCGTCAAGCGGCGCATGGAAAAGGTCGCCGAGGTCAAGGGCATCACCATCTATGACGACTTCGCCCACCACCCGACCGCCATCGCCACCACCCTCGACGGCCTGCGCAAGCGCGTCGGCGATGCCAAGGTGATCGCCGTGGTCGAGCCGCGCTCCAACTCCATGAAGCTCGGCGCCCACCGCGACGGCCTGCCGGAGTCCGTGGTGCAGGCCGACAACGTGTTCTGGTACGCGCCGCCGAACCTCGGCTGGGACCTGGCCGCCACCGTGGCCAGCTCCACCGTTCCCACGCAAGTGTGCGACTCGCTGGAAGCCATCATCGAGGGCGTGAAAGCCATCGCCACGCCGGGCACCCAGGTCGTGGTCATGAGCAACGGCGGATTCGGCGGCCTGCACGGCAAGCTGGCCCAGGCGCTGGAGGGCTGAACATGGCCGGAGCCGAACGCGTCACCCTCGCCATGACCGGCGCCTCCGGTGCCCAGTACGGCCTGCGCCTGCTCGACTGCCTGGTGCAGGAAGACCGCGAGGTGCACTTCCTGATCTCCAAGGCCGCGCAACTGGTGGTGGCCACCGAGACCGACGTGACCCTGCCGAGCAAGCCGCAGGCGATGCAGGCCTTCCTCAGCGAATACACCGGTGCTGCGCCGGGGCAGATTCGCGTGTACGGCAAGGAGGACTGGATGGCCCCGGTGGCTTCCGGCTCCGGCGCGCCGAGTGCAATGGTAGTGGTGCCCTGCTCGACGGGAACGCTGTCGGCCATCGCCACCGGCGCCTGCAACAACCTGATCGAGCGCGCCGCCGATGTGGCCCTGAAAGAGCGCCGCCAGTTGATCCTGGTGCCACGCGAGGCGCCGTTCTCCAGCATCCACCTGGAGAACATGCTCAAGCTGTCCAATATGGGCGCGGTGATCCTGCCGGCGGCTCCGGGCTTCTATCACCAGCCGCAGACGGTGGACGACCTGATCGACTTCGTCGTCGCGCGCATCCTCAATCAGCTGGGCATTCCCCAGGACATGCTGCCGCGCTGGGGCGAACACTATCTTGTCAGTGACGAATAAGCTCCTCGCCGCCCTGTTGCTGCTGCAACTGGGCGGTTGCGCCACCGTGAAGACCCTCAACGACAGCCGGCCCGGCGATCCGCTGATCTATGCCGGCACCCGGCTGGACTGGTATTCGCTCAATGGCGGCTGCTGCCCGAAGGACCATTTCGGTGTCGAAGCGCCGGCCTACCCGGCGCTCGACCTACCGGGCAGCGCGCTGCTCGATACGCTGCTGCTGCCGCTGTCGATTGCCGCGGAGCTGGGCATCGGCCTACAGGTGTGGGGCGGGAACTAGCCCCGCTCCGACGATGGCTCCCGTTTACCCGGCCGGCAGGGGGCTCCCTGTAGGAGCGGGCCACGCCCGCGATCGCGGACAAAGTCCGCGCCCACATGAGCGCACGATGCGGACGGGCTGGATGGGAGTTCCCCTGCAATGGCGCCTGCCGGCGCCTTCGCGGGCATGGCCCGCTCCTACAGGGTGTTCCGTCTCGCGAAGGCCGGGGAGGATGGTGGTTACTTGCCCAGCTTGCGCAGTTCGTCCGACTCGACGACCCGTACGCCTTTGCCCGGCTCCAGCGCCAGGCGCCAGAGCGCTCGGGCGAGGGCGATGGCTTCGATGCCGTGCAGCTTGCCCGGCAGGATGCGCGAGAAGGGCGCGGCGAGCAGTTCGGCGAGGCGGACCTCCTCGCGCTGGCCCAGCAGCAGTGACGGCCGGGCGATGGTCAGTTGCTGCCAGCCTTGCTGGCGCAGGGCGTCTTCCAATTCGCCCTTGGTCCGGCTGTAGAAGATCGACGACTTGCTGTCCGCGCCCAGCGCGCTGACCACGATGTAGTGCCGTGCGCCAAGGGCCAGGCCGCGTTCGCCCAGGGCCAGCGGCAGGTCGTAGTCGACACTGCGGAAAGCTTCCTCGGAGCCGGCCTCCTTGAGCGTGGTGCCCAGGCAGCAGAACACCGTGTCCACCGGCTGGACCAGGTGCGGGATGAGTTCGGCCAGCGGGCCGATGGGATTTTCCAGGCGTGGATGCTCCGCCAGCTTCCTTCGGGCCGGGGCAATGACGCGCTTGACCGTGGGCTCGTTGAGCATGCGGTCGAGCAGATGCTCACCGGTCAGGCCGGTGGCGCCAGCTAGCAGGATATTCGTTGGTTTCGAGTACATCTGTGTTTCCCCTCTGACACACTTTCCAGCTTAGTTGTCGCCCTGTCCTTTTGCCTGCGCATCGTTGCTGCCGAGCGCCAAGGCGCCATGGGACTGCTGTGCACGCAGGGCCTGCCAGCGAGTAATGACCGCTTCAGGCGCCCAGAGTTGCGGCTCCGATGGCTCGAACTCTTCCTCCTTCTCGCGCTGGGCGACGGTTGCGCTGGCCAGCTTGAACGCTTGCCTGAGGTCGTCGGTCTGCTGCAGGGCCTTGGCGAACAGTGCATCGCCGAAGTAGGTGAAGTCGGCCTCCTCGGAGCAGCCGAAGGACACCCGGTCGCTGCGCGCGGCGGTCATGATCAGGGTCTTGTCGTCCTTGAGCGCGGGGATGAAGCCGCCGCTGTAGCAGGCGGAGATCACCAGTACCTTGTAGCGGTCCTTGAGCGGGGCGAGCAGCGTGGCCAGTTCGCTGGCCGGCAGGTCGTCGAGCTTCAGGCCCGGCATGTCGAGCACCAGCTGGTGGTCATGGGAGCCGTGGCTGGTCAGGTAGATGAACACCAGGTCTTCCGGACCACTGCGCTCGGCAATGGTGCGCAGGGTGCGGGCGAGGGTTTCGCGGGTGGCCATGGGGCGGTCGGCGAGGTGGTCGCGGTGGTTGACCAGGCGCACCACGCCGCGCGCGCCGAAGCGATCACCGAGCAGGTTGGCGACGTAGTCGGCCTCGCGCAGGAATACGCTCTGCTTGCCGTCGCCGCCCAGGCTGACGCCGTAGAGTTCGATCGCAGGCGTGGACGCGGGGACCGCCGCCAGCGCCTTGTCCAGCAGCGCGCCTTGCTCCAGCAGACCCACTTCCAGGGGATTGGGCAGACGTTTGCCAGCGGCGTCCTGGCGCAGCTGGCCGGCACTCCAGGTGCCTTTCTGCACACTGCCGTCGCGGCGGGTGAGGGTGCCTTCTCCGGAGTATTCGCCACGGGCAAAGCCGCCGGTGTAGACCTGGCCATCGGCGCGGGTCAGCGTACCCTGGCCGTCGAAGCGCCAGAAGCGGAAGTCGCCCTTGTAGCGACTGCCATCGGCACCGATGAACTCGCCCGGTCCGCTCAGCGCACCGGCCTTGAAGCGGCCGAACCAGACGTCGCCGTCGGCGTTCTGGAAGCGTCCGCTGCCGTCGAACTGGTCGTTGCGGAACTCGCCGCTGTACTGGTCGCCCGCGTCGTCACGGAAGATGCCCTTGCCTTCGAGCACGCCATTCTTGAACGGGCCGCTGTACTGGTTGCCGAGGCTGTCCCGGCGTGCGCCCTCGCCGTTGGCCTCGCCCCTGGCGAAGGCTCCCTGGTGGCGGGTGCCGTCGGGCTGCTCGAGGCTGCCCAGGCCTTCATAACGCCCTTTGCGGAAGCCGCCGCTGTAGGTGGTGCCACCCTGGGAAATCCGACCTTCGCCGTCGAATTCACCGCGCTTGAACTGGCCCTCGTAGAAGCTGCCGTCGGCGTACTGCAGGCGGCCACGGCCGTCGAACAGGCCGTCGCGGAACTCACCTTCGTAGCTCGTGCCGTTGCCGTCGCTCCATCTGCCCTGGCCGCTCTGCAGGCCCTTGTCGAAGCCTCCCTCGTACCAGGCACCATTGCTGTAATCCAGCCGACCCGGACCTTGCAGCTGGCCGTTCACCAGTTCGCCACGGTAGCGCGCGCCGTCGGGCAGGCGAGCGTCCGGGGGCGTCAGCGGTTCGCCGTCGCCGCAGGCAGTCAGCAGCAGGGCGAGGCTCAAGGGCAGGAGTTGGCGTGGCATCGGGACTCTCGAATCGACGGTGGGGCGCAGAGTGAGTGTGACGTAAAAAAGCCCGCGGACGCGGGCTTTTTTCTCAGCGCTGAGGCAGAGCCGTCAGACGAAGCACAGGCTCAGGGATTCGGCGATGTAGGCCGGCTTGGGCAGGCCTTCGATCTCCAGGGTGCAGCGGGCCTTGATCAGCCACTGGCCGGGGTTCTTCTCGGTGATGTCGGTGATGGTCACCTGCAGGCGCACGCGCGAATCCACCGGCACCGGCTGGATGAAACGCACGCTGTCCAGGCCGTAGTTGACCACCATCTTGGGGTTCTCCGGCAGGACCAGCAGGCCCTCGCAGAGCTTGGGGATCAGCGACAGCGACAGGAAGCCGTGGGCGATGGTGCCGCCGAAGGGCGTCTTCTTCGCCTTCTCCGGATCGACGTGGATGAACTGGTGGTCCTCGGTGCACTCGGCGAACTGGTTGATGCGCTGTTGATCGACGGTGATCCACTGCGAATGACCCAGGTCCTTGCCGATGTAATCCTTCAGTGCGCTTACGGGTACGAATGCCATGTTTCCTCCGGGGATATCGTTGTTCTTCTAATGCGGCCTACGTGAAATCCGCCTGTAGATCAGCATGGCGCCCTGGAGCGGTCAAGCATTCATGCTTTGGGCGAATGCCGCGCCATAGCGGGCGCCGGGCGGGCATAATGTCGGCATATTGCGCTGGAGATGTTTCTGATGTTGCTACGCGGCCTGACCTGGCTGGTGCTGTTCCAACTGCTCGGCACGGGCCTGAATGCTCTCATCCTGCACATGATTCCCGGCCCCATCATTGGGCTGGTGCTGCTGTTCGCCTTCCTGGTGTGGAATGGCGAGGTGAGCAAGCCGGTGAACGAGGCCGCCGCCTCGTTGCTGCGCTACCTGCCGTTGCTGCTGGTGCCGGCAGCGGTCGGCGTGATGGCCTATGCGAAGCAGATCGCTGCGGACTTCTGGGCCATCGCCGGGGCATTGGCGCTGTCGTTGCTGGTGTCCTTCGTTTTCGCCGGCTGGCTGATGCAGAAGCTCATCGACCGCCAGCGCAAGCAGAAGGAGGGCGCGTGATGTTCGACTGGCAAGGCGCGCTGGACTCCGTTATCCACCATCCGCTGTTCTGCGTCGGCGTCACCCTGGGCGCTTATCAGCTGGCGCTGGCCGCCTATGAGCGCACGCGCTGGGTGTTCCTGCAGCCGGTGCTGGTGTCGATGCTGATCGTCATCGCAGTGCTGCTGGCGTGCGGCATCGACTACAGCGAGTACAGCAACAGCGCCAAGGTGCTGACCATCCTCCTCGGCCCCGCCACCGTCGCGCTGGCGGTGCCGCTGTTCCTCAACCTGAAGCGCATCCGCCAGCTGTTCTGGCCGACGCTGATCACCCTGCTGGTCGGCGGCCTCTTTGCCACCGCGCTGGGGATTGGCCTGGGCTGGCTGTTCGGCGTCGACCATGAGCTGCTGATGAGCCTGGCACCCAAGTCGGTGACCTCGCCGATTGCCATGCTGGTGGCCAGCCAGATCGGTGGCGTGGCAGCACTGGCGGCGGTGTTCGTGCTGATCACCGGCGTGCTCGGTGCCATCCTCGGCCCGGAACTGCTGCGCCGCTTTGGCGTCCACCATCCGGCCGCGCAAGGCATGGCGCTGGGCATGACCGCCCACGCCGTAGGCACCTCCCGCGCCCTGCAGGAAGGCGAGGAGTGCGGCGCCTTCGCCGCTCTGGCCATGAGCCTGATGGGCGTGGCCACCGCTGTGCTGCTACCGTTGGCGGTAGCGCTGATCGCCTGACGAATCGACGGAGTGTCCATGAGTTTCCCGCTGTTCCCCCTCAACACCGTGCTGTTTCCCGGCTGCCGCCTCGACCTGCAGATTTTCGAGGCGCGCTACCTGGACATGATCGGCCGCTGCATGAAGCAGAACGGCGGGTTTGGTGTGGTGGCCATCGTCGAGGGCGAGGAAGTCGGCGATTCGCCGGAGCGCTACAGCCTGGTCGGGTGCGAGGCGCGTATCTGCGACTGGCAGCAGCAGTCCAACGGCTTGCTGGGCATCCGGGTCGAGGGCGGGCGGCGCTTCCGCGTGCTCTCTGCCAACGTACAGACGGACCAGCTGACGGTGGCTGAAGTGGAGTGGCTGGACGAGCAGCCGAACCGACCGCTGACCAAGGAGCACGACGACCTCGCCGCGCTGCTTGAGGCGCTGTCCATGCACCCCATGGTCTCGGCGCTGGAGATGGGCGGCGAAGTGAATGGCCAACAGGAGCTGGCCTGCCAGCTCGCCTACCTGCTGCCCTTCGAGCGCGACCAGAAGCAGGTGCTGCTGGAGATGGACGACCCCACCGTGCGCCTGGCGCGCATCCAGGTCCTGCTGGAGCAGCTGCAGGGTGATTTCGTCGCCTGACGCGCCGGCTTACTCTTCACGCTTGCATACCCTGTAGGAGCGGGCCATGCCCGCGAAGGCGCCGACAGGCGCCGCTGCATGGGATTCCCCGTTCTACCTGTCGGCAAGGTGCGTTCATGGAAACGCGGACCTTGTCCGCGATCGCGGGCATGGCCCGCTCCTACAAGGGAACGCCGTGCGGATGAATCCGCTCCTGCGTGACCTGAAAACACAAGGCCCGCTGACGCGGGCCTTGTGCTGTTACGGGGAGGGCGAGCGCTTAGAACGAATCCCCCGGCACCCGCACCCAGCCTTCCATGAGAATGCGCGAGCTGCGGCTCATGATGGCCTTGGTCACGGTCCATTCGCCGTTCACCTGCCTGGCCTCGGCACCCACGCGCAGGGTGCCCGAAGGATGGCCGAAGCGCACGGCGCTGCGTTCACCGCCACCGGCGGCGAGGTTCACCAGGGTGCCGGGGATGGCGGCGGCGGTGCCGATGGCCACGGCGGCGGTGCCCATCATGGCGTGGTGCAGCTTGCCCATGGACAGCGCGCGCACCAGCAGGTCGATGTCGCCGGCCTGCACTTGCTTGCCGCTGGAGGTGACGTAGTCCTTCGCCGGCGCGACGAAGGCGATCTTTGGCGTGTGCTGGCGGGTCGCGGCTTCTTCGGCCGTCTTGATCAGGCCCATGCGCAGGGCGCCGGCGATGCGGAACTGCTCGAAGCGCGCCAGTTGCTCCGGGTCGCCATTGATCGCTTCGCGCAGCTCGGCGCCGGTGTAGCCGATGTCCTGGGCGTTGACGAAGATGGTCGGGATGCCGGCAGTGATCATGGTCGCCTTGAAGGTGCCGATGCCGGGGACCTCCAGATCGTCCACCAGGTTGCCGGTGGGGAACATCGAGCCGCCGTCCTCGCCATCGTCGGACGGGTCGAGGAACTCCAGTACGATCTCGGCGGCGGGGAAGGTCACGCCGTCCAGTTCGAAGTCACCGGTTTCCTGCACCTGGCCGTTGGTGATCGGCACGTGGGCAATGATGGTCTTCTGGATGTTCGCCTGCCAGATGCGCACCACGCAGGTGCCGTTGTCCGGGATGCGCGAGGGATCGACCAGACCGGCGTGGATGGCGAAGGAGCCGGCGGCGGTGGAGAGATTGCCGCAGTTGCCGCTCCAGTCGACGAAGGCCTTGTCGATGGAAATCTGCCCGTAGAGGTAGTCGACGTCGTGCTCGGGCTGGGTGCTTTTCGACAGGATCACGCACTTGCTGGTGCTGGAGGTTGCGCCGCCCATGCCGTCGATATGTGCGCTGTAAGGATCGGGGCTGCCGATCACGCGCATGAACAGCTGGTCGCGCGCCGCACCGGGCACCTGGCAGCGTTCGGGCAGGTCCTGCAGGCGGAAGAACACGCCCTTGCTGGTGCCACCGCGGATGTAGGTGGCGGGGATCTTCACTTGGGGTACGTGGGGCATGGGGTACGTCCTGACAGATCAGTTGTAGGAGCGGGCCATGCCCGCGAAATCCCCGCGAGGAGGAAGGTCGCGGGCATGGCCCGCTCCCTACAGGGTTCGTTCCGACACGCCACGCGGCGTGCCGGAGCCTTCACATCACGCCACGGATGACTCGAGGAAGTCCTTGGCGAAGCGCTGCAGCACGCCACCGGCCTTGTACACCTTCACTTCGGCGGCGGTGTCGAGGCGGCAGGTGACCGGGACTTCGACCACGTCACCGTTGCGGCGATTGACCACCAGGGTCAGGTCGCAGCGCGGCGAGACGTCGCCCTTGATGTCGTAGGTCTCGGTGCCGTCCAGGCCCAGGGTCAGACGGGTGGTGCCCGGCTTGAACTCAACCGGCAGCACGCCCATGCCCACCAGGTTGGTACGGTGGATGCGCTCGAAGCCTTCGGCGACGATCACTTCCACGCCCGCCAGGCGCACGCCCTTGGCCGCCCAGTCGCGGGACGAGCCCTGGCCGTAGTCGGCGCCGGCCACGATGATCAGGTTCTGCTTGCGGTTCATGTAGGTTTCGATGGCTTCCCACATGCGCATCACCTTGCCTTCCGGCTCGACGCGAGCCAGCGACCCCTTCTTCACTTGCCCGTCGACCACGGCCATTTCGTTGACCAGCTGCGGGTTGGCGAAGGTGGCGCGCTGGGCGGTCAGGTGGTCGCCGCGGTGGGTCGCGTAGGAGTTGAAGTCCTCCTCCGGCAGGCCCATTTTCGCCAGGTATTCACCGGCCGCGCTGTCCAGCAGGATGGCGTTGGACGGCGACAGGTGATCGGTGGTGATGTTGTCCGGCAGGATCGCCAGCGGGAGCATGCCCTTGAGCGTGCGCTCGCCCGCGAGGGCGCCTTCCCAGTACGGCGGGCGGCGAATGTAGGTGGACATCGGGCGCCAGTCGTACAGCGGGCTTTCCGCTTCCTGCACGCTGCCCAGGTCGAACATCGGGATGTAGACCTGCTTGAACTGCTCGGGCTTCACGCTGGAGGCGACGATGGCATCGATCTCTTCGTCCGACGGCCAGAGGTCCTTCAGGGTGACCGGGTTGCCTTGGCTGTCGGTGCCCAGCGGGTCCTGCTCGATGTCGAAGCGCACGGTGCCGGCGATGGCGTAGGCGACCACCAGCGGCGGCGAGGCGAGGAAGGCCTGCTTGGCGTAGGGGTGGATACGACCGTCGAAGTTGCGGTTGCCCGAGAGTACGGCGGTGGCGTACAGGTCGCGGTCGATGATCTCTTTCTGGATCACCGGGTCCAGCGCGCCGGACATGCCGTTACAGGTGGTGCAGGCATAGGCGACGATGCCGAAGCCGAGCTTCTCCAGCTCCGGCAGCAGGCCGGCTTCTTCCAGGTACAGCTTGGCAACTTTCGAACCCGGCGCGAAGGATGTCTTCACCCACGGCTTGCGCAGCATGCCCAGCGCGTTGGCCTTCTTCGCTACAAGGCCGGCGGCGATGACGTTGCGCGGGTTGGAGGTGTTGGTGCAGCTGGTGATGGCGGCGATGATCACCGCGCCATCGGGCATCAGGCCTTCGGCTTCCTCGACGCGACCGGACTCCAGCTTGGCTTCGTCGGCAATGCCGCGCTCGGCCAGTGCCGAGGTCGGCAGGCGGCGGTGCGGGTTGGACGGGCCGGCCATGTTGCGTACCACGCTGCCCAGGTCGAACTCCAGCACGCGTTCGTACTCGGCGGTTTCCAGCGCGGTGCTCCACAGGCCGAGGGTCTTCGCGTAGTTCTCCACCAGTTCTACCTGCTCAGGCTCGCGGCCGGTGAGCTTGAGGTAGTCGATGGTCTGGCCGTCGATGTAGAACATCGAGGCGGTCGCGCCGTATTCCGGGCACATGTTGGAGATGGTCGCGCGGTCGCCGATGGACAGGCTGTCCGCACCCTCGCCGAAGAACTCGACGTAGGCGCCGACCACGCGTTCCTTGCGCAGGAACTCGGTGATCGCCAGGACGATGTCGGTGGCGGTGATGCCGGGCTTGCGCTGGCCGGTGAGCTTGACGCCGACGATGTCGGGCAGGCGCATCATCGACGGGTGGCCGAGCATCACGGTCTCGGCTTCGAGGCCGCCGACGCCGATGGCGATCACGCCCAGGGCGTCCACGTGCGGGGTGTGCGAGTCGGTGCCGACGCAGGTATCAGGGAACGCGATGCCGCCGCGCGCCTGGATCACCGGGCTCATTTTCTCCAGGTTGATCTGGTGCATGATGCCGTTGCCGGCCGGGATCACATCGACGTTCTTGAACGCGGTCTTGGTCCAGTCGATGAAGTGGAAGCGATCCTCGTTGCGGCGATCTTCGATGGCGCGGTTCTTCTCGAAGGCATCCGGGTCGAAGCCCGGTGCTTCCACGGCCAGCGAGTGGTCGACGATCAGCTGGGTCGGCACCACCGGGTTGACCTTGGACGGGTCGCCGCCTTTCTCGGCGATGGCGTCACGCAGGCCGGCGAGGTCGACCAGCGCGGTCTGGCCGAGGATGTCGTGGCAGACCACGCGCGCCGGGTACCAGGGGAAGTCGAGGTCGCGCTTGCGGTAAACCAGCTGCTCCAGCGAAGCGGTCAGGTCCGCCGGCTCGCAGCGGCGCACCAGCTGTTCGGCCAGCACGCGGGAGGTGTAGGGGAGCTTGTCCCAGGCGCCGGCCTGGATCGCCTCGACGGCCTCGCGGGCGTCGAAGTAATCCAGCGCGGTGCCGGGCAGGCGCTTGCGGTATTGGCTGTTCACGGAAGTAGTCATTTTGTTATCCAGGAAGGCTATTTGCGGTCCTTGAGCGGCACGAACTTCAGGTCTTCAGGGCCTGTGTAGTTGGCGCTCGGGCGGATGATCTTGCCGTCGATGCGTTGCTCGATGACGTGGGCGGACCAGCCGGCGGTGCGGGCGATAACGAACAGCGGGGTGAACATCGCGGTGGGCACGCCCATCATGTGGTAGCTCACGGCGCTGAACCAATCGAGGTTTGGGAACATCTTCTTGATGTCCCACATGATGGTTTCCAGGCGCTCGGCGATGTCGTACATCTTGGTGTTCGACTGCTCGTTCGACAGCTGCTGGGCGACTTCCTTGATGACCTTGTTGCGCGGGTCGGACACGGTGTAGACCGGGTGGCCGAAGCCGATCACCACTTCCTTGCGCTCGACGCGGGCACGGATGTCCGCCTCGGCTTCGTCCGGATTGTCGTAGCGCTTCTGGATCTCGAAGGCCACCTCGTTGGCGCCGCCGTGTTTCGGGCCGCGCAGCGCGCCGATGGCGCCGGCAACGCAGGAGTAGATGTCCGAACCGGTGCCGGCGATCACGCGGGAGGTGAAGGTCGAAGCGTTGAATTCGTGCTCGGCGTACAGGTTCAGCGAGGTGTGCATGGCGCGCACCCAGGACTCGCGCGGCTTCTGACCGTGCAGCAGGTGCAGGAAGTGGCCGCCGATAGAGTCGTCGTCGGTCTCGACGTCGATGCGCTTGCCGTTGTGGCTGAAGTGATACCAGTAGAGCAGCGCGGAGCCCAGGGAAGCCATCAGCTTGTCGGCGATGTCGCGGGCGCCAGGATGGTTGTGGTCATCCTTCTCCGGCGAGAGGCAGCCGAGCACCGACACGGCGGTGCGCATCACGTCCATCGGGTGGGCCGACGGCGGCAGGGTTTCCAGGGCGGCCTTCACACCGGCCGGCAGGCCGCGCAGGGCTTTCAGCTTGGCCTTGTAGCCAGCCAGTTCGGCGACGTTGGGCAGCTTGCCGTGGACCAGCAGGTGGGCGATTTCCTCGAAGTCGCAGCGGTTGGCGAAATCCAGCACGTCATAGCCACGGTAGTGCAGGTCGTTGCCGGTACGGCCGACCGTGCACAGGGCGGTGTTGCCAGCGGCGGTGCCACTCAGGGCCACGGACTTCTTCGGCTTGAAGCCGGTGGTGGTTTCTGCGGTAGCGCTCATCGCGTGTCTCCTCATCAAATCCGGTTGCTTGTTCTTGTTCCGCCAGCGGAGGCCGTGCGGTCGGTTCGAATCTGGTCGGCGGATAACGCCTGTGGCGTTATGCGCCCTACGGTCTTGCAGGTCTGGCGTAGGGCGAATAACGCGAAGCGTTATCCGCCGTTGTCGCCTGGATTACTTCTTGCCGGCGGCGAACAGCGCGTCGAGTTTCTGCTCGAAGGCGTGGTAGCCGATGCGGTCGTACAGCTCGGCACGGGTTTGCATCAGCTCGATCACATTCTGCTGGTGACCTTCCTCGCGGATCGCGGTGTACACGGCTTCAGCGGCCTTGTTGGCGGCGCGGAAGGCGGACAGCGGGTACAGCTGGATGGCCACGCCGACCGAGGCCAGCTCGTCGCGGGTGAACAGCGGGGTGGCGCCGAACTCGGTGATGTTGGCCAGGATCGGCACGTTCAGCGCATCGACGAAGCGCTTGTAGGTCGGCAGGTCGTAGGCGGCTTCGGCGAAGATCGCATCGGCGCCGGCCTCGACGTAGCGCTGGCAGCGCTCGATGGCGGCGTCCACGCCTTCGGCCTGGATGGCGTCGGTGCGGGCGATCAGGAAGAAGTTCGGGTCGGTCTTGGCGTTGGCGGCCGACTTCACGCGATCGACCATCTCCTGGGTGGAGACGATTTCCTTGCCCGGACGGTGGCCGCAACGCTTGGCGCCGACCTGGTCTTCGATGTGGGCAGCGGCGGCACCGGCCTTGATCAGGCTCTTCACGGTGCGCTCGATGTTGAAGGCGCTGGGGCCGAAGCCGGTGTCGATGTCCACCAGCAGCGGCAGGTCGCAGACGTCGGTGATGCGGCGCACGTCGGTGAGCACGTCGTCCAGGGTGTTGATGCCCAGGTCCGGCAGGCCGAGGGAACCCGCCGCCACGCCGCCACCGGAGAGGTAGATGGCCTTGAAGCCGGCGCGCTTGGCCAGCAGGGCGTGGTTGGCGTTGATCGCGCCGATCACCTGCAGCGGCTTTTCTTCGGCGAGGGCATCACGGAAACGTTGGCCGGCGGTCTTGTAGCTCATTGTTCACCTCGTTCGTTGGCGGTCTTGGCTTGGGCGTCCAGGTAGTGACGCTCCATATTGCGTTTCGAGGCGCCGATGTGACGGCGCATCAGCAACTCGGCCAGCTCGCCGTCACGATCGGCGATGGCATCGAGAATCCGGTGGTGCTCGGAGAAGGCCTGGCGCGGGCGGTTGGGCGTCGCCGAGAACTGCAGGCGGTACATGCGCACGAGCTGGTACAGCTCGCCGCAGAGCATGCGGGTGAGGGTGCGGTTGCCGCTGCCCTGGATGATCCGGTAGTGGAAGTCGTAGTCGCCTTCCTGCTGGTAGTAGCCACGGCCGGCCTGGAAGGCTTCGTCGCGCTCGTGGGTGTCGAGCACCCGCCGCAGCTCGTCGATCTCGGCCTGGCTCATGCGCTCGGCGGCCAGGCGGCAGGCCATGCCTTCGAGGGATTCGCGGATCTCGTAGAGCTCCAGCAGCTCCTCGTGGCTGAGCGAAACGACCCGCGCCCCGACGTGCGGTACGCGCACCAGCAGCTTCTGGCCTTCCAGACGATGGATAGCCTCGCGCAGCGGGCCCCGGCTGATGCCGTAGGTGCGCGCCAGCTCCGGCTCGGAAATCTTGCTGCCGGGGGCGATCTCGCCCTTGACGATGGCCGACTGGATCTTGCGGAACACGTGTTCCGACAGGGTCTCGCCGTCGTCGCTGGCGGGGGTGGGCAGAATCAGGCTATCGCTCATGGTGTCGACAATCTTCTTGATGTGCGGCGAAAGCTACCCCTAGCTTGCGCCTTGGTCAATGAAGATCTGATGAATTGTCGACAATCGTCTAATGTGGACGGGTGGTTATGCCCGAGCAGGCTACCCAGGCTGCAGCAAACTGCGCGGGAATGGCCGATATCCCCTCGTCGGCTGCCGTGCCGGCGCCCGGCCAGCCCGCTAGGATCGGCAAAAAAGGGAGATCACCCCATGCAACTCTATGATCGCTACGTGCTGCCCCGCCTGATCGACTTCGCCTGCGGCATGGGCGATGTGATGAAGCAGCGCTCGTTGCTGGTGCCCCGTGCGCGCGGCCGCGTGCTGGAGATCGGCATGGGCACCGGCCTGAACCTGTCGTTCTACGACCCGGAGAAAGTGTCGACAATCGTGGGCGTCGACCCAGCGGCGCAGATGCAGAAGCTCGCCCGCGAGCGAGTGGCGCGGATCGGCATACCGGTGGAGATGGTGGCGCTGGAACTGGGGCAGATCCGCGCCGACGCCGGCAGCTTCGACAGCATCGTCTGCACCTTCACCCTGTGCAGCATTCCCGATGCGCTGGCGGCGCTGAAGGAAATGCGCCGGGTGCTCAAGCCTGGTGGCGAGTTTCTCTTCTGCGAACACGGTCTGGCGCCGGATGCCGGCGTGCGGGCCTGGCAGCACCGGCTGACGCCGGTGTGGAAGCCCCTGGCGGGCGGCTGTCATCTGGATCGCGATATGCCGGCGCTGATCGAGTCCGGTGGTTTCAATCTGCGCGAACTGATCCAGGACTACCTGCCGGGGCCGCGGCCGATGACCTACGTCTACCGCGGCATGGCCGACTGACGAACGGGCAGGCGGTCGAGCACCTCGATGCTGAGGATGTAGGCGCTACGCACGTAGATGTCTTCCGGGCGATCGAGCAGCCCGATGTCGGACTGGCAGTCGTTCATGCGCACCACGAAAGGTGCCGAGCCGTCGCACAACGCGGAGTAGTCACCGAGGCTGATCCAGCCCTGGAGTACGGAAGACTCGCGGTTGTGTGCGCGAACCACGACTTCGACCTTGAGATGTTCGTTCATTGCCACGTCGCTCGACTGAGGGTGAGAAGAGGTGGCAAACCTTAACGTTCGTCCCGTGTGTCCTCTGTCAGGTTCCTCTGATTGGCCTGTGGGACTATCCCCCAAGTTTCCGGCCCTCGTTCTTCAGGCCACCCGCTCGGCCGGGGTGACATTGAGAATGTGCGTGCCGCTGAGGAACAGGTCCTGCACCGGGCCGGTGGGGCAGTGGCGGCTCTGGCAATCGCCCAGGCGCACCTCGAAGGGCGCGCGGCCGTCGCGCAGGGCAAGGTAATCCTCGCGACTGATGCGACCGTGGAGAATGCGTTGAGGGCGGTAGGGAGACCAGGTCTCCACATCGACCCAGAGACTGTCAGGGGCGTGGTTCATGGCGGTGGTCCGGCCGTTGGGAAAGGGGCGAATACTCTAGACAGCGGACCAGCGCCAAATTCATCAGAGTCCTCTGAGATATTTGTAGGAAATTATGTTGGCCTGACTGACGGCTCCGTCCTAGGGCAAAGCGCGGTAGGCCTTGGCCCAGTCCTGGGCGAAGTCTTCGAAGCGCGTCGCCGTGGTATTGGCTGGTGAGCGCGCCTCCTGCGCCCGAACCCGTCCGCTGCTGATCGCTTCGCCCAGTTCGGCGTAGCACGCGGCAACGCTGGCGGAACAACCGGCTTCCAGCAGTGCGGCGGCCAACTCCGGCGGTGAAACCGGCACGTAAGGCAGGTCCGGCCGGCCAATCGCCGCTCCCAGCAGGCGAGTCGCCTCGGCATAGCTGATGTCGCGCTGGCCGAGCACTTCACGGGTCACCCGGCCCTGCCAGTCTTGCTCCAGCAGGGCGCGGCTGGCGGCGTCGGCGACATCCCGTGTGGCGACCATCGGCACCGGCACCTCCGACGCCACCGCGTCGCTGTAACAGTCGCAGGTGCGGACGATCTCCAGCGCGCCGTAGAGGTTTTCGAACAGCGCGCCGGAACGCAGCATCAGCACGTCAACCTCCGGCGGTAACTGGCACAGGCGCTGCTCCTGGTCATGCATGCTGATGATCGGCCCGGTGCCGGCTGGCACCTCGGCGCCCACGCTGCTGAGGAACACCACCCGACGCACGCCGCTGTCGCGAATCGCGTCGAGGATCGCCTCGCCCTGGGCGGCTTGCTGCTGGCGGTAGTCCTCGGTGTCCGGGCCGTAGGCGAGCAGGGTGTAGACCGCTTCCGAGCCGCGGAAGGCTTCGGTGAGAAACGCGGCGTCGTTCGGCTCGCCCACGGCGATCTGCGCGCCGGCTGCCGCCAGTGGTGCCAGCCGCTCGGCGTTGCGGCCCAGGGCGCGGATCGGCACGCCGGCCTTGAGCAGGGTCTGGCAGATTCTCCAACCGGTGCGACCGGTGGCTCCCATTACGGTGATCATGGTGGTGTCCTCGCTGCTGGCCGTCCCGCGGCGCCCGCCGTGAGTTCGTTGGCCTGGGTTCAGTCTCCCGCCATAGCGCTGGACGGTTAATGCCTTGGAATCGCCACTTCATGCTCATTCGTCCAGAAGTGCTGGACGTCGCCGGACGGCCGGATCAGTCTCAAGGCCATGAACGCTCCTACCGTCATTCCAGACCTGACCGACGCTTGGGCCTCCACCGATCCCCTGGGGGAGGCGCTGCATTTCCTGCGCATGAGCGGCACTTTCTATTGCCGCTCCGAATTTTCCGCGCCCTGGGGCCTGGACCTGCCGGCCATGCCGCAGTGCCTGATGTTCCATGTGCTGACCGTCGGCGAGTGCTGGCTGGAAGCCGAGGGCGACGCGCCGCGCCGGCTGGCGCCGGGCGACCTGGTACTGGTGCCCCATGGTGAGGGCCACCGGCTGGTGAGCGCGCCGGGCGAGACGGCGGCCGGCTTGTTCGACCTGCCACGCGCCTACGCCAGCGACCGCTACGAAGTGCTGCGTCAGGGCGGCGGAGGGGAGCCGACCGCGATGATCTGTGGCGCGGTGCGTTTCGATCATCCCGCCGCGTTGCAGCTGGTGCGCCTGCTGCCGCGTGTACTGGCGGCGCAGGTGCGCGACCCCGGCCAGCGCAACTGGCTGATGAGTACCCTGCAATTGATGGAAAGCGAGGCTCGAGCCATGCGCCCCGGCGGCGAAACGGTGATCACCCGGCTGGCGGACATCCTGGTGATCCAGGCCATCCGCGCCTGGATCGAACAGGACCCGGCCGCCCAGACCGGCTGGCTCGGCGCCTTGCAGGATCGACAGCTGGGCCGGGCGCTGAGCCTGATCCACCGTGACCCGGCGCAGGACTGGAGCCTGGCTTCCCTGGCCGGCGCGGTGGCCATGTCGCGCTCGGCCTTCGCGGCACGTTTCGCCGAGAAGGTCGGCATGCCGGCCATGCACTACGTCACCCGCTGGCGCATGCATGTGGCGCTGAGCTGGCTGCAGGAGCGGGAGATCGCCGTGGCCGAACTGGCCGAGCGCCTGGGCTACCAGTCCGAGGCGGCGTTCAGCCGAGCGTTCAAGCGCTGTATCGGGGTATCACCAGGAAGCGTGCGGCGCTCTTTGTAGGAGCGCGGCCATGCGCGCGATCACGGGCATGGCCGCGCTATCAGGCTTCCAGCAAGCCGCTTTCGTTGGCCATCAGCCGCTGCTGCAGGCGCCAGAGGAAGGCCGCTTCGTAAGCCAGACTCTCCATGCCACTGGGCAACTCGGCCCGGCCGATCTGCAGGGCAATCCACAGGTTGGTCTTGTGCCGTTCGCTGAACCAGCGCTCGACTCGCCGGACGCCGGCGTCCGCAGCGCCCTGGCAGTTTGCCGGCCAGTCGAGGGCCAGGCCGGGCTGGCCATCGGCGGGATAGATGTGAACCAGAAAACGCATCGAGCCTATCGGACGCGCGCAATTGTCGACCCATGACGAACTCCTTGCCCGCCGTGCTTCAGCCAAGCGGACATCGTTTGAGGGAATGGCCAGGAAATCGCCGGGCAATATCGCCCGGCGATCGGCCGCAAGCTTCAGCGCAACGCCAGCAGGGGGAGGAGTGCGAGCGGTGCCAAAGGCCGGCGAATGGACTCTCTCGATAGAAGGATGTCGTGGGGTATTCGTGGGTGGTGCGCGGGGGTAAAAGCGGGGTAATGCATGTTCATATTGCACCTGTGTAGTGGTCAAACACTCCACACACCCTTCTTTCCACAGAAGAGAGGCGGAACCGTGCAAGGGTGGAAATACCGGCTACACAGACCCGGCCGGGCCGAAGCCCGCCTTGCACGGCCCACCATAGACGTCAGACAAAGAGCTCAAGAACTGCCCGCTGTATTGCCATGGTGCTACCACGCCTGTGTATACATCGCCGGGTTTCCACGCCCAGGTCACGACAACCGTCGCGACCGGGAGACCTTACCGACGGCCTTGCAGGCGCAGCAATGCGCGATGCTACCGGCAATTCCGAGGGCTGTGCAGGACAGCTCCCGAGTACACAGTCGCATTTACGTAGGAAGGATTGATCGTCTGAAGACCGAGGCTCCCTGTAGGAGCGCGCCATGCGCGCGATCGCGGGCGTGGCCCGCTCCTACAGGGTGATGCCGGCGTCGCTGGAGCGCAGACTCGTAGGGCGGATAACGCGCCAGCGTTATCCGCCGCAGCGCATCGGCGGATAACCTGTTCCAGGTTATGCGCCCTACGTTCTTACCGACGGCCTTGCAGGCGCAGCAACGCGCGATGCTACCGGCAATTCCGAGGGCTGTGCAGGACAGCTCCCGAGTACACGGTCGCATTTACGTAGGAAGGATTGATCGTCTGAGGACCGAGGCTCCCTGTAGGAGCGCGCCATGCGCGCGATCGCGGGCGTGGCCCGCTCCTACAGGGTGATGCCGGTGTCGCTGGAGTGCAGAAGATTCAGAGCTGGATATCGTCGCGGATCAGCACGCAGGTGCAGCCGTCGTCGTCTTCGCGCCAGTCGTGGAGGAAGTACATCTGGATCTTGCCGCCATCCATCACCGCCAGGTAGTCGCCGACTTCAGGGACAAAGAAGCCCGAGGTGCCCGGTTCGGCTTCGCACTCGATGCGCACGCTGAAGAACAGCGCCGGATCGGCGTCGTCGAAGAAGTCTTCGCGCTCGGCGGCGTCCCATTCGATGGGGGCTTCGAAGGGGCCGAGGAACAGGACCTTGGCATCGCCCATGTCCAGTTCTTCGGCGTCCGGGTCGTTGTCGTCGGGGCGGTAGACGGTGGCGTCCAGTGCTGCACTGTCGGCGAGGATGGCGCGGCGCGCGGCCATGCGTTGCTGCGGATCGACGCCGGCGTCGGCGCAGAACTGGTTCCAGAGGGTTTCGGCTTGGGTGGACATGGTGGCTCCCGCTCGTGCGGCCGGTTCAGAGGGCGATAGTGTCCGGGACGGGGCTGCGCAGATCAAGGGAACTGCTCGTGTAGGAGCGGGCCACGCCCGCGAACGCTTAACAGGCCGGCCTGCGGCCGGGTCGCGGGCATGGCCCGCTCCTACAGATTAGAGGCCGTACTTCTTCACCTTGTCGAACAGCGTGGTCTTGGCCATGCCCAGCGCGTGCGCGGCCTGGCTGAGGTTGCCGGCGTGGCGCTCCAGGGCGGTGGACAGCAGGCTCCTCTCGAAGGCTTCCACGGCTTCGGCGAAGCGCGGCTCGCCGGCGTCCGGGCCGAGGTTGCCGCCGGCCAGTACCGGCAGGCCGAGGGCGAAGCGTTCGGCGACGTTGCGCAGCTCGCGCACGTTGCCCGGCCAGTCGTGGGCCATCAGGGTGGCGGCGGTGGCGTTGTCGATGGCCGGCGCCGGACGGTCGAAGCGCAGCGAGGATTGCTGCAGGAAGTGCTCGAAGAGCATCAGGATGTCTTCGCGGCGTTCGCGCAGCGGCGGCAGGTTCAGGGTGATGACGTTGAGGCGGTAGTAGAGGTCGCTGCGGAAAGTGCCTTCGCGGCCCATGGCGGCGAGGTCGGACTTGGTCGCGGCGATCACCCGGCAGTCCACGTGGATCAGTTCGTTGGAGCCCAGGCGTTCCAGCTGCTGTTCCTGCAGCACGCGCAGCAGCTTGATCTGTAGGTTCAGCGGCATGCTCTCGATCTCGTCGAGGAACAGGCTGCCGCCGTCGGCGTGCTCGATCTTGCCGATCCGGCGCTTGCCGGCGCCGGTGAAGGCGTGGGCCTCGTGGCCGAAGATTTCGCTGTCGATCAGGCTTTCCGGCAGGCCGCCGCAGTTGAGCGCGACAAAGGGTTTGGGCTGGCGCCGGCTGGAATCGTGCAGGCAGCGCGCGACCAGTTCCTTGCCGGTGCCGGTCTCGCCTTCGATGAGCACGTTGGCTGAGGTGTCGGCGACGTTGGCGATCAGTTCGCGCAGCGCCTGCATGGCTGGCGAGCGGCCGATCAGCCGGCTTTCCAGTGACTGCCTGCCAGCCAGTTGGCGGCGCAGCTGGCTGACTTCGCGGGTCAGGGCGCGCTGGGCGAGGGCGCGGCGCGCGGTGTCCACCAGCTTCTCGGGGGAGAAGGGCTTCTCCATGAAATCGTAGGCGCCGTCGCGCATGGCCTTGACCGCCATGGCGATGTCGCCGTGGCCGGTGATCAGCACCACCGGCAGGCTGGGGTCGCGCTCCTTGAGTTTCTCCAGCAGCTGCAGGCCATCCATGCCGGGCATGCGGATGTCGCTGACGACGATGCCGGGGAAGTCGGCGCCGACCTTTTTCAGTGCCTCCTCGGCGCTGCCTACGCTGTCGGTCTCGATGTCCTCCAGGGCCAGCGCCTGCTGGCAACCGAGGCGCACGTGGGGATCGTCTTCGACGATCAGGACGCGCAGGGGTGAGTCGCTCATGCGGGTGTCTCCAGGGCGGGGCGCAGCGGCAGGTGCAGCTCGAAGGCGGTGCCGCCGGCCTCCGGGTAGGCCACGCTCAGGCTGCCGCCGGCGGCGGTGGCGAGGCTGGCCGAAAGGGTCAGGCCCAGGCCCAGGCCGAGTTCGCCGGGCTTGGTGGTGAAGAAGGGTTCGAACAGGTGCTGGCGCGCATCCTGCGGGATGCCGGGGCCGTTGTCGCGGACCACCAGGTGGTAGTGGCCGTCGCCTTCGCTGCGACCTTCCAGCCAGAGCTGGCGGTCGACCTGCGGGCCCATGGCGTCGAGGGCGTTGGCGATCAGGTTGACCAGAATCTGTTCCAGGCGCGTCTGGTCGATGGCCAGCTGCGCGTCGGGGTAGTCGCGGTGCAGGGCCACTGGTACTTCGGAGAGCCTCCCTTGCAGCACCATCACGGCGGCGTCCACCGCCTTGCTCAGCGTCGCCTGGCCATGGTCGTCGGCGCGCCGGGCGAAGGCGCGCAGGCTGGCGGTGATGCGGCCCATGCGGTCGACCATCTCGGCGATGGCTTCGAGGTTGCTGCTGGCGACATCGAGCTTGCCGCGTTCGAGGAAGCGCACGCTGTTGCTCGACAGGGTGCGCAGCGCCGCCAGCGGCTGGTTGAGTTCGTGGGCGATGCTGGTGGACATCTGTCCGATCACCGCCAGCTTGCCGGCCTGCACCAGGCGGTCCTGGGCCTTGCGCAGGGTGTCTTCGGCCTGGCGGCGCTCGCGGATCTGCTCGCGCAGGTGCTGGTTGCTGGCGCGCAGGTCGGCGGTGCGCTCGGCGATGCGCCGCTCCAGGGCGTTGTTGGCCTGCTCCAGTGCCTCGCGGGCGGCGAGGCGGGTGGCGATGACCTTGCGCCGCTCGTTCCAGGCGATCAGCAGGAAGGCGAACAGGGCGAAGCCGACGGCGGCCAGCACGCCGTGCATCAGCGCTTCGCGACGCAGGTCGGCCAGTGGGGTGAGCAGGGTGAAGTTCCATGGCGTGTCGCTGAGCTGACGCGTCTGCATCAGGTAGCTGAGCGGCTTGTGGCTGTCGGCGTGCTCGCCGGGCGGGAAGCTGATTTCCTCGACGCCATCGCCCAGTGGCTGGCGCGACAGCGGCTGCCATTCGTTGAGTGCCCACCAGTAGTACTGCAGGCTGCGGGCGAGGCGTTCCTTGTCCTGGTCGCTGAGCGGGCGCACGGCCTTCAGGCGCAGGGTCGGGTCGCTGGAGAGGATGATGATGCCGTTCTCGTCACTGACGAAGGCTTGCAGGCGCGCCTTCTCCCAGCGCTCCTCGAGGGATTCCATGCGCACCTTGACCACCGCCACGCCGACGATCTTGCCGCCGTGGACCAGGCCGTGGGCGAGGTAGTAACCGGGCTCGCCGGTGGTGCTGCCGATGCCATAGAAGCGGCCGGGGCGGCCGTTCACCGCTTCCTGGAAGTAGGCGCGGAAGGACAGGTCTTCGCCCAGGTAGCTGTCGGCGTCCTGCCAGTTGCTGGTGGCCAGCACGCGGCCGGAGGTGTCCAGCAGGTAGACGGCGCGGCTGCCGGCGCGGCGGTTGAGGCCTTCGAGGTAGTGGTTGACGCGGTCGCGGTGCAGTGGGGTCGGGTCCACCAGCAGGCGGCTGACGCTGCCTTCGAGCTCCAGCAGGCTGGGCAGGTAGGTGTAGCGGCTGATCTCGCTTTCCACACCACGGGCGTGCAGCTCGAGCTGGCGTTCGCCGGTCTCGATCAGGGTGCGGGTGCCGGCGCCTTCGCTGATCAGGTAGCCGCCGTAGCCGAAGCCCAGGGTGAGCAGGAGCAGCAGGAAGGGCAACAGGTAGTTGCGCACGAGGCGTGGCTTCACGGTGAGCGGCGACGGCAATGGGCTGGAAGCGCATTGCAGCACAGTCGTCCGGGCCGAGCCAGCCCAACGCCGGGGGGCGGCGATGGACTGGCTCGGGTACCACACGGTGCGTCCGCCAGGGGTTAGGGCTTGACCACCAGCCCGACGCCGCGGCCACGCGGATCGGAGGCGGTTTCCAGGGCCTTGCCGTTCACACGGATGGCCTGGATGTCACCCATGTTCCAACCCTGGTCTTCCAGGGTGTAGCCCATGGCTTTGAGCTCGTCGGCAACCTTGCCGGTGAGCGGCGCGTAAGCGTCGTAGTAAATGGTGTCCTTGGGCAGCAACTGGTGATGCACACGCTGCGCGGCCACGGCCTTCTCCAGGGGCAGGTGGAAGTCGTAGACGTTGTTCAGCACCTGGAAGATCGAGGTGAAGATCCGCGAGCCGCCGGGGGTGCCCAGTACCAGGCTGACATGGCCGTCGCGGGTGACGATGCTCGGGCTCATGGAGGAGAGCATGCGCTTGCCCGGCTCGATGGCGTTGGCGTCGCTGCCCACTACGCCGAAGGCGTTGGCCACGCCCGGTTTGGAGCTGAAGTCGTCCATCTCGTCGTTGAGCAGGAAGCCCGCGCCCTTGACCACCACGCCACTGCCGAAGTCCCAGTTGAGGGTGTAGGTGTTGCTGACGGCGTTGCCGTCCTTGTCGACGATGGAGAAGTGCGTGGTCTGGTGCGGCTCAAGCCCCGGGCGGACTTTCTCGGTAGCCGAGATGGCGTCCGGGTTCACTTCCTTGGCGCGCTTGGCGATGTACTTGGGATCGGTGAGTTGCTGCACCGGCACCTTGGAGAACGCCGGGTCGCCCAGGTAGTCGGCGCGGTCGGCGAACACGCGTTTCTCGATCTCCGAGAGCAGGTGGATGTACTTCGCGGAGTTCAGCTCCACACCCTTGAAGTCGGCGGCGCGCTGTTCCTTGATGCCGATCAGCTGGGCCAGGGCGATGCCGCCGGAGCTGGGCAGCGGCGCGGTGTAGAGGGTGTTGCCCTGCCAGTCGATGCGCATGGGTTCGCGCCACTGGGCCTTGTAGTCGACCAGGTCGTCGGCAGTGATCAGGCCGCCGTCCTGCTTCATCTGCGCGATCAGCAGCTTGGCCGTCTCGCCCTTGTAGAAGTCGTCCGGGCCCTTGTCGGCGATACGCTCCAGGGTTTTGGCCAGTTCCGGCTGCTTGAAGGTCTCGCCCGGCTTCATGGTGCCGAAGTAGTCGCCGAAATTGGTCTTGCCGTTGAACAGCGCGATGGCGTCCTGGCGGTACTGGTACTGCTGGTCGGCGACGCGGAAGCCGCTCTGCGCGTAGCCGATGGCCGGGGTCAGCAGTTCGCTCCATTTCAGCTTGCCGAAGCGCTGGTGCGCTTCCCACAGACCCATCACCGTACCCGGCACGCCGGCGGCCTTGGCGCCGACCAGACTCGAGGTTTTCGATCACCTCGCCTTTCTCGTTCAGGTACATGGTCTTGGTCGCGGCCTTCGGCGCGATCTCGCGGTAGTCGAGGAAATACGGCTTGCCCTCGACATACAGGGTCATGAAACCGCCGCCACCGATGTTGCCGGCTTCGGGGTAGGTGACCGCGAGAGTGAAGGCGGTGGCGACCGCGGCATCGACGGCGTTGCCGCCTTTCTTGAGGATTTCGGCGGCGACTTTCGCGCCGTACTGATCGGGCGCGGCAACCGCACCGCCGTCGAGGGTGACGGCGAAGACCGACGAACTCGCCGCGAGGATCGCGACGCCCAGGGGCAGCTTGCTGAAGTGGAACACGCGCATGGAACTTCCTTATTTATTCTTGTGCTTGCGGTGAGGGTGAAGGCCCCGGAGAACCGGGGCCTTCGGGTAAATCAGAGCGGGCGGATCAGTGCGGCAGGATCTTGGCGAGGAACTGCTGAGTGCGCTCGGCGCGGTTCTGCAGGTCGCCGAAGAATTCCTCCTTCGGGCAGTCCTCGACGATCTGCCCGCGGTCCATGAAGATCACCCGGTCGGCGACCTTGCGTGCGAAGCCCATCTCGTGGGTCACGCACATCATGGTCATGCCTTCGTGGGCGAGCTGGACCATCACGTCGAGCACCTCGTTGACCATCTCCGGGTCGAGCGCCGAGGTCGGTTCGTCGAACAGCATGACGATCGGGTCCATGGCCAGCGCGCGGGCGATCGCCACGCGCTGCTGCTGGCCGCCGGAGAGCTGGCCGGGATGCTTGTGCGCATGGGCCTTGAGGCCGACGCGGTCGAGCAGCTTCATGCCCTTGTCCATCGCCTCTTCCTTGCTCCGGCCGAGCACCTTGCGCTGGGCGATGGTGAGGTTCTCGGTGATGGTCAGGTGCGGGAACAGCTCGAAGTGCTGGAACACCATGCCGACGCGCGAGCGCAGTTTCGGCAGGTCGGTCTTCGGGTTGGCGATGGAGGTGCCGTCGACGGTGATGTCGCCCTTCTGGAAAGGCTCCAGCGCGTTGACGCACTTGATCAGGGTCGACTTGCCCGAGCCGGACGGCCCGCAGACCACCACCACTTCACCCTTGGACACCTTGGTGTTGCAGTCGGTGAGCACCTGGAAGTCGCCATACCACTTGCTGACGTTATCGATGGAGATCATACGGTTAACCTTTTCTGCAGGCGCTTCACACCGAAGGACGCGGCGAAGCTGATGACGAAGTAGACGAGTCCGGCGAAGATCAGGAACTCATGGGGCTGGCCGATGATGTCGCCACGGGAGCGGGCGGCATTGAGGAAGTCCATCAGGCCCACCGAGTACACCAGCGAGGTGTCCTGGAACAGGATGATGCTCTGCTGCAGCAGCAGCGGGGTCATCTTGCGGAACGCCTGGGGCAGGATGATCAGGCGCATGGACTGGCCGTAGGTCATGCCCAGCGCGTAGGACGCGCCGATCTGGCCCTTGGGGATGGCCTGGATGCCGGCGCGGACGATCTCGCAGTAGTACGCCGCCTCGAACATCATGAAGGCCACCAGGCACGAGGTGAACGCGCCCACGGGGGTGTCCTGGCCGGTGATCCAGCGCAGGATGAACGGCACCGCGAAGTAGAACCAGGTGATCACCAGCAGCAGCGGGATCGAGCGGAAGTAGTTCACGTAGAAGCCGGCGATGTTCGACAGCAGCTTGCTGTTGGACAGCCGCATCAGCGCGAGGATGGTGCCGAGCACCACGCCGCCCAGCACACCCAGCACCATCAGCTGCAGGGTGGTGAGCATGCCTTCCCAGAGGCCGGGGAGGGCGGGGACGATCTGGCTGAAGTCCATCATTTACCTCCCACGGAGATCAGGCCCGGCACGGCGACTTTCTTCTCGACCATGCGCATGATCAGCATCAGGCTCATGTTCAGGGTGAAGTAGATTGCGGTGGCGAGGGTGAAGGCCTCGAACAGGTTGGCGCTGAACTCGGCGGTCTGCTTGGTCTGTGCCAGCAGCTCCATGAGGCCGATCAGCGAGGCCACCGAGGAGTTCTTGAAGACGTTGAGGAATTCCGAGGTCAGCGGCGGAATGATGATCCGGAACGCTTGCGGCAGCAGCACGTGGCGGTAGATCGACGGCAGGCGGAAGCCCACGGCGCTGGCGGCGGCGAGCTGGCCCTTGGGCAGCGCCTGGATGCCGGTGCGCACCTGTTCGCAGACCCGCGCGGCGGTGAACAGACCCAGGCACACGACGACGCTGATGAAGGCCGAGGTTTCCGGGGCGATGCCCAGCTTGAACCAGTCCTGGATCGGCTGCGGCAGGTAGTCCGGCACGAAGAAGTACCAGAGGAACAGCTGCACCAGCAGCGGCACGTTGCGGAACAGCTCCACGTAGGCCGTGGCGATGCCCGACAACCAGCGGTTGGGCAGGGTGCGCATCACGCCCAGCAGCGAGCCGAGTGCCAGGGCGATGACCCAGGCCGCGAGCGAGACGGCGATGGTCCAGCCCAGGCCGGTGATGTACCAGTCCAGGTAGCGTTCGTCGCCGATCCCGGTGGACTTGAAGAACACGCCCCAGTCCCAGTTGTAATCCATGACGGGTTTCCCCTCGATTGCTTTGCACGGTGGCTTGGTACGGTACGGGGCCGGACGCGGGCGCAAACCCGCCCGCCACCCGCGGGTAGCGGGTGTTCCGGCATCGTCATCAGGAGTAGTGGGCCGGGAGCGCATGGCTTGCGCTCCCGATCCCCCGCGTGGCTAAGCCTTGTGGGCGCAGCCGCGCGCGACCGTTACATCTGCTCGGCAGACTTGTCGGTCGGATTGGCGATCAGCTTCTTGAGCTCATCACTCATCGGGAAGTTGAGGTTCAGGTTCTTCGGCGGGATGGGCTGCATGAACCACTTGTCGTAGATCTTGTTGACCTCACCCGAGGCGAAGGTGTCGGAGATGGCCTTGTCGACCACCTTCTTGAACGGTGCGTCGCCCTTGCGAACCATGCACGCGTAGATCTCGTAGGACTGCGGCTTGCCGACCACGTGCCAGTCGTCCGGCTTCTTGGCCTTGGCCATTTCGCCGTAGAGCAGCGCGTCGTCCATCATGAAGGCCACGGCGCGGCCGGACTCGAGCATCAGGAAGGACTCGCCATGGTCCTTGGCCGAGATGATGTTCATGCCCATCTTCTGGTCGGCGTTCATCTGCTTGAGCAGGCGCTCGGAGGTGGTGCCGGCGGTGGTCACCACGTTCTTGCCCTTGAGGTCCGGGAAGTCGTTGATGCCCGAGCTGGTCTTGGTCAGCAGGCGGGTGCCGACCTCGAAGATGCCGACGGAGAAGTCGACCTGCTTCTGGCGCTCGAGGTTGTTGGTGGTGGAGCCGCACTCGATGTCCACGGTGCCGTTCTGCACCAGCGGGATACGGGTCTGGGAGGTCACCAGGTTGTAGCGGACCTTCAGGTCGGGTGCGTTCAGCTCTTTCTTCAGGGCTTCGACGACCTTGATCTGCAGGTCGTGGGAATAACCTTCAGGCTGGCGCGGGTCGCTGCCGAGGTAGGAGAAGGGGATGGAGGCGTCACGGTGGCCAAGAACGATGGTGCCCGAGTCCTTGATCTTCTTCAGGGTACCGGTCAGTTCTTCGGCGACGACGGGAGTGGCGAGCAGGGCCGCGACAATGGCGACGCCCAACGCACGGGGTGCGAAACGCATGGAGACTACCTCGACTGGTTGTGTTTGTTATTCAGTCCTGCGCCGGCGAGGCTCACTCCAGGCCGGTCGCATGTTCGAGGTGAAGCAGAGCAGGCTCCGTGCCAAGGCTTTTTTATTTGCGTAACTAATTGAATTTAAAGAATTAATTTTTACTTCTTGATGGCGGTGCAAGGGTGTCTTGTTCGGTCATCCGGATATTCAAGAAATTGTCGTTCGGAAATCCGAACGAATCTGACGCTCAGACGTCCGGCTGGCCGGCCCACTGGCCACGTTGATAAGGCTGGTCGCGGTCGGCCAGGTGCGCGGCGATACGCTCAAGCAACTGGTGCGTCGGGGCGCGCACGCCGGTGACCGCCTGGCCCAGCCCCAGCGCGACGACCAGCAGCAGGAGGGCGGGCTGGAAGGCTGGCAGGCTGACGCGCGTCGCGCCGAGGAAGGCCGCGCTGGTGCCCAGGCCCAGAGCCAGACCGGCATAGACCTCGGCCGGCGAATGCACGTTGATCGCCAGCCGCGAGAGGCCCACCAGCACGGCAACCGCCGCTGCCAGTGCGGCAGCAGCGAGGCTGGCGCGCCGCGAGGTAAAGAGTTGCGCGGCCAGGGTCGGCAGCACCGCGCCGGCCATCATGCTGTGGCCGGAGATGCCGGTGAAGTTCAGGTTCGGAATCCCGATTCCCCAGCCCATGAAGGCCAGCTTCGAACCCACCACCAGCGCGGTCGAGAATCCGAACAGCACCGCCCAGAGCCCGGCCTTGGCGGTCTCGCGGCGGTACAGCAGCCAGCAGAGGACGAACACGGCGGCCGGCGCCAGCAGGGAGCTGTCGCCGAGGCGGGTGATCAGGGGCCAGAAGGTCATGGGGCGTCGGACAGAGGAATGAAGGCTGGCAACGGTAGCACAGGCCGGTGTCGTCACTGGGCGCCAGGCGACGGGATGTGAGCCTGCGCTCTTCCGCCCGCTTGGCCCCTCGCCGGCTCTGGCCCAGAATGTCGCCTTCAGCTCAAAGGAATGCCCAGCATGGAAATGGAAAACCCCTACCGCGCCCCTGAAGCCCCGCTGATTGAGGAGCGTGCCGGCGCCGAGCAGGCCAGGCCGTTCTTCGTCATCTCCCTCACCAAGATGATCGTGCTCTACGTGGCGACGCTGGGGCTGTTCAACCTGTACTGGATGTACAAGCACTGGTCGATCCAGAAGCCGCACATGCCCGGCAAGATCAATCCGCCGCTGCGCAGCCTGTTCATGATCTTCTATATCCACTCCCTTGCCCGGCGCGTGTACGAAGCCTTGCCCGAGGTGCAGCGCAAAGGCTGGAGCTACAGCAGCGATGCCACCTGGGCGGTGGTGCTGCTGATCGTCTCCAATGTCGCCGACAAACTGACCAGTCGCATTCCCGAGCTCAGCCACTACAGCCTGCCGTTCATCATTCTCGGCCTGGCGCCGCTCATCCCGTTGACGAACATCCAGCGTCGCGCCAACGAGGCCAGTGGCGATCCGCAGGGCCAGGGCAATGCTTCGTTGACCCGCTACAACGTGCCCTTCCTGATCCTCGGCGGCCTACTCTGGGTGCTGATCGTGATCGGCTCGGTGGCGGAGTTCGCGGGCGTCGCCTGAGCCGCCCTCGCGCCGTAGCAGTTCGCGCTTGCGCGGCAAGCCCCAGCGATATCCGCCCTCGCCGCTGCCGCCGACCACGCGGTGGCAGGGCACCAGCAGGCCGATGTGGTTGCTGGCGCAGGCGCGGGCGATGGCGCGTGGGTGCGTGCCCAGTTCCTGCGCCAGCTCGCCGTAGCGCCGCGTCTCGCCGCTGGGGATGCGCGTGAGGGCCCGCCAGACGCGAAGCTGGAAGGCACTGCCGTGCAGGTCCAGCGGCAAGTGCGCGGCCTGCTCGGGCTCTTCCAGCTGGGTGATCACCTCGCGCAGCCAGTCGCCCAGTCCGTCGTCGTCGCGGGTGCGCTCGGCGGCGGCGAAGCGCTCGGCCAACTGGCGCTCCAGTTCAGCAGCATCGTCGGCGAAGAGCAGCGCGCACACGCCTTTATCGGTGGCCGCCAGCAGTACCAGCCCGAGCGGGCAGGGCGCGATGGCGTAGCGCAGGTGCTCGCCGGCTCCCTTCTGCCGACGTTGCGCCGGGCTCAGCGGTGTGGCGCTTTCATACAGGGCGCGGGTGCCGGAATAGCCGGCCTCCAGCGCGGCATCGAGCACCGAGCGCGATTGCGGCAAAGCGGCAGCCAGGCGCTGCTCGCGGCGGGACTCCGCCCAGGCCCGCGGCGTGAGGCCCGTGCGGGCCTTGAAGGCTCGGGCCAGATGCGAGGCGGACAGACCGATGCGCCCGGCCAGCTCCTCCAGCGTCAGTGGCTTTTCCGCCTGGTCGAGCAATTCGCAAGCGGCGGCGACCAGTGCATCCAGCTGTTCGCGCGGGCTGGGGCCGCGCGGCGAGCAGCGTTTGCAGGGGCGGAAGCCGGCGGCTTCGGCCGCTTCGGGCGCGGCGTGGAAGGCCACGTTTTCCCGTGATGGCCGGCGCGCCGGGCAGTTCGGCCGGCAGTAGACGCCCGTGGAGCGCACGCTGAAGACGAAACGTCCCTCGTAACGCTCATCGCGCTCGCAGACCGCCTGCCAGCAGCGCTCGGGGTCAAGTCGGGTAGTGGTCATGGCCGCTCTCCGGGGCAATGGCTGTTGGGGAGATTGTCCGTCCCGACATGAAGTGCAGCAATCCGCATCACGTTTTCAAACTCGAAGCGCGGCGGCAGGGACTACGCTTGCTGGGTATTCCCTGAAAAAGACCCCATGCCCTTGCGCCGATTCTGCCTGTGCTGCCTTCTGCTGCTCCTTGCGCTGAGTGCCCAGAGCCGTGCCGCGAGCCTGGCGCTTAGCGACCAGGAGCGAGCCTTCATCTCGGCCCACGAGCCGATCCGCGTTGGCCTGTTCCGCGCCGGCTGGCCGCCGTTCGAGGTGATCGACGAGTTCGACCAGTTCCACGGTATCAGCGCCGACTACCTGCAGTTGCTCTCCGAGCGCCTGGGCATGAGGGTCCAGCCGGTGCTGTACAACACCTGGGAAGAGGTGCTGGCGGCGGTGAAGGCCGGCGAGGTGGACCTGGTACCTTCCATGGCGGCCACCGAGGAGCGCCAGCGCTTCCTGAGGTTCACCCAGCCCTACGTCACCACCAGCAGCCTGATCTTCGCTCGGCGCGACAGCACCATCCGCACACTGGATGACCTGTCCGGTCGCCGGGTTGCGGTGGAGCAGGGCTACGCCGTCCATGAACTGCTGGGCAAGGCGGTGCCGGGCATCGACTTCGTGCTGGTGGAGGACTCCCCGGCGCGCTGAAGGCCGTCTCCACCGGGCGTGCCGATGCCTACGTGGGCAACCTCATCTCCACCACCTTCCTGATCGAACAGCTCAGCCTGTCCAACCTGGAGGTGCGGGGTGACAGCGGGCTGGGCAACAGCCAGGTGCGCTTCGCCCTGCGCAAGGAGCTGGAACCGCTGGTGCCGCTGCTGGACCGCGCCCTGGGCAACATCACCCGCAGCGAGCAGGAAGCAATCCAGGCGCGCTGGCTGCCGTCGCTGGATGTCTTCGACTGGATGAACCTGCTGCAGATCGCCTGGCCGTGGGTGGTGGGCTTCCTTGCCCTGCTGACCTTCGTGCTGGTGTGGAACCGTCGGCTGTCGATCCAGGTGGCCGAGCGCGCCCGCGCCGAGGCGGAGGAGCGGCGCCAGCGCAGTACCCTGCTGGCGCTGATCAACTCGATCCCCGACCCGATCTGGTTCAAGGACACCCAGGGGCGCTACCTGGGGGTCAACCAGGCCTTCGCCGACTGCCTCGGGCGGGCGCCGGAGGACATAGTCGGGCGCAGCGACCAGCAGATGTTCAGCCGGGCGGCCGGCAGCGGTCGCCAGGAGCGCGACCGCCAGGCGCTCACCGAGAGCGAGCCTTATGCCAGCGAGGGCTGGGTGGTCTATCCCGATGGCCGGCGGGTGCTCTTCGACACCTTGCGCAGCGCCTTCCATGACGACCATGGCCGGCTGCTCGGGCTGGTGGGTGTCAGCCGTGACGTCACCGCGCGCAAGTCCACCGAGCTGGCGCTGGCCGAGGCCCGCGACCTGGCCGAAGAAGCGGCGCAGCTCAAGAGTGACTTCCTCGCCAACATGAGCCACGAAATCCGCACGCCGCTGAACATCATCATCGGCCTGGCACACCTGCTCCAGGAAACCACCCTGGACCCGCAGCAGGTGGATTACCTGGGCAAGATCCAGGGTTCGGGCCAGTACCTGCTGGAGTTGATCAGCGACATTCTCGACCTGTCCCGCGTCGAAGCCGGCAAGCTGGAGTTCGAGCACATCGGCTTCGACCTGGAGCGCCTGCTCGGCGAGCTGTTCGATCTGTTCAACATCCGCGCGGCGAGCAAAGGCCTGGCGGTGCGCTGCGAGATCGACCCGCGGGTGCCCGCCCAGGTGGTGGGAGATTCGCTGCGCCTGCGACAGATCCTGATGAACTACGGCAACAACGCGCTGAAGTTCACTGAACAGGGCGAAGTGGTGCTGATTGTCCGCCTGGAAGACGAGGACGAAGACAGCCTGCAGCTCTACTTCGCCTTCCGCGACACCGGCATCGGCATCTCCGAACCGCAGCAGGAGCGCCTGTTCGAGTCCTTCCAGCAGGCGGACAGCTCCATCACCCGTCGCTACGGCGGCTCCGGCCTGGGCCTGGCGATCTGCAAGAAGCTGGCGGAGGCGATGGGCGGCAGCGTCGGGGTGGAGAGCGAGCCCAACCACGGCAGCCTGTTCTGGTGCCGGCTGCCCCTGGGGCGGGTGGACGACTCGGTCAGCCTGAGCTTGCAGACCATCAGCCACGAACCGCTGCCGGTGCCCATGCTGCCGGCCGCTTCGGCGGCGCCGGCATTGCTGGAGAGCGGCAATGTCGCCGAGGTCGAGCAGGTCTGCCGGCGCCTGGCGCACTTGCTGGCGGCGGATGACCCGCGCGCCGGACGGTTGCTCGGCGAGCGTGCAAGCCTGCTGCGCAGCGTCTTCAATGAGGGCTACGAGGGCATCGCCACCAGCGTGCGGCGCTTCGAGTTCGAACGGGCCCTGGAAAGTCTGGTGAATCTCGCGAGGGAGCGCGACATCCGCATATGACCGGGCGGATAGAGCAAGGGGGCGGTATGAACACGCGGGCAAGGCCGTGGTCCGATCAGCCATGGCATGTCACGAATCTGACCGATGCGAGGAGTTGCGATGGATAGCATGCTGGACCGGCCCGAGCAGGAAATGATCCTGGTGGTGGACGATCAGCCCGACAACCTGATGCTCATGAGCGAGCTGCTCATGGACCGCTACCAGGTGCGCGTCGCCTCCAGCGGCGAGAAGGCGCTGCGTCTGATGCAGAGTGATCCGCGCCCGGACCTGGTGCTGCTCGACATCATGATGCCGGAGATGGACGGCTACGAAGTCTGCCGGCAGCTCAAGGCCGACCCGATGACCCGCGACATCCCGGTGATCTTCCTCACCGGCATGGTCAGCGCCGCCGACGAGCAGAAGGGCCTGGACCTGGGCGCGGTGGACTACCTGACCAAACCGATCAGCCCACCGGTGACCCTGGCGCGCATCCGCGCGCACCTGAGTCTCAAGGCCAACGCTGACTTCCTGCGCGACAAGAGCGAGTACCTGGAGCTGGAGGTGCGCCGCCGCGCCCGCGAGCTGCAGGCCATCCAGGACGCCACCCTGGAAGCCATGGCGACCCTCTGCGACCTGCGCGACAACCCGCACAGCAACCATCTGGTGCGTATCGAGCATTACATGCGCCTGCTGGGCAGCGCGCTGTCCCTGCACAACGAGTTCGCCGCCGAGCTGTCGGTGGAGAACATCGAGTTGCTGGTGCGCTCGGCGCAGCTGCACGACATCGGCAAGGTCGCCGTGCCCGACCGTATCCTGCACAGCCCCGGCCAGCTGGAAGAGGCTGACCGGCTGATTCTCGAAAGCCACACCACCGTCGGTCGCGACGCGCTGGCGGCAGCCGAGCGCAAGCTGGGCTCGCCGGCGGAGTTTCTGCGATTCGCCAAGGAAATTGCCTACAGCCACCACGAACGCTGGGACGGCAGTGGCTTCCCGGCGGGCCTGGCCGGCGAGCAGATTCCCCTGGGCGCGCGGATGCTCTCGCTGATCGACGGCTATGACGAACTCACCTGCCGTCACGCCTACCGCACCTCGCTGACCCCGGAGGAGGCTGCCGCGCGTATCAAGGCCGGCGCCGGCAACCAGTTCGACCCGCGTGTGGTGGAGGCCTTCAGCGAGGTCGCCGAAGGCTTTGCCAACATCGCCCAGCGCTACGCCGACAGCGACGAGGCGCTGGGGTTGGAGCTGCAGCGACTGGAAGATGCGGTAACCGAAAGCATCGAGCTGACACCGCCTGAACCCTGATCGCGCTGGGCGGTTGTCGAAGGATGCCGTATAAGGAGCGCAGCGCCCCAGAGAGGTACGCCAGGAAGCCTGATGAAAACCCCGAAACGCCTGGAGCCGTTGATCGAAGACGGCCTGATCGATGAAGTATTACGCCCGCTGATGAGCGGCAAGGAAGCAGCGGTCTACGTGGTGCGCTGCGGCGCCGAACTGCGCTGCGCCAAGGTCTACAAGGAAGCCAACAAACGCAGCTTCCGTCAGGCCGCCGAGTACCAGGAAGGCCGCAAGGTGCGCAATAGCCGCCAGGCTCGCGCCATGGCCAAGGGCACCAAGTACGGCCGCAAGGAGCAGGAAGACGCCTGGCAGAATGCCGAGGTGGCCGCGCTGTTCCGCCTGGCCAACGCCGGGGTCCGTGTGCCCAAGCCCTACGATTTCCTCGACGGCGTGCTACTGATGGAAATGGTCGCCGACGAAGAGGGTGACGCCGCGCCACGCCTGAACGACGTGGTGATGGAGCCCGAGCTGGCACGTGACTTCCACGAATTTCTCATCCGCCAGATCGTCATGATGCTTTGCGCGGGGCTCGTGCACGGCGACCTGTCGGAATTCAACGTGCTGGTCGGCCCGGATGGCCCGGTGATCATCGACCTGCCGCAGGCCGTGGACGCCGCCGGCAACAACCACGCCTTCCGCATGCTCGAACGCGACGTGGGCAATATGGCCGCCTACTTCGGCCGCTTCGCCCCGGAACTCAAGTACACCCACTACGCCAAGGAAATGTGGGCCCTCTACGAGGACGGCAAGCTTCAGCCGGATACCCCTTTGACCGGGCACTTCGATGATCCGGAAGACGAGGCGGACGTGGATTCGGTGCTGCGTGAAATTGCCGAGGCCATGCGTGAGCAGGAGCGCCGCGAAGCCGGCCGTGCCGCCCAGGATGCGCCGCAGCAACGCGACGAGCCGCCGCCTCCGCCGTGGGAGCAGGCCTGAGCCCATTGTCCGGTGAGTCGGCGCTTCTTGCACTGATCGCCGGGCAACCCGAACGTATGCGCCTGTTGCGCGCCGTGCGGGATCATGGCCCCGCCGGCGCCTGGGTTGCTGCGGGTTTCGTGCGCAATGCGGTGTGGGACGCCTTGCATGCCTACGTCGAACCCACGCCGCTCAGCGATATCGACGTGCTGTATTTCGCGACCGACAGTCTGCTGCCCGAGGCGGACTACGCCTGGGAACGCCGGCTGCTGGACGTCTGCCCGGACATCCCCTGGTCTGTGCGCAATCAGGCGAGGATGCACCTACGCAACGGCGATGCGCCCTATACGGACTGCGCCGACGCCATGTGCCGCTGGCCGGAGGTCTGCACGGCGGTGGCGCTGCGTCTGCGCGGTGATTCCCTGGAGCTGCTGGCGCCGTTGGGGATCGATGACCTCTGGGACCTGCGCGTCCGGCCCACCGAACACTTCCGCCGTAAACCGGACATCTACCGCGAACGCATCGCCGCCAAGAACTGGCCGGCGCGCTGGCCGAGGCTGCACATCGAGCTTCTGTAGGAGCGCCCCATGGGCGCGATCGCGGGCATGGCCCGCTCCTACACCGAGCTTCACAGAAAACTGTAAGGCCACAACTGTATCCAGACATTTCAGACACAGGCTGTTAGTTTTCCTGCATCCCCCCCCCGAGCGCTCTGCCATGCCCCTCCGCCACGTTCTCCTCGCCCTGCTGGTCACCCTGATCTGGGGCGTCAACTTCGTCGTGATCAAGGTCGGCCTGCACGACTTCCCGCCGCTGCTGTTCTGCGCCTTGCGCTTCGCCCTGGCGGCGCTGCCGTTGATCTTCCTGCGCGGCCCGCTGCCGGCGCCGTTCTGGCGCATCGTGCAGATTGGTGTGCTGCTGGGCGTGGTCAAGTTCGGGCTGCTGTTCGTCGGTATGCATATCGGCATGCCCGCAGGCCTGTCGTCGCTGGTGCTGCAGAGCCAGGTGTTCTTTACCGTGCTGATCGCCGCCGCCTTCCTCGGCGAGCGCCCCAGTCCTCGCGCGCTGATCGGCCTGGCGCTGGCCGCCGGCGGGCTGCTGTTGATCGGCCTGGAACGCCCCATGGGCGATAGCCTGGTGGCCTTCCTGCTGGTGATCGCCGCTGCACTGGCCTGGGCCTTCTCCAACATCGCCACCAAGCGCTCCGGCGCCAGTGACATGCTGCGCCTGATCAGCTGGGTCAGCCTGATTCCGCCGCTGCCGCTGCTGGTGCTGTCGTGGATATTCGAAGGCCCGGAGGCCATCGAGCACGCCGTGGTCAACATCAACTGGACCGGCGCTGGTGCGCTGCTCTACATCGCCTTCCTCGCCACCACCGTTGGCTTCGGCCTGTGGAGCTTCCTGCTGCGCCGCTACCCGGCCAGCCAGGTCACGCCTTTCGCCCTCGCCGTTCCGGTATCCGGGCTGCTGTCGGGCTGGCTGTTCCTGGGGGAAGACCTCACCACCCAGGACTGGATGGCCTGCGTACTGGTGTTCGTCGGCCTGGCGGTGACCGTGCTGCCGGCGTCGATCTGGCGCCGCCGAGTGGTGGTGAATGCCTAGGTAGCATCCCTTACCTGTAGGAGCGAGCTTGCTCGCGAACCAGCCCAGCGTCGCAGCAGGCTCTGTTCGCGAGCAAGCTCGCTCCTACGAAAAGCCGTTCAGTGACAGCACTTCCCCGACTCCAGGTCCTTGAGGATCGGGCAGTCCGGCCTGTGGTCGCCCTGGCAGTGGTCGCTCAGTTCCTGCAGGGTGTCGCGCAGGCTGCTGAGTTCGGCGATCTTGCGGTTGAGTTCGTCGATGTGCCGGGCGGCCAGGGCCTTCACGTCGGCGCTGGCGCGCTGCCGGTCCTGCCAGAGGGCGAGCAGGTGGCCGACCTCTTCCAGTGAAAAGCCGAAATCCCGCGAGCGGCGGATGAAGGCCAGGGTGTGCAGGTCCTGCTCGCTGTAGTGGCGGTAGCCGCTGGCGCTGCGGCCGGCGGGGGCGAGCAGGCCGGTGGATTCGTAGTAGCGGATCATCTTCGCGGTCAGGCCGCTCTTCTTTGCCGCTTCACCGATGTTCATGCCGATTCCTCTTGAGCGACCGCCCCGATAGCTCGGGGCGGTACTGTCATTTCTGATCCCGCGGTTTCCAGCGCTTGAGCAGCAGGGCGTTGCTCACCACGCTGACGCTCGAAGCAGCCATCGCCGCGCCGGCCACCATGGGGTTGAGCAGGCCGAAGGCCGCCAGCGGGATGCCCACCAGGTTGTAGATGAAGGCCCAGAACAGGTTCTGGCGGATCTTCGCGTAGGTGCGCCGTGAGATGTCCAGCGCCGCTGGCACCAGGCGCGGGTCGCCGCGCATCAGGGTGATGCCGGCTGCGTGCATGGCGACATCGGTGCCGCCGCCCATGGCGATGCCGACGTCCGCCGCGGCCAGTGCAGGGGCGTCGTTGATGCCGTCGCCGACCATCGCCACGACTTTGCCTACCTGACGCAGCGCGCCGATCACGGCGGCCTTGTCGCCGGGCAGCACTTCGGCGTGCACGTCGTCCAGGCCCAGGGCGTCGGCGACGACCTTGGCGCTGCCACGGTTGTCACCGGTGATCAGGTGGCTGGCGATGCCGCGTTCGCGCAGGGCATCAATGGCGAACTTTGCACCTTCCTTGAGGCTGTCGCCAAAGGCGAACAGGGCGATGACGCGGGGATGCGGCTCGCGCTCGATCAGCCAGGACAGGGTGCGGCCCTCGGCCTCCCATTGCATGGCGGAGTCGGCCAGCGCTCCGGCTGGCAGCTGTGCTTCGTCGAGCATCCGCCGGTTGCCCAGGGCCAGCAGGCGGCCATCGATGCGGCCCTGGATGCCGCGGCCGGTCAGGGCCTGGATGGCCTCGGCGGCGGCGGGGTTCAGGCCGCGCTCGGCACAGGCATCGAGCACGGCGCGAGCCAGTGGGTGTTCGCTGCCGCGTTGCAGGGCGCCGGCCAGGGCCAGCGCCTCGGTTTCGTCGCCGTCAGCGGCGAGGTTGGTGATGCGTGGCTGGCCGGAGGTGAGGGTGCCGGTCTTGTCGAAGGCCACGGCGGTCACTGCGTGGGCGACTTCCAGGGCTTCGGCGTCCTTGATCAGGATGCCGTGCTCGGCCGCTACGCCGGTGCCCGCCATGATCGCGGTCGGGGTGGCGAGGCCGAGGGCGCAGGGGCAGGCGATGACCAGCACCGCCACGGCATTGATCAGTGCCTGCTCCCAGCCGGCGCCGGCGATCAGCCAGCCGACCAGGGTGAGCAGGGCGATCCCGATCACCACCGGGACGAACACGTTGCTGACCTTGTCCACCAGCTTCTGGATCGGCGCCTTGGCTGCCTGGGCGTCTTCCACCAGGCGGATGATTCTTGCCAGGACTGTCTCGCCGCCCAGCGCGGTGGTCTTCACGCGCAGCACGCCTTCGCCGTTGATCGCGCCACCGGTGACCGGATCGCCGATGTCCTTGGGCACCGGCAGGCTTTCGCCGGTGATCAGGGCCTCGTCGGCATGGCTCTGCCCGGCGAGGACTTCGCCGTCCACCGGGAAACGTTCGCCGGGGCGCACCAGTACTTCGTCGCCCAGGCGCAGTTCGGCGATAGCGACGTCCTCTTCGATGCCGTCGCGCACGCGGGTGGCGCGCTCTGGCCGCAGGGCTTCGAGAGCCCGGATGGCGGCGGCGGTCTGGCGTTTGGCGCGGCTTTCCAGGTACTTGCCGAGCAGGATCAGGGTAATGACCACGGCGCTGGCTTCGAAGTACAGGTGCGGCATTGCCCGGGAGCTGCGGCGTACCACAGGTACAGGCTCAGCCCGTAGCCGGCGCTGGTGCCCAGGGCGACCAGCAGGTCCATGTTGCCGCTGCGGGCGCGCACGGCCTTGTAGGCCGAGACATAGAAGCGAGCGCCGATGATGAATTGCACGGGCGTGGCGAGGACGAATTGCACCCAGGCCGGCAGCATCCAATGCTGGCCGAACCAGTCGCCGACCATCGGCAGCACCAGCGGCAGCGATAGCAGGATGGCGGCGGCCAGCCACCAGCGCTCGCGCGCCAGACGGGCCACGGCCGGGTCCACGGCGGGTTGGTCGGGTTCGATGGGCCGGGCCCGGTAGCCGGCCTTGTCGACGGCGGCGATCAGCGCGGCGCTATCCACCGCGCCGAGCAGCTCGACATGGGCGCGCTCACTGGCCAGGTTGACACTGGCCGAGCGCACGCCGGGAACCTTGTTCAGGGCGCGCTCGACGCGGCCGACGCAACTGGCGCAGGTCATGCCCTCGATGGCCAGTTCCAGGTTGTGGGACGGCACCTGGTAACCGGCCTGCTCGACGGCGGCGGCCAGCGCCGGCAGGGTTTCGCCGTTGGACGGCGCGGCCAGCTGCACGCGGGCCTGCTCGCTGGCGAGGTTGACGCTGGCGTCCTGCACGCCGGGTACTTTGCGCAGGGCACGCTCGACCCGACCGGCGCAGCTGGCGCAGGTCATCCCGGAGACGGCAGGTCGAGTTCGATGGGGTTGGCGCTGCTCATGGGGCTTTCTCCCTGAAGTTCCCCGATAGCATCAACCTTGACACGAGGGTAAGGTCAACCCTCGTTCGCTGCCTTCTTGTCGCAGGTCAGACCGCAGGACGGATCCTCCAGCTGCCGCTCGAAACCGGCATCAGGTAGAGGCCGCTCTCGCTGTTGGCGATTCGGAATTTGCGCACTTCGCCGGCGTGCAGTTGCACGGACTGCGCGCGCAGCGGCTGGATGCCACTGCGGCAGAGCCCGGAGTTGGCGGTCTGCAGGCGCAGGGAGACTTCGCCGGGAGGCAGGTTGAGGGCGATTTCACCTTCGGGCTGCAGGCGCGAGACCTTTTCGTCCTGCACATAGAGGTCGATATCGCAGGCGGTGCCGGTATCCAGCCGTTCGCGGCTGACGATCAGCACGGCATAGGCCACCGGCTGTGCGTCGGGCACCGGCCAGGAGCCGGGTGCACTCGGAGGCGGCGCGGCCGGGGAGGCAGGCGCGGGTGCGGACGGCGCCGAGGGCTCTTCGGGCATGCCGTCGGCGCAAGCAATGAACGGGAGGGCTGCCGTGAGGCCAACGGCGAGCAGTAGGGAACGGCGCATGGGCGTTCTCCGATGAGTCAGCTATTTCCGCAGCTTGGCTGAGAGGCTGACGTAGGACAAGTACAAGGCGACTTCAGCGCGACAGGCTTGACCTTGCCACGGTGGCAAGGTCGAGACTGCATCCAACGCTTCAATCCATCAGAGGAGAGATTCCATGCACACCTTCAATGTCAAAGGCATGAGCTGCGGCCACTGCGTGCGGGCCATCACCCAGGCGGTACAGGCGCTGGATGCGGCGGCGGATGTACAGGTCGACCTGGGTGCCGGCGAAGTCCGCGTCGCCAGCCGTCTGGACGACTCCGCGATCCTCGCGGCGATCCGCGAGGAAGGCTACGAGGCCGAGGCGGCCTGAGGCTTCATCCCTTCCGGGCCGGCGTCCTGCCGGCCCCTACGCCTGTGCCGGATGCCAGTCGCGCACCAGGCCACGGAACACGGCGTCGAACAGTTCACGGGTTTCCTGCAGCGGGTCGAACAGGCCCGGGTCGCGCAGCCAGTCACTGAGCAGGCCGAAGATCATCGCGTGCACCGCGCGCGAGGCAATCTTGGGCGTTACACCCGGCATCAGCCGCGTGCGGCAATCCTCGCGGCAGAACAACTGCTCGCAGAGCTCGATGAACTGGCGGACGAACTGGTTATGGCGCTCCTCGGCGTCGCGCAGTTCATCGGTGAACTCGCAGCGTTGCAGGAGGATGGTGAGGATGCGCCGGCGCTGCTCGTCGCGGGCCAGGTTCTCGACCACTTCCACGCTGAGCTGGAACAGCGATTCGATCGGGTCGTGTCCGTCGCAGCCGGACAGCCGCTGCGCCAGTTGCTCGGGCGGCAGGCGGACCTGGTTGAGCATGTCGTTGAACAAGTGCGCCTTGTTCTGGAAGTGCCAATACACCGCTCCGCGGGTCACTCCTGCGGCGCGCGCGATCTCTTCGAGACTGGTATTTGAGACGCCTTTCGCAAAGAAAAGGCCTTCAGCCGAGTCAAGAATCGTCTGACGGGTTCGTTCCGAATCTTCTTTAGTTCTTCGCATGGCGCTTGCTGGTATACAGGCTAGGATCACTGAGTGACAGGCAGTTTACTGATTTTATAGCGCTAACAGTGCTTTACAGACACTGGCGTAGGTAAGAGTCACACCGTCGTCGTCCCCTGGGGTTCCGCCGTCAGTCATTTCCATGGAGAGGTTACATGCCGTTTGCCCGTCGTTTGCCCGTCGCGCTTGCTGTCGTTGGGTTGCCAGTCCTGTTTTCTGCCTGGGTCCAGGCCGAGGACAAACCTGCTGCGGCGGCGCCTCCTCCCCCGGCAGTGACGGTCGAAGTGGCCAAGAGTGCCCCCGTGCCCCTGACCTTCGAATACGCCGCGCGGACCGCCGGCTACCGCGAAGTGGAAGTGCGCGCCCAGGTCAGCGGTATCCTGCAGCGCCGCACCTACGAAGAGGGCCGGCCGGTGAAGGAAGGCCAGGTGCTGTTCCGCATCGACCCGCGCCCGTACCAGGCTGCGCTGGGCCAGGCCAAGGGTTCCCTGGCGCAGACCCAGGCACGCTACCGGCAGACCGAACGCGACCTCAAGCGTATCCGTGAACTGCAGAAAAAGGGCTTTGCCAGCGAAAGTGAACTGGATCGCTACATCTCCGATTTCGAACAGGCCAAGGCCGATGTCGAGGCTGCCAAGGCGAATGTCCAGGCCAAGCAGATCGACCTGAACTACACCACGGTCACCGCGCCGATTTCCGGCATGGCGAGCAAGGAAGTGCGCTCGGAGGGCAGCCTGGTGGCGGCCAGCGATCCGAACTCCAGCCTGCTGACCAAGCTCACCCAACTCGACCCGGTGTACGTCAACTTCGCCTATCCCGACACCCAGGCCGCGCAGATGAACGATGGGGTGAAGAGTGGCCGCTATATCCTGCCCAAGGACGGCAAGCTGACCGCCGAATTGCGCTTTGGTGATGGCAGCAAGTACCCCATCGAAGGCGTCGTCGACTTCACCGACAGCTTCGTCAACACCGGTACCGGCACCGTGAACGCCCGCGCTGTGGTGCCCAACCCGCACAACTTGCTGATCCCGGGTCAGTTCGTGCGCATCCTGATCACCGGCATCACCCAGAGCAACGCCGTGACCCTGCCCGAGCGCGCGCTGGCCCAGGGCCCGCGCGGCACCTTCGTCTACGTGGTGGACAAGGACGGTTTCGCCCGTGTGCGCCAGGTGACGACCTCCAAGACCGTCAACGGCCGCTGGATTATCGATGCCGGCGTGGATGACGGTGACCGCGTGATCGTCGAAGGCATTCCCAAGGTCAGGCCGGACCAGCCGGTAAAGGCCAGCGAGGCAGCACCGCAGGCGCCCGCGCCGCAACCCGCCCAGGCACAGTCCTAAGGAGCGCCCATCGTGATCTCGCGCTTCTTCATCGAACGCCCCGTGTTCGCGATGGTGATTTCCATCGTGATCCTGCTCGCCGGCCTCGTCGCCATGCGCGCGCTGCCCATCGCCCAGTACCCGGAGATCGTCCCGCCGCAGGTGTCGGTTTCCGCCGCGTACCCCGGCGCCAGCTCCCAGGTGATCGCCGAAACCGTGGCCGCTCCGCTGGAGCAGGAAATCAACGGCGTCGAAGGCATGATCTACCAGCTGTCGAACTCCGACAGCAGTGGGGCCATGAGCCTGACCGTGTACTTCGAGGTGGGCACCGACCCCGACCAGGCCACCATCGACGTCAACAACAAGGTGCAGGCCGCGCTCGCCAAGCTGCCTGAAGAGGTACGTCGGCAGGGCGTGCAGGTGGAGAAGAAATCCTCCGACATCCTGCAGGTGGTGACCCTGTTCTCGCCGGACAACTCCCGCGACCCGATCTTCATCAGCAACTACGCGCTGATCAACGTGATCGACGACCTCAAGCGGATTCCCGGGGTCGGTGACGTCAGCCAGTTCGGTTCCAAGGACTATTCCATGCGTATCTGGCTGCGGCCGGACAAGCTGGCGCAATACAACATGACGCCTTCGGACGTGGCGAGCGCGATCCGCGAGCAGAACTCGCAGTTCGCCGCCGGCAGCTTCGGCCAGCAGCCGATGAAGGAACCGCAGGACTTCACCTACATGGCGACCGCCCAGGGGCGGTTCACTGATCCCAAGGAATTCGAGAGCATCATCCTGCGCAGCGATCCGACTGGTGCCAGCCTGTTGCTCAAGGACGTGGCGCGGGTCGAGCTGGGGGCTCAGGACTACTCCCTGGTGACCTCGCTGAACGGCCAGCAGAACGCCGCCTTCGGTATCTACCTGCAGCCGGGCGCCAACGCGCTGGATACCGCCCAGGCCGTGCGCGACCACATGGACGCCATGGCCAAGCGCTTCCCTGAGGGCATCACCTACAAGATTCCCTACGACACCACCATCTTCGTGCAGGTCTCCATCGAGGAGGTGATCCATACCTTCATCGAGGCGCTGATCCTGGTGATGGTCGTGGTCTTCGTGTTCCTGCAGAGCATCCGCGCCACACTGATCCCGGTGCTGGCGATTCCCGTTTCGCTGGTCGGCACCTTCGCCGGCATGTACCTGATGGGCTTCTCCATCAACCTGCTGTCGCTGTTCGGTATGGTGCTGGCCATCGGCATCGTGGTGGACGACGCGATCGTGGTGCTGGAGAACGTCGAGCGGGTGATGCGCACCGAGAAGCTCGGACCCAAGGAAGCGGCGATCAAGGCGATGGAGGAGGTGACCGGGCCGATCGTCGCCATCGTGCTGGTGCTTTGCGCCGTGTTCATTCCCGTCGGGTTCCTCGGCGGCCTGGCCGGGCAGATGTACAAACAGTTCGCGATCACCATCGCGGTGTCGGTGGTGATTTCCGGCATCGTCGCGCTGACGCTGTCCCCTGCGCTTTGCGCGCTGATCCTCAAGCCCGAGCACAAGGAGCCGGCAGCGCCGTTCCGCGTGGTTCAACCGGATGTTCGAAAGCGCCACCAACGGCTATGGCGCGGGTGTGCAGTTCTTCCTCAAACGGGCGGCGCTGGGGCTGTTGCTGTTCGGCGGCATGATCGCCCTGCTGGTCATCCTGTTCGGCCGGGTCCCCGGCTCGCTGGTGCCCGACGAGGACCAGGGCTATGTGCTCAACGCCTACTTCCTGCCGCCGGCCGCTTCGCTGACCCGCACCGAGAAACTCACCAGCGACGTGACCCACGAGCTGATGAAGCACCCGGCGGTGCAGGACGTGGTGACCTTCGCTGGCTTCGACATTCTCACCTTCGGCACCCGCAGCAACGCCGGGGTGTCCTTCGTGCCGCTCAAGGACTGGAAGGAACGCACCACCCCCGAGCTGGACGCGCGCAACCTGACCCATGAATTCATGAAGATGGGCGCGGGGCAGGAAGACGGCGTGGTGATGTCCTTCAACCCGCCGCCGATCACCGGCATGAGTACCACCGGCGGTTTCGAGGCGTACATTCAGGACCGCAGCGGCGGCACCTCCGAGCAGCTCGAGGAGGTGACCATGTGAAGTTCCTCGCCGCCGCGGCCAAGCGCCCGGAGCTGGCGGGGGTCAACACACCTTCAACGCCAACGTGCCGCAGTACTACGTCGACCTGGACCGTACCAAGGCGCGCTCGCTGGGCGTGGCGATCAATGACGTGTTCACCGCGATGCAGTCCACCTTCGGCAGCTACTACGTCAACGACTTCACGCTCTACGGGCGGACCTGGCAGGTCACCCTGGAATCGGAGCCAGAGTTCCGCCGCAAACCGGACGACCTGAGCCAGGTCTTCGTACGCTCCTCCACGGGCGATCTGGTGCCCTTGACCACGCTGGTGTCGGTCAAGCGCATCCTCGGTCCGGACTCCTACGCACGTTTCAACGTCTTCCCGGCGGCCAAGCTGCTCGGCGGCCCGGCGCCGGGCTACAGCTCCGGCCAGTCTCTGGCGGCGATGCAGGAAGTGGCCAACCAGGTGCTGGGGCAGGACTACACCCTGGCGTGGATCGGCTCGGCCTACCAGGAACTGGCGACCCAGGGATCGGGCAGTACCGCGTTCATCTTCGGCCTGATCCTGGTGTTCCTCATCCTCGCCGCCCAGTACGAGCGCTGGACCCTGCCGCTGGCGGTGGTCACGGCGGTGCCCTTCGCGGTGTTCGGGGCGATCCTGGCGATCTGGCTGCGCGGGCTGGATAACGACGTGTACTTCCAGGTCGGCCTGGTGACCCTGATCGGGCTGGCGGCGAAGAACGCCATCCTGATCATCGAGTTCGCCGTGCTGTGTCGCGAAGAGCAGGGCATGGGCCCGGTCGAGGCGGCACTGGAGGCGGCCAAGCTGCGCTTCCGCCCCATCGTGATGACCTCACTGGCCTTCATCCTGGGTTGCGTGCCGCTGGCGATCAGTACCGGCGCCGGTTCCGCCAGCCGTCACTCCATCGGCACCGGGGTGATCGGCGGGATGCTGGCAGCGACCCTGCTGGCGACCTTCCTTATCCCGATGTTCTACATGCTGGTGGAATCGGCCGCCGACAAGCTCAGTGGCCGCAAGAACAAGACCAAGCCCGCCGCAGAGGGGGCGCACGAGGTCTGATGTCCTGGCAGGTCCGGTCGGCGCGGCCGGACCTGCCTCTCCCACTATTTGGGGAGTTGCTTCAGGAGTTGCTTAGGGAGCTTGCTAATTTTTCCGGCCAAGCCACAATGCAGGGCTTCGCCGCGCCATCCGTGCGCGCCAACAAGATATCCACACCGGCCTGCCCGCGGTCTTCGCCGCTCCTCGGCGGGCGCGTGTGACCAGGTGATCCATGAACCTCCGCATCCTGCTGATCCTCGGCGCCCTCAGCGCCTTCGGGCCCATGGCCATCGATTTCTACCTGCCCAGCTTCCCGACGTTGGCGCAGGCCTTTGGCACCGACGTCGAACATGTCCAGCTGAGCCTGTCGGCTTACTTCGCCGGCCTTGCCCTCGGTCAGCTGCTCTATGGTCCGCTGGCCGATCGTGTTGGCCGGCGCATGCCGCTCCTGCTGGGGGTCAGCATCTTCACCCTGGCGTCCGTAGCCTGCGCCTTCGCGCCGAACCTGGAGTGGCTGATCGGCGCACGTTTCGTCCAGGCGCTGGGCGGTTGTGCGGGCATGGTGATCTCGCGGGCAGTGGTTCGTGATCTTTGCGACCCGGTGGCTGCCGCCAAGGCGTTCTCACAACTGATGCTGGTCATGGGGCTGGCGCCGATCCTGGCACCGTTGGGCGGCGGGTTGCTGCTCAGCCTGTCGGGCTGGCAGTCGATCTTCTTCTGCCTGACGTTGTTCAGCGCCCTGGCCGGTGGAGCCATTGCACTGTGGCTTCCCGAGACCATTCCGGCCGGGCCGCGCGCCCCTTTGCGTGGGGCTCTTGGGCAATACCGGGCGCTGTTCCGCGACCGCTCCTTCCTCACCTACGCGCTCACCGGCGGCGTGGCCATTGCCGGGATGTTCTCCTATATCGCCGGCTCGCCCTTCATCTTCATTCAGCTCTACGGAGTGCCAGCCGAGCACTACGGCTGGATCTTCGGCAGCAACGCCGCGGGCTTCATCCTGATGGCGCAGGTCAACGCGCGGCTGCTGCGCTATCGCGGGCCGGGATTCTGGCTGCGCCGGGCGGTGTGGGTGTATTTCGGTCGCGGCGTGGCGCTGCTGGCGGTGACCCTGGGCGAAACCTGCGAACTCTCTGGCCGCTGCTGATTCCGTTGTTTGGCTCCATTGCCAGCCTGGGCTTCCTCATGCCCAATTCGTCAGCCTGCGCCATGGCCAGCCAGGGCCGGCACGCGGGCAGCGCTTCGGCGTTGATGGAGCTGCAGTTCACCGTCGCGGCAGGTGCTTCCGCTCTGGTCGGTGCAATGCACGATGGCACCGCGCTGCCGATGGCCCTGGTCATCACCGTGTGCGGCCTGGTGGCCGCGGTGCTCGGCTGGATGCAGCGACAGATCAGCGAACGCGCTGCGTGATCAGCCGGCGGCGCGTTGCACCAGTTCGGGTAGCTGGTGCGGTGCCTTCAGGCGGGCTTCGAGGGTAGCGACGAAACTGCGTGCTTCCCGCTCGCTGCGGGAGCGCACGGCCTGCTGGTCGAGGCAGACTTCCCACGGCTGGTCTTTGCGCAGGCTGGACGGACGGACGAGGATGTTCACGGTGCTCACCCCTGTGCTGTCAGGTGAAAGGGACTCTCAGTGTAGTCCTGTCATGTGGCGGTAGCAGGTGCGACTTGTGGTCGCCGACACGCGGCGTCCAGCGGGCTGGAAAGCCATGCAGCCGCCGTCCCAGAGCGCTGCGCGTGACGTTGCGCCGCTTCGCTGAAAAATCCTGCAAAGCTTTGCTGCCGGCTCGCCTCCGGGGGCCGTGGCAGGACTACGACCAAAGGTTGATGGTGGGGTGGCGATCCCCGTCCATATTCGTTGTTCGACCTCGATAACAACAATAAGAGGCAGTGACGATGAGTTACCGGCAGTCCCATGACCGCTCCATCACGGAACCCTCCGCGTTCTGGGCCGAGCAGGCCGGCCGCGTGGCCTGGTATCGCGCCCCGCAGGACACCCTGCAAGCCCTGCCCGACGGCAGCCACCGTGGCTTCGCCGATGGCCGACTGAATACCTGCTACCTCGCCCTCGACCGGCAGATCGAACTCGGTCGTGGCAACCAGACTGCACTGATCTACGACTCCCCAGTGACCAACACCCAACAGCGCTTCAGCTACCTGGAGCTGCGCGATGAAGTCGCGCGTCTGGCCGGCGCCCTGCGCGCGCTGGGGGTGGAGAAGGGCGACGGGGTGATCATCTACATGCCGATGGTGCCCCAGGCGGCCATGGCCATGCTCGCCTGCGCGCGGCTGGGGGCTGTGCACTCGGTAGTCTTCGGCGGCTTCTCGCGCCCATGAGCTGGCGCTGCGCATCGACGACGCCCGGCCCAAGCTGGTGCTCACCGCCTCCTGCGGCCTGGAGTTCGAGCGGGTGATCGAATACAAGCCACTGGTGGACAAGGCCCTGGACCTGGCCAGCCACCAGCCGACCCACGTGCTGGTGCTGCAACGCCCGCAGGCGATGGCGGAACTGAAGGCAGGTCGTGACCTGGACTGGCGCGAGAGGCTGGTCCACGCGCAACCGGCTGCTCCGGTGGAAGTCGCCAGCGGCGACCCGCTCTACATCATGTACACCTCGGGCACCACCGGGAAACCCAAGGGCATCGTGCGCGACAACGGCGGTCACGCCGTGGCGCTGAGCTATGCGTTGCCGACCATCTTCGGCCTGCAGCCGGGGGATGTCTGGTGGGGCGTTTCGGACGTGGGCTGGGTGGTCGGTCACTCGCTTATCGTCTACGGACCGTTGATGAACGGCTGCACCACGGTGTTCTACGAGGGCAAGCCGGTGCGTACGCCGGATGCCGGGAGCTACTGGCGGGTGATCGAGGAACACAAGGTCAACAGCCTGTTCTGTGCGCCGACGGCGATCCGCGCGATCCGCAAGGAAGATCCGCAGGGCGAACTACTCAAGCGCTACGACCTGAGTTCGCTGAGGCACCTGTTCCTGGCCGGCGAGAAGCTCGACAGCACCACTCAGCACTGGCTGGAGGAGCTCACCGGCAAGCCGGTGCACGACCACTGGTGGCAGACCGAAACCGGTTGGCCGGTGACTGCACCCTGTACCGGCCTGGGCGACCACGATCTGCGCGGCGGCTCCACCAACCGTGCAGTGCCTGGCTACCACGTGCAGGTGGTGGACGACGAAGGTCGCCTGCTGGGACCGAACGAGCAAGGCTCCATCGTCATTGCCCTGCCGTTGCCGCCCGGTTGCGCGCAAACCCTGTGGAACGACCACGCGCGCTATTTGCAGGCGTACCTGAAGACTTATCCCGGCTACTACCACACCGGCGACGGCGGCTATGTGGATGAGGAGGGCTTCGTCTACATCATGGGGCGCACCGACGACGTGATTAACGTCTCCGGCCACCGTCTTTCCACCGGCGAGATGGAGGAGTTGCTGGCGCTGCACGAGGCCGTCGCCGAATGCGCGGTGATCGCCGTGCAGGACGACCTCAAGGGGCATGTGCCGCTGGGGCTGGTGGTACTCAAGGACGGTGCGCAGATCACCGAAGGCAACCTGCAACGCGAACTGGTGGCATTGGTGCGCGAGCGTATCGGCGCGCTGGCCTGCTTCCAGCAGGCGGTAGTGGTGAAGCGCCTGCCCAAGACCCGCTCGGGCAAGATCCTCCGCGCCGTACTGCGCAAGATCGCCGACGGCGAGAGCTATGCGCCACCTTCCACCATCGATGACCCGGCCATCCTCGGTGAGATCGCCGAGCGTCTTGGCCAGGCCGGCCTGGCCAAGGCTGGCTGATATCCCACGACGCCGGTTCTGCCGGCGTATTTCCAGGGCCGCACTTGTTGCGGCCCTTTTTTATCCGTCTATCGCCAAACCTTGGTCCGGCAGGAATGCCGGCCGTTCGCCATCTAGAATGATGTCATCTGGCCTCTATCGGTAGTATTGCGCCCATGTCCAAGCGCGTTGTCCTCAATGACGAGGAGCTTCAGGCTCTGCGCGATATAACGGCGCGTGCGCCCAGGCGGCCCGTGGTGCTGTTGGTGGATGACGATCGTGCGGTGCTGGCCCGAACCCGCCGGCTGATCGAACGGGCCAACCTGCGTTGCCTCACTGCCAGCAGCGCCGCATTGGCATTGCGGCGCATCCAGCGGGAAGAAGCGGCGATCGATCTGCTGGTCAGCGGCCTGGGGCTGGAGCGTGATGGGCCGGGACGGGCATTTATCCGGGAGTTGAACGAGTCCGGCACTTTCCTGCCGATCATCATGCTGTCCGCGCGGACTGATCTTGGAGAGGACCTCTTCGAGGTGCCGTTGAACGTACTGGATTTCCTGCCAAAACCCGTCGACCCAGTTAGCTTTCTCCACGCGCTCAGCCACAGCCTGTAGGAGCGGGCCACGCCCGCGATCGCGCGCTCCTGCAGGTCAGAGTGTCTGCGCCTTGAAGGTGTCGCACTTGCCTGGCGAGCCGCTTTCGAAGCCGATCTTGAACCAACGCACGCGCTGCTCGGACGAGCCGTGGGTGAAGGAGTCCGGCATTACCGTGCCCCGCGCCTGGCGTTGCAGATGATCGTCACCGATGGCTGTGGCGGCGTTCAGCGCCTCATCCACGTCGCCCGGCTCCAGCCAGTTCAGGCGCTGCTGGGCGTGGTTGGCCCAGACCCCGGCGAAGCAGTCGGCCTGCAACTCCTGACGCACCGAAAGACCGTTGGCGCCTTCCATGCGCGCACCGCGCTGCCGGGCGGCGTTGATCTTGGCGGAGATGCCCAGCAGGTTCTGCACATGGTGGCCGACTTCGTGGGCGATCACATAGGCCTGGGCGAAGTCGCCGGCGGCGGAGAACTTCTGCTCCATCTCGCGGAAGAAACCGAGGTCGAGGTACACGCGGTGGTCGCCCGGGCAGTAGAACGGGCCCACCGCCGAGGAGGCGAAGCCGCATGCGGAATTCACGCCACCGTTGAACAGGATCAACTTGGGCTGCTCGTACTGGGCGTTGCTGCGGGCGAAGATTTCGCCCCAGGTGTCCTCGGTATCGCCCAGAATCGACTGGACGAATTCCACCTGCGGGTCGCTGCCGGTGGCCGGTTTGCCCTGCGTCGGCCGACTGGGCGCCTGCTGCGAGACGTCCATCTGGCCGAGCAGCGAGCCGAGGATGGTCATCGGGTCCTGCCCGGAGAGCAGGCCGATCACCACCACGATGGCCACACCGCCCAGGCTCAGGCCACGGCCGCCGATACGCATGCCTCCACCGCCGCCGCCGCCGGTTTCATCGCGGGCATCCACTACGTTGTCGCTGCGTCGTCCTTTGCGCCATTGCATGGCGGCATCTCCATCGAACAGGTGGTTTCAGTGTTGTCTTCCGGGGCCCAGGCCGCCAGCCCGGTCGTCAGGCGAAACGGTGCAGCAGCTCGGCGCGGGCCAGCAGTTGCACGTCGCCGCCGACGCGGACTTCGTCGTCCTGGCCGACCTGCACGTCGAGCCGGCTCGGGCGGCCGACGAAGCGGCCCTGGGACAGCTGGAACAGCTCGCCGCGGCGTGCCTTGCCCAGTTCCACCAGGTAAGCGGCAACGGGACCGGCGGCGCTGCCGGTGGCAACGTCCTCGATGATCCCGGCGCCGTCCCAGGTGCGGCCTTCGCGATTATCCACATCCAGCACGAAAACGAAGGCGGCATTGAGCTTTGCCAGCTCGGCCGTCAGATCCGTGCGCTGGCGCACGCGGCCAAGCGCCTCGCCGCGCACCGGCAGCAGCAGGTAGGGCAGGCCGGTGCTGACCACGGCGGCGGGGTAGTCGGCGAGATCGCTGGCGGTCAGCGAAAAGGCCTCGGCAAACCAGCGGCGTGCGTCGTCATCGAGCACGGTGCCGAAGTCGGCGGCGCCCTGGTTCGATTTCGGCGTGGAAGCCGGTGCCGCGACGGCGTGTGGCGACCTTTACTTCCTTGGCCGGCAGCAGCAGTGTCCAGTGTTCCTCTTCGCCGCGCTGGTGCAGATGATGCAACAGTGCCGCAGCGCCCAGCACCGGGTGGCCGGCGAAGGGCAGCTCCTCGTCGACGGTGAAGATGCGCGCCGAGTAGGTGTCCAGTGAGGCGGACGGGAACAGGAAGATCGACTCGAACTGCCGCAGCTCCTGGGTCAGTGCCAGCAGGGTCTGTTCGGGGATGCCACGGGCATCGGGGAACACCGCCAGGCCATTGCCGGTGAGCGGTTGGTCGGCGAAGACGTCGAGCTGCCAGTACTGTTGCGCGGACATGGGCCTCCAGATGCCGCCCTTGAGCGGCTAAAGAAAAACTCGACAGCCAGCCTAGCGAGCTATATGTTCGCCGACAAGAAAGCGCAGGTCACAGCGCCGTGCTTTCCAGGCCACCGCAGTGGCCGGCGTCGCTCGGACGGTTCCGGGCGCCTACGTTCATCAGAGGACACCATGACTGAACCCCGTTCAGCTCGTCGCTTTGCGCGCATCGATCGCCTGCCCCCCTACGTCTTCAACATCACCGCCGAACTGAAGATGGCTGCCCGCCGCCGTGGCGAGGACATCATCGACCTGTCCATGGGCAACCCCGACGGGGCCACGCCGCCGCACATCGTCGAGAAACTCTGCCAGGTCGCCCAGCGCGAAGACACCCACGGCTACTCCACTTCCCGTGGCATTCCGCGCCTGCGCCGCGCCATCTCGCACTGGTACCGCGACCGCTACGAGGTGGAGATCGATCCGGAATCCGAGGCCATCGTCACCATCGGTTCCAAGGAAGGCCTGGCGCACCTGATGCTGGCCACCCTGGACCACGGTGACACCATCCTCGTGCCCAACCCCAGCTACCCGATCCACATCTACGGCGCGGTGATCGCCGGCGCCCAGGTGCGCTCGGTGCCGCTGGTGCCGGGGATCGACTTCTTCAACGAGCTGGAGCGGGCGATCCGCGAGTCGATCCCCAAGCCGAAGATGATGATCCTTGGCTTCCCCTCCAACCCGACTGCGCAATGCGTGGAGCTGGACTTCTTCGAGCGCGTGGTCGATCTCGCCAAGCGCTACGACGTACTGGTCGTGCACGACCTGGCCTACGCCGACATCACCTTCGATGGCTGGAAGGCCCCGTCGATCATGCAGGTGCCCGGCGCCAAGGACATCGCGGTGGAGTTCTTCACCCTGTCCAAGAGCTACAACATGGCCGGCTGGCGCATTGGCTTCATGGTCGGCAACCCGGAGTTGGTCTCCGCCCTGGCGCGGATCAAGAGCTACCACGACTACGGCACCTTCACCCCGCTGCAGGTGGCGGCTATCGCCGCGCTGGAAGGCGACCAGCAGTGCGTGCGCGACATTGCCGATCAGTACCAGAAGCGCCGCGACGTGCTGGTGAAGGGGCTGCACGAAGCCGGCTGGATGGTGGAGAACCCCAAGGCCTCCATGTACATCTGGGCGAAGATTCCCGAGCCCTATGCACACCTGGGCTCGCTGGAGTTCGCCAAGAAGCTGCTCAAGGACGCCAAGGTCTCGGTGTCGCCGGGCATCGGCTTCGGTGACTATGGCGACGACCACGTACGCTTCGCCCTGATCGAGAACCGCGACCGTCTGCGCCAGGCTGTGCGCGGGATCAAGGCGATGTTCCGTGCCGATGGGTTGCTGCCGGCGAAGGCCGAGTGAAGGCCACATGAATGAAAAGGGCGACCCATTGGTCGCCCTTTCTTTTTGGAGTCCCTCACCCCGTCCTGCTCGCGGAGCAATGCCGCGCGGGAACCTGGAGAGTGCCCCGCGCGCCGGAAGCCCCATCCCACCTCCACCAGCTTTCAGGGGTGAGGGAGTGCCTCGATGTAAGATCAGTGGGCGGGATAGTCCGCCAGCACTTCGCGCTGGCCAGCCTTGGTCAGCCCGACCACCTGGTAGGCGTCGTGGCGGTCGCCCATCTCCATGCCCGGCGAACCCATCGGCATGCCCGGCACGGCGGCACCGACCAGGTCCGCGCGTTCGCGCAGCTTGAGCACGTCGGCTGCCGGCACGTGGCCCTCGACGAATTTGCCGTCGATCACGCCGGTATGGCACGAACCCATGCTGTGCGGGACGCCCAGTTTGGTCTTCACTGCACTCATGTCCGTCTCGACGTGGTCGTTGACGGTGAAGCCGTTGCTTTCCAGGTGCTTGATCCAGTCCTTGCAGCAGCCGCAGTTGGCGTCGCGGTGGACATCGATGGACAGCGGCTCGGCGGCCTGGGCGGCGCCGGCGACGAGGGCGGTAAGCAGAAGCAGGGTGCGCATGGTTGGAACCTCGAAATTCGAACGCGACCGAGCATACTCCCGAGTGTCTTCAGCCCCCACTCGCCGTTTGTTTCCCCATATGACGCGGACGTCGAACTTGCCGCGCCGTGCGGGGTCTCTAGCTGATCGGTGGTGCGTCCGCGACTCCCGGTCGCAGCTCTGGACGCTCGGCAATGGCTGCATGGCCAAGGAGAAATCGGATGCTCTTCGCCCGTCTCGTCCTGCTGATCCAGGCTCTGGTCTGGGGTGGCCTGGGACTGCTCTACTGGATCCGTCCTTATGAAATGGCCAACCTCAGCGGCATGCTGCTGATGGAGCCATCCTCGGTGAGCGACGCCCGCGTGTTCTACGGCGGCCACCAGTTCGCCCTCGCGTTGTTTCTCGTCTTCGCCCTGCGCCGTCGCCTGCTGGTGCGGCCGGCGCTGATACTGGTGATCCTGGTGCAGCTGACCCTGACGTTGTCGCGCCTGCTGATCGCCTGGACCGAGGGGGGCATGGAGTGGGACGCACAGCTGGCCGGCGTGGTCTACCGCGGAGTGATTTCGGCGTTGGCGATCTTCGCCCTCTACTGGCTGGAGCGGCAGTCGCGCAATCGCCAGGTGGTGGTGCGCGAAGAGCCGGAGCCCGAGGAGCGCAAGGCGGACTTCGAAGGACTCTGAGCTTCGGATAGGCGGCGCAGTCTGCGGGCGGCGCCGCTGCCGGGCCAACCCCGCTCCGTGCTATCGTATTGATTTCGCGGTAGAAGCAAGGCGGAGCCAGCATGAAGTTCGTACATCAACGGGAACACCTGAACGAAGGCGACCTGGTCGTCATCGAGTGCTCCATGACCTGCAATATCCGCCTGATGACCGATGCCGCCTTCCGCAGCTTCAAGAATGGCGGGCGCCACGTCTACCACGGCGGTGCGTTCGATCGTTTCCCGGCCAAGATCAAGGTGCCCAGCACCGGCAACTGGAACATCACCATCGATACCGTCACCCGCCGCGCCATCAGCGTCACGCGCAAGGCCGACTTCAAGTACAGCATCAAGTTCGTGCGCAAGTCGCCGTCGAACTACAGCTGATCCTCATTGCCCCGCATGAGCGGGGAAATCCCTGAGCAGGCGGGCGATGCCTTCGTCCACCGCCTGCTGGGTAATCTTCGGATCGTGCAGCTGGCGCGCCACCTGCGCCTGATAGAGCACCTGCCCGGTCGCCTCGTCGAGAATCTGCAGTGCCAGGCGTGCCTGTTCCTGGTCGGTGATCTGCGTCTGGGTCATCACGCCCGCGCCGGTTACCACCGGGCGCTGGACGATGCCGGTCTGGCTGTCCAGGCCAACGGCGTAGATCACCCGCAGCTCCCCTGAATTGTCCTGGTAGCGGTAGCCCTTGGCTTCCAGCGCGCGGCGCACGGCAAGATCGAAGCGATCTTCCAGGTCCTCTCGATGGCCTTGCGCGCGCACGGCCTGGATGAAGAAGGTGCTTTGCCGCCCATTGGCGGCGGGGGAGACGCTGATGTTGGCGGGATCGCTGCCGGCGCAGGCGGCCAGCAGCAGACACAGCAAGGGAAGGATCAGGCGGGACATGGACGTGCCTCTTGTCGTTGTTCCGCAAGCCTAGCTGCAGAACCCGGAGGCGCCGCCCAACCCTAGGTTGGGCGGCCTGCTATTGAGCGTTGGGTGCTCAGCGGCGGGTCAGCAGGACGCCGGCTTCCATGTGGTGCGTGTAGGGGAACTGGTCGAACAGGGCGCAGCGGCTCACCTGATGGGTGTCGTGCAGCTGGGCGATGTTCTGTGCCAGGGTCTCCGGGTTGCAGGAGATGTACAGGATGTTGTCGAAGCGCCGGGTCAGCTCGCAGGTGTCCGGGTCCATGCCGGCACGCGGCGGGTCGACGAACACGCTGCCGAACTCGTAGGACTTCAGGTCGACATCGGCCAGGCGGCGGAACGGGCGCACCTCATTCAGCGCCTGGGTCAGCTCTTCGGCGGAGAGGCGTACCAGGGTGACATTGTCCACGGCGTTGTCGGACAGGTTGGCCAGGGCGGCGTTCACCGAGGTCTTGCTGATCTCGGTGGCCAGCACCTTGCGCACGCGGGTGGCCAGGGGCAGGGTGAAGTTGCCGTTGCCGCAGTACAGCTCCAGCAGATCATCCTCGCGCTGGCCCAGGGCTTCGTACGCCCAGTTGAGCATCTTCTGGCACACCTCGCCGTTGGGCTGGGTGAAGGCGCCCTCTGGCTGACGGTAGCGGAAGGTGCGGCCAGCAACGGTCAGCTCCTCGCTGACATAGTCACGGCCCACCACCAGTCGCTTGCCGCGAGAACGGCCGACGATGCTCACGCCCAGTTCGGCAGCCAGCTTCTCGGCCGCGGCCTGCCAGGTCGCGTCCACCGGACGGTGGTAGCACAGGGTGATCAGCGCATCGCCCGCCAGGGTGGTGAGGAATTCCACCTGGAACAGCTTGTGGCCCAGCGTCGGCTCGGCCCAGGCAGCCTTCAGGCGCGGCATCAGTTCGTTGATGCGCTGGCTGGCGATGGGGAATTCCTCGATCAGGATCGGCGTGTGCTTGTCGCCCTGCTCGAACATCGCGTAGTGGCGTGCCTCGCCCTCGCGCCACAGGCGGAACTCGGCGCGCAGGCGGTAATGCTCACGGGGCGAATCGAACACCGTAGGCTCCGGCGCGGCGAAGGGCGCCAGCAGCTCGCGCAGGCGCGCGGCCTTGTCGGCCAGTTGGCTGTCGTAGTGGGCGGGATCGAAACGCGGACTGCTCATGGGGCGGGTAACTCGTGTGGTCGGCGGCGGCATTCGATAAGTATCGCTTCGCTCCACCCATCCTACCTCAGTGCCACCTGTAGGATGGGTGGAGCGCAGCGATACCCATGCCGCGAAAGTAAAATCAGGCGTTGAACCAGCCCAGCTTGATCACGAACAGGATCGACAGGATCACCAGCGCCGGGTTCAGCTCGCGGAAGCGGCCGGACAGCAGCTTGCAGGCGGTCCAGGTGATGAAGCCGAAGGCGATGCCGTTGGCGATGGAGAAGGTCAGCGGCATGGCCAGGGCGGTTACCACGACCGGCGCGGCGACGGTCAGGTCGTCCCAGTCGATTTCGGCCAGACCCGAGGCCATCAGCACGGCGACGAAGAACAGTGCCGGCGCGGTGGCGAAGGCCGGCACGTTGCCTGCCAGCGGGGCGAAGAACAGCGCCAGCAGGAACAGCGCGGCGACCACGATGGCGGTCAGGCCGGTGCGGCCGCCAGCGGAAACGCCAGCCGCCGACTCGATGTAGCTGGTGGTGGTAGAGGTACCCAGCAGCGAGCCGACCATGGCGGCGGAGCTGTCGGCGATCAGGGCGCGGCCCATCTTCGGCATGTGCCCGTCTTTGCCCATCAGGCCGGCGCGCTTGGCCACGCCGATCAGGGTGCCGGAGTTGTCGAACAGGTCGACGAAGAGGAAGGCGAAGATCACGCTGAACAGGCCGATGTCCAGCGCGCCCTTGATATCCAGCTGCAGGAAGGTCGGCGCCAGGGACGGCGGCATCGACACCACGCCACCGAACTGGGAGACGCCGATGGCGATGGAGATGAAGGTGACGACCAGAATGCCGATCATCACCGCGCCGGTCACACGACGGGCTTCCAGGGCGACGATCAGGATGAAGCCGAGGATCGCCAGCAGCGGTGCCGGCTTGGCCAGGTCACCCATGCCCACCAGGGTGGCCTGGTTGGCGACCACGATGCCCGACTCCTTCAGCGCGATCAGCGCGAGGAACAGGCCGATGCCGGCGGCGATCGCCGAACGCAGGGCCAGCGGGATGCTGTTGATGATCCATTCGCGGATGCGGAAGATCGAAATGATGAAGAACATGCACGCGGAGAGGAACACCGCACCGAGCGCCACCTGCCAGGTGTGGCCCATGTGCAGGACCACGGTGTAGGTGAAGAAGGCGTTCAGGCCCATGCCGGGAGCCAGGGCGATCGGGTAGTTGGCGATCAGGCCCATGATGGCTGAGCCGATGGCCGCGGCCAGGCAGGTCGCGACGAAGATCGCGCCCTTGTCCATGCCCGTCTCGCCGAGGATGCTCGGGTTGACGAAAAGGATGTAGGCCATGGTCAGGAAGGTAGTGATACCCGCCAGGATCTCGGTACGCACATTGGTGTTGTGCGCCTTGAGTTGGAACAGCTTTTCCAGCATGTTTGGCTCCCCGTGACGCTCTCGCGCCGTTATCGTTCTGGCCGGGAAAAGCAAGGTGCATGCCCGGGTGGGCCGTGCGCCTTTTCTTGTGACCGGCAAAAGGCGCGCATGATACCAGCTCGTCCTGCGCCGGAGAATTTCTGACCGGACCGCCAGCATCCGTTCGTCTGCAAGCTTAGTCGCGGGCGCCGACCAAGGGAGTGCAACTTGTACGCTGGCAGTGGTCTGACTCTCCATAACCCTGGCCCGACCGGGCCGCCCTGTCCGATTCGTAGTCGATGAAACGCTCTATTCCGATCCTTCTCGCCTCATTATTGGGCGCCTGCGCCGGTGCGCCGCCGGCTACGCCCCAGCACACATTCGATGTTCACGCGCTGGCCGAGAAGCCCACGGCCAGCACCCGCACCCTGGCCGACCCGCAGGGCAAGGCGGTGCTGCTGGAAACCCATCCGGTCCTGACCCAGCGTGACGTGCAGCGGGCCGAACTGGCCAGTGTCGCCGATGGCAAGCCGGCGGTGCGCGTGCTGTTCACCCCCGAGGCCGGCCAGCGCCTGGCGAAATTGACCCGGGAAGAGCAGGGCAAGGCCCTGGCGGTGGTGATCGATGGGCAATTGCGCCTGTTGCCGAAAGTGACACGGGTGGTGACGGATGGTCAGGTGATGCTCAAGGGATTCACCAGCCAGGCGGAGGCAGAGACGCTGGTGCGCCGGCTCAACGAACTGCGTGGTGTGCCGGTGCAGCCGGAGCAGAAGTCCGGCGGGCAGCCATAGCTTCTATATGGGGCGCGCCCGGCGGGCGCGGATCGCGGGCATGGCCCGCTCCTACAATTTCGCCCCGCACAGGAGCCCTCTGTAGGAGCGGGCCATGCCCGCGATGTCCCGTCAGGGACGGAGATATGAAAAAGCCCGGCATCTGCCGGGCTTTTTCGTCGTACTGTTCGCGGGATCGGCTTACGCGCCGTAGACCGGGAACTTGGCGCAGATGGCCTTGACCTTCTCGCGCACGCCGTCCACCACGGACTCGTCGCCCATGTTGGTCAGGATGTCGCAGATCCAGCCGGCCAGTTCGCGGCACTCGGCTTCCTTGAAGCCGCGGGTGGTCACGGCGGGGGTGCCGATACGCAGGCCGGAGGTGACGAACGGGGAGCGCGGGTCGTTCGGCACGCTGTTCTTGTTCACGGTGATGAAGGCACGACCCAGGGCGGCGTCGGCGTCCTTACCAGTGATGTCCTGCTTGATCAGGGACAGCAGGAACAGGTGGTTCTGAGTGCCGCCGGAAACCACGTCGAAGCCGCGCTCGATGAACACGCTGGCCATGGTCTGGGCGTTCTTCAGGACCTGCTGCTGGTAGGCCTTGAACTCGGGCTGCAGGGCTTCCTTGAAGCACACGGCCTTGGCGGCGATCACGTGCTCCAGCGGGCCACCCTGGGCACCCGGGAAGACAGCGGAGTTCAGCTTCTTCTCGATCTCTTCGTTCTTGCGAGCGAGGATCAGGCCGCCGCGCGGGCCGCGCAGGGTCTTGTGGGTGGTGGTGGTGACCACGTCGGCGAACGGCACCGGGTTCGGGTAGACGCCAGCGGCGACCAGACCGGCCACGTGGGCCATGTCGACGAACAGGTAGGCACCGACCTTGTCGGCGATGGCGCGGAAGCGGGCGAAGTCCAGCACCTGGGAGTAGGCGGAGAAGCCGGCAACGATCATCTTCGGCTTGTGCTCGACGGCCAGGCGCTCGACTTCGTCGTAGTCGATCAGGCCGGCGTCGGTGATGCCGTACTGAACAGCGTTGTACAGCTTGCCGGAGGAGGAAACGCTGGCGCCGTGGGTCAGGTGACCGCCGTGGGCCAGGCTCATGCCCAGGATGGTGTCACCGGCCGACAGCAGCGCCAGGTAGACGGCGGCGTTGGCCTGGGAGCCGGCGTGCGGCTGTACGTTGGCGTAGTCGGCGCCGAACAGTTCCTTGGCTCTGTCAATCGCAAGCTGCTCGACGACGTCGACGTACTCGCAACCACCGTAGTAGCGCTTGCCCGGGTAGCCTTCGGCGTACTTGTTGGTCAGCACCGAACCCTGGGCTTCCATCACCGCCGGGCTGGTGTAGTTCTCGGAGGCGATGAGCTCGATGTGCTCTTCCTGGCGCTGGGCTTCCTGCTCCATCGCGGCGAAGAGTTCGGCATCGTAGCGGGCGAGGGTCAAATCACGGCTGAACATGGCGGTCCTCTTAAGGATCGGGTGCTGGGGGAAAGGCGCGCATTCTAACCCAAGGCGCCGGTGCTGGCACATGAAAGGCGGTCATGTGGCTGACAAGCGGGGTTCAAGGCCAGGATCGCGGGAGAGACAAGCGGCTGAGTGGCGTGGATAGCCGCTTGCCGAAGGTGCAGGATGAACACGACGTAGGATGGTGTGGAGCGTAGCGATACCCATCGATCCGGCATCGCGACAGCATGGGTATCGCTGCGCTCCACCCATCCTACAAGGGCGCTCGCCGGCAGGTGGGGCGGCGCCGTTGTGCGGGTCAGCCGAGAAGGTAGGGCGCATAACGCGCCAGCGTCATCCGCCGGCTGCGCGTCTGGCGGATAACCTGTTCCAGGTTGTGCGCCCTACGAAACTGAGTCCATACACCCGGCGCGCGTGGGAGCGGACTCCGTCCGCGATCGATCCCCGGCGGCTCCGTGCTGGCCGGTGGGACATCGCGGACGGAGTCCGCTCCTACGCAAAAGCGAACATTCAGCCGATGGGTCAGCCGAGCAGGAACAGCGCGTTGCTGGCGAACAGCGCGGCGAACTGGTCCGCCGGCACCGGGCGGCCGAAGAGGAAGCCCTGCACCTCGTCGCAGCCATGCTCGCGCAGGAAGTCCAGCTGCTCGTGGCTCTCCACGCCCTCGGCGATCACCATCAGGTTCAGGCTGTGGGCCATGGCGATGATGGCGCGGGCGATCTGCGCATCCTGCTCGCCGTGGGGCAGGCCGTCGACGAAGCTGCGGTCGATCTTCAGCACGTCGATGGGGAACTGCTTCAAGTAGTTGAGCGAGGAATAGCCGGTGCCGAAGTCGTCTACCGCGATGGCCAGACCGAGGCGTTTCAGGCCCTGAAGTATCTGCATCGCCTGGGAAACGTCGCTCATCAGGATGCTTTCGGTCAGTTCCAGCTCCAGGCATGCCGGGGCGATCCCGGTGTCCTCGAGGATGCCGGCGATGCGCTCGCCCAACTGGCCGTCGGCGAACTGCCGGGCCGAGAGGTTCACGGAAATCTTCGGCACCCGCACCTTGTCGCGGTGCCAGGCGCGCAGCTGCAGGCAGGCCTGCTCCAGCAGCCAGTCGCCGACCTGGGCGACCAGGCCCAGCTCTTCCAGCACCGGGATGAACTCCGCCGGCGGAATCAGCCCGCGCTTGGGGTGCTGCCAACGTACCAGCGCTTCGGCACCGGTCAGGCGACGACCGTCGCCGCTGAACTGCGGCTGGTAGTGCAGGACGAACTCGTGCAGCTCGATGGCGCGGCGCAGGTCGCTCTCCAGCTCCAGGCGTTCCAGGGCGCGGGCGTTCATCTCGGCCTGGTAGAACTGGAAGTTGTTCTTGCCCATTTCCTTGGCGTGGTACATCGCCGTGTCGGCGTTTTTCATCAGCTGGCTGAGCTCGGCGCCGTCCTGCGGCGAGAGCGCCACGCCAATGCTGGCGGTGACGAAGAACTCGCGGCCTTCCAGGGTGAAGGGGCGGGCAAGACTGGAGAGGATCTGCTCGGCCACCTGGATCGCCTGCCTCAGCGCCTTCTCGCGGTCTTTCTGGCCGGGCAGCAGCAGCGTGAACTCGTCGCCGCCCATGCGCGCCACGGTGTCGTCGTCGCTGACGCAATGGCTCAGGCGCTCGGCCACTTCCTTGAGCATGCGGTCGCCCGCGGCATGGCCGAGGGAGTCGTTGATCGGTTTGAAGCGGTCGAGGTCGAGGAACATCAGCACCACCCACTGCTGATGCCGTTCGGCCTGCAGCAATGCGGTGTGCAGGCGGTCCTGGAACAGCGTGCGGTTGGGCAGGTGGGTCAGGGCGTCGTAGTAGGCCAGGCGGTGGATGCGCCGCTCGCTGGCCTTGCGCTCGCTGATGTCGCTGAAGAAGCAGACGAAACTGACCAGGTCGCCTTCCTCGTCGTGCACCGCATTGATGCCGACCCAGCTGGGATAGAGCTCGCCGGACTTGCGCTTCTGCAGGATCTCGCCTTCCCAGCTGCCGCTGCGGTGCAGGCTTTCCATCACATGCTTGAGCTGGTTGGCCTCCTGGCGGTCGGCGGTGAGCATGCGCGGCAACTGGTCCAGGACTTCCTCGGCGGAGTAGCCGGTAAGGCGGCTGAAGGAGTCGTTGATCTGCACGATGTAGCCGGCCGGGTCGGTGACCATGATTGCCGCAGTGGAGTGCTCGAATACCGTGGCCGCCATACGCATCTCGCGTTCGGCGCGGCGCTGCTGGCTGACGTCGCGGGCGACGCCGAGCAGGCCCTCGAAGCGGCCGTGGTCGTCCCACATCAGGGCGATGCGTAGCTCCACGGGGATCTTGTGGCCGTCGGCGTGCAGGCAGTCGAGACTGAACAACTGCGGTTCGGCGCTCTCGCGCAGTTCGGCCAGGCGCTTGGGCTCGCCAATGGCGCCCTGCACGCGGTTCAGCAGCTCGTCCAGGCGCTCCAGTTGAGTCGGGTTGGCGGCCACCTGCTGGAATCCGTTGGCCAGCACCCACTCGGGGCTGTAGCCGAATACCTGCTGAATCGATGGGCTGATGTAGTTGAGCTTGACCTGGGCGTCGGTGGAGACGATCACGTCGCTGATGCTCTCGGCGAGCATGCGATAGCGGCGGCCGCTCTCGCGCAGGGAGTTGTGTGCCTCTACCGTGTCGGTGATGTCCTTGGCCACGCCGATGAGCCGCGCCACGCGGCCATCACTGTCGCGCGTCAGGGCCTGCTCGCGGATGTCGAACCAGTGCCAGGAGCCGTCGCGGTGGCGCCAGCGCAGCTGGCTGTCGAGCAACAGGCCGTCGCCGACCACCTGTTGCAGGTTGCGGATGCGCCAGTAGTACTCCACGTCGTCCGGGTGCAGGACCTTTTCCCAGAAACGCTCGCCCATCTCGCGCAGCTCGTCGCCACTGTAGCCGAGCTGGTAGCCCAGGTTGTGGTTGGTGAAGATCACCCGGCGCGCGGCAATGTCATGGATATAGAGGGTGTCAGGCACCGCGCGCACCGCGTCGGACCAGAACTTCTCGCGCTCGATCAGCGACAGTTCGACCTGCTTGCGGCTGGTGATGTCCGACAGGCTCAGGGTGACGGCGTGGAAGTCCTGGATCATCTCCGGCACACGCAACTGCAACCACAGGTGGCGCTGCTCGCCCTGGCGGGTGGTGATGCAGGCTTCCAGCTCGACCATGCCCTGGCCATGCAACACGGCTTCGAGCACCTTGCTGCGCACGCCGTCCGGGCGCATGCCGACGCTGCCGATGAGAATCTGCCAGGCCTGCTCGGTGTTGGTGACGCGCATCAGGCGCTTGGCGACGTTGTTGATCTCGGTGATCTTCGCCTGGCGCAGCAGCCAGGGCAGGCGCTCGGGCTGCGAGGCGAGCCACTCGCGCAGGTCGCTCTGCCGGCGCAGGTTGAGGTCCACCAGGCTCTGGCGCAGGGCAGAGAGGTCGAGCACGCAGAGGGCGACGCCGACGCCGTCGAAGATGTCCTGGTAGCGCCGGCGGGTCTCTTCGAGGATGTGCAGCGCCTGCTGCTCTTCGGTGACGTCGCGCAGTACCCAGACCTGCCCGCCCTGGGGCAGGTTGCCGCGCAACACCCAGCTCTGCTCCGGCGATAGGGGGCTGTCGTCCAGGGAGTGGTGGCTGACGGCGAACAGTCGGGCCTGACCGGTATCGTTGACGCGCACCAGTTCGGAGCCATTGTCTGCCGAGGCATCGCTGCCAGGCAGCAGACCGCCCAGGCCGGGCAGCAGCTCCAGAAGGTGGTGCTCACCGGCCTTGTCGGCGCTGATACCGAACAGCTGCTCGGCCTGTGGGTTGAGGTAGGCGAGGCGGCCGTCGGCGCGAGTCACCAGGACGCGCTCCTCGATGGCACCCAGGGCTTGCGCGGCCTGACGCAGGTTCTGTTGCGACTCCACGGTCAGCGCACGCAGGTTCTGCTGCTCACGTTGCAGGCGCAACAGGGCGGCACCGGCAATACCCGCCAGTACCAGCAGCAACGCCAACTCGCCACCCAGACGCGGCAGCAGGGTGGCGCGGATTTGCCGGTCGTCGAATTGCGGGCGCAACTGCCAGTCGGTGTTCTGGATGTCCAGGCCGTCCAGGCTCTGCGCCTGCTCCAGCGGCGAAGCGGCGGACAGCGGGCCGGGGCGGTAGCCGCTGGAGCGACCGAGAACCTTCTGCTGGACGTTGTCGACCAGGATCCAGTCCGGCGACTCGGGGCGAATCTGCGCCGCCCAGCCACGCCGGGCAATCTTCTCGTCGAGGCGGATGACGCTGTCGCCTTCGCCCGGCTCTGTGGCTTTCAGCCAGACATAGAAGTGGCCGCCGTTTTCCTCGCTGAAGGCATAGTGATAGGCCTGCTGCGCGCTGCGCTGACGCAGGGCCTCGATAAAGGCGCCGTCCTTGATGCCGCTGGAGGAGTCGCGCACGGGCATGCCGCTGGCGTCCAGCCGGACCAGACTGTGGAAGGACGGGTAGATGTGTTTCAGGCCGGCGATCAGCGGCGTGTGGACATCGCTGTGCTCGCGGTCCTGCTCCTGCTGCAACAGCGCCTGGGCCGCCACGGCCTTGAGCTCCAGGGTCAGGGAAATCCGCTGGGCCATCTGTTCGCCGTGCAGCACCACCCGCTCACGCTCGAAGCGCTCCTGGCTACGGAACTCCTGGTGCAGCTGCCAGCCCAGCAGGCCGAGCATGAACAGCACCAGCAGCACCAGCGCGGTCCGGGTCGCCACGCGGCCAGGCCTGACCAGGGCGTCCGGAGGAGTACGGGGGAAAATAGACAAGGACTTAAGGACCTGGGGCGATACGGCTGAATTCGGCGCAGGCTAGGATGCCCGGAAAGGCGGCGAAGTGCCAGTATGGCCGACGAGCGTCGTTTGCCCTTCCTGCCTCATTCCGGTAGCTTTGCCGCACGCGCGCGTGATGTACGGCCAAAGTTCGGGGCATAAAGTACATCCCCGCAGAGTCCCGCGCGAAGGGCCGTCCATCGGCCGTTTGCGCCCTCCGGTGGCCCGCAGTGCTGCCGCTCCGGCCCGAAGTGCCGGCGTCCCGGAACCTGCCGTCGTCCGTTCCGGCCATCCCGATCACTATTCATCCCAGAAGTCAGGTATCCATGGCTCAATACGTCTACACCATGCACCGGGTCGGCAAGGTCGTGCCGCCCAAGCGTGAAATCCTCAAGAACATTTCCCTGTCGTTCTTCCCCGGCGCCAAGATCGGCGTGCTCGGCCTGAACGGCGCGGGTAAATCCACTTTGCTGCGCATCATGGCCGGCGTCGACACCGAGATCGAAGGTGAAGCCCGCCCGATGCCGGGCATCAACGTCGGTTACCTGCCGCAGGAGCCCAAGCTCGACCCGCAGGCCACCGTGCGCGAGATCGTCGAAGAGGCCGTTGGCCAGATCAAGGCCGCCCAGGCGCGCCTGGACGAGGTCTACGCCGCCTACGCCGAGCCGGATGCCGACTTCGACGCTCTGGCCGCCGAGCAGGCCAAGCTGGAGGCCATCCTCCAGGCTTCCGACGGCCACAACCTGGAGCGCCAGCTGGAAGTCGCCGCCGACGCCCTGCGCCTGCCGCCGTGGGATGCGAAGATCGAACACCTCTCCGGTGGTGAGAAGCCGCCGCGTCGCCCTGTGCCGCCTGCTGCTGTCCAAGCCGGACATGCTGCTGCTGGACGAACCGACCAACCACCTGGACGCCGACTCGGTCGCCTGGCTGGAACATTTCCTCCACGACTTCCCGGGCACCGTGGTAGCGATCACCCACGACCGTTACTTCCTCGACAACGTTGCCGGCTGGATCCTCGAGCTGGACCGTGGCCAGGGCATCCCGTTCGAAGGCAACTACTCCGGCTGGCTGGAATCCAAGGCCAACCGCCTGGCCCAGGAAGCCAAGCAGGAGGCTTCCCACGCCAAGGCCATGAAGGCCGAACTGGAGTGGGTACGCCAGGGCGCCAAAGCTCGCCAGTCCAAGTCCAAGGCTCGTCTGCAGCGCTTCGAGGAAATGCAATCGCAGGAATTCCAGAAGCGCAGCGAGACCAACGAGATCTATATCCCGGCTGGTCCGCGCCTGGGCGACAAGGTCATCGAGCTGCACAATGTCAGCAAGGGCTACGGCGATCGCCAGCTGATCGATGATCTGTCGCTGAGCATTCCCAAGGGCGCCATCGTCGGCGTGATCGGCGGTAACGGCGCGGGTAAATCGACCCTGTTCCGCATGCTGACCGGCAAGGAGCAACCGGACTCGGGCACCATCGAGATCGGCGAAACCGTGCAGATCGCCAGCGTCGACCAGAGCCGCGAAATCCTCGACGGCAACAAGACCGTTTGGGAACAGGTGTCCGACGGCTTCGAGCAGATCAAGATCGGCAACTACGAAGTCCCGTCGCGTAGCTACGTCGGCCGTTTCAACTTCAAGGGCGGCGACCAGCAGAAGTTCGTCAAGGACCTCTCCGGTGGTGAGCGTGGCCGCCTGCACCTGGCCCTGACCCTGAAGCAGGGCGGCAACGTGCTGCTGCTCGACGAACCGTCCAACGACCTCGACGTGGAAACCCTGCGTGCGCTGGAAGAAGCGCTTCTGGACTTCCCCGGCGCCGCCATCGTGATTTCCCACGATCGCTGGTTCCTGGACCGCATCGCGACCCACATCCTCTCCTACGAGGACGACGGCAAGGTGGTCTTCTTCGAAGGCAACTACACCGAGTTCGAAGCCGATCGTAAGAAACGCCTGGGCGATGCTGCCTCGCAGCCGCACCGCGTGCGTTACAAGAAGCTGGCGTAAGCCGCTTCTGCAGGAAAACGGGGCCTTCGGGCCCCGTTTTCATTTCTGCCTCCTGTCCTCAGCGGCTGCGCTTCAGATCGTCCAGGGCGCGGCGCTGATCCTCCAGCTGGCGTTGCAGTGTGTCGATTTGCCGCGCCTGGTCCTGCAGGCTGCGCTGCTGCTCTTCCAGCTGGCGCGACATGCGCTGCAGGTCGTCGGTGCTGAAGTTCGACTTGTGGATCACCTCGCTGTCGAATGTATCCGCTACCACCAGCGCGCCGGACTCGGTGAAATTGCCGAGTTTCATGGCCGCGTGAGCGGGAAGAGAGAGCGTGCAGGTGAGGGTGGCAAGGAGTGCGAATGAGCGTACAGGCATCGGGGTCATCCTGATTGAGGGAATATCCTGCGTTCAGTTTTCTATTGATTTTGTATACAAAAATCTGTTTTTCTGCCGATCCGGCAGTCGTGAGATTTATATTTTTGCACCATAAAGATTCATAAAAGCGTCACGCTGCACTATCTCGGGGCGGCGTGGGTTGTTAGAGTCTGCCGGCAAAAAAGCATCACATAATCAGAAAAGTACCGGTGTAGACATGACGCAATCCGTTGACTCGTTCCTCGAGCGCCTCAAGCGGCGCGACCCCGACCAGCCCGAATTCCACCAGGCGGTGGAAGAGGTGCTGCGTTCCCTCTGGCCCTTCCTCGAAGCCAACCCGCATTACCTGCAGGCCGGCATCGTCGAACGCATCGTCGAGCCCGAACGCGCGATCCTGTTCCGCGTACCCTGGGTGGATGATGCCGGACGAGTACGGGTCAACCGTGGTTTCCGCATTCAGATGAGCAGTGCCATCGGCCCGTACAAGGGCGGCCTGCGCTTCCACCCTTCGGTGAACCTGGGCGTGCTGAAGTTCCTGGCCTTCGAACAGGTCTTCAAGAACTCCCTGACCTCGCTGCCCATGGGCGGCGGCAAGGGTGGCTCGGACTTCGATCCCAAGGGCAAGAGCGACGCCGAAGTCATGCGCTTCTGCCAGTCGTTCATGAGCGAACTGTTCCGTCACGTCGGCGCGGACCTCGACGTCCCGGCCGGTGACATCGGTGTGGGCGCCCGCGAGATCGGCTACCTGTTCGGCCAGTACAAGCGCCTGTCCAACGAGTTCACCTCGGTGCTGACCGGCAAGGGCATGTCCTACGGCGGCAGCCTGATCCGCCCGGAAGCCACTGGCTACGGCTGCGTGTACTTCGCTCAGGAGATGCTCAAGGCCCGCGAAAGCGGCTTCGATGGCCAGCGCGTGGCCATCTCCGGCTCCGGCAACGTGGCTCAGTACGCTGCGCAGAAGGTCATGGAGCTCGGCGGCAAGGTGATTTCGCTGTCCGATTCCGAAGGCACCCTGTTCATCGAGGCCGGCCTGACCCTGGATCAGTGGGAAGCAGTCATGGAGCTGAAGAACGTCCGTCGCGGCCGTCTCAGCGAAATGACCGGCCCCGGCCTGCGCTTCCTCGCCGGCGAACGTCCGTGGTCGCTCGCCTGCGACATTGCGCTGCCCTGTGCCACGCAGAACGAACTGGACGCCAACGACGCGCGTACCCTGCTGGCCAACGGCTGCGTCTGTGTGGCCGAAGGCGCGAACATGCCGTCGACCCTGGAGGCTGTGGATATCTTCCTCGAGGCCGGCATCCTCTATGCGCCGGGCAAGGCTTCCAACGCCGGCGGCGTGGCCACCAGCGGCCTGGAGATGAGCCAGAACGCCATGCGCCTGTTGTGGAGCGCCGGGGAAGTGGACCAGCGCCTGCACGGCATCATGCAGAACATCCACCATGCCTGCGTCGCCTACGGCGAGGAGAATGGCCGGATCAACTACGTGAAGGGCGCCAACATCGCCGGCTTCGTCAAGGTCGCCGACGCGATGCTGGCGCAGGGCGTGGTCTGATCGTTCCGCCAGTATGAAGAACGGGCCCGATGGGCCCGTTCTTCTTTTCGGCTTGGGCGATTTGCGCTTTTGCAGGAGCAGCGGTCTTCTTCTGTGGTTCTACGCCGGGAGTTCTCAAGGTGAGAGGGCCAGGGCGCCTGTAGGAGCGGGCCATGCCCGCGATCGCGCGCATGGCGCGCTCCTACAGGTTTGCCCTGGCGCGCGATGTTATGCGGCGCGATGCGGACCCATCACGGACGAAGTCCGCTCCTGCGCAAGTCCAGGCGGCTTGCGCTCAATCCACCGGCTTTGGCGTGGTCGCGGTGCTCGGCGGCAGCAGCGGGTATTCCACCTTGGGCTGTTTGCCGGTGACGGTCTTGAGGAAGGCAACGATGTCGCCGACTTCCTCGGCGTTGAGCTGCTTGCCCAGTTGCGCGGTGCCCATGATCGCCACCGCTTCCTCCAGGTCCCAGACCTGCCCGCTGTGGAAATACGGTGCGGTCAGCGCGATGTTGCGCAGAGGCGCGGCGCGGAACACGTACTGATCGTTCTGCGTCTTGGTCACCTCGAAGCGACCCTTGTCGCCGCTGGGCAGGATCTTGCCGTCAGGCTTCTTCACCAGGCCGAACGGGAAGTACGCCTGGCCGCCCAGGTTCACGCCGTTGTGGCAGCTGATGCAGCCCGAGCTCATGAAGGTCTGCAGGCCTTTCTTCTCCTTGGCATCAAGGGCGTTGTCGTCGCCCTTGAGGTAGAGGTCGAAGCGCGAGTCCGGGGTGATCAGGGTCGACTCGAAGGCCTGTAGCGCGCGGGCCATGTTGTCGAAGCTGACCGGCTGCTGGTCGCTGGGGAAAGCCTTCCCGAAGGCGGCGACGTACTCCGGCATGCTGCTCAGCGTGGCCTCGACGTTCTTCGGTGTGTTGTGCATCTCCACCGGATTCTGCACCGGGCCCTTGGCCTGTTCTTCCAGATCCTTGGCGCGGCCATCCCAGAACTGCGCGACGTTGAATACCGCGTTGAACACCGTGGGTGAGTTGCGCGCGCCCTTCTGCCAGGCGTGGCCGCTGGAGGCGGGCACGTTGTCGGCGCCGCCGGTGCCGATGTTGTGGCAGGTGTTGCAGCTGATCACGTGGCTGGCGGACAGGCGCGGCTCGAAGAACAGCTGCCGGCCCAGCTCGATCTGGTTGGGGTCGAGCTGATCGCCGGCCTGTTCTGGAATTGGCTTGAAGATGCTGTTGGCGTTGTCGCGCAGGACGTCGGCATTCGCTTGCGCTGCCGCGGTGCTCACGGCCAGCAGCAAGCTGCCCAGCGCCAGTTTGATGGGCTGCATGTGGAGTCTCCTTGTCTCAGGCTTTGGTTTCTTCTGAGTTCAAGGAGAGGCGATGGACGGCGAGACCGGTTTGACCGAAATCAAGCGGGCGGGCCGGGCAGGTGCGGATGGTTGCCGCAGCGGTCAGTTGCCGCGCAGGGCGTGAGACAGTGCGCGGTCCTTCTGCTGTTCCCAGTCGCGGTCCCGGTCGCTGTTGCGCTGTTCTTCGTACTGCTGGCGTTCCTGGCTGACGCGCATGGCCTGGCATTGCTGGAAACCGTCGTTCCAGCCGAGGGCATACTTCGGTTCGTCCAGGTAGCGCGGCACGTTCTTGCGGAATTCGCCGGTGATGGCGCCGGCCGCCTGGCGACCGCTGCCGCAGCCATCGTCATAGCCGTCGGCATAGGCGGGTGGATAGCCCTGCGCGAGGAGGGTTTCGTGGGTGGTTTCGCAGCCGCCGAGCAGTACGGCGCAGAGCAGGACGAGGGCGGCGCGCGGCGCCATGGAGACTCCCGTGTGCCTTGGAGGCGGGCACACGCGCCGGATAGGGTAATTGGACGGCACTCTATCCGGCGGGTGGTGAGAAAAGCGTCAAGCAGGCGTGATGCGGATGTGCTGTCCACCGGTCTTGTGCGCTTCACAATCGATGCACACCGGTAGGAAGGCTTCGATCACCGCGCGATTGCTCAGCAGATGATCGCTCAGCAGCGGAGTGGTGAAACTGCCGCCACCGGCCAGCGCCATGGGCAGCAGCAACTGGTCGGCGAGATGCTCCTCGACGCTGGTGCCGCTGCGGCGCCAGTCGTCGGCCTGACGCAGCGCCTGGCTGGCAACGCGCTCGGCGCTGACCCCGGACTGACCGAAGGCGCAGAACACCAGGGTCAGTTGCTCGCATTCGATCTCCAGCAGCAGCGCATTGCCCGGGCCCTGATCCTCCGGCAGACGGACGACCTGAGCGGATGCCGCGTGCCAATCCTGATGCCGCTTCACCTTCTCCAGCTCGCGATCCCCGACATGACCGGGAATGGCCGCGAGCAGGGCGCGGGCTGAACGCGAAAGTACAGCGCCGGTTTGCGGCAGATGCAGCGGCTGCAATTCTCCGGGCTCGACGCGCACCCGCAATTCACCGCCGCCGGCGGGCATGAAGCCGTGACGCAGCAATTCGAAGTCGACCTTCGCGGCCATGCGCCGCAGCAAGGGCAGCCAGCTGCGCTCGATGAAGTCCGCCGGCGGGGCCAGCGGGTTGTGCGTGCCGCCGCTGATCGTCAGGCTGCTCGGCCCATCGGCGAACAGCAGGGCCGGCAGCAGCGTCTGCAATACCAGCACGGCGCTGCCCGCGCTGCCGATGGCGAAGCGGTAGTCGCCGCCGCGAATCGCGCCGGGGCGGAAAGTCAGGTTGCGCGAACCCAGCTCATCGCCTTCCACCGTCGCGCCGCAGATTTGCGCTGCTGCGCGTACGGCCGTCAGGTGCTGGCGCAGCAACCCCGGCCGCGAACGCCGGCCACGGATGTTGACGATGCGTAGTCCCTTGCCGGTGATCATCGACAGGCTCAGCGCACTTCGCAGAATCTGCCCGCCGCCTTCGGCGCCGTCGAGCTCGATCAGGTGCTTGTTCATCGGGCGTATTTCCTTACCTGCTCGCGCAGGAAGCGGTCCAGGCGCTCCGTATCTTGGCAGCCGCCACGAGGGGCGCCGAGGTCTTCCGCGCGTTGCAGCTGTTCCTCGATCAGCTGGTGCAGGGCCGGGCGCGCCGGGCCGTATTCGGCCTCGACCACCTGGCGCTTGAGCACCAGCAGTTCTTCGACTTCGGCGCGCTGCGCGGCATTGTCGAGCGTTGCCTCCATCAGCGTCTCGAAGACCATTGGCGGCATGCCGAGGCCCTGGTCGATCCAGCGCACCGCCAGCAGTGGGCGCAACACATAGAGGTACTTCTTGTAGCGAACCTCCGCGCCCTGCAGGTAGCCACGGAAATTCTTCTTCGCCATCGACAGGTAGTGCGCCCGTGCCGCGGCGGGCGAGTAGAAGTCCTGCGCCAGTTGGCGCAGGCCCTCGGTCGCCGCCGATTCGCTGCGATATACCAGCGGTGAGTCCAGCCACTCCAGCAGCGTCGGGTTGGACTTGCGCAGCAGTCGCAGCGTCTTGCGCAGTTCCCAGCCGCTGAGGTCCAGCTCGTCGGTCAGTGGTCGCTCCAGCACGTCGCGCGGCTCCTCCACGCGCAGGTACCAGTCCGGTTGATGCGCATAGACGAAGCGCACGTCGTAGTCGCTGTCCGGCGAGGCGAAGCCCCAGGCGCGGCTGCCGGACTCGCAGGCGTAGAGCACGGTGACGCCATGCTCCTGTTCCAGCCGTTTCAGTTCTTCCAGCACCCGCTCGCGCATGGCGGCGGGGAGTGGGTGTCGTTCGTCCCTGTTCATGGGGAATTCCTTGTTCTTTCAGTCCGTCGCGCTGGCGGCCAGCGCGGACACTGTTCGTCGTCGCGGGTTGTACAGGGTGAGGCACCAGATGCCCCACCATTCCTTGCCGTCGTCGAAGTAGCTGCTCCAGTGACTGCGATGGGGTTCGGCATCGCCGTCGCCCACCCAGTCGAGTACCTGCAGGCCTTCGTCCGGGTACAGCCGCAGCACCTGCAGCCATTCGCGGAAGTCCGCTACCTGCAGCTGGGTGCCGTAGGGCGGGTCGCGGAAGGCGCGGCACAGCGGGCCGTCGTCGCGGGCCAGCTCGCGCACTGCTTCGAGATCGAGTGCTTGCGGGCGGGCCTGGGCCAGGTCCGGTGTCAGGTCCGGCCAGCGCTGCTTGGCATAGCGGGAGTCCTTGGCGATCAGCTCCAACCGCCACAGCCGTGCGCGCTCGTTGATCGTCTCGAACAGCCTCTGCAACGCCAGGCGATGTTCCGCTTCGCCGGGGCTGGCGGTCGGGTCGAGTGTCAGCACGCGGAAGTCGAAGACGCAGCCGGCCTGTTCCAGACGGGCACGCAGCTCTTCCGTGCGCTGGTTTTCCATGGGTTGCAGCATGTCCTCACCTCATCCTTTCACGCACACCACCTGACGCAGGGTATGCAGCACTTCCACCAGCTCGCGCTGGGCGTCCATCACGGCGTCGATGTCCTTGTAGGCCATCGGGATCTCGTCAATCACGTCCGCATCCTTTCGGCACTCGACGTGGGCGGTGGCGCGCACCTGGTCCTCGACGCTGAACAGCTTCTTCGCCTTGGTGCGGCTCATGGTCCGTCCCGCGCCGTGGCTGCAGGAGCAGAAGGCTTCCTCGTTACCCAGGCCGCGGACGATGAAGCTCTTGGCGCCCATCGACCCCGGAATGATGCCGAGCTGGCCTTTCTGCGCGGATACCGCACCCTTGCGCGTTACCAGTATCTCTTCGCCGAAGTGACGTTCCTTCTGCACGTAGTTGTGGTGGCAGTTCACCGCTTCCAGGCTGGCCTCGAACGGCTTGCGGATGATCTGCCGCGCCGCGGCGATCACCGCGCGCATCATCAGCTCGCGGTTCTGCCGGGCGAAGTCCTGGGCCCAGCCCACGGCTTCGACATAGTCGTCGAAGTGCTGGCTGCCTTCTTCGAAGTAGGCCAGGTCACGGTCCGGCAGGTTGGCGATGTGCTGGCGCATATCGGCCTGGGCCAGTTCGATGAACAGGTTGCCGATGGCATTACCCACACCGCGCGATCCGCTGTGCAGCATGAACCAGACGCGGTTGGCCTCGTCGAGGCAGACCTCGATGAAGTGGTTGCCGGTACCGAGGGTTCCCAGGTGCTTGCGGTTGTTGGTCTTCTCCAGTTTCGGGTATTTGTCGGTGATTACCTTGAAGCGCCCGGCCAGCGCGCGCCACGAGTCGTCGGCGTGCTCGGGCACGTCTTCCCAGGCGCCCTGGTCGCGGCGGCCGAAGGTCTTGCCGTGGGGCACGGCCTTCTCGATGGCGCTGCGCAGGCCGTGCAGGTTATCCGGCAGGTCCGCGGCCACCAGCGAAGTGCGCGCCGCAATCATTCCGCAGCCGATGTCCACGCCCACGGCGGCCGGGATGATGGCGCCCTGGGTGGGGATCACGCTGCCGATGGTCGAACCCTTGCCCAGATGCACGTCCGGCATTACTGCCATGTGCTTGAAGATGAAGGGCATCTTCGCGGTGTTCATCAGTTGCTGCTTGGCGTCTTCTTCCACCGGCACGCCCTGGGTCCAGAGCTTGATCGGTTTGCCGTTGGCGACTTCCAGCAGTTGGAAGGTCTTGGTGCTCATGTTCTGACTCTCTTCTATTGCGTGGCGATCTGGCCGGCAGCAGGTTGTGCCCGGCCATCGCGAATGTGTTTGTTCAATCGACAGGTGCGGCAGCGTATCGCTGTAGAGAACACCTGTCCCTGACAGTCCTCGTACCACCACTTCTGCTGGGCGGCGGTCCAGGTCTGCTCGGCGCCGCAGTCGTGGCAGGTGAAATCCTGGTCTTCGTACCAGCCGCGGCGCACGAATAACGGGTCGCCATAGCTGTTGTAGGGCGCCAGGTTCGAGCGGTTGACCGGGGCGCTGCCAAGCGGAGCCAGACGGCTTTCGGGGCACCTGGCCCGCTCGGCTTTGCAGGCCTTGCGACGCTCGCGCTTCTGGCGGATTTCCCGGCGGCGCTGTTTGTTGCTCTTCACGGAGCCATCTCCTGCGCCGGGCAGGTCCTGTTCAGGCCTGCTTCAGCGTTACCAGTCCATTCAATACCTGATCCAGGCCGCCGAATACCGAGATGCGGTCGATTCGTTCGGCTACCCGCTCCAGGGTTTCCAGCTCCTTCAGGCGCAGGGCGGTGGGGTTGTCTTCCATCACCTTGGCCGTGTTCAGCAACGAGCGGGTCGCCGAGGTTTCCTCGCGACGACGGATCACGTTCGCCTGCGCGGCCTTCTCCGCCTCCACCACCTGGGCCAGCAGGGTCTTCATCTCGCCCGGCAGGATGATGTCGCGCACGCCCAGGCCGCTGACCTCGATGCCGGTGCCCGGCAGCCGCTCCTTCAGGTAGGCGCTGACCGAGTCGTCGATGAGTTGCTTGTTCTCCAGCAGCTCATCCAGCGAGCGGGTGCCCACCGCCGCGCGCAAGCCGAACTGCAGCTCGCGGTAAAGGTGCTCCAGCGGCTTGGACAGGCTGGAAAACGCCGTCAGCACGTCGCTGTAACGCCAGTTGGCGGCCAGGTTCAGGCGCAGGCTCACCTTGTCGCGGGTGAGGATTTCCTGACCGCTGACTTCCAGCGCCTGGATCCGCGTATCGATCAGCTCCACGCTCACCTGGCGGTTGTAGCGCCAGAAGCCGTACTGGCCCGCCGGCAGCAGCTCGACCACCGCACCGTCGACCTTCAGCACGCCGACCTGGTAGGCCGGCACCAGGGTCACCAGCAACGCCTCGACGCCGATCACGCTGCGGCCACGCAGGTTGCCCTGCATCTGCTGCAACAGCGCCGGAGCCACGCGGTACTCCTGGCTCAGGTCGATGCGCTCCAGGCGCTGCTCGGTCTGGCCCTTCCAGTACAGCCGGCGGCTGCCCGGTGCGAGGATTTCCGCCAGTACGCCGTCCTCGAAGCGCAGGCCGGCCTCGTTCTCGGCCAGGTCCATGCGGGTGAAGTAGCGGTCGACCAGCGCCGGTTCCGACTGGCGCAGGTAGCCGGCCAGGCGGTGCTCGAACAACGGGGTGTTCAGGCTGAAGGTTTCCACGCTCAGGCGGTTGTACAGGTCCAGGTGGCGGTGGATGCCTGGTTCGAGGATCGCCAGGAAATCGCCCTCGGAGTACAGCAGGCCGCGTTCGTTCTTCTTCACGGTAAAGCGCTTCAGCAGTTTCATTGCTCTCTTCCTTCTTTCTCTTGTCCTTGGGTGCCGGTGTTCGCCGGTCCGTCGAGTGGCGAGGCGGGGCCTGCGAGAGCCAGGTGCTGCGGACGTCCTGTCCTTTGCGCCGAATCCATCGGCCAGCACTTGCCTTGTCGCAGGCCCGGTCCTCGTACCGGGCGGGCCGGCGGTGGCTTCGGGTCCCTGGCGTATTTGGCCTTCCTGGCCTTTTTGCGCCTGTCCCGTCGCCCACCGGCGGGGTGTTGCCTTCATGAGTAGCTGCCTTAACTGGGCAGTGTTCGAGCGGGAGTCGAACCCGCGACAGGCCATTGCTTCGATGGCTGCTCTACCGGACTGAGCTATCGAACGGCGCGGGCAGGATTCGAACCTGCGACGGCTCCCGCGAAGGGGAGTGCTCTACCGGGCTGAGCTACCGCGCCATCGACCGTGACTGCTGCAGCGGCATGCACGAAGCCGACACCAGCGGTGGGCTCGGGCACCGGCGGGAGTGGAAGTCCCTGCCCGTGGGCTGCATCAGCGATGCGGTCGAGGGAGATATAGCGAGGGGCGTGCCAGGTTTGTTTTCGGGTGATGATGAATTTTTATAAGTCGCTGATATTTATGGGTTTAATTATTTTTATCGGGTGTCTGACTGGCTCCATTGGTTGGCCGGAATTGAGATTTATGGATATTCTGAGATCGTTATTTATCTTGATGGATAAAAGATGAAAGCCAAGAAAACCGTCGCCATCGGCTTCCTCGGTTCCACCCTGGATCGCGTTGGCAAGGGCGCGGCGCGCTGGCAGAAGTGGCGACCCACGGTTGGCCTGTGCCAGCAGCAGGACCTGCTGATCGACCGCCTGGAACTGATCCACGGGCTGGATGCACGGGATGTCGGGCTGGCCGAGCGCATTGCTGCCGACGTGCGACACATCTCCCCGGAAACCGAGGTGCGTCTGCAGCCCATGGCGCTGCGCAACCCGTGGGACTTCGAGGAGGTGTACGGCGCGCTGCACGATTTCGTCGGCGGCTACAGCTTCGATACCGAGCGCGAGGACTACCTGGTGCACATCACCACCGGGACCCACGTCGCGCAGATCTGCTGGTTCCTCCTGACCGAGGCGCGCTATCTGCCGGCGCGGCTGGTGCAGGCTTCGCCGGCGCGGCGCAAGGACGAGGCGCGGCAGCCGGAAGGGACGGTGACGGTCATCGACCTCGACCTGTCGCGCTACGACCGCATCGCCACGCGCTTCCGCCGTGAGCAGGAAGAAAGCCTGGCTTTCCTCAAGTCCGGCATCGCTACGCGCAACGCTGAATTCAACCGATCCATCGAACAGATCGAGCGGGTTGCCGTGCGCTCGCGCGCGCCGATGTTGCTGATCGGCCCGACCGGCGCCGGCAAGTCGTTCCTCGCTCGCCGCGTGTACGAACTCAAGCGCGCACGGCATCAGTTCCAGGGCCGTTTCGTCGAGGTGAACTGCGCGACCCTGCGCGGCGACGGCGCCATGTCCGCGCTGTTCGGCCATATCAAGGGCGCCTTCACCGGTGCGCAGAACGCCCGCGAAGGTCTGTTGCGCGCGGCGGATGGCGGCATGCTGTTCCTCGACGAGATCGGCGAGCTGGGCCTGGACGAGCAGGCCATGCTGCTCAAGGCCATCGAAGAGAAGCGCTTCTTCCCGCTGGGCTCGGACCGCGAGGTGGGCAGCGATTTCCAGCTGATCGCCGGTACTCACCGCGATCTGCGCGAGCGTGTGGCCGAAGGGCTGTTCCGCGAGGACCTGTTCGCCCGCATCAACCTCTGGACCTTCGACCTGCCGGGGTTGGCCGGGCGCCGCGAGGACATCGAGCCGAACATCGATTTCGAACTGGAGCGCCACGCCCGCGAGCAGGGCCGCCTGGTGCGCTTCAACCGCGAGGCGCGCACGCGCTACCTGGCCTTCGCCAACTCGGCGCAGGCGTTGTGGAGTGGCAACTTCCGCGAGCTGTCGGCGTCCATCACGCGCATGGCGACCCTCGCCGACAGCGGCCGGATCGACGAGGCGCTGGTGGAGGAGGAGATTGGCCGCCTGCGCCGCTCCTGGGGCGCCACCCAGACGCAGAGCCTGCTGGATCGTTTGCTGGGGGAGGGCGCCGAGGCGCTGGACCTGTTCGACCGCCTGCAACTGGAAGCGGTGATCGATGTCTGTCGGCAGGCACGCAGTCTGTCCGACGCCGGCCGCCAGCTGTTCGCCGTCTCGCGTCAGGAGAAGCAGAACCCCAACGACGCCGACCGCCTGCGCAAATACCTGGCGCGCTTCGGCCTGGATTGGTCCGGTATCACCGACGGGGTGCGCTAGAATCGGCGTTTTGCGCCAGCGGCAAGGAGCCGATCATGGAAGAACCGATGAGTGTCGAGCAGCTGTGCCGACGCATCGAGGCGGGCGAAGCGTTCAAGTATGTGTACTTCTGGGGGCATCGCCCGAAGCATGCCGTGGAAGTCGACAAGAGCTGCTTCAGCCAGTGGTTCGAAGCAGACTTCGAGATCGACGGAGTGACCTACGCCAGCGCCGAGCACTGCATGATGGCCGGCAAGGCCCGGCTGTTCGGCGACGAGGCGGCGCTGGCGCGGATTCTCGCGGCCCGCACGCCGGCCGAGGCGAAGTCCATCGGCCGCGAGATCCTTGGCTTCGACGAGGCGGCCTGGAATGCCGAGCGGCTGAGCATCGTCACCCGCGCCAATCACGCCAAGTTCGGGCAGAACGCCGACTTGCGCGAGTTCCTGCTGGGCACGGGCGATCGCGTGCTGGTCGAGGCCAGCCCGGTGGATGCCATCTGGGGTATCGGCCTGGCGGTCGATCACCCTGACGCGGGCAACCCGGCGCGCTGGCGCGGGCTGAACCTGCTGGGCTTCGCCCTCATGAGTGCGCGCTATGCGCTGCGCCAGGAGAGCGACAATGCCTGAGTTCACGGCTGCCCAGCAGCAACTGCTGCGCGACCACCGCCTGGCCTGGTTCGCCGGGCGCATCATCCACGACGCACAGCCGCCGATCAGCGATGCCCAGCTGGCCGAGGTCGAGCAGCGCCTGGGCAGCAAGCTGCCACCCGAGCTGGTCGCCTTGTGGCGCTGCACCTTCGGCGGTCGGCTGGATTACGAACTGTGCGTGGACTATGACGGCCACCTGCATCCCTACTCCTTCAACGAACTGTTCTACCCGGACAGCGACGGCTACCGCGACCTGTGGGGCTGGCTGGAGCATGAACAGGAATGCGCCGAGGAAGTCGCCGACGAGAATGGCGAGGAATGGAATGGTCGCGTGGGCTTCCTGCCCATCGGCGGTTTCGAGTACCTGGAGCGGGTGTACGTCTGCGTCGAACCGGAGGAGTTCGGGGCCATCTACGCCTGGAGTCGCGCATTGCCGCCCGCCTGGCCGCTGCGGCTGCATGAGGATGCACTGGTCCGGGTGGCTGACGATCTGTACGGCCTGTTCGAGTTGCTGGGCTTCGATGAGGACCCGTTCGCCGAGGGCGCGGATGCCGGGCAGGAGTTGCTCGAAGCAGTGGATGAGCTGGCCGCTTCGGGGGCGGAGGGCGAAGCGCTGGCGCAGTTGCTGCAGAGTTCGCTGCGGCCGCTGGTGCGCGACTGGTGCGCGGCACTGGAGCAGGGACGTATTGCCGGTGAGCCTGAGTTGCAACGCCTGGCCCTGGCGCACGCGGTGCGCAGCGGCGACATCGCGTTGCTGGAGCAACTGCGCGACCAGGGTTGCGACCTTGGCCGCCTGTTGACCGGCGGAGGGAATGCTCCCGTGCACGCGCGGGTGATGCAGCGCGAGGCGGTGATCCACTGGTTCGCCGAGCAAGGCGTCGCGGAATATCAGCTTGACGGACACGTAGCATGACGCCGATGACGGGCCTTCCGGAGTCGCTGGTCGAGTTCCTGCGGCAGTCGGTGAATGTGCCGGAAGAGCGGGTCGAGGCGCAGGACTTCGTCCGTCGTTCCGATGTCCGCGAGTTGTACCGCGACACACTGGGAACTCCCCGCGCGGACGAGATGCTTGCCCACTGCGCGGCGCTGTTTCCCGAGCTCAACCTTAATCGCGCATCGTTGCTGGCGCTGTTCTGCGGTAGTTGGGTGGAAGGCGGCGCCAGTCCGCGTATTGCCTTCGCCGCAGTGCTGGATGCGTTGGGGCGTGCGCTGGCAGTACTGCGCCCGTACTGTGCCGACGAAGAGGTCGAGGACGACGAGGAGGCGCAGGTCGCCGCCCGGCAGACCCGCGCGCGGCTCGATAGTCTGACGCCGTCGCAGTCGCTGCTCATCGATTGCGCACACCCGGCGGTCGATCTGCTGGTGTTGCCGCTGATGACCATGCTGATGCGCTCGCGGGACAATCACCGCGACTTCCTGGCCAGTGGCGAGCTCCGGCGCGATATCGACGCGATGGTGAAATCCAACACCACGCTGCCTTTCGAGAATCTGCATTTCCTCGATCATGCGGCGGCGCTGACCTACGAAGACGAACTGGTGGTGGTTCTGCCCGCGACCCGCAGTGGTCTTGTGGTCAGTGCGCAGGGCATCAACTGCAATTTCCACGCGTTCTCTCTCCTGCAACCGCTGCTGGCCGCCCATGGCGAGCGGCTCGGGTTGCCGGTGGCGGCGCAGGTTGCACCGGCCGAAGTGCCTAGGGAAGACAACGCGCAGTACCTGTGGCTGCAGGCGTTCGCCTTCGAGAAGGGCGAGTTGGTCAACAGCCTGGCCTGGGCGTGGGGGGAGGCGCCGCTGCGCAGCAACAGCCGCAAGCACGGTCACTGCGTGCTGATTGCGCTGGATACCAAAGAGGGCGTGTCGCGCTCCTGGTCGGGCTTCGCAGATCGGCTGCATGACGCGCATCAGCCGTCGGTGGAGCTGGTCCGCTTCCTCAGCCAGGAAGAAGTGGCGGCCTATCTCGAGTGATGCCGGCAAGGGCGCGCCACGGCATCGGCCGCAGCGCGCCTTCTCCGATCAGTAGTGGTACCAGCGCAGTTCCAGCATGACTTCGCTGCGCGGGCTGGCTTCATGGCTGAACTCACGCTGGGCTGACAGACGCAGGCCGAGGTTGCGGCCCAGTTCCACCTGCTGGCCGAAGCTCAGGGTGCGGCGTACCTCGCCGTTGTGGAAATAGTCGCCCTTGCCTTCGAGGCTGAGGTTGCCCAGCGGGTTGCTCCACAGCACGCCTGTGTCGAAGCCCATGGCTGGGGCGAGGGTGGCGGCGAAGTCCTGGTTGTTCTCCAGGCGCGCAGTGCCCAGCGCGTAGGCCTGCAAGTCGTCAGTGAGCTTCCAGCTGCCGCCGGCGCCGCCATTGAGGTGGCCGACCAGGGTGTCGTGGTCGTTGTCACTGTGCTTGCCGATCACCCGTTCCCAGCCGCCGGCGACCTGCCAGGAAAGCGGTTTCAGCAGTTCGTTGCGCGGCGTCATGGAGCGGATGGTGACCAGGTCCAGCTGCTGCAGTTGCCAGCGATTGCCCTCGTACTGACGCAGCTTGAGCTGGCCGATCTCGATCTGTGCGCCGAGGGGAAAGCCATAGGCGTTGTCGTCGAGGTCGTGGTAGGCCATGCGCAGGCCGTACTGGGCGAAGGCTTCGCCATCGCGGCTGCCGGCGCCCAGTTGCCAGGTGCGTGACTCGTGGCCGTTCTCCGGCTGACCGGGGCGCTCCACGTCCAGTGCCGGCGGCGGGTTGCGGTTGATCGCCTTGAGCAGGTTGTAGCTGCGCGAGGCAGTGGACTGGTCGCGCTCCTGGCCGGTGGCGCGGTAGCGCACCAGGCGGAAGGCGGTGTCCTGCACCAGCGCCTGGCGGTCAGGGGGCAGGGCGGTGAACTCGGGGCTCTGCAACTGGCTGTCGTCGTCGGCGATGTGGCGGGCCAGCACTTTCTCGTCGTGGCTCAAGGGTTCGCCGCGGGCGAGTAGTTCGCGCTCGCGGGAAGGGCGATAGTCCACCCGGTCGATCAGCCCGGCGTCCTTCACCGCGCGCACCGTGTCGGTGGGGATGGCGGTGAGTGGGAAGTGGTCGGTGAGCTCGGTGCCGGGGCGGGCGATCTCCAGCAGCTCCAGCAGGCGGAAGGAGCAGTTCTCGTCGAAGAAGTAGTACTTGAAGCGGATCTGCTTCAGCTCCCAGACGTGCTCGACCATGCGCGCGGTTTCTTCCGGCGTCAGGTTCAGGCGGTATTCCCAGAGGTCGCGGTTCTCCAGGCGGCTGTATTCGGAGAGCTTCTCGCGGTAGGGCACCAGGGCGAACAGGCCGGGGTAGCCGCCCATCAGGCCCTTCCAGGCATAGAGGATGCTGTTGTCCATGCCCTCGATGTAGGCGCCGAAGTTGAGCGCGTAGCTGAGCAGGGCGGTGTTGTCGGAGTCGACGTCGGCCTGGTCGATGCGCAGCAGGGTGTGGCCGAACATCGAGGACGGGCTGTTCAGGTAGGCGGCCGGGAACACCAGCACGGCACTGTGCGGGTTGATGTCCTGGTACCAGGTGGTGAATTCCTTGCACTCCACCGTCGGCAGGTCAGCGAGCTGCAACTGCTGGCGCAGCCAGCGGGTGCGCGCCGGGTAGACGCACTGGGCGTGCTTGTCACCGAGGCTGGCCGGGGCGTAGAGGGCCTTGACGGTGGCGGCCAGTTCGGATTCCGGATGGCGGTCTCCATCCTTGGCGAGGAAGAACTTCGGGTCGTCGACGAAGCTGCGCCAGCCACCGAGCTTGGCGTGTTCATAGTGACCCAGGGCCAGCCAGTAGGGCTCGTCAGCCAGCGACTGCAAGCGTTGTGGGTCGATCGCGGGCGAAGCCAGCAGTGGGGTGCAGGCGCACAGCGCCATCCAGGGCAACAGGCGTTTGGGCATCGAGTGGACTACTGGGAGGGAAGGGTGAGCCCGCCGGGAGGCAGCGGGCTCGCATAGGCCATCAGGCCTGTTCGGCGTATTTGGCCAGGGTGCTGTCCTGCTTCAGGACGGCCTGGGTGTTGGTGTAGACGTCCTGGGCGGTGACGTCGGACTTGTTGAAGATCTGTGCGAAGTGCTCGTGGGTGACCTGGGCGAAATGCGCGCGGTCCTCGGGCTTCACGCCCAGCACCACGGCGTAGGTGGTCAGCGCTTCGCCGTCACCCTTGGCCATGTCTTCGGACAGCTCGTCCATGATGCTGCTGAGCACGATCATCGGCTTGCCGCCGTAGGTCAGCGCGCCATTGGTATGGCAACCGTTGGTGCCGGTGGTCATGCCGAAGGTGTTGTTGCCGCTGGTGCCGTTGGTGGTAGCGGCCAGGACGTGCGTGGCGGTACCGCGCTGGCCCTTGAACAGCATGTTGCCCCAGCCGCAGCCGTCGCTGCCGGGGGCATCGGCGAGTGCGCTCAGGGAGGCGGTGGCGAGGAGGGTACCGAGCAGAATCCTTTTCATCGTTTTTCTCTCTTTTTGAGGTCGGGAAACGTTGAACAGTCGCTGACAGCCTAACAGCGCCTGCCAGAGCTTTTCTCCAATGCCTTGCGGGTGTCAAGGCAACCGCTGCCGCAGACAGTATGGCCGAGCCCAGCTGGAGGGGCTCACATGACCGGCAGTTGATCGGCATCAGCGGCGGAAGTCTTGGAACCGACCACACTTGAATCAGTTCCCCTTTTGAGGAAGTCGTCATGGTCGATTTCGATCCACGGCCAGCGCTGGACCAGTTGGCCGCCGAATACTCCAAACGCGCCGAGGCCATCCGCCGCGATCTGGGTCGCAGTCATTCGCCGGACTTCGCCGAGCAGGCCCAGCAGCGGCAGAACGACGATGTGTTGCGCGCGTTGCTGGCCGAAGCAGAGGCGGGCATGCGCCTGGTGGGCCTGGCGCGCCTGCGTCTGGCTGACGGCACGTACGGCGAGTGCGCGCGCTGCGGCGAGGCCATCGAAGAGCGTCGCCTGCACGCGCTGCCGGCCGCCGAGCACTGCCTGCGCTGCGCCGATGCGGTGGACTGAAACTGTCACCAATACTGCCTTGCCAGTGGCGCGCGGGCGGCGCGAGAATGCGGACGAATCTCCGCGGCCTCGCGCCGCTCGAAGCAAGGACCTCCAATGCCCGATTCCGTTGCTGCCGGCCTGCGCCTGGCGCCCGATGAACTGACCCGCCCCTTCACCCCCGAACAGTTTCCCTTCAAGACCACCGAAGAACTGGAGCCTTTCCTGGGCGTGCTCGGACAGGAGCGCGCGGTCGAGGCGCTGCAGTTCGGCGTGGCGATGCCGCGCCCGGGTTACAACGTTTTCGTCATGGGCGAGCCGGGTACCGGCCGCTTCTCCTTCGTGCAACGCTATCTGAAGGCCGAGGGCAAGCGACTGCCGACGCCGGCCGACTGGGTCTACGTCAACAACTTCGATGATTCGCGCGAGCCCCGCGTGATCGAGCTGCCGCCGGGCAGCGCCGCCGAGTTCGGCACCGACATCGATCACCTGATCGACAACCTGCTGTCCACCTTCCCCTCGGTGTTCGAGAACCCGGCGTACCAGCAGAAGAAGAGCGCCATCGACCGTGCCTTCAACCAGCGCTACGACAAGGCTCTGGATACCGTCGAGCGCCTGGCGCTGGAGAAGGAAGTCGCTCTGTACCGCGACAGCGCCAACATCGCCTTCACCCCGATGAAGGACGGCAAGGCCCTGGATGAGGCCGAGTTCGCCCAGCTGCCGGAAGAGGAGCGCGAGCGCTTCCACGCCGACATCGCCGACCTGGAGGAGCACCTCAACGAAGAGCTTTCCAGCCTGCCGCAGTGGAAGCGCGAGTCGAGCAACCAGCTGCGCCAGCTCAACGAGGAAACCATCACCCTGGCGCTGCAGCCGCTGCTGGCGCCACTGGTGGAGAAGTACAACAACAACTCCGGGGTCAGCGCCTACCTGCAGGCCATGCAACTGAACCTGCTGAAGACCGTAGTCGATCAACTGGTGGACGCTGAGCGCACCGACCCGCAGCGCAAGCAGAGCCTGGAGGAGCAGTACGCGCCGAACCAGGCGATCGGCCACCACGCCACCAGCGGCGCGCCGGTGGTGTTCGAGTCGCACCCGACCTACGACAACCTGTTCGGCCGCATCGAGTACGCCTCCGACCAGGGCGCGCTCTACACCAGCTACCGCCAGCTGCGTCCCGGTGCGTTGCACCGCGCCAACGGTGGCTTCCTGGTGCTGGAGGCGGAGAAGCTGCTGAGCGAGCCGTTCGTCTGGGACGCCCTCAAGCGCGCGCTGCAGTCGCGCCAGCTGAAGATGGAATCGCCACTGGCCGAGCTGGGCCGCCTGACCGCCATGAGCCTGACGCCCCAGGTGATCCCGCTGAACATCAAGGTGATCATCATCGGCTCGCGGCAGATCTACTACACGCTGCAGGACCTGGATCCGGACTTCCAGGAGATGTTCCGCGTGCTGGTGGACTTCGACGAAGACATCCCGCTGGCCGAGGACAGCCTCGAACAGTTCGCCCAGCTGCTCAAGACCCGCACCTCGGAAGAGGGCCTGGCGCCGCTCACCCGCGAAGCCGTGGCGCGCCTGGCGACCTACAGCGCCCGCCTGGCCGAGCACCAGGGGCGTCTCTCGGCGCGCATCGGCGACCTGTTCCAACTGGTCAGCGAAGCGGACTTCATCCGCCAGCTGGCCGGCCAGGAAGTGACCGATCTGGGCCACATCGAACGCGCCCTGAAGGCCAAGGAGACCCGTACGGGTCGCGTGTCGGCGCGGATTCTCGACGACATCCTCGCCGGCATCATCCTGATCGACAGCGAAGGCGCTGCGGTGGGCAAGTGCAACGGTCTGACCGTGCTGGAAGTGGGTGACTCCGCCTTCGGCATGCCGGCGCGCATCTCCGCCACCGTCTACCCCGGCGGCAGCGGCATCGTCGACATCGAGCGCGAGGTCAACCTCGGCCAGCCGATCCACTCCAAGGGCGTGATGATCCTCACCGGCTACCTCGGCAGCCGCTACGCCCAGGAATTCCCCCTGGAGATTTCTGCGAGCATCGCCCTGGAACAGTCCTATGGCTACGTGGACGGTGACAGCGCGTCGCTGGGCGAGGTCTGCACGCTGATCTCCGCCCTGTCGCGCACGCCGCTGCGGCAGTGCTTCGCCATCACCGGCTCGATCAACCAGTTCGGTGAAGTGCAGGCGGTCGGCGGGGTCAACGAGAAGATCGAAGGCTTCTTCCGTCTCTGCGAGGCGCGTGGCCTGACTGGCGAGCAAGGCGTGATCATCCCGCGCGCCAACGTTGCCACCCTGATGCTCGACGAGCGCGTGCTGCAGGCTGTGCGTAACGGCCAGTTCCACATCTACGCCGTGCGCCAGGCCGACGAGGCGCTGAGCCTGCTGGTCGGCGAGCCGGCCGGCGCGCCGGATGCCAAGGGCCACTTCCCCAAGGGCAGCGTCAACGCCCGCGTCGTCGAGCGCCTGAAGGAAATCTCCGAGCTGGGCATGGACGAGGAAGAGAAGGAAAAACCGGCCAAGGAGCCCGCCGCCAAGCCCGCCAGCAAGCCGAAAGTGAAGGCACCGGCGGAAAAGGCTCCTGTAGATGAAGCCCTTGTCGACCAGGCTCCGGTGAAAAAGGAGCGTGCCCGCAAGAAGAAAGACGCCGACTGAACACGGTCTGGCGCAAGGTGCCGGTCGGAGCATTCCGCCGGCGCCATTTTCACGTCGTTGTCTGCAAGATAGCCGGATAAATCCGCACTTTCGCGTGTCGGAACCTGGGTGTAGTCTCGAACTCAGGACAACCGCGAGGGTGCCGCCATGCCGCGTAACCTCTGCCTTATCCGCCCCTGTCTGGGGCTGACCACGCGCATCGAGTGCGAGATCAGGCCGCTGGCCGGAGAGAATGGACTCTGGACCTTGTTGTGTGCCGCCGGCATGTCCGGTGCGCAGCCCACCGCCATCAAGGCGCAGGGCCCGTTCTGCGGGCCTTTCGTGGCCGAAGGTGTGCTCGAGGCGATCTCCGACTGCCTGGCCCAGCAAGGCTACATCGTGGCAGACGATCCCCCCATCTGGCAGTTGCACCTGCAGGGCGAACTGCGGCGCCTGAACGGCGAACGCTCGCGCCATGTCGGCAACTTCCAGTTCCGCCCCGAAGGTTGAGGCCTTCAAGGCTGAGAGACGGACTGCGCAGTCCCTGCACGATCCGCTGAAGGCCGCGGGACGCCTGGTCGCTACGGTTTCAGGCCGTGGCCGCCGCAGCTATTTATCCACAGACATATTTATCTATAGAAAGCCGGGATAACTCGCAAAAGTCATCCGCTATACTGCGGCCGCCCCTTTCCCAACGACCATTCTCGCGAGAACCATGGAACGCTTCGTCGAAAACTCCCTGTACGCCGCGCGCTGGCTGCTGGCGCCAATCTACATCGGTCTGTCGCTGGCCCTGCTGGCGCTGACCATCAAATTCTTCCAGGAAATCTTCCACATCCTCCCCAGCATCTTCAGCATTGCCGAGGCGGACCTGATCCTGGTGCTGCTGTCACTGATCGACATGGCGCTGGTCGGTGGCCTGCTGGTGATGGTGATGTTCTCCGGCTACGAGAACTTCGTGTCGCAGCTGGACATCGACGAGGGTAAGGAAAAACTCAGCTGGCTGGGCAAGATGGACGCCAGTTCGCTGAAGAACAAGGTGGCCGCCTCCATCGTGGCGATCTCCTCGATCCACCTGCTGCGCATCTTCATGGACGCCAAGAACATCGAAGACAACAAGCTGATGTGGTACGTGATCATGCACCTCACTTTCGTCCTCTCGGCCTTCGCCATGGGCTATCTGGACAAGGCTACGCGCCACGACCACTAACGCTCTACTGCTCCATTCTGGCCGCCCGCCCGTTGCGAAACGGACGGGCGGTTGCGTTTTCGGCTTGCGGTGAGCGCCTGCTGGTCAAGACTTTCCGCGTGGATCAATCCGCAGGAGGTGCAGCACATGAATCTGCAGGAACTGACCAGTCGCTCCGTTGCCGGCGACATCGACGAGATCAACCTGGTGTCGCTGGAAGGCGATATCTACGTGCTGGAGGCGCGCATGGGCGCGCGCTTCTATCCGGTGCAGGACGAAGCCGGACACGTCATCAGCGTGCGCTCGGTCGCCCACGCGCGGGAAGTTCTCAAGGCGCTGCCCAATGTCCCGTTCCATCTGGTGCACGCGGTGGTGCATGACGAGATGTGCGGCATGGACGACGAGCGCGATATCGGCGCCGGCGTGACCATCCCGTTGCACTGAGTCTGTTGCGCAGCGCGCTGCGCGAGGCTCGCGCGGTGGGGGAGGTGCTGCATCTGTGCTAGGCTGGCGGCCCTTTTTTGAACCCCCTGCGGAGCGCCGCCATGAGCGAACTCAACCTTTCCACCGACGAAGCCCGCGTCAGCTACGGCATTGGCCGTCAGCTGGGCGACCAGCTGCGCGAGAACCCGGTTCCGGGCATGACCCTCGACGCTATCGTGGCCGGCCTGTCCGATGCTTACGCTGGCGCTGAAAGCCGCGTTCCGGGCGAAGCCCTGTCCGCCAGCTTCCAGGTGATCCGCGAGCGCATGCAGGCCGAAGCCCAGGCGAAAGCCGAAGCTGCCGCCGCCGTTGGCCGCGAGTACCTGGTGGAAAACGCCAAGCGCGAAGGCGTGACTGTCCTGCCGTCCGGCCTGCAGTACGAAGTACTGGTTACTGGCGAAGGTGCCAAGCCGTCCCGCGAAGACACCGTGCGTACCCACTACCACGGCACCCTGGTCGACGGCACTGTCTTCGACAGTTCCTACGAGCGCGGCCAGCCGGCCGAATTCCCGGTGGGCGGTGTGATCGCCGGCTGGGTCGAGGCCCTGCAGCTGATGAACGCCGGCAGCAAATGGCGCCTGCACGTACCGAGCGAGCTGGCCTATGGCGGCCAGGCCGTCGGCAGCATCCCGCCGCACAGCGTGCTGGTGTTCGACGTCGAGCTGCTGGAAATCCTCTAAGGCTCTGAGTCAGAGCTGGCAGAGGTGCAGTCCGCGGCGGTCCTCCCTGACCGCCGTGGCTTGCGCGGGGTCCCTCCGGACCCCGAGTGCAGCCGCCTCCCGGGCGGCGACCGCACCGATGGCGCTTCCTGCGCCATCGCAAACAACGTCTAGCGCAGCGCGCGGGCGTAACAGAACAGGAACAGGTTGCGCACCAGCTCCTTGAGCACCAGAGGCTCGCTGGTACTGAGCTCGGACAGCTCCAGGCCGCCCTGTTCGCGCAGCTCGTCCAGGGCCTCTTCCTCCAGCACTGCGCAGACTTCCCCGGTATCCCGATGCAGGATGCGCAGGTAAGGGTGCGGGCGATCCAGCCAGGCGTCGATCATGTAGGTCATGGCGTGTTCCTCCGTGCAGACCGTTTAATGAGAATAATTCTTATTATCTTAATAGCAAGCCTCAATTTGAAAAAAAGTTGAGCTCGCGACGATCTGCTGCTCCTGATCAACGGACGGACAACAAAAAGCCCGCCGCGGCGAACCGGGGCGGGCTTTTTTGCAACGGCGGATCAGTGCGTGCGGGCGACCGAGAACTCGGCCAGCTCGATCAGCGCGGCGCGGTATTCGTTGTCCGGCAGCGCCTTGAGGTGCTCGATGGCGCGGGCAGCATAGTCACGGGCCAGGTTGGCGGTGTAGTCCAGCGCGCCAGCGGCTTCCACGGCGGCGCGGATACCTTCCAGATCCTGGCTGCCGCCCTGCTGGATGGCCTTGCGCACCAGCGCAGCCTGTTCCGGGGTGCCGTCGCGCATGGTGGCGATCAGCGGCAGAGTGGGCTTGCCTTCGGCGAGGTCGTCGCCGACGTTCTTGCCCAGGCTGGCGGCGTCGCCGCGGTAGTCGAGGAGGTCGTCCACCAGCTGGAAGGCGATGCCCAGGGCGTCACCGAACAGGCGCAGCGCCTCGGCCTGCTCGGCCGGCGCTTCGGCCAGCGCGGCGGCGCTGTGGGTCGAGGCTTCGAAGAGCATCGCGGTCTTGCCGCGGATGACTTCCATGTAGGTTTCTTCGGTGGTGCTGGCGTCGCGGACCTTGGACAGCTGCAGCACTTCGCCTTCGGCGATCACGCGGGTGGCCTGGGAAATGATGCGCATGACCGGCATGGAGCCCAGCTCGACCATCATTTCGAAGGAACGCGCATAAAGGAAGTCGCCCACCAGCACGCTCGGTGCATTGCCCCACTGGGCATTGGCCGTGGCGCGGCCGCGGCGCAGACCGGAGGCGTCGACCACGTCGTCGTGCAGCAGGGTGGAGGTGTGCAGGAATTCGATGGTGGCGGCCAGCAGTTTCAGGTCATCGCCCGAATAGCCCAGGGCCTTGCCGGAGAGGAGTACCAGCAGCGGGCGAAGACGCTTGCCGCCGGCGGAGATGATGTAGTCGCCGATCTTTTCCACCAGGGGAACGCGGGAAGTGAGTTGGCGACGGATGATGCCGTCGACGGCGGTGAAGTCGTCCGCCACCACGCGATAGAAAGCCTGGGGTTGCATTAAAGACAGCGCTCCTCGTAGATTGCGCGGCATGCTAGGTGGCGCGGGGAAGGCCTGTCAAGGCGAGGCCCCATGGGGCTTGATCCGCGCTGGGGCTTTGCGTACAATCGCGGCCCCGAACTTCCCTGGCATATCCTGCCTTACGCAATTGCACGGGCGTCCTTTCCGGCCCCATGCAGCCATGCCGACCGATTCCTCTTTCTATAAAGCGTCGGGTGAGCAGGTCTAACGGAGACATCCAGATGTACGCAGTAATTGTTACTGGTGGCAAGCAATACAAAGTCACCGAAGGCGAATTCCTCAAGGTCGAGAAACTCGACGTCGCCACCGGCGAAGCGATCAACCTGGATCGCATCCTGCTGGTCGCCAATGGCGATGACGTCAAGATCGGCCTGCCGGTGGTAGAAGGCGCGAAAGTGACTGCAGAAGTGGTTTCCCACGGTCGTCACGACAAAGTGCGCATCATCAAGTTCCGCCGCCGCAAGCACCACATGAAGCGTCAGGGCCACCGCCAGTGGTTCACTGAAATCAAGATCACCGGCATCCAGGCCTAATTCCTCTTCAGGAGAATTGACTCATGGCACACAAAAAAGCTGGCGGTAGTACCCGCAACGGCCGCGACTCAGAAAGCAAACGCCTTGGCGTGAAGCTGTTCGGTAGCCAGGCTGTCAAAGCAGGCAACATCATCGTGCGTCAGCGCGGTACCCAGTTCCACGCTGGCTACGGCGTTGGCATGGGCAAGGATCACACCCTGTTCGCTAAAGTCGACGGCGTGATCAAGTTCGAAGTGAAAGGCGCCTTTGGCCGTCGCTATGTAAGCGTCGTCGCTGCCTAAGCGAGCTCTCACTGAAAAAGCCCTGTCTCGCGACGGGGCTTTTTTGTTTCTGGCGTTTCCAGGCGAGGTGCTGTCGGTTCGGGCGTTTGCGCGGACTTGGCTGTATCCTATGCTCCTTTTCTTATTTTCAACCCGCAGGCTCTGCGGGAGGCGTTCGCAATGAAATTCGTCGACGAAGTATCCATCCACGTGAAAGCCGGTGACGGCGGCAACGGCCTCATGAGCTTCCGCCGCGAGAAGTTCATCGAGAAAGGCGGTCCCAACGGCGGTGACGGTGGCGACGGCGGCTCGGTGTACCTCGAGGCCGACGAGAACCTGAATACCCTGGTGGACTACCGCTACACCCGTCGTTTCGACGCCCAGCGTGGCGAGAACGGCGGCAGCAAGGACTGCACCGGCGCCAAGGGTGACGATCTCGTCCTGCCCGTGCCGGTCGGTACCACCATCATTGATGCCAATACCCAGGAAATCATCGGTGACCTGACCACTGCCGGCCAGCGCATCATGGTGGCCCAGGGTGGCTGGCACGGTCTGGGTAATACCCGCTTCAAGTCCAGTACCAACCGTGCGCCGCGCCAGACCACTCCGGGCAAGCCCGGCGATGCGCGTGACCTCAAGCTGGAGCTGAAGGTTCTGGCGGACGTCGGTCTGCTCGGCCTGCCGAACGCCGGCAAGAGCACCTTCATTCGCGCGGTGTCCGCCGCCAAGCCGAAGGTTGCCGACTATCCCTTTACCACCCTGGTGCCGAACCTGGGTGTGGTCAGCGTGGGGCGCTTCAAGAGCTTCGTGGTTGCCGACATCCCCGGTCTGATCGAAGGTGCCGCCGAAGGCGCCGGCCTGGGTATCCGCTTCCTCAAGCACCTGGCGCGTACGCGCCTGCTGCTGCACATCGTCGACATGGCACCGCTGGACGAAAGCGACCCGGCCGATGCTGCGGAAACCATCGTCCATGAGCTGGAAAAATTCAGCCCGGCGTTGACTGAGCGTGACCGCTGGCTGGTGCTGAACAAGATGGACCAGATCCTTGAGCCCGAGGAGCAGGAGCGCCGCAAACAGGCCGTGGTCGAGCGCCTTGGTTGGGAAGGTCCGGTCTATGTGATCTCTGCGCTGGAGCGCGAAGGCACCGAGAAACTGAGCCAGGACATCATGAAGTACCTCGATGAGCGCACCCTGCGCATCGAGGAAGAGCCGGCCTATGGCGAAGCCCTGGCGGCCCTGGATCAGCGCATCGAAGACGAGGCCCGTGCCCGTCTGCAGGCCCTGGATGACGCCCGAGCACTGCGTCGCTCCGGCCTGAAGAATGTCGACGATGTGGATGACGATGATTTCGAGGATGACGAAGACGACGGCGATGGGCCGGAAATCTTCTACGTGCCTTGATCGGGGCGGCGCCCGCCGGTCTGGATGAAACGTGTGAAGCCTGACTTCTAAGGTTGAGGGTATGCGTGAGAAGGTCACTGGCGCCAAGCGCTGGGTAGTCAAGATTGGCAGTGCGTTGCTGACCGCCGATGGTCGTGGTCTGGATCGCGACGCCATGGCGGTGTGGGTCGAGCAGATGGTCGCGCTGCATGGTGCGGGCGTCGAGCTGGTGCTGGTGTCCTCGGGCGCTGTCGCGGCGGGCATGAGTCGTCTGGGTTGGGCTTCCCGGCCTAGTGACATGCACGAGCTGCAGGCGGCCGCCGCAGTGGGGCAGATGGGTCTGGTGCAGGCCTGGGAGTCCAGTTTCGGTGTGCATGGCCTGCAGACCGCGCAGGTGCTGCTGACCCATGACGACCTGTCCGATCGCAAGCGCTACCTGAATGGGCGCAATACCCTGCGCACGCTGGTCGATCTTGGCGTGATTCCGGTGATCAACGAGAACGATACCGTTGTCACCGACGAGATCCGCTTCGGCGACAACGATACGCTTGCGGCGCTGGTGGCCAATCTGGTCGAGGCTGACCTCCTGGTGATCCTCACTGACCGCGACGGTATGTTCGATGCCGATCCGCGCAACAACCCCGATGCTGAGCTGATCTTCGAGGCTCGCGCTGATGATCCTGCCCTGGATGCGGTGGCGGGCGGCACCGGTGGTGCGTTGGGTCGTGGCGGCATGCAGACCAAGCTGCGCGCAGCCCGTCTCGCTGCGCGCTCCGGTGCGCATACTGTCATCGTTGGTGGTCGTATCGAGCGCGTTCTGGATCGCCTGCGTGGTGGGGGAGCGTCTCGGCACGCTGCTGACTCCCGAGCAGAGCCGCAAGGCGGCGCGCAAGCAGTGGCTGGCTGGGCATTTGCAGATGCGCGGCACGCTGGTGCTGGACGACGGTGCAGTCAAGGCGGTCGCCCAGGATCACAAGAGTCTGCTGCCGGTCGGTGTGAAGGCCGTGCAAGGCAGTTTCCGGCGCGGTGAGATGATCGTTTGCGTGGATCAGCAGGGGCGCGAAATTGCCCGTGGGCTGGCCAACTACAGTGCGCTCGAGGCGCAGAAGATCATAGGTCAGCCGACCGATGCCATCGAAAGCCTGCTGGGCTATGTCGATGGTCCGGAGTTGGTGCACCGCGATAATCTGGTTCTGGTCTGAGGAGCGTTGGCATGCGCAATGGATTGATCGCTGCACTGCTGCTGCTGCCGGCTTTGGCGCGAGCTGATGTGGTTGGCGAGGTGTCCACCGTCTTCAAGTGGGTCGGGCCGAACGACAAGATCGTCGTCGAGGCTTTCGATGACCCGAAGGTGCAGGGCGTCAGCTGTTACCTGTCGCGCGCCAAGACTGGTGGCGTGAAGGGCGGGCTGGGTCTGGCGGAGGATCGCGCCGAGGCGTCGATCTCCTGTCGCCAGGTTGGGCCGATCCGCTTCGCAGGTGAGCTCAAGGATGGCGAAGTGGTGTTCCAGCAGCGTACTTCGCTGGTGTTCAAGACCATGCAGGTGGTGCGCTTCTTCGACAAGAAGCGCAATGCGCTGGTCTATCTGGTCTACAGCGATCGGGTGATCGAGGGCAGTCCGCAGAATGCGGTGACGGCGATTCCGATCATGCCGTGGCCTGAAAAGTGAGACAGAGAAGGGCGGATTGACCGCCCTTTCTTTTTGTCCGCAGAAAGGTGCGCCTATGGATAAGGGGTGTGCTTTGTGTAGGGCGAATAACCTGGAGCAGGTCATCCGGCGGTATTGGCGGATAACGCTGGTGCGTTATCCGGCCTGCAGCTGTCGCTGAACAAATCGCAGGCAATAAAAAACCGGCCCTGGGGCCGGTTTTTTCAAGAACGGAACGCTTACGCGGTGGCCAGGGCCTTCACGTGTGCGTTCAGGCGGCTCTTGTGACGAGCGGCCTTGTTCTTGTGGATGATGCCTTTGTCGGCCATGCGGTCGATGACCGGTACGGCAGCAACTAGAGCGGCCTGGGCCTTCGGCAGGTCCTTGGCGTCGACTGCTTTGACTACGTTCTTGATGTAGGTACGAACCATGGAACGCAGGCTGGCGTTGTGGCTGCGACGCTTCTCAGCCTGTTTGGCGCGTTTTTTGGCGGAAGGTGTGTTGGCCACCGTCGAGCTCCTCGAAAAAAACTTGGGATGTTGCGAATAAATTAAGGCCGCGAATAATGCCGTTGCATCAGGGCCTTGTCAAGGGTATGCGCGGCCTCCGACGAGTGGTGCGACGGGCGCACGCTGTCCGGCGGATGGGGTGATTTATTCGCCCCGCGGCCCTACACTGCTGCGCTTCGCCTGGCGCTCGAGCAATCGCTCCAGGCCAGGGCTGCACCCTGCAGGGGCAGCCATTCTACCAGTTCTGGACGCTATGAACCTACTCAAGTCGCTGGCCGCGGTCAGCTCGATGACCATGATCTCGCGGGTGCTCGGCTTCGTGCGCGACACGATCGTCGCCCGCATGTTCGGCGCCGGCATGGCCACCGATGCCTTCTTCGTCGCCTTCAAGCTGCCCAACCTGCTGCGCCGCATCTTCGCCGAGGGAGCGTTCTCCCAGGCTTTCGTGCCGATCCTGGCCGAGTACAAGACTCAGCAGGGCGAGGAGGCGACCCGTACCTTCATTGCCTATGTGTCCGGCCTGCTGACGCTGATCCTGGCGCTGGTCACCGCGCTGGGTATGCTTGCCGCGCCCTGGGTGATCTGGGTGACGGCGCCCGGCTTCGTCGATTCGCCGGAGAAGTTCGAGCTCACCAGCTCCCTGCTGCGGGTGACCTTCCCGTATATCCTGCTGATTTCCCTGGCTTCGCTGGCGGCGCCATCCTCAATACCTGGAACCGCTTCTCGGTGCCGGCCTTCGTGCCGACCCTGCTGAACGTCAGCATGATCGCTCTTCGCGCTGTTCCTGACGCCGTACTTCGACCCGCCGATCATGGCGCTGGGCTGGGCGGTGCTGGCCGGCGGCCTGGCGCAGCTGCTGTACCAGCTGCCGCACCTGAAGAAGATCGGCATGCTCGTGCTGCCGCGCATCAATCTGCGCGATTCCGGCGTCTGGCGCGTACTCAAGCAGATGGGGCCGGCAATCCTCGGCGTCTCGGTCAGCCAGATTTCGCTGATCATCAACACCATCTTCGCCTCCTTCCTGGTCGCCGGCTCCGTGTCCTGGATGTACTACGCGGACCGCCTGATGGAGCTGCCGTCCGGCGTGCTCGGCGTGGCGCTGGGCACCATCCTGCTGCCTTCGCTGGCCAAGACCTACGCCAGCGACGATCGCCACGAATATTCGCGTCTGATGGACTGGGGCCTGCGCCTGTGTTTCCTGCTGGTGCTGCCGTGCTCCCTGGCGCTGGCGGTCATCGCCGAGCCGCTGACCGTCGCGCTGTTCCAGTACGGCAAGTTCAGTGCCCATGACGCCCTGATGACCCAGCGCGCACTGATCGCCTATGCGGTCGGCCTGCTCGGCATCATCCTAGTAAAGGTGCTGGCGCCGGGCTTCTATGCGCGGCAGAACATCAAGACGCCGGTGAAGATCGCGCTGTTCACCCTGGTTTCCACCCAACTGATGAACCTGGTGTTCATCGGCCCCCTCAAACACGCGGGGTTGGCGCTGGCGATCAGCCTGGCGGCCTGCCTGAATGCCGGATTGCTGTTCTGGCAGTTGCGCAAGCAGCAACTGTTCGAGCCGCAGGCGGGCTGGGGCAAGTTCATCGCCAAATTAGTCGTATCTGTACTGGTGATGTGCGCGGTGCTGATCGGCATGATGCACTTCATGCCGGCCTGGGATCAGGGCGGCATGCCGATTCGCCTGGTGCGCCTGGGCGCGCTGGTGGTGGCCGGTGTGGTCGCCTATTTCGGTATGCTGGCGATCCTCGGCTTCCGCTTGCGGGACTTTTCCCGCCGCGCGGTGCTGTAACCTTCGCCGGGCAAAGCATTGCATCGGTTTGCGGCGACGGCATTTTGCCTGTCGCATGGCAACGGGTGCAGGTATAATCGACCACTTTCTGAGCAATACGCGCGCTATGCAGCTGCTTCGAGGCCTCCACAACCTGCGGCCCCTGTCCGGGGGCTGTGTCGCCACCATCGGTAACTTCGACGGCGTCCATTTTGGCCACCAGGCGATCCTGGGGCGTCTGCGCGAGCGTTCGCTGGAGCTGGGCGTGCCCAGCTGCGTGGTGATCTTCGAGCCGCAGCCGCGCGAGTACTTCGCTCCCGATGCCGCTCCGGTGCGCCTGACGCGCCTGCGCGAGAAGCTCGAACTGCTGCGCCAGTACGGCGTCGACTTCGTTCTCTGCCTGGCCTTCAACCGCCGCCTGCGCGAGCTGTCGGCCGCCGAGTTCGTTCGCCAGGTGCTGGTGGAGGGCCTGCGGGTCCGCCATCTGGAAGTGGGCGACGATTTCCGCTTCGGCTGCGACCGTTCCGGCGACTTCGCCTTCCTGGTCAACGCCAGCGCGGAGCAGGGCTTCACCGTCGAGGCCGCGACCACCGTGGAAGTCGACGGCATGCGCGTGAGCAGCTCGCGCATCCGCAAGGATCTGGCCGACGGCGACCTGCACATGGTCGAGCGCCTGCTGGGTCGTCCCTACAGCCTGAGTGGCCGCGTGCTGCACGGGCAGAAGCTGGGTCGCACCCTGGGCTCGCCCACCGCGAACATCCAGCTCAAGCGCCGCAAGGCGCCGCTCAACGGCGTTTATCTGGTCAGCACGATGGTGGCTGGCCGGCGCCAGAACGGGGTGGCCAACATCGGCACCCGACCGTCGGTGAATGGCGACGGCCGGCCCCACCTGGAAGTACATCTGCTGGATTTCGCCGGCGATCTGTACGGCCAGCACCTGGATATTACGTTCCACCAGAAGCTGCGTGATGAGCAGCGTTTTGCCTCGCTCGAGGCACTGAAGGCGGCCATCCTCGCCGACATCGCCGCCGCCCGGGCCTACTGGCTGGGCCAACCGCTTGATTGAAGATCCTGAACAGGCCCTGAGATGACCGATTACAAAGCCACTCTGAACCTTCCCGAAACCGACTTCCCGATGAAAGCCGGCCTGCCGCAGCGCGAGCCGCAAACTCTCAAGCTCTGGAACGACATTGGCCTGTACCAGAAGCTGCGGAAGATTGGCGAAGGTCGCCCGAAATTCATCCTGCACGATGGCCCGCCCTACGCCAACGGCAGCATTCACATCGGTCACGCGGTCAACAAGATCCTCAAGGACATCATCGTCCGTTCCAAGACCCTGGCCGGCTACGACGCCCCCTACGTGCCGGGCTGGGACTGCCACGGCTTGCCGATCGAGCACAAGGTCGAGACCACCCACGGCAAGAACCTGCCGGCGGACAAGACCCGCGAACTGTGCCGCGAATACGCCGCCGAGCAGATCGAAGGGCAGAAGGCCGACTTCATCCGCCTGGGCGTGCTGGGCGACTGGGACAATCCCTACAAGACCATGAACTTCTCCAACGAGGCCGGTGAAATCCGCGCGCTCGCCGAGATGGTCAAACAGGGCTTCGTGTTCAAGGGCCTGAAGCCGGTGAACTGGTGTTTCGATTGTGGTTCGGCCCTGGCCGAAGCCGAGGTTGAATACGCCGACAAGAAGTCCGACGCCATTGACGTCGCCTTCCCGGTGGAAGACGAAGGCAAACTGGCCGCTGCCTTCGGCCTGGCCAGCCTGCCCAAACCGGCTGCCATCGTTATCTGGACCACCACCCCCTGGACCATTCCGGCCAACCAGGCGCTGAACGTCCACCCCGAATTCACCTACGCGCTGGTCGACACCGGCGAGCGCCTGCTGGTGCTGGCCGAGGAGCTGGTCGAGTCCTGCCTGCAACGCTACGGCCTGGAAGGCCAGGTCATCGCCACCGCACCGGGTGAAGCGCTGGACCTGATCCGCTTCCGCCACCCGTTCTACGAGCGCCTGTCGCCGGTCTACCTGGCCGAGTACGTCGAGCTGGGCGCCGGCACCGGCGTGGTTCACTCCGCCCCGGCCTATGGCGAGGACGACTTCCGTACCTGCAAGCAGTACGGCATGGTCAACGACGACATCCTCAGCCCCGTGCAGAGCAATGGCGTCTACGTGGCCGACCTGCCGTTCTTCGGCGGCCAGTTCATCTGGAAGGCCAATCCGGCCATCGTCGCCAAGCTCGATGAAGTCGGCGCGTTGCTCAAACACGCCAGCATCAACCACAGCTACATGCACTGCTGGCGCCACAAGACCCCGCTGATCTACCGCGCCACCGCGCAGTGGTTCGTCGGCATGGACAAGCAGCCGCAGACCGGCGCGACCCTGCGCGAGCGCGCGCTCGAAGCCATCACCGAAACCGAATTCGTGCCCACCTGGGGCCAGGCGCGCCTGCACGGCATGATCGCCGGCCGTCCGGACTGGTGCATCTCGCGTCAGCGCAACTGGGGCGTACCGATCCCGTTCTTCCTGCACAAGGCCACCGGTGAGCTGCACCCGCGCACCGTCGAGCTGATGGAAGAAGTCGCCCTGCGCGTCGAGAAAGAAGGCATCGAGGCCTGGTTCAAGCTCGACGCCGCCGAACTGCTGGGCGATGAAGCCGCTCAGTACGACAAGATCAACGACACCCTGGACGTCTGGTTCGACTCCGGTACCACTCACTGGCACGTGCTGCGTGGTTCCCATGCTGAACTGGGCCATGCCAGCGGTCCGGCTGCCGACCTCTACCTGGAAGGCTCCGACCAGCACCGCGGCTGGTTCCATTCCTCGCTGCTGACCGGCTGCGCCATCGACGGCCACGCGCCGTACCGCCAGTTGCTGACCCACGGCTTCACCGTGGACGAGTCCGGCCGCAAGATGTCCAAGTCGCTGGGCAACACCGTGGTGCCGCAGACCGTGATCGACAGCATGGGCGCCGACATCCTGCGCCTGTGGGTCGCCTCCACCGATTACTCGGGTGAGATCGCGGTTTCCCAGCAGATACTTCAACGCAGCGCTGACGCCTACCGTCGTATCCGCAATACCACGCGCTTCCTGCTGTCCAACCTGTCCGGCTTCGACCCGGCCAAGGACCTGCTGCCCAACGACCAGCTGCTGGCCCTGGACCGCTGGGCCATCGACCGCGCGCTGCAGCTGCAGCGCGAGCTGGAAGAGGCATACCGCGACTACCGCTTCTGGAACGTCTACTCCAAGGTGCACAACTTCTGCGTGCAGGAGCTGGGCGGCTTCTACCTGGACATCATCAAGGACCGCCAGTACACCACCCAGGAAAACAGCGTCGCCCGCCGTTCCTGCCAGACCGCGCTGTTCCACATCGCCGAGGCCCTGGTGCGCTGGATCGCTCCGATCATGGCGTTCACCGCCGAGGAGATCTGGAGCTTCATGCCGGGCGAGCGCGCCGAGTCGGTGATGCTGACCACCTGGTACGACGGCCTGACCGAGCTGCCGGCCGATGCCGAACTGGACCGCGCCTACTGGGACGAAGTCATGGCAGCCAAGGCGGCCGTGAACAAGGAACTGGAAAACCTGCGCAGCGCCAAGACCATCGGCGGCAACCTGCAGGCCGAGATCACCCTGTATGCCGAAGACTCCCTGGCCAAGCGGCTGGAGAAGCTGGGCAACGAGCTGCGCTTCGTGCTGATCACCTCTGCCGCCACCGTTGCGCCGCTGTCCGCCGCGCCGGCTGACGCAGTGGCGAGCGAGCTGCCGGGCCTGAAGCTGCAGGTCGTGAAGTCGTCCCACGCCAAGTGCGGACGTTGCTGGCACTTCCGCGCCGATGTCGGCAGCAACGCTGCGCACCCGGAACTGTGTGGTCGCTGCGTCGAGAACATCGAAGGCGCGGGCGAGGTGCGTCACTATGCCTAACGCCGATCGTTTCGGCCGCCTGCCCTGGCTGTGGATCACCGTGGTCGTGTTCGTCCTGGATCAGGTCACCAAGGCCTTCTTCCAGGCTGAGCTGAGCATGTACCAGCAGATCGTGGTCATCCCCGACCTGTTCAGCTGGACCCTCGCCTACAACACCGGTGCTGCGTTCAGCTTCCTGGCCGACAGCTCGGGCTGGCAGCGCTGGTTGTTCGCCCTGATCGCTATCGTGGTCAGCGTCGTGCTGGTGGTCTGGCTCAAGCGCTTGAAGCGCGGCGAGACCTGGCTGGCCATCGCCCTGGCCCTGGTGCTGGGCGGTGCGCTGGGCAACCTGTACGACCGTATGGTCCTGGGCCACGTGGTGGACTTCATCCTCGTGCACTGGCAGGACCAGTGGCGCTTCCCGGCCTTCAACCTGGCCGACAGCGCGATTACCGTCGGCGCCATCATGCTGGCGTTGGACATGTTCAAATCCAAGCATTCTGGAGAGGCCGCCAATGGCTGAAGTTCGTATTGGTGGTGATTCCCAAGTCACCCTGCATTTCGCCCTGAAACTGGACGACGGCAACGTCGTCGACAGCACTTTCGACAAGCAGCCGGCCACCTTCAAGGTCGGTGACGGCAACCTGCTGCCGGGCTTCGAGCAGGCGCTGTTCGGTCTCAAGGCCGGCGACAAGCGCACCCTGACCATCGAGCCCGAGAACGGCTTCGGCCAGCCAAACCCGGCCAACGTGCAGGTCATGCCGCGCGACCAGTTCCAGGACATGGAGCTGGCCGAGGGCCTGCTGGTGATCTTCAACGACGCCGCCAAGACCGAGTTGCCGGGCGTCGTGAAGGAGTTCGATGAGCAGCACGTCACCATCGACTTCAACCATCCGCTGGCCGGTAAGACCCTGGCGTTCGAAGTCGATATCATCGACGTACAACCAGCCTGACTGGCTGCGCGGCCCGCCGCCGGTGGGCCGTTGCGCTTGAGGCGAAGTATTCCTACCGGCCCCTCGTGGGCCGGCTTGCGTAGCACCCGAGGCCACCATGCAAATCAAACTCGCCAATCCCCGCGGCTTCTGCGCCGGCGTTGACCGGGCGATCGAGATCGTCAACCGCGCCCTCGACGTCTTCGGCCCGCCGATCTACGTGCGCCATGAAGTGGTCCACAACAAGTTCGTGGTGGAGAACCTGCGCAATCGCGGCGCCGTGTTCGTCGAGGAACTCGACCAGGTGCCGGACGACACCATCGTCATCTTCAGCGCCCACGGCGTTTCCCAGGCAGTGCGCAAGGAAGCCGAGAATCGCGGCCTGAAGGTCTTCGACGCCACTTGCCCGCTGGTGACCAAGGTGCACCTGGAAGTCGTGCGCTACAGCCGCGATGGCCACGAGTGCATCCTGATCGGTCACGAGGGCCACCCGGAAGTGGAAGGCACCATGGGCCAGTACGACGCCTCCAACGGCGGCGCGATCTACCTGGTGGAGGATGAGGAAGACGTCGCTGCGCTGGAGGTTCGCAACCCCGAGGCGCTGCACTTCGTCACCCAGACCACGCTGTCGATGGACGACACCTCCAAGGTGATCGACGCCCTGCGCGCGAAATTCCCCGCGATCATGGGGCCGCGCAAGAACGATATCTGCTATGCCACCCAGAACCGTCAGGACGCGGTGAAGGAACTGGCCGACCAGTGCGACCTGGTGCTGGTCGTGGGCAGCCCAAACAGCTCCAACTCCAACCGCCTGCGCGAGCTGTCCGAGCGCATGGGCACGCCCGGCTACCTGATCGATGGCGCCGAGGATATGCAGAAGGAGTGGTTCGATGGCGTGCAGCGCATCGGTATCACCGCCGGTGCATCAGCCCCGGAAGTGCTGGTGCGCGGCGTGATCCAGCAGTTGCGTGACTGGGGCGCGGAGCCTGAGGTGGAGCTGGATGGGCGGGAGGAGAACATTACCTTCTCGATGCCCAAGGAGTTGCGGGTGAAAGCGCTGTAAGGCGTTTACCGAGCAATAAAAAACCCGCGAAAGCGGGTTTTTTATTGGACGCGGTATCAGATACCGCTGCAGCTGCCCCAGGCGTTTGTCAGCTCACCAGTGCCGGAGTGGGCGCCTGACGAGTTGAGTATCAGCGTGCCCTTGTCCTTCAGTACGCCCGTTGCGGTAGCGCTGGCGGTCAGGGTGTAGCCTGTGTCGCTCAGGCCGCTCAGGGCGATGGTGAAGTTCTTCTTGGTGCCGTCCACCGGAGCAGCCTGGTAGACCCCAAGGTCCGTCGCTTGCGCCGATGAATAGGTGTTGTGCTGGGCACGGTAGCGCTCCATCACATTGGCAGCGCCCTGCAGCACGCCTTTACCGTCCTCGCAGGCGCCGCGCCTCACGTAGCTCTGGTAGCTGGGGAAGGCAATGGCCGAGAGGATGCTGATGACGACGACTACGATCATCAGTTCGATCAGCGTGAAACCTTGTTCCTTGTGCATGCTTGCAACCTGGTCTGTTGGGCTCATGGGGTCTGGTCGATCCAGAACGAGCGGGGGTCGTTGTCCAGCAGGACTCGCTTGAACTGGCCGGTGGTATTGCCGTTCTGGCCAGTCACTGAATAACCGGTGCCTGCGGCGTTCACGTAGCAGCTGGAGCCCTGGCAGAAGACCACAGGGTCAGGCGCGAGGCCACCGTTGGCCAGGCTGTTCTTGAAGCGATCGGAGGGGTCGCTGCTGTCCACGATGGTCGGCGTTGCGTCGAGGATGTTCACCTCATAGGAGCGATTCAACCCAACGGCAGCTTGGCAGGAGTTGGAGACTGCCGTGGGCTGGTAGGTGTTGAAGAACAACTTGCCGTTGAGGGTTACTGCACGGGTCAGGACTTTTTCGCCGTCCTGGCTGTTCATCTTGATATACCAGCCCTTGGCCGCCTTCAGGGTGGCCAGTTGGGCGGCCTTCTCGTCAGCGGTGCCCTTCTGCACCAGGTTGGCAGTAGCGTCGTACAGGTCGCTCTCGGTGATGGTGCCTTCGTTACCACTGGCCGGCTTGGTGATGTTCTGGGTGCGGAACGAGTAGAAGCGGTCCTGGGCATTCTTGTCGAGCGGGTGGCCACGATAGCCGGAGCCGACGTTCACTGCGAGCGCCAGGGTACCGCTGTCATTGAGCAGGGCAACATCCACTTCGTTGTAGAAGCGGCGCAGCTTGGCTTTGCGATCGGCAGTGGTTTCGCTGGTGGTGTCCGCCGGGACTATGTTGGCGAAGACGCCGTCGCCGCTGTTCCCGCCTGGAGTGACCAGGTTTGCGCCGCTGCTGCCGTTATTGATGTAGAAGCGCCAGATCTGGCCACCCAGATCGCCGATGAAGATCTGGTCGGCTAACTGCTGACTGTCCGAGATCAGCGCGCCCTGGGTGTTCTTCTGCAGGTCGAGGACTCGCACACGCCCTGGCATGCTGTAGTTCATCTTGCTCAGAACTTTGGTGGGTGAGCTGTCGTTGCTGGCCGACCAGATCAGCGCGCCGGTCTTGGCATCGACGATGTACAGCGCATTGCCCTGGTCGTCGCTGGTGCGGACGCTGGCGTTATCCTGGTCGACGTCATAGCCGCCAGCGAAGATCAGCACATCCGTGGGCGGATTGCTGTCGCTGGCGGTGCCCACCTGGATCTGCGTCTTCACTGGGGCCGACCAGGTCTGGCCGAGCTTGCTGAAGCCACTGGTGGTGCCGCCGAGGATCTGCCACATCAGGCGCGGTGCGCTCCGGTCGGTGATATCCAGGGCGTACAGGTCACGCCCGCCACGACCCATGGTGACGTAGGCATAGATGAATTCGCCGTTGTTCAGGCCATCGATGGCTTTGCCAGTCAGCAGATTCTTGCCGCCGTAGATCACACCATTGTTGTTGGCATCGTTGACCCATAGGGTGACGGTGTTATCGAGACCGTACGGGCGCGGTTTCTGGCTAGTGGAGCGGGTGTTGTTGTACAGCGCCTTGATGTTGCCCAGTAAGGCCTTGGGCATGAAGGCCATCTGCTCGGCGCCGGTCTTGGAGTTGACGACGTGCAGGTAACCTTCGTTGCTGGACACCACCACGCTCTGGTCGGCGTCGCTGCAGCTGCCATCGCTGGCCAGGTCGGTATTGCAGCCCCAGGTTGCCAGGCGGGGCGAGGAGTGAAGCGGGTCACCCATGGCCTTGCGCTGTTCACCGTCCGCCGGGTTGGTACCGCGGATGTAGCTGATCAGGTTGGCGCGTTCAGTGGCATCGGCGGCTCCCAGCAGCTCCGCGGTCAAGGTCGTGTTCGCCGTGCTGATCAGGTTGTTGTTGCCGGTGCTCAGGGTGACCGGAGCCGTGAGCGTGGAGCCGGTATAGGTATACAACTTGCGACTGGCCGGTTCCGGCAGCATAGCCGCAGCACCGCCGGCAGCTGTGTTGTTGCCGTCGGCCGGGTTGCTCCAGTAACTGCGAGACGTGTTGCGGAAGAAGCCGGTGTTGGCATCGATAGCCGGAGAGCCGTCCGCGTCGACGATCTGCGCGATGGAGGTATCGCCGGCGGGTGTAGCGAAGCGGTAGCGTTTGAGGTTGCCCGCCCAGCGGTCATTTTCGGACGGCTTGAACAGCGAGTAGTACAGCTCGTCTTTGTTGTCCGCACGGTTGAAGGAGTTCACCGGGGCGCTGACGCTGACGAAGGTGGTGTCGGTGGCCAATACCTGTTGGATGATGGCGTTGAATGCCGCCGACAGCTGCGCCGCATCGGTGGCCGTATAGAACGATCCCTTGCCGTTGCTGGCCACGTCGCGCAGGAAGTTCTTGATGTTGGTACTGGCCGTACCGCCGCTGGCATCCAGGGCGAAACCGACGGTGTGGGTGATGAAGTAGTTGTCACCGTCGAATGCGGACTGGTCATTGGCGGACAGCCAGCCGGCCAGGGACCGTGCACAGCGTTCGCCATCGTCGCTGGCATCGCCGGTGCAACTCTTGCCGATCAGGCTGCCGATAGCGTTCTTGGCGTCGCTGGTGTTGTTGTTGGCCTGGCCGTCGGTGAGTATCACGACGTGGGTGGCCTGGCAGGCGCTGGTCATCGGCGAGCTGTAGCCGCTGCGCTCGCCTCGCAGATACTGCGTGGCCTCAAGGTAGGTCGGCACGATCGGCGTACCGTCCTTGGCCGTCATGTTCTGCACCAGGGCATCCAGGTGGTTGCGCACGGTGTTGGTGCTGACCCCAAGTCCACCGTTTGCCACCTTGATGCGTAGTTTGATCGACTGCGACGGGTTGGTCTCGTAGGCGCGAACGCTCAGGTTGGTATCCGAGCCCTGGTTGAGCAAGAGTGTGACAGCGTTGCCCGGTTGCCACCCGCTGCGGTTGACGACCGATTGCAGCGCGGTCTTGATTCCTGCGTCGCGGCAGATGTACGACGAGTTGGCAGTCCAGCCGCCGCCAGCATTGTTGATAGCGCAGGTGGCGGTACTGGTGCGATTGCGGTTGCTCAGGTTGCTGGTGTCGGAGGTGAACGCCGCCGAGTTGTCCGCCGCTTCGAAGCTGATCGTCGTCGACGCGTTGGGCGAGCTGGAGGTGGAACTCGGTGTCAGGATGACCCGCGCGTCCAGAATGCTGGCGTTGCGCTTGAGCGCCAGGCCTTCATAGCGTGCACCGACATAGGAACGGTTCAGCGTCAGGTTGTTGCCCGCGAGGCTCATGGTGCCGTTACGGTTCTCGTAGGCATCGTTCTTCTGGTCGGTAACCCGTGCTTCCAGGATCGGGTTGAGGCAGCCATTTTCACCGCCGGTGTAGCTGATGGTCAGGCGCGGTTGCAGGCCGGCGCCGCCGTCGTAGCTATAGGCGGTCCTCGAACCGGTTCCTGCGGTGGGCCTCAGGAAGAAGGCCATGGAATTGTTGCCGCACCAGCCGGTCTGGTTGATCACTTCCTGGACCTGTGCAGTGACGTTCGGCCCCTCCTGATAGATAGGCGGGTTTTCCGTCGTCCACTCCGGGGCAACCCAAGTAGTCCCCGCCGTTGTCTTGGTGCGATTGACGAAATGCTCACTGGTAGTGAGGACAGGAGCATCGGTGCTCAGCTGTGCCTTGACCTCGAAGGTGGCGGGGTCGTAGTTGGAGGCGGCCGGAACGAAGTCCAGCTGTGCTTTGGTGACCGTTGCGCCCTGGGGAATGGAGACGTTCTCGAAACGCATCGCACCCACGCGTGTCTGGGTTTGGGTGCTGGGTGTGGTGTAGTTGATGATCAGGCGCGGAGCGGCGGCGTTCGAGCAACCCGAAGCGCAGAAGGTGTAATCCCGGTTCTGGGTCGCACGGAAGGCCAGCAGTACGTCGCCAATCTGCGTGCTGGCGGGTGCAGCGCCCTTGAGGGCGGTGATCAGCGAGGTGATGTTGAGTTGTACAGCGTTACCATTGCTCCAGCTCGGCGCGGCGACGCTCACGGCGTTGCTGAACGTACGGTCACCGACGACCTGGTTGTCGTTCAGGTCCGCGACCACCTTGCTCTGCTGCACACGAATGCTCAGCGTCGGTAGGTTGTTGTTCGTCGCGGTTGGACTCAGCTGCAGGTAGGCGCTCTGGATAGTCGCATCCGACGGCAGGTTTACCGACTTGATCAGCAACAGCGCGGTCATCCCGGTGGTGGAGGTACCGCGGATGTTCATGACGTTGTTCGCGGCGCGGCAGTTGGCCCGGTTGGTGGTGGTGTTCGGAACGACGTTACATGCGTAATCCGTTTTTGCTGGGGCGTTGCCGGCGGCTGTCGTGCTGAAGAACGCATTGGAGCCGGTGAGTGCCACGTCCTTCAGGCCGGGCGTGTCGATGTTGACGCCGACGAAGCCCATGACCAGGCTGGGATCGTCCAGCACCGGTGTACTGCTAACGTCGGTGCGCTCGGTGCCGTCGCCGACACTGTCCAGAAGCTCAGGCGCGTTGGCTACCTGGGTCACCGAACTGGGCATGATGTCGTCGATGTTCTCCACCGGGAACACCATGCGTGTGCCGTCGTACTCTGTACGCGAGTTCAGCACCATTACGCCGGCATTGATGCCTTTGACGCTCTGGATGATGTCGGAGAAAGCACCCTTGAGGATGGTCATCCGCGAAGATTGGCTGCCGTAAGGGTTCTCGTTGCTGTCTGTCCGCCAGGCCATGGAGCCGGAGTTGTCCAGAACGAAGAGCACGTTGGGACGGATGCCGCTATCGATGGCCGGTCCGCCGAAGAAGATTTCGGTGTCGTCGGCGTAGCTCAGGGTTGCCGAGGACAGCAGGCCAGAGGCGAGCATGCCGGTCAGCAGGGCGCGGAGTTTCGGAATTCTGTTCATGGGCGCTCCTGTTATTTGACCCGGCGTTGTTCATAGCCTTGCAGGTGACGTGCGCGCGCATGACCGTTGTCGGTAGCGGGATCGCAGGCGCTGGTGTCACTGCCGCAGGCGACAGCAAGACTGGTGATGGGATAGGTGCGGAACTCGGGGTTCTCGGTGCCGATGGAGCTACCGATGCCCGGCGGCACGATGATTGGATCGGAAGAGGACACGGCGTACTTCGCCACCACGGTGTCCCCGTCTTTCAGGGGGGCCGGATCCGAGACAGTGCTCAGTGCCGTTCCGGTCTTCACGTAATTCGTGATCCATGCAGCGAGACCACTCTCCGACGCCTGGAAGGCGACGTTCTGGTTCTGGCTGTTGATCGCCATGCGCTGTTGTACGGAGGACATGCTGGCGGCACTGATGGCGATTACCGTCAGCAGCAGCAAGAGCATCAGGCTGACCAGCAAGGCCATGCCTCGTTGCGGGGCGCGGGAAGTCATTGCGAGCGATTCCTGATCTGGACGGTGGAGCTGAAGTCGCGGGTAATGTTCTGCTTGGTGTCTGTCGCTCGCACCGATACCTGGAGCGAGGTGACGCGATTGAGGTCTTCGGTTGCCGGGCTATCCGTCCAGTTAACAGAGGTGCCCGCCTGGTTCGGCAGTCCGTAACGGATCGAGCTGATGGTGACATCGCTCGTGAGCTGGGTGGCCGTACCGCCGTTGCTGCTGACGCAGATGCCGCCCTGGTCGCCCGAGCAGTTGGCGTAGGTGACGTCATGCAGATACAACTGGCTGTTGTCGCAGTCCTTCTGGGGGAAGGCGGTACTGGTGCTTTCTCGCGATGCATAACGCAAGGTCACGCCCAATGGGTCGGATTTTGCGAGTACCACGTCGTCGGGGAAGGTCACGTCGCCGACCTTGATCAGCGTGAGCGGGTTGATGCAGCCCTCGAATCCCGCGCGCCAGGCGTCCTGGCGAATCAGTTCGAGTACGGTGCGGCCGCTCTCTTGTACGCGGGCCAATGCGGAGTTGGTGCGATCGGTCGCCGCCGAGTTGGAGTACAACTGGGTCACGCCCAGTATCAGCAGGCTGGCGAGAACGATCGCCACCATCAACTCGATGAGGGAGAAGCCCCGCTGGTGGCCGGCGGCAAGGTATGGATACGCCTCTCTCATAGGTCGACTCTCAGGTTGTAGGTCAGCGTACCGGCGGTGTTATCAGTGCTGTTGGTCAGGGAGGTTTCGTTCCAGCTCACCCTGATCTGGTAACTCCTGCCGGATATCTGGGTGATGGTGGCTGTGGCGCCTGGAATGCTGGTCTGAAGATCCGCCCACCATTGCGCCTTGTCCCAGGCGGCCATTTGTGAGGGAGTGCAGGATGAGTCGCGGCAGTTCTTCGCGCTGTCCGCCGGGGCGCCGCTGGTGAGCGAATATGGGGAGCTGGCGATTTCCGCCTGTGGGCGATTGGCACGCATGCGCTCGACGATGTCGTAAGCCAGGGTGGTGGCCTGCGTGCGAGCGTAGGCCCCTTGGTTGGTCTGCAGGCTGGTAAGAGTCAAGCTGGCCATTCCGAGCAGGCCGATGGCGAGGATCAACATCGCGATCATTACTTCGAGCAGGGTGAAACCGGAAGATTGGCGTTTCATGGGCATTGCCCCGCTACGATGGCGGCATGGCCGAGCAGATTGACGTTGATCTGCCGTGCGACGTTGCCGCTGCTGTTGCAGATGCCGAAAGAAGTGGCGGAGCTGATGGTGCCGTTGGCATTGAAGGTCAGGCTGCTGACGCTGTTCGATCCGCTGTTGGCGCTGATCGAGGTGCCGTTGCTGATGTTCGGCACCACCCGCACAGGGGTGTTGCTGCCGTTGCGCAGAGCGATCATGCCGTTGCTCCAAGTGGCGCCCTGAGTGCAGGTGCTCTGGTCTGTGCTGGGGCAGACGGTCACCGTCCTGCCCATGGTCATCGCTTCGCTGCGGGCGAGCTGCAGCAGACCGAGCAGGTTGTTGGAGGTGGTCGTCACTCGATTGCTAGCGAGCGTGTGCTGAAAGCTCGGGAAGGCAATGGAGGCTAAGATCGCGATGATGGCGATCACGGTGACCAGTTCCACCAGCGTAATCCCGGCTTGCTCCTTGGGGCGCGACATGGCGCATTCCTCACATTTTCGATAGTGGCAATGCTGCCTAGTCGTGTGGGAAATGTCTTTTTCCTATGGATGACCGTTCGTATTAGGGTGATGTTCGGTCATGACCCACGAGCTTCTGTGAACCTCGTCGCGCAAGGTATGAGAAGTCGGTTAGCGGGGGCAGTAGTCCTCAGTGTTTCCGGACTCGGTGCGTATGCGCCCGGCCTTGTTGAATACGATGCGATAACTCGTTCGGCCTGAGCCGCAGAGCGTCAGGGTGCCGGAGTGGAAGGCACCGTTGGGCTGGATCGCGTTGCCGCGCGGGGTGAAGTGGAGGTAGCGACGCGATGTGCTGTCGGTGTGGACGTTGATTCCGCTCAAGGAGCTGTGGGCCGCGAGCGGAGGTTGCTGTGGGGGGCGGGTGCCGCTATTGCCAGGGTCGGCGAAAACCTCCCAGCCGGAGGTCCAGTCGCCGCCGGTCGCCGCGATGCTGATCGGTTGTCCGCTGTGCGCAGCCGACTCTCGGGCGAAGTCCAGGGCATTGCGCAGCTCCTGGGTTGCGGTGCTCGCTCGTTGGTTGTGCAGTAGCTCGCTCAGTGACGGAGTCGCGATCGACAAGGCGATGGCGAGGATCGCAAGGGTGAACATCAGTTCGACGAGGGTAAAACCCCGATCCCTGGTCATGGTTCGCTTCCGGGTAGTTGAGGTGAGGGAAGTATTGGTCGTTGACTACAACGTGCCCGTCAGTGAGTTGGATGAAGGTTGTAGGAGCGGTCCGATGCCGCACCGACTTCCGTCTTGCTCCGTCGACGGCCCATGCCCGGTATAGTGTGCGGCCGGCAATGGGCCGTTGATTTTCCTGTGATGTGGGGCGTGGTATGCCGGACATGATCGTGGTGGGCGGTGGGGTAGTCGGGATGCTGACTGCCTGGACGCTGGGGCAGGCGGGTGCCGAGGTAGTGCTGCTGGAAAAGGGCGAGACCGGGCGCGAAGCGTCATGGGCCGGCGGCGGCATCGTCTCGCCGCTCTATCCGTGGCGCTACAGTGCGGCGGTCGCCAATCTGGCGCACTGGTCACAGGACTTCTATCCGCAGCTGGGTGAGAAGTTGCTCGCCGATACCGGGCTTGATCCTGAAGTGCACGTCACCGGCCTCTATTGGCTTGACCTGGACGACCAGGCTGAAGCCTTGGCGTGGGCCGGAACCCATGGTCGCCCGCTTTCGGAAGTGGATATCGGCGCTGTGCATGAGGCTGTCCCGGTGCTGGGGCAGGGCTTCGAGCGCGCGGTGTACATGTCCGGTGTGGCCAACGTGCGCAACCCGCGCTTGGCCAAGTCGCTCCGGCAGGCGCTGGTACGGCTACCGAATGTGAGCGTGCAGGAGCAGGTCGAGGTGACCGGCTTCCTGAGGCAGGGCGATAGCGTGACAGGCGTCCGCACTGCTCAGGGTGATTTCACCGCCGAGTCGGTGGTGCTGGCGGCGGGCGCCTGGAGCGGTGAGTTGCTGGCAACGCTGGGCCTGGAGCTGCCGGTCGAGCCGGTGAAGGGGCAGATGATTCTTTATCGCTGTGCCCCGGATTTCCTTTCCAGCATGGTGCTGGCCAAAGGTCGCTACGCAATCCCGCGCCGAGATGGCCATATCCTGGTGGGGAGCACGCTGGAGCACGCCGGCTTCGACAAGACACCGTCGGAAGAGGCGCTGAAAAGTTTGCGCGCCTCGGCTGAAGAGTTGATTCCCGCGCTGGCGGAGATGCAGCCGGTGAATCATTGGGCTGGCTTGCGGCCGGGTTCGCCGCAGGGCATTCCCTTCATTGGCGAGGTGCCCGGTCATCAGGGGCTGTGGCTGAATACCGGTCATTACCGCAATGGTCTGGTGCTGGCGCCGGCGTCCTGCCAGTTGCTGGCGGACCTGATGCAGAAGCGTCAGCCGATCATCGAAGCGGCACCCTATGCGCCGGCAGGGCGTCTGGTGGCGGCGCCCATCGTCTGAGAGCAGCCGGGGATCAGTCGATCCCCAGTTTCTTCAGGCGGTAACGCATGGAACGGAAGGTCAGGCCCAGGCGCTGCGCTGCTGCGGTACGGTTCCAGCGCGTCTCTTCCAGCGCCTGCATGATCAGCTTGCGCTCGATGTCCTCGAGGTAATCCTCGAGGTTGTCGATCTGCGCCAGACTCGCGTCCCCACCGCCGTCCGCCGTGCTGGTTTCGGCCAGGCGCAAGTCGTGAGGCTGGATGACGTCGTCTTCGCAGAGCGTGTAGGCGCGCTCCAGCATGTTTTCCAGTTCCCGCACGTTGCCGGGGAAGCGGTAGCTCTTGAGCTTCTCCAGCGCATCGGCACTGACTGCCGCGGTAGCCAGTCCGGTGTCTCCGGCAAGGCGCTTGAGCACGCGATCGGTCAGCAGCGGGATGTCCTCGCGCCGCTCGCGCAGTGGCGGGACGCGCAGTTCGATGACGTTCAGGCGGTAGTAGAGGTCCTGACGGAATCGACCAGCCGCGACTTCGGCAGCCAGGTCCTTGTGGGTCGCGCAGAGAACGCGCACGTCCACCGCGACTTCCTGCTGGCCGCCCACGGCGCGTACGGCCTTCTCCTGGATGACGCGCAGCAGCTTGACCTGCATCGGCAGCGGCAGGTCGGCGACTTCGTCGAGGAACAGCGTGCCGCCGTTGGCCGCCTGGAACAGGCCGAGCTTGTCTTCCACAGCTCCGGTGAAGCTGCCTTTCTTGTGGCCGAAGAATTCACTTTCCATCAGCTCGGACGGAATGGCGCCGCAGTTGACCGGCACGAAGGTCTGGGTTTCGCGCGGGCCCTGCTCGTGGATCAGCCGGGCTACCAGCTCCTTGCCGCTGCCGGATTCGCCGCTGATGTACACCGGCGCCTGGCTGCGGGCGAGTTTGGCTACTTGGTTGCGCAGGGTGCGCATGGGGGGCGAGTCACCGAGCAGACGGCTGTCCACCGGTGCTTCCTCGGCTTCCGGCGAGCGCAGGCGCAGGGCGGAGTTCACCAGTTCGCGCAGGCGGGCAAGGTCCACCGGCTTGGTCAGGAAGTCGAAAGCGCCGGCCTTGAGGGCCTGCACTGCGGTGTCGAGGCTGCCGAAGGCGGTAATCATCGCCACTGGCATCTGTGGATGGCGTTGCTGGATGTACTGCACCAGGTCCAGGCCGGTGCCATCGGGCAGGCGCATGTCGGTGAGGCAGAAGTCGAAGGGCTCGCGGGCCAGGAAGTCGCGGGCTTCCTTGACGTTGCGGGCGCTGCGGGTGTCCAGCTTCATGCGGCCGAGGGTGATCTCCAGCAGCTCGCGGATGTCGGGTTCGTCGTCGACGATCAGGGCTTTTTGACGGCTCATGCTCTTTGCGTCTTCTTAGCTTTGTTTGCGCGGGTGGGCGAAGGTTAGGCGGAAGCAGCTGCCACCTTCGTCACGCGTCTTGTAGTCCAGCCGGGCCTGGTTGCTTTCGCACAGCTCGCGGGAGATGTACAGGCCAAGGCCGGTGCCCTTGCTTTCGGTGGTGAAGAACGGCTCGAACAGCTTCCCCCGCTGTTCGTTGGCGATGCCGGGCCCGTCGTCGAGCACTTCCAGCACCGGCAGGTCGGTTTCGCTGTCGCGGAACAGTCGCAGCCAGACCTGGCCGGTGCCGTTCTTCTGTGTGCTGTACCGTAACCCATTCTGCACGAGGTTGGTCAGTACCTGCGTCAACTGGTGCGGGTCCATGCGTGTCTGTACCGTGCCTGGGCCGGTCTCCACGTGGATCTGCTGGCCCTCGCGCAGGCTCTCGCGCATCTCGCCGGCGTAGCGGTGCAGCCAGTACTTCAGGTCGAGCAGTTGGGGCTCTGACTGGCGGCGGCGTGACAGTTGCAGGACGTTCTCGATGACCAGGTTCATGCGCCGCGACTGGTCCTGGATGATCTGCGTCAGGCGTCGGTCCGGCTTGTCCAACTCTTCGGATTCCAGCAGCAGCTGCGCCGCATGGCTGATCGCGCCCAGCGGGTTGCGAATCTCATGGGCGATGCCTGCGGTGAGTCGGCCCAGGGCGGCAAGCTTGAGCTGCTGGGCCTGCTGGGTGATCTGCGAGATGTCCTCAAGGAACATCAGGATGTGCTGTTCATTGCCCCGGCGCAGCGGGATGAAGCTCGGTTGCACGGTCAGACCGGATTCAACAGGCTGCAGGCTTGGTGGGCGCAGGGCGGGATTCTGCTGCCACTGCTGCAGGCTGGAAACCAGCGCCGGGCTGTATTCGGCCAGCGAGTGCCCCGGGAGATCACTGCCGCCCAGCAGGGCGGTGGCGCTCTGGTTAGCCAGCAGCACCCGGTGACGATCCCCCAGGACCAGGATGCCGGTGCGCATGCGCTGCAGGATCAGCGCATTGAGTTCTTCCAGATTGGCAACGGTGGTGGCGCGCTGCTCGGCGATGCTTTCGACGATCTGCTGGCGCCGCGCCAGGGCCTGGATCAGCAGGGCCGAGGCAAAGCTCAGGGCGCCCAGCCCGCCTGCCTGCACGTAATGGTTGATGGCCGTGGGCTGGCTGAGGCTCAGGTAGAAGGATCAGGTAGATCAGGCCAATGGCGGCGATGGCGGCAATCAGCAGGCCTATGCGGCCACGAAGCAGGATGTTCGCGATGGCGATAGCTCACCACCATCAGGTTGCCGATGCCGCTGGGAATGCCGCCAGCGGCATGGGGAGAACAGGGCGCTGAGCAGGAGTATGTCCAGTGCCGCCAGGATGAACAGCGGCAGCAGCTGCCGTGGGGTCGGCATCAGCACCGCGATGAGGATGTTGATGACCAGGTAGATCCAGCAGCCTACGTGGAAGAACTCCGGGTGGGCCAGCTTGAGGAAATCGTCATCCAGGCTGCTGGAAATCAGCAGTACCAGTACCAGCCCGATGGTCAGGCGGTACAGGTGGTACAGGCGCAGGACCCGCAGGCCCTGCCCCGTGAGGGAAATCCCTTCAGCGATCACGGTCGGTGCGGTCCTGTTGGTGCGCGCGGCTGCAAGTACCACTTGCTCTCGTCTTGCAGGGCGTGGGTTTGCGGCACATGCACACCGCACTGCGCACAACGGACCATCGGTGCGGCCGGGTCGTCGCCCTTGGGCTTCTCGACAGGGCGGGCCAGTCGGTAGCTTTGCGCCACAACCACCAGCCGAGGGCGAAGAGGGCGATCCAGAACAGCAGACGGGTCATGGCAATCCCTTGTGCATAAAGAGCGGCAGTTTATCCAAGCCACGCGATGCCGCACAGTGAGCCCCGTGCGCGCAACTGCCGACCATGGGTAAAAAGCGCCGATGCTTTGCCCAAAAGCAAAAGGGAGGCCGAAGCCTCCCCTTTCTCGAACCTGCCGCGATCATAAGGAAGATACCA
>JASGKM010000015.1:0-16351 GCA_049840615.1 Pseudomonas sp.
ATGTATTGCTAAGGTTAATAGGGAAACACGATAGAATCCGAACAGCACATCCTAAGAAATTGTATCTATCATTTAGTCGCTAGAACTCACTTCTTTACATAAACCTCAAAAATTTCGCTAACTCGATAAATTTTCCAAATGCCGAATTTTCAGGGCTGCAAGACCGGAGCCTGCGTCTTTGATGAGTGCGTCTGCACGTTCTGTTAATATCTCCTAATCACCACTTAATTGTCACTAGTTGTCCAACGATTCAATTACTTATAACTCCATAACGACACAACCACGATTTAATCTCACCTCATGCAATATTTGTAAAATTCATATTTTTGTAAATTTCGCATTTTAAAATAAAATATCTCATAATTCTTTTATTTGCATATTCAATTTAAGAATTACGAATAAATTAATTCCGCCGAAAGACCCGTCAAAATGTATGCACAAAATATTTTTGGTATAATTTAGGGAAAATAGAAATTTACTATATTTGGAGGTTTCTGATCCGAAACTATAAACAAAGGGCGAAGCTATTTTCAAATGGGGAGTAAATTGTTTAGAATTTTCATGGATAAAATAAACTTTCGCCATATTTTCATTAACGCCTTCCCATCAACAAATTTGCAGAGCGTAATGAAAATAGATGGATTCGAAAGTTCAAATTTCTTAGGAAAAAAAATTAAAGAATGAAAATTTCGAAAATTACATCGAACAATATAACGTTCTTTAACAACGCCTTTAATTTATTCATTTCCTATAATGGAGCATTAAAAATCCCATGAATATACCATATCTTGGATTTATAAGGAAATTAAACATAAGTTAAAAAATCGATATCCAAAGGATTGCGGTTATCGATTTTTTGCGCTTTCCTCCCCTTTCGCGTGCTGTTTGTTAGGGTCCGGTTCATACTTAGTTGCAATGCAACTCGCCCGGAGTAGCATGGGCTCGATGGCGGGCCGCGTCCGCAGGCGCTGCAAGGCCTGCCGTCCGTCGGTCGCTACGGCCAGGTCAATCTCGAACAGATTCTTGCCCTTCAGCCCGACCTGCTGCTGGTCTGGCCCGGCGCCGTACCCGAAGCACAGCTGCAACGCCTGAAGTCCGTAGGTATCCCGGTCTATGTGGCCGATCCGCACCGTCTGGAGGATATCTCCCGGCAGTTCCGCGAGCTGGGCGAACGCCTGGGGCGGGCGGAGAGGGGGCGCGAGCTGGCGGAAGCCTTCGATGCGCGAATGGCGCGGTTGCGGGCGCAGTACCACCGCGAGCCGCCGCTCAAGGTGTTCTATCAGGTGTGGGACCGCCCGCTCTATACCGTCGGTGGCCGGCAGATCATCAGCGAGGCATTGGAAGTCTGTGGCGGTCGGAACCTGTTCGCCGACCTCGAACTGCCAGCGCCGCAGGTCGGCCAGGAGGCCGTGCTGGCGCGCGATCCGCAGGTGATCCTGGCGGCCAGCGACGACCAGCTGCGTGATTGGGCCCGCATGCAGCAGCTCAGCGCCACGCGGCTCAAGCAGCTCTGGGTGGTGCCGGATCGCAATCTGGAGAAGCCCAGCTTCGCGATGCTCGAAGCCACCGAGAAACTCTGCCGGTTGCTGGCCGGCGCCGAAAGAGTACCCTGTAGGAGCGCCCCATGGGCGCGATCGCGGGCATGGCCCTCAGGGAGTGGCTCGGCGTCAGAAGCCTTCCAGCACGATCTTGCCCTTGGCCGTGTTGCTTTCGAGCAGCGCGTGGGCCCGCAGGTTGGCGGCGTCGATCTTGCGAAGGCCCCGCCGAGGGTGGTCTTCAGCACGCCGCTGTCGATCAGCCCGGCCACGCGCTGCAGCAACTTGTGCTGCTCGATCATGTCGTCGGTGTGGAACATCGAGCGGGTGTACATGAACTCCCAGTGCAGCGACAGGCTCTTCTGCTTGAGCAGGCGCACGTCAAGGTTCAGCGGGTCGTCGATGAGTGCCAGGCGACCCTGCGGGCGCAGGCTGGCGACGATTTCGGCGAGGTGCTCCTCGGTCTGGTTGAGGCTGGCCACGTGGGTGACTTCGCCGATGCCGATGCGCTTGAGTTCTTCGCTCAGCGGCTTGCGGTGATCGATCACGTGGTGCGCGCCAAGGTTGCGTACCCATTCCTGGGTTTCCGGGCGCGGGGCAGTGCCGATCACGGTCATGCCGGTGAGTTGGCGTGCCAGCTGGGTGAGGATCGAGCCGACACCGCCGGCGGCGCCGACGATCAGCAGACTCTGGCCTTTGCTCGCAGTGCCCTCGGCCACCTGCAGGCGGTCGAACAGCAGTTCCCAGGCAGTAATGGTGGTCAGTGGCAGGGCGGCAGCGTGGGCGAAGTCCAGGCTGGTCGGCATCGGGCCGACGATGCGCTCGTCCACCAGTTGCAGTTCGGCATTGCTGCCGGGGCGAGTCAGGTCGCCGGCATACCAGACCTTGTCGCCCGGCTTGAACAGACTGACCTCGCTGCCCACCGCGCGGACCACGCCGGCGGCGTCCCAGCCGAGCACCTTGTGCTGGCCTTCGGCGGGTTGAGCGCGTTGGCGCACCTTGGTGTCCACCGGGTTGACGGAGATGGCGCGCACTTCCACCAGCAGATCGCGCGGGCCGGGCGTGGGGTCTGGCAGCTGGATGTCGAGCAGGGAATTGGCATCGCTGCTGGGCAGGCTCTGGGTGTAGCCGATGGCTTTCATGGGAGTTCCTATTCGTTTCGAACGATCAGTCGATGCGGTTCATCAGGCGGATGTCGAGTTCCGCCAGGTCAGGTTCGGCGGCCTTCACGAAGGCCTGGAAGTGCGGGCTGGCCTCGTGCTCGGCCAGGGCCTCTTCGCTCTGCCATTGCTCGATCATGTAGATCAGCTCGGCATCCTTGAAATCGCGGTGCAGGTCGTACTGCAGGCAGCCGGCCTCGGCGCGGGACGGCGCGAGCATGCCGTGCAGGCGGTCCTGCAGGCTGTCGGCACGGCCGGGCTTGGCGCGAATGATGGCGATCAGGGTCAGGCTCATCCGGGTAACTCCAGTTAGGCGGGGAAGGTGAAGGCATGCTGCTCTCTTTCGCCGGGAAGAAAAACCGCGTAAGTAGAGAGTCTCTTTCAAAGGATTTTTGAAAATGCTGCGTTTCGACGACCTGCAGATCTTCGTCCGCACCGCCGAGCGCGGCAGCCTTTCCGCCGCAGCCCGTGAGCTGGAGCTGTCACCGGCGGTGGCCAGCGCGGCGCTCAAGCGCCTGGAAAACGAGCTGGATATACGCCTGTTCGCCCGCTCCACCCGCAGCCTGCGCCTGACCGCCGAGGGCGAGCTGTACCTGGCACACGCCCGTGCGGCGCTGCAGAGCCTGGACGACGGCCGCCAGCTGCTGGCCGGCGGCAAGAGCGAGATCGCCGGTAACTTCCAGGTGTCGGCGCCCTCGGATTTCGGTCGCAACGTGCTGTTGCCCTGGCTCGACGAATTCCAGGCACTGCACCCGCGGATGAACCTGCGCCTGCTGATCAGCGACCGTCAGGCCGATCTCTACCGGCAGCCGGTGGACGTGGCTTTTCGCTTGGGCCTGCCGGGCGATTCGAACCTGGTGGCGCTGCCGCTGGCCCCGGACAACCGCCGAGTGCTCTGCGCCGCGCCGGAGTATTTCGCACGCCATGGCAAGCCGGCGCACCCGGACGAGCTACAGAAACACAACTGCCTGCTGTACATGCTGGGTGGGCGTGCCCACGAGCGCTGGCGTTTCAGCGACAGCCGCAGGCAGCACGAGGTGACGGTGCGCGGCGATCGCCTTTGCGACGATGCCGATGTGGTGCGGCGCTGGGCGGTGGCGGGGCAGGGGTTGGTCTACAAGTCCTGGCTGGACGTGGCGGCCGACGTGCGCGCCGGCCGCTTGGAAGTGGCACTGGCGGACTACCTGGGCGAAGCCACGCCGATGAACCTGTTCTGCACCCACCGCGCCCAGCTCAGCCGGGCGGTGACCCAGTTGCGCGAGTTCGTCCAGTTGCGCTGCGCCGACCTGATGCGCGAGCGCCCCTGGGCCTGATCGCGGATCAGAGCGGCGTGTAGCGGTGGATGGCGGCTGACAGACCCCAGGCGCTGGCGACCGCCAGCAGGACCATGGCGGTCGGCAGCAGGCTCCACCAGATGCGCGGCGTCAGGGCCGGCAGCTCGCTGCGGCGCTGGCTTATCCACAGGCTGGCGGCGCACACCGAGGCGCCGAGCAGGGCGCCGGCGATGATGTCGCTGGGCCAGTGGGCGCCCAGGTACACGCGCGACAGCGCGATGCTGGCGGCGGGAATCACCGCCAGCAGCATCCAGGTCAGGCGCACGCGTGGGGATTTCTCCCGGCTGGCCAGCACGCCGAGCACCAGGAAGAAGGCGAAGGACGCCGAGCTGTGCCCGCTGGGCATGCTGAAGGCGGACAGCGGGTCGGCGATCACTTCCGGGCGCGCGCGGCCGAAGAAGTGCTTGAGCGTGGTATTGAGCAGTGCCGTACCGACCATGGTGCCAGCGGCGAAGAAAGCGTGCCGCCACAGCCGCAGGGCGGCCAGCAGGAGGGCGAGCAGCGCGCCGGCAATGAACTGGGTACGGAAGTCGCCGACGCGGGTGACGGCCACCATGACGTGGTCCAGCCATGCATGGCGGTGTTCCTGCACAAGGGCCATAAGCCCCTTGTCCAGGGCGTCGAGGTGCGGCCAGCCGATCAGCATGCCGATCAGCAGCGCGAAGCAGCCAATGGCGCCAATCAGTGGGGCGTTGCGCTCCTTGCGCAGCTCGGCGTGGATGATCAGGGCCAGTACCGCGGCGACACAGGCGGCGACCACCCCGGCTTCCGGCCAGAATCCCTCGGGTAGCGGCAGGCGCATCGCCGCGCCAGTGGCCCAGCCGGGCACCAGGTAGGCGATCGACCAGCCGGCGGCAGCCACGGTGGAGACCGCCAGGAAGCGCCCGAAGGGCATGTCGAGCATGCCGGCGATCATCGGCAGGAACGGCCGCAGCGCGCCGATGAAGCGGCCCACCAGCAGGCTGGCGACTCCGTAGCGGTGGAAGAAGCCTTCGGCAGCGGCCATCCATTCCGGGTGGTGGCGCAGCACCGGCAGACGGCGAATGTCCTGGTGGAAGTGGCGGCCGATCCAGTAGGACGACAGGTCGCCCAGCAAGCCGCCGAAGAACGCCAGCGCCAGGGTTTCCCCCAGGCCCAGGGCGCCGCTGCCGGCCAGTACGGCGATGGCGAAGAGCATGACCACGCCGGGCAGGATGATGCCGATGACGGCGGCGCATTCGAGGAAGGCGACCAGGAACAGGACCAGGGCGAGCCATTGCGGGTGGGTCGCCATCCAGGCGTTGAAGGCGGCGAGATCGATCATCGGCGGGAGTCGTCCTGGGTTCCGAGCAGGTGGTAGTCGTGGCCTTCGACCTGTCCGCGGCGCAAAGGGTTGCGTGTGCAGAAGTTGGCGAAGGCGGCATCGACGAAGCGGTATTGCAGGTGTTCGTCGCGGCCGTGGGGAATGCCCAGGCGCGCAGCCTGGATGACCAGCGAGGGCCGCTCGGCGATGTCGTCGACGAACAGGCGCTGCGGGTCGAAGCGCTGGGCGTCCCAGTCCGGGACCTTCAGGCCCATCGAGCGGCAGAGCAGGGTCTGGCCGTTGCACAGCTTGCCCAGCGGGCGTTCGCTGCCGTCGGCGGCGGGGTTGAGCCTGCGCATGCAGGCCAGGGAATCGTCGCCGGACACACGGTCCAGCCAGGGGTGGCCGGACTTGATCAGCACCGCATTGCCCGGCCCGCCGGCGCTGAAGTTCAGCGAATCGCCGCCGCGCGCGTAATACATGTAGATGTGCCCGCCATCGAGGAACAGCGCCTTGCGCTTTTCGGTGTAGCCCAGCGAGGCGTGGCTGCCTTTCTCGTCGAGGTAATAGGCCTCGGTCTCGATGATCCGCGCTGACAGCCACAGGTCGCCGACCCGGTGGCGGACCACCTTGCCCAGCAGTTCGCGGGCGACGGTGAGGGCGTCGCGGTTGAAGAAGGCGTCGGGCAGGGGATTTGCCTGGGGCCAGGGCAAACTTAGGTTGGGTTCGGCGGGCATCGGATTGTCGCGGTTCTCGGGCCGGTCTTAGGCTGGGGAATCATAACAACAAGATTCTTAAGCATGGCTGAACGGATCCGGGCCGACAGCGCCCACATTACCCCCAGCGCGCACTACACCGGTTACGTCTGGTATCGCCACCAGTTGGCCGACCCGGCCTTCGCCACGGCGTTCGGCCGCTGGGTGCACGGCTGCGTGGCGCCGATCAATTGGGGCGCGCGGATCGGCTTCGGGCTGAATATCGAAGACTTCCTGTTACAACGTCACCTGCTGATCGATGCCCGGCTGAGCCAGGCCATCGAGTCGCGCGGGGTTACCCAGGTGGTGGAGATCGCCTGCGGGCTCTCGCCTCGCGGGCGGCGCTTCCGCGAGCGCTATCCCCAGCTGACTTACCTGGAAGCCGACCTGCCGCCGATGGCGGCGCGCAAGTCCGCGCTGCTGCGGGAGCAGGGCTGGCTGGACGGCAAGCATCGCGTGCGGGCTGTGGATATCCTTGCCGAGCAGGGCGAGCAGAGCCTCGCCGCACTGCTCGGCGAACTGGACCCCGACCGCCCGGTGGCGGTCATCACCGAGGGGCTGGTGAACTACTTCCAGCGCCCGGTGATCGAGGGTTTCTGGCGTCGGCTGAGTACGGCGCTGCGGGTGTTTCCGGAGGCGACCTACCTGACCGAACTCTACCCCGATCTGCGCGAGCACCCGCGTTACCGGCAGATCCGCTGGGGCGTCGGGCTGATCGGCAAGCTGACCCGTGGTGGCTATCCGCTGCATTACCGCAGTGCCGCTGAAATCGAGGAAGCTTTCGTTGGGTGCGGGTCTGGCCGGGTGACCGTGCTTGACCCACAGGTGGATGGCGCAGGATTGGGCTTGCCGAAAGGGCGGATGCCGAGCCTGGTGCGGGTGATCGAGGCGCGGGTGTAAGTGCTGCGGCTGGGGCGGTTCGCGAGCAAGCTCGCTCCTACAAGTTTCCGGATGCACCGGGGTCGCTCTTTGTAGGAGCGAGCTTGCTCGCGAACAGTGCCGATGCCTGAGGTCTGTGCCGGGGTATCCCTCTCACCCCCAGCCCTCTCCCTTAGGGAGAGGGGGCCGATTGTGCCGGCTGATACTGTAGTTTCGTCTCATGCCGAACAGTCCCCTCTCCCTCCGGGAGAGGGTGAGGGCATGCGCCGGGAGCCGAAATCTGGATCATGAGAATTTCTGCTCAGGCCGCAAACGCCCCCTGCTGCATCGGCACCACCATCGCCGCCAGCGCCGCGCTGGCTTGCGGGTCGCCGTGGGCGAAGATGAAGGCCAGGCTGTCGCCGCTGTAGCGCAGCGGCAGGATATCCAGCTCCGGCAGTCCGGCGGCGGCCAGCTTCCAGCCGCGCGCCGGGCGATCCAGTGGCAGCGCGACGCGGATCAGTCCGCCGAAATACCCCAGTTCCGCCAGCTCGCAGCTCCATTCGCCGCCTTCATCGTTGCGCAGCACGGCGCGCGTGTCGACCGGCGCCAGGCGAGGCTCGAAGCGGCGCTCCAGATGCAGCAACTGCTGACGCTGGAAGCGTGTGCTGCCGGCAGCACTGCGCGGCAGCGGTTCGCCACGCAGGAAGGGGTTGTACAGCCGGGCGCAGGCGTCGCGGCGCTCGAACTGGGCCAGATGGTCGGCGTTGTGGATCAGCGCGAATTCGGCGTCCGCGCAGGCATGGGCGAACTCGGCGTGCTCCCAGGGCTGGGTAAAGTGGTCGTACTCGCCAGCCAGCACCAGGGTCGGGCATTGCGGGTGGCGGTCGAAGCCACCGAAGGCCAGCAGGCGCTGGCTGTTCTGCCGGTAGCGCTCGATCTCCGCCGGGGTCAGGCGCTGCAATTGGCGCAGCAGGGCCTTGCGGAATACCGGGGAAACGCCGGTGTCGGCCAGCCGTAGCGGGTTGATCAGGCCGGTCAGCACGCCGTGGGCGAAGGGCGTCTGCTCGCCCAGTTCCAGGCGCGCCAGGGCTTCTACCAGCAAGGCGCGGGCGCCGGGGCGGCCGAAGGCGGTGATACCGGCCAGCAGCAGGCGTCCGCAGCGCGCCGGATGGCGGGCGGCGAACAGTGCGGCCAGCGCCGAGCCATAGGACAGCCCGATGGGCATCAGCGGCGGCAGCTGCAAGGTCTCAGCGAAGGCGGCGATCAGGTCGGCCAGGTCCTCCAGGCTCAGCTGCGGTGCCAGTTGCAGGTTGCCGCCCTGGCTGGGCAGGTCGAGCAGGATCACCGGGTGCCCGGCGAGCAGTTCCGAGACCTCGCTGGCGAAGGAGCGGAAGCTCTGGAACGCGCCGCCCAGCAGCAGGACGGGTGGGCGGGTGTCATCTTCCCTGGAGGAGAAGGCCTGGTAGTGCAGTTGCCAACCGTCCAGTTCCAGCACCGCCGGGGCGGCGGTCAGGGACTGGGCGCTGTAATCGGTGCGATAGCGCATGGCAGTTCTCCGGCGGTGGACCGCCTCTTGTTGTTCTTCCCTGGCGTGAGTCCCTGGCATGCGAGCACTGCGGGGGCAACTAGCCATGCTTGCAAAGTAACCAGCCGATACGAATTTGGTTACCCAACCTTCGGGCGGCGTAAGGGGCCAGGGAGCCTGCGGATGTCACCGTTTCACCGATGGGGCGGGGTGTTGAGGCGAGTAAGCGTTACGTGCGGCGCGTCGCTGACCGGCCGGCTGCTGTGGCTGGCCGCTGAGGGGGCGCTCCCGCTATACTTGCGCATTTCCCTCACGCAGACGCGTTTGATCATGACCGAGTCCGTTCTCGACTATATGAGCCGCCTTGGCCGCGCCGCCCGTGAAGCGTCGCGCGTTGTCGCGCGCGCCACGACCGCGCAGAAGAACAAAGCCCTGCTGGCCGCAGCCGATGCCCTGGACGCCGCCCGCGCCCAGCTGACCGAAGCCAACGAACAGGATCTGGCCAATGGCCGTGCCAACGGTCTGGAGCCAGCCATGCTCGATCGCCTGGCCCTGACCCCGGCACGCATCGACGACATGATCGAAGGTCTGCGCCAGGTCGCCACACTGCCGGATCCCATCGGCGAGATCCGCGACATGCGTTACGTGCCGTCCGGCATCCAGCTGGGCAAGATGCGCGTGCCCCTGGGCGTGGTGGGCATCATCTACGAATCGCGTCCGAACGTGACCATCGACGCCGCCAGCCTGTGCCTGAAATCGGGCAACGCGACCATCCTGCGCGGCGGTTCCGAGGCGATCCACTCCGAACCAGGCGATTGCCGCGTGCATCCAGAAAGGCCTGGCCGACGCCGGCCTGCCCGCCAGCGTCGTGCAGGTCGTGGAAACCACTGATCGTGCCGCCGTCGGCGCGCTGATCACCATGCCCGAGTACGTCGACGTCATCGTTCCGCGCGGTGGCAAGGGCCTGATCGAGCGCATCAGCCGCGATGCCAAGGTGCCGGTGATCAAGCACCTGGACGGCATCTGCCATGTCTACATCGACGTTGCCGCCGACCTGGACAAGGCGATCCGTGTCGCCGACAACGCCAAGACCCAGCGCTACGCACCGTGCAACACCATGGAGACGCTGCTGGTGCACGCCGGCATCGCCGACCGCGTGCTGCCGCCGCTGGCTGCCATCTACCGCGACAAGGGCGTGGAACTTCGCGGCGACGCTGCCACCCGCGCGCTGCTGGGCGCCGACGTGCTGGAAGCCACCGAGGAAGACTGGCGTACCGAGTACAACGCGCCGATCCTGTCGATCCGTATCGTCGACGGCCTCGACGCGGCCATCGAGCACATCAACACCTACGGCTCGCAGCACACCGACGCCATCATCACCGAGAACTTCACCGATGCCCGCCGCTTCCTCACCGAAGTGGATTCGGCCTCGGTCATGGTCAACGCCTCGACCCGCTTCGCCGATGGCTTCGAGTACGGCCTGGGCGCGGAGATCGGTATTTCCACCGACAAGCTGCACGCCCGCGGTCCGGTCGGCCTGGAAGGTCTGACCAGCGAGAAATACGTGGTGTTCGGCGACGGACACGTGCGGACCTGATGAACAAGGCGCGTTCCCGACGGGTCGGTCTGTTCGGCGGCACCTTCGACCCGGTGCACATCGGTCACCTGCGCAGCGCGCTGGAGATGGCCGAGCAGTTCGAGTTCGACGAGTTGCGCCTGATCCCCAACTTCCGCCCGCCGCACCGCGACACCCCCCAGGTGAAACCGGAGCAGCGGCTGGCGATGGTCGAGCTGGCGGTTGCCGGCGTAGACCCGCTGGTGGTCGACGACCGCGAGCTGAAGCGTGACAAACCCTCCTACACCATCGACACCCTGGAGTCGCTGCGTGGGGAGCTGGATGTGCAGGACCAGTTGTTCCTGCTGGTCGGCTGGGACGCATTCTGCGGCCTGCCGGCCTGGCATCGCTGGGAAGAGTTGCTGGAGCACTGTCATATCGTCGTGCTGCAGCGCCCGGATGCCGACAGCGAGCCGCCGGAAGACCTGCGCGACCTGCTGGCGGCGCGCAGTGTTGCCGACCCGAAGGCGATGACCGGCCCCGCCGGGCAGATCACCTTCGTCTGGCAGACGCCGCTGGCAGTATCCGCCACCCAGATCCGCCAACTCCTGTCGCAGGGGCGCTCCGTGCGCTACCTGGTGCCGGATGCGGTATTGAACTATATCGAGGCGCACGGCCTGTACCAGGCGTCTCACTGATCAAGTTAGAGAGTCGTTCAATGCAAACCGAACAACTGGTCGAACTGACCATCGCTGCCCTGGAAGATCTCAAGGCGCAGGACATCACCGTCATCGACGTGCGCGAGAAAACCAGCATCACCGACGTCATGGTCATCGCCACCGGCGCCTCCAGCCGTCAGGTCAAGTCGCTGGCCGACAACGTCCTGGAGAAGGTCAAGGAACAGGGCGTGCGCCCGATCGGCAGCGAAGGCCAGGAAGGCGGCGAGTGGGTCCTGATCGACCTGGCCAACGTCGTGGTCCATGTCATGCAGCCGGCTACCCGCCCAGTTCTATGACCTGGAACGCCTGTGGCAAGGCGCCGAGCAGAGCCGCGCTTCGCACAGCGCCGAGTAAGCCTGCCAGTGCGTCTGCGTCTGATCGCGGTCGGCTCGCGCATGCCGCGCTGGGTGGAAGAGGGCTGGGCGGAGTACGTCAAGCGCCTGCCCTCGGAGCTGTCCCTGGAACTGGTGGAAATCCCGCTGAACACGCGCGGCAAGAATGCCGACGTGGCGCGGCTGATCCGCCAGGAAGGCGAGGCCATGCTGAGCAAGGTCCAGCCTGGGGAACGCATCGTCACCCTGGAAGTCGAAGGCAAGCCCTGGAGCACCCCGCAACTGGCGCAGGAGCTCGATCGCTGGCGCCTGGATGCGCGCACCGTCAACCTCATGGTCGGCGGGCCGGAAGGCCTGGCGCCGGAGGTCTGCGCGCGCAGCGAGCAGCGCTGGTCGCTTTCACCGCTGACCCTGCCGCACCCGCTGGTGCGGATCTTGGTCGGCGAGCAGATCTACCGCGCCTGGACGGTTCTGTCCGGGCACCCCTACCACAAGTAGTCGTAGCCGTTTTCGATGCCGCAGCCGATACAGCTCAAGGACCACGAGAAGGACGCCCGTCTGGTCCGCGCCCGCGTCATCGTCGGCGGGGTGGCGATCTTCCTGCTCGCCCTGGTGCTGGTGGCGCGCATGTATCACCTGCAGGTGACGCAGTACGACTACCACTCGACGCTGTCGGAGAACAACCGCGTCCACGTGCAGCCGATACCGCCCAATCGCGGGCTGATCTTCGACCGCAACGGGGTGATCATCGCCGACAACCGTCCCAGCTTCAGCCTGACCATCACCCGCGAGCGCACCGAGAACCTGCAGGACACGCTCAAGACCCTGGTGGATATCCTCGGCCTCACCGAGGAAGACAAGGCGATCTTCGAGAAGCGCATGAAACAGGGGCGCCGACCGTTCGAACCGGTGCCGATCATGTTCGAGCTGTCCGAGGAACAGATCGCCCGCATCGCGGTGAACCAGTACCGCCTGAACGGCGTCGACGTGGCCGCGCAATTCGTCCGCCATTACCCGCTGGGCGAACACTTCGCCCACTCGGTCGGCTATGTCGGGCGGATCAACGAGGCGGAACTGAAGAAGCTCGACCCGGTGGCCTATTCGGGCACCCACCACATCGGCAAGACCGGCGTGGAAAAATTCTACGAGGATGCGCTGCACGGCACGGTTGGCTACGAGGAAGTCGAGACCAACGCCCGCGGTCGCGTCCTGCGCGTACTCAAGCGTACCGAGCCGGTTTCCGGCCGTGACATCGTGCTGAGCATCGACAGCAAGCTGCAGGCTGCCGCAGAAACCGCACTGGCCGGCCGGCGCGGCGCCATCGTGGCGATCCAGCCATCCACCGGCGAAGTGCTGGCGATGGTCAGCCAGCCCGCCTACGACCCCAACCTGTTCGTCACCGGCATCAGCTTCAAGGATTACGCGGCCCTGCGCGATTCCGAGGACCGCCCGTTGTACAACCGCGTGCTGCGCGGCCTGTATCCGCCCGGCTCGACGGTGAAGCCGGCCGTTGCCATCGCCGGTCTCGACGCCGGGGTCGTGACCCCCGCCAGTCGCGTGTTCGACCCCGGCTACTACCAACTGCCGAACTACGACCACAAGTACCGCAACTGGAACCGCATGGGTGACGGCTGGGTGAACCTGGAGACCGCGATCATGCGCTCCAATGACACCTACTTCTACGACCTGGCCCATAAGCTGGGGATCGACCGTCTGCACGACTACATGAGCGAATTCGGCTTCGGCCAGCGGGTCGCCCTGGACATGTTCGGCGAAGCTGATGGCCTGATGCCATCGCGCCAGTGGAAGCGCGCCCTGCGCCGGCAGGCCTGGTTCCCCGGCGAAACCCTGATTCTCGGCATTGGCCAGGGCTACATGCAGGCCACGCCGCTGCAGCTGGCGCAGATGACCGCGCTGCTGGCCAACAAGGGCAAGTGGATTCGTCCGCACCTGGCCAAGACCATCGACGGCAAGCCGCCGGTCGACGAGGACCCGATGCCGGATATCAAGCTCAAGGACCCGAACAACTGGAACCTGGTGGACTACGGCATGCAGCAGGTAGTCCACGGCCCTCGAGGCACTGCGCACAAGGTCGGCGCCACGTCCGTCTATCGCATCGCCGGCAAGTCCGGTACCGCGCAGGTCGTCGCGATCAAGCAGGGCGAGAAATACAACCGCTCCAAGCTGCTCGAGCGCCACCGCGACCACGCCCTGTTCGTCGGCTTCGCTCCGGCAGACAACCCACAGATCGCCGTGGCGGTAATGGTCGAGAACGGCGAGTCCGGCTCCGGCGTCGCAGCCCCTGTGCTCAAGGCTGTGACCGACGCCTGGTTGCTCGACGAGACCGGCAAGCTCAAGCCCGAATACGCACCGCAGGCCACGGCGGAGGCGCCCAAACCATGACCATGAACGGAAACTTCGACCGCACGCTGTCCAGCGAAGACGTCATGAAGCGGCGCTCCAGCCTGCTGCAGCGCCTGCACATCGACGGCCTGCTGCTCCTGCTGCTGGTGACTCTTGGCTCGGTCGGCCTGTTCGTCCTGTATTCCGCCAGCGGCAAGAGCTGGGACCTGCTGATCAAGCAGGCTTCGTCCTTCGGCCTGGGCCTGGGCGCGATGTTCGTGCTGGCGCAGATCGAGCCGCGCTTCCTCGCCCGCTGGGTGCCGCTGGGCTACCTGATCGGCGTGGCGCTGCTGGTGGTGGTGGACGTGATGGGCCACAACGCCATGGGCGCGACCCGCTGGATCAACATTCCCGGGGTGATCCGCTTCCAGCCGGCGGAGTTCATGAAGCTGCTGATGCCGATGACGATTGCCTGGTACCTGTCCAAGCGTTCACTGCCACCGGGCTTCAAGCACAGCGTGGTGGGGCTTGCGCTGATCGTCGTGCCCTTCGTGCTGATCCTCAAGCAGCCGGACCTGGGCACCGCCATGCTGGTACTGGCTTCCGGCTCCTTCGTGCTGTTCGTTGGCGGCCTGCGCTGGCGCTGGATCATCATGGCCGTATCGGCTGCGGTGCCGGTCGCCGTGGGCATGTGGTACTTCGTCATGCACGATTACCAGAAGCAGCGCGTACTGACCTTCCTCGACCCGGAAAGCGACCCGCTGGGCACCGGCTGGAACATCATCCAGTCAAAAGCGGCCATCGGTTCGGGCGGCGTCTTCGGCAAGGGCTGGCTGTTGGGTACGCAGTCCCATCTGGATTTTTTGCCCGAAAGCCATACGGACTTTATCATTGCCGTGCTCGGCGAAGAGTTCGGCCTGGTCGGGGTGTGCCTCCTGCTGGTGCTGTACCTGCTGGTGATCTACCGGGGGTTGGTGATCACGGCGCAGGCGCAGACGCTGTTCGGCAAGTTGCTCGCCGGCAGTATCACCATGACCTTCTTCGTGTATGTGTTCGTCAACATTGGTATGGTCAGCGGATTGTTGCCAGTGGTGGGGGTACCGCTGCCCTTCATTAGTTACGGCGGAACTTCGCTGGTGACCCTGATGTCAGGGTTCGGCGTTTTGATGTCGATCCACACCCACCGGAAGTGGATCGCCCAGGTTTGATGACAAGAGTGAAGAAAGGAATGCAAGTACTGCGCGCCTGGGCTGCCAGGGGGGTGCATTGGGTCGGAATCGCGGGGGCGATCGGCATGTCCGGCGCAACCCACGCGGGCGACTACGATGGTTCGCCCCAGGTCGCCGAGTTCGTCAGCGAGATGACCCGTGACTACGGCTTCGCCGGCGAACAGCTCATGGGCGTCTTCCACGACGTGGAGCGCAAGCAGTCCATCCTCGACGCCATCTCCCGCCCGGCCGAACGGGTGAAGACCTGGAAGGAATACCGCCCGATCTTCGTCACCGACGCGCGCATCAACCGCGGCGTGGACTTCTGGAACCAGAACGCCGAAGCCCTGGCCCGCGCCGAGCAGGAATACGGCGTGCCGGCCCAGTACATCGTCTCCATCATTGGCGTGGAGACCTTCTTCGGCCGCAACACCGGCAACTTCAAGGTGATGGACGCACTGTCCACCCTGGGCTTCGACTACCCGCCACGCGCCGACTTCTTCCGCAAGGAACTCAAGCAGTTCCTGCTGCTGGCCCGCGAACAGCAGGTCGACCCGCTCAGCCTGACCGGCTCCTACGCCGGCGCCATGGGCCTGCCGCAGTTCATGCCGAGCAGCTTCCGCGCCTACGCCGTGGACTTCGACGGCGACGGCCACATCAATATCTGGAGCGACCCCACCGATGCCATCGGCAGCGTCGCCAACTACTTCAAACAGCATGGCTGGCATACCGGCGAGCCGGTGGTGACGCAGGCGGAAATCGGCACCTCCACTGCCGAAGACGCGCTGACCCAGGGCCTGGAGCCGCAGCTGAACCTCGGTCAGCTACGCTCTCAGGGCTGGCGCACCCACGATGTGATCCGCGACGACCTGATGGTGACCGCCATGCGCCTGGAAGGCGCACAAGGCACCGAGTACTGGGTCGGTCTGCCGAACTTCTACGTGATTACCCGCTACAACCGCAGCGCCATGTACGCCATGGCCGTCCATCAGCTGGCCGGCGAGATCGCCAAGGCACGAGGTGTCCATTGAGCAAGCGAATCGCAAGTCCCGGCCTCTGGTCGCTGGCCGCCTGCGTTGGCCTGAGCACCGTGTTCCTCGCCAGTTGCACCGGTAACCGCGCGCCGCAACCGCAGCCGCAGGTAAGCAGCGGTATTTCCGGTCCGTACGACTACAACCGTCCGCACCGCGACGGCGCGCCCTGGTGGGACGTAGACGTCTCGCGCATCCCCGATGCCGTGCCGATGCCGCACAACGGGCCGTTCAAGAACAACCCCTACACCGTGCTGGGCAAGACCTACTACCCGCTCAACAACGCGAACACCTACAACGTGGTCGGCACGGCCTCCTGGTACGGCACCAAGTTCCATGGTCAGGCCACCGCCAACGGCGAACAGTACGACCTGTACGGCATGACCGCCGCGCACAAGACCCTGCCGCTGCCCAGCTATGTGCGCGTGACCAACCTGGACAACGGCAAGAGCGTCATCGTCCGCGTCAACGACCGTGGCCCGTTCTATTCCGACCGGGTGATCGACCTGTCCTTCGCCGCCGCCAAGAAGCTCGGCTACGCCGAGACCGGCACCGCCCACGTGAAGGTCGAAGGCATCGACCCTGACCGCTGGTGGGCCTCCCAGGGCAAGCAGCCGCCGATGATCATGGCCCTGCCGAAGATGGCCTCGCAGCCTGCCGCCGCGCAGCCGCAGGCGGTCGCCATGGCCCAGCCCATCGAAACCTACACCC
>JASGKM010000016.1:0-9809 GCA_049840615.1 Pseudomonas sp.
AATCCCTTCATGGAGATCGCCGTGCCCGATGCCTCGCTGCGCCTGGTGCAGGCCTGTGGTCGCCTTCTGCGCACCGAGCAGGACCGCGGCACTATCACGCTGCTGGACCGCCGCGTCGTGACGCAGCGCTACGGCAAGGCCATTCTTAACGCACTGCCGCCGTTCCGCCGTGAAATAGCTTGAGTGTGCGGGAGCAAGCTCCTGCACTGGCTGTCAAACGAACGCCCGCCGCCCGGCGGGCGTGTTGCAAGGACTCGAATCCATGACATCGAAGCGTTGGCATCTGCCTCTGCTGCTCAGCCTGGCCATCGCCAGTGCCCCGGCCTGGTCGGCCGGCGGCAATGAAACCCTGTTCAATTTCGTCAAGCCGATGGCCGTGGTCACCGTCACCACGCAGAACGCCGACCTGCCCAGTTCCACCGCCGAGGCCACGCCCGAAGGTGAGATCCTGCGCCGGGTGAACTTCAACCCCGCGCCGCAACCGACCCTGCGCCTCGCGCCCTCCAGCGGCAGCTCGGGATTGGTCCCAGGCCGACAGCATCAGCCTGCGCCTCCAGAACGCCATGGACTGGGCCATTACCCTGGAAGTGGAAATCGAAGGCGTCGCCGGCGCTCCCGGTCTGCGTGCGAGCATCGCCCTGCCGCCCGGGCCGGCGCAGACCCTGGTGATCCCGCTGCACGCCATCGCCCCGGAAGACTTCGGCATGCGTGCTGGCGTGCCCATGCCCATCACCCTGGACGGCCAGCGCCTGCTGCTGGCGAGCAAGGTCAGCGGCGAACTGAACCGCAGCCAGGTCGGCGCGGTGAAGCTGTTCCTCACCTCGCCCAAGGCGGCGCAGGACATCCTCGTCGGCCGCTTCGGCACCCGTGCCGGCAACGACGAATACCACAAGGCCTACAGCGGGATCGTCGACGCTTTCGGCCAATCCACCCGCAGCGACTGGCCGGAGAAGGTGAAGAGCCCCGAGCAGTTGGCCAACGCCTGGAAAGCCGAAGGCGAGCAGTTGAAGAAGTGGCAGCCTGCGCCCGGCCGCGATGCCTTTGGTGGACTGCTGGATGGCCCGGCTTTCGAAGGTACCGGTTTCTTCCGCACCGAAAAGCGCAATGGCCGCTGGTGGCTGGTGACGCCGGAGGGGCACTCGTTCTGGTCCATGGGCGTCAACGCAGTGAATGCCGACAGCAGCCAGACCTACGTGGAAGGCCGCGAATACATGTTCGCCAGCCTGCCCAAGGAAGACGAGCCGCTGGCTGCCTTCTACGGCCAGCGCGATGACCGCAGCGGCGTCGGCGCCCAACAGGGCCGTGCGTTCGGGAATGGCCGCTGGTTCGACTTCTACGCCGCCAACCGCTTCCGCGCCGACGGTGGCCTGAACCCTGACGCCGCCGCGGCCGCCTGGCGCGAGCGCACGGTGCAGCGCCTCGGCTCCTGGGGCTTCAATACCCTGGGTGACTGGAGCGATCCGGCCTTCGCCGACGATCCACGCCTGCCCTACAGCGTGCCGTTGTCCATCAGCGGCGACTACGCCACGGTCAGCACCGGCTACGACTGGTGGGGCGCCATGCCCGATCCGTTCGACCCGCGCTTCGCCATGGCCGCCGAACGCGCCATCGCCATCGCGGCCCGCGACCACCGTGAGGACGCCTGGTTGCTGGGTTACTACGCCGATAACGAACTGGCCTGGGCTGGCCGTGGCGACGATGACCAGGCGCACTTCGCCCTGGCCTTCGGCACGCTCAAGCTGTCCACCGACAGCCCGGCCAAGCGCGCCTTCATCAAACAGCTCAAGGACAAGTACGAGGATCACGAGCAGCTCGCCGAAGCCTGGGGCGTGCAGCTGGGCTCCTGGGAAGACCTCGATGCGCCGGGCTACCAGGCGCCGGTCCCCAGCGAAGCGCACCCGGCCATCGCCCAGGACTACAGCGCCTTCCTGCGCCTGTACGCCGACCAGTACTTCAAGACCCTGAAGGACTCGCTGCAGTGGCACGCGCCCAACCACCTGCTGCTCGGCCCGCGCTTTGCCGTCAGCACGCCGGAAGCACTGGCCTCCTGTGCGAAGTACTGCGACATCCTCAGCTTCAACCTCTACGTGCCACTGCCGCAGCAGGGCTTCGACGCCAATTACGTGCGCAGCCTGGACAAGCCGGTGCTGATCACCGAATTCCACTTCGGCTCCCGTGACCGCGGGCCGTTCTGGGGCGGTGTCGCCGAGGTGTACAACGAGCAGCAGCGTGGCGAGGCGTACCAGCGCTTCCTCGCCGAGGCCGCGAAGGAGCCGAACATCGTCGGCGCACACTGGTTCCAGTACCTCGACCAGCCAGTGACCGGCCGTCTGCTCGACGGCGAGAACGGGCACATCGGCCTGGTCGGCATCACCGACCTGCCGTTCACCGGCTTCGTCGACGCCGTGCGCAAGGCCAACCAGCAGACACTGAAAGGCATCGACGAACTGGCCCGTGCCGCCGCCAAGGTGGCGCCGGAGCCCGCGCCGAAACCAGCGCCAGCCTCTGACGACAGCGACGACGAGGAACAGGCCTCGGAGCAATGATCCGACATTCGTGAGACCACACCCTGCCTTCGGCAGGGTTCCCAGGGGCGGAGTGCGCTGAAAGAATGGCGCCTTCGCCCCTGCTCATTTCCGGAGTTTGAGATGACCCTGAACGGCCACTGCGATCCGCGCTTCACCCCCGTTGCCGATGCTTTCAGTGCCCTGTTCGAGGACCCGCAGGAGCGCGGCGCAGCGCTGTGCATTCAGGTCGGCGGCGAAACCGTGGTCGATCTCTGGGCCGGCAGCGCGGGCAAGGAACCGGGCCAGGACTGGCAGGCCGACACGCTGCTCAACCTGTTTTCCTGCACCAAGACCTTTGCCGCCGTCGCTGCGCTGCAACTGGTGGGCGAGGGCCGGCTGGAGCTGGACGCCCCGGTCGCGCGCTACTGGCCGGAGTTCGAGCAGGCCGGCAAGCAGCACATCACAGTGCGCCAACTCCTTTGCCATCGCGCGGGCCTGCCTGCGATCCGCGAACCGCTGGCGCCCGAGGCCTTGTATGACTGGTCGACCATGACTGCCGCACTGGCCGGCGAGACGCCCTGGTGGACGCCGGGCGCCGAACACGGTTACGCGCCCATCACCTACGGCTGGCTGATCGGCGAAGTGATCCGCCGTGTCGACGGTCGCGAGCCGGGCGCTGCCATCATCGCGCGCACCGCCGAACCGCTGGGGCTGGATTTCCATATCGGCCTGGATGACGCCGAATTCCATCGCGTGGCGCATATCGCCCGAGGCAAGGGCAACCTGGGCGACGCGGCCGCGCAACGCCTGCTGCGGACCATGATGACCGACGCCAGTGCGCTCTCCACTCGCGCCTTCACCAACCCGCCTTCGGTGCTCACCAGCACCAACAAGCCGGAGTGGCGACGCATGTCGCAGCCGGCTGCCAATGGGCACGGCAACGCACGTTCGTTGGCTGGCTTCTACACGGGCCTGCTGCAGGGCAAGTTGCTGGACGAGGCGCTGCTGGCCGAGCTCACCCGCGAGCACGCCCAGGGTGACGACCGCACCTTGCTGACCAGCACCCGTTTCGGCCTGGGCACCATGCTCGACCAGTCCAATGTCGCCAACGCCACGTACGGCCTCGGCCCGCAGGCCTTCGGGCATCCAGGGGCCGGTGGCTCCATCGGTTTCGCCGACCCGGAGCGCGAGCTGGCACTGGGTTTCGTCGTCAACACCCTTGGCCCTTACGTGCTGATGGATCCGCGCGCACAGCGCCTGGCGCGCCTCGCCGGCGACTGCCTGTAACGACGAGCGGGAGGAACCTTCTTCCCGCCGCGCCTTCTTAATGGCGTCTGCTTGCCCCGGCATCTGGACAGGTTTCGTTCAGCTGCCGCTCGTCAGTTCGAGGTTAAAATCTCGTTCCAACTGAGTAAGTTATGCTCAACTCTTAAGCTGATTGCTGAAGTCAGGGCGCGGCTGTATGCCGGTTGCACCCGGTCTTCCTTCATGTTCCGCCTTATGGAATCGTCCCCATGAACCTGCTGTTCTCGAATTCGCTGAAAGTCTCCACCCTTGCGCTGTGCGTCGGTCTTTCCGCCTGCAGCCAGTTCCAGTCCCAGGATCAGGCCAAGGCCCCGGAAAGCGCGGCGGCGGCTGCCAAGCCCGGCACCGGTCACTGGTGGTGGCCCTTCGGCGGTGACGAGGAAGTGACCGCGGCAGCTCCCGCACCGGAGAAGAAGCCGGTCGAAGCGGCCAAGGTCGCCGACACCGGCAGCCAGCAGCCCGGTGGGCACTGGTGGTGGCCGTTCGGCGTGAGCGAGAGCAAGCCGGGGGCCGACAAGGCCGCCAAGCCGCAGGACGTCAAAGTCACCAAGGAGTGGCTGGACCAGCACGAGAAGTCCCTGCGTGCGGCGGTAGCTGGCAGCAAGTTCACCGTCGAGCGCCGCGAGAATGCCCTGGTGTTGATTGCGCCGGTGGAAGGCTCCTTCAACCCCAAGCGTCCTGAACTGCTGTTGCCGATCACCCTGGCGCCGCTGGGCAACGTAGCGAAGTTGCTGCAGAACGATCCGGAAAGTGGCGTGCTGGTGCTCGGCCACAGTGACAGCTCAGGCGACAAGGCGCTCAACGACAAGGTCAGTCTGCAGCGTGCCCAGGCGGTGTCCTCGATCTTCCGCCTGAGCGGCCTGGGCGCCGACCGCCTGCGCCTGAAGGGTGTCGGCTCGAGCCTGCCGCGCGCCGACAACGCCAGCGCTGAAGGCCGCGCTTTGAACCGCCGCGTCGAAGTGCTGGTGACCCAGCGCACCAGCCTGCTGGCGCTCGCCCAGGCCAACTGATCCTCGAGCTGCAAAGCGTCACTCCGCCCGGAGTGACGCTTGTCGTGGATCAAGCGCGAAGGCGCAACTCTGGATAAGCTTAGGAACTTCTTCTGCAGGAGATTTCCGATGGCCCAGACCCTGGCCGATATGCGCCGCGAATACACCCGTGACGGACTGACCGAGACCCAGGCCCCCGCCGAACCGTTCAGCCTGTTCAGCCAGTGGTTCGAGGACGCGGTGAAGACCGAGCAACTGCCGGTCGAGCCCAACGCGATGATGCTCGCCACCGTGGACGCCGACGGCCAGCCGCACTGCCGCGTGCTTCTGCTCAAGGGCCTGGATGAGCGTGGCTTCACCTTCTTCAGCAACTATGAAAGCGCCAAGGGCCAGCAGCTCGGGGAAAACCCGCGCGCGGCCATGACCTTCTTCTGGCCGGCCCTGGAGCGCCAGGTGCGCATCGAGGGACGAGTCGAGAAGGTCTCCGCCGAGGAGTCCGCCGCCTACTACCGGGTGCGTCCGCTGGGCAGCCGCCTGGGTGCCTGGGCATCGCCGCAGAGCCGGGTCATCGATGGCCGCGGCGAACTGGAACAGTTGCTGGCCGAGACCGAGCAGCGTTTCGCCGACAGCGCGCCGAGCTGCCCGGACTTCTGGGGTGGCTACCGCCTGCTGCCAAGCCGCATCGAATTCTGGCAGGGCCGCCCGAGCCGCCTGCATGATCGCCTCAACTTCCGCAACGAAAATGGCACCTGGGTGCGTGAGCGCCTGGCGCCCTGAATCTCCGCTTTTCGTAGGAGCGAGCTTGCTCGCGAACATTCCTCTGCCGGATTGGTTCGCGAGCAAGCTCGCTCCTACAGGCCAATTCAGGTTTCAGACGCGGATCGGACCGATCGCGGACGAAGTCCGCTCCCACACACATTGGGAAAGCCGTGAGGCGGTGTAGGATGCCCTCCATCCTCCCGACAACGGACCCGCCCCATGAAAGTCGTCATCGCTCCTGACTCCTTCAAGGAAAGCCTCTCCGCCCCCGAGGTCGCCGAGGCCATTTCCCGTGGCTGGCTGCGCGCGCGGCCCGGCGACGAAACCTTGCTGCGGCCGATGGCCGATGGCGGTGAGGGCACAGTGGAGGCGGTGCTGGCGGCGCGGCCAGGCGAGCGTCGCGAGGTGGCGGTCTGCGGCCCGCTGGAGCAACCGGTGAAGGCCCATTGGGGCTGGCTGGAGGACGCCACGGCAGTGATCGAGATGGCTGCCGCCAGTGGTTTGCACTGGGTGCCAGAGGCGCAGCGTGACGCCACCCGCACCACCAGCCGGGGAACCGGCGAACTGATTCGTGCAGCGCTGGATGCCGGCGCCAGGAAAATCATCATCGGCCTGGGCGGCAGTGCCACCAATGACGGCGGCCTGGGTTTGCTACAGGCGCTGGGCGTGAGTTTCCTCGACGGCGAGGGCACGGAGCTGGGCGCCGGCGGCGCACGGCTCGCGGAACTGGAGCGCATCGACCTGTCGAACCTCGATCCGCGACTGGAAGAAGTCGAGGTCGAAGTGGCCGCCGATGTGAACAACCCTCTTTGTGGTCCCCACGGCGCTTCGGCCGTCTTCGGCCCGCAGAAAGGCGCGAACCCGACGCAGGTGCAGCAGCTGGACGCCGCACTCAAACGCTTCGCCGAAGTGGCGGCGCTGGCCCTCGGGCAGGATCACAGCCTGTTCCCCGGCGTCGGTGCGGCGGGCGGTCTGGGTTTCGCTTGCCGGGCCTTCCTCAAGGCGCGCTTCCGTCCGGGCATCGAGCTGATCGCCGAGCTGTCGGCGCTGGAGCCGGCGTTGGCCGGCGCATCGCTGGTCATCACCGGGGAGGGGCGGCTGGACGGCCAGAGCCTGCACGGCAAGACGCCAGTGGGCGTGGCCCATGTCGCGCGTCGCGCGGGCGTGCCGGTGATCGCGCTGGCGGGCAGCGTCGGCGAAGGGCTGGCCGAATTGCGTGAAGCTGGGGATCGAAGCGGCGTTCAGTCTGGCGCCGGGGCCCATCACCCTGGCCGATGCCTGTGCACGGGCAGCGCAGGAACTGGAAAACCGCGCCGAGGCGTTGGCGCGCTTCTGGTCGCTGGCTCAGGCCGCGCGGTAGTCGTCGGCGGCGCGCTGCAGCCAGTCGGGCAGGTCGCGGCGTTTCACTTTTTCGCGCTTGGCGTCGGCCAGGCGCTGCAACAGATAGATACGTTTCTGCGGATCATCGCCGGCCAGCGACAGCGCCAGGTCGCGGTCCATCCAGCGACGGATGCGCCAGTAGATCCACCAGTGGAAGTACAGGCCGGCGGCCGTGGTGACGACGATGATGAAGTAGTCCATGTGGGTATCCGTGTGGGGCGCTTCTGCTGCGGACGTCAGGCTAACTGATCCATCGACACAGAAAACTGAGCTGCGACAGGCGCATTCGTCGGATATGGCACAAACTGTACGAAAGCTGAATCGAGATCAGCTGTTTCATGACCTGGCGTGACAGGCGGGCTGCCGTCGGAGTCTAATAGCCGTAGCCCTACTCGGAGGTTCCCTAATGCGTAAAACTGCCCTGATCGCCGTGACTTTCGCTGCCCTGGCCATGACCCTCGGTGGTTGCCAGTCCAGTCTGACCGGCGATACCTACACCCGTGAAGAAGCACGTACCGTACAGAACGTTCGCATGGGTACCATCCAGGCCCTGCGCCCGGTGAAGATCGAAGGCACCAAGACCCCCATCGGCTCCGTTGCCGGCGCCGCCGTTGGCGGTATCGGTGGCAGCGCCATCGGTGGCGGCAAAGGCAGCTATGTCACCGCCATCATCGGCGCCGTGGCTGGCGGCCTGCTCGGTGCGGCTACCGAAGAAGGCCTGACCCGCACCCAAGGCGTGGAAATCACCGTCCGTGAAGACGACGGCAGCACCCGCGCCTATGTCCAGCAGGTCGACGAAGGTGCCGTGTTCCGCGTTGGCGAGCGCGTGCGCATCCTGACCGTCAACGGTACCAGCCGCGTCGCCCACTGACCGGCCATTGGCTGCCCGCCCGTGGCAGCCCGCGAAACCCAGCGCGCGACAGTCGAATCGACTGTCGCGCGCTATCGTTTGAGGGATCGGAAATCCGGCGCAGCTCAATGCGGCCGCGGCTCACACCTGTATTTTCGTAATACTTCAATCCATGACGTGTAATCGATAGATATGGATAATCGTCGCCGTTGCAAGCCGGCCGCCTGTGCGCGGTGTTGTTTGTCTGGATGCCGCCCGGCGGTGATAAGGAGTGGGTCATGACGTTGGCGCTGATCATCGCGCTGCCTTTCTTCGGGGTGTTGCTGCCGCTGCTGGCCGAGCGTTTCGGCCGCACCGCCTGCGCCGCCGCCACCGGGCTGGTGCCGCTGCTGGGCTTGATCCTGCTGATGGGCCAGCGCTCGGTGCTGGGCTCCGAGCCCCAGGTGCAGCGCCTGGAGTGGCTGCCGGAGCTGGGCCTGAACCTCAGCCTGCGTCTGGATGGCCTGGGCTTCCTGTTTGCCCTGCTGATCCTCGGCATCGGCCTGCTGGTGATCCTCTACGCCCGCTATTACCTCTCCGAAAGAGAGCCCGCCGGGCGCTTCTTCGCCTTCCTGCTGCTGTTCATGGGCGCCATGCTCGGCGTGGTGCTGAGCGAAAACCTGCTGCTGATGCTGGTGTTCTGGGAGCTGACCAGCCTGTCGTCGTTCCTGCTGATCGGCTTCTGGGGGCACCGCTCGGACGCGCGCAAGGGTGCGCGCATGTCCCTGGCGGTGACCGGTGGCGGCGGCCTGGCGCTGCTGGCCGGCATCCTGCTGATCGGCCATGTGGTCGGCAGCTTCGAACTTTCTACCGTGCTCGGCGCCCGCGAGGTGCTGCAGGCCAGCCCGCTGTTCCCGCTGGCGCTGTGCCTGGTGCTGCTGGGCGTGTTCACCAATTCCGCGCAGTTCCCGTTCCATTTCTGGTTGCCCCATGCCATGGCGGCGCCGACGCCGGTATCGGCGTACCTGCATTCGGCGACCATGGTGAAGGCCGGCGTGTTCCTGCTGGCGCGTCTGTATCCGCTGCTGTCGGGCAACGACCTGTGGTTCTACCTGGTCAGCCTGACCGGTCTGGCGACCCTGCTGATGGGCGCCTTCATGGCGCTGTTCCAGAACGACCTCAAGGGCCTGCTGGCCTACTCGACCATCAGTCACCTGGGCCTGATCACCCTGCTGTTCGGCCTGGATTCGCCGATGGCCAACGTCGCGGCGATCTTCCACATCATCAACCACGCCACCTTCAAGGCCTCGTTGTTCATGGCCGCCGGGATCATCGACCACGAGACCGGCAGCCGCGACATGCGTCGCATCAACGGCATGTGGAAGTACATGCCGCACACCGCCGTGCTGGCGATGGTGGCGTCGGCTTCGATGGCGGGTGTGCCGCTGCTCAACGGCTTCCTCAGCAAGGAAATGTTCTTCGGCGAGACCCTGGCGCAGAACATGATGGGCAGCTTCAACTGGCTGATCCCGGCGCTGGCGACCGTAGGCGCGCTGTTCTCGGTGAGTTACTCGGTGCGCTTCATCCACGACGTGTTCTTCAACGGCGAGCCGATCAACCTGCCCAACCCGCACCCCCACGAGCCGCCGCGCTACATGAAGGTGCCGGTGGAAATCCTCGTGCTGATCTGCCTGCTGGTTGGCGTCATGCCGGGGATCATCGTCGGCCCGCTGCTGGCCGGTGCCGCCGCGTCGAGCCTGAACGGCGCGCTGCCCGAGTACAGCCTGGCAATCTGGCACGGCTTCAACGCGCCGCTGGCCATGAGCTTGTCGTCGCCACCGCGGGCGGAGTGCTCCTTTACGTGCTGCGCAAGCCGCTGTTCGACTGGTACGCCGGGCTGCCGGCGGTGGACGCCAAGCTGGTGTTCGAGCAGCAGGTGCAGCGCGTGGTGCGCTTTGCCGCGCGGGTCACCGGGTTACTTGAGAACGGCTCGCTGCAACGCTATTCGACGTTGCTGGTGCTGGCCGCCGTAGTCATCGT
>JASGKM010000017.1:0-9228 GCA_049840615.1 Pseudomonas sp.
CCGGCATAGCGCGGGACAATATGCACGTGGATGTGGAACACCGTCTGCCCGGCCGGCGCGCCGTTGAACTGGGCGACCTGCACGCCATCGGGATTGAGCTCGTCGACGATCACGCCGGTCAGGCGCTGCACCACGCGCATCACCTTGGCCAGCGCATCGGGGTCGACTTCGAGGATGTTGCGTGCCGGGGAGTTCTTCGGGATCACCAGCGCGTGACCGTAGGACTGCGGAACAGGTCGAGGAAGGCGAGCACGTCGTCGTCCTCGTAGAGCTTGTAGCAGGGAGCCTCGCCACGAATGATCTGGGCGAAGATGTTCTGCGGATCGTAAGTGCCTTGCAGGCTCATGGTGGGTTCCTTTTCCAGTGACCGGGTATGGGCCCGCACCATACCGGTTTGTCGCGCACGGGTCATGACCATCGGCGCGCGGAGGGCTATCCTGAGGGCCGACTCAAAGTCCCGCTCACCTGACCGGAGTATGCATGTCAGACCTTTCCGCGTTCCCCATCACCCGCAAATGGCCCGCCGAACACCCTGACCGCCTGCAGCTGTACTCGCTGCCCACGCCCAACGGCGTGAAGGTGTCGATCATGCTGGAAGAGCTCGGCCTGCCCTACGAGCCGCACCTGGTCAGCTTCGAGCGCAACGACCAGCTGTCCCCGGAGTTTCTTTCGCTGAACCCGAACAACAAGATCCCGGCGATCCTCGACCCCAACGGCCCCGACGGCAAGCCGCTGGCGCTGTTCGAGTCCGGCGCGATTCTGGTCTACCTCGCCGACAAGACCGACTCGCTGATCGCCCCCGGCGCCAGCGGCCGCTATGAAACCCTGCAGTGGCTGATGTTCCAGATGGGCGGGATCGGCCCGATGTTCGGGCAGATCGGTTTCTTCAACAAATTCGCCGGCAAGGATTACGAGGACAAGCGCCCGCTGCAACGCTACGTGGACGAGTCCAGACGCCTGCTGGCCGTGCTCGACCGCCACCTGGAAGGCCGCGACTGGATCATGGGCGAGCGCTACACCATCGCCGATATCGCCACCTTCCCGTGGATTCGCAACCTGGTGGGCTTCTACGAGGCAGGCGAACTGGTGGGCTTCGAGCACTTCCAGAACGTGAAGCGCGTGCTCGAGCGCTTCCTCGCGCGGCCGGCCGTGCAGCGCGGGCTGAGCATTCCCAAGCGCGATTGACTCCGGACTCTCCCTGTAGGAGCGCGCCGTGCGCGTGATCGCGGGCATGGCCCGCTCCTACAGGGAGAACTCGAATTCATCTGCGCGGTTCAGGTCCGACCGTAGGAGCGGATTCATCCGCGATGTCCTTCAGCCACTGCGGGCCTGTCGCGGGCATGGCCCGCTCCTACAGGAGAGGGCGGCGAGCATCAGGCCTCGACCTGGCTCCACTGCTTCGACAGGCGCTTGTCCGACACCGGAATCCTGGTTCCCAGCTGCTGGGCGAACAGCGAGACGCGGTACTCCTCCAGCATCCAGCGGTACATCGCCAGTTCCGGGTCGCGCTTGCCTTCCTGGGCGTGCTTGGCCAGACGCGCCGAGTACTGCTCCCAGTAGCCGGCCATCTCGCCGCTCCAGACGCGATCGCGCTGGACCTGCCCGGCGACCTTGTCCAGGCGCTGCTCGACCGCCTTCAGGTAGCGCGGGTATTCCTTCAGCCATTCCAGCGGCGTGTCGCGTACGAAACCGGGGTAGACCAGCTTGGCCAGCTGCCCCTTTACGTCGTTGAGCGGCACCGTCATGGCCAGGTCGACCTTGCCCTTGAAGCGCTTCTGCAGGCCGTGCCAGAGCTTGAGGATTTCCAGGGTCAGGCGGGCGATGCGTTCGGCGTGCTCGGTCCAGGCGCCGCGCTTCCTCTCGGCCAGCGACGCAAGCCCGGCACCATCGCGCGGCAGGCTGCTTTCGCCGTCGAGAATGGCGCTGTCCAGGCTGGCCAACAGGATGTCCTCCACCAGCGATTCCACCCGGCCCAGCTCACGGTAGAGCAGGCCCATGTCGGTCTGCCCCGGCAGCTTGCTGCGCAGGAACTTGGCCGGCTCGGCCAGTTGTTGCAGCAGCAGGCGTTGCAGGGCGCGGCGGTGCTGGTAATCGGCCTCTGCCTGGGTCGGGAAGCGGTTTTCCTTGACCACGCCGGCCTCTTCCACCAGCGCCGGGTAGACCGTCATCGACAGCCCGGCGACCTTCTGCTGGACCTTTTCGGCGACGCCGGCAAAGCCCTTGGCTTCCACCGGTTTCTGCGGCTTGTCCGCCTGCGGAATCGCCAGTGCGGCCTGACTGGCCTCGGCGAAGCGCGCGGTGAGTTCAGCAAGATCACGGCCTTCGCCGAGGAACTTGCCGCGGGCGTCAACCACTTCGATGTTCATCCGCAGGTGGCTTTCCACCTGGGTCTCGGCTTCCGCCCAGGCTTCTTCCGGGACGCGGCTGCCGGTCATGCGATGCAACTCGCGGCCGAGGGACTCGGACAGCGAACCCTCGGCGAAAACCATCTTGCCCAGCGCGGCGCGGACGAAGTCCGGCACCGGCACGAAGTTCTTGCGGATCGCCTTGGGCAGGCTGCGCACCAGCTCGATGCACTTGGCTTCCAGCAGGCCCGGCACCAGCCACTCCAGGCGTTCGGCGGGCAATTGCGGCAGCAGCGGCGCCGGTACGCGGACGGTCACGCCGTCGCGCACGTGGCCGGGCTCGAAATGGTAGGTCAGCGGCAGTTGCAGTTCGCCCAGACGCAGGCGATCCGGATAGAGGCCGGCAGTGACTTCGCTGGCATCGCGGGCGAGGACATCTTCCTCGCGCATGATCAGCAGGTCCGGCTGCTGCTTGTGCTCGCGCTCGTACCACTTCTCGAAGCTGGCGGACTGGTAGATGTCCGCCGGCAGGCGTTCGTCGTAGTAGGCGAACAGGGTTTCCTCGTCGGCGAGGATGTCGCGCCGGCGTGCCTTGGCTTCCAGTTCGTCGAGCTTCTCCAGCAGTTGGCGGTTGGCCGACAGGCACTTGGCCCGGCTGTTGATCTCGCCGCGCACCAGCGCCTCGCGGATGAACATCTCGCGGGACACCGGCGCATCGATCGGGCCGTAATGCACGGCGCGACGGCCGATGATGATCAGGCCATATAGCGTGACCTGCTCGTAGGCCACCACCTGGCCGCGACGTTTTTCCCAGTGCGGCTCCAGGTAGTTCTTCTTCACCAGGTGCCCAGCCAGCGGTTCCAGCCAGTCCGGCTCGATCTTCGCGACCATGCGGGCGAACAGCTTGGTGGTCTCCACCAGCTCGGCGGCCATGATCCACTGCGGCTTCTTGCGGCCGATCACGCTGGAGGGGTGAATCCAGAAGCGCCGCTGACGCGCGCCGAGGTAATCGCCCTCCTCCGCCTTCTGGCCGATCTGGCTGAGCAGGCCGGAGAGAATCGCCTTGTGCACGGCGGCGTAGTCGATATCGCGCTGCTTCGCCTCGGGCTCTGCGCCTTTGTAGGAGCGAGCTTGCTCGCGAACGCTCTTTGCGTCCTTTGCGGCGGCTCTATTGTCCTGAGGTTTCGCCGCGTTGGGCTGTTCGCGAGCAAGCTCGCTCCTACGAGAGCCGCCCTCCGGCTTGCCGAAGGGCAACTGCAACTCCTTGCAGATCAGCGTCAGTTGGCGATGCGCATCGCGCCACTCGCGCAGGCGCAGGTAATTCAGGAAGTTCTTCCGGCACCAGTTGCGCAGCGGGTTGGAGCCCAGCGCCTGGCGCTGTTCCTCGAAGCCGCGCCAGAGATTGATCAGCGCGGCGAAGTCCGAGTCCGGGTCCTTCCACTGCGCGTGTGCCTGGTCGGCGGCCTGCTGGCGATCCATCGGCCGCTCGCGCGGGTCCTGCACGGACAGCGCGCTGGCCACGGTGAGCACTTCCGGCAGGCTGCCCAGTTGCGCGGCCTCCAGCAGCATGCGGCCCAGGCGTGGGTCGATGGGCAGGCGCGCGAGCTGGCGGCCCAGCGGCGTCAGCTGGCCCTCGCGGTTCACCGCCGAGAGTTCCTGCAGCAGGGTGAAGCCGTCGTTGATCGCCTTGCCATCCGGCGGCTCGATGAAGGGGAAGGCCTCGATGTCGCCCAGGCGCAGGTGGAGCATCTGCAGGATCACCGCCGCGAGGTTGGTGCGCAGGATCTCCGGATCGGTGAAGGCCGGGCGGCCGTTGAAATCTTCCTCGCTGTACAGGCGCACGCAGATACCCGGCTCGACCCGGCCGCAACGGCCCTTGCGCTGGTTGGCGCTGGCTTGCGAGACGGCTTCGATGGGCAGCCGCTGGACCTTGGCGCGGTAGCTGTAGCGGCTGATGCGCGCGGTGCCGCTGTCGATCACGTAGCGAATGCCCGGCACCGTCAGCGAAGTCTCGGCAACGTTGGTGGCGAGCACGATCTTGCGTCCCGGCATGGGCGCGAAGATCTTCTGCTGCTCGGCCGGCGTCAGGCGCGCATACAGCGGCAAGACTTCGGTGTGACGCAGGTTGGCCTTGCGCAGCATGTCGGCGGCATCACGGATTTCGCGCTCGCCGGGAAGGAACACCAGCACGTCGCCGGGGCGCTTGCCGACTTCGCGCTCATGGGCGGCGATCTCGTCCAGCGCGCGGAGGATGCCCTGGTCCACGGAGAGGTCGTCGAACAGCGCTTCGCCGTCCTCGTCCACTTCCGCCGCCAGCGGGCGGTACCAGGTGTCCACCGGGTAGGTGCGGCCGGAAACTTCGACGATGGGCGCATCGCCGAAGTGCTTGGAGAAGCGCTCCAGGTCGATGGTTGCCGAGGTGATGATCAGCTTGAGGTCCGGACGGCGTGGCAGCAGGGTCTTGAGGAAGCCGAGCAGGAAGTCGATGTTCAGGCTGCGCTCGTGGGCTTCGTCGACGATGATCGTGTCGTAGCGTTCCAGGTAGCGGTCGTGCTGGGTTTCGGCCAGCAGGATGCCGTCGGTCATCAGCTTGATCAGCGTGTTTTCGTCGCTCTGGTCCTCGAAGCGCACCTGGTAACCGACCAGTGAACCCAGCGGTGTACCGATCTCTTCGGCAACGCGGGTCGCCACGCTGCGCGCGGCCAGCCGGCGCGGCTGGGTGTGGCCGATCAGGCCGTGGGTGCCACGGCCCAGCTCCAGGCAGATCTTCGGCAACTGGGTGGTCTTGCCCGAACCGGTCTCGCCGGCAATCACCACCACCTGGCTCTTTTCCAGCGCGGCCTTGATCTCGTCGCGCTTGGCGGCAATCGGCAGGCTGTCGTCGTAGCGAATCTTCGGGATGCTGGCGCGGCGCGCCTCGACCTTGGCGCAGGAGGCCTGGAAGCGCTCGGCCCACTGGGCGAGCTTGGCGTCGTCGGGGTGCTTGCGCAGCTCGTGGAGCTGCCGGCGCAGGCGATGGCGATCGCGGATCAGCGCGTGATCCATGCGCTGCAGGAGCTGTTCGGGAGTGGGCGTGCTGTCTGTGGTCATCGGCTTCGCTGGCGTATACGCGGGGAGCGGCGCAGCGCAGGCGAGGCCGGTCCCGGGAATGGGGTGTCATGGCGACAATCCGTGGATTGTCGCAGAGGACCGGCACGGGCCGCCACGTTGATTGCGTCGCGCCCCGGAGTGGCGAGGCGTTGCGCCCCGCCGGATCAGATGCGGAACTGGCCGACCAGCTGGCGCAGGCGCTCGCCCAGGCCGTTCAGCTCGGTCGCGGTGCGCGCCCCTTTCGCCGCGTCATCGGCCACGCTCTCCACGCCGCCAGCAATCTGGTGCACGCTGCGGTTAATCTCCTCGGCCACGGCGGTCTGTTCCTCTGCGGCGCTGGCGATCTGCGCGTTCATCGAGTTGATGGTGCCGATCAGCTGGGCGATGGCGTCCAGCGACTGGCCGGCCTGGTTGGCCTGGCCGCGGGTACGCTCGGCCATGTCGCTGGCGCGCTGCATGGCGCTCACCGAGCCCTCCGTGGTGCCGCGCAGGCGGTCGATCATCTGCTGGATTTCCCCGGTGCTCTGCTGAGTGCGGCTGGCCAGGGCGCGGACTTCGTCGGCGACCACGGCAAAGCCACGCCCGGCCTCGCCGGCGCGTGCGGCTTCGATGGCGGCGTTGAGCGCCAGCAGGTTGGTCTGCTCGGCGATGGAGCGGATCACTTCCAGCACACCGACGATGCCCTGCACGTCCTGGCGCAACGTGTCGAGGGAATCGCTGCTGCTGCGCACCTCGCCCGCCAGATCGTTGATCTGCGAGACACACAGGTCCACCTCGCGCTTGGCTGCCTGGCCTTCGCGATCGGTCTGCTGGGCGGCATCGGCAGCCTGTTGCGCGCTGCGCGCCACTTCCTGGGCGGCCGCGGTCATTTCGTTGATGGCGGTGGCGACCTGATCGGTCTCATGACGCTGACCGTCCATCGCGCGTTCGGAGCGCTGCGCCTGCTGGGCGACGTCGCCCACCAGCCCGGACAACTGGTTCGTGGTGCCGGCCACCTGCTGTACCAGCACGTGGATTTTCTCGACGAAGCGGTTGAACGAACCGGCCAGTTCGCCCAGTTCGTCGTGGCGGCCAAGGTTCAGGCGGTGAGTCAGGTTGCCATCGCCGGCGGCCATGTCGTCGAGGTTGTCGCGCACCTGCACGATGGGCTGGACGATAGTGCGACTGAACAGCCCGGCGAGCAGGCCGATCACGACCAGCAGTGCCAGCGCCGCGCCCCCCATGAGCAGCAGCAGGTTGTCGATCTTGGCATCGAAAGCGGCACCGGCCTCCTTAACTTCGCGCTCGACATCATCGAGGTTCAGCGAGGTGCCGAACACCAGGTTCCACTGGGCAGGAAGTGGGCGTAACCGATCTTCGGCACGATGGCGTTGCCGCCCGGCAGGGTGAAGCTGTAGCGCACGTAGTGCTGGCCGCTCTGCCCCGCCGCCACCAGTTCGCGGATGGCATAGACGCCATTGGGATCGCGATAGGTGCTGAAGTCCTCGCCCAGGCGCTCGTCGCTGGTGCCCTGGAAGACACGCACGGAGCGGGTGTCGTAGCCCCAGAAGTAGCCGCCCTTGCCGTATTCGAGGCGTTTGAGGATCGCGATGCCCTGCTCGCGCGCCTGGGCATCGCCCTGGACGGCAGCCTGGTAGACCGGGCCGACGGCGGCGAGCGCCACGTCGACGAAGTTCTTCAGCTGGGCTTCGCGGTCCTGGGTGAGGTTCTCGCGGATCTGCGCCTCCTGCTGCGTGGACAGCTGGCTCAGCGCGACGGTGGCGATGGCGCACAACAGGACGGTCAGGATCAGGATCGGGACGATGGCCAGGAGCAGGACCTTGGCGCGCAGACGAAGGACAGTGTTCAAGGCGGATACCTCAGGCAGGGAGGGGGCGCCGCATCCTTGCGCGCATTAAAAAACCCGCCTTGCGGGGGTTTCTTATCTATCGGCTCAGGCTCTGATTTTCTTGAGCTCTTCGTCGCGCAGTTCGCGGCGCAGGATCTTGCCGACGTTGGTGTTCGGCAGGCTGTCGTAGAACTCCACGCTTGGGACCTTGTAGCCAGTGAGGTTGTCGTGCATGTGCCTGCATGACTCTCCTTGGTGAGTGTTAGCGCCCGTGCTTGGCACGACGAACACCTTGATCTTTTCGCCGGATTTCTGGTCCGGGATGCCGATCGCGGCGCACTGCAGCACGTCCGGCATGCGTGGTGAGCACTTCTTCGAGCTCGTTGGGGTAGACGTTGAAGCCGGAGACCAGGATCATGTCCTTCTTGCGATCGACGATGCGCATGTAGCCGTCCGGCTCGATCACGCGCGATGTCGCCGGTGCGCAGCCAGCCGTCGGCGTCGAGGATCTCGGCGGTGGCTTCGGGGCGCTGCCAGTAGCCCTTCATGACCTGCGGGCCCGCACGCACAGCTCGCCGCGCTCGCCCAGCGGCACGTCGGTGCCGTCATCGTCGATGACCTTGCAGTTGCGGTGCCCGGAACCGGGATGCCGATGGTGCCGACTGGGATGTTCTGGAGCGGGTTGAAGCAGACCACCGGGCAGGTCTCGGTCATGCCGTAGCCTTCGCAGATCGCGCAGCCGGTGACGCTCTTCCCAGCGCTCGGCACGGCTTGCTGCAAGGCCATGCCGCCGGAGACGGTGAGCTTCAGCTGCTGGAGAAGTCCAGCTGGCGGAACTTGGGGTTGTTGCATCAGCGCGACGAACAGGGTGTTCAGGCCGACGAACCGGTGAAGCGCCACTGCGACATTTCCTTGACGAATGCCGGGAGGTCGCGCGGGTTGGTGATCAGCACGTTGTGGTTGCCGTGAGCATCATGCCATGCAGTGAACGGTGAAGGCGATAGATGTGGTAGAGCGGCAGCGGCGCGATCATGATTTCGCGACCTGCGTCGCAGGCATGGTGCCATGCAGTGCCTTGCACTGCAGCATGTTGGCGACCAGGTTGCGGTGGGTCAGCATGGCGCCCTTGGCGACGCCGGTGGTGCCGCCGGTGTACTGCAGCACGGCGATGTCCTCGGTGCGGCGGAGCTTGCTTCACCAGACCTTGCACGGCCCTTGGCTCAAGGCGTCGGTGAAGCGTATGGCGTTGGGGATGTTATAGGCCGGCACCATCTTCTTGATGTCGCGGACCACATAGTTGACGATCAAGCGCTTGATCGGCGGCAGCATGTCACCCACTTCGGTGACGATCAGACATTGCGGATGCCGGTCTTGCGGCAGCACTTCCTCGACCAGGTGCGCGCATGTTCGCCAGGCACGACCAGCGCCTTGGCGCCGGAGTCGTTGAACTGGTGCTGCATTTCGCGCGCGGTGTACAGCGGATTGGTGTTGACCACGACCAGGCCGGCGCGCATGGCGCCGAAGACCACGACCGGGTACTGGAGCACGTTGGGCAGTTGTACTGCGATGCGGTCGCCGGGCTTGAGATCGGTGTTCTGTTGCAGGTAGGCGGCGAAGTCCCCGGAGAGCTTGTACAGTCTCCCCGTAGGTCAGGGTCTTGCCCAGGTTGCTGAAGGCAGGCTTGTCTGCAAAACGTTGGCAGGATTCTTTGAGTACCGCGAGGATGTTCGGGTACTGGTCAGCGTTGATCTCGGCAGCGATCCCCACTGGGTATTTGTCCTTCCAGAAAATTGTCGGTCATGGAAGCCCACTCCTAAGCAACAGCTCATCTTTTACCGCGTTCGCGGTTCTTTGTTGTGTTTATGTCGCTTTCCCCTGGCTCGGGAGCGAAAAGCGTCAGATAGGTGCTGTTCGGATTCTATCGTGTTTCCCTATTAACCTTAGCAATACGCTGAACGAAGTACA
>JASGKM010000018.1:0-67151 GCA_049840615.1 Pseudomonas sp.
GGCCGGCGGATGTATTCCTCGCAGCAGCTTTTTCTCTTCTCCAGAAAGCGAGCGGCAATCCAGAAGATCGGCACGTCGTTCCCAGGTCCTGCCTAAGGACTGCTGCAAACGCCAGCGCCGGATGTGTTCGTGGTTGCCGCTGAACAGCACCTCAGGAACACGTTTGCGTCCGCGACACTCCAGGTCGGGTGTAGTGCGGACAGTCGAGCAGGCCATCCGTGAAGGAGTCCTCCTCGGCGGAGTCCACGTGGCCCAATGCACCGGGCAACAACCGCGTGACCGCGTCAATCAGCACCATGGCCGGAAGCTCACCCCCGGACAGGACATAATCGCCAGCTGAAGATCATTCCTCATCGACATGCTCTTCAATGAAGCGCTCGTCGATGCTCTTCGTAACGCCCGGCGATCAGGATGAGTCGTTCCTCGTTCGCCAGTTCTTTCACGGCCGCCTGCGTCAGCTTGCGACCTTGCGGCGAGAGGTAGATCACCTTCACCGGTCCGCCTGCGGCTTGCCGGGCATCGCCCAGTGCGCCTTCGAGCGGCTTGATTTTCATCACCATGCCCGGACCACCGCCGAATGGCCGGTCGTCCACCGTCTGGTGACGGTCCTCGGTGTTGCTTCGCGGGTTGAAGCACTGAAGCTGAATCAGTTCCTGCTCGACCGCGCGACTCGTGATGCCATAGTCGCTGATGGCGCGAAACATCTCCGGAAAGATGCTGATTACCCCTATCCACATGCGCTGAAGCGCTCCATCCACATGGGTTAGAAGTCCGCGTCCCAGTCCACCCGCATCTCGCCGGCTTCCAGGTCCACCGATTGCACACACTGATCCGTATACGGGAGCAGGCGTTCACGGTCGTCCAGGCTGCCTGCGCAGGGCTTGACTACCATCACATCGTTGGCGCCGGTCTCCAGCATGTGGTCGAGAATCCCGAGCAGTTGCCCGTTCTGGTCGATCACCTTGAGACCTTCCAACTGGCTCCAGTAGAACTCGCCATCATCCAGCACCGGCAGCTCGCTGCGCGGAACCAGGATTTCGAATTCAGCGAAGGTGCGGGCGATCTCGCGATCATCCAGTCCCTTCAGCTTCGCGACCAGGACATTGCCCTGCACGCGCCCTTGTACCAGTTCAGCCTGTCGAACCTCGTTGCCACGCTTGAGCGTCCAGCGGCGATAGTCCAGCAGGTTGTCCAACGGATCGGTAAAGGAATACACCTTCACCTCACCACGAATACCGTGCACCGATACGATCTTGCCGAGAACAACCATCTCCTCGGCGGGAGCAGGATTCGTGTTCATCGATCTCAGGCAGCCTTGGCGGCTTCCTTGATCAGCTGAGCAACACGCTCAGACGGTTGAGCGCCTTGGCTTAGCCAGTAGTTTCAGACGCTCCTGGTTGACCGAGAACTTGAGCTCAGCGCCAGTGGCGACAGGGTTGAAGAAGCCGACGCGCTCGACGAAACGGCCGTCACGAGCGTTGCGGCTGTTGGTCACGGTCAGGTGATAGAACGGGCGCTTCTTGGAGCCGCCACGAGCCAGACGAATGGTTACCATGCGTACGTTGTTCCTATGGTTTGCTTGCAAAAAAGAAATGCAGCCCTCGGGCACATAGCCCGAAAGGCCGCATATTCTATGAGCTGAAGCCCCGCGCCGCAAGCCGCAGCGCGTCCGGCCCGCCGGGCGGCGAGCCGTCTGGCCTCACATCTTGGGCATGCCGCCGGGGAACATGCTCCCCATGCCGCGCATCATCTTGGCCATGCCGCCCTTGGCAGTGACCTTCTTCATCATCTTCTGCATCTGCTTGTGCTGCTTGATGAGGCGACCAACGTCCTGCACCTGGGTGCCAGAACCCAGGGCGATGCGGCGCTTGCGCGAGCCGCTGATCACTTCCGGATCGCGACGTTCGGCGGGAGTCATGGAGTTGATGATCGCCTCCATCTGCTTGAACTGCTTCTCCGCCGCGTTCTGCGCATTGCCCATCTGCGACAGGTTGACGCCGCCGAGCATCGGCAGCTTGTCCATCAGGCTGCCCAGGCCGCCCATGTTCTTCATCTGTTGCAGCTGATCGCGGAAGTCTTCCAGGTCGAAGCCTTTGCCCTTCTTGATCTTCTTCGCGAGTTTCTCGGCCTTCTCGCGATCCATGCTTTGCTCGGCCTGCTCGATCAGGCTGAGCACGTCACCCATGCCGAGAATGCGCGAGGCCACGCGGTCGGGGTGGAACGGGTCGAGCGCTTCGCTCTTCTCGCCCATGCCGAGGAACTTGATCGGTTTGCCGGTGATGGCGCGCACGGACAGCGCGGCACCGCCACGGGCGTCGCCGTCGACCTTGGTCAGCACCACGCCGGTCAGCGGCAGCGCATCATTGAAGGCCTTGGCGGTGTTGGCGGCATCCTGGCCGGTCATGGCATCGACCACGAACAGGGTTTCCACCGGCTTGATCGCCGCGTGAACCTGTTTGATCTCGTCCATCATGTCGGCGTCGATGTGCAGACGGCCGGCGGTGTCGACGATCACCACGTCGATGAACTTCAGCTTGGCTTCGCGGATCGCCGCTTCGGCGATGGCGACCGGCTTCTGGCTGGTATCGGACGGGAAGAAGGTCACGTCCAGGTCCTTGGCCAGGGTTTCCAGCTGCTTGATCGCCGCCGGGCGGTAGACGTCGGCGGACACCAGCAGCACGCGACTTCTTCTTGCGCTCTTTCAGGAAGCGCGCCAGCTTGCCGGCGGTGGTGGTCTTGCCCGCGCCCTGCAGGCCGGCCATCAGGATGACCGCCGGCGGAGCGGCGTTCAGGTCGAGGTCCTCGTTGGCCGCGCCCATCAGCTCGACCAGTTCGGCCTGGACGATCTTCACGAAGGCCTGGCCCGGGGTCAGGCTCTTGGAAACCTCGGTGCCGACCGCGCGATCCTTGATCTTGGCGACGAAGTCCTTGACCACCGGCAGGGCCACGTCGGCCTCCAGCAGGGCCATCCGCACTTCGCGGAGCGTGTCCTTGATGTTGTCCTCGGTCAGCTTGGCCTTGCCGGTGACGTGGCGCAGCGTTTGCGAGAGGCGATCTGTAAGGTTTTCGAACATGCGCGATCCTAATCGGGCCCGGTCGGGCCAAGGTTTGGCTTGTCAGCAAGCCGCCGATTATAACGAAGTGCGGCCAGCGCCAACACCGCCGATGATCCCGATGTGACGGACCGCTTCGCAGGCCAGAAGCGAACTGTTCTCAGCCGCTTTCTAGGCGCAGGCGATCTGTGCCAAACTCACCACCTTTCGGGTCCCCCGTCGAAGGACTGTTCCAAGGACTTATGCAACCTCTGCTGCCCAGCCTGATCGCCGCCGTCCTTTATATCGGCACCACCGCCTACCAGGGCGCAAGCCTGGCCCGCCGTACCCCGCCGCAGAAACCGCTGCTCCTCCTGCTGGGCCTCGTCGCCCTGCTCTGCCAGGCCTACAGCCTGAGCCAGGAGCTGCTGACTCCCGCGGGCCTGGCGCTGGACTTCTTCAATGCCGCCAGCCTGATCTCTGCCGCGGTCACCGCCCTGACCCTGCTGGCGTGCCTGCGCATCCCGGTGCAGAACCTGCTGCTCTTCCTTTATCCGCTAGGCGCGCTGACCACCCTGCTCGCCGTGCTGATGCCCCACGGCACCATCGAGCCGATCAACGAGCAGCCCGGTATCCTCGCCCACATCCTGCTGTCGATCCTCGCCTACGGCCTGCTGACCATCGCCGTGGTCCAGGCGCTGCTCCTGCTGGTGCAGGATCACCAGCTCAAGCACAAGCACCCGTCGGGCCTGATCCGCAACTTCCCGCCGCTGCAAACCATGGAAAGCCTGCTGTTCGGCTTCCTCTGGGGCGGCTGGTCGCTGCTCTCGCTGTCGCTGATCTCCGGCTGGCTGTTCGTCGACAACCTGTTCGCCCAGCATCTGGCGCACAAGACTATCCTCTCCTGCTTCGCCTGGGTGGTGTTCGGCGTGCTGCTATGGGGCCGCCACCAGCTCGGCTGGCGTGGCCACAAGGCGATCCGCTGGACACTTGCGGGTTTCTGCCTGCTGATGCTGGCCTACTTCGGCAGCAAGCTGGTCAAGGAATTCATCCTGCACATCTGACGCTAACGGCGGCGCCCGAGCGCCGCTGAAGGATATGCGCGCATGGAAGAGATCCACCCCGGTTACCTGATCGGCCTGCTCGTCTTCCTGATTCTCTGCTCGGCGTTCTTCTCCAGCGTCGAGACCGGCATGCTCAGCCTCGACCGCTACCGCCTGCGCCACCTGTCCAAGAAGGGCAACCGCGGCGCACGGCGTACCAGTTGGCTGCTACTGCGCACCGACCGACTGCTCGGCACCATCCTGATCGGCAACAACTTCGTCAACATCATCGCCTCGTCCCTGGCGACCCTGCTGGCCTTGCGCCTGTGGGGCGAAGCCGGCGTGGCCATCGCGACCATCGCGCTGACGCTGATCCTGCTGATCTTCGGCGAAATCACCCCCAAGACCTATGCCGCCCTGCGACCCGAGCGCGTGGCCTTCCCCGCCAGCCTGCCGCTGATCTGGATGCAGAAGCTGTTCAGCCCGCTGCTCTGGCTGATGACCGGCATCAGCAACCTCCTGCTGCGCATGGGCGGCCTCGACCCGACCCAGCGCGGCAACAAGCCGCTGAGCAACGACGAACTGCGCAGCGTGGTCACCGACTCCAGCGAGAAGCTCACCAACAACCGCCAGGACATGCTGCTGAGCATCCTCGACCTGGAAAAGATCACGGTGAACGACCTGATGGTGCCGCGCAACGAAGTCCAGGGCATCGACCTGGACGACGAGCTGGAAAGCATCATCGGCCAGCTGCGCAACACCACCCACACCCGCCTGCCGGTGTTCCGCAACGACATCAACCAGGTCGAGGGGGTGGTGCACATGCGCCAGATCGCCCGCCTGCTGACCCACAACCAACTGACCAAGGAAAGCCTCAAGGCCGCGTGCCTGGAGCCCTACTTCGTCCCCGAGAGCACGCCGCTGTCGACCCAGCTGATCAACTTCCAGAAGCAGAAGCGGCGCATCGGCATCGTCGTCGACGAGTACGGCGAGGTGATCGGCATCATCACCCTGGAAGACATCCTCGAAGAGATCGTCGGCGAGTTCAGCAACCAGAACACCCTGCGCAACCCGGACATCCACCCCCAGTCCGACGGTACCTACGTCATCGACGGCTCGGCCAACCTGCGCGACGTCAACCGCGCCCTGGGCTGGCAACTGCCCAGCGACGGGCCCAAGACCCTAAACGGCCTGGTCACCGAAGCGCTGGAGCAGATACCCGACTGCGCGGTGTGCCTGAAGATCGGTCGCTATCGCCTGGAGATCCTCCAGTCTGGCGAAAACCGGGTGAAAAGCGTGCGGGCCTGGCTCCCCGGCGCGCCGCCCAGGGAAGCACCCTATACCGACGAGCTTGCCTGAGACGCCCCGCCCGCCCCTATAATCCGGACGGCTTACCCAGCCTCCCGCCGGCCTGCATCGCTACCCGCAATGCTTCGCCGGCCAGTCAATCGCACGCCCCGCCGAGCCTCGACCCCGCGTCGTTGCCTTGCGAAGCAGCCGGCCTCGCCCTGACCCACCGCGAGCCGCGCCCACCCTGCCCCGATCCCGGGCCGCGCTCGCACTCGCGCCATGGCGATGTCTCAAGAAACGTCGGACACGACCGCCAGAGTCGTCGCCGCGCCTGACTGCCAGGGATATTCCCCGTATGACCAGCGCTACCCTCGATGCCGCACAACCGGCCGAACAGACCAACTCCACCACCCGCGTCGCGGTGGCCAGCTTCATCGGCACCGCCATCGAGTTCTACGACTTCTACGTCTACGCCACCGCCGCCGCGCTGGTGATCGGCCCGGTGTTCTTCCCGCAGACCTCCGGCACCGCCCAGGCGCTCAGCGCCTTCATCACCTTCGGCATCGCCTTCCTTGCCCGCCCGTTGGGCTCGGCGCTGTTCGGCCACTTCGGCGACCGCATCGGACGCAAATCGACCCTGGTGGCCTCGCTGCTGCTGATGGGCATCTCCACCACCCTGATCGGCCTGCTGCCGGGCTACGACAGCATTGGCGCCTGGGCGCCGATCCTGCTCTGCGTGCTGCGCTTCGGCCAGGGCCTTGGGCTGGGTGGCGAATGGGGCGGCGCTGCGCTGCTGGCCACGGAGAACGCCCCCAAGGGCCGCCGGGCCTGGTTCGGCATGTTCCCGCAGATGGGTCCGTCGATCGGCTTTCTCGCCGCCAACGGCCTGTTCCTCTGCCTGGCCATGCTGCTCAGCGAAGAACAGTTCCGCGCCTGGGGCTGGCGCATCCCGTTCGTACTCAGTGCCGTGCTGGTCATCGTCGGCCTGTACGTGCGTCTGAAGCTGGTCGAAACCCCGGTGTTCGCCAAGGCCATGGAGCGCCATGAACGCTCCAGCCTACCGATTGCCGAGCTGTTCGCCAAGCACTGGCGGCCGACTCTGCTGGGCGCCCTGGCGATGGTGGTGTGCTACGCCCTCTTCTATATCTCCACGGTGTTCTCGCTGAGCTACGGCGTCAGCACCCTGGGCTACAGCCGCGAGGACTTCCTCGGCCTGCTGTGCATCGCCGTGCTCTTCATGGCCGCCGCCACGCCGGTCTCTGCCTGGCTGAGCGACCGCTTCGGGCGCAAGCCGGTGCTGATCGTCGGCACCATCGCCGCTATCGCCTCGGGCTTCGCCATGGAGCCGCTGCTCAGCCAGGGCTCGTCGGTGGAAGTGGCAGTGTTCCTGTCGCTGGAACTGTTCCTCATGGGCGTGACCTTCGCCCCCATGGGCGCACTGCTGCCGGAACTCTTCCCCACCCACGTGCGCTACACCGGCGCCTCAGCGGCCTACAACCTGGGCGGCATCCTCGGTGCCTCGGTGGCGCCGTACATTGCGCAGAAGCTGGTCGGCATGGGTGGATTGAGCTGGGTGGGCGGCTACGTGTCGGTCGCGGCGGCGCTCAGCCTGCTGGCGGTGCTGTGCCTGCGCGAGACGCGTGGGGACGACCTCAACGACATCCGCTGACGTCGAAACCAGCTTGCTCGCGAACGCATTGCACCGTCAGCGCCGGCGTGACGCGGGTTCGCGAGCAAGCTCGCTCCTACAGAAGAGGGTCAGCGCTGGCTGACCAGCCAGTCGGCCAGGTGTTCACCCCAGACCTGATAGCCCAGCGCCGAAGGGTGATAACCATCGATGGCGAGGAACTGCGGCCGCATCTCCAGGCTCACCCCGCAATAGCCCGCTCCCTGCGCCAGCGCCAGAATACTGAGCTGGCGATCCAGCAGCGTCGCTCGCCAGCCCAGCAACCGCCGCAGTAACCAGGGCAAGGCCGTGAAGTGCTGCAACGGCGGTACCGCCGTGCAAACCACCCGCGCCCCGCGGCGACGGAAATGCCCGATCAGTTGAGCGAGAGCCCCTAGCCAGCGCTGACTGGAGCTGAAGTGCGTGGTGTCGTTGACGCCGAACACCAGCGCCACCAAGTCGTAATCCTGATCGGCCACCAGCGGCAGCAGGCGCTCGCAGGCTTCGCCGGCGGTAATGCCGTTCTCGCCAACGGCGCGCCAGGCGACCGGTCGTTCCAGGCGGCTGGATAACGCCTGCGCCAGCCGTCCGGCCAAGGCGAAATCCAGGCAGGACGCGCCGACACCGGCGACGGTGGACTCTCCCAGCAGCAACAGACGAAAGGGTGCGCCGGCCAGCTGCACCCCTGCGACGCCTTCGCAGACGCCGGCAGCGGGTGCCAGACGCAAGGCCGTACGCCGGGTGCGCACGGCCATGGGCAGGGCCAACGGCAGCAGCGGCATTGCCGCTGCCCACCACATCAGCCCCGCCCAGCGACTCACAGCTCGACTTTGACCGCCTGGGCCGAGCGGGTGGCCTTGGCGCGGGCGGCGTCAATCGACTCGTCGCGCGCGAGGGCCACGCCCATGCGGCGCTGGCCGTCCACTTCCGGCTTGCCGAACAGACGCAGCGCGGTGTCCGGCTCGCTCAGGGCGGCGCCAAGGTTGCCGAAGGAAACCTGCTGCGACTTGCCTTCCACCAGGATCACCGCCGAGGCGGAATCGCCCAGCTGACGAATCACCGGGATCGGCAGGCCGAGGATGGCGCGGGCGTGCAGGGCAAACTCGGAGAGGTCCTGGGAGATCAGGGTGACCAGACCGGTATCGTGCGGGCGCGGCGACACTTCGCTGAACCACACTTCGTCGCCCTTCACGAACAGTTCCACGCCGAACAGGCCACGGCCGCCCAATGCTTCGGTGACCGCCTTGGCCACGCGCTCGGACTCGGCCAGCGCCTTTGGGCTCATCGCCTGGGGCTGCCAGGATTCGTGGTAGTCACCTTTCACCTGACGGTGGCCGATGGGTGCACAGAAGGTGGTGCCGCCAATGTGGCGCACGGTCAGCAGGGTGATCTCGTAGTCGAAATCGATGAAGCCTTCGACGATGACCCGGCCCTTGCCGGCGCGGCCACCTTCCTGGGCGTAGTCCCAGGCAGTCTTCAGGTCGGCGTCGGACTTGAGCACGCTCTGCCCCTTGCCCGAGGAACTCATGATCGGCTTCACCACACACGGATAGCCCACGGCGGCGACGCCAGCGGCGTAGTCCTCGTAGGTGTCGGCGAAGTGATAGGGCGAGGTCGGCAGGCCCAGCTCTTCGGCGGCCAGGCGGCGAATGCCCTCGCGGTTCATGGTCAGCTGAGCGGCACGGGCTGTGGGGATGACGGTGTAGCCTTCGTTCTCCAGCTCGACCAGGGTCGCGGTGGCGATGGCTTCGATCTCCGGCACGATGTAGTGCGGCTTCTCCTGCTCGATCACCGCGCGCAGGGCGACACCGTCGAGCATGCTGATCACGTGGCTGCGGTGAGCGACCTGCATGGCCGGCGCGCTCGCGTAGCGGTCGACGGCGATGACTTCGCAGCCCAGGCGCTGCAGCTCGATCGCCACTTCCTTGCCCAGCTCGCCGGAGCCACAGAGCAGTACGCGGGTCGCGCTCGGCGACAGGGGAGTTCCAATACGGGGCATTGCGGGAAACCTCGGGAAAAGAAAAATCGATGGCGCGCTAGATCAGCACACCCTGTTCGCGGGCACGCTCTTCGCAACGGGCGAGCACGTCACGGCGCTCGGCGTTGTCCATGAGGCCCCAACGGGTGATTTCGGCAGCGCTGCGCTGGCAACCCAGGCAGATGTCGGCATCGTCCAGCGTGCAGACGTACACGCAGGGCGAGGCCACGGGACGTTCCTGGCTCATTCTTCTTCCTGCTCGGCCAGGTCGCGGGCGTAACGCTGGGCGTTATGCACATAGTGGGCGGCGCTGGCTTCCAGCATCTTCTTCTGCGGCTCGGTCAGCTCGCGCACCACCTTGCCCGGGGAACCCATGACCAGCGAGCCGTCGGGGATTTCCTTGCCCTCGGGGATCAGCGCGTTGGCGCCGATGATGCAGTACTTGCCGATCTTCGCGCCGTTGAGGATGACCGCGTTGATGCCGACGAGGCTGTAGTCGCCCACCTGGCAGCCATGCAGCATGGCGTTATGGCCGATGGTCACGCCCTTGCCCAGGGTCAGCGGGAAGCCCATGTCGGTGTGCATGACGGTGCCGTCCTGCACGTTGCTGTGCTCGCCGATGTGGATCAGCTCGTTGTCGCCGCGCAGCACGGCGTTGAACCACACGCTGGCGCCGGCGTCGAGGCGCACCTTGCCGACCACCGTGGCGTTGGGGGCGATCCAGCTTTCCGGATGGGTTTCGACTCGGGACGAGCCCAGGCGGTACTTCATGGGTTTCTCCTCAGGCGGGGGCCGCTCTTTATTATCGGGTCTCAGCTCAGCTTGATGAACTTCGACGGCGGCTGGTGCAGGTCGATGCGGGCGTCGTACAGCAGGTTCAACAACTCGACCAGCATGATCGCGGACAGGCCCCAGATCTTGTAGCCCTCGAACAGGTAGCTCGGGACGTACCAGCTGCGGCCGAAGTAATCGATACGATGGGTGGTCTCTCGCGGGTCGCCACGGAAGAACTCCAGCGGCACCTTGAACACGGCGTCGATCTCGCCGTCGTTGGGGCGGTATTCCACGAAATCGGGAACAAAGCCGACGAATGGCTTGACCAGGATACCGTGCCGTGAGACCAGGGTGCTCAACGGCCCGACGACCTCCACCAGTCCCGGAGGCAGGGCGATCTCCTCCTGAGCCTCGCGCAGGGCGGTATGGATCAGGTCCACGTCCTCCGGGTCGCGGCGCCCACCGGGGAAAGCGACTTCGCCACTATGGGTCGAAAGCCCGGTCGCGCGCAGGGTGAGCACGAGCTCTTCCTGGGGAGTGATGGGGAGCAGGACCGCCGCTTCCGGGAAGCTGTGGTCCGTTTCAAGGTCGCTTGGCGTGTGCGTCTGTATGCGTTGGCGCAGCTGGTCCAGCATGCCGAACATCCTGCGGGGGCCGATTCTTCTAATTGAAGGATCATGGCACGAAAGACGCCCCCGCCCAACCCCCGCCCCCTTGCTGGGCGCACCGCGCAGCGCGCAAGATTGTTCCATTCAATAACAAGGAAGCGGCATGAAATTCTGCAGCCAGTGCGGCGCCAGCGTGAGCCTGCGCATCCCCAGCGGCGACAACCGCCCGCGCTTCGTCTGCGACCAGTGCCAGACCGTGCATTACCAGAACCCGCGCATCGTCGCCGGCTGCCTGCCGGTCTGGCAGGGGCGCATTCTCCTTTGCCGCCGCGCCATTCAGCCGCGCCAGGGGTTCTGGACCCTGCCAGCGGGGTTCATGGAAAACGGTGAAACCCTGGAGCAGGCAGCGGCCCGCGAGACCCTCGAAGAGGCCAATGCGCGTGTCCAGGGCCTGCAGCTTTATACGGTCTTTGATCTACCGCATATCAGCCAGGTTTATATCTTCTTCCGCGCCGAGCTGGCCGATCTGGATTTTTCAGCCGGAGAAGAAAGCCTGGAAGTACAACTCTTCGAAGAATCCGACATTCCGTGGGACGAGCTGGCTTTCCCCACCGTGGGCCGTACCTTAGAATATTTCCTGGCGGACCGGGTCGTTCAGAACTTCCCGATACGCAATGAAGGGATTCTCCCAATGCTTGCACAGAAAAAGAACTAATAAGCTCATATACCGCCTCTAAGGCTTTAGGAACTACCGGGGAACTCCACCTGATGCGCTGGTTGATTGCCGTACTTTGTCTGACCTTCGCAGCGTTCTCGCATGCCAACGCGATGCCCACGCTCGACGGTCGTATCGACAAGATTCTCGTGCTCAAGTCCGAGCGCAAGCTGAGCCTCATGAGCAACGGCAAGGTTCTCAAGAGCTACCGCGTGTCGCTGGGCAAACGCCCGCAGGGTCCGAAGCTGGCCGAGGGCGACAACCGCACGCCGGAAGGCTTCTACTGGGTCGACTGGCGCAAGACCAGCGACAAGTACAACCTCTCCATTCACATCTCCTACCCCAACGCCCGCGACGTGGCCAAGGCGCGGGAAAAGAGCCTGTCGCCCGGCGGCATGATCATGATCCACGGCACGCCGATGGATGACGAGTACCCCGAGTGGTACTTCTCGACCCTGGACTGGACGAATGGCTGCATCGCCATGACCAACGCCGACATGCGCGAGGTCTGGAGCCTGGTCAAGGACGGCACGCTGATCGAAATCCGCCCCTGACCGGGTGGAAATAAAAAAGGCGCCCTGGGGGCGCCTTTTTCATGTCTGCTCAGAACACCATGTCCGACAGCCGCCAGACCTCGAAGGCCGGCGTCTCGTAGGGGTGAGCCTGCTTGAGGGCCTTGACCGAGTCATGAATCAACTCGTCGGCCACCACCATCTCCACCTTCCACTCGGCGACCTGCTCGACACTGCCGGCCTGGCCGATGAACGGATTGCTGCCCTGCAGAGGGCGGAACTGTCCCTGTCCGAGCGCCTGCCAGCAACAGCTGTCATAGGCACCGATGCGTCCTGCACCGGCGGCGAACACCGCTTTCTTGACCGGTTCCAGATGGCTTTCCGGAACGTAGAAACACAGTTTGTACATCGGAGACTCCGATCGAAACAGGGACACAGCCGTGACAAAGAGCGCCACGGGTGACAAATGCTGCCACAAATAGTGGCACTTTGCCTCTTGTGACTTGCAGGTCGTCGTGGAAGTTCGACCGTCCGGTTCCGGGCTTGTTCGCTTGTGAGGGACTTTGTACGAAATCTGTGACGTACTTCGACCTCACCGGCCGGTGAAGCGCCGCCAGCGCTCTCTCAGGCCTGGCGCCGCAGGCGCGTGGGAACCGTCGCAGAACGGCAGCCTCGCCGACAGCCCGCAGCGGCAGAGCAACAGATGTCGCTCGCGCCCGACGCTCAGTTCCAACGGGGCGGTACACGCTTCCCCAGCATCCGGCAGGCTGGCGCACTGCCCGCAGCGACACAGGCGCAGGACCTGCCCCGCCTCCACCGCTCGGACTTCCGGAAGCTGCTCCTCGTCAGCCAAGACTCACTCCTCCAGCGGCCGCCCAAAGAAAAAGGGGAAAGCCGAAGCTTTCCCCTTTCCCGTATCGCATCAGACGGGACTCAGCCGACCCAGACGCGGGCGTTACGGAACATGCGCATCCAGCCGCCGTCCTCTTCCCACTCGTCGGGACGCCAGGAGTTCTGCACGGCGCGGAACACGCGCTCCGGGTGCGGCATCATGATGGTGACGCGGCCGTCGCGGCTGGTCAGGCCGGTGATACCACGCGGCGAACCGTTCGGGTTGGCCGGGTAGCCTTCGGTGACCTTACCCAGGTTGTCGACGAAACGCAGGGCCACGGTGCCGGACAGATCGGCTTCCAGCAGCGCTTCCTCGCTCTCGAACTCCGCATGGCCTTCGCCATGGGCGATGGCGATCGGCAGGCGCGAACCAGCCATGCCCTGCAGGAAGATCGACTGCGATTCCTGCACCTGGACCATCGCCACGCGCGCTTCGAACTGCTCGGAGCGGTTGCGTACGAAGTGCGGCCAGAATTCGGTGCCGGGGATCAGCTCGTGCAGGTTGGACATCATCTGGCAACCGTTGCACACGCCAAGGGCGAAGCTGTCCTTGCGCTCGAAGAAGGCCTGGAAGCCATCGCGGGCACGGGCGTTGAACAGGATAGACTTGGCCCAGCCTTCGCCGGCGCCCAGTACGTCACCGTAGGAGAAGCCGCCGCAGGCCACCAGGCCCTTGAACTGCTCCAGGCTGATGCGGCCGGAGAGGATATCGCTCATGTGCACGTCGACGGCGGCGAAGCCGGCGCGGTCGAAGGCCGCGGCCATTTCCACCTGACCGTTCACGCCCTGCTCGCGCAGGATGGCGATCTGCGGACGCACGCCCTTCTTGATGTAGGGCGCGGCGATGTTGTCGTTGACGTCGAAGCTCAGTTTCACCGACAGGCCGGGGTTGTCTTCTTCAAGCAGGCCGTCGAATTCCTGGTCCGCGCAGTCGGCGTTATCGCGCATACGCTGGATGCGGTAGCTGGTCTCGCTCCAGATGCGCTGCAGGTTGCGGCGCTGAGCACTGAAAACACGCTCGCCATTGAAGGCCAGGTCGATCTCGGCGCCGTTGACTGGCTGGCCGATGACCGCAACGCAGTCCTCCAGGCCGGCGGCGCTGAACTGCGCCAGCACTTCCGGGGTAGCAGCGGAGCGAACCTGAATCACAGCGCCAAGCTCTTCGTTGAACAGGGCAGCAGTCAGCTCGTCACGGCTGTCGGCCAGCGCGTCGAGGTTCAGGTCCAGACCGCAATGACCGGCGAAGGCCATTTCCACCACGGTGGCCATCAGGCCGCCGTCGGAACGGTCGTGATAGGCCAGCAGGTGGCCGTCGGCGTTCAGGCCCTGGATCACGGCGAAGAAGGCTTTCAGGTCTTCGGCGTCGTCAACGTCCGGAGCGGCGCGGCCGATCTGGCCGTTGACCTGGGCGAGGATGGAGCCACCCATGCGGTTCTTGCCACGGCCGAGGTCGATGACGATCAGGTCGGTCTCGCCCTTGTCCAGGCGCAGCTGCGGGGTCAGGGTCTTGCGCACGTCATTGACCGGGGCGAAGCCGGAGATGATCAGCGACATCGGCGAGGTAACGCTCTTCTCGGCGTCGCCATCCTGCCAGCGGGTCTTCATGGACATGGAGTCCTTGCCCACCGGAATGGTGATGCCCAGCGCCGGGCACAGCTCCATGCCGACAGCCTTGACGGTGTCGTACAGGCGCGCGTCCTCGCCCGGGTGGCCGGCAGCGGCCATCCAGTTGGCGGAGAGCTTGATCTCGGAGATCTTGTCGATGCTTGCGGCGGCCAGGTTGGTGATGGTCTCGCCAATCGCCATGCGGCCGGAGGCCGGGGCGTCGATCACGGCCAGCGGCGTGCGCTCGCCCATGGCCATGGCTTCACCGGTGTAGACGTCGAAGCTGGTAGCGGTGACGGCGCAGTCGGCCACCGGAACCTGCCACGGGCCAACCAGCTGGTCGCGGGCAACCAGGCCGGTGATGGTGCGGTCACCGATGGTGATCAGGAAGTTCTTGCTGGCCACGGCCGGGTGACGCAGCACGCGCTCGGTGGACTCGGTCAGGTCCAGGCCGGCGGTGGCGAAGTCATCGCCCAGCTCGGCCTCGCGGGTGACCGAACGGTGCATGCGCGGCGGCTTGCCGAGCAGCACTTCGAGCGGCATGTCCACCGGCTTGTTGCCGAAGTGGCTGTCGGCGACGGTCAGCTGCATCTCTTCGGTGGCTTCGCCGACCACGGCGAACGGGCAGCGCTCGCGTTCGCAGATGGCCTTGAAGGTCTCGAAGTCGGCGGCGTCGACCGACATCACGTAGCGTTCCTGCGATTCGTTGCACCAGATTTCCAGCGGGCTCATGCCCGGCTCGTCATTGGGTACGTTGCGCAGTTCGAAGCGGCCGCCACGGCCGCCGTCGTTGATCAGTTCCGGCAGGGCGTTGGAGATGCCACCCGCGCCCACGTCGTGGATGAACTTGATCGGGTTGTTCTCGCCCATCTGCCAGCAGCGGTCGATGACCTCCTGGCAACGGCGTTCCATTTCCGGGTTCTCGCGCTGCACCGAGGCGAAGTCCAGATCAGCGGCGGAAGCACCGGTGGCCATGGAGGAAGCGGCGCCGCCGCCCAGGCCGATCAGCATGGCCGGGCCGCCGAGCACGATCAGCTTGGCGCCAACCGAGATCTCGCCCTTCTGCACGTGGTCTTCGCGGATATTGCCCATGCCGCCGGCAATCATGATCGGCTTGTGGTAGCCACGGACTTCCTCACCGCGCGGAGTGGCAATGGCCTGTTCGAAGGTACGGAAGTAGCCGGCCAGGTTCGGACGGCCGAATTCGTTGTTGAACGCGGCGCCGCCCAGCGGGCCTTCGATCATGATGTCCAGCGGAGTGACGATGCGCTCGGGCTTGCCGTAGGGCACTTCCCAGGGCTGCTCGAAACCGGGGATGTTCAGGTTGGAGACGGTGAAGCCGACCAGGCCGGCTTTGGGCTTGGCACCACGACCGGTTGCGCCCTCGTCACGGATCTCGCCGCCGGAGCCCGTGGAGGCGCCGGGGAAGGGAGCGATGGCGGTCGGGTGGTTGTGGGTCTCCACCTTCATCAGGATGTGCACCGGCTCTTCGCTGGCGCCGTACTGGCGAGTCTCGGCGTTCGGGTAGAAGCGGCCGGCAACGTAGCCCTTCATGACCGCGGCATTGTCCTTGTAAGCGGACAGCACGCCTTCGCGGTGCATTTCATAGGTGTTCTTGATCATGCCGAACAGGCTCTTGTCCTGAGCCTGGCCATCGATGTCCCAACTGGCGTTGAAAATCTTGTGGCGGCAGTGTTCGGAGTTGGCCTGGGCGAACATCATCAGCTCGACGTCGTGCGGGTTGCGGCCCATCTCGACGAAGCTCTTCACCAGGTAGTCGATCTCGTCATCGGCCAGGGCCAGGCCCAGCTCGAGGTTGGCCTTCTCCAGTGCGGCGCGACCGCCGGCGAGGATGTCGACCACGGTCAGCGGCTTGGGCTGGGCGTGGCTGAACAGGGCCGAAGCTTCTTCGAGCTGGTTCAGGACCAGCTGGGTCATGCGGTCGTGCAGGCGGGCGGCGACGGCTTGCGCGTCGGCCTCGCTCAGCTCGCCGGTGATGTAATAGGCGATGCCGCGCTCGATGCGCTCGATTTTCGCCAGACCGCAGTTGCGGGCGATGTCAGAAGCCTTGCTCGACCAGGGCGAGATGGTGCCGAAGCGCGGCAGAACCAGGAACAGGCGACCGGCGGGCTCCTGCACGGGGACGCTCGGACCGTATTTCAGCAGGCGCGCCAGGACTTGTTCTTCCTCGGCGTTGAGGGCTCCGGTGACCTCGGCGAAGTGCGCAAACTCGGCATACAGCCCGGTGACGGCGGGCACATGCTGGGTCAGCAGGTCGAGCAGTTTGCCGTGGCGGAAAGCGGAAAGGGCGGGAGCACCGCGCAGGATCAGCATTGTCGGAACAGCCTCTGGAGACGGGGAAGTGTGTGGGGCCGGACGGGCCGGCCCACAGAGGCCGTGCATTCTACCGTAAAGCGCAGCCCGGCGGCAGCTTTCAAGCACCTTCCTTGCCGCTGCTCCGGCGGAAACAGCCATTCATCTTCGAAGGCCTTCGAGTGGCCTAGGAAAAATCCCCGCCCCACGGCCTTCAGTAGGAAAAATGCCGACGAACGGCACCCCAGCTAGCAGAGAAGCTTCGAGCTGTCGAGATATGGCGCACAACGGCCTTTGCGTATACTGCCCTGATGCTTGCCCTGACTGTGTCCCGTGTGCGCTGCACCGCCTGGATCTTGGCGACCTGTATCTTTCTGCTGCTTTCCGGCTGTAGCGAGGCGAAAGCCCCGACGGCCCTCGAGCGCGTGCAGAAGGACGGCGTGCTGCGCGTGATCACCCGCAACAGTCCGGCCACCTACTTCCAGGACCGCAACGGCGACACCGGCTTCGAGTACGAGCTGGCCAAGCGCTTCGCCGACAGCCTGGGCGTACAGCTACAGATCGAGACCGCCGACAACATCGACGACCTCTACGACCGCATCGGCCGCGACGGCGGACCGAACCTGGCGGCCGCCGGCCTGACGCCGGGCGGCGAACGCGATACCCAGGTGCGCTACTCGCACTCCTACCTCGACGTCACCCCGCAGGTCGTGTACCGCAACGGGGCGCAGCGCCCTACCCGCCCCGAAGACCTGGTCGGCAAGCGCATCGTCGTGCTCAAAGGCAGCAGCCACGCCTCGCAGCTGGCCGAACTGAAGAAGCAGTATCCCAAGCTGGAATACCGCGAGTCCGACGCCGACGAAATGGTCGACCTGCTGCGCATGGTGGACGTCGGCGAGATCGACCTGACGCTGGTGGATTCCAACGAACTGGCGATGAACCAGGTGTACTTCCCCAACGTGCGCGTCGCCTTTGACCTCGGCGATGCCAAGGGTCTGGCCTGGGCGCTGCCGGCCGGCGACGACAGCAGTCTGCTGGAGAAGGTCAACGCCTTCCTCGACAAGGCCAAGCAGGACGGCCTGCTGCAGCGTCTGAAAGACCGCTACTACGGCCACGTGGACGTGCTGGGTTACGTTGGGGCGTACACCTTCGCCCAGCATCTGCAACAGCGCCTGCCCAAGTACGAACCGCACTTCCGCCAGAGCGGCACCAAGCTCGAGGCCGACTGGCGTCTGCTGGCCGCCATTGGCTATCAGGAATCCATGTGGCAGCCCGACGCGACGTCCAAGACCGGCGTGCGCGGCCTGATGATGCTGACCAACCGTACCGCCCAGGCCATGGGCGTATCCAACCGACTGGACCCGAAGCAGAGCATCCAGGGCGGCAGCAAGTACTTCACCCAGATCAAGGATGAGCTGCCCGACAGCATCAAGGATCCGGATCGCACCTGGTTCGCCCTGGCCGCGTACAACATCGGCGGCGCCCACCTGGACGACGCACGCAAGATGGCCGAACAGCAAGGCCTGAACCCGAACAAGTGGCTCGACGTAAAGAAGATGCTGCCGCGCCTGGCGCAGAAGCAGTACTACCGCAAGACCCGCTACGGCTACGCGCGTGGCGGCGAAACCGTGCACTTCGTGCAGAACGTGCGCCGCTACTACGACATCCTCACCTGGGTGACCCAGCCGCAAATGGAAGGCGGCCAGCTCGCCGAAAGCGGCCTGCACCTGCCGGGCGTGAACAAGACCAAGCCCGACGATGACGATGATGGGCGGGATCAGAAGCTCTGAGGCTTCATCTCCACTCGCTAGCCGACGAGCCGCGTCGAATCGATCGCGAACGGAGTCCGCTCCCACACAGGCGCCGGCATCGGTGCATTCCTCGGTTGAACGGGTCATGCGCGCGACTACAGGCCCGCTCCGACGTTTTGGCACTGGGTGGGAGCGGACTCCGTCCGCGATAGGCACGGCGCGGCACGCTTGGTGAACACGCTCGCTGCCGCAAAGAGCCGAACTCAGCCCTTGCGCCGCGCCTTGAAGAAGGCCGAAAGCATCGCACTGCACTCCTCCCCCAGCACCCCGCCCTCCACCAGCACCCGGTGGTTGAGGAAGTCCTGCTCGAAGAAGTTGCCACGGCTGACCACCACACCCGACTTCGGCTCGGTGGCACCGAACACCACGCGCTGGATACGCGAGTGCACCAGCAGGCCGGCGCACATGCTGCAGGGTTCGAGGGTGACGTAGAGGGTGCTGCCGGGCAGCCGGTAGTTCTGCGCGGCGGCCGCGGCTTCGCGAATGGCGACCATTTCGGCATGGGCGCTGGGATCGTGGGAAGTGATCGGCCGGTTGAAGCCGCGGCCGATGACCTGTCCGTCCAGCACCAGCACGGCGCCCACCGGCACTTCGCCCAGGGCTGCGCCCTGTTCGGCCAGCGCCATGGCTTCACGCATGAAAGGGATGTCCTGGCTGCGGTCGATGACCGGCGCCAACCCTTTCACCGTCGGATGCCCCTTGCTGTTGGTCAGCCGCACCATGCCTCGCCTACCGCAATGGTTCCCATCAGCCCGGTCTCCATGTGATCGATCACGTGGCAGTGGAACATCCACAGGCCGGGGTTATCCGCCACCAGCGCCACGCGTGCCGTCTCATTCTTGCCCAGCAGGTAGGTATCGGTGAAATACGGAATGATGTCCCGACGGTCGGAATCCAGCACCTTGAAGGCCATGCCGTGCAGGTGGATCGGGTGCTGGTACTGGGTCATGTTGCGCAGCACGAAGATATAGCTGTTGCCTTCCTTGAGCTTCGCCAGCGGCGGCGAGTTGTGCTTGTGCTCCTCACCACCCTGCCAGGCCACGCCGTTGATCTGCCACAGCGAAGGTGCCGACTGGCCCTTGGAGTAATCGGACATGGCGCCGACCCACTCGAACTTGAAGTTGATGGTCTCGGCGTTCTTCAGGTCAGGCTCAGCCACTGGGTTGCGCGGCAGCGGCGCGGGCCACTTGGCCGTCGGCGCCTTGGAATTGGCCACGCCACGAATGGTCGCCAGACGCACCGGGCCGTTGCGCAGCGACAGCTCTGTGCCTTCCGCCGGGCCACGGATGCCAAGCTCCAGGCGCATGCCCGGGCCGATCCAGTACTGGTCGTTGGGGCCCTTGCCGAAGTCGCGCGGCTCCACCGGGTGGCCGTCGATGGCGTAGATCTTCGCGTCGGCGTCCGGCAGGTTGAGACGGTAGGTCACGGTGTTGTCGACGTTGAGGATGCGCACCCGGACGATCTCGCCGGCCGGCAGTTCGATCACCGGCGTGCGTTCGCCGTTGATGGTCGACAGGCGCCCGCGCGTGCCTTCGCGTGCGGCCTCGCGCGGTACGCTGAAGGGCGTGAAATTCCCCTCCTCGTCCACATGCCAGGTCTTCAGGTTGAGGATCTTCTCGCTGGTGAACTCGCTCGGCTCACGCTCGTCGATGATCAGCGGGCCGACCAGGCCTCGGCCCAGCTGCTCGCTGCTCATCAGGTGCGGGTGGTACCAGTAGCTGCCGGCGTCCGGCGTCTTGAACTGGTAGACAAAGCTTTCGCCCGGCTGCACCGGCGGCTGCGAGATGTACGGCACGCCGTCCATCTCGATGGGCAGGCGGATGCCGTGCCAGTGGATGGTGGTCGGCTCGTCCAGCTTGTTGGTGAAGCGCACCCGCAGCCAGTCGCCCTGGCGCGCGCGGATTTCCACGCCGGGAGCCTGGCCGCCATAGCCCAGGCCGGGAGTCTTGTGGCCGGGCACCAGCTCCAGATCCAGCGGTGCGGCAATCAGTTCGTAATCATGCTCGGCGGCGACTTCCGGGCGCGCCAGCCAGATGCGCGCGCCGCCAGCGCCCAGGCCGACAACGGCCAGGCCAGCAAGGCCACCGAGTACTTGTCTACGGGTAAACGACATGGGTCCAGACTCCTCAAACAAGGGACTTGCGACCCCATCGGCTTTCACGGAGGTTGGCGCGTTCGCGCCCGGCGCCAGGCTCTTGCGGCCGGCTGCACTGCAATCAGGAGAACTTTGCATGAAGGCGCGAACGCCTCTCATGCGCCAGGTCAAGGACGGGTATCTCCGCCCTCGCCTGCAAGGAACGCGGCGAGCTTGCCGCGCCCCTCGTTAAGGAAACGTTAAACGTCTCCGATCATTCCCACTCGATGGTGGCCGGCGGCTTGCTCGACACGTCGTAGGTGACGCGGGAGATGCCTTCGATCTCGTTGATGATGCGGTTCGAGACCTTCTCCAGCAGCTCGTACGGCAGGTGCGCCCAGCGAGCGGTCATGAAGTCGATGGTCTCCACCGCGCGCAGGGCAACGACCCAGGCGTAGCGACGGCCATCACCGACCACGCCGACCGATTTCACCGGCTGGAACACGACGAACGGCCTGGCTGGTCTTGTGGTACCAGTCCGCCGTTGCGCAGCTCTTCGATGAAGATGTGCGTCCGCACGACGCAGGATGTCGGCGTATTCCTTCTTCACTTCGCCGAGGATACGCACGCCCAGGCCCGGGCCCGGGAACGGATGGCGGTAGACCATGTCGTAGGGCAGGCCCAGTTCCAGGCCGATCTTGCGGACTTCGTCCTTGAACAGTTCGCGCAGCGGCTCGACCAGCTTCGAACTCCATGTCTTCCGGCAGGCCACCGACGTTGTGGTGCGACTTGATCACGTGGGCCTTGCCGGTCTTGCTGCCGGCCGACTCGATCACGTCCGGGTAGATGGTGCCCTGGGCCAGAAACTTCACGTCCGTTCAGCTTGGCTGGCTTCGTCGTCGAAGACGTCGATGAAGTGCGGCCGATAATCTTGCGCTTCTGCTCCGGGTCGCTGACGCCGGCCAGAGCGGCCGAGGAACTTCTCTTCAGCGTCGGCGCGGATGACCTTGACGCCCATGTTCTCGGCGAACATGGCCATCACCTGGTCGCCTTCGTGCAGGCGCAGCAGGCCGTTGTCGACGAAGACGCAGGTCAGCTGGTCGCCGATGGCCTTGTGCAGCAGCGCCGCGACCACCGAGGAATCCACACCGCCGGACAGGCCCAGCAGCACCTTGGCGTTGCCGACCTGCTCACGCACGGTGGCGATGGCGTCGTTCGATGATGTTGGACGGGGTCCACAGGGCTTCGACAGCCGCAGATGTCCTGTACGAAGCGGGAGAGGATGCGACCGCCCTGCTTGGTGTGGGTCACTTCCGGGTGGAACTGCACGCCGTAGTAGCCGCGGGCGTCGTCGGCCATGGCGGCGATCGGGCAGCTCGGGGTGCTGGCGATGATGTGGAAGCCGGCCGGCATTTCGGCGACCTTGTCGCCGTGGCTCATCCACACGTCGAGACCGAATACGCCGTCGTCGCTCGACGCAATCGTCGATGCCGTCCAGCAGGCGAGCCTTGCCGACCATGGTCGACGCGGGCATAGCCGAATTCGCGCAGGTCGGAGCCTCAGTACCTTGCCGCCCATCTGCTCGGCCATGGTCTGCATGCCGTAGCAGATGCCGAGCAGCGGCACCCTCAGATCGAACACTGCCTGCGGCGCGCGCGGGCTGTTGGCTTCGTGCACCGACTCGGGGCCGCCGGCCAGGATGATGCCGCGCGGCGCGAAGGCGCGGACTCTCGTCATCGCTCATGTCGAACGGATGTATTTCGCAGTACACGCCGAGCTCGCGCACGCGGCGGGCGATCAGCTGGGTGTACTGGGAGCCGAAGTCGAGGATCAGGATGCGGTGAGCGTGAATGTCTTGGCCATGGCCATCTCTGTAGCAAAATTCTTAAACGACACGGGGCGTGTCTACCAGCCCCGTGTCCGACTCATTCCGAAACCCCTTAACCTACGCGGTAGTTCGGGGCTTCCTTGGTGATGCTGCACATCGTGGACGTGGGATTCCGTCATGCCGGCGGCGGTGATCTCGCACGAACTGCGGCTTGGTGCGCATGTCCTGGATGTCGGCGCTGCCGGTGTAGCCCATGGCAGCGCGCAGGCCACCCATCAGCTGGTGGACGATGGCGGTCAGTTGGCCCTTGTACGGTACGCGGCCTTCGATGCCTTCGGGCACCAGCTTCTCGGCGCCGGCAGAGGCGTCCTGGAAGTAGCGGTCGGAGGAACCGGTGGAGCCGGCCATGGCGCCCAGGGAACCCATGCCACGGTAGGACTTGTAGGAACGGCCCTGGAACAGTTCGATCTCGCCCGGAGCTTCTTCGGTACCGGCGAACATCGAACCCATCATCACGCAGTAGGCGCCAGCCACCATGGCCTTGGCCAGGTCGCCGGAGAAGCGGATACCACCGTCGGCGATCAGCGGAACGCCGGTGCCTTCGAGGGCTGCGGCGACGTTGGCAATGGCGGAAATCTGCGGCACGCCGACGCCAGCGACGATACGGGTGGTGCAGATGGAGCCCGGGCCGATGCCGACCTTCACGGCATCGGCGCCGGCGTCAGCCAGTGCTTTGGCCGCTTCGCCGGTGGCGATGTTGCCGCCGATGACCTGTACCTGCGGGAAGGTTTCCTTCACCCAGCGCACGCGGTCGATCACGCCTTTGGAGTGGCCGTGGGCGGTGTCGACGACAACGACGTCAACGCCAGCGGCGACCAGGGCGGAAACACGCTCACCGGTATCGGCGCCGGTGCCGACGGCCGCGCCAACGCGCAGGCGGCCTTCGTCATCCTTGGAAGCGCAGCGGGTAGGTCTTGGCCTTCTCGATGTCACGGAAGGTGACCAGACCGGTCAGGCTGGAACTTCTCGTCAACCACCAGCATCTTCTCGATGCGGTGCTCGTGCAGGGCTGCCTTGATTTCTTCCAGGGCAGTGCCTTCACGGGCGGTGACCAGCTTGTCCTTCGGGGTCATGATCGCGGAAACGCTGTCGCCGACGTTCGGCTTCACACGCAGGTCGCGGCCGGTGACGATACCGACCAGCTCACCCTCTTCCACCACCGGGAAGCCGGAGAAGCCGTATTCGCGGGCGATCTGCAGCAGCTCGATGATCTTGGTCGAAGGGGTCACGGTGACCGGATCGCTTGAACCATGGCGGTCTCGTGCTTCTTGACCTTGCGGACCTCGGCGGCCTGCTGCTCGATACTCATGTTCTTGTGGATGATGCCGATGCCGCCTTCCTGTGCCATGGCGATGGCCAGGCGGGCTTCGGTCACGGTATCCATCGCGGCTGACACCAGCGGGATGTTCAGTTCGATGCCACGGGTCAGGCGAGTCTTCAGACTCACGTCCTTGGGCAGGACTTCCGAATAACCTGGGATCAGGAGGACGTCGTCGAAAGTGAGGGCTTCTTGGCTGATGCGCAGCATGGCGGGGGCTCCCGATCGGGAAAAATGGAAGCGCGGCATTATATCTCAGTCAGGGGGTCCGGCTCAACGCAACCGGACGATCTGAATGAAGCCTTTATGGACCTCGTGCGCTGGCCCCTGTCCGCAGGCCCGCTTATCATCCTTCGCCATGCAGAAAGATCCCTTCCAACGGCTGGGCCTCGACCGCGAGGTTCTGACCGTCAGCCAGCTCAACCAGCGCGCCCGCCACCTGCTGGAGGACGTGTTCCCGCAGGTCTGGGTCGAGGGCGAGATCTCCAACCTCGCGCGGCCAGCGTCCGGGCATATGTACTTCACCCTCAAGGACAGCAACGCCCAGGTGCGCTGCGCGCTGTTCCGGCAGAACGCCCTGCGCGTGCGCCAGGCCCTGCGCGATGGACTCGCCGTGCGGGTGCGCGGCAAGGTTTCGCTGTTCGAGGGGCGCGGCGACTACCAGCTGATCGCCGACACTGTCGAACCGGCCGGTGACGGCGCCCTGCGCCTGGCCTTCGAGGCCCTGAAGGAAAAGCTCGCCGCCGAGGGCCTGTTCGCCGCCGAGCGCAAGCAGGAACTGCCCGCCCACCCCAGGCGCATCGGCATCGTCAGTTCGCCCACCGGCGCGGTGATTCGCGACATCATCAGCGTATTTCGCCGCCGCGCACCGCAGGTCGAGCTGACCCTGATCCCTACCGCCGTGCAGGGCCGCGAAGCCATCGGGCAGATCGTCCGCGCGCTGAAACTGGCCGACGCCCAGGGCTTCGACGCACTGATCCTGGCCCGTGGCGGCGGCTCGCTGGAAGACCTCTGGTGCTTCAACGAAGAGCCGGTAGCCCGTGCCATCGCCGCCTGCGTGACGCCCATCGTCAGCGCCGTGGGCCATGAGACCGACGTTTCCATCAGCGATTTCGTCGCCGACGTGCGCGCACCGACGCCCTCGGCCGCCGCCGAGTTGCTGGCACCCCACAGCGGCGACCTGCAGCAGCGCCTGGACAGCCTGCGCCGCCGGCTGATCCTGCGCATCCAGGACCGCCTGACCCGCGAACGTCTGCGCCTGGAAGGCACCGCCCGGCGCCTGCGCCACCCCGGCGAGCGCCTGCGCCAACAATCCCAGCGCCTGGATGACCTGGACATGCGCCTGCGCCGCGCCTTCGAGCGCCAGCTGCAGATTCGCCACGAGCGCGTCGCACGGCTGGACACCCGCCTCGCCGCGCAACACCCTGGGCGCAACCTGGCTCTGCTGCGCCAGCGCCTGGACAACCTCAGCGCCCGCCTGCCCCGCGCCACCAATGCGATCCTGCGCGAACAGCGCCAGCGCCTCGACGGCCTGATGCAGACGCTGCACATCGTCAGCCCGCTGGCGACGCTGGGGCGCGGCTACAGCATCCTGCTGGACGACAAGGGCCAGGCCATCCGCAGCGCCACGCAGACGAAGAACGGCCAGCGCCTCAAGGCCAAGCTGGGCGACGGCGAACTGGAAGTGCGCGTGGAAGACAACCACCAGGCGCCCGTCACCCTTTCCCTGCTGGACTGAGAACCGATGACCGACCTGCTCACGCCGATCCTGCCGCAACCCGATCCGGACTGGGCCGAAGCCTTTCGCGTGCCGATCATCGAATGCGACCAACCACTCCAGGCCCTGGGCATCGCCACCGGCTTCGCGGTCTGGCCGGCGTATCACCGCCTTGGAGTGCCCAACGCCCAGCCGGAATGCTACGCCCGCACGGAAGTCTTCGAGCGCCTTCTGCACGCCGCCAGCCTGCTGCCAAACGGCCTGCGCCTGGTAATTCTCGATGCCTGGCGGCCCTTCGCGGTGCAGCAGCACCTGTACGACACGCTCTACGACATCCTCCGCCAGCACGAGCCGGAGGCTGACCCGCGTGAGCTGACCCGACGCACCCGCGAATTCGTCGCGCCGCCCAGCACCCGCGCCGAATCGCCGAGCCCGCACCTCACCGGCGGCGCCATCGACCTGACCCTGTGCGACAGCGAGGGGCGCTGGCTGGACATGGGCAGCCTGTTCGACGAGGCCACACCGCGCTCCTATACCCGCCATTACGAAACCATCGCGGAGCCGGACGAAGCCCAGCGGCGCATCCGCGATAACCGCCGCCTCCTGTTCAACGCCATGAGTGCGGCAGGCTTCAGCAACCTCTCCAGCGAGTGGTGGCACTACGACTACGGCGACCAGCTGTGGGCCGCGCACCTGGGCAAGCCCCACGCCCTCTATGGTCCCGCGCAGGTGCTGCCGCTGGAGCAACTCTGGCGCCAGCAGCTCGAAGGCCTGCGCCCCCTGTAGGAACGGGCCATGCCCGTGATCGCGCGCATGGCGCGCTCCTACACAAGAGTTCCGTGTTACGACGTTCCGCTTTCGACGAAATCGCCCCGCCCGTCGGAGCGGCCCGTGTAGACTGCCCGCTTCATCCGCCGACACGTCCACAGGATAGCGAAATGCTCCGACTCTCCTGCCTGCTCATCGCCTCCCTCGTTACCCTGTCCGCCCACGCCGAAGGCTTCATCAGCCGCACCCTGAACAAGCCGGTGCCCGGCGGCGTCGCCGTGGTACAGCTAGGCCAGGACGCCGCCGTGCCGACCGCCACCTACCAGGGCAAACCGGTGCTCGTGGTGCGCGAGGAAGGCCGCGACTGGATCGCCATCGTCGGTATCCCGCTGACCGCCAAGGCGGGCAGCCAGCAGATCGCCGTGAAGCAGGCCGGCGCCAGCCGCGACCTCGGCTTCACGGTCGGCTCCAAGCACTACAAGGAGCAGCGCATCACCCTGAAGAACACCCGCCAGGTGAACCCACTGCCCGAAGACCTCAAGCGCATCAACCGCGAGCTGGCCGAGCAGACCGCCGCCTACCGCAGCTTCAGCCCCGGCACGCCGAGCAACCTGGTGCTGGACAAACCGGTCAACGGCCCGCTTTCCAGCCCCTTCGGCCTGCGCCGCTTTTTCAACGGCGAGGAGCGCAACCCGCACTCCGGGTTGGACTTTGCCGTGCCCGCCGGCACCCCGATCAAGTCGCCGGCCGCCGGCAAGGTCATCCTGATCGGTAATTACTTCTTCAACGGCAACACTGTGTTCGTCGACCACGGCCAGGGCTTCATCAGCATGTTCTGCCACATGTCGAAGATCGACGTGAAGCTCGGTGACCAGGTTCCGCGCGGCGGTGTGGTCGGCCGTGTCGGCGCTACCGGTCGCGCCACCGGGCCGCACATGCACTGGAACGTCAGCCTGAACGACGCCCGCGTCGACCCGGCGATCTTCATCGGCGCCTTCAAACCCTGATGCGGCTCCGTTTCGATGGACGCAGCGCAATCTTCGCGCTGCTCTGGTTCGCCGTGCTGGTCTGGCTGGCCACGGCCGGAGCCAACCTCGGCTGGCTGCGCGGTTTCGGCGGCGACGTGCTGGCCGTCGTCTGGCTGTATTGCCTGCTGCGCGCGGCACTGGATGCCCCCGCGTACTGGCTGGCAGGCGCGGCGCTGGCCTGCGGCTTGATCATCGAATTCAGCCAGTATCTCGCCGCGACTTTCCACTGGCAGATCGGCAATCGCGCGCTGCGCATCGTGCTCGGTGCCACGCCGGACTGGCTGGACGTGCTGGCCTACTGCATCGGCTTCGCGCTGATCCTCGTGACGCGACAGGCGCGCGTGGCCCTCAGGCCAGCGGGTAGCTGAAGAACAGCGCCATTTCCCCGGGCAGCACCTGCGCCGGATCATAGAGGTCGGTGGACAGCCCGCTGAGAGTGAAGCCACGGGAGCGGTAGAAGCCCACTGCCGGCAGGTTGAGGTTCTGGGTTTCCAGCCACAGGTGGCGCGCCTCGGTGCCGCGCGCCCAGTCCAGGCAGCCTTCCAGTAATTGCCGGCCAACGCCCTGGCCACGCGCGTCGGCGAGAACGAACAGGTCGTCCAGCACCGCGCGGCGATTCCAGATTTCGTAGCGAGCAATGGCGAAGCCCAGGCGCTCGCCTTCCTCATCGACGACCACGGCGGTCCAGTCGGCCGCCGTGACGTCATCTTTCAGGTCGGCGAAGGGATAGCGCTTGGTCTGCGTCTCGGCCAGACGCTCCTCGCGCAGGATGAAGCCATCGGCGGCGCTCTCGATGCGCAGGATCGAGCCGCTCGAGTAGCTGCCGTCGAAACTCAGCAGCCACTCGCCGTCTTGCGCCCAGACCAGTGGGCGCAGGAGCCGGTCGCTCATCAGTCCATCTTCATGCCGTGCATGTCGTGGCCCATGTCGGTGCCTTTCGGTGCATCTTTCTGCACTGCAACCTCGACCTTCACATCGCCGGCTTTCTGGAAGTGCAGGGTCAGCGGGAAGCGCTCGCCGTCGGTGAGCGGCTTCTTCAGGCCGAACAGCATCAGGTGATACTGGCCGGGCGCGAAGACGATCTTGCCGCCGGCGGGGATGTCCACGCCCTCGACCTTCTGCATCTTCATCATGCCGTCCTTCTCCACGTGCTGGTGGACCTCGGCGCTGGCAGCGCGGTCAGTGTCGGCGCCCAGCAGGCGATCCGCCTCCTTGCCGTGGTTCTGCACGATGAAGTAGGCGGCGCCGTTCACCGAGTTGGCCGGCAGCAGCAGCGACCACGGGTGGTCGATATGCAGGTTGCCAGCCTCGTATTCGTGGGCCATGGCGGCGCCGGAGAAGCCCAGCAGCACAGCGAAAGCGAGCAGGGTTTTACGCATGTTCGAGACTCCAGTTGGCTTGTGATCAGGTCCGCCACAACGGCGGGAATTCATCGGGCCGCGGGCGCAACGATCGCGCCGCAGCATAGCCTGCCTCGCGGCAGGCGTCAGGGTGAAAAGTCGTACGCATCAACCCAGCGCCGGGCTGCGCGGTTTGATCCGCGACAGCACCGCCCAGTCCAGCGCCAATACCAGCAACAGCGACGCGCCCACCAGAGGGAACGCGATGCCGAGGATGACCATGATCGCCACCCCGCCCTTCCATACCGGCAGTTCGTGGGGCATCGGCGGCACGCCGAGGCGACCCTGCGGGCGGCGCTTCCACCAGATCCACAGGCCGCTGACCGCGCTAAGCAGGATCATCAGGCAGACGCCGAGCATGAGCAGCTGGTTGAACAGGCCGAACATCTTGCCTTCATGCAGCATCACCCCGGATTCGACGCCCTTGGCCACCAGCCCGTAGTCCTTCCAGCGCACGTCGGCGAGTACCTTGCCGGTGTACTGATCGATGTGCAGGGTGGCGTCGTTGCGGGAATCGTCGGCGAATACCGAGACGGTGAACACGCCCTGCTCGCCCTTGGGCAACGCGATGGCGTAGCCCGGCACCACACCAGCCTGGTCGGCCGTGTCGACCACCTGCTGCAGGCTGATCTGCGGCATCGCCATGCCGCCCGAGCCATGGGCCATGTGCTCGGCATGGGCACCGCCGGACATCGGCATCGGCGTGTTTTCCATGGCCCAGGGGATGGTCTGGCGGTGCGCCTGGTTGAGCGTGCGCGCCTCCAGGTCCGACTTGGGCACCTCATTCCACATGGCCACCGGGAAGCGGTTCCACACGTCGGCGAAGGATTTGCCCCAGAAGCCGGTCCAGGTCATGCCGGTGAGCAGCATGAACAGCATCAGCAACGAGCCCCAGAAGCCGACCACCACGTGCACCTCGCGCCACAGCGCACGGCCGCGACGCGACAGGTCCGGCCAGAGCAGCACGCGCAGCGAGCGCTTGCGCGGCCACCAGAGGTAAAGGCCGGAGACCACCAGCACGATGCCCCAGCCCGCAGCCAGCTCGATCAGCCGATCACCGACGGTGCCGATCATCAGCTCGCCGTGCAGCGCACGGGCCATGGCCTGCAGGTTGGACTTGGCGTCCTGCAGGCCGAGCAGCTTGCCGCTGTAGGGGTCGACGAAAGCGTTCACCTCGCGCCCATCCAGCTGGGCGACGAACTGCGCGCTGCGGTCGGCGGCCGGCGCCGGCAGGTACTGGCTGACCTGCAACTGCGGCTTCTGGTGATGCAGGTGCATCAGTTGCTCGTCGGCGGACAGCCGCACCTCGCCCGGCTTCACCGTCAGCAGGTCGCTGTACATCAGCGGGTCGAGCTGCGGCTTGAACAGGTAGATGATGCCGGTGAGCGACAGCAGGATCATGAACGGCGCAACGAACAGACCGGCATAGAAATGCCAGCGCCAGGCCAGGTTGTAGAAATCGAATGTCTTGTGCTGCATTCGTTGATCTCCTCACGCAAGGAGGCCCCCGACGGGCGGGGGCCGGTCGGGCTTAGAAGCTGAAGTCCACTTTGGTCCAGAACGTACGTCCCGGCTCATGGATCGATTCGGGGTCGTTGGCCGGGTAGCCGAAGCCGGCGTTGCCCGCCAGGTTCAGGTGCTCGGCGTAGTCCTTGTCGAACAGGTTGTCGACGCCGGTACTGACCTTGAGGTGCTTGCTCAGCTTGTAAGCACCGTTGAGCGAGAACACCGCGAAGCCGGGGCTTTCGTCGAAGTCGTAGCCGACCACGTTGCCCTGGTTCTCGGCGATCCGGCCCTGGTGCGCCACCACGCGCCAGAGTCCGCCGGCGCTCCAGTCGCCTTCCTCGTAGGTCAGGCCGAAACGCGCCTCCAGCGGCGGCATCTGCGGCAGCGCAGTGTCGTCGGTGGTGTTCTTGCCCCAGGCGTAGGCCAGGGTGCCATCGGCGGTCCAGTTGCTGGTCAGCGCGTAGGCCGCACCCAGTTCGCCGCCCATGATGCGGGCATCGACGTTCCGCGCCTGGGAAGTGCGGCCCATCATGCCGCCGGGCAGGTAGTCGAAGAGGATGTAGTCACGGATCACGCCGACGTAGCCCGACGCCCAGGCCTTGAGCTTCTCGTCCTCGTACTGCGCGCCAAAGTCCAGCTGGGTGGTCTTCTCCGGCTTGATGCTGTCGAAGGCGTTGACCGAGCCGGTCGGGCCCTTGTCCGGGGAGAACAGCTCCCAGTAGTCGGGGAAGCGCTGTACGTGGCCGAGGCCGACGTAGAGGGTGGTCGGCGTATCGGCGAGGTCGTGCTCGTAGCGAGCGAAGCCGCTGGGCAGGGTGTCGGCGCGGGTGTCATCGGCGGTGGGGTTGGGCATCGCCATCATCCCCGAGCCGGTGGTCTGCCGGTAATCCTTGACCGAGGCGCGGTCCAGGCGCGCACCGGTGATCACGCGATCACGGTCGGCGGCGTACCAGGTCAACTCACCGAAGGCGCCGTAGTTGTGGAACACGGCATCCTTGTCCCACGGCTGCTCGTCATAGGTATTGATCCCCATGCCGCTGCGTTCGCGGTGTTCGTTGGTCTGCGCATCGACCCCGGTGATCAGCTTGAAGTCGTCCCAGCGCCAGGTGGCGGCCAGGCGCCCGCCGAGGGTGCGGCGGTCGACGTTGGACGCCATGGGGCCGGCCATCATGCCGGTGCCCGACGGGGTGCGCAGGCTGTAGTTGTCCATCACGTGGTCGGCGTAGTTGTAGTAGACCTGCGCCTCCAGCTTGTCGAGCACCTCGCCGATGTTGGACTTCTCGAAGCGCAGGCCGAGGCTTTCGCGCTTGAACTGCGAGCCATCCATGCCGCGCCCGGCGTAGCGCGCCTCGCCGTCGCCCTTGCCGGCGGTGAGTTCGACCAGGGTGTCGGCGTCCGGCGTCCAGCCTACGGCCACGTCGCCGTTCCACTTGTTCCAGCGCGAGGGCACGGTGTTGCCGCTGCCGTCTTCGTAGTCGTCGGACTGGGATTTGTTGCCGGTGACCCGCACGTAGCCCAGCGGCCCGCCGGCAGCGGCGTCCAGCACGCGGTCGAAGCGGCCGTTGGAGCCGGCGACGAGGCTGCCGTTGACGCGCATGCCCAGCTCGCCGAAGCGCTCCGGCTCGCGGTCGAAGCGGATCGTCCCGGCCGAGGCACCGGGGCCCCAGATCACGGTCTCCGGGCCCTTGACCACGGTGAGCTTGTCGAAGGTTTCCGGCGAGATATAAGAGGTGGGCGCGTCCATCCGTGCCGGGCAGGCGCCGAGCATGGTGGTGCCGTTGGTGAGGATGTTCAGGCGCGAGCCGAACATGCCACGCAGTACGGGATCACCGTTGGTACCGCCGTTGCGGATGGCGGAGAAACCGGGAATGGTCTTGAGGTAGTCGGCGCCGTCGCTGGCAGGAATCGGCTGGCGCGGCTGCTTGGGGTCGGTGACGACGGTCAGCGGCGAACTCTGCGCCACGGCGGTGATGACACTGGGCGACAGTTCGGTAACCGACGCATTGGCGGTGTGCGCCGAGTGATCTTCTTCCTCGGCCAGCACGGGGACGGCAGTGAAACCGCCAAGGGCGGTCAGCGCGCACAGGGCGCGCAGGCCGACGGCAGTTTGCCGACGGCGCAGGGGCATGCGGGTCATTCCATGAATTCCATGATCGGTGATGACGCCCGCTCCACGCGTACTCGCACGGCGCGCAAGCGAATGCAGGCATCCGCGCCGGGGTCGGGGAGTCGGGATTGCGGGTCAGCCGATCAGGAACGGAGGAGCGCGGGAGCGAGCGCCGGGGAAGACCGGCGAGGCAGGAATGCGGGAGGCGGTGAACAGTGCAACCGGTGCGCCGACGGCAGGCACACCGTGGTCGAGCAGAACCGGTGGCGGCGTCAGCGGCGGGCTGTGGATCAGCAGGCTGCAATAGCCGCACTTCTCCATGAAGGCATCGGCGGTGAGCGGCTGTTCGCCGTGAGAAGTCGGCGCCGGATGTTGTGCAGCAGCACGGTGACCATCCGAACAGGCCATCTCGTCCATGGCAGCGACCGCCGCGCCATGATCCATGGCCTTGCCATGCTCCATCGGCATGACGTGATCCATGGGCATGGCGTGATCCATCGGCATCGACTGGGAAACCAGCGGGCCGACATAGATCATCAGCATGGCGAACAACGCCAGCCAGGTGCCTACGCCTTGTCGAGTACGACGGGTCACGAAATGTCCTTGCGGATGGAAGGTCCCTGCCTTAGGCGGGGTGCGCAATGATCGCACGGAGTTACAAAGCTCCGCTGCGGCACGAAGACGCAGAATCAGTTAAGCACAGCGCTAAGCTTCAGGATAAATTGCTGAAAAATTCCATTACCAACAATTATCTTTCGCCAAATAAGCAAACGAGACTTTTTCTACCAAATTTCTCCAAATGCTTGCCATTGGTCTCCCAGGCCTTTAGCTTGGCACTCATGAAAACCGCACACACCCTCATCCTGCTTCGCCAACACGCCTGCCTGCGCCTGGTCAGCCCGCGACTGCGTGGCTGAGCCCCCCTCCCCCGTTTCGCCTCATTCAGATTTTTTTGCGCAGGCCACGCAGGCCGCAGAGAACAAGGATTCCGCTCATGAGCATGTTGAAAGACCCGTCGAAGAAATACCGCGCCTTCACCCAGATCACCCTGCCCGACCGCACCTGGCCGGACAAGATCATCGACAAGGCGCCGATCTGGCTGTCCACCGACCTGCGCGACGGCAACCAGTCCCTGATCGAGCCGATGGATGCCGAGAAGAAGATGCGCTTCTTCAAGCTGCCTGGTTCAGGTGGGCCTGAAGGAAATCGAAGTGGGCTTCCCGTCCGCCTCGCAGACCGACTTCGACTTCGTGCGTGAGCTGATCGAGAACGACCACATTCCCGATGACGTCACCATCCAGGTGCTGACCCAGGCCCGCGACGACCTCATCGAGCGTACCTTCGAGTCCCTCAAGGGCGCGAAGAAGGCCATCGTCCACTACTACAACGCCTGCGCACCGAGCTTCCGCAAGATCGTCTTCAACCAGGACAAGGCCGGCGTGAAAGCCATCGCCGTGGCCGCCGGCCAGACCATCAAGCGCCTGGCCGACGCCGCACCGGAAACCCAGTGGGGCTTCGAGTACTCGCCGGAAGTGTTCAGCTCCACCGAGACCGATTTCGCCGTCGAGGTGTGCAACGCAGTGATCGAGGTGTTCCAGCCGACCCCGGCGAACCGCCTGATCCTCAACCTGCCCGCCACCGTCGAGTGCGCCACCCCGAACAACTACGCCGACCAGATCGAGTGGTTCGGCCGCCAGATCAACAAGCGCGACAGCGTGCTGCTCAGCCTGCACACCCACAACGACCGTGGCACCGGCGTAGCCGCTTCGGAACTGGCCCTGATGGCTGGAGCCGACCGCGTCGAAGGCTGCCTGTTCGGTAACGGCGAGCGCACCGGCAACCTCTGCCTGGTGACCATGGCGCTGAACATGTACACCCAGGGCATCGATCCCGAGCTGGACTTCTCCGACATCGATGCCGTGCGCAAGGTGGTGGAAGAGTGCAACCAGATTCCGGTGCACCCGCGTCACCCGTATGTGGGCGACCTGGTCCACACCGCCTTCTCCGGCTCCCACCAGGACGCCATCCGCAAGGGCTTCGCCCAGCAGAAGGAAGACGCCGTGTGGGAAGTGCCGTACCTGCCGATCGACCCGGCGGACATCGGCCGCAGCTACGAAGCCGTGATCCGTGTGAACAGCCAGTCCGGCAAGGGCGGCATCACCTTCCTGCTCGAACAGGAATACGGCATCAGCCTGCCGCGCCGCATGCAGATCGAGTTCAGCCAGGTCGTGCAGAACGAGACCGACCGCCTGGGCCTGGAAATGACTGCCGAGCAGATCTACACCCTGCTGCAGACCGAGTACCTGCAGGCTGTTTCCCCGTTCGGCCTGAAGAACTACCGCCTGCAGGAAGAGAACGGCATCTGCGCCATCGACATCGACGTCACCCACAAGGGCGAGCAGCACCGCTGGCACGGCAAGGGCAAGGGCACTCTGGAAGCCCTGGTCGCCTCGCTGCCGGTGGACGTCGAGATCATGGACTACAACGAGCACGCCATCGGCGCCGGCACCAATGCCCGCGCAGCCGCCTACATCGAGCTGCGCGTCGAGGGTGGTCGCTCGCTGCACGGTATCGGCATCGATGAAAACATCACCACCGCGAGCTTCCGTGCGCTGTTCAGCGCGCTGAACCGCGCCGTGACGCTGGGCCATGCCAAAGCCGCGTAAGCCTGGTCTACGCTGGTCATAAAGGAAGTCCCTTTGCCCCGGACGCTTCGAGCGTCCGGGGCTTTTTCATGGAGTGAAAACATGACCGACACCCAGCAGGACAATCCCTTCCAGACGCCGACCGCCGACCTCCAGGATGGACCCTCCGTTGCCACCGGCGAGCCGCTTTACCGTCTTGCCGCCGTCGGTATCGCCACCTTCTTCGGTACGCCCATCGCCGGGGCCTGGGTCATGGTTCAGAACCTCAAGGCGCTGGGGCGCCTCGAGGAAGTGCGCAAAGCGTGGATGATGGGGCTGGGCTTCACCATCGGCATATTCGTCATCGGCTATTTCCTGCCGGACAACATCTCCGGTGCCCCCATGTCCATCGCGACGGTCGTCGGTATGTACCATTTCGCCAAGCAGACCTTCGGCGCCACCCTGGAGCAGCATGCCGCCGGTGGCGGGCAATGGCGCTCCAACTGGCGCGCCTTTGGTGTCAGCTTGCTGATCCTCGCCGCCGTCATGGCCGTGGTCTTCGGCGGCGCCTTCGTCCTGGCCCTGCTCGGCCTGATCTGAACCGCCGCCTCACACTGCCTAAAGATTCCCCCTAGCCCCCTAGGGGGAAGTCTCCGCAATGCTGGTACTCGCCCCGATTACCGCTCGCCTTCCCCTTCCCTAGTCTTGCGTGCACTGCCGTGAAAGCGGCAGGCAATCAAAAAACCGTGTCACGCAATCAGACACCTACGGCCGCCCCTGCCTTGCGTACAGAGGCGCCCGGTTACCTACAACAACAACGAGCTCGACGTGCTTGGCCATCTGCCTTCACCCGCTTCAGGAGCCAGTAACCGTGAACCCGCAATCTCCCCACCCGCAATCCGTCCGCACTTCCCGTTATTCCTGGTATGTCGTCGTGCTGTGCATGGTGGCGTACATCTTCTCCTTCGTTGACCGGCAGATACTTTCGCTGATGATCGAGCCGATCAAAGCCGACCTGCAGATCAGCGATACCCAGTTCAGCCTGCTCAGCGGGCTGGCCTTCTCGCTGTTCTACGCCTTCATGGGGCTGCCCATCGCATACCTCGCCGACCGCTCCTCGCGAGTCAGGATCATCGCCATCGGCGTGGCCTTCTGGAGCATCGCCACCGCGGCGTGCGGGCTGTCGAAGAACTTCCTGCAGATGTTCCTGGCGCGCATGAGCGTCGGCGTCGGCGAAGCCGCACTGACCCCGGCGACCTACTCGATGCTCGCCGACCTGTTCCCCAAGGAAAAACTCGGCCGCGCGCTGGGGCTGTACTCGATGGGGGCCTTCCTCGGTGGCGGCCTGGCGTTCCTGGTCGGCGGCTATGTGATCGAAGCGCTGCGCGACGTGCCCGCCATCGACCTGGGCTGGCTGGGCCAGGTGCGTTCCTGGCAGATTGCGTTCTTCATCGTCGGCCTTCCCGGCGTGCTGGTGGCGCTGCTGATCGCGCTGACTATCCGCGACCCGGCGCGCAAGGTGGCGAACCCGGAGCACAAGGCAACCATCGGCGACGGCCTGCGCTTCCTGCGCCGTCACCGTGCGACCTTCACCTGCCACTACCTGGGCTTCTCCTTCTTCGCCATGTGCCAGTACGCGCTGATGGGCTGGGCGCCGGCCATGTACATTCGCCAGTACGGCCTGACGCCGCTGGAGGTCGGCTACATCCTCGGCGGTATCCTGCTGGTGCTCAACACCGCCGGGGTGTTCTGCGCCGGCTGGCTGGTGGACATCCTGCAGAAGCGTGGGCACAGCGACGCCGCGCTGATCAGCGGCATGCTCGGCGCGGCCTGCACTCTCCCCTTCGTCATCGGTGCAGTCAGCGTCAACAGCCTGCAACTGTCGGCGGTGCTGATGGGCCCGGCGATGTTCTTCTGCGCTTTCTGCATCTCCACCTCGGCAGCCGCCATGCAGGTGCTCACGCCCAACCGCCTGCGCGCGCAGGTGTCGGCACTGTTCCTGCTGGTCTCCAACCTGATCGGCCTGGGCGTCGGCACCACGCTCGTGGCGCTGCTCACCGATCAGTACTTCAAGGACCCGAAGGCCGTCGGCTCCTCCATCGGCATCATCGTCACCCTCGCCGGGCTGCTCTGCCTGTGGCTGCTGGGCAGCGGGCGCAAGCACTTCCGCCGCAGCCTGGGCCAGGAACAAACAGCCGAGCCTGAAACTGCACCGCTGGATAGCGCCGCCGTCGCGAACTGATCGCGCCCGCCTCGACAAGACGTACGCCCGTTCGCCGGCGTGGCGCCCTGCGCGCCCCGGCGGACGACGCCCAGGAGATGACGATGTTCCGTAATCGCTTTGCCGGTGCGCTGCTCTCCAGCGCGCTGATGCCCCTTTGTGCCCAGGCCGACCTGATCGACGACAGCCGCCTGGACACCACCCTGCGCAACTTCTACATGCTGCGCGACTACCGCCAGGACAATGCCCCGCAATCCCAGGCCGGCAGCTGGTCCCAGGCGGTGCTGGCGCGCTTCAGTTCCGGCTTCACCGAAGGCACCGTCGGTGTCGGTGTGGACTTCACCGGCTTCTACGCCCTGAAGCTCGACGGCGGCGCCGGCACCAGCAACGACAGCAACCTGCCCTATGACCGCACGACGGGCGAGCCGGTGGATGACTTCAGCCGTGGCGGCGCCACGCTCAAGCTGCGCTATTCGAAGACAACGCTGAAGGTCGGTCTGCTGGAGCCGCGCCTGCCGGTGATTTTCCAGGATGACGTGCGCGTGCTGCCGCAGACTTTCCAGGGCGTGATGCTGGAGTCGAAGGAATCGGATCGCTTCAAGTTCACCGCCGCGCAACTCTGGAACACCAGCACCCGCGCCTCCAGCGACCGCGAGTCGTTCTACCTGGCCACCCGCCCCGCCAGCCAGGACAGCAACAAACTGAACCTGGCCGGTGTCGATGCGCAGTGGACGCCCGGCCTGTCCACCAGCTACTACTTCGCCCAGCTCGAGGACATCTACGATCAGCACTACGTCGGCGCCAACTTCAAGCAGCCGCTGGGAGAAAACACCGCACTGCTCGGCACCCTGAGCTACTTCCACAACGAGGAGTCCGGGCAGGCGCTGTCCGGCCGCATCGACAACCGCGCCTATGGCGCGCGACTCGGCGTGAAGCACGGCAGCCACACGCTCTCGGCCACTTATCAACGCATGCTCGGCGAGGACATGTTCCCCATGCTGCTGGGCAACACCCCGCAGCCCTACCTGGTCAACTGGGTCACCAACGGCGGCTTTTTCTGGGCGCAGGAACGTTCCTACCAACTGCGCTACGACTACGACTTCGCCAGCCTCGGCCTGCCGGGTCTGACCCTGATGACGCGCTACACCAAGGGCACCGATATCTCGCGCCCCGGCAAGAGCGATGGCCACGAGTACGAGCGCGATACCGACGTGGGCTACACCCTCCAGAGCGGGCCGCTGAAGACGCTGTCGTTCCTCGTGCGTACCTCCACGGTCCGCAGCAGCTACTCCAGCGACTACGACGAGGTGCGCTTCATCACCAGCTACCCGCTGGCGTTCTGAGCCCGGAAAGGAAGAAGGCCCCTCGCGGGGCCTTCTTCACTTACTCGTCGTCGCCGCTGGCAGCGACAGCGCCCAGGCAGCAGAGTCGGTGCTGCTGGTCGCCGGCCTGCAGCAGCCAGGTCTCGTCTTCGGCCTGGTAGCTGGCCTCCATGACCTGGTTGTAGCTGAATCGCCACTCGCGGCGATCACGGCCGTCGATGGACTCGATCTGCAGCACCACGTCTTCGCTGGCGAAGGGCTGGTCGGCGTGGGCGGCCGCGTCGGCCTGGTCCAGCAATGCCTCGTTGAGCTCGAACTGCCAGGCATGCAGGCCGTCGATCAATAGCATGTCGGCGGTTTCCAGCTGGTCCAGCAGGTAGGGAGTCGTGGTCATGACGGGCACTCGGCAATTGGGCAGGTCGCCATGATAGACCAGCTGGCGTACCGCTGCCGGCCAATCCGCCCCGTGGCGCGCGGCCGCGCGTCTACACTGAGGGTTCTCGCACCCCCTGAGGAGTCAAAGCAGATGCGTACACGCGAACTCGGACAATCGGGCCTGAAGATTCCTGCGCTGGTCTTCGGCGGCAATGTGTTCGGCTGGTCCTCCGACGAGGCGACCTCGTTTCGCTTGCTGGACGCGCTGCTCGACGCCGGGCTCAACTGCATCGACACCGCCGACGTGTACTCGCGCTGGGTGCCGGGCCACGAGGGCGGCGAATCGGAAACCCTGATCGGCAAATGGCTGAAGAAGACCGGCAAGCGCAGCCAGGTGATCATCGCGACCAAGGTCGGCATGGACATGGGCAACGGCCACAAGGGGCTGTCGGCGGTGTACATCGAGCAGGCTCTGGAGCGCTCGCTCAAGCGACTGCAGACCGACTATATCGACCTCTACCAGTCGCACTGCGATGACCCGCACACCTCGATGGAGGAAACCATGGGCTCCTTCGCCGAGGCGGTCGAACGCGGCAAGGTGCGGGTGATCGGCGCCTCGAACTTCGACGCCAAGCGCCTGCGCGAAGCCCATGAGCTCTGCACACGCCTGAAGTTGCCGCAGTACCAGAGCCTGCAACCCAACTACAACCTGTACGACCGCGCCAACTACGAGACGCAGCTGGAGCCGACGGTGCAACAGCTGGGTCTGGGCGTGATCAACTTCTACTCCCTGGCGGCCGGCTTCCTCACCGGCAAGTACCGCCGCGAGGACGACCTGGGCAAGAGCAGCGTGCGCGGCTACAAGGTGAAGAACTTCATGAACGAGCGCGGCTTCGCGATCCTCGATGCACTGGAGGAAGTGGCCGGCGAACTGAACGCTACACCAACGCAGGTCGCACTTGCCTGGCTGATGGCTCGACCGAGCATCACCGCTCCGATTGCCAGTGCGTCGAAGCTGGAGCAGCTGCCGGACCTGATCGCGGCGGTGGAGCTGAAGCTCAGTGACGAGGCGATCCAGCGGTTGAATACCGCCAGTGCCTACTAAGGAAGTCGCAGGCAAACACTGACCGTAGGATGGCGTGGAGCGAAGCGATACCCATCATTGGCAATACCGACAACATGGGTATCGCTCTGCTCCACCCATCCTACATCTGAAGCTCAGTGACGAGACGATCCAGCGGTTGAATACCGCCAGTGCGTATTGAGCAGGGCGGAAACATCGCGGACGGAGTCCGCTCCCACAGGGCATGACACTTTCGTGGGAGCGGACTCCGTCCGCGATTGGCCTCCAGTTACAATTGGATATCGAACTGGTCGGCGTCGAGATTCGCCGGGAAACGCTCGCGATAAGCGGCCAGCTCCGCGGCGCTCAGAGCGATCTGGAAAACGCCATCGGCACTGCCGGCAGCCAGCAGGTTGTCACCCTGGAAATCGAGTACCTGGCTGTCGCCGGAATAGGCGTGGCCCTTGCCGTCTTCACCGACGCGGTTGACCGCCGCAACGTAGCAGAGGTTTTCGATGGCCCGTGCCGGCAGCAGGCGGTTCCAGTGCTGGCGGCGCGCGGCCGGCCAGTTCGCCGTGTAGAGCAGCAGGTCAGTGTCCTGGGCATCGCGGCTCCATACCGGGAAGCGCAGGTCGTAGCAGACCAGCGGGCGGATTCGCCAGCCCTTCCACTCCAGCAGCACCTGCTGCTCGCCCGGCGTGTAGTGCTTGTGCTCGCCGGCCATGCGAAACAGGTGGCGCTTGTCGTAATGCTGCACTTCCCCGTCCGGCCGTGCCCAGAGCAAGCGGTTGCGATGGCTGCCGTCCGCCGCGCGGATGATCACGCTGCCGCAGACCACAGCATCGAGCTTGCCCGCCTGCTCGCGCAGCCAGGCGTAGGTCTCGCCCTCCTCCGCCTCAGCGAGGGCTTCGGAATCCATGGAGAAACCGGTGGTGAACATCTCCGGCAGGATCACCACGTCCGCGCCGCGGGCGCTTTCCAGCAGTCCTTCGAAGCGTTCGCGGTTGGCCTTGGCGTCGTGCCAGACCAGGCTGGTCTGCACGAGAGCGAGCTTGAGGTCGGCCAGTTGAGTCAGATCGCGCATAGTCGTTCCGCTGCCTGGCGCAGCGTCTCCTCTTTCTTGGCGAAGCAGAAGCGCACCAGGCGCGCGTCCGCCGGGGCCTGCTGGTAGAACACCGAGACAGGAATGGCAGCCACGCCGTGTTCGCGGGTCAGCCATTCGGACATGGCGACGTCATCGAGGTCCGGGCGGATCGCCGAATAATCGACCACCTGGAAATAGGTGCCGGCGGCACGCCGGAAGGTGAAGCGCGAGCCTTCCAGCAGGTCGCAGAACAGATCACGCTTGGCCTGGTAGAAACCCGGCAGCTCGCGCAGGTGCTCGGGGTGCGCGGCCATGAAATCGGCCAGCGCCCACTGCAATGGGGTCACACCGCAGAAGTTCACATACTGGTGAATCTTGCGCATCTCCGCCGACAACGCAGGCGGCGCCACCACGTAACCGGTCTTCCAGCCGGTGACGTGATAAGTCTTGCCGAAGGAGCTGATGACGAAGGCACGCGGATACAGCTCGTCGTGGGCCAGCACGCTGGCGTGCTGCACGCCGTCGTAGATCAGGTGCTCGTAGACCTCGTCACTGATCAGGTAGATCTCGCGGTCACGGATCAGCTCGGCCAGGCGGTCGAGGTCGGCGCGGTCGATCAGCGCACCGCTGGGGTTGTGCGGGCTGTTGAGGAAGATCAGGCGCGTGCGCGGAGTGATGGCATCGGCCAGGCGCTGCCAGTCGATGCGGAAGTCCGGCTGGCTCAATGCAACGTGCACGCAGCGGCCGCCGGCCAATTCAACCGAAGGCTCATAGCTGTCGTAGCAGGGGTCGAGGACAATGGCTTCGTCGCCGGCGCGGATCAGCGCCTGTACGGCACAGAAGATCCCTTCTGTCGCACCGGGGACGATGGTCACCTCGGTGTCGGCGCTGACGTGGCGGCCATAGAGGCTCGCAACCTTGATCGCGACCTGCTCGCGCAGCGCTGGCAAGCCGGTCATCGGGCTGTACTGGTTATGCCCGGCCAGGACGTGGCGGGCGACTGCTTCGAGCAGCGGTGCGGGGCCGGGGAAATCCGGGAAACCCTGGGAGAGATTCAGCGCCCCGCTTTCTGCGGCGAGCTGGGACATGCGGGTGAAGATGGTGGTGCCGACATTCGGCAGTTTGCTGATGAGCATGGCGTGACTACAGGCTGCAGGCGATGAGAGGGAAGTCCCTACTCTATCGCCTGCGGCTCGCGGTCTAAAGCCTGACAGACGTTATTTACGTTTGTCCTTCTTCTTCTTCTCCGCCTTCTTGTGGTGCGACATCAGGCGACGCTTCTTGTTGACCTGGCGATCGGTGAGCTGGGTCTTCTTGCCCTCGAACGGGTTGTCACCGCCCTTGTACTCGATGCGGATCGGCGTGCCGACCAGCTTCAGCACGCGGCGGAAGGTCTTCTCCAGGTAGCGGGTATACGCCTTGGGCACCGCGTCCACCTGGTTGCCGTGAATCACGATCAGTGGCGGGTTGGCGCCCCCCAGGTGCGCATAGCGCAGCTTGATGCGGCGGCCGTTGACCATCGGCGGCTGGTGGACCTGGATGGCGTCCTCGAGGATCTGCGTGAGCTTGCTGGTGGGCCAGCGGGTCACGGCGGAACGGAAGGAGTCCTGCACCGACTTGTACAGATGGCCAACGCCGGTGCCGTGCAGCGCGGAGATGAAGTGGATGTCGGCGAAGTCGGCGAACATCAGCCGGCGTTCCAGCTCGGTCTTCACGTAGTCGCGCTCGGCCGATTCCATGCCGTCCCACTTGTTCAACGCGATGACCAGCGCACGGCCGGTCTCCAGCACGAAACCGAGCAGGTTGAGGTCGTGCTCGACCACGCCTTCGCGGGCGTCCATGACGAAGATGACCACGTTGGCGTCCTGGATCGCCTGCAGGGTCTTCACCACGGAGAACTTTTCCACCGCCTCGAAGATCTTGCCGCGGCGGCGTACGCCGGCGGTGTCGATCAGGGTGTACTTCTCTTCGTTGCGCTCGAAGGGGATGTAGATACTGTCGCGGGTGGTGCCGGCCTGGTCGTACACGATCACCCGCTCTTCACCGAGCATGCGGTTGACCAGGGTCGACTTGCCGACGTTGGGGCGGCCGATGATGGCAATCTTGATGCCATCCTTCTCGCTCGGACCGGGGATGCGCTTGGCTTCCTCGCCTTCGGCGACTTCCTCCAGCTCGCTGGGCAGGTCGTTGTCTTCCGGCGCTTCCGGCTCGGGAGCGAACATCTCGCCCAGGGCTTCCTGGAGCATCTTGGTGATGCCGCGGCCATGGGCGGCGGCGATCGGGATCGCATGCCCCAGGGCCAGCGGGCTGAACTCGGCGCGGGCGATATCCGGATCGACGGTGTCGACCTTGTTCGCCGCCAGGTAAGTGCGCTTGTTCTTCTTGCGCAGGTGCTCGGCGATCATCTGGTCGGCGGCGGTCAGGCCGTCGCGGGAATCGACCATGAACAGGACGGCATCGGCTTCTTCGATGGCCTGCAACGACTGCTCGGCCACTTCGGCGTCGATACCCTCTTCGTCACCGGAGATACCACCGGTATCAATCACGATGAACTTGTCCTTGCCACTTGGCTTCGCCGTACTTGCGATCTCGGGTCAGGCCTGCGTACTCAGCGACGATGGCATCGCGGTGCCGGTCAGGCGGTTGAAAAGCGTGGATTTGCCGACGTTCGGCCGCCCCGCCAGGGCTATTACGGGAACCATGCGGCTCTCCACAAATCTGATTGCAGAAAACACGATGGCCGCTACCGATTTTCACGGTAGCAGCCGTCGGTTGACGATAATGGTTTCTACGCATCGATAGGCGACGAGTTTACCGCCATTGCCGTGCACGTACGTCCAGCTGCCGACTACCAGCGGTCGTACCCGGACGCCGTCGCCATTGACCTTCTGTTCGGCCGACGAAACGACCGTCCACCTGGCTCGGCGGCGTATCCTTCCTGGTCACCTACCACTACGTTACTCGACCAGACCGCCGGACCGGTCAGCTGGCGGCGAGCCAGAGCGTCGTTGGTCCACAGCGTGGACGACCATGGAAGATTCTCGACGCTTTCCACGGTACCGTTGGACTGGCTCATGTAGACGTTGCCGATACCTTCGGCAACGCCATCATAGCTGGAAGCTTCACGCTGCCAGAGAATGTGGCCATTGGCTACATTGAGTACCGCGGCCCGGCCGTTGTAGCTGGCGACATAGAGGATCGTCGTCGACCAGCAACAGGCCACCGTCGATATCGACGATGCGGTCCAGCTCGAACGGCCTTGCGGAATCGCAATGTGCTGTTCCCAGACCGGCAGGCCACGCTGGACGTCCAGGGCGACGACCTTGCCGCTGGCGAGGCCGGCCATGGCCACGTGGTTCGTGATCAGGGGCGCGCCAGGTACCGCGCGGCTCAATACCGGTTGGGTGCCTTGGTACATCCAGCGATGGTTGCCGGTGGAGCGTCGAAGCCGTTCAGCTTGTCATCCTGGGACTGGACCACCACCACGTCATTGTTCATGGCCGGCGCAGCCAGCACTTCGCTGGTGACCTTGGCGCGCCACTTCTGCTCGCCGTTGGCGGCGTCGAGGGCGATTACGTCGCCACGCAGGGTGCCGACCACTACCATGCCGGTACCCACCCCGACCCCGCCGGAGACCGGCAGGTCGAGTCTTTTCTTCCACAGTACTTCCCCGGTTTCACGATTCATCGCCATGACGCGGCCTTCGGCATAGGCGGCGTAGATGGTCTGGCCGTCCACGGCCGGCTCGAGGCGGTTGTACTGGTCGCCCTGGCCATCACCAACGGAGCGACTCCACTGTTTCTCCAGGCGAACCTCTTCCTTGAAATCGGTGCGTCGGCCGGCGGCAGTTCTTTCTTGCTATTGCTGCTGCAACCCACAGCCATCAGGGTCAGTGCCAGCAGTGCGACGTCTTTCCAACGCAACATCTCAGGCGTCTCCCTTGGCCAGGTCGTCGAGTTTCATCTGCAGGGGGGGCGGCGTCTTCGGGCAGGGCAGCCTTGGCCTTTTCGTAGGCGACGCGGGCGTCATCATTGCGCTTGAGCTGCAACAGCAGGTCGCCACGCAGTTCTTCGCGGGTGGCAACGCGCGGCTTTGTCGACGTTGCCGCCCAGCTTCAGACCGTCTTCGGCCTTGCCCTGGGCAGCCAGGACACGGGCCAGACGCTGGCGGGCCGGCTTCGCCGAGGGTAGCGTCAACCGGCTTGTCGACCACGGCCTTGAGCTCAAGGACGGCGTCATCCAGCTTGCCGCTGTCCACCGCGACCTTGGCGACGAACAGCGGCCGTACTGAGCGTGCGTGCCGGCGAAGTCGGTATTCAGCTTGCCAGCGAGCTCGGCGACCTTGGCAGCGTCAGGGCTTGCCGGCCAGGGTTCAGCGCGGTTTCCAGCAGGGCCTGGTAAATGATGGAGGCGCCTGGGACTGGTTGTTCTGGTACTTTTTCCAGGCCTGCCAGCCGAACACCACGATCAGCGCCAGAGCGGCGCCGGTCAGCAGGGGCATGCCGTTACGCTGCCACCAGTCCTTGATGTCAGCGATCTGTTCTTCTTCGGTACGGTTACTCACCCCAATACTCCTATCCGCTCGATTCAGGCCTGCTTGAGGCAGGCAGCCAGGTGCTCGGGCAGAGCATCCCAGGCGATATTCTGTTGTTCGCCCTCGCCACGCAGGGGCTTGAAACCTACCACGCGGTTGGCCAGTTCGTCGTCACCCAGAATCATTGCGAACTGTGCGCCGCTCTTGTCGGCCTTCTTGAACTGGCTCTTGAAGCTGCCGGCACCGGCGTTGACCAGCAGACGCAGGCCCGGAATGGCCTCACGCAGCTTTTCCGCCAGGGTCAGCGCAGCCAACTCGGCCGGCTCGCCAAAGGCGCAGACATAGAGGTCAGCCGGACGGTTCGAACTCGGCCGGGACCACACCCAGGGTTTCCAGCAGCAGCACCAGGCGTTCTACGCCCATGGCGAAGCCTACGCCCGGAGTCGGCTTGCCGCCGAACTGGCTGACCAGGCCGTCGTAACGGCCCCCGCCGCAGACGGTGCCCTGGGCGCCGAGCTTGTCGGTGACCCACTCGAAAGCGGTGCGGCAGTAGTAGTCCAGGCCACGTACCAGCTTCTGGTTGATTTCGTAGCGCAGGCCGACAGCGTCCAGGCGGGCCTTCAGACCCTCGAAGTGGGCGATCGACTCTTCGTCCAGGTAGTCGTGCAGGCTCGGCGCGCCGACCAGCAGGGCCTGGGTACTCTCGACCTTGCTGTCGAGGATGCGCAGCGGGTTGGTGGTCATGCGGCGCTGGCTGTCTTCATCCAGCTGCTCGAAGCGTTCCTGCAGGTAGGCCACCAGGTCATCGCGATAGCGCGCGCGGGCTTCGCTGGAACCCAGGGTGTTCAGCTGCAGGGTCACAGCGTCGGCCATGCCCAGCTTCTGCCACAGGCGCCAGGTCAGGATGATCAGTTCGGCATCGATGTCCGGGCCGGGCAGGCCGAAGACTTCCACGCCGATCTGGTGGAACTGGCGATAGCGGCCTTTCTGCGGCTTCTCGTAGCGGAACATCGGGCCGGTGTACCACAGTTTCTGCACCTGGCCGCCACCCGACAGGCCATGCTCCAGCACAGCGCGCACGCAGCCCGCAGTGCCTTCCGGACGCATGGTCAGGGATTCGCCGTTACGGTCGAGGAAGGTGTACATCTCCTTGTCGACCACGTCGGTGCCTTCGCCGATACCGCGGGCGAAGAGCTCGGTGAACTCGAGGATCGGCAGACGGATCTCGCTATAGCCGTAACTGTCCAGCAGGCCGGCGAAGGTGCGTTCCAGATAGCGCCAGGCCGGAGTCTGGTCCGGCAGGATGTCGTTCATGCCACGGATGGCTTGCAGGGACTTGCTCACTTAGGATCCTTGTTGCGGTCAGCCGCGCACGATGAGTGCGGCGTCGGCCTCGGCCTTCTCGGCCGCTTTTTCGCGGATCAGCCGTTCCAGCTCATCCACCAGGTTATCGTTCTGCAGCTTCTGCGCCGGCTTGCCGTCGATGTAGATCAGGTTGCTCGGAGTGCCACCGGTGAGGCCGATGTGGGCTTCCTTGGCTTCGCCCGGACCGTTGACCACGCAGCCGATCACGGCGACGTCCAGCGGCACCAGCAGGTCCTCCAGGCGGCCTTCCAGCTCGTTCATGGTCTTGACCACATCGAAGTTCTGCCGCGAGCAGCTCGGGCAGGCGATGAAGTTGATCCCACGGGAGCGCAGGCGCAGCGACTTGAGGATGTCGAAGCCGACCTTGATTTCTTCCACCGGGTCGGCGGCGAGCGAGATGCGGATGGTGTCACCGATGCCTTCGGCGAGCAGCATGCCCAGGCCTACGGCGGACTTCACGGTGCCCGAGCGCAGGCCACCGGCTTCGGTGATACCCAGGTGCAGGGGCTGCTCGATCTCCTTGGCCAGCAGGCGGTAGGCGGCGACGGCCATGAACACGTCGGAGGCCTTCACGCTGACCTTGAAGTTCTGGAAGTCCAGGCGCTGCAGGTGGTCGACGTGGCGCATGGCCGATTCCAGCAGAGCCTCCGGGGTCGGCTCGCCGTATTTCTTCTGCAGGTCCTTCTCCAGCGAACCGGCGTTGACGCCGATGCGGATCGGGATGTTCTTGTCGCGTGCGGCATCAACCACGGCCTTCACGCGGTCTTCGCGACCGATGTTGCCCGGGTTGATACGCAGGCAGTCGACGCCCAGTTCGGCCACACGCAGGGCGATCTTGTAGTCGAAGTGGATGTCGGCAACCAGCGGCACCTTCACCTGCTGCTTGATCTTGCCAAACGCCTCGGCGGCGTCCATGTCCGGCACGGAGACGCGGACGATATCGGCGCCTGCGTCTTCCAGACGACGAATCTGGGCCACGGTGGCAGCCACATCCAGCGTGTCGGTGTTGGTCATGCTCTGCACGGCGATGGGGGCGTCCCCACCCACCGGCACGTTACCCACCCAGATCTTGCGGGACAGGCGACGTTTGATCGGAGACTCGCAATGCATCTTACTGTCCACCCAACTTCAGGCGAGCGGTGCCACCGCGCGCCGGTGTGACTTCGACCGGCTGGCCGTTGTAGCTGACCTGGGCGCCCTGGGCGAAGCCCAGGCGCAGCTGGACCGGTGCCTTGGCGGCGACTTCCAGCGAATCACCCTTGCGCTTGAGGCCCTCGAGGACAACCTTGCCATCGGCATCGGTCACCTGGGTCCAGCAATCGGCGCTGAATTGAACCTTGACCACGCCCTGGCCAGCGGAAGCGACCACCGGAGCGGCAGACGACTCGGTCGGAGCCGCAGGGACAACCGGAGCGGCCGGGCTGGCCGGAGCGACGGGCTGCTGCGCAGCAGCCGGCTGGGCAGGAACCACCGGGGCCTGGGCCGGAGCGGTTTCGGCAACGGCCGGGGCGCCCGGAACTGCCGGAGCAGTGACGGCCGGCGGAGTGCCTTCGGCCGGAGCCTCGGCGCTGCCATTGTCGCCGGCCGGCTCGGTCGGAACGGCCGGAGTATTGGCCTGGTCTTCGGCGACGGCCTGGTCTTCCGGCTCGTCGAGGGTGTGGATTTCGGTGGTGCCGTCGGCGCTTTCGACCTCGACGTGCTCCATGTTCAGGCTACCGGTCTCGGCCGGGCGCGCAGCACGCTCCTGCCACCAGAAGTAGCCGAAGCCGATGAGCACGGCCAGCAGTGCAAGGCTGAACAGGCGCAGCAGGTTACGCGACAGGCGTACCGGCTCGACCACGCGGCCGAGCGCCTGGACGTTGCTGCCGGTGGCGTCGGTGCCGGTGTACTGGTCGAAGGCAGTGACCATCTGGGCCTGGTCCATGCCCAGCAGCTTGGCGTAGGCGCGGATGTAGCCACGGGCGAAGGTGTGACCCGGCAGCTGGTCGAACGAGCCCTGCTCCAGCTGGCGCAGCGCGTTCTCGGTCAGGTTCAGCTGGCCGGCGACCTGAGCGGTGCTCCAGCCCTTGTTCTCACGCGCCTGGCGCAGGGTTTCGCCAGGGTTGGCGCGGGTCGTGCCGATGACATCGGACTGCGACGTATTCATCATTTATCCGCCTGGTATGCCTGGTATTCAGGAGAAGCGGGATACAGGCGCTTGAGTTGCAGCCCGTAGCTGGCAGCGGTATCCCGGTCGTCGTAGATCTTTGCCAGTCGAATCCCCAACAGCAGGCTGCGCGCAGTCTGCGGGCCCCGCTTGAGGTATTCCTCGTAGTAGGCGCGAGCCGGCACGTACTCGCGATCCTGGTAGTTCAGTTCAGCCGACTCGAGCAGCGCGCCCGTCGAATTGCGGTTCAGGCGGATGGCCTTCTCGAAGAATTCCTTGGCCTGCGCCCGGTTGTTCAGCTTCAGGCTCACCAGACCGAGGTTCTCGAAGACGCGCGAACGCTCGGAATAGAGCCCGTCTTCGGTGGCCTTCATGTAGGTGTCGTAGGCCTCCTGGTAGCGCTTTTGCTCGAACAGGAAACCGCCGTAGTTGTTCAGGATGCGCGCATCGCCCGAGCGCGAGGACAACGCCTTGCGGAATTCGCTCTCGGCGAGCTTGGGCTCTTTCTCGACCTGATAGACCACCGCCAGGGCAGCGTGGGCGTCGGCGCTGGAGGAATCGATGTCCAGGGCCTGGCGCAGCGGCACCTTGGCCTGCTCGGTATTGCCCATCTGCAGGTAACCGATGCCCAGCTGGATGTAGGCGTCACGCGCCTCGTTCCGGCCCTTGTCGGTCTTCAGAGGATCCTGTTTACCAGTCGTCACGCAACCCGTCAGCACGGTTGCCAACAGTAAGCACAGCGCGGCGCGCAGGGTCATCGGAATCCTCCCTAGTTCAGTTTCGGTTGGTAGCTGGCGCGGCCTGGTCGGCATCGGCGGCCAGCTGACGTACGGCAATATAACGTTCGCTGCGGCGGGTGCGGTCCATCACCTGGCCTACCAGCTGACCACAGGCGGCATCGATATCGTCGCCACGGGTGGTACGAACGGTCACGTTGAAGCCGCTCTTGTGCAGCATGTCCTGGAAACGGCGAATGGCATTGTTGCTCGGACGCTCGTAACCGGAATGCGGGAACGGATTAAACGGAATCAGGTTGATCTTGCAAGGGAAATCCTTGAGCAGTGCGATCAGTTGCTCAGCATGCTCGGGCTGGTCGTTGACGCCGGCCAGCAGGGTGTACTCGATCGTCAGCACGCGCTCCTTGCCCAGGCGCGTGATGTAGCGGTAGCAGGAATCGAGCAGCATCTCGAGCGGGTACTTCTTGTTGATCGGTACCAGCTTGTTGCGCAGTTCGTCGTTGGGCGCGTGCAGCGACAGGGCCAGGGACACGTCGGTCACTTCGGCGAGCTTGTCGATCATCGGCACCACGCCGGAGGTGGACAGGGTCACCTTGCGCTTGGAAATACCGTAGCCGAGGTCTTCCATCATGATGCTCATGGCAGTCACGACGTTGTCGAAGTTCAGCAGCGGCTCGCCCATGCCCATCATCACCACGTTGGTGATGGCACGGTCGATCTTGCCCGGGATGGTCCCGAACGACTGGTTGGCGATCCACACCTGGCCGATGATCTCGGCGGAGGTCAGGTCGCTGTTGAAGCCTTGCTTGCCGGTGGAGCAGAAGCTGCAATCCAGCGCGCAACCGGCCTGCGACGACACGCACAGGGTGCCGCGGCCGCCTTGCGGGATGTACACGGTCTCGACGCAACTGCCCGAAGCCACGCGCACCACCCACTTGCGGGTACCGTCAGCGGAAATGTCCTGGCTGACGATCTCCGGAGGACGAATTTCGGCAACGGCCTCGAGCTTTTGGCGCAAGGCCTTGCCGACGTTGGTCATGGCGCCGAATTCGAGCAACGCCAAAGTGGTGAATCCATTGCATCACCTGGCCGGCGCGGAAGCGCTTTTCACCGATGGACTCGAAGAATTCCTCGAGCTGGGGCTTGGTCATGCCCAGCAGATTGGCCTTTACAGCGGTATCAGTCATGGATTCACCCTCGCTCATTCGCTGTTATCAGCGAATGCGCTCGCACACCTCGGTGCTGGAGAAGAAGTAAGCGATTTCGCGGGCAGCCGAAGCTTCCGAGTCGGAACCGTGTACGGCGTTCTCGTCGATGGAAACGGCGAAGTCGGCGCGGATGGTGCCGGCGTCGGCTTTCTTCGGATCGGTGGCGCCCATCAGCTCACGGTTGCGCAGGATGGCGTCTTCGCCTTCCAGAACCTGAACAACGACCGGGCCGGAGGTCATGAAGGAAACCAGGTCCTTGAAGAAGGGACGCTCTTTGTGCTCGGCGTAGAAACCGCCAGCTTCGCGCTCGGACAGCTGAACCATCTTGGAAGCGACAACGCGCAGGCCGGCTTTCTCGAAGCGGGTCAGGATTTCGCCGATGACGTTCTTGGAAACGGCGTCGGGCTTGATGATGGAGAAGGTACGTTGCAGGGCCATGGAAATAACTCCGAAAAGCAAGGTTGGTAATGCCAAGAAGCCCCTGGCGTGGCCAGGAGCTCCTGCGATTCTAGGGTTTGCCGCGCGCTGCGCCCGATGGGCGGAAGCCGCGAAACCGGCCCGACTGCGACAGGGCCGGCGACTGGAAAATTCCCGCGGGGAAATTTTCGACAGCTCACCTAAAGATAAAACCCGCGAATTATACGCGGGTTCATGACAAATGGGTACGCGGCTCTGGTGAGCCGCGCCCTCAGTCGGCTTCTTCGATCCAGGCGGCCTGGATGGCCTCCAGGACCTTTTCCCCACCGCGGGAAGGATCGTCGCTGAACTCCGGCAATGCCAGCACCCAGCGATGCAGATCGACGAAATTCACGTAGCGCGGATCGACGTCCGGCTTGGATTCGGCCAGCTGGATGGCGATTTCGAGCACATCAACCCATTTCAGACTCATGTAAGCGCTCCGCCTCAGTGACCTTCGGACACCTGGTTGATGGTGTATTTCGGAATTTCCACCACCAGATCGGTCTCGCCGACCACAGCCTGGCAGGACAGGCGCGAATCCGGCTCCAGACCCCAGGCCTTGTCCAGCATGTCGTCTTCCAGCTCGTCGGAGGCCTCCATGGAGTTGAAGCCTTCGCGCACGACCACGTGGCAGGTGGTGCAAGCACAGGACATCTCGCAGGCGTGCTCGATCTCGATGCCGTTGCGCAGCGCCGCCTTCATGATGGTTTCGCCCGGCTGGGCTTCGATCACGGCGCCTTCGGGGCAGTGTTCGGCGTGGGGCAGAAAGACAATCTGCGGCATCTTCGCTTATTCCTCGATTTCGTTGAGCCGGCGACCGGCCAGTGCGGCTTTGACGGTGGCGTCCATACGGCGCGCGGCAAAGGCGTCGGTCAGCTGGGACAGACGCTTGATCTGTAGTTCGATGGCGCCGGCATCGCTGCCGGTAGCCAGCTCGCGCAGCGAATCCATGCCGGCATCGATGACCAGGCGCTCATCGGCTTCCAGCAGGCGCTCGCCGTCGGCGTCGAGCGCGGACTGCACAGCCTCCAGCAGACGCTGGGCTTCAACCTGCTGCTCGCGCAACGTGCGGGCGGCCAGGTCATCGCCGGCGTACTGGAAGGAATCCTGCAGCATGCGGGCGATTTCGCCGTCGGTCAGGCCGTAGGACGGCTTGACCTGGATGCTCGCCTCGACACCAGAGGACAGCTCGCGGGCGGAAACGCCCAGCAGGCCATCGGCATCGACCTGGAAGCTGACGCGGATCTTCGCCGCGCCCGCCACCATCGGCGGAATGCCACGCAGCTCGAAGCGCGCCAGGGACCGGCAGTCCTTGACCAGCTCACGCTCGCCTTGCAGCACGTGAATCATCATGGCCGTCTGACCATCCTTGTAGGTGGTGAATTCCTGGGCGCGCGCCACCGGGATAGTGGTGTTGCGCGGAATCACCTTCTCCATCAGCCCGCCCATGGTTTCCAGGCCGAGCGACAGGGGAATCACATCCAGCAACAGCAGCTCTTCGCCACGCTTGTTGCCGGCCAGGGCATCGGCCTGGATAGCGGCGCCGATAGCGACCACCTGGTCCGGATCGATATCGGTCAGCGGTTCGCGACCGAACAACTCGCCCACCAGCTCGCGAACACGCGGCACACGAGTGGAGCCACCCACCATGACCACGGCGCTGACTTCTTCCAGCTCGATGCCGGAATCACGCACGGCGCGACGGCAGGACTTGAGGCTGCGCTGGATCAGCGGGTCGATCAGCGAATCCAGCTGGGCGCGAGCTCAGCTCGCCGGCCCAACTGTCGTAGGCTACGGCAACGCTGGCGCTGTCGGTCAGGGCTTCCTTGGCGGCACAGGCAGTCTGCAGCAAACGGCGCTGGGCACCTGGATCGAGATCAGCCGAGATACCGGCCTGCTCGATGATCCAGCCAGCGATGGCATGGTCGAAATCGTCGCCGCCCAGGGCGGTGTCGCCACCGGTGGCCAGGACTTCGAAGACACCACGGGTCAGGCGCAGAATGGAGATATCGAAGGTACCGCCGCCCAGGTCGTAGATGGCGACCAGGCCTTCGGCGTTCTTGTCCAGACCATACGCAACGGCGGCGGCAGTCGGCTCGTTGAGCAGGCGCAGCACGTGCAGACCCGCCAGGCGCGCGGCGTCCTTGGTGGCCTGACGCTGGGCGTCATCGAAATAGGCAGGAACGGTGATCACCGCGCCGACCAATTCGCCACCCAGGGTGGATTCGGCGCGCTGACGCAGGACACGGAGGATTTCCGCCGAGACTTCCACGGGGCTCTTGGCGCCCTGGACCGTCTCGATGAAGGGCATGTGCGATTCGCCCTGGGTGAAGCGGTACGGCAATTGGCCGCCCAGCTGCTTCACATCCTCCAGGCCGCGCCCCATGAAGCGCTTGACCGAGATGATGGAGTTCAGCGGGTCTTGCGAGGCAGTGGCGCGAACGCTCTCACCCACCTCGATGCGATCGGCGAGGTAACGCACCGCCGAAGGCAGGATCACTTCGCCGCGGTCGTCCGGCAACGGCGCCGCGACGCCGCTGCGCACGGCAGCGACCAGGGAATTCGTGGTGCCCAGGTCAATCCCTACAGCCAGGCGACGCTGATGTGGCTGGGGGCTTTGTCCGGGCTCGGCGATCTGCAGTAGGGCCATGCGGTTTCTAATCAGGCTATCGGGCGCGGCGTGGGCCGCGCGGATTAATCGTCGAGTCGCTCTTCCAGCTGCCGCACTTCCTGCGCCAGCTTGTCGAGGAACTGCATGCGACGCACCAGGCGCTCAGCCAGGTCGCGGCGGGCGGCATCATCCCAGCAATCGGCGAAATCCTCTTCCAGCCGTTGCTGGGCGGACTTCAGCTGACGCTTGAACTGCGCTACACCGTCGAGATCTGCGCTTTCCTGCAGGTCTTCCAGGTCCTCGCGCAGCTGCATCTGCTGCAGGAGGAACTCCGGGTCCTGCACCGTGGCTTCCAGCGGCAGCGCATCGCCGCGCAGGGCCAGCAGGTACAGGGCACGGCGCGGAACGCTCTTCAGCGTCTGGTAGGCATCGTTGAGTTCGGCGGCCTTGGCCTGCGCCAGTCGCTGCTCGCGCTCGGAAGCGTCGGCGAAACGGTCCGGATGGACGGTGCGCACCAGCTCCCGGTAGCGGTTGCCGAGGGCTTCCAGATCGATCCGGAAGCCCGGCTGCAGGTCGAACAGCGCGAAGTGACAGGGACTACCCACACCCAGCCTCAGACGTTGAAGCTTTCGCCGCAGCCACACTCACCGCGCACGTTCGGGTTGTTGAACTTGAAGCCCTCGTTGAGGCCTTCCTTGGTGAAGTCCAACTCGGTGCCGTCGAGGTAGACCAGGCTTTTCGGGTCGATGATGACCTTCACGCCGTGACTCTCGAAGACCTGATCCTCGGCTGCCAGCTCGTCGACGAACTCCAGCACGTAGGCCAGACCGGAACACCCGGTGGTGCGCACGCCAAGACGAATACCCTCGCCCTTGCCGCGACCCTCGAGGGAGCGGCGAACGTGATTGGCGGCGGATTCGGTCATGCTGATGGCCATGGGAACTCCTTACTCAACGAATCGCTTCAGAGCAGACCTTTCTTCTGCTTGTAGTCGCGCACGGCCGCCTTGATGGCGTCCTCGGCGAGTACCGAGCAGTGGATCTTCACCGGCGGCAGGGCCAGTTCTTCGGCGATGGTGGTGTTCTTGATGGATTCGGCTTCATCCAGGGTCTTGCCCTTCATCCACTCGGTGGCGAGGGAGCTGGAGGCGATGGCCGAACCGCAGCCGTAGGTCTTGAACTTGGCGTCTTCGATAACGCCCTGCTCGTTGACCTTGATCTGCAGGCGCATCACGTCGCCGCAGGCCGGCGCACCGACCATGCCGGTGCCGACGTCCGGATCTTCGGCATTGAGCTTGCCGACGTTGCGCGGGTTTTCGTAGTGGTCGATGACCTTGTCACTGTAAGCCATGGCTAATCCTCACTTCTATGGGGCGGGTCAGTGGGCCTGCCATTCGACCTTGGACAGGTCGACACCCTCTTTGAACATATCCCACAGCGGCGAGAGTTCACGCAGCTTGGAAACGGCTTCCACCACCTTCTTGGCGGCGTAATCGACCTCTTCTTCAGTGGTGAAGCGGCCGAAGCTGAAACGGATGGAGCTGTGCGCCAGTTCGTCATTGCGACCCAGGGCGCGGAGCACGTAGGACGGCTCCAGCGAGGCCGAGGTGCAGGCGGAACCGGACGATACGGCCAGGTCCTTGAGCGACATCATCAGCGACTCGCCTTCAACGTAGTTGAAGCTGACGTTGAGGATGTTCGGCGTGTAGGAAGTGGGGCTGCCATTGAGGTACAGCTCTTCCAGGTCCTGCACCTGATCGAAGAAGCGCTTGCGCAGGCCTTCGATGCGGGCCATTTCCTGGTGCATTTCTTCCTTGGCGATACGGAAGGCTTCGCCCATGCCGACGATCTGGTGGGTCGCCAGGGTGCCCGAACGCATGCCGCGCTCGTGACCGCCGCCATGCATCTGGGCTTCCAGGCGCACGCGCGGCTTGCGGCGCACGTACAGCGCGCCCATGCCTTTGGGGCCGTAGACCTTGTGGGCAGAGAAGGACATCAGGTCGACCTTGAGTTTTTCCAGGTCGATGTCCACCTTGCCGGCCGACTGGGCGGCGTCGACGTGGCAGCAGGATGCCGCGCGAACGGGTCAGTTCGCCAATGGCAGCGATGTCGTTGATGCTGCCGACTTCGTTGTTCACGTGCATGACCGAGACCAGGATGGTGTCGTCACGCAGGGCGGCCTCGACCATAGCCGGGGTGATGATGCCCTCGGGAGTCGGTTCCAGGTAGGTCACTTCGAAGCCTTCGCGCTCCAGCTGGCGGCAGGTATCCAGGACCGCCTTGTGCTCGATCTTCGAAGTGATGATGTGCTTGCCCTTGGTCGCGTAGAAGTGCGCAACACCCTTGACGGCAAGGTTGTCGGACTCGGTAGCACCGGAAGTCCAGACGATCTCGCGGGGGTCGGCATTGACCAGTTCGGCGACCTGGCGACGGGCGTTCTCAGCCGCTTCCTCGGCCTTCCAGCCGAAAAGGTGCGAACGCGAAGCCGGGTTGCCGAAGTTGCCGTCAACCAGCAGGCAGTCGGCCATTTTCTGAGCGACACGCGGATCCACCGGGGTGGTGGCGGAGTAGTCGAGGTAAATCGGCAATCTCATCAGGTAACTCCTACAGGCGGGCGTTCGCTCAATCGATGGCGGACGCTTCAATCTTGTCGAGGCGCAGCGGCTTGGTGCCCGAGCAGCGACGCTCGTCCTGGCGCTGTGCGACCTCTTGAACTTCGCGGCGCTCGACCAGGTCGGCCAGGCTGATGCCGCTGAGGAACTCGTGAATCTGCTGACTGAGGTCGCACCACAGGTGGTGGGTCAGGCAGGTATCGCCGGAGTGGCAATCGCCCTGACCCTGGCAGCGGGTGGCATCGACCGATTCATTGACCGCATCGATCACCTGGGCGACGTGGATGCCAGTCATGTCGCGGGACAGCTGGTAGCCGCCGCCCGGACCACGCACGCTGACCACCAGGTTGCCACGGCGCAACTTGGCGAACAGCTGTTCCAGGTAGGACAGGGAGATACCCTGGCGCTCGGAGATATCGGCGAGAGAAACCGGGCCACGCTGGGCGTGCAACGCCAGATCGAGCATGGCGGTGACGGCATAGCGGCCTTTGGTGGTCAATCGCATGGGGAAATCCGGAAGAATCGCTGGTATGGCGGGAGTATGCTCTTTTCCGACTATTTAAGTGAACTATAAGACCTATTACTTTAGTCGGATTTAGCCAGCGAACGGCGGCGTATTCTAACAGCAATACTGGTGTCGGCGCATCACTGCGCCGACTTTGCTGCTCTCTGCGTCTTTCACACCGGCGAAGTCTTCTTCCCGCAGTACCGGGAGATCTTTCGCACAGTAGTCGCTACCCAGGGCTGTCAGGGCCTTGCACATGCCCTCCAGGCGGCCGTCGACCGCCTGAAGGTGGTCGAGCAGCTGACCAATGGCGCGAGCCACCGGGTCAGGCATGTCCTGGCTGACACCGTAGGCATCGAAGCCGAGTTTTTCCGCCATGGCCTGGCGCTTGGCAGCCTGATCCGCATCATCCTTGACGATGATGCGCCCCGGAATACCCACAACGGTGGCGCCCGGCGGTACCTCTTTGGTCACCACGGCATTGGAGCCGACCTTGGCACCGGCACCGACAGTGAACGGACCAAGCACCTTGGCGCCCGCCCCCACTACCACGCCGTCGGCCAGGGTCGGGTGACGCTTACCCTTGTTCCAGCTGGTGCCGCCCAGGGTCACACCCTGGTAGATGGTCACGTCGTCGCCGATCTCGGCGGTTTCGCCAATGACGATACCCAGGCCGTGATCGATGAAGAAGCGGCGCCCGATCTTCGCCCCCGGATGAATCTCGATACCGGTCATCCAGCGACCGAAGTTCGACACCATGCGCGCCAGCCACTTCCAGCCGGACGTCCACAGGCCATGGGCCAGACGATGCAGCCAGACGGCATGCAGGCCCGGGTAGCAGGTGAGCACCTCGAAGGCGTTGCGAGCCGCCGGATCACGATGGAATACGCTTTGAATATCTTCGCGTACACGCTCAAACATCTTCATCACTCCGCTTGGAAAGCTCCCCACGGGCAGCTTTCTGTGTCTCGGTGAGAATACCCCGCAGGATATTCATCTCCAGCTTGCTGACGCCGCTGCGGCCATACAGGCGGCGCAGGCGCGACATCAGGTGGCGCGGTTTCTGCGGATCGAGGAACTGGATATCCACCAGGGTCGACTCCAGGTGCGCGTAGAAACGCTCCAGCTCGTCCGACGTCACCGGAACGCTGTTGAGCATTGCGGTGGACTCGACCTTCTCCTGCTTGGTCGGCTGCCCCTGAACGGCCAGCCAGGCCATGCGCACCTCGTAGACCAGCACCTGCACCGCCGTCGCCAGGTTCAGCGAGCTGAACTCGGGATTGGCCGGGATGTGCACATGGAACTGACATCGCTGCAGCTCCTCGTTGGTCAGGCCGGCGTACTCGCGACCGAACACCAAAGCGACCTCACCACCCTGCTGGACATGCTCCAGGCTGGTGGTGGCGCACTCGCGGGGATCGAGCAGCGGCCAGGGAATGCGGCGATCACGCGCGCTGGTGCCGAGCACCAGACTGCAGCCCGCCAGGGCATCTTCGAGCGTGGGAACGACCACGGCCGCGTCGAGAATGTCATCGGCGCCGGAAGCACGCGCACGCGCCTCGCCACTGGGAAAATCCATCGGATCGACCAGCACCAGGCGCGACAGCCCCATGTTCTTCATCGCACGGGCCGTACCGCCGATATTGCCGGGATGGCTGGTGTTGACCAGCACCACGCGAATTTTGTCGAGCAACGCGCGACTCCACACAAAAGCGAAAAAGGGAGGGAATCCTACCGCAGCAGTGGGTCTTGCGCCACGCAGGCGACAGGTCGCTCTATGAACGCTGACGCTTTCTGCTAGAATGTCCGGCTTTCTTTAACGACCCAGGTGACCTCTCCATGCAGCCTATGCTGAATATCGCCCTGCGCGCCGCTCGCAGCGCCGGTGAACTGATCTTCCGCTCCATCGAACGCCTGGACACCCTGTCGGTCAACGAGAAAGAAGCCAACGACTACGTCACCGAAGTCGATCGCGCGGCCGAGCTCTCCATCGTCACCGCCCTGCGCAAGGCCTACCCGAACCACGGGATCATGGGCGAAGAAGGCGGCATGCTCGAAGGCAGCGGCGAAGGCGCCGATTACCTGTGGATCATCGATCCGCTGGACGGCACCACCAACTTCATCCACGGCGTTCCGCACTACGCCGTCAGCATCGCCTGCAAATACCGCGGTCGCCTCGAGCACGCCGTGGTCCTCGACCCGGTCCGCCAGGAAGAATTCACCGCCAGCCGTGGCCGCGGCGCCGCGCTGAACGGCCGCCGTCTGCGCGTCAGCAACCGCAAGAGCCTGGAAGGCGCCCTGCTCGGCACCGGCTTCCCGTTCCGCGATAGCCAGATGGACAACCTGGACGCCTACCTGGGCATGTTCCGCAGCCTGGTCGGCCAGACCGCCGGCATCCGCCGCGCCGGCGCCGCCAGCCTCGACCTGGCCTATGTTGCCGCCGGCCGCTACGACGCCTTCTGGGAGTTCGGCCTGTCCGAGTGGGACATGGCTGCTGGCGCCCTGCTGATCCAGGAAGCGGGCGGCCTGGTGAGTGATTTCACCGGTAGCCACGAGTTCCTCGAGAAGGGCCAGATCGTTGCCGGCAACACCAAGTGCTTCAAGGCGCTGCTGACCAGCATCCAGCCGCACCTGCCGCCGTCGCTCAAGCGCTGAGCCTGAGCCTCGACAGAAAAAGCCCGGCAATGCCGGGCTTTTTTGTGCCTGCAAGACACTACCCCCGCAGCTGTAGGAGCGAGCTTGCTCGCGAAGCTTTTCATCCTGGCACGTGGGGTTGAGACGGTTTTCGCGAGCAAGCTCGCTCCAACAAAAAGACAGAAAAGAAAAAGGCGCCCACCTGGGCGCCTTTTCCGTTCACTCCTGGCGACTGCTTATTGCTGACCCAGGATCAGTCGGCCGCTCTTGTCGACCGGAATCTGCGAGCCCGGATCGCGGTCCATGCGGACCTGGCCGGCCTTGCCATCGAGCAGGTACTTCACGTCGTAACCGACCACCTTCTCGCTGGTGTCGTTGACAGTGCTGCAGCGGGTTTCGGTGGTGGTGTAGGTGTCACGCTCCTGCATGCCCTCCTGCACCTTGTTGCCCGCATAGCCGCCGCCGATGGCGCCCGCCACGGTGGCGATCTTCTTGCCGTTGCCGCCACCGATCTGGTTGCCCAGCAGGCCGCCGGCGATGGCGCCGATTGCCGTACCGGCAATCTGGTGGGTGTCCTTGACCGGACGCTGGTGGGTCACCGCCACGTCCTTGCAGACCTGACGCGGATTCTTGATGGTTTCCTTGACCGGCTGAACGGCGAGCACCTCGGCGTATTCGGGCGCGCGGTCCACCAAGCTGTAGGTAGCCACGGCGCCACCGGCAGTCACGCCCACAGCGCCCAGCACGGTACCGATTAGCAACGACTTGTTCATAGGGTTCTCCTGGTCTTTCTTCTCATTCGGGCCTTGCCCTTTACCCTGCCTTGGAGCCGCCCATTTGTAAGAAAGTTCCAGCCAATGCGTGACACAGTGCCTACAAACGAAAACTCCCGCCGAAGCGGGAGTTTTCAGTGGAAGGCCGGAAGCGCTCTGTTACGGGCGCTCGTCGACTTCCTTGCTCGGCGGAGGAATCAGGTCCTCGCTGGACAGATTCAGCCAGATCAGCACCACGTTGGCGATGTAGATCGACGAGTAGGTACCCGCCATTACGCCGACGAACAGGGCGATGGAGAAGCCGAACAGGTTGTCGCCGCCGAAGAACAGCAGAGCGGCGATGGCCAGCAGGGTCGACACCGAGGTGGCGATGGTCCGCAGCAAGGTCTGGCTGGTCGAGATGTTGATGTTCTCGATCAGGCTGGCCTTGCGCAGTACGCGGAAGTTCTCGCGCACCCGGTCGAAGATCACGATGGTGTCGTTCAGCGAGTAGCCCACCACCGCCAGCACCGCAGCGAGCACGGTCAGGTCGAAGGTGATCTGGAAGAACGACAGCACGCCCATCACGATGATGGCGTCGTGGATCAGCGAGAGGATCGCCCCCAGGGCGAACTTCCACTGGAAGCGGAAGCCCACGTACAGCAGGATGCCGCCCAGCGCCAGAAGCATGCCGAGGCCACCCTGGTCGCGCAGCTCTTCACCCACCTGCGGGCCGACATACTCGACGCCATTCACCTTCGCCGGATTGGAAGCATCGGCCTGCTGCAGCGCAGTGGCGACCTTCTTGCCCAGCTCCGGATCTTCGCTGGGCATGCGCACCAGCACGTCCTTGGTATCACCGAAGCTCTGTACCACAGCTTCGCTGTAACCGGCGGCGACCAGTTGCTCACGCACTTTGGAAAGGTCGGCAGGCTGCTCGTAGGTCAGCTTGATCGACGTACCGCCGGTGAAGTCCAGGCCGAAGTTGATGCCTTTGAAGACCCAGCTGCCAAGGGCGATCAGGGTCAGGAGCAGAGTCGCGGCGAACGCAATATTGCGCACGCCCATGAAGTTGATAGTACCGATCTTGATATTCATCTCTGGCCCCTTAGATCCACAGCTTCTTAACGTCGCGGCCGCCGTAGATCAGGTTCACCATTGCGCGGGTGACCAGAATGGCAGTGAACATCGAGGTGAGAATACCCAGGGACATGGTCACGGCGAAGCCCTTCACCGGGCCGGTGCCCATGGCGTAGAGGATGCCGCCGACCAGCAGCGAGGTCAGGTTGGCGTCGATGATCGCAGTGAAGGCACGGTTGAAGCCCTCGTGGATCGCTCGCTGCGTCGACATGCCCGCCGCCAGTTCCTCGCGTATCCGCGAGAAGATCAGCACGTTGGCGTCTACCGCCATACCCATGGTCAGTACGATACCCGCGATACCCGGCAGGGTCAGGGTCGCACCGAGGATCGACATCAGCGCCACCAGCATGACCATGTTGAAGCCCAGGGCCACGGTGGCTATCACGCCGAAGAAGCGGTAGATGACGATGATGAACAGGGAAACGAAGACCATGCCCCACAGGGAGGCGTCGATACCCTTGGCGATGTTGTCCGCACCCAGGCTCGGGCCGATGGTGCGTTCTTCGGCGAAGTACATCGGCGCGGCCAGGCCGCCAGCGCGCAGCAGCAGGGCCAGTTCCGAGGACTCGCCCGGGGCGTCCAGGCCGGTGATGCGGAACTGGTTGCCCAGCGGCGACTGGATGGTCGCCAGGCTGATGATCTGCTTCTCTTCCTTGAACGCCGGAACGGCAACTTCCTGCTCGACGCCATCGACGACCTGCTTGGCGTAGCGGGTGATCGGCTTCTGCTCGATGAACACCACGGCCATGCTGCGACCGACGTTGTTGCGGGTCGCGCGGTTCATCAGCTCGCCGCCGTGGCCATCCAGACGGATGTTCACCTGCGGACGACCGTTCTCGTCGAAGCTGGCGCTGGCGTCGGTGACCTGGTCACCAGTGATGATCACGCCACGCTCCAGGGTCGCCGGAGGACGACGCGGCTCGCGGAAATCGAAGGTCTCGGTGGAGGACTTGATCGCATCCGGCTCAGCGGCCAGGCGGAACTCCAGGTTGGCGGTCTTGCCGAGGATACGCTTGGCTTCAGCGGTGTCCTGCACACCCGGCAGCTCGACCACGATACGGTTGGCACCCTGACGCTGCACCAGCGGCTCGGAGACGCCCAGTTCGTTCACGCGGTTGCGAACGGTGGTCAGGTTCTGCTTGATCGAGTATTCGCGGATTTCAGCCAGCTTGGTGGCGGTCATGGCCAGGCGCAGGACCTGCATGCCATTACGCTCGCTCTGGGCGGTTTCGAAATCGCGGAAATCCTTGGCGATGATCGACTTGGCTTTGTCCAGGTCAGCTTCTTCGGTGAAGCCCAGCTGGATACCGCCGTCCTGCACAGGCAGGCTGCGGTAGCGCACGCGCTCTTTACGCAGGGCGCTCTTGACCTCGTTCTCGTACACCTTCATACGAGCGTCGACAGCCTTCTCCATGTCCACTTCCAGCAGGAAGTGCACACCACCGGACAGGTCCAGACCCAGTTTCATCGGGTGGGCGGCGATGTTGCGCAGCCAGTTCGGCGTGGTCTGGGCCAGGTTCAGGGCGACTACGTAGTCGTCACCCAGTGCGCGGCGGACGATGTCCTTGGCCGGCAGTTGGTCTTCCTGCTTGACCAGACGGATCAGGCCGCTGTTCTTGCCCAGCGAGCCAGCCTTGACGGCAATGCCTGCATCGGCGAGCGCTTTGCTGGCCTTGTCCACGTCGGCCTGGGTGACCTGCAGCGCGGTGCTCGCGCCACTGATCTGGACGGCCGGATCGTCAGGATAGAGGTTGGGTGCGGAGTAGATGAAACCGACGGCCAGGACCGCCAGGATCAGCAGATACTTCCACAGGGGATACTTGTTGAGCATGACACCGCCCGTTATGACGCGGGGCGCATCTTGCGCCCCGTCGGTTGGGTTTCTAAGTGGAGGATCAGATCGCCTTCAGGGTGCCTTTCGGCAGGGTCGCGGCGATCGCGGCCTTCTGGAACTTCAGCTCGACGTTGTCGGAAACCTCGACGACGACGAAGTCCTCGGCGACCTTGGTCACCTTGCCGGCGATACCGGCGGAAGTGACGACTTCATCGCCCTTCTGCAGGCCGGACAGCAGGTTCTTGTGCTCCTTGGAGCGCTTGGCCTGGGGACGCCAGATCATCAGGTAGAAGATGACCAGGAAACCGACCAGGAAAATCCACTCGAAGCCAGTGCCGGCCGGGCCTGCAGCAGCGGCGGGAGCTGCGGCGTCAGCGTAGGCAGCGGGAATCAGAAAACTCATTGGAAACTCCTGTCTCAAAGCTTTTTCGATGAATAAGGTCAGTCCGCCAGCGGCGGCACGGGAAGGCCGCGCTTGGCGTAGAAGGCGTCGACAAAGTTCGCCAATGTACCCTGTTGGATTGCCTCGCGCAAACCAGCCATAAGCCGCTGATAATGCCGCAAGTTGTGGATGGTATTGAGCATGCTGCCGAGCATTTCGCCGCACTTGTCCAGGTGGTAGAGATAGGCGCGGGAGAAGTGCTTGCAGGTGTAGCAATCGCAGGTCGGGTCCAGCGGAGACTCATCGTGCTTGTGCACCGCGTTGCGAATCTTGATCACCCCGGTGTCAACGAAAAGGTGGCCATTGCGCGCGTTGCGGGTGGGCATGACGCAGTCGAACATGTCGACGCCCCGGCGCACACCTTCCACGAGGTCTTCGGGTTTGCCCACACCCATCAGGTAACGAGGTTTGTCAGCCGGCATGTGCTGGGGCAGGAAGTCCAGGACGCGGATCATCTCTTCCTTCGGCTCGCCCACAGACAAGCCGCCGATGGCCAGGCCGTCGAAGCCGATTTCCTGCAGGCCGTCGAGCGAGCGCATGCGCAGCTCTTCGTGCATACCGCCCTGGACGATGCCGAACAGCGCCGAAGGGCTGTCGCCGTGGGCGATCTTCGAGCGCTTGGCCCAGCGCAGCGACAGCTCCATGGAGCGCTTGGCGACGTCGAACTCCGCCGGATACGGGGTGCATTCGTCGAAGATCATCACGATGTCCGAGCCCAGCGCGCGCTGCACGGCCATGGACTCTTCCGGGCCCATGAAGACCTTGGCGCCATCGACCGGCGAGGCGAAGTACACGCCCTCTTCCTTGATCTTGCGCAGCGCGCCCAGGCTGAAGACCTGGAAGCCGCCGGAGTCGGTGAGGATCGGACCCTTCCACTGCATGAAGTCATGCAGATCGCCGTGCTTCTGGATCACTTCGGTGCCCGGACGCAGCCACAGGTGGAAGGTGTTTCCGAGGATGATCTGCGCGCCGATGCCCTCGATGTCGTGCGGGAGCATGCCCTTCACGGTGCCGTAGGTGCCGACCGGCATGAAAGCCGGGGTTTCCACCACACCGCGGGGGAAGGTCAGGCGACCGCGGCGGGCCTTGCCCTCGGTGGCCAGCAGTTCGAATTTCATGAAACTCATGGATCAGTCCTCGGGGCCGCGCGGAGCCGGGTTGCGGGTGATGAACATGGCATCGCCGTAGCTGAAGAAGCGATAGCCCTGCTCCACCGCTGCCGCATAGGCGGCCATGGTCTCCGGGTAGCCGGCAAAGGCGGAGACCAGCATCAGCAGGGTGGATTCCGGCAGGTGGAAGTTGGTGACCAGGGCGTCGACCACATGGAACGGCCGCCCGGGGAAGATGAAGATGTCGGTGTCACCACTGAACGGTTTGAGCACGCCATCACGGGCTGCGCTTTCCAGCGAACGCACGCTGGTAGTACCGACGGCGACCACACGACCACCGCGCGCCTTGCAGGCAGCCACGGCATCGACCACATCCTGGCTGACTTCCAGCCATTCATTGTGCATGTGGTGATCCTCGATGCGCTCCACGCGCACCGGCTGGAAGGTGCCGGCGCCCACATGCAGGGTGACGAACGCGGTGTCCACGCCCTTGGCGCGAATCGACTCCAGCAGCGCCTCGTCGAAGTGCAGGCCGGCAGTCGGTGCGGCTACGGCACCTGCGCGCTCGGCGTAGACGGTCTGGTAGCGCTCGCGATCGGCGTCTTCGTCCGGACGGTCTATATAGGGCGGCAGCGGCATGTGGCCGACGCGCTCCAGCAATGGCAGCACGTCCTCGCTGAAGCCCAGTTCGAACAGGGCATCGTGGCGTTGCAGCATCTCAGCCTCGCCGCCGCCGTCGATGAGGATCTTCGATCCCGGCTTGGGCGATTTGCTGGAACGTACGTGGGCCAGCACGCGATGGCTGTCCAGCACGCGCTCCACAAGGATTTCCAGCTTGCCGCCGGAAGCCTTCTGGCCGAACAGACGGGCAGGAATTACCCGGGTGTTGTTGAACACCATCAGGTCACCCGGCTTGAGGAAGCCGAGGATGTCAGCGAATTGCCGATGACTGAGCTCGCCACTGGTTCCGTCCAGCACCAGCAGACGGCTGGAGCTACGTTGCGGAAGCGGATGGCGGGCGATCAGCGCCTCGGGCAGGTCGAAATGAAAGTCAGCGACGCGCATGGGAAGAGCATTCTCGAAGGGGCGCGTATCTTACTGGAAATGCCAAATTCTGACCATTCGAGCCGATTGACCGGCGCAGAGCGCCTCCCTATACTGCGCGCCCATTGCCTCGGTGGCGGAATGGTAGACGCGGCGGATTCAAAATCCGTTTCTGGCGACAGAGTGAGAGTTCGAGTCTCTCCCGGGGCACCAGCACATCGTTTCAGGACTTTCCAAGAAATCCCGAAACCCACGAAGAACCGGCCCTCTGGCCGGTTTTTTGTTGCCCAAAATTCCCGTACTCTTTCAGGTAAGCATCACGTTTTGGGGGCAAACTTAGGGGCAGCGCGAGTTCGATCTTGCATCATGCCCCTACGAGGGTATGGATATGCCGCGCAAGACTACACCGCTTACAGACTCTGCACTGAAGGTGGCGAGGCGCGAATCAACTTGCTGACCAAGCACGCAATCCACTTGCTGGTGCTCACAGCAGTTCGACCTGGTGAACTCCGCATGGCGCCCTGGAGCGAGTTCGACCTGAAGAAGGCCACCTGAGCAAGCTGCCGGCCAGGCGCTCGCGCAGGCAGAGGACGCCAAGGCCGAGAAGGCTGCACGTACGCAACTGGAGAAAGCTGTGGAGCTGGCGCTGGCGACCGAGGCCACCATCCGAGTGAAGCGCCGCACCATCGAGACCATGGAAGCCGAGGTGGCCAACATGAAGCAGCAGGCCGCCGACTCCCGGCAGCGCGAACAGGTGGCCAAGGCTGCGCTGTCGGAGGCGCTGTGGAGCAAGTACGCCGAGGAGTGGAACGCTGCAGCCAAGACCTTGGCCGGCATCGGTGCTCACCTGGTCGCTGCGGATCGGATCAACGGTGGCTGGGGCGCGCACCTGACGAAGCTGCACATTCCCCTGTTCGGCACGCAGGACCGCGAGACCCTCACCCGCACGGAGGTGGTGGACGCTTCCGATGAGGTTTCCCTGGATGACTTGGTGAAAGCGACGGGCTGATACCACCCGAAAATAGAAGGCGCCTTACGGCGCCTTTCTTGTTTCCCCTGCAGCATGCCGCTAGGGCAGCCCGCCTTGATCACTTCTTGAACATGAACTTCGCGGAAACCAATTGTTGGTCGTTCATGGAAACCGTGCAGTCGCGACCGACCTCGGTCGCGTTATCGGCACCTGTGATCGGGGCGCATTTCAGAAAGACCCGCTTTCCTTCGTAATCGCGCTCAACACCGCTGGTGGTTTCACTGACCAAGGCTGCCATGAACTTGCGATTCCACGGCC
>JASGKM010000019.1:0-22175 GCA_049840615.1 Pseudomonas sp.
AAGGTTCATGTAGGGAAACACGATAGAATCCGAACAGCACCTAGTGCTCTGATGCTCGAACATGGCGGCCGGTTGCGCAAAGCGGCGCAGCAGTACGGCATTCCGCTCGCCGAATGGCTGGACCTGTCCACCGGCATTTCGCCCTGGCCCTGGGCGCTGCCCAGCGTGCCCGCAGCGTCCTGGATGCGTCTACCCGAAGACAGTGACGGCCTGGAGGTCGCCGCGCGCCGCTACTACGGCGCCGAGAAGCTGCTGGCGCTGCCCGGCAGCCAGGCGGCGATCCAGTTGCTGCCGCGTTTGCGCAGGCCGGGCAAGGTCGGCGTGATCTCGCCTTGCTATGCCGAGCACGCCGAATCCTGGCGCGCTGCGGGGCACATCCTGCGCGAGGTCAGCGACCAGGAAGTCCCCCATCACCTGGAGCGCTTCGACGTGCTGGTGGTGGTCAATCCGAACAATCCCACGGGCAAGCGCATCGAGGCCGGCGTGCTGCTGGAATGGCATGCGCGCCTGCAGGAGCGCGGCGGCTGGCTGGTGGTGGACGAAGCCTTCATGGACTGCACGCCCGAGCACAGCCTGGCGCCCAGCTGTGCGAGCCGCCCGGGGCTGATCGTGCTGCGCTCCTTCGGCAAGTTCTTCGGCCTTGCCGGCGCGCGATTGGGCTTCGCCTTCGCCGAGCCGCGCCTGCTGGAAAGCCTGGCGAAACTGCTCGGCCCCTGGGCGGTGAATGGCCCGACGCGCTGGGTCGCGCAGGCGGTCCTGGGCGAGTTCCAGGAGCAGATTCAGCGGCGGCGCGATCTTCACGAGGCGAGCCGGCATCTGGCCGGGATGCTGGGCGAACACGGTTTCGCCGCCGCAGGGCGGCACGGCGTTGTTCCAGTGGGTGGTTTCCATGCGCGCCCACGCGCTGCGCGATCACCTGGCGCGGCAGGGCATTCTCGTACGCCTGTTCGAGACGCCCGGCAGCCTGCGCTTCGGCTTGCCGCCGGATGAGAAGGGCTGGGAACGCCTGGAACATGGCTTGCGCACCTTCAACCAGATGGAGAGCCTGCGTTGAGTTCCCCGAATGGCACGACGCTGATGGTGCAGGGCGCGACTCTGATGGTGCAGGGCACCACCTCCGATGCCGGCAAGAGCACGCTGGTGACGGCGCTGTGCCGTTGGCTGCGCCGCCAGGGCGTGGCGGTGGCGCCCTTCAAGCCGCAGAACATGGCGCTCAACAGTGCAGTGACCGCTGACGGCGGCGAGATCGGTCGCGCTCAGGCCGTGCAGGCGCAGGCCTGCCACCTGGCGCCGCACACCGACATGAACCCGGTGCTCCTCAAGCCCAACAGCGACACCGGCGCCCAGGTGATCATCCATGGTCGCGCAGTGACCAGCATGAATGCCGTGGCTTACCACGACTACAAGCGCGTGGCGATGCAGGCGGTGCTCGAATCCCACGAGCGCCTCAGCGCGCAGTACCCGGTGGTGATGGTGGAGGGCGCGGGGTCGCCGGCGGAGATCAACCTGCGCGCCAACGACATCGCCAACATGGGCTTCGCCGAGGCGGTGGATTGTCCGGTCATCCTGATTGCCGACATCGACCGCGGCGGCGTGTTCGCCCATCTGGTCGGCACTCTGGAGTTGCTCTCCGAGAGTGAGCGGGCGCGGGTGAAGGGCTTCGTCATCAACCGTTTCCGGGGCGACATCGCGCTGTTGCAGAACGGGCTCGACTGGCTGGAAAAGCGCACCGGCATGCCGGTGCTGGGCGTGCTGCCGTACCTGATGGATTTCCACCTGGAAGCCGAGGACGCCATCGACACCCGCCAGGCCGCCAAGACCGGCGAGCGCCTGCGCGTGGTGGTGCCAGTGCTGCCGCGCATCAGCAACCATACCGACTTCGATCCGTTGCGCCTGCATCCGCAAGTGGAACTGACCTTCATCGGCCCCGGCCAACCGATCCCGCCAGCGGACCTGATCATCCTGCCCGGCTCCAAGAGCGTGCGGCCCGACCTGGCGTTCCTCCGTGCCCAGGGCTGGGAAGAGGCGATCCGTCGTCACCTGCGCTACGGCGGCAAGCTGCTGGGTATCTGCGGCGGCTTGCAGATGCTCGGCCGCTCCCTGGCCGACCCGCATGGCCTGGAAGGCGCGGCAGGGGAGAGCGACGGCCTCGGCCTGCTGGATTTCCGCACCGTGCTGGAGCCGGAGAAGCAGTTGCGCAATGTCAGCGGCCAGCTGGCGCTGGAAGATGCCCCGGTGAGTGGTTACGAGATACATGCCGGCGTCACCGAAGGCCCTGCGCTGGCGAATCCGGCCGTACGCCTGAGCGATGGTCGCGCTGACGGCGCAGTGAGTGACGACGGTCAGGTGATGGGCACCTACCTGCACGGGCTGTTCGAGTCCGCCGCGTCCAGCTCGGCGCTGCTGCGCTGGGCCGGGCTGCGCGAGGTGCAGAGCATCGATTACCACGCCCTGCGTGAACGTGACATCGAGCGTCTGGCCGATCAGGTCGAGGCGCATCTGGATACCGAAAAATTGAGAGCGCTGTGCGGACTGTAGGGCGCATAAGCGTCGCGGTTATCCGCCGTCTCGTTGCGAAGTGATTCTGGCGGATAACGCCTGGGGCGTTATGCACCCTACGGCACTGAAGTCGTTGTGCGGACTCTGATCGCCACCCTTGCTCTGCGTAGGATGGGTGGAGCGGAGCGATACCCATCAATTTTGTGGTGCGATGCGATGGGTATCGCAAGCTCCACCCGTCCTACGGGGACGTTGAGTACGGAGAACCCATGCTTGAACTGATCCTCGGTGGCGCCCGCTCGGGCAAGAGCCGCCTGGCCGAGCGTCTGGCGCTGGAAAGCGGCCTGCCGGTCACCTATGTCGCCACGGCTCAGGCCGGCGACGGCGAGATGTCCACGCGCATCCTCCAGCACCGCGAGCGCCGCCCGGAGCATTGGGGGCTGGTGGAAGAGCCGCTGGCCCTGGCCGATGCACTGGAACGCCTGGCCGCGCCCGGCCACTGCGTGCTGGTGGACTGCCTGACCCTGTGGGTCACCAATCTACTGATCCATGAAGACGGCTGGCGCCTGCGCGGCGAGATCGATGCGCTGCTGGAAACGCTGCCGCAACTGCCGGGGCGAATCATCCTGGTCAGCAACGAAACCGGGCTGGGGGTGGTGCCGATGGGCGAACTCAGCCGCCGATATGTCGACGAGGCCGGCTGGCTGCACCAGTCCCTGGCCGAGGTCAGCGAGCGCGTGGTGTTCACCGTCGCCGGCCTGCCCATGGTGTTGAAGGGGGAAACGTTATGAGTCTGCAATGGTGGCTGCAAGGCACCCAGCCGATCGACCGCGTGGCACAAGGCAAGGCCGCTGCGCGCCAGGACCAACTGACCAAGCCGCGCGGTGCGCTGGGCCGGCTGGAGGAGGAGACCATCCGTCTCGCCGGCCTGCAGGGCCGCGAAAGGCCAAGTCTGGAGCATATCTGGATCGCCCTGTTCGCCGGTGACCATGGCGTGGTCGCCGAAGGTGTGTCGGCCTATCCGCAAGCGGTGACCGTAGAGATGCTGCGCAACTTCGTGCGCGGTGGCGCGGCGATCAGCGTGCTGGCGCGTGATCTTGATGCGCGCCTGGAGGTGATCGACCTGGGTACAGCCACTCCGCTGGAGCCTTTGCCGGGTGTGCTGCACGTGATGGTCGGCGCTGGCACGGCGAACTTTACGAAAGAGCCGGCGATGACCGCCGCGCAGTGTCTGATCGCTCTGGAGGCCGGCCGCGAGTCCGTGCGTCGTGCGCAGCAGGCCGGTGCGGAGTTGTTCATCGGCGGCGAAATGGGTATCGGCAATACCAGTTCGGCCGCCGCGCTGGCCTGCGCCCTGCTGGACGAACCGGCGCAGGCGCTGGTCGGCCCTGGCACCGGGCTGGACTCGCAGGGCGTCGCGCGCAAGGTCGAGGTGATCGACCGCGCGCTGGCGCTGCATCGCGCGCAGTGCGACGAACCCTTTGAGGCTTTGTGCCGGTTGGGCGGATTCGAGATCGCCGCGCTGGTCGGTGCCTACCTGGCCTGTGCGCAGAAGGGCATTCCGGCGCTGGTGGACGGCTTCATCTGCACCACCGCCGCGTTGTGTGCCACGCACCTGAATCCGGGCTGTCGCGACTGGCTGCTGTTCGCCCACGCTGGCGCAGAGCCGGGACACAACCGCGTGCTGGCCGCGCTGAACGCCGAGCCCTTGCTGGACCTTGGCCTGCGCCTGGGCGAGGGCAGCGGCGCAGCGCTGGCAGTGCCGTTGCTGCGCCAGGCTTGCCGGCTGCACAGCGGCATGGCGACCTTCGCCGAGGCAGCGGTGTCGGACCGCCCGGCATGACGCTGCGCCTGGAACTGCTGCGTCATGGCGAAACCGAACTCGGCGGAGGCTTTCGCGGCACGCTCGACGATGCGCTCACCGATACCGGCTGGGCGCAGATGCGGGCTGCGTTGGGGGATGAGTGTCGCTGGTCGGCGTTGGTCAGTTCGCCGCTGCAACGTTGCGCGGCCTTCGCCGAAGAAGTGTCGGCGCGGCACGGCCTGCCGCTGGACTTGGAGCCGGGTCTGCAGGAGTTGGACTTCGGCCAGTGGGAAGGCCTTTCGCCAGCTAAGCTGATGGAGACGGATGCGGAGGCGCTCGGGCGTTTCTGGAACGATCCCTATGCCTGCCCGCCGCCTGGCGGCGAGGCCATGGGTGACTTCGAGTCCCGCGTCTTTGCGGCGCTGGAACGGCTCTACCAGGCCCATGCCGGATCGTCCGTGCTGGTTGTCACCCACGGCGGTGTGATGCGCCTGTTCGGTGCTTTGGCCAGCGGCCTGCCGGCCAAGCGCCTGCTGGAAGTGGCGGTTGCCCACGGCGAATGCATGGTGCTGGACGTGACCCGCGCAGGCGAAGGCTGGCGTATCCACAAGGCAAGCAATTGATGAACACTCCGCACCCGGACCGCAAGCAAGAGCAAGAGCCACCCCAGCCCGCCGAGCAGAGCGGGGCGGACGCGCACGCGGCACCGCTCAGCGACTGGCTGTTGCCGTTGGTGGCATTGCAGTTCCTCACCCGCTTGCCGGTGAGTCTGGGGCACATGCCGACGCCGCAACAGTTCGGCCGCGCCACGCTCTACTACCCCCTCGTGGGGCTGCTGATCGGTGCCGTGCTGTTTGCCATGGGGGAGTTACTCAGTGGCGTGCACCTGCTATTGCAGGCGGCACTGATCCTGCTGGTGTGGGTGGCCTTCACGGGCGCGCTGCACCTCGACGGCCTGGCCGATACGGCGGATGCCTGGATCGGCGGGCTAGGGGATCGCGAACGTACGCTGGCGATCATGAAGGACCCGCGCTGCGGTCCGGCGGCGGTGGTCGCGCTGGTGCTGGTGCTGTTGCTGAAGTTTGCGGCGATCACCGCCATCCTCGGCAATCAGCAACACTGGGGTTTGCTGCTGGCGCCCTGGTTGGGGCGTTGCGCACTGCCTCTGCTGTTCTTCACCACCGACTATGCGCGCAAGGGTGGCCTGGGCCAGGCGCTGGCCGATCACCTGCCGCGCGGCGCGATGCCGTGGATGCTCGCGGCCAATGCCGCGCTGATGGTGGTGGTGGGCCTGACCGGCCTGCTGGCGCTGGTGGTCGCGTTGGCTGTGTTCGTCTGGCTGCGCAGCCGTTTCATCGCCCGCCTGGGCGGCACCACCGGGGACACCGCCGGGGCAATGCTGGAGCTGATCGAATGCGCCGTACTGGTGGCGTTGGCGCTGTGAGGGCCTGACCACCGGCATCCTCCTGTAGGAGCGGGCCACGCCCGCGATCGCGCGCATGGCGCGCTCCTACAAGGTCAAGCTCTCCGCCTGTCAATCGAAGGGTCGTAGGATGGGTGGAGCGCAGCGATACCCATGCTGCCGGTGTGCGGGATTGATGGGTATCGTTGCGCTCCACGCCATCCTACCGATAGCGGCAGGATCGCGTTTTCGTCTGTCGATCAATCAAAGGCGAAGTGTTCCGTCTTCAACCCCATGATCGAGCGCACCGGCTTGGCCATCGCTGACGCATGCCCCTTGGCGCGTGGCAGCAGACGGGCGAAGTAGAAGTCGCTGGTGGCGATCTTGGCCTTGTAGAAGTCGCTCGACTCGCTGCCGCCCTGGCGCAGGCGCTTGCGCGCGGCGGCTTCCTGCAATGCCCAGGAATACGCCAGCGCGGCGTAGCCGGAGAACATCAGGTAATCGTGGCTGGCGGTGCTCACCAGGTCGCGCTGTTTGCGAGCGGTCAGGGCGATGCGCATCGTCAGCAGGTTCCACTGCGCGCAGAGCTTGAGCAGCGTCAGCGCCCGGCCGCGCATGGCCGGTTCCTGCTTGAGCAGATCGACGGCGAACTTCGCCACCTGCCGGGTGAAGTCGCGCACGGCCTTGCCCTGGGTCATCAGCAGCACCTTGCGGCCGAGCAGGTCCAGCGCCTGGATGCCCGTGGTGCCTTCGTAGAGCGTGGCGATCCGCGCGTCGCGGACGATCTGCTCCATGCCGTGCTCCTTGATGTAGCCGTGGCCGCCGAACACCTGCATGCCCAGGTTGGCGCTCTCCAGGCCCAGTTCGGTCAGGCAGCCCTTGAGGATCGGGGTGAGGAAGCCGAGCTTGTCGTCCCAGCGGTCGTACTCGGCGTTGTCGTTGGTCAGCAGGCCCTGGATCATCTTGTCGGCGTACTGGGTGGCCAGGTAGATCAGCGCGCGGCCACCCTCGGCCACGGCCTTCTGGGTCAGCAGCATGCGGCGCACGTCGCCATGGTGCATCAGGGTGTCAGCGATTTCGCCTGGCTCCTTGGTGCCGGAGAGGGCGCGCATGGAGCGGCGCTCACGGGCATAGGCGAGCGCACCCTGGTAGGCCAGTTCGGCGGTGGCGACACCCTGGATGGCGGTGCCGATGCGCGCGCTGTTCATGAAGGTGAACATGCACTCCAGGCCCTTGTTCGGCTCGCCGATCAGGTAGCCGGTGGCGCCGTCGAAGTTCATCACGCAGGTGGCCGAGGCCTTGATGCCCATCTTCTTTTCCAGCGCGCCGCAGGTCACGCCGTTGCGCGGGCCGAGGTTGGCGCCATCACCCGGCAGGAATTTCGGCACGATGAACAGCGAGATACCGCGCGTGCCCTTGGGCGCATCGGGCAGGCGGGCGAGGACGATGTGGACGATGTTCTCGGTCAGGTCGTGCTCGCCGGAGGAGATGAATATCTTGGTGCCGGTGATCGCGTAGCTGCCATCGGCGTTGGTTTCCGCACGGGTCTTCACCTGGCCCAGGTCGGTGCCGCACTGCGGCTCGGTCAGGCACATGGTGCCGCCCCAGCGGCCTTCGGTGAGCGGGGTGAGGTAGGTGTGTTTCTGTTCCTCGGTGCCGTGCTGCATGACGGTGTTCATCGCGCCCAGCGACAGCCCCGGGTACATCGAGAACGGCCAGTTGGCGGTGCCCATCATCTCCTGCTTGAGCGCCCCCAGGCTCATCGGTAGGCCCTGGCCACCGAATTCCACCGGGTGCGACAGGCCTTGCCAGCCGCCGGCCACGTAGGCGTCGTAGGCCTCCTTGAAGCCTTTGGGCGTGCGCACTTCGCCGTTCTCCAGGTGGCAGCCTTCCTCGTCGCCGCTGTGGTAGAGCGGGGCGATCACTTCCTCGCACAGCTTGGCGCATTCGCCGAGGATGGCGTCGACCATGTCCGGCGTGGCTTCGCCGCCGTTGACCAGGTTCTGGTAATGAGTGGGGAAATCGAAGACTTCGTTGAGCAGGAAACGGGTGTCGCGCAGCGGAGCTTTGTAGACGGGCATCGGGGACCTCGGACCGTGATGCGCCCCGTCGAAAGCGCGGGGCTGGATGGCCGCAGTTATACGGCTGGCGCGCCGCAATGCCCTTGGCTGCGCCAACGTCGGGCGCTGGCAGATGGGACAATCGGTCGCATCGGCCATTGCGCCGGATCGATTGCGGGTATATACACGTATCCCATGCTGACCACCCAATGCCTCTGCACCAAACTGCGCCGCTCGGCCCGTGCCGTGACCCGCGTCTACGACGATGCCCTGAAGGGCGTCGGGCTCACCACTGCGCAGTTTTCCCTGCTGCGGCACCTGTCGCGGCTGGAGCAGCCGAGCATCTCCGAACTGGCCGATGCCATGGGGCTGGATCGCAGCACCTTGGGACGCAATCTCAAGCCGCTGGAGACCGATGGCCTGGTGAAGCTGGAAGAGGGTGAGGATCAGCGCAACCGGATCGTGGTGCTGACCCCGACCGGGCTAGAGCGCATCGTGCGGGGTCGTGATGCCTGGGACGCGGCGCAGCAGGATGTTGCGTCGCATCTGGGTGACGAAAAACGCCGTCAGCTGGAAGCCTTGCTGGATGAACTGGCCGCGCTGGAGACCTAGCGGCGGCCTGCGTGCAACGTGGAACAATGATTAAAAGCGGGTATATACCCGTGCAGGAGCAACTGATGTCGAAGCTGTCGCGCACGGGGTTCTGGATACTGCTATCCGGCGCCCTGATCCTCGCCCTGTCCCTGGGCATTCGCCACGGCTTCGGCCTGTTCCTCGCGCCGATGAGCGCCGAATTCGGCTGGGGGCGCGAGACCTTCGCCTTCGCCATCGCCCTGCAGAATCTGATCTGGGGCATCGCCCAGCCCTTCACCGGCGCCATTGCCGACCGCTTCGGCGCCATGCGCACAGTGCTGGTCGGCGGCATCCTCTACGCCATCGGCCTGGTGCTGATGGGCTACTCCGACTCGGCTTTCAGTCTGTCGATGAGTGCGGGTCTGCTGATCGGTGTCGGCCTGTCCGGCACGTCGTTCTCGGTGATCCTCGGTGCCGTGGGCCGGGCGGTTCCGCTGGAGCGGCGCAGCATGGCTATGGGGATTTCTGCCGCCGCAGGTTCCTTCGGCCAGTTCGCCATGCTGCCCGGCACCCTCGGGCTGATCGGCTGGCTGGGCTGGTCCTCCGCGCTGCTGGCGCTGGGCCTGCTGGTGGCTTTCATCGTGCCGCTGGCGGCGCTGATGAAGGACAAGCCGCTGCCGATGCAGGGCCACGAGCAAACCTTGGGCGAGGCGCTGCGCGAGGCGGCCGGGCATTCGGGCTTCTGGCTGCTGTCCCTGGGCTTTTTCGTCTGTGGCTTCCAGGTGGTATTCATCGGTGTGCACCTGCCGGCCTACCTGGTGGACCGCCACCTGCCTGCCACGGTCGGCACCACGGTGCTGGCGCTGGTAGGTCTGTTCAATGTATTTGGCACCTACATCGCCGGCTGGCTGGGTGGGCGGATGAGCAAGCCCCGGCTGCTGACTGGCCTGTACCTGTTGCGCGCGGTGGTAATCGTGGCCTTTATCTGGGCGCCGCTGAGCGTCTGGACGGCCTACGCCTTCGGCATCGCCATGGGGCTGCTCTGGCTGTCCACCGTGCCGCTCACCAACGGTACGGTCGCGACCCTGTTCGGCGTGCGCAACCTGTCGATGCTTGGTGGTATCACCTTCCTGTTCCACCAGATCGGCGCCTTCCTCGGCGGCTGGTTGGGTGGCTACGTGTATGACCACACCGGCAACTACGATCTGGTCTGGCAGGTTTCCATCCTTCTCAGCCTGCTGGCCGGCCTGCTCAATTGGCCGGTGCGCGAGCGCCCGGTCGAACGCGCCGCGGTGGGGGCTACGTGAAGCGCCCACTGGTGATCGCACTGGTCCTGGGGCTCGGCCTGGCACTGGTCGGTCTTGCCTGGTGGGGCTGGCAGCGCGGCGGTCTTGCGCTGATGCAACTGGGCATGGGCAGTTGCTGACGACTCGCGTGCGGGGTAGCGTGGCGGGATAATTTGAGGATCACTGCCATGCGCCTTTCCCTGCTCGCCCTGTCTCTGTTGTTGCCCCTGGCCGCGCAGGCCGCCGACTGCCCGGCGCTGCTCAAGACCCAGGGTGAATTGCCCAAGCTGCGCTCCAAGGACAGCCTGGATCTTTGCGAGCTATACGCCGGCAAGCCGATGCTGGTGGTGAATACTGCCAGCCATTGCGGCTTCACTCCGCAGTTCAAGGGCCTCGAGGCTGTCTACCAGAAATACAAGGGACAGGGCCTGGAAGTGCTCGGCGTACCCTCCGATGACTTCAAGCAGGAGGATGCCGACTCCGCCGAAACCGCGAAGATCTGCTACGGCAACTACGGTGTGACCTTCAACATGACCTCGGTGCAGCACGTCAGTGGCGACGAGGCGATCCCGCTGTTCAAGGACCTCGCGCAGCAGGCCGACCAGGTGCCGCGCTGGAATTTCTTCAAGTACGTGGTGGACCGCCAGGGCAAGGTGGTGGCGGAGTTCTCCAGCCTGACCAAACCGGATGACCCGGAACTGCAGGCGGCCATCGAAAAGGCTATCGCCAGCCAGCCCTGAGGCTCGGGCAATCACGATGAAGCCGGGCCGATGCCCGGCTTTTTTGTGCGCCAGCGCAGGCGGAAGGGAAATTTCCTGTTACAGGTTTAGCCATGGAATGCGACAATTCGCGCCCGGCGGCATGGCAATTGGCCGCCGATGTCATGGATACGATTCAGGAGATTCACCCTATGGATGGCAAAGCCCTCTTCCTGGTTGCCTTGCTCGCACAGGCCATCGCCGCCCCGGCGTTCGCTGCTCCCGCTACTGCCAATCAGAGCGAAGCCCCCGCGGCTGCCGCTGCTCCCGTTCCCGCCGCCGAGTCGGACGAGGAAATGTCGCCCGAGACCTTCGTCGCCAGCCTGCACTTCCAGAAGGGCAAGGTGGTGGTCGGCGATAACCTCGCGACTTTCGATCTGCCGGAGAATTTCGTCTTCCTCGACGGCAAGGATGCCGAGCGCGTGCTGGAAGCCTGGGGCAACCCGCCCTCCGATCCACCGCTGGGCATGCTGATGCCGGCCGGCGTTTCGCCCTTCGCTGCCGAGTCCTGGGCGGTGACCGTGCAGTACGAGGAGAGCGGCTACGTGTCCGACGAGGATGCGGCTAAGATCGACTACGCGGAAATGCTCAAGGACATGCAGGACGACCTCAAGGAAGCCAACCCGCAGCGTGAGCAGCAGGGCTTCGAGTCGATCCAGCTGATCGGCTGGGCGGCGCCGCCGCGTTATGACGCGGCGGAGAAGAAGCTGTACTGGGCCAAGGAGCTGCAGTTCGGCGACGCCAAGGAGCACACTCTGAACTACAACATCCGCGCGCTGGGGCGCAAAGGCGTGCTGGTGCTGAACTTCGTCGCGGGCATGGAGCAGTTGCCGGAGATCGAGCAGAACGTCAGCAAGGTGCTGGCGATGACAGAATTCAACCCGGGCAGCCGCTATGTCGACTTCAATCCCAGCGTCGACAAGGTCGCCGCCTATGGCCTGGGTGCGCTGATCGCTGGCAAGGTCGCCGCCAAGGTCGGCCTGTTCGCGACCCTGCTGGTGCTGCTGAAGAAGCTGTGGATTGTCCCGGCCTTGGCCATCGGGTGGATTGCCCGCCGCTTCAAACGCAAGCCGTCGAACGAAGGCTGATTCGCCGCCAATGAAAAGCCGGGCTGATGCCCGGCTTCTTGGGCTCTTCGTAGGAGCGAGCTTGCTCGCGAACCGCTGGATGCCGGAGCCGCCTGGAACTCTGTTCGCGAGCAAGCTCGCTCCTACAGGGTCATGGCAACAGCGCAAGCGGACATGAAAAAGCCGGGCAATTGCCCGGCTTTTTCGTTTGCGCTGAAGGATCAGCCTTTCTCGCCCTGAACGGCCTTGCCGTTGACGGTGCCTTCCTTGAGCATGATCTGGTATTCCTTGCCGTCGGACTCCTGCTGGTACAGGCGCACGAGGAGGAAATCCCAATCCTTGGCGAACCAGAGGATGGTCTTGCGGTTGCTCTTGGTGGGGTCGCGGACGCGTTCCACCTTGATGGCGGTGATCAGGCCGGCCTGGGTGCGGACTTTCTCCTCGCCGAGCACGCGGAAGTCGTAGGTATCGGTGTCGGTACCCTCGATCACCTGGTAGCTCATGGCCTTCTTGCCGACGGCCACGTCATGCTGCAGCGCGAGCTGGTAAGTGGACTTGTCCAGCTGGCCCTTGTTCAGCGGCTGGCGCACCTGGTCGCCACGGTCGCTGCCCAGCACCTGCTTCTCGGCCCAGTCGAAATCGAGCTCGGTCTGCTTGTTCTTGCCCAGGCCTTCGCGGGCCCAGCGATAGGTCAGCGGCAGGTAGGTGTCGTTCTCGACCTTGAACGTGCTGTTTTCGGTCAGGCTGGCGAGCAGCATGGAGGCCTTGAAGTTCAACTCCCAGCGGCCGCCGTCGCCTTGCTTGAGGCTGCGGGAGGCGGTACCGCTGATGGGCATCTGTTTCCAGTCGGCGGTGTAGCTGGCGTCGAACGGTTCCAGCTCATAAGCCTGGGCCGGCAAGGTCAGCACGGCCATCAGGAATAACAGAGCTCTACGCATCGCGAATCTCCTAGGTTCGGTACGAATGGCCGGATGCGGGCAGAAGCTCCCCATCCAGCGTGGCGCCTTGTTCACCCAGCCGTACTCGGCCTTCGGCAAACCAGCGCATGGCCAGCGGATAGATCACATGTTCCTGCACGTGAACGCGCTGCGCCAGCGTTTCCGGCGTGTCGTCAGACTCTACCGGGATTGCCGCCTGTACGACCAGAGGACCGCCATCAAGTTCCTCGGTGACGAAGTGCACACTGCAGCCGTGCTCGGCATCACCGGCCTCCAGCGCGCGCTGGTGGGTGTGCAGGCCCTTGTACTTGGGCAGCAGGGACGGATGGATGTTCAGCAGGCGACCCTGGTAGTGACGCACGAAGTCCGCGCTGAGGATGCGCATGAAACCGGCGAGCAGCACCAGGTCGGCGTCGAAGCCGTCGATGGCCTGGATCAGCGCAGCATCGAAGCTTTCGCGGTCGGCGTAGGACTTGTGGTCGAGGAAGCGAGTCTCGATGCCGGCCTTACGCGCACGCTCCAGGCCGTAAGCGTCCGCGCGGTTGGAGATCACCGCACGGATCACTGCCGGCGTGTCAGCGCCGGCGAGACTGTCGATCAGGGCTTGCAGGTTGCTGCCGGAGCCGGAAATCAGCACCACGACATTGCAAGGTGTGGACATCAGTGGCCTTTCAGGTTGTTCAGGACCACGCGCTCGGCGTCGGCGGCGCAAGCGTCGATGCGGCCGATGACCCACGGCTGCTCGCCGGCGTCACGCAGGGCCTTCAGGGAAGCCTCGACCTGATCCTGCGCAACGCAGATGACCATGCCCACGCCGCAGTTCAGCACGCGGTGCATTTCGGTCTCGTCGACGTTGCCTTTTTCCTGCAGCCAGTCGAAGACCGCCGGGCGCTGCCAGCTGGCCACGTCAACCACGGCCTGGGCGTTGTCCGGCAGGACGCGCGGGATGTTGTCCAGCAGGCCGCCGCCGGTGATGTGGGCCATGGCCTTGACCGCGCCGGTCTGCTTGATCAGCTGCAGCAGCGGCTTCACGTAGATGCGGGTCGGTGCCATCAGCAGGTCGGCCAGGGGCTGGCCGTTCAGCTGGGTGGCTTCGATGTCGGCGCCGGAAACTTCGATGATCTTGCGGATCAGCGAGTAGCCGTTGGAGTGCGGGCCGGAAGAGGGCAGGGCGATCAGGGCGTCGCCAGCGACTACCTTCGAGCCGTCGATGATCTCGGACTTCTCTACCACGCCGACGCAGAAGCCGGCCAGGTCGTAGTCTTCGCCTTCGTACATGCCCGGCATCTCGGCGGTCTCGCCACCGACCAGGGAGCAACCGGCCAGCTCGCAACCGGCGCCGATGCCGGTGACCACGGTGGCGGCCACGTCGACGTTGAGCTTGCCGGTGGCGTAGTAGTCGAGGAAGAACAGCGGCTCGGCGCCGCAGACGACCAGGTCGTTGACGCACATGGCGACCAGGTCCTGGCCGATGCTGTCGTGCTTGTTCAGGTTCAGCGCCAGGCGCAGCTTGGTGCCGACGCCGTCGGTGCCGGAGACCAGCACGGGCTGCTTGTAGCCGGCCGGGATTTCGCACAGAGCGCCAAAGCCACCCAGGCCGCCCATGACTTCCGGACGTGCCGTGCGCTTGGCGACGCCTTTGATGCGTTCGACCAGGGCTTCGCCGGCGTCGATGTCCACACCGGCGTCCTTGTAGCTCAACGAGGGTTGCTTGTTGCTCATAAATCCAGGCCTATAGAAGGGATGATTCGTCTTGCCGCCGGGGGCGCCGTTCGCGCTTCCCGGCCTGCGCGGGAGGCGCGGGATTTTATCAGGCTTGCCCGGCAGCGGCCATCTCGCGCTGTTGCCGCTGGCCGGACGGCTGTTTAAGGTATAGGCCTTCCTTGCCAGCTCGCTGCGTGCTGGCATCTTCGTTTTTGCCGCGAGAGCCCGCCATGCGCCTGACCGCCCGCCTGTTGATCCTCTGCCTGTCGCTGTTCAGCCTACCGTCCTTTGCTGAAACGCTGGGCAACCTGTACCAGGTGCACGAACCGGTCGCCTCGCAGCAGCCGGACGAGCGCAATGCCGGCCTGACCCGCGCCCTGCAGACCCTGGTGCTGCGCCTGACCGGCAATGCCGGCGCTGTACAGAGTCCGGCCCTGGCCGGTTACTTCAAGGACCCGCAGCAACTGATCAGCCAGTATGGCTTCGAGAACGGCCCGCCCATGGCGCTGGTCGTGGACTTCGACCCGACCGCCACCGACAACGCCCTGCGCCAGGCCGGCCTGCCGGTATGGGGCGCCAGCCGCCCGAGCGTGCTGGCCTGGTGGCTGAATGAAAGCGCCAACGGCAGCAGCCTGGTGGGCGACAGCCAGGAAGCTTCCGCCCCGCTGAACCGCGCCGCCCAGCGCCGCGGCCTGCCGCTGCGTCTGCCGATGGCTGATCTCAGCGAACAGCAGGTTGGTACGCCCGAGAACCTCAACGCCGCTCAGCCCGATGCACTGAAAGCCGCCTCCGAGCGTTACGGCGCCGACGCCCTGCTGGCGGTGGACGCCAAGGAAGCCGACGGCAAGTGGACCGCCACCTGGCGCGTATGGATGGGCGACAGCCGTGAACAGGGCCAGGCCCAAGGCGATACCCCGGACGCGCTGGCTGATGCGGTGATGCTGGGTGTGTCGCAACGCCTGTCGCAGCGTTTCGTCGGTTCGGCAGGCTCGGCTTCGGCCCAGGTCCTGCAGATCGAGGGCGCCGACCTGGCTCGCTACGCCGAAGTCTCGCGCCTGCTGGAACCGATGGGTGCCAAGCTGGTGGAGGTCCAGGGCAGGAATCTTGTCTACCGCGTCACCGCCAGCGCTGAGCAGTTGCGTGCGCAACTGGCGCTGGCCCGCCTGCAGGAAGCCCCGGCCGAACCGGCACAACCGGCGGTCGATGCCAATGGCCAGCCGGTGCCGAACGCGGCCGTGCCGGCGCAGAACACCCTGCGCTTCCACTGGTAACGAGCGCTTCGGGAGCGGGCAAAGTCCCGCTTCCCGGCGCCGGTGGCTCTGAGTCGCACGTGGTAGCTGCGTTATCCTTCTGATTTGGATAAACTTTCAGTCACCAAGGCCCACCCCAAGCGATTGAAGAAACGCCCGGCCCGGCATGACTCCTATGCAGCTCCCACTCAGCGTACGTCTGCGCGATGACGCAACGTTCGCCAACTACTACCCCGGCGCCAACGCCGCGGCGCTCGGCTATGTCGAGCGTCTGTGCGAGCCCGAGGCGGGGTGGACGGAAAGCCTGATCTACCTCTGGGGCGCCGAGGGCGTGGGCCGCAGTCACCTGCTGCAGGCTGCCTGCATTCGCTCCGAGCAACTGGGTGAGCCGTCCGTCTACCTGCCGATGGCGGACCTGGTGGCCTACGGTCCGGAAATCTTCGACAACCTCGAACAGCGCGAGCTGGTGTGCCTGGACGATCTTGACGCCCTGGCCGGCAAGCGCGAGTGGGAAGAGGCGCTGTTCCACCTGTTCAACCGCCTGCGCGATTCCGGCCGCAAGCTGCTGTTGTCGGCCTCGGTGTCGCCGCGCGAGCTGGGCGTGAAGCTGCCGGATCTGAAATCCCGCCTGACCCTCTCGCTGATCTTCCAGCTGCACCCGCTGACCGACGACGAGAAGCTGCGCGCCCTTCAGCTGCGCGCTTCGCGCCGTGGCCTGCACCTGACCGACGAAGTGGGGCGCTTCATCCTCACTCGCGGCGCGCGCAGCATGCAGTTCCTCTTCGACCTGCTGGACGAACTGGACAAGGCCTCGCTGCAGGCCCAGCGCAAGCTGACCATTCCCTTCCTCAAGGAAACCATGGGCTGGTAGGCCCCGGTTTCCCCGATATCCGGTTTTCGATCAAGCGCTTGTCGCTTCCTGCTGTGGCTCCTGGCCTTCGCCAGCCAGCTTGCGGTCGTACTGGAAGCGCCAACGCGTGTACATCAGCGCCGAACAGAACAGCGACACGCTGAGGATGATCTCCGCCCAGCCGAAGATGGCGTGGTTGGGATCGAAGGCGTTGAGCACGCCGAGGATGAAGTACAGGTTGATCACGTAGCACGCCCAGGCATGGCCACGGGCGCTGCCGATCAGGATGCCCGGCGCCACCACCAGCAACGGCAGCAGCTTGAAGCCCAGGAACGCCCACGGTACCCAGCGCGCACCGCCGTGGGCATCGGCGAACAGCAGGTCCCAGATGACGATGAGCAGGATCAGCCCGATGAAGCTGCCGAGGGCGACCGCACGGCTGGCGGCCAGCCGGGGTTTGAGCCATTCCATGGGCGGCAGCGGTTTGTTCTTGCGGGCCATTCAGCTCTCCAGTTTGCGGGCGACTTCGGCCAGGCGCTTTCCGAGCGCGCGGCACAGGGTGATTTCGTGTTCGTCCAGGCTGCGCTTGCCGTCGGCAGTGGCGAAGTGGCTGGCGCCATAGGGCGTGCCGCCGCCGCGGGTTTCCAGCAGGGCAGGCTCGCTGTAGGGGATGCCGGTGATGATCATGCCGTGGTGCAGCAGGGGCAGCATCATCGACAGCTGGGTGGTTTCCTGGCCGCCGTGCAGGCTGGCGGTGGAGGTGAAGACGGCGGCCGGTTTGCCCACCAGGCCACCGGTGAGCCACAGGCTGCTGGTGCCGTCGAGGAAGTACTTGAGCGACGCGGCCATGTTGCCAAAGCGGGTCGGGCTGCCGAGGACCAGGCCGGAACAGTCCTTCAGGTCATCCAGGGTTGCGTAGAGCGCGCCTTCAGCCGGGATGTCCGGGGCGACGGCCTCGCATTCGGTAGACACTGCGGGCACCGTGCGCACGCGCGCTTCCAGGCCGCCCTGCTCGACGCCACGGGCGATCTGCCGCGCCATTTCGGCGGTGGCGCCGTGGCGGCTGTAGTAGAGGACGAGGACGTATGGCGCGCTCAAGGCAGGATCTCCAGTACCTTCTCCGGCGGACGGCCAATCACTGCCTTGTCGCCGACGATGAGGATCGGACGCTCGATCAGCTTGGGATGGCTGACCATCGCCTCGATCAGTTGGTCATCGCCCAGTGCCGGGTTGGCCAGGTTCAGCTCTTTGTATTCGTCCTCGCCGGTGCGCAGCAGCTGGCGCGCGCCGATCCCGAGTTTACCCAGCAGCACCTTGAGTTCAGTGGTGCTGGGAGGGGTTTCCAGGTAGCGGATGATCTGGGGCTGGATGCCGCGTTCCTCGAGCAGTTCGAGGGCGCCACGGGATTTGGAGCAGCGCGGATTGTGGAAAATTGAAATCTGGCTCATGTGCCGGGACTCGCAAGGCCGATGAAGTGGCGGCGATTCTAACCGCCTCCTCGGACTGGACTGAACCGCTGTCGTTCGCCGCGATCTACGAGGACGGTTTTTTCAGTGCAGCCAAAGGACACTTCATGCACGAACGCTTGCAGGGCCTGGTCGAATTCGGCCGCTATCTGGTCCAGCGCTTCCTGGCCGACAAGGCGCCCAACAGCGCTGCGGCCCTGACCTACACCACGCTGTTCGCGGTCGTCCCGATGATGACCGTGACCTTCGCCATGCTCTCGGCCGTTCCGGCCTTCGAGGGCATGGGCGAGCGCATCCAGCTGTTCATCTTCCGCAATTTCGTGCCCTCCACTGGCGAGGCGGTCGAGGCCTACCTGCGCAACTTCACCGTGCAGGCGCGGCATCTGACCTGGCTGGGCGTGGCGTTCCTGGCGGTCACCGCCTTTATGATGCTGGTGACCATCGAGAAGGCGTTCAACGATATCTGGCGTGTGCGCGAGCCGCGTCGGGGCGTATCGAGCTTCCTGCTGTATTGGGCGATTCTGAGTCTTGGCCCGCTACTGCTCGGAACGGGCTTCGCGGTATCCGTACCTACGTGACTTCACTCTCGCTGGTTTCCGGCCCCAACGCGGTGCGTGGCGCGGCGACGTTACTGAAGTTCGTGCCGTTATTGACCAGCATGGCGGCCTTCACTCTGATCTATGCGGCGGTTCCGAACACTCGGGTGCCGCTGCGTGATGCCCTGCTCGGAGGGGTATTCACGGCAGTGCTGTTCGAAATCGCCAAGTGGCTGTTCGGTTTGTTTGTCAGTTTCTTTCCGGGCTACAAGCTGATTTACGGCGCTTTCGCCACGGTACCGCTGTTCCTGCTGTGGGTCTGGTTGTCCTGGCTCATCGTGCTGTTTGGTGCGGAGCTGGTTTGCAACCTGTCCTTCGACCCGGCTCTGGCGGCATCGGGCGATGCCGCGCTTGCTGGTGGTGCTGGGTGTGCTGAGGGTGTTCTTCGATCGCCAGCGCCATGGTCTGCCGACGCGCCTGGCGCACCTGCACCGCGCGGGATGGCTGTTGCCGGAAGACGAGTGGGAAGAGGTGCTGGATTTCCTGGAGGGTGAGCAACTGGTCTGCCGCGCGGGTTCTACTACCGCGGCCTGGGTGCTGTGCCGTGATCTGGGCAGCTACAGCCTGCATCACTTGCTCAACCGCAGCCCGTGGCCGCTGCCTTGCCTGGAGGCACTTCCGGCACAGCTGGACGAGCCCTGGTATCCGGAATTGCGTGAGACGCTGGCGCGTTATCAGGCGGATCGGCAGGAGCTGTTTGGCGACAGTCTGGCGAAATGGTTGAAGCCGTCACATTCCGAGTGACGCAAAACGTCAGTTTGCGGCGAATCTGATTCTGTTGCGGCTTTGTACCACTTCAGAAATGCGCCAATTCTCGCTATTTCAGAATTGGCGCAGTTCTGGCTATGGAGGTTTCAGGACACAGGAGTCCTTCAGAAGTTCCTCCAAGGCCATCGAATCCATGAAAAAAGACCAGAACAACGTAGTGCACCTGCACTCAGCGCGATCTGTCGAGCGCCCTGGAGCGGTTGAATAGAATCACTGGTCTGCAATTCAGCAGCTGGCCTGAATCGCTCCTGCCTTCCGTCTCGCAGGAAGCTGCCGAACCCGCTGCGGTCGAGTCGTCGGACGACGATACTCTGGTGCGCCAGCTGGGCTGAATCGTCAGAGGCTGGTGGCTACCGGGCGCGTTGCGCCGGCCTGCTGTTCTACCGCTTGCATGAAGACTTCCTCGGCGATTACCCGCGACAGGGGAATGGCCGCGCGCAGCTTGATCTGCACCTCCTCGATCCGCTGGGAAAACGCCAGGCGCGCCACGCCTGACAGCAGAATGCGGCTCTGCTTGTTGACCGTGCCATGGTCAATCACCACTTCCCGGTTGCGCTCGCCATCGCGGTAGCTGAGCAGCAGCGTCACCGGCAGTTCCGCCACGCCGGGCAAATGCAGCCAGACCGCGACATTGAAGTCGGCCAGTCGCCCCGTTGGCCGCATTGGCCGGCCGTGCGCTGGCGACAATATGGCTGGGAACCTTGCTGACAAGCTGGTCTGTAGGCTGCATCGGGCTGTCCTGTCGATGGAGGCTGGCGTACATGGCGCCAGTCGCATTCTGAAGGCCGCTGAGAAATCGGCGAGCGAGAGTCGTCCCGAGAGTCAGAACGAACGTTCGAATTATAGGGACAGGGTTCCCAGGCATTCCGGGCTTACTGCCGATCTTGCCTGTGACATCTCTCCCAAAATCGACAATCAGGCCAGGCGCAGAGGGTGTCGAGCTACCAATGGCGTGCTGAGGTTGGCGGCGGGCAGCGGCAGGATGGTCTGGTTGTCGAAGCTGGCCAGTTGCAGCGCAGAGGTTCTCGCCTTCGACGAAGTTGCCCTGAGGCACCCAGAGTCCGTGGTACCACCCATTGCCGGGTTCCGGAGTGCTTTGCAGGACGCAGGGTGACGCTGGGCGTCAGGTGCGCGACGCAGCCAGACAGGCCGGGGAAGCCCTTTGAGGTAGCGCAGGCCAAGATGTAGCCCATCGCCGTTGAGGTGCCGCCAGCGCACCACGGCGAGGGTGGGGGTGCCAGCGTTGCCAGGGATCAGCAGCAACTGACCGACGGGGAATTGCCCGGCGTGCTGGCCCGGACACAGGATGCGCGCGCCGCCGGCGCTGGCGTCCATCAGCGTCGCTTCCCGGCTGGGGCTGGCGGAGCTGTCGAGCAGGTGTTGCTGGATGGCTGCCAGGCCGACCACCAGACGGCAAGTACCGCTCTGTTCGGCTCGCTCGTGGCGGCGCGCCTGGTGCCCAAGCCAGTGGTGGCGGACACGCTCCAGCAGCGCGCCCTGGTCCAGACGGCGCAACGGCGCCGGGTCGTGCAGGGCAATCAGCAGGGCGCCCAGTTCCAGTCGACGCAATTGTTCGGCCGGAGCATCTGTCGCCCGTTCGGCGGCGAGGCAAGGCTCGTCCGAACCCAGGTCCACGACAAAGCCTTCCTGCTCCTCGTCGTCCCAGGGCAGCAGGCGGCCCAAGGTGGCCAGCGGTGCCAGGGCCGTGAACAGCTGGGGGGCCTCGCCCTCGGTCAGGTGGAACGGATTGCTCAGAGCCAGTAGCAGGATCTGCTGGTACAGCCCGCGCAAGGTGCCGGCCGGGATCGGGTCGAAGGCTGCCGCCACCGGTTCGTCCAGGCACTCCTGATGCTCGCCGATCCAGTACAGCAGGTGGCTATCGCGCCATAAACTGCCCGGTGGCTGCTGGTACTGCTGGTAGTGACGCAGCAGGGCCTGGGCGAGGAAGTGCTGGGCCATGTACAGGCACCAGGCCATGTGGGGCCGCGACGGCTTGCGGCCGTGCAGAATCTGCAGCAGCAGACGCTTGAAGCCGGCGGCCAGTTCGCTGCAGAAGTGCACGAAGAGCGCCGGCGGGGCCTTTTCCTGGCGGATCAGCCGTTGGTAATGCCGGTATTCTTCGCTGAGGCTTTGCAGGGCGCGTTGTCTTTCCAGTAAGGTCAGCGCGCATCGGTTGAGGCGGAACAGCGTGCCCAGCGCCTTCTGCAGACCTTCCTGCAGGGGCTGTTGCCGCGATTCCTGGAGCCTGACCGCCAGATTGCTCATTGCCTCGGCATCTTCTTCGAGGATGTCCGGCACCTCCAGGCGCAGGGCATCGAGCATCATGACCACCCCGCATACACGAGGATTGAAGGCATGGGAGTGCGGCTCCGTATTGTGATGGGCTTGATGGCCGGCCTGATCCTGGCCGGTTGCTCGGCGGACTATGGCACCGATCAGCATGGACAGAAAGTACCCGCTGCGACGGTGGATGGCCAGTGGCTAGTTATTAATTACTGGGCCGAGTGGTGCGCGCCCTGTCGCAAGGAGATTCCCGAGCTGAATCACCTGGCGGAGGAGGGCAAGTGAAGGGCTTCCGGGTGCTGGGTGTGAACTTCGATGGACTGCGCGACGCAGACCTTGCGAAGGCATCCCAGGCCCTCGGTGTGCAATACACCGTACTGGCCGACGACCCTGCTCCGCGCTACAGCCTGCCGCGCAGCGAAGCGTTGCCTGTCACTTATATCGTCGACCCTGAGGGCAAGATGCGCGAGCAATTGCTCGGTGAGCAGACCGCCACCGGCCTGCAAGCGCGCCTGAGCGCATTGCGCGAGGAGAAGCAGTGATGGCGAGGATCTGTCTGCACGGTTACATCAGCGGCAAGGTACAGGGCGTCTATTACCGCCAGAGCACGCAGGAGCAGGCCGAGCGCCTGGACATCGACGGCTGGATTCGCAACCTCGAGGACGAGCGCGTCGAGCTGTTGATCGAAGGTGAGGAAGACGCGGTGCGCGAGCTGGAGAAGTGGCTGGCGCGCGGCCCGGTGAAGGCCAAGGTGGCGGCGGTGGAGCTGAAGCCGATGACACCCAGGGCATCACCGGCTTCATCGTTCGTCGCTAGGCGTCAGTTGCTGACGCCGGGGTCCGCTGCCAGGCGGACCGGGCGTCGGTCATCA
>JASGKM010000020.1:0-67546 GCA_049840615.1 Pseudomonas sp.
ACGTATTGCTAAGGTTAATAGGGAAACACGATAGAATCCGAACAGCACCTGTCCGGAGCGAAGACCAGGCCGGTCGGCTGCGCCAGAGCGGTCGCCTGTGCGGCGGGATTCGGAAGGACGGAGTAGTTCGTGCCCGCGTTGAGATCCAGGATGCTGGTGGCCCCGGTGCCGGGCACAATGCGGGTAAGGCGGCTGTCCGTGAAATGGCCACGGAGCACCGGCTCGAAGCGAACAATATTCCGCGCCTCGGTGTTCGCCACCCACAGTTCCCCGGTCGTGGGATGAACGGCCACGTCGAACAAAATGGTGCCGGCGCCTTCATAGTATTGCATTACCGAGCCGGTCCCCGCGTCGATCTTCGCCAGGTCTCGATCAAGGACGGTGTGCGCGATGCGCGGATCGCCCGAGTTCACGATCAAGCCGGTCAGCGGCGGCTCAGGCAGGCTGGGGTTGCCCGGCGTCGGCTGGGGCGGCGCGTCGTTGCGGGAGAGAATGGTCGTCTTATTGCCGGAAAGCAGGAAGGCCGCGTAAACATAAGCGCCGCTGGGATCGACCGCCAACGCCCGCGGGTCCAAGCCGGCCAGCTCGATAGGGGGGCTTTCCACCCGCGTGGTGGCATCGAAAACCCGGAGCAGACGGTTCCGCGCGCAGGAGACGAAAGCCTTGCCTTGCGCGAACACGACGTCGCCCGGCTCGTCGCTAGCGGGCAGAGTGGCGATGACCGCACTGCGACTGAGCGAGACGATTGAGACACTGTCGCCGACTTCGTTGACGACCCACGCTTCGTCGTTACTGCGCACGCGCACGGCGACCGGCTCCAGGCCCACGGGGATTTCCGTCAGCAGCACGGGCGCGGCGCCGGCGTTGGAAACGTCGAATACAGACAGAGTGGCCGCGGGGGAGTTCAGCGCCAGCAGTCGCGTCCCGTCCGGCGTGATGGCGATGGCATGGGTCTGGCGAGCCTCGAAGTGCGTGAAGGGTGCCGCCGCTGCGGTAGCCGCCCAGCCGGCCAGCGCGAGCGCCGCCATCCGAAATAGAGAGAGGACAGAGGGAGCCTGTTTCATTTCCAAAAATATTTCGGACGGCGCACCGCGCCGAGGACAAGCGAGGCCGCAGCCAACAGGCCGCCCAGACCCGGCTCGGGCACACTGGTGATCTCAAGGATGCCGTTGGTTTTGTTGAAGGTTCCGGCGAAGCCGGGTTGCTCAAACTCAACGGAGGAAAAGGCGCCGCTAAAAGCGGTGAAACCGCTGAACAGCCGGAACGTGTCACCGAGGTGTGGCTCAAAACCGCTGACTAGCGAAAGCCGGAGGATGCCGCCGTAAGCGAGGCCGGCGGTCAGGTCGATGGCGTCGAAGGTCACGCCTCGGATTTGACCGCCAAGCTCGAACTTCACCACCGCCGTCGAGTCCAGCGTCAGATCGGTCGTGAACGTCAGCCGCCCGATGCCGTCGATGCCGGGCACCAGCGTGCCTTGCACGGTCGTCAATCCGTTGACGGTGCCTCTTCCACCAAAGGTTCCGGCCGGGCCGACGTTGACGGCGCCGCTCCCGGCGAGGCCGTTCTGCACATAGAAGCCGCCCGCGCTAATAGTGGTCGCGTTGAAGTAATTGTTCTCCTGCGCCATCAGCACCGTGCGCCCGGGGCCGATGCGTTTGACCGCGGTGCGGTCGTAGATGGCAGGGTTAAATTGATAGTTCGCTTCGTTATGGTTGAAAATAATCGTCGCGGTTCCGCCCAGACCATATTCGAGATCCTGCAAGCCATAGACATCGCCGGCCTGAATCGTGCCGGGTGCACCACCAGTGCCAATGTAGAGATTGGTGACACCGAAGCGGTCCTCGGCCATCACGATGCTGCCCGTGCCGCCGCCCACTTTCAGGAGGGCACCGTTGCTCAGCGTGAGATTGGCCGTGCCCGCGTGGGCGAGATAGAGATTCGGTTGGGAGATCGTCCAGGAAGACCCCGCACCGTCCAACAAAATCGTGCCCGTGCTGCCCAAGTCCGAGGCGACGGAGCCTCCGAAAGTCGAGAGGGTTCCGCCGTTGACGATCCGAAGAGTGCCGGAAGAGTTACTGCCGATCCCCACGCCAAAGCCCAATGAGGAACTGAGCGCTCCCCCCGCACCGACCTCCAAGGTCCCCGAGGCATTGGCGGCCCCACCCACCAGTATGAACTGCGATTTCGCTCCCGTCGCATTGACGAACACCGTTCCCCCATTGTCGATCTGCGTGTCGGACGAGGTGGTTGGAACACCCGCAGTCCAGAAGGCCGGAGTAAACGAGTCTCCCCGACGAAGTTTTCCAGAAGGTCTCCGCAGCGAGGGCGGAGGCCGAGGTGGCGCCGAAAACGACGGCAGCCGCAAGGCCCGATAATTGTCTTAGAAAGCGGTGGGGGTGTTTCGGCGCGAGTGGTTGGAGCATTAAAATCAAGGAGTAAGCACGAACAAAATGGAGCGTTTGACCTGGCCGCCCCCCAACACCGCGTCGAACATCACGGGCTCTCTGAGGTTGCGAGCATGAGGGGAGGGCGTCACCTTGACGACGAAGCTGTCGCCATCCCGCTGGACCTCGATGCGGATGCGCGGACTGCGAGCGATGGCCTTCACATCGCGGACCTCCGCACCGGGAGCGACCTTGACGAGCATCGTCTTTGGTTCCAGCGGCTCCCCCTTCCTTCCAAACCACAAACTCTTGGGGAAAGGAAAGTGCCTTGGGAATCTTCGCGAGGACCGCAACACTGTCGTAGGGTTTCGCGGGGTCGTCCGTCTTGATGACGACGCCCTGGCGCTGAAGTCCTTGGCGGTCGCCCGGCTCGAACCGGAGGGCGATCTCGCCACTTTCACCCGGCGCCCAGGTGGTTTTTGCGACCTTCACGGTGGTGCAAGTGCAGCCAGGTTCCAGCTTCAGGATTTTCACCGGCGCGATCCCTTTGTTGGTGAAGGGAAAGACGACGTTCAACTCCGTGTCGGCGGTCGTCATCGGCATCTCGATCAGCTTGCGCTCGAAGACCAGCTCTGCCCGCGCAGCACTCATCAGCACGGCACCACTAAGCAGCGTGGCGAGGAAGAAGCGGTTCGCCGATATCATGGGATGACTTCGAACTCGCTCATCATGGCGAAGTCCTCGTGCTCCAGGTTGTGGCAATGGAAGACGTATTTGCCAAGGAAGCCGGAAAAACTTCGCGGCGACGGTAATCTCGCCACCGTTGGGCGGGACGACGATGACATCCTTCCAGCCGTGGTCGGAGGTATCCTGCGGAACGCCGTTCACATTCACGATCTGGAACTGCACCAGATGGATGTGCATGGGGTGCGGATGGTTGGTCGGATTGGTGAAGTGCCAATACTCGATGGAGTCCAGCTTGGGCTTCGGGATCTGGGCCGGACGCCCGGGCGAATCGTAGCCGAAGCCGTTGATCACCCACGTGAGTGCGCCGTCGAGGGTCGTGCGACCCAAGAGGAAGTTGCGGGTGATGGGGGCGGGAGCGCCGGGGCCCGCCGGGTCGATGATTTCTTCCCACGGGACGAGGAATTTCAGGAATTCGCGTTTTCCTTCCCGCGCGGCTTGGTAACCTTGAACTGCATAATGTCGCCGGTGCGGCCTTCGCCGCCGACGTTTTTCAGGATGATGTTCGTGCCGAGCGGAATTCCGGTGAAGTCGATGATGATGTCGATGCGCTCAGCCGGAGCGATGTTGATCTGCGTCTTGTATTGCTGCCTATGGAGCAGGCCGCCATCTGTCCGGATCTGAACGAGAGGGTTCCCGTTATCCAGCTTCAGAAGATACTGGCGGGAATTGGAGCCGTTCAGGATCCGGAAGCGGTATTTGCGCGCCGCCACTTCGAAGAAGGGATTGACCTTCCCGTTGACGAGAACGAGGTCGCCCGTGACGCCCATTTCCTTTGCCATGTCGTCGAGGTTATAAACGAACTGGCCGGAAGCGTCGAAAGTGCGGTCCTGAATAACGAGCGGAACCTCATAGATACCGCGGGGGAGACGCAGGGCGGCGTGCCTCGAATCGTTCAGGAGATATAAACCAGCCAGGCCGCGGTAAACCCTCTCGCCCGTGATGCCGTGCGTGTGGTCGTGATACCACAACGTCGCGCCGAGCTGTTTGTTCGGGTAAGTATAGACGCGGGAGGCGGTGGCGGGGATGCCGTCGTTGGGATGGCCGTCCTCATTGGCGCCACAAACGCGCCGTGGAGGTGGATAGCGGGATTGTGGTCCGATGAACCGTGATCGTGGCCAGCGGCAGTGGGCAAGTTGTTGATGTGGGTAACCTGCACCATGCGGTTCCTCGTAGCCCTGATGGTGGGGCCCGGGTAAAGGCCGTTGTAACCGAGGATATTCGTCGGCGGCAGGTCGCGATGGCACTGCGCCGTGCCGGCCTGCATGGTGGTCTTATAAACATCCTTCTTGCCGACCTTCCTCGGCCTAAGCACCGGCGGGAGCGGCAGAGGATCGACGAAGGGCATCAGGCTCGGGCTGGCGGCAGCGGGGCCTCCGCCGTGATCGGCGGCCCGGAACCGGGGCGGAAGGGCGAGGGCGGCGGCGCCGCCCAAGGTCAGGCGGAGGAAGTTACGGCGATTAAGAATCATGGTGCTTCAACGGGAAAGAGACGGGATTGCGGGACGGTCTGCACAGGCTGGCTCTCGCTGGACCAGCGGAGCTTGACGGAGGCCTTGCCGAGGGTGTCGAAGTATTTGAGCTTGATCGGCGCAAGAACGCCGGCCTGAGCGAGCGGGCGAGTTGCGGTAAATGGCAAAGGGAGGCCTCACCCAGTCGTCGATGACGAGAACGTTATTAACCCAAAGGCGGACGCCGCCATCGGCCACGACGCGGAAAAGATATGCCTCGGAATATTGGGGAAGGACGCTGCCCTCCCAACGCACGAAGAAGTTGTTCGCCGGGGTTGCCCGGTTTGGCTTCCCGGTCTTCCAGTCGAAGTCCACCGTCGGGTCCACGCCCGTGAAGACGACGGTGGTGGGGAGGTTAGTCCTTACTCTATACTTGGCGTAGGAGGCGGTGAGACCGCTCCCTTGTGCGGTGGGGAGCGCGACCGTGGTAAATTGGGTTTCGGCGGAGTAAGCGCTCCACGCGCCGATATCGTCCTTGTAGCGGACTTTCCAGCCGTAGATTGTCCCGTTCGTCAGGTCGGCGAGACTGATGCCGGTCTTGTTGGCCGTGTCCACGCCGGTGTCCAAGAGCCTGTGTGTTCGCGGTAATGTCGCGGACGATCCACTGACTGGCCACGTGGACGTCACCGTTGTCTTCGTCGGAAAAGGCGCTGGCGGTCAGCGTGGGAGATACAGAAATATTCGTCGCTCCAGCGCCGGGGGAGACGTTCGTGGGCGTCGCCGGCGGGTGGTTGTTCGCGGCATCCACGACGCGGATGCTGCCGAACATGTCCAAGCCCGGGGAGCCGTGTAACTGGCAGTAGTAACCAAAGCGGCCCGCAGTAGGAAACGTGTAGCTGAATGTCGCGGCCGTCTCATTTCACCCGAATTGAAAAGGATGCCGTTATCAGCAGTAACGGTGTGATCGGTGCTGCCGTTTTGCGTCCACTTGACGGTATCTCCGGGAGCAATGGCCAAGTTCTCCGGTATGAATTTGTTGTCGATAATGGAGACGTCGAAAGTGGCCGCGAAGGCGAGAGCCGGAGCGAGGAGAAGAGCAGCCAAGGCGCAAGAAGAAGGGCGCCGCCGGTTGAGGAAGGAGGGAACGGCCAAAGCTGGCCGAAAGCGGTGTGATGAAATCATTTTAGTTTTCGATAAATTTTTTCAGAACAAGCATGACGGGTGTGATGAAAACGGATGGGCTCACCGGGACCTATTCCGTCGCCATTGAGCGGCGGGACCTGCCAGCCGTCCACGGTCGCGCCGGCGAAGCGCTGCTTGCCGGTACGTTCGGCACCCAAAGCGTTGCGAGGTGAGTGGCAGGCACTGCAATGACCCAGCCCTTCCACCAGATAGGCGCCGCGATTCCAGGCAGCGTCACGCTGTGGCTTTGGCTGGAAGGCGCCCTTGTCGAAGAACAGGAAGTTCCAGCCCACCATGAGCTGGCGTTGGTTGTAGGGGAACGGCAGGCGGTCTTCCGGGGTGTTCGCCTCGACGGCCGTGCGGCTCATCAGGTAGGCATACAGGTCGCGCAGGTCTTCGTCGCCGATGCGGGTGAAGGCGGTGTAGGGGAAGGCCGGGTAGAGGTAGTCGCCCTCGCGCGAGATGCCTTCGCGCATCGCCCGCTTGAAGGCTTCGAAGGACCAGACGCCGATACCGGTCTCGCGATCCGGGGTGAGGTTGGACGTATAGAGCGTGCCGAACGGCGTCACCATGGCGCGGCCGCCTGTCAGCGGCGCGCCGCCGTCGCGGGTGTGGCAGACCGCGCAGTCGCCCAGGGCTGCCAATTGCCGCCCGCGGGCGATGGATTCGACACTGAAGCTGTCAGGGTCAGGTGGGTCGATCGGCGCAATACGCGGTTGCCAGGCGACGGCAAGGCCTACTGCGACGAGAGCGCCCAGCCCACCGATAACGGCCAGAGAGAGGTTCTTCATGCGGATTGGTTCTCCTGCAGTGCGGCACGAACTCGCTCAGGTGTGAACGGCGGGTGAGTGAAACGCACGCCGGTGGCGTCGTGCAGCGCATTGGCGATGGCGGCGGCGCTGGGCACCGAGGTGGATTCGCCGGCTCCCAGCGGCGGGGTGCCGGGGCGGTCGAGCAGGAGCGCGGTGATCTTCGGTATCTGCGGGAATCCGAGGATCGGGTAGCCGCCCCATTCGAGGCTGGTGACGCCGCTGCGGTCGAAGGTCGCGTACTCCATCAGCGCCCGGCTGGTGGCCTGGATGACGTTGCCGTGGACCTGGTGGCGCACGCCGTCGGGGTTGACCATCTGCCCGCAATCCTGCGCTACGTGGACGTCGGTCACGCGGACCGCGCCGGTGTGCGGCTCGACCTCGACGTCCACTATCCAGGCGGCCCAGGCCGAACCAAACCCCGGGAAGTCGCTGTGGAAATAGCGTGCGTAGGCGAAGCCGCGGCCGACCAGCAGGTTGCCCTGGCGCGCCTGCGGTCCGGGTGAAACGCGTGGCTGCCAGTGGGCGGAAGCCGTCAGCGCCTTGATCGAGCGCAATCGCGCGCTCATCGTGCAGGTAGCGCAGGCGGAACTCGATGGGGTCGGCGGCGGCCATCTGCGCCAGTTCGTCGATATAGGACTCGTGGGCGAAGACGTTGGGCAAGGCCGACACCCCGCACATCCACGCGCCCGGACGATGGGCGCTGCGTCGTTGCACACCACGCGCAGGTGCGGGTAGGCGTACTGCGGCACGGCGGTGCGATCACCCATCCGCGTCACCTGCGGTTTCGCATCGACCCGTGAGGTGAGCAGCAGTGCCGAGGTTGATGCCGTTGGTGGAGGGATAGCAGGTGGCGAAATCGTAGGCGGCCACGTTGCCGTCCTTGTCCAGCCCGCCACGGACATCGATCAGTTGCGCCGAGCCCTTGGGTTCCCAGCCTGTTCCTGCTCGCGCATCAGTTGCACGCGCACCGGACGGCCAACGGCCAGGGCGAGCAGTGCGGCGTCAGCGGCCACGTCGTCGGCGCAGTTGCGCCCGTAGCAGCCGGAAGCCTCCATCCGGATGACTTCGACCTGCTCGGGTTGCATGCCCAGCAGTGTCACCAGATCGGCGCGCAGGTCGTGAGGATTCTGGCTGCCGGACCAGACCTTCATCACGCCGTCCTCGACGTGCGCGAGTGCGCAGGACGGACCGATGGAGGCGTGCTGGTGATAGGGCCAGACGTAGGTGCGTTGCAGCGGACGGTCGAGCTGGCTGAGCACGGCGTCCATCTGCGCGTCGTCCTGTAGTGTGCGCGGCTGCTTGGGGTGCGCGCGCAGGGTTGCCTCGAGGTCGTCGAGACCCAGGGGCGGCAGGTCGTTCCAGCCTTTCCAGCGCACCTTCAGTGCCCGAGCGATGCGGATCGCCTGCTCCTCGCGCTCGGCCACCACGCCGATGAAGTCAGCGATCACCACCAGCCGGACGAAACCGGGCAGGTGGGCCACGGATGCTTCGTCGACTTCCAACCGGCTTCGGCCCAGGGGCGCGTTGACGTCGGCACCGGTGTAGGGCGGGCGCACTACGCGGCCGTGGAGCATGCCCGGCAGGCGCATGTCGTGTACGAAGGTCAGCCCTCCGGTGACCTTGGCCGGGATGTCCAGGCGCGGCACCGAATGACCGACCACCTGGTACTCGCTGTGCGGTTTGAGCGGCGCGCTGGCATCGATCTTCAGCTCGAAGCGTTGCCCTTGCAGCAACTCGCCATAGCCGATGCGGCGCTCCGGTTTGTGTTTGACGAAGATGGCACCGTCGGCGCAGTCGAGTTGGCGGACGTCGATCTTCAGGGCCTGCGCTGCGCGCTGCATCAGGAACTCACGCGCTTCGGCCGCGGCACGGCGCAGTGGAATGGCGCTGACCTGGATGCTCGAGCTGGCGATGGTGGGACCCTGGTTGGGGGTATACGCGGGTATCGCCCAGCAGCAGGGTCACCTGCCGGATGGTCGACATTCAGCTCTTCCGCGACGATCTGGCTCAGTGCGGTGCGGATGCCGGTGCCGAGATCGACATGGCCACAGAGCGCGGTAATGGGTGCCGTTGGCGGCGATGGCGATGAAGCTGTCGACCTGATCCAGTGGCAGCGTGGAGTCGGTGCCCTGGGCAAACGACGGAAACGGCAACTGGACACTTGACCAGCAGCACCCCGCTGGCCTTGAGGAAGTTGCGACGGTTGAGCGGGGTCATGCCGGGATTCTCCCTGTCCGTCGTCACTGCTCTCGCCGGCAGCCTTGCGCACGGCGTTGAGGATTTCGATATGCGTACCGCAGCGGCAGAGGTTGTAGGCCAGTTCCTGGCGAATCTCGTCATCGCTCGCGTTCGGGATTGCGGGCGAGCAGGGCGGCGCTGGTCATGACCATGCCGTTGGTGCAGTAGCCGCACTGCGCGGCCTGCTCGTCGATGAAGGCTTGCTGGACCGGGTGCGGGGCATCAAGCGTGCCGAGGCCTTCCAGGGTGGTGACCTGGCGTCCCAGGGCTGCGGAGACCGGCGTGATGCAGGATCGGGTGGCGACGCCATCGAGGTGGACGGTGCAGGCGCCGCACTCTCCCAGGCCGCAGCCGAACTTGGGGCCGTTGAGCTGCAGGTCGTTGCGCAGGACGTACAGCAGGGGGGTATCGGTTGCCACGGGCAAAGCCGCCAGGGCTGGCCGTTGACGATCAGCGAGAGGGGATCAGCCATGGGGGACTCCTTCCAGAGAATGTCATGCCCGACACCCTGGCCATGGCCGGGTGTCAGGGAAAAGGAAGGAAGTCTTCGGGAGCAGCCTGACGCCAGCTAGGGCGAGCAGGCCGAAAGGGCCGTAGGAATCAGGTGATAGGGGCGCAGGTACTGCGCCCCGTCAGGGTTAAGTGTCAGGCACTCCCAGCGGGAGCCGTGGCGGGTTGGTCGGCGCGGTAGCCCGCGTGCGCCGGAACCAGATGGATGCACAGGTAGCACACCAGCGGCACGGCGAAGGAGGGCAACAGCCCGATGCGGATCGGCGAAGAAGCGCCTGCACCAGCGGCACAATCGCGCCGCCGACGATGGCCATGCACAGCAGGCCGGAGCCCTTGCCGGTGAGCGTGCCCAGGCCCTCCATGGCAAGGGTGAAGATGGTCGGGAACATGATCGAGTTGAACAGGCCGATCAGGATCAGCGCCCACATCGCCACGTGCCCGCCGACGCTCAGCGCGATGCCGATCAGCACGGCGATGGCCACGGCGTTGAAGGCCAGCAGGCGGTTCGGCGCGATGGCGCGCATCAGCGCACTGCCGATGAAGCGCCCGACCATGGCGCCGCCCCAGTAGAACGACAGGTACTTGCCGGCCTGCTCCGCTGGCAGCCCGGCGATGTCCGGCTGGCCCATCAGGCTGACCAGGTAGCTGCCGATGGAGACCTCGGCACCGACATAGCAGAAGATCGCGATGACCCCGAACACCAGGTGGCGGTGGGCGAAGATCGACTGGCGTCCCGCCACACCGTCGGTGGGTTCGCCGTGGTGGATCTTCGGCAGGCGGAAGAGGGCGATCAGTACGGCGATGGCGAACAGCAGGCCGGCCAGCACCAGGTAGGGCGTCTTCACCGAATCCGCTTCGCTGGCGGCGGAGCTGCCGATCTGCGAGGCGGCGCCGGCGCCGATGGCAAGGATGGTCACCGAGCCGACCAGCGGGCCGACGGTGGTGCCCAGGGCGTTGAACGCCTGGGTCAGGTTCAGCCGGCTGGCGGCGGTGGCCGCCGGTCCGAGTATGTTCACGTAGGGGTTGGCCGCGACCTGCAGCAGGGTGATGCCCGAGGCGAGGATGAACAGCGCGGCGAGGAAGAACGGGTAGGACTGCGCGCCGGCTGCCGGGTAGAACAGCAGGCAGCCGATCCCGGCGGTGGCCAGGCCGACGATGATGCCGCTCTTGTAGCCGAGCTTTTCCACCAGCCGTCCGGAGGGGAAGGACATGATGAAGTAGGCGCCGAAGAAGCAGAACTGCACCAGAGAGGCCTGGACATAGGACAGCGTGAACACCGCCTTGAGGTGCGGTACGAGGATGTCGTTCAGCGAGGTGATCAGGCCCCACATGAAGAACAGCAGGGTCAGCACGGTGAGGGCGCTGGTGTGGCGATTGGCGGTCGACTGGTCCATCACGGACTCCTTGGGCCGAGAAGTAGCGGGCTTGCCGTCGGCAAGGGTTCGGGGCGCGCAATACTGCGGCAAGCCGCTGCGCGAGTCCTCAAGCATTCGCCGGTTTCGACAGCGCGGCGACGATGTCTGATCGGCGTCTCTGTTCGGCTAGCGCGGCAACTCGATGCGCTCCAGTTCGCCCGGTACCGTCGGCCAGTCGCGCGCGGTCCAACGCTCGCGGGCGCTGTCGATCAGCTCGGGGTCGCTGGCGACGAAGTTCCAGTTCATCCGCCGGGGGCCGTCGAGCGGGTCGCCGCCGATGATCACCGCATGGCAATCGCCACAGGCGGAAAGGGTGAAGGTGTCACCTTCGGGCAGTACCACCAGTTGCTGCAGCGGCAGCGTCTCATCGTCCAGCAGCGCTTCGCCTTCGATCAGGTATAGCGCGCGCTCGGGGTGTTCGTCCGGGATTGCCAGAGTCGCGCCGGCAGCCAGTTGCAGGTCGGCGTACAGCGTCTTCGAACGCACCGGCACCGGCGACTCCAGGCAGAAGCCGGTTCCGGCGATCATGCGGATGCGCACGCCCAGGCTGTCGCTTTCCGGCAGGCTGGCGCTGGCATGGTGGCTGTAGCTGGGCTCGCATCCTTCCAGCTCGCGCGGCAACGCCAGCCAGACTTGCAGGCCGTGCAGGCGCGAGCCGCTGTGCAGCAGGTCGGCAGGAGTCCGCTCGACGTGGGCGACACCACGCCCGGCAGTCATCCAGCTGACGTCGCCGGGCAGCACGAGCTGGTCCGAGCCGAGGCTGTCCTTGTGCTGAACCTGGCCTTCGAACAGGTAGGTGAGGGTGGACAGGCCGATGTGCGGGTGCTGGCGGATGTCCATGCCGTGCTCCGGCGCGAAGCGGCTTTCGAGCATGTGGTCGAAGAACACGAAAGGCCCGACGCTGCGGCGCTGTGCCGAGGGCAGGGGGCGCAGGATGGGCACGCCCTCGACGTCTTCGGCGCGCGGGCGGATGGTCAGCAGATTGTCGCTCATGATGGTGTCCGGTAATCCGATCCACGCATGATAGACGCTTGGCGCCCGGCCGACCCGCACGGCGTCAAGCTGTCATCAGGCTGTCACGGCGGTGTCATAGCCTCGCGCGGACCCCAACAAGGAGCGCGACATGTCCATTTCCCGCCTGCCAGCAGTCCTGGCTCTCTCCCTGGCTTCCGCCTTCGCTTCCTCGGCCTTTGCCGAAGTGCGCGTCAACGGCCCGGTCGAGTACGGCGTCTTCGTCAGCAACTACAAGGACTACCAGCCGGGCGAGCGCGTGCTTACCCGCAGTGAGCAGGAGATCGAGGCCACCACCCGTGTGCCGGCCAAGCTGGGCACCAAGTTCGGTATGCGCTACCAGCTCAGCGGCAAGCAGGAAGGCGATACCCCGCTGACCCTGCTGTATTTCACTCCCGGCGTGGTGACCCCGGACGGCCAGCGCCACGACAAGCTCGAAGTCGTACAGAAGCTGGTCGTGGGCGCGCCCACCGACGTGATGGCCTACCAGTTCACCGAGAACCACGAGGTGGTGCAGGGCCAGTGGCGTTTCATGGTGTTCCAGGGCGACCGCCTGCTGGCGGAGAAGACCTTCACCGTCGAGTAAGTCTCGCGAGAAGACATCCCGGTAAGAGCTCGCTATACGAAAGAAGCCCGGCCATGTGCCGGGCTTTTCTTTGTCTGCTGAAAGGCACGGATTACATCCTTTCCATTGGCAGGGGAGAAACAGTTTGTTACTTTGCCTGCACGATAGTCCCAACTCCCGGCGTGCAGCAGAAGAGGAGAGGGGGGCCAAAGCGCCCGCAAGCGCTCTGGCAGGAGTGTTACTGCACGGTGGCCCGGCTTGTCCGAGGCCACCGGCAGCCGAGAAACGAATAAGAACAGCACCGGCCGCAACGACCGGGGCGATAAATCTTGGCCATGGAGGTAATGCTGTCTATGAACAGTCGATTGGGTGCGCGTTCGTCCCTTTTCTGGGCGCCGCGGCGGGCGGGGGCGTTGATGGGACTCTTGCCGCTGTTGGTGGCGGGGTCGGCCCAGGCCCTGGAGTTCAAGCTGGCCGAGAACGAGATCACCGGCTCGCTGGACAGCACGCTGTCCTACGGTGCCATGTGGCGTGTGCAGGGCCGCGACAAGAACAACATCAGCGACATCAACGCCGACGACGGCAACCGCAACTTCGATACCGGCCTGGTTTCCCAGGTCTTCAAGCTCACCTCCGACCTGTCGGCCAAGTACCAGAACTATGGCCTGTTCATGCGTGGCACCGCCTATTACGACACGCAGATCATGGACAAGCGCAACGACTACTACAGCACTACCGACGGCGTGGAGCGTCCCAGTCAGTCGTACCCGCAGGACGACCATTTCACCGACGACACCCGCCACATCGCCGGGCGCAAGGCCGAGCTGCTGGATGCCTACCTGTCCGGTAGCTGGGACGTCGCCGAGCACCCGCTGACCGGCCGCGTCGGTCGCCAGGTGCTGAACTGGGGCGAGGGCGTGTTCTATCGCGGTGGGGTCAACACCATCAACCCGGTGGACGCCGCACGCTTCCACCTGCCGGGCTCGGAGCTCAAGGAAGTGCTGGTGCCGGTGGAGGCGTTGAGCTTCAACCTTGGCCTCACCGACGACCTGTCCATGGAAGCCTTCTACCAGTGGAAGTGGAAGGAAACCCGCCTGGACTCGGTCGGCACCTACTTCTCCGACACTGACCTGTTCAGCGACGGCGGCGAAACCGCCTACACCACCGAAACCGACCCGCTGATCAAGGAACTCCTGGCCGGCTATCCGACCGTCGCTTCCCTCGGTCTGCTCGGCAATGGTCCCCATGGCCCCAATGCCTTCCTCGATCCGAATACCGGCACCTTCAAGGTGGCCAACGTCGGCAAGGACATCGAGGCCCGCGATGACGGCCAGTTCGGCGTCGCTTTCCGCTACATCGCCGAGGAGCTCAACTCCACCGAGTTCGGCTTCTACTTCGTCAACTACCACGCCAAGGAGCCGCAGGTCGCTGTCGATCTGCGTAACTACCAGGGCGTGGACGTCGATGCGCTGAACAACCTGCTCGGTCCGCTGGGCCTGGGCGAAGCGGTGCCGGGCCTGGCCACGCTGGACATGGCCAGCAACGCCGAAGCCCGTCGTGATTATGTCGAAGACATCCGCATGTACGGCTTCAGCTTCAACACCACCCTGGGCGATGCCTCGGTGTCCGGCGAGATCGCCTACCGGCCGAACATGCCCATCAGCATCTCGGCGACCGACGACCTGCTCGGCGACCTGCTGACCCAGGGCGTGCTGGGCCAGACCAACCTCTACGACGGCAATGTCGCCGCTGGCCAGGCCTGCGCCGAAGTGGCCGGCAAGCAGCTGTGCCGTGGCAGCCTGTTCGAGAACTACGAGCGCGCCGAGACCTACAACATCTCGTTGTCGACCATCTACAACTTCGGCCCGCACCTCACCTTCGACTCCATGACCGGCGTGGCGGAGCTCGCTTCCGAGCACATTCGCGGCAGCAGCCTGAAGTACACCGCCTGGGACGGCACTGAGCGCAAGTTCGTCGGCGCCCAGGACAAGGCCTACGTCGGCGGCAACGACGACGACGTGCAGATCAGCCGCGACAGCTACGGCTACACCCTGCTGCTCACCGGCAGCTGGAACGACGTCTACGCTGGGGTGAAGCTTTCGCCCTACGCCGTCTACCAGGAGGACTTCAGCGGCAACTCCGACCGCACCGGCAACTTCATCGAAGGCCGCAAGGCCTACACCCTCGGTATCGACGCCAGCTATCTGAACACCTTCGAGGTCGGCACCCAGTACACCAACTACTACGGCGCCGGCTCCAGCAACTCCATGCGCGACCGCGACAACGTCTCGATCACCGCGAAATACTCGTTCTGATCCGGAGAGAACCATGTACAAGAAGAGTTCCCTGATCGCCCTTGCCACGCTGGCGGCTCTGGCCGTCACCGATGCGCGTGCAGCGGTTTCGGCCGACCAGGCCGCCCAGTTGAAAAGCAGCCTCACACCCATGGGCGCGGAAAAGGCCGGCAATGCCGCCGGCAGCATTCCAGCCTGGAGCGGCGGCCTGACCTCGGCGCCCGCCGGCTACAAGGGGCCGGGCGCACACCACGTCGACCCCTTTGCCGGCGAGAAGCCCAAGTTCGTCATCACCAAGGCCAACCTCGACCAGTACAAGGCGAATCTGACGGCGGGGCAGATCGCGCTGTTCAACGCCTATCCGGATACCTACCAGATGCCGGTCTACGAGACCCACCGCACCGGCTCGGCGCCGCAGTGGATCTACGACAACATCTACAAGAACGCGACCAGCGCCAAGCTCGTCGAAGGCGGCAACGGCTTCTCCGATGCCTACGGCGGCGTGCCGTTCCCGATCCCGCAAAGCGGCGTGGAAGCGGTGTGGAACCACATCGCCCGCTACCGGGGCACCTACATCGTGCGGCGCTCGTCCCAGGCCGGCGTGCAGCGCAATGGCGCGTACGCGCTGGTCACCTCGCAGGACGAGGCGCTGTTCCGCTTCTACGACCCTAAGGGCAGCTTCGAAAAGCTCGGCAACACCATGTTCTACTACATGACCTTCACCACCGCCCCGGCCCGCCTGGCGGGTAACGGAGCACTGGTGCAGGAGACCCTCGACCAGGTCAAGGAGCCGCGCCAGGCCTGGGGCTACAACCCCGGCCAGCGCCGCGTGCGCCGCGCCCCGACACTGGCCTACGACACCCCCATCGAAGACTCCGATGGCCTGCGCACCGCCGACGACACCGACATGTACAACGGTGCGCCGGACCGCTACGACTGGACCCTGGTGGGCAAGAAGGAAATCTACATTCCCTACAACAACTACCAGATCACCAGCCCGGAGGTTAAGTACAAGGACCTGCTCACGCCCGGCCACGTCAATCCCAAGTACACCCGCTACGAACTCCACCGCGTGTGGGTGGTGGATGGCAAGCTGAAGCCCGGTGCGCGGCACATCTACTCGCGTCGCACCCTGTACCTTGACGAGGACAGCTGGGGCGCCGCCGTGGTGGACCAGTACGACGGCCGTGGTGAGCTGTGGCGTGTGTCGCTGGCGTACCTGAAGAGCTTCTACGAGCAGCCGATGGTGTGGACTGCGCTGGATACCTTCCATGACCTCCAGGCGCACCGTTACAGCATCCAGTGGCTGGACAACGAGGAGCCTGGCACCGCCGACTTCAGTCAGCCGGCGCCGGACGACTCCAACTTCAGTCCGTCGGCGCTGCGCCGCAAGGCTTCGCGCTGAGTTCGCCCTGATAGGACAAAGGCCCCGCAAGGGGCCTTTTCTCTTTCTGCCGTGGGTTCGCGAGCAAGCTCGCTCCTACAGGTATGCCACTGCGCTTTTCGTAGGACCGAGGCCGCCTGCCCCCAGAAATCGTTTCACGCCATTGGCGGCAAGCGCCGCCTCACCGGGCTCTTCTTGACGATGGCGGTGTTGGTCTCGGCGAAGCCGTTGAGGTGGTCAAGGATCTCGTCCAACTGCTCCATGGAGCGCACGCACATCCGCGCATAGAAGCAGTCTTCGCCGGTGACCTTGTCGCACTCGGTGAACTCGGGAATCGCCAGAATCTGCTTCTCCACTTCCTGCAGTTTTCCCGGCAGCGGGCGGACCCGGACGATGGCCTGCAACTGGTAGCCAAAGGCGCGCGGATCGACGTTCACCGTGTAGCCGGTAATCACCTGCCGCTCCTCGAGCTTGCGCAGGCGCTCGGCAACGCTGGGGGAGCTGAGGCCGCTGACTTGCGCCAGGGCCTTGAGGGAAAGGCGCGAGTCTTCCATCAGTGCGGCGATCAGCAATTGGTCGATTTCATCGGTCATCTTGGTCTCGAAAGGTGAGGTCGGGTAGTTGCCTTGATAGTAAAGGTGATAGCTGAGATTTGCCTGTGTCAGGCGATGGAATGCGCGATTCCGCCTGTTCATACTGGTCACCTACAAGCGGAGGTGGACCATGAACGAAGGAATCAAACGCGGCACCCTGGAGATGATCAGCGCCATGCTGATCTGCGGCACCATCGGCTGGCTGGTGGTGGTGTCGGGCCAGCCGGTGCTGGACGTGGTGTTCTGGCGCTGTGTGTTCGGTGCCGCGACGCTCCTGGTGATCTGCGCGGCGATGGGCTTCCTGCGTCCCGGCTTCCTCACCCGCACCACCTTCGGCCTGGCACTGTTAAGCGGCGCGGCCATCGTAGGCAACTGGGTGCTGCTGTTCGGCTCTTATTCGCGAGCATCCATCGCCATTGGCACGGCGGTCTACAACGTGCAGCCGTTCCTCCTGGTGTTGTTGGGCGCACTGTTCCTCGGCGAGAAGGTGACTGCGCAAAAACTCGCCTGGCTCGGCGTTTCCTTCGTCGGCATGCTGGCTATCGTCAGCGCGCATGGCGAGGCGGGGCAGGTGGGTAGCGACTACCTGGGCGGCATCGCCCTGGCCCTCGGCGCGGCGGCCCTGTATGCGCTGGCGGCGCTGATCATCAAGCGCCTGACCGGTGTGCCGCCGCACCTGATCGCACTGATCCAGGCTGTGACTGGCGTGCTGCTGCTGGCGCCCTGGGCCAACCTGTCGCCGTTGCCGCAGGCCACCAGCGCCTGGGCAAGCCTGGCGACCCTGGGCATCGTGCACACCGGCATCATGTACGTGCTGCTCTATGGCGCGATCCAGAAGCTGCCGACGGCGCTGACCGGTGCGCTGTCGTTCATCTACCCGATCGCCGCGATCTTCGTCGACTGGTTCGCCTTCGGCCACCGCCTGACCCCGTTGCAATGGCTGGGCGTGGTCGCCATCCTGTTGGCCGCCGCCGGCATGCAGCGCGGCTGGAGCCTGAACCTGCGGCGCCTGGCCTGGCGCTGAATTCCGTGCTTGCCTGACAATGCCGGGGAACCTGTGCCGTTGCGCACCGGTCCTGTAGGCGGACTTCAAGCAAGGAACGGACTATGACTGCGGCTGCCCTGACGGCAGATTCATTCAGCCTGAAAAGGCCTTCATCGCGATTCATTCAGCTGCTGGGTGCGGCTGCGCTACTGGCGCTGGCCGGCTGCGGAACCCGCGCACCGAGCGTGCCGGAGCCGACGCCGGACGAGGTGCGCGGCACGCTGGCCAAGCTGATTCCTGCCGGCGCCTCCGACCGCCAGGGCTGGGCGAAGGACATCCAGGTCGCCTTCACCACCCAGCGCATTCCGGCGACCACCGAGAACCTCTGCTCGGTGGTGGCTATCACCGAGCAGGAGTCCAACTTCAAGGCTGACCCCTCTGTGCCGGGGCTGGGCAAGATCGCCCGCGCCGAGATCGACCGGCGGGCGAGCAAGGTTCATGTGCCGGGTTTCCTCATCGACACCGCGCTGGCGCTGAAGTCGCCCAACGGCCGCACCTACAGCCAACGCCTGGCCAGTGCGAAGACCGAGAGGGAACTGAGCGCGATCTTCGATGATTTCATTGGCGGCGTACCGCTGGGCCAGCAACTGTTCGGCCGCTTCAATCCGGTGCATACCGGTGGGCCGATGCAGGTCAGCATCGAATTCGCCCAGGCCCATGCTGAAGGCTATCCGTATCCGGTGGACGGCAGTATCCGGCGTGAGGTGTTCAGCCGCCGTGGCGGCATGTACTTCGGCATCGCCCACCTGCTGGGCTACCCGGTGAACTACCCGCGCCAGCTCTACCGCTTCGCCGACTTCAATGCCGGCTGGTACGCCAGCCGCAACGCGGCGTTCCAGCGTGTGGTGGCGGATCTCACCGGCATCACCCTGGCGCTGGACGGGGACGTGATCCTCTACGGCAGCTATGACGCCGGCAGCACCGAGAAGGCGGTGCGCACCCTGGGGCCGAAACTGGGCATGAGCGAGCGGGAAATCCGCCGCGACCTGGAGCTGGGCGACAAGCCGGAGTTCACCAAGTCGGAGCTCTACACCAAGGTCTTCGCGCTGGCCGAACGTTCCGCGGGCAAGCCGATGCCGCGGGCGATGTTGCCGGGCATCACGCTGCACAGCCCGAAGATCACCCGCCAACTCACCACTGCCTGGTTCGCCCAGCGTGTGGACGAGCGCTATCAGCGCTGCCTGGGGCGCGCGCCGAAGAACTGAATCAGTCGCCCTCGGCAGGCTGACAGATGCCGTTTGCACCTTTGGGCCCGGTATAGGAAACGGTGGCGCTGCCGTCGTCATTGAGGCTGATGGAGACGGTTACGCCTTCGCCCTTGGCCTCGATGTACTTGTCGTTCTTCTGTTTGATCTTGGCTTCCTTGCCATTGATGTAGATGGGCCCGCCCTCGTCGGTGTGGACCTGGACATCGTTCGGGCAGTCGTAGTTGAGCATGGGGATGGCGGCAACAGCAGGCTGCACGGCGATCAGCAACAACGAAGCGATCAGTAGCGGTTTCATGGCGTCTCCCGGACGGGTGCGAGCGCGGTGCAAGGCCGCGCGGACACACACAGCTTAGTGCAGACGCCGTCTCGCGCTAGAGCGGCAAGGGCCGTAGGCGCGCGGCCGGCTCCGGTTCGGTGCCGCGCAGGACGAGGCGGGTGATGGTCGTTGCCGCTGCTTCGAAGTCGTCAGCGGAGGGCTGCGCCTTGCCGGTGATCATCGCGATCTGCCAATCGAAATCGACGTAGGTGCGGGTGGCGGCGGAAATGCTCAGCAGCAGGTGCTGCGGGTCCACCGCAGCGAGCAGGCCGCGGTCGATCCAGGCGGCGATGCACTCGACGTTGCGGCGCGACTCCGCGCGCAGCCGCTGCAGCCATTCTGGCGGCAGATGCGGCGCACCGTGGAGCATCTCGCTGGCGAATACCTTGTAGGCGTGCGGCCACTGGCGGGCGATGTGCAGCCGCGCGCGGATGTGCGCGGGCAGCGCCCAGGCAGGGTCGTCGCACTCGCGCAGCAGGGCTGAAGCCTCCAGGACTGCATCCACGACGTTCTCCAGCAGGCGCAGGTAGAGGTTCTCCTTGCTCTGGAAGTAGTAGTAGACGTTGGACTTGGGCAGGTCGGCGCGGCTGGCGATGTCCTGAGTCTTGGCGGCGGCGAAACCCTTCTCGGCGAATTCTTCGCCGGCGGCCAGCAGGATGAGCTGGCGGTTGCGATCACGGATGCTGAGGGCGGGACGTTGACGGCGGCGCGTCGGGGTAGGCGCGGTCTGGGACATGGGAAAACATCGGGGCAGTGAAACGAAGCTTCAGAATATAACTTTCTATATAGCGATTGCCCACCCGCCGGGTTAACTGGCGGATGGCCATTTATCCGCCAGTAGATTGAACCTGCTGTATGACGAATCTGTCAGAGCCAGTCTGAAACCTGGGAAGGGTCTGAAATGCTGTTCGTAGTCATGCTGGGCGGACGCCATCCGCGTGCCCGGATCGAAGTTCATGATGTGGCCTTCGTCATCGGCGACAACCTGAAGTCCACCTATGCGCAATTGCGCGAAGCCTGGTTCGGCAGCCCGGAAGGCCTGCACATCGACTCCTGGCTGGAGGTGGACGGCGTCGAGGCCTACCGAGTCGAGTTCAGCGAGGCGATGCCGGCTCCGGGCGAGCAGCGGCTGTTTTTCGTCAACCTGGGCGGCTACGAGCTGGGCAGTTTCGGCGAGGCGCACCAGTACGTGCTGGTCGCGGCCCGGGATGCCGCGGACGCCAAGGTGCGCGCCAAGCGCCGCATGCCGCGCAGCTGGGACAAGGCGCACACCGACGCGGTGATCGACGTCGACGACTGCATCGCCATCGACCAGATCGGCGGGCGCTACGTACACCTGGTGGAGGGCGAGAGCCGCGGCATCGTGCAGCGCAGCGACTACATCGTGTTGTGAGCCTTCATGGTGTTGACACGGCCCTGTCATAAAACCTGACGTATAAGGGGCGCATAGCCGGCCCCCGTGACGAGGTAACAATGACCGAGAAACGCCGAGTCCTGTTCGTCTGTGTCGCCAATGACGCCCGCTCGCCGATGGCCGAGGCACTGCTGCGGCACACCGATGGAGAGCACTTCGAAGCCTTCAGTGCGGGTATCCACCCGACCGCCATCGACCCCCGCGCGCGCAACGTACTGGAGCACGCCGGAATTTCCGTAGAAGGTCTGCGCAGCAAGTCCATCGACGAATTCCGCGGCCAGCATTTCGATTACCTGATCGACCTGTACGACAAGTCCACCGACGAGGGCGACGAGCTGCCGACTTCCAGCGAGGTGATCGTGTGGAACTTCGTCGACCCGGCCCACAGCGAACAGCACGACCCGTTCCGCCACACCCTGCAGGAAATCAGCGACCGCCTGAAGCTCTTCGAAATGGTGAAGAACCGCGACTGACGTTTCCGGCGAAGACAAAGCAAAAAGCCCGCATGGATGCGGGCTTTTTGCTTTGTAGGCCACAGGATTCGCCGTTGCCTGGGGAGGATTGGCGGCGGATGCCTGTAGAGATGGGGCGCTGGTCCTTCAGCACGGGAGTGATTCTGGGCGAGGGATGTGACAGGGTCATGTCATTTCGCTAACAGTTCGGCTCCCTGTGGCGGCGCTTTCGGGCTCTGATAGTCGTCCACGCGTGACAGCAACGCCCTGTGGGCGTAGGTCAGTTCGTAGCCACTTTTCGCCTGCCATTGCTGCAACTGGCTCTGCTCCATGGCCAGGGCAATGATCAGGGCCCGGTAGCCGTCGCGGGTCACGGGGTTGAGGTCGGCGAATTCGCGGGTCTTCTGCAGTACTTCGAGGGTGTGCAGATGAGCGAAGCCGCGCACGTCGACCCGGTACTGGCGCTTCAGATAGTCGATATAGATGGCCTGCACCACGATGGTGGCAACGAGCAGGAAGGCGAGCGTTCCGAGCAGAGTCTTGCGAACCATGGGACATCCTTGTGTCATGGGCTGTATTACTGGCGCTCATGAATACTATCGATCCCGACGAGTGGCCAGGCCCGCTGGGCGCCGATAAAGTCACGCTCAAAGTCATGTCCGTGGCGCCGCGCCAGGCGACGCCAGTGTGACCCGAATCGGAGTGCCTATGAAGTCCCTGTCAGATATTGCCTTCTCCATGCTCGACCTGGTCCCTGTGCGTGACCAGGGCACCGCCGCCGAGGCGCTGAACAATGCCGTCGCGGTTGCCCGTCACGTCGAGCACCTGGGCTTTACCCGCTACTGGCTGGCGGAGCACCACAACATGGATGGCATTGCCAGTTCGGCCACCGCCGTGCTGATCGGCCACATCGCCGGCAAGACCGAGCGCATCCGCGTCGGCTCCGGCGGGGTGATGTTGCCCAACCACCCGCCGCTGGTGGTGGCGGAGAACTTCGGTACCCTGGAAACCCTCTATCCCGGCCGCATCGACCTGGGCCTGGGCCGCGCGCCCGGCGCCGACCAGGCGACCATGCGCGCGCTGCGTCGTGATCGACTGGGCGACGGTGCAGACTTCCCCGAGCAGGTCGCCGAGCTGGAAATGCTCCTCGGCCCGCGCCGTTCCCAGCAGTCGCTGCTGGCGATTCCGGGGAGGGCACCAACGTGCCGATCTGGCTGCTCGGCTCCAGCCTGTTCAGCGCGCATCTGGCGGCGCAGAAGGGCTTGCCCTACGCCTTCGCCTCGCACTTCGCGCCGCGCTACCTGCACGACGCGCTGCGCATCTACCGCGAGAACTTCCAGCCCTCGGCGGTGCTCGACAAGCCCTATGCCATGATTGGCGTGCCGCTGGTAGCCGCGCCGACCGACGAGGAAGCCGAATACCTGGCGACCACCGCCTTCCAGCGTGTGCTGGCGCTGATCCGTGGCGACAGCCTGAAGCAGAAGCCTCCCGTGAAGAGCATGGCCGGACTGTGGCTGCCCCATGAGCAGGATGCGGTCGGCAATTTCTTCGGACTGGCGGTGATCGGCGGTCCGGAAAAGGTGCGCAGCCGCCTGGAAATCCTGCTGGAGCAGACCGGCGTGGACGAGATCATCTTCACCAGCGACATCTACGACCACGAGCTGCGTCTGCGCTCGCTGGAGATCGTCGCCGGCCTGCGCTGATCTTGACCTGTAGGAGCGCGCCATGCGCGCGAATCGCGGGCATGGCCCGCTCCTACAGGGAGTACCTCGGACTCAGGCCTGACCGTCGTCCTTCTTCTTCAGCAGGTCTGCCAGTCCGGCCAGTCCCTTGTGGGTGACCTTCGGCCCCTTCGCGCCTGCGTCGTTGCTGTTCTGGTAATGCAGGTCCACCTGCCGCTGGTGTTCGTTGTCGTGGCAGAACAGGCACAGCAGCTCCCAGTTGGAGCCATCCTCGGGGTTGTTGTCGTGGTTGTGGTCGCGGTGATGGACCGTCAGTTCGCGCAGGCGCACGCCGCTGAACTCGCGGGCGCAGCGACCGCAGATCCAGGGGTACATCTTCAGGGCTTTTTCGCGGTAGCTGGTTTCGCGGCGGCGCTGGGCTTCGGCGAGGACGGCATCGACTTTACTGGTGGGCTGGTTCATGGCTCGTGGCAGAGGTGCGGGATCGGACTTTCAGCATAAGTCCGCCAACGCGCGCTGGCTACGGCCTGGGCATGTCCGGGCGCGACCAGATCCACAGATTGCCAACCGCCATGCCGAGGATCACCGCGTACAGCCAGAGGCCGTGGGGCAGGGTGATCAGCATGATCGCCAGGGCGGCGAGCATCGCCAGACTGGCGCTGATCTTGGCGCGGCGGGCGACGGCGCGGCCATTGCGCCAGTTGTGCAGGATGGGGCCGAACAGCCGGTGGTTCTCCAGCCAGGCGGACAGTCGCGGCGAACTCTTCGAGGCGGCCCAGGCGGCGAGCAGGACGAACTCGGTGGTCGGCAACCCCGGCACCACCAACCCCACCATGCCCACTCCGAGGCTGGTGTACGCCAGCAACGCAAAGGCCAGTCGGGCCAGCCGCGAACGCGCAGGACCGAAGGGATTGGCGCGCGCCGCATCGGCAGGCGCGCGCTCGAGAGCGTCAGACGGCGGCGGGAGCACTGTCGTAGCTGTGTTGCAGCAGGTGGGAGAAGCGTTCGAAAGCGGCGATGGCGCCGGCTTCGGCTTCGCGCTCTTCGGCCTTGCTCAGCTCCAGGGCGTCGAGGGTGCGGGTGAAGCGTTTCCAGCCCTCGGCACGGCCGCCTTCGGGCTCGCCCAGGTGGCGCGCGCCAGTGTTCTCGTCCAGGCCCATCGCGGCGACACGCTTGATCAGGAAGGCAGCGCCGAGCTTGGAGCCTTCAGAAACGAACAGCCAACCCAGGGCATGGGCCAGGCTCGGTTTATCGACGGCGCCGGCAACCGGGGCGGGCACTTCTGTGTCGAGGTCGGCCAGGTCCAGGCGGGCCTGTTCGGCGCGGCAGCGTTGGGGCAGGTCAGGGAAGATCTTGCCCAGCTCGGCGTCCTGGTACAGGGCCTGCAGCTCGGACTGGAACAGGTACTGGGCGACCACGAAACGGGCGAAACGCTCGCGGCTGGAGAAGGGCTCGCGGGCCTTCACGGCGTGGTCGAGACGCTCGTGAGGGGCGTGGGTCAGCGCGTTCAGACGCTGCGAGCGCAGGGCGGGGAGTTCCAGGGTGGTCATGTCCAATTCCTTGAAATTACAGGGCTTTACAGACGAGACGAATCAGCGTTGGGAAAGCGTAAAGATTGTCGGTTTGTTCACGGTGAGGGGCAGCATTTGTAGGGCGGATAACCTGTTCCAGGTTATGCGCCCTACGCGCTGTAGGAGCGCACCATGCGCGCGAATCGCGGGCATGGCCCGCTCCTACAGGGAACACGTGGGCTGGATCAGATATCCCACACCAGGTTGATCGCGAAGTTGCGACCCGGCTGGGTCAGGCGATCGAGGTTGGCCGGGGCCAGAACCGAGGCTTCGCCGACACCGTCGTAGCCGCGCACGTCATCCCACAGCCAGTACTTCTTGTCGGTGAGGTTGTACAGGCCGGCGTTGAGGGTCAGGTCGTCGGTCAGCTTGTAGTAGCCGGTCAGGTCGAGGATGCCGAAGCCCGGGGTCTTGAACTGGCTGCTGGTGCCGTCCGGGGCGTTGAACTGGCTGTCGTCCACGCGGTTCTTGCGCTTGACCAGGGTCCAGTCGAGCAGGGCGCCGTAGCGGCCAGCCTGCTCGTCGTAGCCCAGGCCGAACACGCCGGTGAGCGGGTTGACGCTGTTGATCGGCTCGCCGGTGTCCTTGTTGCGGCCGTAGGCGTAGGCCACCGAGCCCTTGGTGTAGAGGCCTTGCGGCGCGCCGAAGGCGCCCAGCTCCAGACGGCCTTTCACCTCAACGCCCTTGATGATGGCGTGCTTGATGTTGTTGCTGGTGAAGGTCGGCTCGTCGTAGCCGGGGGTAATGGCGTCTTCGTTGATGAAGTCGCGGTACTTGTTATAGAAGACCGCCACGTCGAACGAACCTTCCTCGAAGTTGCCGCGCAGACCGGTCTCGTAGCTCTGGCTGCGTTCCGGGTCCAGGTCCGGGTTGGGCTCCACGCGGTAGCCGCTGGTGGGGTTGTCGAAGCGGCCGTACAGCGCCTTGGCGGTCGGGGTGCGGAAGCCCTGGGCGTACTGGCCGTACCACAGGTAGTTGTCGTTGAACGCGTAGGTCACGCCGAGCTTGGGCGAGAGCTGGTGCCAGGTCTTGCTTTCGCTGCTCACTTCGCCATCGCCGCTCTGGTCGACGGTATTGAGGAACTCGTCGGTGACGTGCGGCTTCAGGCGGGTGTGGTCATAGCGCAGGCCGGGCAGGAAGGTCCAGTCGTTCCAGCGGATCTCGTCCTGGGCGAAGAGGGCATAGGTGTCGATGGTCGGATCGGGAAAGTCGCTGCTGCGCGCCAGTTGGTCGCTGGCCACGGTGCTTGGGCCGCCGATGGTGGGGCAGGTGCGGCTGACGGCCAGGCAGGTGGCGCCGCCTTCACGGTAGCCGGTGACTTTCTGGCGCTTGAGGGTGGTGCCGTAGGTCAGCAGGTGGTCGGTGTCGCCCAGGGCGAAGGCCTTGTCCATCTGCAGGTCGAGCACCCACTGGCGTTCCTTGTACTGGGTCTCGCGGGTGCGCAGGATCTGGCGGGTGATGGGGTAGTAGAACTCGTCGGTGCTCTGGTCGGTCTTGGCGATCTGGTAGTTGAAGGTCCACTTCAGGTGATCGGCCACGGCACTGTCCAGCAGCATATGGTGTTCCAGGCCGTAGCGCTCGCGGGTGATGGTGTCGTTGCCGGTGCGCCACTGGTACATGCCGCCGGGCAGTACGGAATCGGGGATGGTCGGTGCGCCGTTGAAGTACGGGCCGCCGTAGGCGCTCTTCTGGTCGGTATCGACGTCGTCCTTGTACTTCTCGTAGACCAGGCCGAAGCGGCTGCCTTCGGCGTAGTTCCAGCCCAGCTTGGCCAGCACGTTGGTGGTGCGCACGTCTTCCGGGTTGGCTTCGGTGCGCGACAGGCCGGTGCCGCCGTGGCTGCCGTAGGACTCGGTCTCGTGACCGTTGCGTTGGCTCAGGTGCAGCAGGCCGTCGAAGGTGTCGAGGCGGCCGGCGACGGTGGCGGAGGTCAGCCAGCTGTCATCGGCGGAGCTGTAGCCGGTCTTCAGGCGCGCGCCGACATCCTGGCCGTCCTTGATGATGTCGTCCGGGTCGAGGGTGAAGTAGCTCACCGCGCCACCGATGGCGTTGCTGCCATACAGGGCCGAGGCCGGGCCACGGAGAATTTCAACGCGCTTGACGATCTCCGGGTCGACGTAGTTGCGCTCGGTCTGCGCGTACGGGCCGTTGAAGAAGCTGTTGGGAATCTCGACGCCATCGACCTGCGTCAGCACGCGGTCGCCGTCGATGCCGCGGATGTTGTAGCCGGTGATGCCGGCACGGTTGCCGGTGCCGCCGACGGAGACGCCGGGCATGTCGCGCACCAGTTCCTTGATGGTGTTGACGTTCTTGCGGTCCAGCTCTTCGCGGCCGACGACGTTCACCGTGGACGGCACCGAGGTCACGCTCTGTGCCTGGCGGGTGGCGGTGACGGTGAGCGGTTGCATCTCGGAAACGGAGGACAGGTTGCGCTCCAGCACCACGTTGCGCGGGCCGAGCTGGCGGACGGTGAGGCCGGTGCCGCCGAGCAGCGTCTTCAGCGCGCGCTCCGCCGGCAGGCGGCCGCTGACGCCCGGAGATACCACGCCGTCAGCCAGGTCGCCGGCCACACCTACTTGCCAGCCAGTCACTGCGCTGAACGCGTTCAGCGCTTGGGGCAGCGGTTGGCGGGCGATGTCGAAGCTGTAGCCGGCCTGGGTCTGGCTGGCTTCGGCCGCCAGGACGGAAGTGGCCGGCAGGCTGGCGAGGCCGATGGACAGGGCGAGCAGCGAGATGCTGGCCGGCGCGGACAGCCGGCGCAGAGGGGCACGCGAAGAAGCAATGGTCATCGAAGGGCTCTCTTAGTCAGTCTTTGTTCGCATTCGTAAATGCGAATCTATTGCATTGGCTTCTGACTAAACGAACGAGCCTTTCGAATCGCGTAAAAATATTTTTATCTGGTGCGGACTATCAGTTGAGGATCAGCAGTTTCGGGTATTCGTGCAGCTCGGCGGAGGTGATCTGGGCCAGCGAGCGGGCCACGCCCAGCGGGTCGTCCAGGCGCCAGTTGCCGGTGACACTGACGTTCTCCAGGCGCTCGTTGGTGTTCACGATCCAGCCGGGGTAGTAACGGCGCAACTCGGCCAACACCTGGCTCATCGGGCAGTTCTCGAACACCATGCGGCCCTTCACCCAGGCCAGCTGGGATTCGGCCTCGGTGCCGTGCTGGCGTTCGCCGAAACCCTGCGGGCCGACGCGGATGCTGTCGCCAGCGCCAAGGCTGACGCGGGCGTCGTCCAGGCGCGTTCGCAGGTCCACTTCGCCGCGCTGCACGCTGACTTCCGCCTCGTTGCCCAGGTAGCGCACGGCGAACGCCGTGCCGCGCACGGTGACCTGCACCGGCCCGGCTTCCACCTCGAACGGGCGGCTGCGGTCATGGGCAACGTCGAAGAAGGCCTCGCCGCGGTAGAGGCGGGCAACGCGCTGCTGGTCATCGACCTTGCTGGAGAACGCGGTGTCGGTGTTGAGCAGCACGTTCGATCCATCGGCCAACTGGACTTTCTGCCGTTCGCCCACGGCGGTGAGATGGTCCGCGCGCAGGCGCGTCAGCAGGTCGCCCTGAACCACGACACCGATGGCGAGCACCAGCGCAGCAGCCGTGGCGACGGGCTTCCAGAAGCGGCGTTGGCGACGCAGCGGCTGAACCTTGGTCTGCACCCGCTTGCGTTCCAGGCGAGCGGCAGCGACCGGCAGCAGTGGCGATTGCCAAGCATCGCGCACCCGCTGGTACGCCCGTGCGTTGCCTTCGCTGGCGGCGAGCCAGGCATCGAAGCGCGCGCGGGTGGCGGCGTCCATGTCGTCCTCGAGGATCAACCAGTCGAGGGCTTCGGCCATCTGCTGGTCGTCGGGTGGCGCGGCGTGGGGCAAGGGGCGATCCTCGGGGCAGTGCTGGGGTGGTGAGCCGCGCATTGTTGTCGAATCGGCCGGCGAGCGGTAGTCCGTCATACCGTTTCCTCGAGGCGGCTGACCAGTCCGACACAGATCGCCATGATCAGTTTCAGTTCCTTCTGCACCGTGCTGGCCGAAACATCGAGCTGCTCGGCGATCTCCGCGTAGCCACAGCCATGCAGGCGGCTGAGGATGAAGATGCGCTGCTGGCGCTCGCTGAGCTCTTCGAGGGTGGCGCCCAGGCGTTCGAGCAGTTTCTCCGCGTGCAACTGGTCCTCGGCGCTGGAACCGGGCGCCGGCACGGCCTGCACCACATCGAAAGGCACGTCCTCGAGCATGGTCCGCGACTGCATGCGCAGGTGGCGCAGGTGGTCCAGCGCGAGGTTGCGGCCGGTCTGGAAGAGGAAGGGCTCCAGGTGATCGATACGGCGCTCGAGCAGGGTGCGGGCGACGCGCAGGTAGGTTTCCTGCACCAGGTCTTCGGCGATGCTCGGGTTCTTCACCATCCGTATGAGCGTGCGCAGCAAAGGCAGGCGCTGGGCCAGGAAGACCGCGTCGAGGTTGGAAGTGCTCACAAGGGCGTCCAGCAGGAATAATTTTCAAATGATAATCAATGTTATTCAGCTGCAACTGATGGCACAAGCCCATCCGTGCTTCCGCTTGTCTACGGGCAAACGAAAAGGGCGAGGCGCGCAGGGCGCCTCGCCCATTCCCTCAGCCGGCCGGTGAGGGGTAAGCGGGACTCAGGAGCGCACGGGGCGTGCGTTCAGGCGAGGTTCGCCGTTGGCAGCCTGTGCCTGGCTGGTCGCTTCCGGGCGGCTGTTCCAGTGCGGGATCAGGATGCCGGCGGCGATCAGCGCGGTGACGGTGAAGCCGATGAACACGGTGTAGGTGTCGAAGTAGCCCGGCAGCAGGCCACCGAGGATCGCACCGATGGAGCCGCAGCCGTTGACGAAGCCCGCTGCCGTGCCGGCCGCTTCGCCGGTACCGAAGTCCACGGCGGCGGAGCCGCTGATCATGGAGTCCGGCCCGTACAGGGTCAGGCCCATCATGAACAGCAGGCCCAGCACCAACAGGCTGCTGCCGGTCTGCATGGCCGGGACGAAAAGCGCCAGGCACACCGTCAGGCCGAGCAGGCTGATCACGCAGGCCGGCATGCGCCGTGCGCCGAAGAGGCGATCGGAGGCGTAGCCGATCAGGATCGGACCGAGCAGCCCGGCGACCTCGAAGGCTGACGGCAGGATCGCCGCGCCCACCTTGCCCAGCCCCGGCATGCGTTCGTAGACGATCACCGGGCCCCACAGCAGGATCGCGTAGCGCGCCGGCTTGAGCAGGAAGTACGCAAGACCCAGGGTCAACACGGTGCGATTGCGCAGTACCTTGCCGAGAATGCGCAGGGACTTGCCGTTCTCGCCCTCATGCTTGAAGCCGGCGTAGTTCACCGCTTCGGGTTGCTGTACATCGGCCTCCACCGGCGGCAGGCCGACGTCCTGCGGACGATTGCGTTGTAGCAGCAGGAACAGGATGGCGACCGCACCGACCACGGCGGCGGTGGAGTAGAACGCCGCATGCCAGGTGCCGAACACTTCATAAGCCCACCAGCCGGCGAAGGGCGAGGCGACCAGTCCGCCGAAGGCGTAGCAGGTGCTCCACAGCCCGAGCACTCGGCCGCGCTCATGGGTGGCGAAGAAGCTGCCGATGTTCTTGCACAGCCCCGACCAGCCGGTGGACTGCGCCAGGCCCTGGACCACCATGCAGGTGGCGAATATCGGCAGGGTGGCGAAGCTGCCCATGACCAGCGCGGCAGCGGCGGAGATCAGCAGGCCGCCGAACACCACCACGCGCGGGCCGTAGCGGTCGGCGAAGACGCCCCAGGTGAACTGGCCCACTGCGTAGGCCGTGAGGTAGATGGCGTCGAGGTTGGCCATCGCGATCTTGTCGAGATGGAAGGTGGGATCTTCGGCGATGCCGAGCTTGGCCACCGAGAAGGCTTTGCGGGTGAAGTAGAAGGCCGCGTAGGCCAGCCAGGTGATGGCGAAGATCTGCCATTTCCAGCGGGCGAGGGAGGCGCGCGGCGATGCGATGCCGTGAGGGTTGAGCATGGTCTGACCTCGTTGTTGTTGTGCTGTGCCGGCAGTCAGTGGGTAACGCCTTTTTTATTGTTGTTTTCGGAGCACGTCGCACCGTCTTTGCGGTGCGGGTCAGAATCGCTGCAGCTGTTCTGTACCGCCGTTCCTTGCGGGTGTCGGGAAGCGGCGGTGGAGCGATGGAAACAATTTCGAATAAATAACTGAAATCGATTTATCAGATTTCAAAAATAAGCTGGGCTTGTATGACAACGGGCCATGATGCTAGTGTTTCGTGCGAATGACCTTGTAGTCGCTTTCCGTCGGCTGGCGGAAAGACGGTCAGAACCTTCCCGCAGAGGCCGCCCATGTCCGTTTCCCACGCTCAGCTCAAGGCCTTCCATGCCGTTGCCGTGCACGGCAGCTTCACCCGCGCCGCCGAGCGCCTGTTCCTCACCCAGCCGGCGGTGTCCGACCAGGTGCGCAAGCTGGAGGAGCGCTACGGCGTGTTGCTGTTCCACCGCAACAAGCGTTCGGTGCGTCTGACCGAACTGGGCGAACGCCTGCTGGCGGTAACCCAGCGGCTGTTCGTGATCGAGGCTGAGGCGCAGGAGCTGCTGCAGGAGTCCAGCGCGCTGCAGACCGGCAGCCTGACCCTGGCGGTGGACGCACCGGTGCACGTGTTGCCCCAGATCGCGCGCTTCTGCCAGCGCCATCCGGGCATCCGCGTGAAGCTGGAGACGGGCAACACCGATGAATCCCTGCAGCGCCTGTTCGACTACCAGGCGGACCTGGCGTTGCTGGGGCGCGAGGTGCAGGACGAGCGCCTGCTGACTTTCACCTTGCGCAGCGATCCCATCGTTGCCTTCGTCGGCCGCAGCCATCCCTGGGCCGGGCGCGAATCCATCGAACTGGCCGACCTCGACGACACGCCGCTGGTATTGCGCGAGCAGGGCTCGGTGACCCGGCAGATGCTGGAAGCGGAAATGGCCCGCGCCGGCCTGCGCATCCGCCCGGCTATCGAGGTGGAAGGTCGAGAGGCGTCGCTGGAAGCGGTGGCAGTGGGGATTGGTGTGGGCGTGGTTTCGGCCGCTGAACTGGGAGCGGATGCGCGCGTACATGCGCTGCCGATCCTCGATTGCCACTGGCGCATGAGCGAAACATTGGTGTGCCTGCGGGAGCAGAGCACGCGGCGGATCGTGGCGACCTTTCTCGATCTGGTGAAGGAAGATTTGCCGGTGGAGCAGGGCGAGCACGGCATTCCCCTGTAGGAGCGGGCCATGCCCGCGATCGCGCGCAGGGCGCGCTCCTACAGGCGCCTCAGCTCTGCGCCAGAGGAGTAGGGCGGCTGTTCGCATCCATCCGAAGGTTCCGTCGGCACCTGTAGGGCGAATAACCCGGAACGGGTTATCCGCCAGGACGGCGGATAACGCCCTAGGCGTTATGCGCCCTACAGGGGATATCGGCGCGAGGCTCTTAAAGTCGATTCAGGCGATGACCATCAGCCCTGCGCCAACTCCAGAAACGCACTCACCACCCGCAACCCCCGGCGCCGCTCCAGGCAGCCAATGGCGTGGCGGTTGAGCAGCCCATCGCCGCTCAGCGGAATTGCCTTCACCCGCGGGTCCGGGCTGACTTCCAGCGACGACACGATGCCGATTCCCAGCTCTGCCGCCACCGCCTCAGTCACCGCTTCGCGGCTGTCCAGTTCCAGCAGCACGCGAGGCTCCACCGAGGCTGTCGAGCACGCCGCATCGAAGGTCCGGCGGGTAATGGAGTCGGGCTCGCGCAGCACCATGATCTGCTGGTCCAGTTCGCCCAGCGGCAGCTCGCCAGCGTGCCCGCTCCAGGCATGGCTGGCCGGCACCAGGGCGCAGATGCGCGACTCCACCAGCTCGCGCAGGAACAGTCCGGCGCGCGGCTCCACCTCGGTCAGCACGGCGATGTCGACGTGCTCGTCCATCAGCGCGGCGAGGGTTTCCTGCGCGTTGCCCAGGCGCAGGTTGACGGTGATGCCGGGGTAGCGTGCACGCAAACGGGCGAGCATCGGCATCACCAGGTGCGGGCCGTCGGCGGCTACTTCGATACGCCCGGTCACCAGTTCGCGGCTGGCATCGAGCATGGCTTCGGCTTCCTCCTCCAGGGCGAACAGCGTGCGACTGATGGCCGACAGGCGTACGCCATCTTCTGTCAGTTCCACGCCACGCGCGGTGCGGCGGAACAGGTTGACCTGGTAGTGCTCCTCCAAGGCCTTCACATGCCCGGTCACCGCCGGTTGGCTGATGAACAGGCGCTCGGCGGCGCGGGTGAAGCTGCGTTCGCGGGCGACGGCGTCGAAGGCACGGAGCTGGAAGAGGTTCATGAGGTATATGTCCGGCTTATGCAGTGCATCGTGATAAACAATTTGAACGATATCTGCCCGGCCGGCAAGTTATGCCCAGGCCACGGCGAACCCGCCCGGCCCAACCGAATTCAGCCCTGACGACGTTCCCACGAAAGAGGAATCGAGCATGAGCACTGCCGAGCGAGCCCCCATCCTGCTGACTCCCGGTCCGCTGACCACGTCCCCCCGCACCCGTCGCGCCATGATGGTCGACTGGGGCTCGTGGGATCGCGATTTCAACGACCTGACCGCCGACGTCTGCAAACGCCTGCTGGCGATCATCCATGGCGAAGCGACCCACACCTGCGTACCGCTGCAAGGCAGCGGCACCTTCTCGGTGGAGGCCGCCATCGGCACCCTGGTGCCGCGTGACGGCAAGGTGCTGGTGCTGATCAACGGCGCTTACGGCAAGCGTCTGGCGAAGATCTGCCAGGTGATCGGCCGCGAATTCAGCACCTTCGAAACCGAGGAAGACGTGCCGACCACCGCCGCCGACGTCGACCGCCTGCTCACTGAAGACCCCAGCGTCACCCACGTCGCGCTGATCCACTGCGAGACCAGCACCGGCATCCTCAATCCGCTGGCGGAGATCGCCAAGGTCATCGAGGCCCACGGCAAGCGCCTGATCATCGATGCCATGAGTTCCTTCGGCGCGCTGGACATCGACGCCCGCCACATTCCCTTCGATGCGCTGATCGCCGCTTCCGGCAAATGCCTGGAAGGCGTGCCGGGCATGGGCTTCGTCTTCGCCCGCAGCACCGCGCTGAACGCCAGCGCCGGCAACTGCCACTCGCTGTCCATGGACCTGCAGGACCAGCACGCCTACATGGCCAAGACCGGCCAATGGCGCTTCACTCCGCCGACCCACGTGGTGGCCGCGCTGCACGAAGCGCTGAGCCAGTACGAGGAAGAGGGCGGTCTCGCGGCCCGTCATCAGCGTTACGCAAACAATTGCCAGACTCTGCTGGCGGAGATGGCCGAACTGGGGTTCCGCAGCTTCCTGCCGGCCGAGATCCAGGCGCCGATCATCGTCACCTTCCACGCCCCGAGTGACGCCCGCTACAGCTTCACCGAGTTCTACAACCGGGTGCGCGAGAAGGGCTTCATTCTCTACCCGGGCAAGCTGACCCAGGTGGAAACCTTCCGCGTCGGTTGCATCGGCCAGGTTGACGCCAGCGGCATGCGCGCTGCCGTCGCGGCCATCGCCGAGACGCTGAAGGAAATGGAAGTCTTCGAAATCTGACGCCCGCCCGAATTCTCACAGGATTGAACGCCATGAACTACGAACAACCCAAGCAACTGCAAGCTGTCATCCTCGACTGGGCCGGCACCGTGGTCGACTTCGGCTCCTTCGCGCCGACCCAGATCTTCGTCGAGGCCTTCGCCGAGTTCGGCGTGCAGGTCAGCCTGGAAGAAGCCCGTGGCCCGATGGGCATGGGCAAGTGGGACCACATCCGCACCCTGTGCGACATCCCGGCCATCGCCGAGCGCTACAAGGCCAAGTTCGGCCGTGTGCCGAGCGACGACGACGTCACCGCCATCTACGAGCGCTTCATGCCGCTGCAGATCGAGAAGATCGCCGAGCATTCGGCGCTGATTCCCGGCGCGCTGGACGCCATCGCTGCCGTGCGCCAAGGCGGGTTGAAGGTCGGTTCCTGCTCCGGTTATCCGGCAGTGGTGATGGAGAAGGTCGTCGCCCTGGCCAAGACCAACGGCTACGTTGCCGACCACGTGGTCGCCACCGATGAAGTGCCCAACGGCCGACCGCACCCGGCGCAGGCACTGGCCAACGTGATCGCCCTGGGGATCAATGACGTCGCCGCTTGCGTGAAAGTCGACGACACCTGGCCGGGTATCCTCGAGGGTCGCAGCGCCGGCATGTGGACCGTGGCGCTGACCTGCTCGGGTAACGCTCTTGGCCTGACTTACGAGCAGTTCAAGGCGCTGCCGGCGGACAAGCTGGAACAGGAGCGCCGCCGCATCGGGCAAATGTTCGAGGGCTCGCGGCCGCATTACCTGATCGACACCATCGTCGATCTGCCGACGGTGATCGCCGATATCAACGCGCGCCTGGCGCGGGGTGAGATGCCACAAAGCAGTTGACGTTTGGTGTGAGCGAGGAAGGCCCGCATGTTGCGGGCCTTTTTTATGTTGGGATGGGTGTTTCTGCGCCGCATCGGCGTACGCGGAAATATTGGGTTTCGCTCCCTCGGGCGAGTTACTTTGGCAAACGCCCCAAAGTAACCAAAGGTCTTGCCCCGGACATCCGGTTTTTCGCTTGGGGCGAAAAATTCCCTCGTTGAATCGAAGTTTCAGGGGCCCGCGGCGAAGGGCCATCCCTGGCCCATCGCCGCTCTCGCGACATCCATGTCGCTCAACCCCTGAAACTCCGCTTCAACGAGGCCTCCTGAACGGGGCAGTCGGCGCGTGCGGAAATTTCTCTGGAAGTCTTCGAAGCCAAAGCCGCAGCCAAAGCGGCGGGTACTTGCTGTCGTAGGAGCGGACTCTGTCCGCGATCGATTCGCCCAACTCCCTGTTCGGCCGGGTGCAGCAGCGAGCCTATCGCGGACAGAGTCCGCTCCTACGGCCGGAGTCGATCTGTAGGAGCGGGCCATGCCCGCGATCAGCGCCGACAGGCGCGTCCGTCAGCGAAATTCAATTCACGACGTTCCGCACAAACCGCACCAGCACACCCCCATGGTTCTGGTAGGAAAACGGCTGATTGCTCTTGAACACATGGAAGCCACCGGCCTCGACCTCCACCGTCTCCTCGGCGAGGACGATGGTCAGTCGGCCTTCGATCACGTAGGCCATGTCGTACCAGCCTTCGGCGTCGGGCTCGGCGTTGTAGCGGTCGCCGGGTGCCAGGGACCAATGCCACAACTCGGCCTGGCGGGTCGCGGGGGTGCTGGCGAGGAGGGTGCCGCGGCTGTCGGCCTGCTGGCCGCCCCAGGCTACAGCGTCGACACGGGTCAGGCCGCCGGTGGAGGGTGGGCGAACCAGGTCGGCGAAGGTGACCTTCAGGGCGGCGGCGATGCGGTCGAGGGTGGCGAGGCTGACATTGGTGTCGCCGCTCTCGATGCCAACCAGCATCCGCCGGCTGACGCCCGAGGCCTTGGCCAGCGCGTCCTGGCTGAAGCCGGCGCTGCGACGGTGGGCCTTCACGTTATCGGCGACGTGCACCAGGACGCTGGGACGTTCGGAAGGAGTGGGCAGTATATTGCTCATTCTGGCCTTTTTGCGCATTATGTTGCGCATAACAGTCAACCAAGAAATCCCAACCGTTGCAACGCCTGTTCAGGTCCGCATCATGCCTCGCTCTCGCTTTATTTCCACTGCCTTCCCCATTCTCATCCTGATCGTGTCCATGGCCTCGATCCAGACCGGCGCATCGGTCGCCAAGAGTCTGTTCCCGGTGCTCGGCGCCGAGGGCGTGACCTCCATGCGTCTGATCTTCGCCGCCATCCTCCTGCTGGCGATTCTCCGTCCGTGGCGTACTTCGCTGCGCGGCAAGCCGCTCAAGCCGCTGTTCATCTATGGCGTGACCCTGGGCCTGATGAACCTGACCTTCTATATGGCGCTGCAGACCATCCCGCTGGGCGTCGCCGTGGCGCTGGAGTTCACCGGGCCGCTGGCGGTGGCGCTGTTCTATTCGCGCAAGCCCATCGACTTCCTGTGGATCGCCATCGCGGTGGTCGGCCTCGGCCTGCTGCTGCCCATCGCCGACTTCGGCAACGGCATCGATCCCAAGGGCGCCGCTCTGGCGCTGGGGGCGGGTGTCTGCTGGGGGCTCTATATCATCTTCGGCCAGCGTGCCGGCAATGACCTGGGCGCCCAGGGTGCGGCGCTGGGCATCAGCATCGCGGCGGTCTGCGTGGCGCCGATCGGCCTCGCGCACAGTGGCATGGCGCTGTTCGATGTCAGCCTGTTCCCGGCTTTGCTGGGCGTGGCGATCCTCTCCAGTGCCTTGCCCTATACCCTCGAGATGGTCGCCCTGACCCGTCTGCCGGCGCGCACCTTCGGCACCCTGATGAGCATCGAGCCGGCGTTCGGCGCGCTGTCCGGCCTGGTGTTCCTCGGCGAGCAACTGACGTCGCACCAGTGGATCGCCATCGGCGCCATCATCGTCGCCTCGGTGGGCACCACGCTGAGCAGCCGGCCGAAGCCGGCGCTGGTCACCGACTGAGCGCGAAAGGGGCTGTTCGTAGGATGGGTATCGCTGCGCTCCACGCCATCCTACGTAGTGTTTTTCCTGTGGGATTCCCAAATGAAAAAGCCGCCCGAGGGCGGCTTTTTAACGTGCGGGGGTGTCATCCCGCCACGCGCATTTCCTTCAGCACGATCTGCCGCCTGGCGCTGCGCGACAGGCGGATGCACAGCATTACTGCCGCGCAGGTCAGGCCGACGATCAGGCCTTCCCACAGGCCGCGCGGGCCGGTGGGCTCCTGCAGCCAGTGGGCAAGGCCGAGGCTGTAGCCGACCGGCAGGCCGATGCCCCAGTAGGCGAACAGGGTCATGATCATGGTCGCGCGAGTGTCCTGGTAGCCGCGCAGCGCGCCGGCGGCGGTGACCTGCACGGCGTCGGAGAACTGGAACAGCGCCGAGAACACCAGCAGCGTGGCGGCCAGCGCCAGTACCTCCGGGTCCTGGGTATAGAGCCCGGCGATGTGTTCGCGCATCAGCAGCATGCCGCTGGCGGAAATGCACGCGTACGCCAGCGCGGCTCCCATGCCCACGCCGGCAGCGAAGCGCGCATCGCGCGGTGCGCCGGCGCCGAGGGACTGTCCTACTCGCACGGTCACAGCCATGGCCAGCGAGTAGGGGATCATGAACACTAGCGCACTGAAGTTCAGCGCCACCTGATGGCCCGCCACCACTTTCTCGCCAAGTTCACCGATCAACAGGGCGATCACCGAGAAGATGCTGGACTCGGCGAATACCGCGATGCCGATGGGCAGGCCGACCGCCACCAGGCTGCCGATCACCTTCGGTTGCGGCAGCTCCCAGTGGCGGAACAGTTCGCTGGGCTTGTAGACCTTGGCCCAGTTCACCCACACCAGCATGCCCAGCAGCATGAACCACATCACCGAGCCGGTTGCCCAGCCGCAGCCGGGGCCGCCCAGGGCCGGGAAGCCGAAATGGCCGTAGATCAGCATGTAGTTGATGGGGATGTTCAGCATCAGCCCGCAGATGCCCAGCACCATGCTCGGCCGGGTGCGCCCCAGGCCGTCGCTGAAGCAGCGCAGCACGTGGTACAGCGCCACCGCCGGCAGGCCGCAGGCGATGCCGCGCAAATAGAAGCAGCTGGGCTCGATCAGCGCTTCCTCGACCTTCATCGCCCGCAGGATCGGCTCGGACAGCAGCCACAGTGTCGCGCCTGCCAGCGGGCCTACCAGCAGCGCCAGCCACAGCGCCTGGCGCACCAGTGGGCCGGTGCCGGCCTGGTCGCCAGCGCCGTAGCGCTGGGCCACCTTGGCGGTGGTGGCGAGCAGGGTGCCGGTCATCAGCAGGAATACCGGAATCCAGATCGAGTTGCCCAGCGCCACTGCGGCCAGATCGCGCGGCCCCACGCTGCCGGCCATCACCGCATCGACGAAGCCCATGGCGGTGGTGGCCAGTTGGGCGATCATGATGGGGGCTGCGAGGGTCAGCAGTTCCTTGAGTTCGGTGGCGGTGCGCCGTCTGCGGGAGACGGGCTGGGTGAGGCTGGTCACGGCTTTCCTTGGCAAGAAGAATTGGCGGGAAGCCGACCAGTTTAAGGGTTGACGGGCCAGTCAGGAAGTCTCGACCACGCTGCGCGGGACCGCGCGCAGGGTTGCATATGTAGGGCGCATAACGCGGCAGCGTTATCCGCCGCGAGGGAGACGGCGGATAACCTGTTCCAGGTTATGCGCCCTACGGTCTTGCGCGGGACCGCGCGCAGGGTTGCATATGTAGGGCGGATAACGCGTCAGCGTTATCCGCCGCAAGGGAGACGGCGGATAACCTGTTCCAGGTTATGCGCCCTACGCTTTGCGCCGCGCTGGTAAAGTAACCGGTGCCGATTTCTGGAGCCTGCCCATGCGTATCCTTGCCGATGAGAACATTCCCCTGGTCGAAGCCTTCTTCGGCGCCCACGGCGACATCCGCCGTCTGCCCGGACGCGGGATCGACCGTGCCGCCCTGGGCGATGCCGAAGTGCTGCTGGTGCGTTCGGTGACGGACGTCAGCCGCGAGCTGCTCGAAGGCAGTCGGGTCAAGTTCGTCGGCACCTGCACCATCGGCACCGATCATCTGGACCTCGATTACTTTGCCGAGGCGGGCATCGCCTGGTCCAGCGCGCCGGGGTGCAACGCCCGCGGCGTGGTCGACTGGGTGCTGGGCAGTCTGTTGGCGCTGGCGGAAGTGCACGGCGCCAAGCTGTCCGAGCGCCGTTATGGCGTAATCGGCGCAGGGCAGGTGGGCGGCCGCCTGGTGGATGTGCTACGCGGACTGGGTTGGGACGTGCGCGTGTGCGACCCGCCGCGTGCCGCCGCTGAAGGCGGTGATTTCCGCAGTCTGGAAGAAGTACTGCGCGAATGCGACGTCATCAGCCTGCACACACCGCTGACCCGCGACGGTGAAAACCCGACGCGTCACCTGATCGACGCGCAGCGCCTCCAGGCGCTGCGCCCCGGCACCTGGCTGATCAACGCCAGTCGCGGCGGCGTGGTCGACAACACGGCGCTGCGCATCCACCTGGAGTCCGGCGCCGACATCGATGTCGCGCTGGACGTCTGGGAAGGCGAGCCGGAAGTGAACGTGCGCCTGGCCGAACTCTGCCGCATTGCTACCCCGCATATCGCCGGCTACAGCCTGGACGGCAAGCTGCGCGGCACGGCGCAGATCTACGAGGCTTTCTGCGCCTGGCAGCAAAGCGCACCGGCCGTCGACCTCGACGATCTGTTGCCCACGCAATGGCTGGCCGAATTGAGCCTGAAGGAAGAATGCGACCCGGATTGGGCGCTGGCGATGCTCTGCCGTGCGGTGTACGACCCGCGCAGCGACGACGCCAATTTCCGCCGCAGCCTGGCAGGGGATACTCAGGCCCGGCGGGCAGCCTTTGACGCGTTACGCAAGCACTACCCGCCGCGCCGGGAGATCACCGGGTTGTGGGTAGACATCCAGGGCGATTCGCCGCGCCTGGAAAGCCTGCTGACCGCGCTGGGCGCCAACCGGGTCGGAGAGTAAGACGCACGCGTCGCCGCGCTTTGAGCGCGCTCAGCGGCGCGGCGGCTCGCAGGTCTTGTCCAGTTCCTGGCAGGCGCGCTGGATCATGTCTTCGGTGATCGGGACTTCACGGCCCTGAGCATCGATGATCGAGCCGCCGACCGGTTGCTGCGGATTGCGCGGAGCGGGGCGGGGAGTGGATTCACGGTGGGTTTGCAGGCTCATGGCCAATCTCCTCTACATCAGTGCATTGCAGTCTAGGCAGATCAGATGAAACCCCGGTGACAGCGGCTGCGCAGGGCAGCGCCGAAGAACCGTCACCGAAGACAGACGACCGTAATGCCCTCGCAGATTGCGTGCCAATCGCGAGGTCCCCGGTCGTTTGCTTGTCGTTATAGTGGTTCGGGATTTGCCGCTCCTTGGTCCGACCCGGCGTTGCACCGGTGGTTCGAAGAAGTTTCCCTCGAGGATGAGTATGGACAGGATTCGCATAGGGCTGATCATCAATCCGCTGGCCGGTATCGGCGGCCCGACGGCGCTCAAGGGCAGTGATGGCGTTGCCGAGCTGGCTCTGGCGCGCGGCGCCGAACCTCGGGCGGCGGAGCGCACGCGGGTTGCCCTGGAGCACCTGGTGGCGGTGCGCGAGCGCCTGGAGTTCCTTACCTTCCCCGGCGCCATGGGGGCTGATCTGCTGACGGACATGGGCTTTGCCCATCGCCGGGTGGGCGAACTGGAGCACGCGCAGACCAGCGCGGCAGATACCCGTCACGCCGTGCAGGCGTTGCAGGAGGCCGGCGTGGCGCTGATTCTCTTTGCTGGCGGCGATGGCACCGCGCGGGATGTGGCCGAGGTGGCCCGCGAAGGCCAGCCGGTGCTGGGCATTCCAGCCGGGGTGAAAATCCATTCCGGGGTCTATGCCATCAGCCCGCGCGCCGCCGGAGAACTGGCGCGGCGCCTGGTCGATGGCGGGCTGGTGCGCCTGACCCAGGGCGAAGTGCGCGACCTCGACGAAGCGGCGCTGCGCGAGGGGCGCGTCGCCGCGCGCTGGTACGCTGAACTGACGGTGCCCGAGGAAGGCCACTTCATGCAGCACGTGAAGCAGGCCGGCATGGAGACCGAGGAACTGGTGCTGGCCGATCTCGCCGCCTGGCTGGAGGACAGCTGGGAAGACGACGTTCGCTACGTCTTCGGGCCCGGTTCGACCTTGCACGGGCTGGCTGCCGACCTGCACCTGGACACCACGCTGCTGGGCGTCGACGTGATCGAGAACGGCGAAGTGATCGCCCGTGATGTCACCGAGGCGCAGCTGTTCGAGCTGGTGGACGGGCATCCGGCCTTCCTGCTGGTGACCGCCATCGGCGGGCAGGGGCACATCCTCGGACGCGGCAACCAGCAGATCAGCCCGCGCGTGCTGCGCGCCATCGGTATCGAGCGCCTGCGGGTGATTGCCACCAAGCGCAAGCTCGGCACCCTCGAAGGCCGGCCGCTGCTGGTAGACAGCGGGGATGCCGAACTGGACGCGAGCTTCCCTGCGGCCGTGCGGGTGTGGGCCGGCTACAAGGAAGAGTTGCTCTATCCGCTGGGTTGGGGCAGCGAGGACCAGCCGTTTGTGTCGGGCGAATAACGCCCAGGGCGTTATCCGCCGCGCCGGCGTATAACCCGTTCCGGGTTATACGCCCTACAGGTGCGCTGGCGTCCGCCATGGTCGTATGCGGTGAGACGGCAGCCGCGAAAGCTGAACGGCCACCCCTCGGTACAGTGGTGCAGGTCATCGAGCCTGATCTAGACTCCTTCGCTTCGTCAGACCGGGCGGGAGAACAGGTGATGCATTCGGGCGGTTGTCTGTGCGGCGCGGTGCGCTACGAGATCAGCGGCGAGCTGGCGCCAATCCAGGTCTGCCATTGCGGCCAATGCCGCAAGGCGCAGGGCGGGCCGTTCGCCACCAACCTTCCCGTGGATCGCGCAGCGTTCCGCCTGCTCAGCGGAGAGTCCGAGCTGGCCGAGTACCGCGCTACGCCAGAGAAGAAACGCGTGTTCTGCCGCACCTGCGGATCGCCGATCTACAGCGCCCGAGATGCGCTGCCGGAAACTTTGCGAGTGCGGGCGGCAACCCTCGACGAGCCCGTGCGGACAAAGCTCGAAGCACATTACTACGTCGACTCCCGCGCCACCTGGTGGCCGCTGGAGGACAATCTGCCCCATCACGGGGGCGCCAAGCCGGGATGAAGGAGCTGGCACGGCCAGCAGCAGTCAGGGAGCAACAGGGTCAGTGGCAATGGAACGGAAATTTCGCGTGTTGGTGCTGGGCGGCTACGGCAACTTCGGCAGCCTGATCGTGCGCCGCCTCAGCGGCATCGACGGCATCCGCGTGCTGGTGGGCGGGCGCGACCAGCGGCGCGCCAATGAGCTGGCCGCGCAGGTAGGCGGCGAGGCGGTTTGCCTGGACATGAACCAGCCGACGCTGGCCGGCCGCCTCAACGACCTGAAAGTCGACCTGGTGATCTCCACCGCCGGCCCTTTCCAGGGGCAGGACTACCGCGTCGCCCGCGCCGCCATTGGCGCCCGCGCGCATTACATCGATTTGGCGGACGCTCGTCAGTTCGTCTGCGGCATCCACGAACTCGATCGTGCCGCGCGCAGCGCCGGGGTGCTGGTTTGCAGCGGCGCCAGTTCGGTGCCTGCGCTGGCCGCCTCGGTGATCGACGATCTGCTGCCGCGCTTCCAGCGTCTGGACAGCATCCACCACGGCATCAGCTCCTCGGCGAAGATTCCCGGCCAGGCCACGGTGTCCGCGGTGCTGGGCTACTGTGGCAAGCCGTTGCGCCAGTGGCGCCAGGGTCGTTGGCAGGACGTGCATGGCTGGCAGGGGCTGAATCGCCACCGTTTTCCGGCTCCCTTGGGGCAACGCTGGCTGGCCCACTGCGACGTACCGGACCTCGACCTGTTCCCGCAACGCTACCCCGGTGTGCAGGACGTGCGTTTTTCCGCAGGCCTTGGCCTGAGCCTCACTCAGTTCGGCACCTGGGGCCTGTCCTGGCTGGTACGTGCCGGGCTGGTGAAGGATGCCGCGCGCCTGGGAGCCAGCCTGCACCGTATCGCTGTGGCGATGGAACCCTTGGGAGACGGTCGCAGCGGCATGTTCGTCCAGCTGCAGGGCGTCGATGGCGATGGCAAACCCCTGGCGCTGTGCTGGGAAATGCTCGCGCAACAGGACCACGGCCCGAACATCCCTTGCATGGCGGCGGTGGCTTTGGCGCGCAAACTGGCCGCCGGGCAGCTGCGTCAGCGTGGCGCCACGCCCTGTATCGGCCTGCTCACTACCGGCGAGTACGTGGCCGAGCTGGAAGGATTGAACATCTCCCACGGCCTGCGCGAAATGGCCGCGCACTGAGCCTTGGGTGTTGCCTGAGCAACAGTCGATCAGCAGCGCTGTTGCCACGGTGACACGAAGCGCCGGGAAAACCGGCTGAAGTGCCCTGAAATCGTACATTTTCCTGTTGTTTCGGCCCTTTCGGGGTTGGTACGCCCCTTGCTCTAGGCCTCTGTACCTAGCGCAACAGTCAACAGGGAAAACCCATGACCAGCCCCATCAAAGTGGTCGCCGTCTCCGGCGGCACCTATCGCCCCTCGCGCACCCTGGTGCTCACCCAGGCCGTGCTCGACGCCCTCGGCGAGCAGCTTCCGGTAGACGTCCGCGTCATCGAACTGGCCGACATCGCCCGCCCACTGGGCGCCGCACTGTCGCGCCAGGAACTCTCCGCCGAGCTGGAAGCCACCCTGCGCGAGATCGAGACCGCCGACCTGCTGGTGGTTGCCTCGCCGGTCTACCGCGGCTCCTATCCGGGCCTGCTCAAGCACCTGTTCGACCTGGTGGACATGAACGCCCTGATCGACACCCCGGTACTGCTCGCCGCCACCGGCGGCAGTGAGCGCCACGCACTGGTTCTCGACCATCAGCTGCGCCCGCTGTTCAGTTTCTTCCAATCGATCACGCTGCCCATCGGCGTGTACGCCAGCGAGGCGGATTTCGCCAACTACCAGATCACCAGCGACACCCTGCGCGCCCGCATCCAACTGGCCGCCGAACGCGCCGCGCCGCTGTTCGTCCGCCCGCAACTGCGCAAGACCGCCTGAGGAGCCCTCGATGAACGTGTTCTGGTTCCTGCCCACCCACGGCGACGGTCACTTCCTCGGCACCAGCGAGGGCGCGCGCCCGGTGTCGCTGCCCTACCTGAAACAGATCGCCCAGGCTGCCGATTCCCTCGGCTACTACGGCGTGCTGATTCCCACCGGCCGTTCCTGTGAGGATTCCTGGGTCGTCGCCTCGGCCCTGGCGCCGCTGACCGAGCGCCTGCGTTACCTGGTGGCGATCCGTCCGGGGATCATCTCGCCGACCGTGTCCGCGCGCATGGCCGCGACCCTGGACCGGCTGTCCGGCGGACGCCTGCTGATCAACGTGGTCACCGGCGGCGATCCGGATGAAAACCGCGGCGATGGTATCCACCTCAGCCATGCCGAGCGCTATGAAGTCACCGATGAATTCCTGCGTATCTGGCGCCGTGTACTGCAGGGCGAATCCGTGGACTTCAACGGCAAGCACCTGCAGGTGGAGAACGCCAAGGCGCTCTATCCGCCGATCCAGAAGCCTTATCCGCCGCTGTACTTCGGTGGCTCTTCCGCCGAGGCACACGACCTGGCCGCCGAGCAGGTGGACGTCTACCTGACCTGGGGCGAGCCGCCGCAAGCGGTCGCGCAGAAGATTGCCGATGTGCGCGAGAAAGCCGCGAAGCAGGGCCGCACCGTCAAGTTCGGCATCCGCCTGCACGTGATCGTCCGCGAGACCGCCGAGGAAGCCTGGCAGGCCGCCGACAAGCTGATCGCCAACATCTCCGACGAGACCATCGCCAACGCGCAGAAGTCCTTCGCCCGTTTCGACTCCGAAGGCCAGCGGCGCATGGCCGCGCTGCACGGCGGCCGCCGTGACCAGCTGGAGATCTACCCCAACCTCTGGGCCGGTGTCGGCCTGGTGCGCGGCGGCGCCGGTACTGCGCTGGTGGGCAACCCACAGCAGGTCGCCGAGCGCATCAAGGAGTACGCGGACCTGGGGATCGACAGCTTCATCTTCTCCGGCTACCCGCACCTGGAAGAAGCCTACCGTTTTGCCGAGCTGGTCTTCCCGCTGCTGCCCGAACCCTATGCGAGCCTCGCCGGGCGCGGCGTGACCAATCTCACCGGGCCCTTCGGCGAGATGATCGCCAACGATGTGTTGCCTGGGCGCAAGGCCGGTTGAGTTCCCCCTGATGTGCCGGGCAGGAGCCCGGCACGTCCCGAATCGATAGAAGAGGAAGCGAGCGTGAACGCCAATACGCGTCTCGACGCACAGACACCCGGGCAGATCGCCCAGCGCCTGGCCGCCGGTTTCGCCGAAACCGCCGCCGAGCGCGACATCCGTGGCGGTACGCCGAAGGCCGAGCGCGACGCGCTGCGCCAGAGCGGCCTGCTGTCGCTGATCATCCCCACCGAGTACGGCGGCCTGGGCGCCGACTGGAGCACCACGCTGGACATCGTCCGCCAGTTTGCCGTGGTCGACAGCTCCATCGCCCACGTGTTTGGCTTCCAGCACCTGATGCTGGCGACCGTGCGCCTGTTCTCCCGTCCGGAGCAGTGGCAGCCGTGGTTCGAGCTGACCGCGCGCAATCGATGGTTCTGGGGCAACGCGCTGAATCCGCTGGATACCCGCACCGTTTCGCGCACTTTCGCCGGCTGGCGCGAGTTCTCCGGACGCAAGAGCTTCTGCTCCGGCGCGCTGGACTCGGAAATGCTCATTGCCTCGGCGCTCGACGGCGAGGGCGGCAAGCTGCTGATCGCTGCCATCCCCACTGCGCGCAGCGGCATCAGCCTGGCCCACGACTGGGACAACATGGGCCAGCGCCAGACTGACAGCGGCAGCGCCACCTTCGAGCGCGTGCGGGTGGAAGAGAGCGAGCTGCTGCTCGATCCGGGCCCGCTGAGTACGCCGTTCGCCTGCCTGCGCCCGCTGATCGCGCAGCTGATCTTCACCCACGTCTTCCTCGGCATCGCCGAAGGCGCCTTCGAAGAAGCGCGGCAATACACACTCAAGGAAGCCCGCCCGTGGTTCCGCTCCAGTGCCGCCACGGTCGGCGAGGACCCCTACGTGCTCGCGCATTACGGCGAGTTCTGGGTCGGACTGGAAAGCACGCGCCTGCTGGTCCGTCGCGCCGCACAACTGCTCGACGAAGCCTGGAGCAAGGGCGCTGCGCTGGATGCCGACGAACGCGGGCGGCTGGCCGTGGCCATCGCCACTGCCAAGGTCGCTGCTACGCGCAACGGCCTGGAAATCTGCAACCGCCTGTTCGAGGTCACCGGTGCGCGCTCTACCCACGCCGCGCTGCGCATCGACCGCTACTGGCGCAACCTGCGCACCCAGACCCTGCACGACCCGGTGGACTACAAGGTCCGCGAGCTGGGTGACTGGGCGCTGGACCAGCAACTGCCGCAACCGACTTTCTACTCATGAACGCGAACACCCCCGAGGGTCTGCTGACCCTGCCCAAGTCCCCCGCGCTGGCGACTTCCATCCGCGCCACGGCCCAGGTTTTCGAGGACCCGAAATCCCAGGCGCTGCTCGACCACCTGCAGCAGGTCGCGCCCAGCGAGGCCAGCGTGCTGATCATCGGCGAGACCGGCACTGGCAAGGAGCTGGTGGCGCGGCACATCCACAACCTCAGCGCACGACGCAGCGGGCCGTTCGTGGCAGTGAACTGCGGGGCCTTCTCCGAATCCCTGGTCGAGGCCGAGCTGTTCGGCCACGAGAAGGGCGCCTTCACCGGTGCGCTGGCAGCCAAGGCCGGCTGGTTCGAAGAGGCTGACGGCGGCACCCTGTTCCTCGACGAGATCGGTGACCTGCCGATGCCGATCCAGGTCAAGCTGCTACGTGTCCTGCAGGAGCGCGAGGTGGTGCGCCTGGGCTCGCGCAAGAGCATCCCGATCAACGTGCGGGTGCTGGCGGCGACCAACGTGCAGCTGGAGAAGGCGATCAACGCCGGGCACTTCCGCGAGGACCTGTACTACCGGCTCAATGTCGTCAGCCTGGAGTTGTCGCCGCTGCGCGAGCGGCCCGGCGACATCCTGCCGCTGACCCGCCACTTCATCGCCGAGTACAGCCGGCGCCTGGGATACGGCCAGAGCCAGCTGAGCGCGGAAGCCGCGCAGAAACTGCGCAGCTATTCCTGGCCGGGGAACATCCGCGAGCTGGAGAACGTCATCCACCACACGCTGCTGATCTGCCGCGACGGCGTGGTGCGTGCCGAAGACCTGCACCTGTCCAACCTGCGTATCGAACGCAGCGAAGAACCGCGCCTGGAATCCCTGGGTGCCGAGCAGATTCTCCAGCAGGCCTTCCAGCGCCTGTTCGAAGAGCAGGGCGGCAACCTGCATGCCCGCGTGGAAGACGCCTTGCTGCGCGCGGCCTATCGCTTCTGCCACTGCAACCAGGTGCACACCGCCAACCTGCTGGGCCTGAGCCGCAACGTCACGCGCACGCGGCTGATCGAGATTGGCGAGCTGGTGGTGAACAAGCGCCGGGGCGCCACGGTGATCGACCCGCAGCGGGGCGTGCGGCTGTCGATCTAGGGCCTGCTGCTTGGGCCTGTCTATTTGGAGGTATTCGCGGCGAGCCACTGATCCACGGCAACGAAACCGGCCAGTGGCCAGCCTAGACTCCGGGACCGCCCATCCCAAGCGAAAGGAGTCACCCATGCACGTGGACATTGCCATCGTCGGCGCCGGCCCCGCCGGGCTTTGCCTGGCCCGCTCGCTGTCGGGCAACGGCCTGTCGATCCTGCTGATCGACCGCCAGCCGCTGGCCGCCGTGTCCGAACCCGCCGAGGACGGCCGGGAGATCGCCCTGACCCATGCCTCTCGCGCCGAACTGCAGCGGCTGGGGATGTGGTCGCGGATCGATCCCGAGGAAGTCTCGCCGCTGCGCGATGCCCAGGTGCTCAATGGCCCTTCGCTGTTCACCCTGCGCATCGAGGCCGAGCAGGCCGGCGCCGAGCAGCTGGGGTATTTCGTCTCCAACCAGATGATCCGCCGCGCCGCCTTCGACGCGGTGCATGAGTGCGCGGATGTCTCGCTGGTGTGCGGACGTGCCTTGCGTTCGCTGCAGGTCCGCCAGGATGGCGTGGCGCTGACCCTGGACGACGACAGCCGCGTCCATGCGCGCCTGCTGGTCGCCGCCGACAGTCGCTTTTCCGAGACTCGCCGCATGCTGGGGATCGGTGCGAGCATGGAAGACTTCGGCAAGACCATGATGGTCTGCCGCATGGCCCACGAGAAACCACACCACAACGTCGCCTGGGAGTGGTTCGGCTACGGCCAGACCCTGGCGTTGCTGCCGATCAATGGCGACCGCTCCTCTGTAGTGCTGACCTTGCCACAGCGCGAGATGGCGCCGCTGCTGGAGCTGGACGAGCAAGCCTTCGCCCGTGAGATGGAACGTCGCTTCGACCGCCGTCTGGGCGGCATGGAGCTGCTCGGTCCGCGTCACAGCTACCCGTTGGTGGGGGTGTACTCGGATCGTTTCGTCGGCCCGCGCAGCGCCCTGATCGGCGACGCCGCCGTCGGCATGCACCCGGTCACCGCGCATGGCTTCAACTTCGGTCTGCAGAGCCAGCGGCGGCTGGCCAATGAAATCCTCGCGACCCATCGCCGGGGCGGCGATATCGGCGGCACCTGGCCGCTGCGCCGCTACGCCATGGCTCACCGCCTGGCGACCTGGCCGCTTTACCAGGCCACTCGATTGATCGTCGGCATGTACACCGACCCGCGTCCGCCGGTTCGCCTGTTGCGCAATGCCGGCCTGCGCCTGGCGCAGAACCTGCCGCCGCTGCGCACGGCAATCGCAAAACACCTGACCCAGGGCGCCTGAGTTCCATCCCTGTAGGAGCGCGCCATGCGCGCGATCGCGGGCATGGCCCGCTCCTACAGGGGACGCCCGAGTCAGGCCGCTTCTGTCTGCCGTGCTTTCTTCTGTTCCAGTTCGCGCACCAGCGGCAGCACCTTCTCGCCGAAGTAGCGCACTTCTTCCTGGAAGTGCAGGAAGCCCGCCAGCACCAGGTCCACGCCCACTGCCTTGAGCGCGACGATGCGCTCGGCGATCTGTTGCGGCGTGCCGATCAGGTTGGTCTTGAAGCCGTCGTTGTACTGCACCAGGTCTTCGAAGGTGGATTTCGCCCAGTTGCCTTCGCCTTCCGGTGACGCCGCGCCGGCCTGTTTCGCCGCGTGGCCAAAGGCGTTCACCGCTTCCGGGTCGGCCTTGTCGATGATCTCGGCGAGTACCGCGCGGGCCTCCTCCTCGGTGTCGCGGGCGATGACGAAAGCATTCACCCCGACCTTCACCGAGTGCCCGTTGGACGCGGCCTTCTCGCGGATGTCGTTCACCTGGGCCTTGATCCCTTCCACGCTGTTGCCGTTGGTGAAGTACCAGTCGGATACGCGCGAAGCCATGTCACGGGCGGCCCGCGAGCTGCCGCCCTGGAAGATTTCCGGGTGCGGGCGCTGGAGGGGCCTGGGTTTCAGGTTGTAGTCGTGGAAGCGATAGAAGTCGCCCTTGAAGGTGAAGTTGTCCTGGGTCCAGATGCCCTTCAGGGCGCGGATGAATTCCTCGGATCGGCGATAGCGCTCATCGTGCTCCAGCCAGGGCTCGCCGATGGCCTGGAATTCGCCCTTGAACCAGCCGCTCACGATGTTCACCGCGATGCGTCCGGCGGTGAGCTGATCAATGGTCGCCAGTTGCTTGGCGGCCAGCGAAGGTGTCCAGGGGCCGGGGAGGATGGCGGCGATCACCTTGAGCTTTTCGGTGGCGCCCAACAGGGCGTGGCTGAAAGCTACCGACTCGTGCTGGTATTCGGCACCGTACCCGGCGGTGAAACGGATCTGCGTCAGTGCATAGTCGAACCCGGCGTTCTCGGCGATTCGCGCCAGCTCGCGGTTGTAATCGATGTCCCAGTGGGTGCGCTGCTCGATCTTGCTGACCACCAGGCCGCCGCTGACGTTGGGGACCCAGTAGGCGAAGCGGATCGGTTGTTGGCTCATGGCTCGGGCTCCTCGGGGCTGCACAGCGGCGAAGGTGCCGCAGGGTATGCAGAGCGAAAGCCGTGCCAGACAAGGAAATCCTCGGCGGATCAGAAGCTGGTGTTTGGCGGTAACAGCAGTGGGTGTTCCGCACGGCGCAACGCTGCTGGCCAACTGTTGCCCCGGCAACAGTGCGGGGTGCGACAACCGGCCCTGAGCAGGCGCCGGCAAGGCTGTCAGAATCCGACGTTCACCTGCTCGTAGAAGCGGGGACCTCCTGCGTGCGAATCCATAACAGGAAAAATCCAGGGGGCACCATCATGGCCATCACTTCCAGCGATATCTGCACTGCCGCCGACGGGTTGTCGGGCTTCGTCGGCTTCAACCTCAAGACCGGCAAGTACATCGTGCGTTTCAGCGAGGATTCCTTCGGCATGGATGTGGCCGAGGACAGTATTCGCCCGTCCTGCGAGTTCGTCTGGGCGCAGAAGAACGGCGTGGTGATGACCCTGAGCCGCGAATGCCTGCAGATACTCGCCGAGCAGAACATCCACGACCGCCTGAACCTCAACGAGGCGCTGCTCACCTACCTGCGCCGCACCGACCTGCCGGAGATCGCTGCCGAGCGCCATCTGAAGTGAGCACCACGCCCGCGCGCCGGGCATTGAAGCGGCGCGGACCAACAGGATGCGTGGGAGCGGACTCCGTCCGCGATCGATATCCGACAGCTCCGAGCCGGCCGGCTGCCCATCGCGGACAGAGTCCGCTCCCACACGCATTGCGACCTACTGGGCCAGCTCCTTGCGCAGGTCCGCCACCTGGCTGGCGGTGACTGGCGCCGCCGCATTCCCCCAGGTATTGCGCACGTAGGTCAGTACATCGGCAATGTTGTCGTCGCTGAGGTTCCAGGCGAACGAAGGCATGGCCGGCGTCGTCGGTGCGGCGTCGGTGCCACCGGCGCGGCTGCCGGCCAGCACCACGCGGATCAGCGAGGTCGGATCGTCGTTGTTGACCAGCGGGGCGGCAGCCAGTGTCGGGAACAGGTTCTTCACACCCGCGCCGCTACTCACGTGGCAGGCCGAGCAACGGTCGGCATAGATCGCCTTGCCCGTGACCATCGCGGCATCGGTGGCAGCCACTGGCGCCGGTGATGCTTTGCCCGCGGCGCCATCCTTGAGGTACACCGCCACGGCCAGCAGGTCTTCGTCGGTCCAGTGCTGGGTGGAGTTCTCCACCGCTTCGGCCATGGGGCCGGAGGCGATGTCGAAGCGGTTGGCACCCGTCTTCAGGTACTGCACGAGGTCCTCGGTGCTCCACTGCCCAATGCCGCTGTGCGGGTTGGCGGTGATGTCCGGGGCGACCCAGCCCTGCAGGTTGGCGCCGGCGAGGAAGTGGTCGTTGTCGTCACCGCCAATCAGGTTCTTCGGTGTGTGGCAGGTGCCGCAGTGGCCCAGGCCTTCCACCAGGTAGGCGCCGCGGTTCCACTGCGCCGACTTGTCCGCGCTGGGCACGAATTCGCCCTGGGTGAAGTTCAGCCAGTTCCAGCCGATCAGGCTGGTGCGCACGCTGAAGGGGAAGGGCAACTGGTTGGTTTCCACCGGGTTGCGCACTGGCTGCAGGGTCTGCAGGTAGGCCCAGAGCGCCAGGTTGTCCTCGCGGCGCACCTTGGTGTAGGCGGTGAACGGCATGGCGCCATACAGTCGCTTGCCGCCACGGCTGTGTCCGGTGGACATGACGGCCTGGAAGTCCTCGAAGCTCCAGCGCCCCAGCCCGGTTTCCGGGTCGGGGGTGATGTTCGCGCCTACCAGCTTGCCGAACGGTGTCTCGATGGCCACGCCACCGGAGAACGGCGCCTGGCCGGGCACGGTGTGACACGCGGTGCAGTCGCCGAGCACGGCGAGGTAGCGGCCCTTTTCCACCAGGTTGTAGGAGTCCGCTCCGGTTCCGGCGAAGGCGGACTGCACGCCGAGGCTCAGGAGGGCGAGGGTGCCGACACTCAGGAGGGTCTTCATACGCTGATCATCTCCCCGGGGCGCTTCAGGTACAGCCGGCGGATCGCATCGGCGGCCTTGAAGGCCAGTGCGCCGACGGTGCCGGTGGGGTTGTAGCCGGGGTTCTGCGGGAAGGCCGAGGAGCCGACCACGAACAGGTTGGGCACGCCCCAGACCTGCAGGTGCTTGTTCACCGAGCTGTTCTTTGGATCGGCGCCCATGATGAAGCCGCCGACGATGTGCGAGGACTGGTAGGAGGTATTGGCCCATGGCCCTTTCCTCGGCGCTGGCACCATCTCGCGCGGGTTCATGCTCTTGGCGATTTCCGCCACCTTGCTGGTGCAGTACTGCGCCATCTTCAGGTCGTTCTCGGGGAAGTCGAAGGTGATGCGCAGCAGCGGCCGGCCGTGCGGGTCGCTGTAATTGGGGTCCAGCGACAGGTAGTTGTTGCGGGTCGAGTAGCTGCTGGCCTCGCAGCCGATGGACATGGTGCTCAGGTAGTTCTCCACCGTGGCCTTCTTCCACTTCGAACCCCAGGCCGGTGTACCCGGCGGGACCGGGCGCGAATCGATGGGCGCGGCGCCGATGGGGGTGACGCGGGTGCTGCCGCCGCCGACGAAGCCCAGGCCGGAGTGGTCGAAGTTGTCGTTGTTGAACTCGTCGATGCCCATGCCAATGGCACCGCCGCCGATGAAGGGATTGAAGTTCTTGTCAGCGAAGAACAGCTTCACACTGTTGGCCGTCTGGTAGGCGTAGTTGCGCCCGGTGGTGCCGGTGTTGCTGATCGGGTTGTAGGGCTCGCCGACGCCGGAGAGGAGCATCAGGCGCACGTTCTCGAAGATGAAGGCGGCGACCACCACCAGCTCTGCCGGTTGTTCGAATGTCTCGCCATTGGAGTCGACGTAGGTGATGCCGGTGGCGCGGGTGCCGCTGCTGTCCAGGTTCACCTTGAGCACCTCGGAGTTGGTCCGCGCGGTGAAGTTGGGCTTGCGGATCAGTGCCGGCATCACGCTGACGATGGCGCTGGCCTTGGAGTAGTTGGCGCAACCGTAGTTGGTGCAGAAACCACAGAAGGTGCAGGGCCCCATGGTGACGCCCAGCTGGTTGGTGTAGCCCTGTGAGGCCAGCGCGGAGGGCACCGGGAAGGGTTTGTAACCCAGGTTGCGCGCGGCCTCGGCGAACAGCGTCGGGGCGTAGGTCTGGGCGGTCGGCGGATTGGGATATTCGCGCGAGCGCGCGCCTTCGAAGGGGTTGCCACCGTCGACGATGCTGCCGCCCAGGTTGCCGGCCTTGCCGGAAACGCCGGCCAGACGTTCGAAGGCATCGTAGTGCGGTTCCATTTCTTCCCAGGTGGTGCCCCAATCCTGCAGGGTCAGCTCGGCGGGTACTTCCTTGCCATAGCGCTCCTTCAGGTGGCTGGCGAGGCGGAATTCCTCGGGCTGGAAGCGGAAGGTGATGCCGGCCCAGTGGTTGCCGGCACCGCCGGTGCCGTTGCCGGGGTGGAAGGAGCCCCACACGCGCATCGGCAGCGCGGTCTCCGACTCCTTGTTGCGCATGGTGCAGGTGTTCTGCCGGGTGCGCAGCATCAGTTCCTGACGGCGGTTGTAGCGCAGCTCGTCGGCGGCGGAGGCGAGGTTGAAGTCGCTGGCGGTGTCGCGCCAGGGGCCGCGCTCGAAGCCGATGACGTTGAGGCCGGCGTCGGCCAGTTCGTGGGCGATGATCGAACCCGCCCAGCCGAGCCCGACAACCACGACGTCGGTGGAAGGTAGTTTCTTGGCCATGGTGCGCTTAACCCTTCTTGGTCCAGGCGGAGCTGCCGATGATCGAGATCGGCGTGAGATTCAGCTTCTGGTTGTGCAGCCCGATGTAGTCGCGGTAGTCGTAACGCGCACCGGGGAAGCCGAGCATCTTCCACGACACCATGTCGCGGTTGCCGCCGTAGATCGGGTCGGCGAAGAAGCCTTCCATGGTGTTGTCCAGCACCTGCTGGAAGAACGCCTTCGCGTCGATGCCTTCGAGGTTGATGGCGCCTTTTTCCAGGTCGGTGAGTACCTGGTCACGCTGCTCACCGGGCAGCTCGCTGAATTTCTTCTGGAACTGGCCCTGGCAGTACTGGCCCAGCGCGGCCAGGCCGATGCGGTAGCGCTCGCGAGGAACCAGCGGGGACTGATCGGCCTGGGCCGGCGTACCGGGGGTGAACGGCCCTTTCATGTACAGGCGGCCGAAGTCGCCGTAGTCGCTGACCAGCTGGCGGTCGATGAACACCGCGCAACCGGCATCCTTGCCGCTGACGCTCAGTTCATCGGCAGGGATCAGCTGTTCGACGATGGCTTCCACTTCGGCGGCTTCTTCGGCGGTGAAGAACTGCCAGCCGGGGCTGTCGTAATGCAGCGGGCCGTTGTGGTCGAAGGGCAGCCATTTCGGCGTGCCGATCACGGTGGCGGCCTGGCTGCTGGCGGCTGCGCCGACGGCCAGGGAAGCGGCGGAGGACTTCAGCAGCTGGCGCCGGGTGAAGCCCTTGGGGTGTTCGGTCATCTAGGCTCCTGAGGCAATACCGGGCAGGCCCTGGGGGCAGGGCGATGCGGGAGGCTTGCCAATCAGTTCACGGGTGGGGTTCGCTCCCGGCCTTCGGCGGTGAGCGGAGCGGGGTTGCGAACTCGACCGGCCCTGCAGAGGGGCGGCTTGCCGACGGGGGGAAGCCCGGTTTCGGCGGTTCGTCTTTTCCACGCGCGTTTTCAGACTAGAGGACGTAACAATTTGTTGCAGGTTTTTTCGCGGTAAATGTTTATTGCGAAAATTGAGAAAATCCGCGGAGTAGAGCGCTCCAGGTGATCCGGGCGGGCAAGGAGCGATGGCTCGTCCTGGTCAGGCGCGATGAGCGTTGAGGCCCGTGGAGGAGTTCCCCTGTAGGAGCGGGCCATGCCCGCGATCGCGCGCATGGCCCGCTCCTACAGGTTGGATTTGGTGCAGGACATGGGCTTGGCTGCCTGCTCCTGAGCTCAGGCCCTGCGGCTCAGAGGAACATGCCGCCCGAAGCCTCCACGCGCTGGCCGTTGATCCAGCGGCCACCCTCGGAGAGCAGGGCAGCGATCACCGCGCCGATGTCGTCCGGCAGGCCGACGCGGCCCAGGGCGGTGTTGGCGGCGATCTGCTGGTTCAGCTCGGCATTGTCGCGCACCCGGCCGCCGCCGAAATCGGTCTCGATGGCGCCGGGAGCCAGGATGTTCACCGCGATGCCGCGCGTGCCCAGCTCCTTGGCCTGGTACTTGGTCAGGGTTTCCATGGCGCCCTTCATGGTCGCGTAAGCCGCGTAACCGGGCAGCGAGAAGCGCGTCAGGCCGCTGGATACGTTGAGGATGCGTCCGCCATCGGCGATCAGCGGCAGCAGCTTCTGGGTCAGGAAAAACGGGCCCTTGAGCTGGATGTTCATCAGCTGGTCGAACATCTCCTCGCTGGTCTCGGCGAAGCTGGCGTAGAGGCCGATGCCGGCGTTGTTCACCAGGAAGTCGAAGTGCTGCCGGCCAAACGTCTCGCCGAGGGTGGCACGGATCTGCTCGGCGAAGGCGGCAAAACCGGCGCTGTCGGCCACGTCGAGTTGCAGCATCACTGCACGGCCGCCGTGCCGCTGGATCTCGGCAGCGACGGCGTGGGCTTCTTCGGCCTGGCTGCGATAGGTACCGATGATGTCGACGCCGGCGGCGGCGAGGTGCAGGGCGGCGTTGCGGCCAAGGCCGCGGCTGGCGCCGGTGATGAGAGCGATCTTGCGGGTCATGGCGAAGCTCCTGTCTGGATGGGGAAAGCGGGTGGGCTTGGGAAGAAGCTTATTGTTCGATTTAGTTGTGATAAACAGTCTGAAATCGGAAATACTGGTCGAACTGACCGAACAATAATTTGCCTGCATTCCTCACAGTGAAGATCACCCCATGATCCGTCCCGACCTTCTGCGCACCTTCGTCCGCGTCACCGAGCTGGCCAGCTTCACCCAGGCCGGCGAGCAGCTTGGCCTGCCGCGTTCCACGGTTTCGGAGCACATCCAGGCACTCGAGGAACTGCTCGGCACGCGGCTGCTGCAACGCACTACGCGCCGCGTCACCGCGACCCAGGACGGCCTGGTGCTCTATGAGCGCAGCAAGGACATGCTGGCCCAGCTCGACGAACTCCAGGGCCTGTTCCGCCAGGACGACGAGGCCCTCGGCGGTCGCCTGCGGGTGGACATGCCGACGGTCATGGCGCGCAAGCTGGTGATGCCGCGGCTGGGCGAATTCCTCGCGCGGCACCCGGCGCTGGAGCTGGAAGTGAGTTGCACCGACCGTCGTGTCGATCTGGTGCGTGAGGGTTTCGATTGTGTGGTGCGGGTGGGCGCGGTGAACGACCCGTCGGTGGTGGCGCGCACGCTCGGGCAATTCCCCCAGGTGACTTGCGCCAGCCCGGCCTATCTCGCCGAGCACGGTACGCCGCAAGCCCTCGACGACCTCGCCGGGCACCAGCTGATCCACTACGTCAACGTGCTGGGCGCGCGGCCGCCGGGGTTCGAGTACCTGTTCCATGGTGAGGTACGCTACGTGGAGATGGGCGGCGCGCTGTCGGTGAACAATGCCGAGGCCTACGAAAGCGCGGCGATGGGCGGGCTGGGGATCATCCAGGTGCCTATCCATGGCGTGCTGGATGATCTGGAAGCGGGGCGGCTGGTGCCGGTGTTGGAGCACATCCCGCTGCCACCCATGGAAATCTCCCTGCTTTACGCCCATCGCCGGCTGCCGCAGCGGGTACGCGCCTTCATGCAGTGGCTGACGCAGCTGCTGGGCGAGCCCGGCGTGCTAGGCACGCCACTGGCCGCGAAGCCTTAGCTGGCCCAATCGGAATTCAGGATCACCTCGCAGAAGTTGCCGCGCACGAAGCCCCCGTCCTTCATTTCCAGCACGTCGGCCTTGACGTTGCCGAAGGTGGTTTGCGGCTTGGCTTTGATGCCGTCGTAGAAGGCCTGCAGGATGTCCTGCTTGAACTGCCCGCCGCGCGGGTGGGCGGCGACCACGGCGTCACGCTGGGCGTCGGGGAACTGTTCGTAGGCGATGCCCAGCACGTCCATTTCCACCCCGGCAGTGACCAGGGCGATCTCCGGCTTCATGTGCTGCGGGATGCCGGGCGTGGTGTGCAGCGCGATGGCGGTCCACACCGTGTCGATATCGCTCTCGGCGATGCCGTGGCTGCGCAGGAACTGTGCCGCGCAATCGGCGCCGTCCACTTCGAAACGCTCGCACTGGCTGCAATAGCGCGGCATCAGGCCCATGTCGTGGAACATCGCGCCGGCGTAGAGCAGCTCGGCATCGAACTTCAGCTCCTGGCGCGCGCCGGTCAGTGCGCCCCAGTAATAGACGCGGGAAGAGTGGTGGAAGAGCAGCGGGGTGGCGTTGTCACGGACCATCTCGGTGATGGCCTTGGCGAGGCTGCTGTCGGGAACTTTGACACCGTTCAGATCGAGGCTCATGGCAGGCTCCAGGGGTGGATTGGCAAGGCGCGGCGCGGGTTGCATCGCGGTCGGCTCCATTGGAAATCCGTGGCCTTGCGCGGACAACGAGAGCGAGGGAGCGAATCCGGACAGCCGTCGTTCGTTTGCTGCCAATGGGTGTCATGGTCTCGTGTCGGTGCCCCTGCTGCCCTCTCCCTAACCCTCTCCCTGAAGGGCGAGGGGACTGGATCGGCGCAGACTCATGCCGGTACGTCAGCCGGCACGAACAGCTCCCTCTCCCTTCGGAGCGGGGCGCGCAGCCAGGGCTGGGGAGAGGGAGCTCCGAACAAGCGTTTCAGGAAGCTCGATGTTTTCTCTTCACGCTTTGCTTCGAAGGCAGGGCGCTTGATCAGACCCCCGTAAATCTTGTCGTTTTTCATCAAGAGTCACCGCAGGCGTGCCCCTAGATTTGTCCTCGAACCGAGCCGCCGGACCATGAGCCGGCCACGCCAGAAGAAGCCGAGGAGAGTCGAACATGTCGTCCATCGAGAGCCTGAAACCGCGTACTTCCATCGACGGCTGGGACCGCCAGGACCCGGAGCAGGCCTTCACCCTGCCGTCGCGCTATTTCTTCGACGAGGCGCTGTTCAAAGCCGAACGCGACAACATCTTCCTGCGCTCCTGGCACGTCGCCGGGCACCTGAGCGAGTTCGCCGAGATCGGCCAGTACGTGGTCTGCGACCTGTTCGATCAGAGCATCGTCATCGCCCGCAGCCGCGCCGGGGATATCCGTGCCTTCCATAACGTCTGCCAGCACCGCGGCAACCGCCTGCTGGAGGAGCGCCGCGGCAACACCGGGGGCATCGTGCGCTGCGCCTACCACTCCTGGTGCTACGAGATGGACGGCACGTTGCGCAGTGCACCGCGCTGCGAGCGGATCAAGAACTTCGACAAGGAAGCGTTCGCCATTCCGCAGGTACGCCTGGAGGAATTGGGCGGCTTCCTCTACTTCAACCTCGACCCAAGCGCGCCGTCGCTGGCCGAGCTGTTCCCCGGCGCGGACGAGGAGATGCACCGGGTATTCCCGAACCTGGCCGACATGCGCCTGATCGAGGAGGCCGACGTCATCGTCCCGGCCAACTGGAAGGTGATCATGGACAACTCCATCGAGGGCTATCACTTCAAGCTCTCCGGGCCGTGTCACATCGATCTCGCCAAGCTGATCGATTTCAAGGGCTACCGACTGACCAAGCGTGACAACTGGTGGACCTACATCGCCCCGGCGAATCTTGAGGCCGGCGAAGCCTACGGCGTGAAGCTGCGCAGCGACCTCAACCCCGACGAGTGTTTCTTCAACATCGGGATGTGGCCGAACAACACCTTCTATACCTTCCCGTTCTCCGAGTTCCTCGGCACCTTCATCATGATCCCGCTGGACGCCGAACGCTCGCTGCTGCGCTTTGGTTACTACTCGGCGAACGAGCAGACCGCCGAAGTGAGCAAGGCCTGCATGCGCTGGATGAACGAGGAGTTGGGGCCCGAAGACATCGCCCTGAACATCAGCGTGCAGAAGGGCCTGCACTCCATGGGCTACGACCAGGGCCGCTACATGATCGACGCCGAGCGCAGCAACGAGAGCGAGCACCTGGTGCATCACTTCCATCGCCTGGTGTTCCAGGGCATCCACGGCGCGCAGCGCTGAGGAATGGCCATGGACTACGACTACGTCATCGTCGGCGCGGGGTCGGCTGGCTGCGTGCTGGCCAACCGCCTGGGTGCCGATCCGGCCGTGCGCATCCTGCTGCTGGAAGCGGGCCCGGCGGATGAAAGCTGGACCATCGACATGCCCTCGGCGGTGGGTATCGTCGTCGGCGGCACCCGCTACAACTGGAGCTACAGCAGCGAGCCGGAGCCGTACCTGGATGGCCGCCGTATCGCCACGCCCCGCGGGCGTACGCTGGGCGGGTCGTCGTCGATCAACGGCATGGTCTACATCCGTGGCCACGCCCGCGATTACGACGGCTGGGCGGCCCAGGGCTGCGAAGGCTGGGACTACCAGCGCGTGCTGCCGTATTTCATCCGTTCGGAAAATCACGCCAATGGCGCCGATGATTACCACGGCGCGGCGGGGCATCTGCATGTCACGCCGGGCGATATCGACACACCGCTGTGCGCAGCTTTCGTCGCGGCCGGCGAGGAAGCCGGCTACGGGCGCAGCAGCGATCTCAACGGTCACCGTCAGGAAGGATTCGGCCCGGTGGACCGCACCACGCGCCAGGGGCGGCGCTGGAGCACGTCACGCGGGTACCTGAGCGAGGCGCTGGGTCGTGGCAATGTCACCGTCGCCACGGGGGCGCTGGCGCTGCGTGTGGTCTTCGAGGGTGATCGCGCAGTGGGCGTGGAGTACGAGCAGAACGGCCAGACGCTGATCGCCCGCGCGAGCCGCGAAGTGCTGCTGACCGCCGGGGCGATCAATTCGCCGCACCTGCTGTTGCTGTCCGGCATCGGCCCGGCGGACGAGCTGCGCCAGTTGGGCATCGCGGTTAAGCACGACCTGCCCGGTGTGGGCCGGCGGTTGAACGATCATCCGGATAGCGTCGTGCAATTCATGTGCAAGGCACCGGTGTCGATCTATCCCTGGACCCGTGCGCCGGGCAAGTGGTGGATCGGCGCCCGCTGGTTCGTCAACCACGATGGGCTGGCGGCGAGCAACCATTTCGAGGCGGGTGCCTTCATCCGTTCGCGGGCGGGAGTCGAACACCCCGATCTACAACTGACCTTCATGCCGCTGGCGGTGCAGCCGGGCAGCGTGGCGCCGGTGCCGGACCATGCCTTCCAGGTGCATATCGACCTGATGCGCCCCACCAGCCTGGGCAGTGTGACCTTGCGCAGTGCCGAGGCACGGCAGGCGCCGCGCATTCTCTTCAATTACCTGCAGACCGAACGGGACCGCGCCGACATGCGGGCCGGCGCGAGGCTGGTGCGCGAGTTGATGCGACAACCGTCCATGCGCGGTCTGGCAGGGGAAGAGCTGACCCCCGGTCCGCTGGCCCACAGCGATGCCGAGCTGGATGCCTGGGCGCGCCGGGTGACCGAGACCGGCTACCACGCCAGTGGCACCTGCAAGATGGGACCGGCCAACGACCCCGAGGCGGTGGTCGATCCGCAGCTACGCGTACATGGGCTGCTGGGGCTGCGGGTGGTGGATGCGTCGATCATGCCGAGCATCGTCAGCGGCAACACCAATGCGCCAACGGTGATGATCGCCGAGAAGGCCAGCGATATGATCCGGGGAATGCCTCCACTGCCGGCGGCCAATGTGCCGGTATGGTTGCACCCGCAGTGGCAGTACCAACAACGCTAAGGAGAGTCGATGGCCAGTGTTGCACCGCCTTCCCGGTTTCGCCGCGAGCCCTTGCGGGTGGGGCTGCTGCTGTTGCCGTCGTTTCCCGGCCTGGGCTTGGCGGCGGTTGTGGAGCCGCTGGCCATTGCCAACTGGCTGGGCGGTGAGGCGCTGTTCGAGTGGCAGCTGCTGTCGCTCGACGGTGAACCGGTCACGGCCAGCAATGGCCTGACCAGCGTGGTGCACGAGGCCATCGACCCGGAGCGCGGCTGGGATGCCTGTTTCGTCATCGCCAGCTTCGACGTGCACAAGCATGCGCGCAATCGTCCGCTGAAAAGCTGGCTGCGTCGGCAGGCGGCGTTCGGCACCACGCTGGCGGGCATCGAGACCGGCACCGAACTGCTGGCCGCCGCCGGGGTGCTTGATGGTTTTCCGGCGGCGGTGCACTGGGACAACCTGCAGGGCTTCCAGGAGAGTTACCCGAAGGTCCAGGCAAGCGCGCAGCTCTACACCCTCGACCGTCAGCGCCTGACCTGCGCAGGAGCCAGCGCCATCCTCGACCTGATGCTGGGCTGGATCGCCCAGCGGGTGGACGCCGATCTGTCGCGGGAGATCGCCATGCACCTGCTGTTGGGCGAAACCCGCGAGCCCGGCGCGCACCAGTTGCAGGGCCGGCACAGCGACGCGCATGCCCACGGTGGCAAGGTGCGCCGCGCCATCGCGCTGATGGAGCAGGCGCTGGAGGAACCGCTGGAGTGCGATGCCATCGCCGAGCGCGTCGGCCTCTCGCGCCGTCAGTTGGAGCGACAGTTCAAGCAACACACGGGATTGTCGCCGCTCAAGTACTACATCGTCCTGCGCCTGGGGCGTGCGCACAGCCTGCTGCAGCAGACGCGTCTGAGCGTGGCGCAGGTGGCGGCCAGCTCCGGCTTCGGTTCGCTGGAGCACTTCTCCCGCGCCTACCGCGCACATTTCGGCTGCCCGCCCAGCGCGGACCGCACCCAGACCTATACCGCACCGGTGATGCGCCGGCCGCTGGGGCGCGATAGCTGACGTTGCACATTCGAGATGTCATGGCGCTTTCGTGGGAGCGGACTTTGTCCGCGATGGTGTCCGGCGCGAAGCGGGGCCGATCGCGGACGGAGTCCGCTCCCACGCATGTCTGCAACTTGGGGCGTCAGCACCTCGTAGGGCGAATAACCCGGAACGGGTTATCCGCCATTCACGGCGGATAACGCCTGTGGCGTTATGCGCCCTACGTTCTATGAGGCACCGGTAATAGCTGGCACCGCTAAGGCTTTTCGTAGGAGCGAGCAAGCTCGCTCCTACAGATGCCTGTCAGCCCGCGAAATTGGGTTCGCTTTCCAGCAACATCTCCCGCAGTGCCGAGAAATGCCGCTCGGCGAAGTCCGGATACTCCAGCCATTGCTGCATGGTCTTGCGCGCCACCTCGTCGCCGGCGATGCGCAGCGGGCGGCCCGTGGCCAGGGCGGTGAGGTAGACCTCGCAGGCGCGCTCGAAGTAGTACAGGTCATCGAAGGCCTGAGGCACGCTGGGTGCCGCGACCAGCACGCCGTGGTTGCCCATCAGCAGGATCGGCTTGTCGCCCAGCAGGCGGCTGACGCGCTCGGCCTCGTCGCCCAGGCCCATGCCGTCGAAGTCTTCGTCGATGGCCACGCGTTCGAAGAAGCGCATGCTGTTCTGCTCGATGGGCGGCAGGCGTGAGTCGGCCAGGCAGGCGAGGGCGGTGGCGTACTTCGAGTGCACATGCAGGATGCAGCGCGCCTGCGGGTTGTTGCGGTGCAGCGCGCCGTGCAGCGCCCAGGCGGTGATATCCGGCGCGTCGGGGCGATTGAGCGCCTCGGGGTCGTCCGCGTGCAGGCGCAGCAGGTCGCTGGCGCGCATCTGCAAGAAGTGCCGGCCGTAGGGGTTGATCAGGAAGTCCCGGCCATCGGCGGACAACGCCAGGCTGAAGTGGTTGGCGATGGCTTCGTGCAGGTTCAGGCGCGCGGCCCAGCGGAAGGCGCAGGCGAGGTCGATACGACCCTGGCGTTCCAGGCCGGTGTCGAGTCCGGTGTCGAGTCCGGTGTCGAGTGTACGGCTGGCGAGCGTTGGCATGGCGGCTCCGGGTTCGATACCCGCGCCGGACTGGCCGGGTCTGTTTCCCAGTCTAGGGCCGCGCCACCGTCACACTTGACGTGGAACGACCGGGCCTGCCGCTCGGCCCGTTTGCCGGCGCTAGACGAATTGCGCCGCTGCGTAGCCCGAGGCCCAGGCCCACTGGAAGTTGAAGCCGCCCAGGTGGCCGGTGACGTCCAGCACTTCGCCGACGAAGTACAGGCCGGGGGATTTCAGCGACTCCAGGGTCTTGGACGACACCTCGCGGGTATCCACGCCGCCCAGGGTGACTTCCGCCGTGCGGTAGCCCTCGGTGCCGGCCGGCACCAGCTGCCAGTCGCCCAGACGCTCGGCGATGGCCTTGAGCTCGCCCGGCGTGTACTGCTTCATGGGCTTGGAGACGAACCACTGCTCGGCCAGCAGACCGGCCATCTTCTTGGTGAACAGCTCGCCCAGCAGCGTCTTCAGCTCGCTGTTGGGGCGCTCGCGCTGTTGCTCGACGAGCCAGGCGGGCAGGTCGATGCGCGGCAGCAGGTCGATGCTGATGGTGTCGCCAGGCTGCCAGTAGGAGGAGATCTGCAGGATCGCCGGGCCGCTGAGGCCGCGGTGGGTGAACAGGATGTTCTCGACGAAGCTCTGGCCGTTGCAACTGACCCGGCAGTCCTCCACCGAGGTGCCGGACAGCTCCGTGCACAGGGCCTTGAGCTGCGGATCGGTGATCGTGAAGGGCACCAGGCCGGCGCGGGTCGGCAGCACGCTGTGGCCGAACTGGCGGGCGATCTGGTAGCCGAAGCCGGTGGCGCCCAGGGTCGGGATGGACAGGCCGCCGGTGGCGATCACCAGCGACTCGCAACGGCGCCGGGCCGAGGCTGGTCTGCAGTTGGTAGCCGCCCTCGTCGTGGCGGCGATCTCGCTCGACCGAGGTATCCAGGCGCAGGTCGACGCCGGCCTGTTCGCACTCGTCCAGCAGCAAACCGAGGATGTCGCTGGACTTGTTATCGCAGAACAGCTGGCCGAGTTTCTTCTCGTGGTAGGGCATGCCGTGTTTGGCCACCAGGGCGATGAAGTCCCACTGGGTAAAGCGCGCCAGCGCGGACTTGCAGAAGTGCGGGTTGTGCGAGAGGAAGTTGACCGGCTCGCAGTACATATTGGTGAAGTTGCAGTGGCCGCCACCGGACATGAGGATCTTCTTGCCGGCCTTGTTGGCGTGGTCGATCAGCAGGACCTGCCGCCCGCGCGCCGGCGAGCGCTCATGGCGCACATCAGTCCCGGCGGCGCCGGCGCCGATGATGATGACCTGGGAAGTGAGCACGGTGGATTCCTTCTGTACGGGGTAGCTGGCGCTTGAGGCGGCGCATCTTACCCGAAGCTGGGGCCGCAGGCTGCCTGCGCTCGACCGTGCGTCGATTGCGCAGCTGCCATGGGTGCCGGCTTCCCGACCGGCGCCGGGCATATCGGGATATCCCCGCGGCGCTTTTGTCCGGATAATGCCGGCCAGTTCGCTTTCTACTTTTTCGTGGTAATGCCCGCATGGAAATCAAAGTCAACTTCCTCGATAAACTGCGGCTGGAAGCCAAGTTCGATGATTTCACGGTGATTGCCGACCAGCCCATCCGCTACAAGGGCGACGGCTCGCGCACCGGGGTCCGTTCGACTATTTCCTGGCGTCCTCGGCGTTGTGCGCGGCCTACTTCGTCAAGCTGTACTGCCAGACGCGCGACATCCCCACCGACAACATCCGCCTGTCGCAGAACAACATCGTCGACCCGGAAAACCGCTACAACCAGATCTTCAAGATCCAGGTCGAGCTGCCGGCCGATATTTCCGACAAGGACCGCCAGGGCATCCTGCGCTCGATCGATCGCTGCACGGTCAAGAAAGTGGTGCAGACCGGCCCGGACTTCGTCATCGAGGCAAGTGGACAACATCGATGCCGACGCCCAGGCGCTGCTGATGCCCAGCCTGGCCACCGACAGCCAGCACCTACATTCTGGGCAAGGACCTGCCGCTGGAACAAACCATCGCCAACATGTCCGGCATCATGGCCGGCCTGGGCATGAAGATCGAGATCGCCTCGTGGCGCAACATCGTGCCGAACGTGTGGTCCCTGCATATCCGCGACGCGCATTCGCCGATGTGCTTCACCAACGGCAAGGGCGCGACCAAGGAAAGCGCGCTGGCCTCCGCGCTGGGCGAGTTCATCGAGCGCCTGAACTGCAATTTCTTCTACCACGGCCAGTTCTGGGGCGAAGACATCGCCAATGCCGATTTCGTGCATTACCCCGATGAGAAATGGTTCAAGCCGGGCCGGAGCGATCCGCTGCCCAAGGAAATCCTCGACGATTACTGCCTGGAGATCTACAACCCGGAGGGCGAGCTGCGCGGCTCGCACCTCTACGACACCAACTCGGGCAACACCGAAGCGCGGCATCTGCTCGCTGCCGTTCGTGCGCCAGTCCGATGGCGAAGTGGTGTATTTCCCGTCCAACCTGATCGAGAACCTCTTCCTCAGCAACGGCATGAGCGCGGGCAACACCCTGGCCGAGGCGCAGGTGCAGTGCCTGTCGGAGATCTTCGAGCGCGCGGTGAAGCGCGAGATCCTCGAAGGCGAACTGGCGCTGCCGGATGTGCCGCAGGAGGTGCTGGCCAAGTATCCGGGCATCGTCGCCGGCATCAAGGGCCTGGAGGAGCAGGGCTTCCCGGTGCTGGTCAAGGATGCCTCGATGGGCGGCGAGTTCCCGGTGATGTGCGTGACCCTGATGAACCCGCGTACCGGCGGTGTGTTTGCCTCCTTCGGCGCGCATCCCAGCCTGGAAGTGGCGCTGGAGCGCAGCCTGACCGAATTGCTGCAGGGCCGCAGCTTTGAAGGCCTGAACGATCTGCCGCAGCCGACCTTCCAGAGCAATGCCGTGACCGAGCCGAACAACTTCGTCGAGCACTTCATCGATTCCAGCGGCGTGGTGTCGTGGCGCTTCTTCAGCGCCAAGGCCGATTTCGATTTCGTGGAGTGGGATTTCTCCGGGCAGGCGGCAGACGACTCCAATGCGCAGGAAGCCGCAGACGCTGTTCGGCATCCTCGAAGACCATGGGCAAGGAAGTCTACATGGCGGTGTACGAGCATCTGGGCGCGCCCGGCTGCCGTATCCTGGTGCCGGGCTATTCCGAAATCTATCCGGTGGAAGACCTGATCTGGGACAACACCAACAAGGCGCTGCTGTTCCGCGACGACATCCTCAACCTGCATCGTCTGGATGACGACCGCCTGGCAGCCCTGCTCGAACGCCTGGAAGAGCAGCGAGCTGGATGACTACACCGACATCGTCACCTTGATCGGCATCGAGTTCGACGACAACACGGTCTGGGGCCAGTTGACGATCCTGGAGCTGAAGCTGCTGATCCATCTGGCCGCTGAAGCAGTTTCGAAGAACGCCAAGGAACTGGTGGAGACCTTCCTGCAATACAACACCAACACGGTCGAGCGCGGGCTGTTCTACCAGTGCATGAACGTGGTGCTGGAAGTGCATGCTGGATGACGAGCTGGAATTGGACGACTACGAGGTCAATTTCCGGCGCATGTTCGGCGACGAGCGCATGGATGCAGTGCTGGGCTCGGTGGACGGCAGCGTGCGCTTCTACGGCCTGACGCCCACCAGCATGAAGCTGGAAGGCCTGGACCGGCACCAGCGCCTGATCGACGAGCTACAAGAAGCTGCATGCAGGCACGGGCCAGGGCCGTGGCGCGCTGATTCGGCTCGGTGCGCTACCACCTTCGCACAGTGGGGGCGAGCGATGTTCGTAGGATGGCGTGTTAGCGTAGCGATACCCATTGATTCCGATGCATGGACGGCATGGGTATTGCTACGCTCCACCCATCTTGTCGGATGTTGCGTAAGAGGCATCTTTGGGTGCCTTTTTCCCATTTCCAGGGCGAGGCGAACGATGCTTGGTAGGATGGCGTGGAGCGAAGCGATACCCATCGCCCCCAAGGCACGGACAGATAGGTATCGCTTCGCTCCACCCATCCTAAGGGAATGGCAGGGCACCTTTGGGTGCCCATTTTCGTTTGCAGGGCCCCTGGGGTAACGGGCTCGGCATGCCGCTCGACCGGTCGTCCGGTGAGGCGCGAAAGTTCGCCTGGACTTGTCGATTGCGTCGTCGCCCAGGCGACCAAGCTGCATGCCGGTCAAGCCGACCGCGCGAGAATCAGGAGATTCATCATGTCCAGCCTGCAACGTGTTACCCCCTGCCTGTGGTTCGACGGCAAGGCCGAGGAAAGCGGCCCGAGTTATTATACCGTGATATCCCCCATCTCGCGGATCGTGCAGACCGCCTACTACCCCGAGGCCGAGAAGGACCGCCATGGCGGCGTGCCCGGCTCGGTGCTGACGGTGGAGTTCGAGCTCGACGGCCATACTTTCATCGCCCTGTACGGGGGCCCGGCCTTCAATTCTCACTGAGGCGCTGTCGCTGCAGGTGATGTGCGACAGCCAGAAGGAAGATCCACCACTTCTGGGACAAGCTTGGCGCTGGCGGGCCCGGTGGAAGCGCAGATCTGCGGCTGGCTGAAGGATCGCTACGGGGTGTCCTGGATCTGCCGGCGCCACGTCGGCGACATGGTTGCGACTCCGACAAGGCCAAGGCCAGCCGCACGCTGCAGGCGGTGATGGGCATGAAGAAGCTGGACACCAGGTGCTGTTCGGATTCTATCGTGTTTCCCGATATTCGGCGAGCAATACGCAACTGAACCAGTAGAGGACA
>JASGKM010000021.1:0-465754 GCA_049840615.1 Pseudomonas sp.
ACCTTGACGAGTACGTATTGCTAAGGTTAATAGGGAAACACGATAGAATCCGAACAGCACCTCATGTCAGCGGTTTCGGACGCTGAACTTGCGCTCACGACGCTCCGCAAGTTGGCTGCCGCTGCAGACACCCATGCCTCACAGATCAGGGCAGCCGAGCTTCTGGCTAAGGTCGCGGGATTGTTCACAGAAAAGGTGGAGATCGACGACAAGAGAGACAGGACGGAAGAGGAGATCGAGGCAGCTATTGCAGACAGGCTGAGACGCCTTGGGATGACTGGTTCCTGACCACCTGACTACCACATCTTGTGTCTGGTGCCCTGTGTCCATGGGGGTGATGAGCTAACCCATTGATAACATTGAATGTGCATTGTCGCATAAGACGTATTATGTCATGCGGCAGTGCAGCATCAGTGGGTAAGCTCCCCCTGCCTCCCGGAAAAATACCCCCCCTGCCCCTCGGTGTTCCAATGACTATGCCCTAGGAGGCTGTCAGACGCGCGCACAGCGCCATCATGGGGTGGGGGTAGGGGTAGGGTGCCCAGAACAGAGATGGCCCCTAGAAACGCCGCTGACGAAGCGCACGGCCTATCGCCCTGCAGAAGGGGTGCCGGGGGTCCCCCACCTACCCCCTACCGCCCCCTGTGAGGGTGGCCAGTCCACGCGGGTTGCATGGTATTACCGACGGTTGCCCACCAAAATATTTCACAAAAACAATCACCTAACACATTTCCAAATAATATCATATACTTACAGAACAAATAGTCTGAAAGCGACACGATGTATCGGAAAACACCGGGTCTATACCCGAGAAACGGGGTATCCATGTCGTTTTCAGATCATCAGTAACCTAAGGTAACTGCCCTGTCAGACCTATCGCTGCCGGGAGTTTCTTGATGCTGAAGCATGTGAGCGCAGTGAGCATGGTTTGGCATCAAGAAAGTTCCGTAGAACTTTTCTTCTTCGATTTCTTCAATCTGAAGAAATGCAGCGAGATGCGTGAAGCTTCGGGATGGGTGCCTCGCGCGTGTGCGCGGTAAGGACACATACCCTACGTATGTGTCCGAACAGTGGTCACTGTAAGAATACGTGACACTGTAAGACACTTCTTCTTTTTTTTACTTAATCCTTACTTAAGGTATGTAATCCTTACTTTAAGATGTGATACTGTAAGAATACGTGAGTATTGTAAGAGTGATACTGTAAGATACGTGACACAGTGGTTACAGTAATCACTAAACCGCGCGCGTGTATCAGAGATAACCTGCGCGCGCACGTGAGAAGCAAGAACCGTGCCAAGTTCCCTCTGACGAGGTTCGTGAGAAAAGTTCCATGGAACAAATCTTGCGTCGTGATCCGAACCATGGCAGAACAGCACGGCACGAGAGCCATCTTCGTGCGGTTCCTCCTTGAACTTGGGGTCTGGTGTCTCTCCTCCCTCGCCAGACCCCGCCCCTTCAGGAAAAAGACCTTGGACATTGATCTGCTGGCAAAGCTCAAGGGTCTTCCACCAGAGGAACGCAGGCAGCTTCTGGACGATCTTGAGGCGCTGGATACCCTCCGGACCCAGAGAGAGGCGAAAACCGACTTCCTGACCTTCGTTCGGGAGATGTGGCCAGCCTTCATCGCGGGCAAGCACCACAAGATCATGGCGGAAGCCTTCGAGGACATCGCCGCAGGTCGCCTGAAACGCCTGATCATCAACATGCCACCCCGGCATACCAAGTCAGAGTTCGGCAGTTTCCTGTTTCCGGCGTGGTTCATGGGGAAATTCCCCGAAAAAAAGATCATTCAGGCGTCCAACACGGGCGAATTGGCCATCGGCTTCGGGCGGAAGGTCAAGAACCTGATCGAAACCGAGGACTACCAGCGGATTTTCCCCGGCACACGACTGGCAGCGGACGCAAAAGCAGCCGGAAGATGGGCCACCAGCAAGCGCGGCGAGTATTTTGCCATCGGTGTGGGCGGCACAGTGACCGGGAAGGGCGCGGATGTGTTCGTCATCGACGATCCGCACTCGGAACAGGAGGCGAAACTCGCCGAGTTCAACCCCGAAATCTACGATGGGGTCTATGACTGGTATACCTCCGGCCCCCGGCAGCGCTTGCAGCCCGGTGGGGCCATCATCCTGATCATGACCCGCTGGTCGAAGCGCGATCTTACCGGGCAAATCCTGAAAAAAGCCGTGGAACGCAGGGGAACCGACGAATGGAGGGTCATCGAACTGCCCGCCATGCTGCCGTCCGGGGTGCCGCTCTGGCCGGAGTTCTGGCCCATCGGGGAATTGATGGCCACAAAGGCCGAAATCCCGATCTCCAAGTGGAATGCCCAGTATATGCAGACCCCCACCGCCGAAGAGGGGGCCTTGATCAAGCGGGACTGGTGGAAAGTATGGCCGAAGGAGAAGCCGCCGAAATGCGAGGCCATCATCCAGTCATGGGACACCGCATTTCTGAAGACGGAACGCTCCGACTACTCCGCCTGCACCACATGGGGGGTGTTTTACCACCCTGACGACAAGGGCAGGGACCGCCCGAACGTGATCCTGCTGGACGCCTACAAGGCGAAGCTCGAATTTCCGGAACTGAAGCAGAAAGCACGGGAAAAGTTCGCCGAGTTCGAGCCGGATCAGCTTGTGGTGGAGAAAAAGGCCTCCGGTGCGCCGCTGATCTTTGAATTGAGGCAGATGGGGCTGCCGGTGACCGAGTTCACCCCGACCCGTGGCAACGACAAGATCGCCCGCGTCAACGCCATCTCTGACCTTTTCTCCTCCGGTTCCGTCTGGGCACCCGAAAGGCGCTGGGCGGAGGAGGTCATCGAGGAATGCGCGGCCTTCCCGGCAGGGGAACACGACGACTACGTGGACAGCGTGTCACAGGCGCTCATACGTTTCAGACAGGGCGGGTGGATCAGGGTAGACAGCGATGAAGACGAGGATACAGACAGGCATTACCGGCCTGTCGAATACTACTGACCAGCCAGACGCCCCCCAGATCAGCCCGGAAATGGCCGAGATGCACCGGCTCCTGCATGGCAAGCATGTCCGGGCCAAGACCGCCCTGTATCAGCGCAAAGGCAAGCCGGGCCGGGGGCTGATCGAGGAGGAAGAGGTAGCGAGAGCGAACCTACGGGCATTTGAGAGAAGAAATGGCTTGACACCCCTTTCGGGGTAGGGTAGGGTCATCCCAGACCATGCGAGGCCTCCTCCTCTCTGGCACTTCTTTCCCGCCTCTTGGTTGGGGCAAAGGGGTCCCGCATGGTTCAAGACGCCGCTGAAGGAATACCGAAATGAACTGCTGCATGGGTTAGTCCCCTCCATCCCGACAATGGCAGAGGATGGGCCGGGGGACGAATGTGGGATACCTTGGTCGGGGAAGTTGGAGCCTGACCATCGCCATGCCCAGACTGGCGGAGAGGGTTTGTCATTGATCCCCTTGACCGAGGGCGAAGTTGGGCACTAGACAGAATACACCTGCAAGGACCTCCGTAGCAAAGACGACACGAAAACACGAGAAGGCCGGTTCCGACTGGTCATCCCCTTTATAGAAAGCAAGGGAGTGAAGGGCGAATAGGAACGATGCCATGTTCAGACTGGTGGCAGGCCAATACCCATCGAAGGGAAAGTGGCAAGCCAAGGGCGAAGTTGAACAGCCTTGACTGGCGGTAGGTCAGCCTCTCGAAAAAGGCATAGACCAGCCGAGTTGGAAGTAAGGCAAGACGACATCCAGACCAGCGGTCTAGGGCCGGACCTTGTAAGCCGGATGAGCCTGAACCGGGGACGTGAAGTTGGATGAAGAGACCCGACACGAGAGGCATCAACCCCCTCTTGGCGTCGGAGGGGAGAGGAGGTCTCAGCGGTGCGATCCCTCTCCCCAGCTAAACCGGCCACGGCGGCACATCCGTATCCGGTCAGGGGAAAGGGGGACCTCCAAGCAGCCCCCTTTCCCCGCTTACAACGTGTCGGGGTGGAGGAGTTCGGTCGTCCTCGTCAGCCTCATAAGCTGAAGATCGCAGGTTCAAATCCTGCCCCCGCCCCCAGTGTCGGTGTAGCTCAGTGGTAGAGCGGCGGTCTCCAAAACCGCGTCAGCGCTGGTTCGATCCCAGCCACCTTCGCCACCCTCCGGTAGGCCCATGGTCTTCCCGAGTGTGGTCATTGAGCCGAATGCCGGATCGTTCATATCACTGCCCGTTTCAGTGAAGCTGTTATCTGCAAGGGTGACGCGGGCCACACTCGACCCATGTGCGACTAGCTCAACGGAGAGAGTAGGGAACTTCTAATTCCAAGGTTCGGGGTTCAAGTCCCCGGTCGCACACCATCAGCAGGGAGGGGACGATGGGGAAATGGCACTACATTGCGGTGCGCAACGAGGAAGGCGAATACTGGCTGCATGAGAACTTTCCGGGGAAGGGATACACCGAGAACCCGGTCAGCATCGGCGGCGACAGCGTGAAGGCCTTGGCCATGATGCTGCGGAACGCGGCCAAGGACATCGAGACCTTCGCCCCCATCGAGCCGACCGAGAAGCCCAAGGAGCCGCAATGACCCCCGACCCCCTTGAGGAAGAGACCTGTTGCGTCTGCCACATCCGCTTCGGGATGCCCCGCAGTTTCCAGCAGGACGCACGGAAGAACAGTTCCATCTACTTCTGCTGCCCGAACGGGCATAGGCAGCACTACAACGACGAAGTGAATGAGCGTGAGAAGCTGCGGCGGGAGCGGGACATGCTGAAGCAGAACGCGGCCTACCTCGAAGATCGGAACCGGGAACTGGAAGCCGCAGCTACCCGCAGTCAGCGTCAGGCCGTCGCCTACAAGGGTGTCGCCACCAAGATGAAGAACCGGGTCAAGAACGGGGTCTGCCCCTGCTGCAACCGGACCTTTGTCGATCTGGCCCGGCACATGCACATGCAGCACCCGGAGTTCGACAACGTGGTCAGAGACGCCGCCTTATCGGGGTGAGGACGTGCGGGTTCTGTTCTGTGGTGGCAGGGGTTACGACGACGAGTTGATGGTCCTGACTGTCATGCTCTCCCTGCATGAGAAGACCCCCATCACCTGTGTCATCCACGGCGGGGCGCGCGGGGCCGACACCTTGGCGGGCGAGACGGCCTTGGCTCTGGGTATCCCAATCGAGGTGTATCTTCCAGACTGGGCGAGGTATGGAAGCGCTGCCGGGTTTGCGAGAAACCGGCGGATGATCATCGAAGGCAAGCCTGATCTTGTGGTGGCTTTCCCCGGAGGCAGGGGGACATTGAACATGAGAAGTCTGGCCGTGGCGTATGGCGTGGACCTCATCGACCTCCACCACGATGTTCCTCTTTCCGCGAGACATCATCTCCTGTAAGTTCTATGGAACTTTTCCGGAGATGCAGATGAACATCGCCAAGCCGCTCACCCCATTCGACATCGAGAAAGAGCCAGTCTCCCCCGACATCGAAGTGGAGATCGAAGGTGATGCTGTCGTCACCCCGAGTGAGGATGGCACCGTCACCGTGCTGTTCGGGCCGGAGGAGGAAGAGGGCAGCCTGCCGCAGGAGCATGAGGCCAACCTCGCGGAGAGCATCAAGGACACCGACCTGATGTCCATGGCCTCCGATCTCGTTCAGAAGTTCGAGGCCGACCGCCTGTCCCGTCGCGACTGGGCCATGTCCTACATCAAGGGTCTGGACCTTCTCGGCATGAAGATCGAGAACCGCACCGTGCCATGGGATGGGGCGTCCGGGGTGTTCCACCCGATGCTGATGGAGGCTGCCGTCCGCTTCCAAGCGCAGGCCATGGGGGAGCTTTACCCGGCCTCTGGTCCCGTCAGGACCAAGATCATCGGCAAGATCACCTATGACCGGCTGGAACAGGCCAACCGGGTGCAGGACGAGTTGAACTACCTGATCACCGAGAAGATGGCGGATTACCGCGAGGAGACCGAACAGATGCTGTTCCGCCTCTCCCTCGCCGGGTCTGCCTTCAAGAAGGTCTACTATGACCAAGGCTCCAACCTGCCACGTGCCGTGTTCATCCCGGCAGAGGACTTCGTGGTGGAGTATGGGTCGTCCAGCCTCGATGACAGCGAGCGCTACACTCATGTGATGCGCAAGACCCAGAACGAGGTGGCGAAGCTTCAGGCCTCCGGCTTCTACCGGCAGATCGCCCTACCAGCACCGGCCCCGGACATAAACCCCGTCAAGACCAAGATGGACGAACTGAGCGGTGAGGCGGAGCCGTTCCTGCAGGATGAGCGCCATGTCCTGCTTGAGATGCATGTCATGCTGACCCTTCCGGGGGAAGAGGGTCTGGCGAGGCCCTATGTCGTGACCATCGACAAGACCTCCATGCTGGTCCTCTCGATCTACCGCAACTGGCGGGAGGGGGACGAGGAGTTCCGCAAGCGGATGCACTTCAGCCACTACCAGTATCTCCCCGGCATGGGGTTCTACGGTATCGGCCTGATCCACCTGATCGGCGGTCTGACCAAGAGCGCGACCTCGATCATCCGGCAGTTGATCGACGCTGGCACCCTCGCCAACCTGCCTGCGGGGCTGAAGGCCAAGGGTCTCCGGATCAAGGGGGATGACGCTCCCCTGCGTCCGGGCGAGTTCCGGGATGTCGATGTGCCCGGTGGGGCGATCAAGGACGCGATCACCTTCCTGCCTTACAAGGAGCCGTCCGCTGTCCTCTACTCCCTCCTCGGCAACGTGGTGGAGGAAGGGCGCAGGATCGGTTCTGTCGCGGACGTGAAGATCAGCGACATGAGCGCGCAGGCCCCGGTGGGGACGATGCTGGCCATCCTTGAGCGCAACCTGAAGGTCATGTCGGGCATTCAGGCCCGGCTGCACAACTCCATGCGGAAGGAGCTTCGGCTCATCTCCAAGATCGTCACCGATCACATGGGCGACAAGTATGAATACGATGTAGGTGGCGACTTCAGCCGTGCTGCGGACTTTGACGACCGGGTGGATGTGATCCCGGTCTCGGACCCCAATGCCGCGACTATGGCGCAGCGGGTGGTGCAGTATCAGGCCGCGCTTCAACTGGCGCAGCAGGCCCCCCAACTCTACGACATGGGCAAGCTGCACCGGCAGATGCTGGAAGTTCTCGGCATTCAGGATGCCGGGGACATCATCAAGCTCCCCGACGACATCAAGCCGAAGGACCCTGTGTCCGAGAACATGGCCATCCTGAAGCAGGAGCCGGTGAAGGCCTTCATGTATCAGGACCACGAGGCCCACATTCAGGTCCACATGGCTGCCTTGGAAGACCCGAAGCTGCAGCAGATCGTCGGGCAGTCACCCTTCGCCAGCGCGATCCAGTCTGCCATGGCTTCCCATGTCACCGAACACGTCGCGATGCAGTATCGCAAGGAGATCGAGAAGAGCCTCGGGATCAGCCTGCCGTCCGAGGACGAGCCGATGCCGGAGGATGTGGAGGTCGAGGTGTCCCGCCTCACCGCCATGGCTGCCAGCAAGCTTCTGGAAAAGAACAAGGCCGAGGCGGCGCAGCAGGCTGCCGAGGAGCAGATGCAGGACCCGCTGACCCAAATCCAGTTGAAGGAACTGGAAATCAAGGAGGCCAAGGTCAAGGGCGAACTGGACATCGAACAGAAGAAGCTGGAACTCGAACGGGCCAAGGCGGAGGACCAGAACAAAATCCAGCGCGAACGTCTGGCGTCCGAGGACCGCCGCGCCGGGGCGCAGCTTGGGGTCCGGGTGGCCTCCCAGATCGAGGATGCCAAGGTCAAGCAGCGGGCGGAAGGCGCGCGTCTCGGGATCGACGTGGCCAAGACCCTCGCCCAGACCAAGGTTGCCGAGACCCAGATCGAGGTGCAGCGCGAGAAGAACGAACTGGACGCCAAGCGGCAGCAGCCCAAGGGGGGTGACAACTGATGCCTGCGGTTGATCCTATCGCCGCGATCCGGCACCGGCTGACCCAGCAGAAAAGTTCCATAGAACTTTACCTCGCGACTGGCGGGGCGAAGAGCTACGAGGAGTATTCCCGCATGGTCGGGGAGTATAGCTCCCTGCAGAAGATCGAAAGCGACCTCGATGAAATCGAGCGGAGGTATATTGAAAGCTGATTTTCTCTTCGCTATGGTCCGCGACAGGCCATGAGCAGCCGGGCGACTGTGGTGCCCCAAACCACTGCGGAGAGACGATGTATACGCAAGACACTGCGATTGGCGATGATGTCATCGCGAAGCTGCCAGAACCGAAAGGGTATCGCATTCTGATCGCGATCCCCGAGATCACCGAGAAAACCGAAGGTGGGGTCATCATCCCTGATGAGCGCCGGTCTGGCGAAGAGACCGCCTCCATGATCGGTTTCGTGATCAGCATGGGAGAAGAGGCCTACAGCGACCCATCCCGCTTCCCGCATGGGCCATGGTGCAAGGAGGGAGACTTCGTGATCTTCCGGTCCTATTCCGGCACCCGCTTCAAGGTGAAGGGCAAGGAGTTCCGCCTCATCAACGATGACACGGTGGAAGCCGTTGTCGATGACCCACGGGGGTATAGCCGGGCATGAGCGACACTGAAGAGGAAAAGATCGAGATCGAGGTGGTGGATGACACCCCGCCCGAGGATCGCAACCGCAAGCCTCCTGCCGATGTGCCGGAGGGCGACCCAGACGAGGATGAGATCGCCCAGTATTCGGCGAACGTCCAGAAGCGCATCAAACAACTGACCTTCAAGGCCAACGAGGAGCGGCGTCACCGCGAAGCTGCAGAGCGGGAGCGTGACGAGGCGGCGAACCTTGCGAAGCGGGCGCTGGCCGATGCCACCACCTACAGGCAGAATGCGGCCCAAGGCGAGAACCTGTTTGTCGAACAGGCGAAGCAGCGTGTCGCTGCCCAGATCGAACAGGCGAAGAAGGTCTTCAAGGAGGCCTATGAGAGTGGGGATGCCGACGCTCTGGTGAAGGCGCAGTCGGACCTGACCAGCCTGCAGAACGAGGAGTTCCGCCTGAAGTCCTACCGGCCCCAGCAGGTGCCGAAACCGCAGCCTGCAGCGCAGCAGCAGCCCCAGACCGCCCAGCCCACCCAAACCCAGCCCGTCACCCAGACCCCCACTGTGCCGAAGCCCTCGGCCCGTGCAGAGGAATGGGCGAAGAAGAACGACTGGTTCGGAAAGCCGGGCAGTGAGGACATGACGGCACAGGCCTTCGTCGCACATGAACGCGCGATCAACTCCGGTGTTGCGCCGGACAGCGACGAATATTATGCTGCAATCGACAAGGCGGTGAGGAACATCTTTCCTGATCGGTTCTCCGGCGCTGACGATAGTCAGCAACAGCGTCAGAGGGTGGGCGTCGTGGTTGCCCCGGCTTCGAGAGTTTCGGGCCAAAACCCACGCAAGGTGGTGCTGACGCAGACGCAGGTTTCTCTCGCCAAGAGGCTGGGTCTGACCGTGGAACAATACGCGGCGCAACTGCTCAAGGAGCAAAAAAATGGCTGAACGCACTCCCCGCGCGCAAACGACCCGCGAAGGCGGAGAGCGGAAGAAAGGCTGGCAGCGTCAATCGTTGCTTCCTACCCCCGAACCCAGAGACGGACTGAAGTTCCGTTGGGTCCGCACCTCTACGATGGGTAAGGAGGACAACCCGAACGTGTCGAGCCGTTTCCGGGAAGGCTATGTTCCCGTGTTGGCCGCAGACTTTCCGGAACTGAGAGTTCTGCCCGACCACAATTCCCGGTTCCCTGAGAACCTTGAAGTGGGCGGATTGATCCTCTGCAGCATTCCAGCCGAGTTCGCTGAAGAACGTGTCGAGGGACAGCTTCAACAAGCCAAGGCCCAGATGGACGCGGTGGACCGGAACTATATGCGTGAGAATGACCCCCGGATGCCCCTGTTGGCTTCGGAGCGGTCCACAAGGACAACCTTCGGCAAGGAGTGACACAGGGTCATTCTGCCGAGAACTGAAGGAGAGAACCCATGGGTTCTGTTAACGCTCCCTTCGGTCTGCGCGTGACGGGGCAATTCGCCAGAGGGTCCCTTGAGACCTTCCGGCAGTATCCGATCCTGTCCGGTTACAACACCAACATCGCGGCTGGCGATGTCGTTCTTCTGACGGACAACGGCACCTCCACCACGATCACCAAGCAGACCGGAACCGGCGACACCTCCACCGACCTTCCGCAGATCGGTGTCTTCATGGGGTGTTCCTACACCGATCCCTCGACGGGGCAGGTGACGTTCAACAACATGTGGCCCGCTGGCACTGTTGCGGCTGACGCTCGTGCGTTCGTCTGCGACGACCCGCAGGCTCTCTATGTTGTTCAGGCGGATGGTGCCATCTCCAACACGCTGGACATCTACGGCAAGAATATCGCCTACGTTCAGGGTGCGGTCAGCACGGTCTTCCGCGCCTCGCGCGTGGCGGTCGGTGTGGCCACCATCAGCAACGACAACAACCTCCCGGCCCGGATCGTCGATTATCTGGGTGGGCCGAGCGGCAATGAGGTCGGGACTGCTTACCCGCTCCTCATCGTCAAACTGAACTATACGCAGTTCACCGCTGCGGCTGGCGTGTAAGGAGGCTGAACAATGGCTATTTCACGCGCACAGCTTCTCAAGGAGCTTCTGCCGGGCCTCAACGCCCTGTATGGGCTTGAGTATGGGAAGTATGAGAACGAACACACGGAAATCTATGACCAAGAAACCTCTGAGCGCAGCTTCGAGGAAGAGGTCAAGCTGTCCGGGTTCGGTGCTGCCCCGGTGAAGCCGGAAGGCTCCGCCATCAACTACGACAACGCGCAGGAAAGCTTCATCTCGCGGTATAACCACGAGACGGTGGCGATGGGCTTCTCCATCACCGAGGAAGCCATGGAGGACAACCTCTATGACAGCCTCTCCTCGCGTTACACCAAGGCCCTCGCTCGGGCCATGGCGTATACCAAGCAGGTGAAGGCGGCTTCGATCCTGAACAACGGTTTCACCACCTTCAACTCCGGAGATGGTGTGACCCTGCTGAACACTGCCCACCCCACGGTGGCCGGTGGCGTTAACCGCAACCGCCCCTCGGTGGATGTGGACCTGAACGAGACCGCCCTTGAACAGGCTGTCATCGACATCGCGGCCTATGTGGACGAGCGTGGTCTTCTGATCGCCGCCCGCCCGCGCAAGCTGATCGTCCCGCCGTCGCTGATGTTCGTCTGCACCCGTCTTCTGCAGACGGAACTGCGGGTCGGCACCTCGGACAACGATGTCAACGCCCTGAAGTCCATGGGGTCCATCCCCGAAGGCTACCGGGTGAACCACTACCTGACCGACGCCGATAGCTGGTATATCAAAACGGACATCCCGAACGGGATGAAGCACTTCGTGCGCGTGGCGATGCAGACCGGCATGGATGGTGACTTCGACACCGGGAACGTGCGCTACAAGGCGCGTGAGCGTTACTCGTTCGGCGTCTCCGATCCGCTGGCCATCTACGGCTGCCCCGGCGCTTGACGTGAACCCGTGAGGGGTTGAAACTGGGAGGGGCGGGGGAAACCTCGCCCCTTCTTCACTCCCGGAGACCATCATGTCTGAAGATGCCAAGGCGTCCAATGTCGTCTCTCCTTGGGGTTATTCCTTCCCGGAGAGATATGTCAGCGATGATCTGGTGAAGAACCTTGAGGAACTGCTGGAAAAAGCCAAGGCGGGAGAAATCATCGGTGCGATGATTGTCTCCGGCTACCATGATGGTCTGGCCGGGTGGCGCATCTCCGGCAAGGTCGGGAACTACTCCATGCTGGGGGCCGCAACGCTGGCCTGTCGGAACCTCGAACACATTGCCAACGAGGACTAAGAAAAGTTCTCTGGAACTTTTCCACGGCGAGGTTACACTGTCGGCGTTCCTGATGGGATCATCCCAACACAGCCATGACAGGAGACACCTATGGCAAGAGCGACATTCCAAGGCCTCGTGCGGTCCTATAGCGGCGGCACAAAGGAGGACAGCACCTCACCCGGCGTGATGGTTCAGGCTGTCGTCATCTCGTTCAACCCGACCAACGCCGGGGCTACCCCGGTTCGCATCGGGACCTCGGCCACCGCTGGGGCGGTCTTCACCCTTCCCAAGGGTGCAGTCCCGATCTCCTTCCTGTCTCTGGGCGGGGCCACTGGCGGGTCCAGCCCGACCGTGGACATCGGAACCGCTGCCACCCCTGACGGGTTCTTCAATGAGGCCGATGCCGATACCAAGGGCACCCTTGCCAACGCTGCGGGCACTCTCGTTGTGCCGGGCGGCATCCCTGCGGCGGTGGTTGTCACCGGGCGTGTCGGGGCCTCTGCTGCGGCTGGCGGCACCACCTCCGGGGTGTTCACCTACACCGTGGTCGATGACGGCTACGAGAGCGCGTAAGAGGGGATAACAGATGGCCCGTAACCAAGCCGCCGTCACCGTCCTTCCGGGCGTGTGGACGGAACTCACCAACAGCGACACGGCCACCATCACCTTTCAGGTGGTCACCGGGGCGGTGAAGGTGCGGGCCACGACTGGCTCCGCCCCATCTGCCCTCTCGGACGCCGGGCTGCACTATCTCTCCCGGCCCGCAAACAGGCAGACGACCCAAGGCGAACTGAGGGTGCCCATCGCTTCCCTCGCCGCCTTGGCCGGTGCCGTTCGGCTCTTCGCGACCCCGCTGAACGGCAGGAAGGCGCTGGTGATCGTGGATCATGGATAACTGGTCCTCCAATCTCAGTCCTTTCGGTGGGTGGCACACCAGCGGTGGCACGAAAACTCCTGCCGAACAGATCAAGGATATGCTTTCCGGGACCAGTGGTTTCGTCCTTGATCCGACTGATCTGGCGACGATGTGGACCACCAGCGCCAAGACAACCCCAGTCGCCAGCCCGAACGATCCTGTGGGGTCGTTTCTCAGCAGCCTTGGCAACACGCCCTACACTTGGCAGCAGACAGTTGCTGAGGCCAGACCGACATGGGATGGCGCTGGGGGCCTCATCTATGACGGGACGGATGATGGTCTGGTGAACGCCAGCAACCCGTGCTTCAACGGTGCCAGCGTTGGGTTTTTTGCGGTCTCGATCCGCACCGATCCGGTGCTTTCCGCCCGTCAGGTCGGTTACTTCTCTAGCGGTCTGAACGTGAACGTTGGCCGGGTGGATATAAGCTACAACAGCACCGGAAGGTTGTTGCCTGTGATCAGGCGCGATGATGCCATTGCTGGTGTGTCTTATCAGTCCGCGAACGGGGCCATCTTGCCAGATGCGCAGAACAACATCATCCTCGCGATGGATTTTACCGGGACGAACACTCTCACTGCATGGGTCAATGGGGTGCAGGTGATCTCCACCGCGATGACGGACAGCACTGGGCCATGCTCATCCACGAACTCGCAACGCATGTCTTTCGCTGCCGGTTCACACAAGGGCAAGATAGGTCGCGTGACCGCAGGGCCGGTCCTGCCAAGCGCGGCCCAGAGAAGCGCCATCAATGACTGGCTGGGGCAAGTTCCCCTGTAACGACACAGCAACAGGAGGCTGGAATGGCACGTAAGGCGAGAGCGATCAAAGCCAAGGAAGAGCCGGAAGTTGTGGCGGTGGATGTTCCCGAGGAGTATACGGCCTGCAACATCTGCCCCTATCCGGGCGACTGCATCAGGAACCGGCAATGCAGCCGGAAGATGAAGTGAGGTAAGACATGCCGTCTGTCGTCCCGGACATGCCGGAGCTTTTCGAGGAGGCCTTCGAGAGGGCCGGTCTTGAGATGCGGTCTGGTTACGACCTGAAGACCATCCGGCGCAGCCTGAACATCATGTCTCTGGAATGGGCCAACCGTGGCCTGAACCTCTGGACCATTGAGGCCGGGTCGCAGCCTCTCACCCCCGGTGTGGCCACCTACACCATGCCAGCCGATACCATCGACCTGATCGAGCATCAGCTTCGCATCGGCACCGGGGTCAGCCAGATCGACACCGATCTTCAGCGTGTGTCGGTATCCACCTATGCCCAGCAGGCGGTGAAGAACCTTTCCGGGCGTCCGACGCAAATCTATATCCAGAGACTGGCGACCTCGACCGAGGCCACCCTGTGGCCGGTTCCGGACAGCATCACCCCCTACACCCTCGTCTTCTATCGCCTGAAGGGGATGGACGGCCTGTCGTCCGGGATCGGCTCTGCCGTGACCTCTGTGCCGCCTCGCTTCGTCCCGGCTCTTGTCGCGGGTCTGGCCTACCACATTGCGGCCAAGAAGGCTCCCGGTGCCGCCATGATGCTGAAGCAGGAGTATGAGGCGCAGTTCGCTCTTGCCGCCAGCGAGGACCGGGATCGGGCTTCCGTCTTCTTTGTTCCCTACTCCGGTGACTTCTGATGTATGCCAGCGGAAAACATGCCTATGGGTTCTGCGACAGGACGGGGTTCCGCTACCCCCTGAAAGACCTCGTGTGGGAATATGTCAACGGCAGGCGCACCGGACTTAGGGTCGGGCGAGATGTTGCAGACGGAGACCACCCGCAGAACTTCATCGGACAGGTGAGGACTGACGATCCGATGTCACTGCGCGATCCGCGCCCCGACAGCAGCCGGGCAGAGGGGAATGCTCTCTGGGGATGGTCACCCGTCTGGAACCCGGCGCAGGAAATCTATGTCACTGTTGGCCGCGTCACCGTAATCACATAAAAGGTTCCATGGAACTTCTGGGGGCACGATGGATTACGCGCAACTGACACAGGCGGTGCAGGACTACACCGAGAACACCGAGACGACCTTCGTCGCGAACATTCCTCTCTTCATCCGGCAGGCCGAGGAGCGCATCACCCGCGTGGTGCAAATCCCGGAGTTGCGGAAGAACGTCACCGGCAACATGACCGCTGGCAACCGCTACATGGCTCGGCCTTCCGACATCCTGTCGGTCTTCTCCTTCGCCGTGATCCAGCCGAATGGCGACTACACCTACATGATCGACAAGGATATGAACTTCATGCGGGAGGCATATCCGAACCCCGCGACCACGGGGGTGCCTCGCTTCTACGCCATGTATGACGGCGACAATCCGACCGTGACCGGGAACTTCCTGATCGGCCCGACCCCCAGCGACAACTTCCTGACGGAACTGCAATACTACTACGACCCGCCGTCCATCGTGGACACCGGCACAAGTTGGCTCGGGGAGAATGCAGAGACCGCCCTGCTCTACGGCACCCTCTTGGAGGCCTACACCTTCATGAAGGGGGACGCCGATCTGATGACGGTCTACAAGGGGCGCTACGACGACGCCTTGGCCATGGTCGGCATTCTGGATGTCAAACTGCATCGGGACAGCTATAGGGACGGAGAGATGAGGTCTGAGAAATGAGCGCATTGACGCAAGCCATCGGCATGGACATCGACCGGGACAGGCCTCTGGTTCAGGTGCAGACGACCAGTGGCAGGGGGTTCACGCCAGAAGAGGTGGCGGAGCGCTGTGTCGCCCGGCTGATCCATGTGTCCGACGCGGCCCCGCAGGCGATCCGGGATCAGGCCATGGCGTTCAGGGCGCAAATCCTTCGCACCGTCACGCACTACATGAAGGAAGCTATCGCCAGCGACAGAACCACCGTATACAATGCGCTGAAGGATGCCGGTCATCCTGACCTCGCTGAACTCATCAGGAGACTGTAACATGGCCTTCACGGGAAACTTCGTCAGCACCAGCTTCAAGCAGCAGCTTCTCGAAGCGGTCCATGACTTCCGGAACACGGGCGGCGATACCTTCAAGCTTGCCCTCTATACCAACTCGGCAACCTTCACCGCCGCGACCACCGCCTACACGGCGACCAACGAGGTGGGTGCGTCCGGCTCCTACGCTGCTGGTGGCGGCACTCTCACCCGTGTCGATCCGACCACCTCCGGCACCACGGCCTTCACCGACTTCGCGGACCTGACCTTCACGACCGCGACCATCACCGCGCGGGGCGCACTCCTCTACAACAGCACCCCGACCCACACCTATACCAACCCCAACTGCGTGGTGCTGGACTTCGGGTCTGACCGCTCTTCCACCTCCGGGGACTTCACCATTGTCTTCCCGACCCCCGATGCCTCCAACGCCATAATTCGTGTGGCATAGCCGACGCTGGGGATTGCAATGAAGACAAGCCCATGCATATGATCTCCAAAAGATGGAGACAATGTATGGGCTTCAAGCATGGGCTTCGGCACCATCCGCTCTATGCGACGTGGTGCAACATCAAGGCGAGATGCGACAACCCAAGCCATCCACAGTTTCAGGACTACGGTGGAAGGGGCATCACATACACAGCCGCATGGGATGACTTCCCAGCTTTCCTATCGGATGTCGGTGAAAAGCCTTATCCTGAAGCCTCCCTTGACCGCATCAACAATGATGGGGACTACCACCCCGGAAATGTTCGGTGGGCGGATAGGGTGACGCAGAGAAGAAATTCCAGACAAGTCACCCCAGTCACCATCGACGGAGAAACGAAACTGGTAACAGATTGGTGTCGTGTGTATGGTATCAGTGTGGCTGCTGTTCACAGCAGATTGAAGAAAGGGATGACCATGGTGGAGGCACTTACTACCCCCAAAGCCAAGCGTTACCTCACCAACTGATGGCATAGCATCTGGCCTGACACAGGGAGGGGGCAATGGCGTTTCCAGTCGTAGCCGCCCGTAACAGTGGCAGGACTACCACCAGCGACACCACATCTCATGCGATCACGCTGCCGACCGGCATCACTGCTGGCGATCTTCTGCTTGTGTCCTTCGCTGTCGATGGCAACCCGACGATCAGCATCAACACGGGGGTTTCCGGCAGCGACTGGAACGCCCTGACGCAGGCCTCCAACGGGGCCATTGTCACAGGAAATATCTTCTGGAAGATCGCAGCAGGCAGCGATGCCCTGACCCTTACGACATCTGCGGCTGAACAGTCTTCCCATATCTCCCTCAGGATCACGGGGGCGATAGCCGTCACCGGGACATCCGCGAACGGATCATCGACAAACTCCAACCCACCGAACCATGTCCCTCCGAATGGAGCGCTGGACTATCTCTGGGTGGCAACGCGCGCAGGGGACAGCACCGTTGTCGCAACTGCGGCCCCGGCCAGCTTCTCGAACCTTCAGACCCTCGCCGCCGCTGGGACCAATGGTGCCTCTTCCAACACTGCAGAGCGCACCCTGAACGCCTCCTCTCTCGATCCGGGAACCTTCACCAGCACAACCGAGCAGTGGGTGTGTTTCACGGTCGCGGTCGAACCGTCTCTCCCGGTCAATGTGACGGGTCAGGCTGTCACCACGGCTGTAGGAACTGCGACGGTTCCGAGTTCCGCAGGGACCAGCCAGATCACCTCCTACACTGGCAGCCCTTCCGTCACCGACAGCATCACCTACAACGGTGAACTCGGTGAGGTCTTCCAGTGGTCCGGGGCCGGGTCCTTCACGCCTGTTGCCGGGGCGACGATCTACTACCTTCTTGTCGCGGGTGGCGGCGGCTCCGGTGGTGGCTTCTTTGGGTTCGCGGGTGGCGGCGGTGGTGGCGGTGGTGTCGTCGGTGGCCTGACCACCAGCACATTTCTGGGCGCGGCATCGTCCTATACGGTTACTGTCGGGGCGGGCGGTGCTGGATCGACCAACGAGGCGGTTCGCGGCAGCAGCGGCGGAAACTCCTCGATCACCGGGACCAATGCCCCGACTGCCGCAGTGGGCGGTGGCGGTGGTGGCGTTCAGGACAGTCCAGACCAGAACGGTGGCAATGGTGGCTCCGGTGGCGGTGGCTCGAATGGTGGTTCTGGCGGGACGGGCACATCTGGTCAGGGGAATAATGGTGCGGCCAACGTCGATGCGACGAACGGTGGCGGCGGTGGTGGTGCTGGTGCGGCTGCCTCCGGCAAGGATGGCGGCAACGGGGTCTCATCCTCGATCACAGGGACATCCGTCACCTATGGCGGCGGCGGCGGCGGTGCAGGCAACGTCACGGGCGGAACGGGCGGCACAGGGGGCGGCGGTGCAGGTGGCACCTATGCGGTTCCTGCCGGGACAGCCGGGACCAATGGTCTCGGGGGTGGGGGTGGTGCCAGCATCCTGAACGGCGGGACCTACCAGCCCGGTGCGGCTGGCGGCAACGGCACGGTCATTATCTTCGTTCCTTACGCGGCGAGCAGTGGGAACATCTCCGTCAACGTGACAGGTCAAGCTGCCACTGCCGCTGTCGGCTCTGCGACGGTCAGAGGAGACGCCTCGACATCTGCGACCGGGACTTCCGTCACTGCTTCTGTCGGAACCGCGACGGCGACGGGATCGTCACCAAATACGGTGACGGGTCAGGCCGTGACCGCCTCGGTCGGAACTGTTGCGACATCCGGGAAAGCGAACACCTCCCCCACGGGGCAGGCTGTGACTGTCTCTGTCGGCACGGTGGTGGCGTCCATTCCGACCTCCGTATCGGTTACCGGCCAATCCGTCTCCGTCTCTGTCGGTTCTGCGGCAGCCAATGGTAGCGCGACCGCCTCCATCACCGGGCAGACTGTCACCACCTCTGTCGGTTCGGTCTCGGTGACGACCGGGGGGAACATCTCCGTCAGTGTGACGGGCCAGTCGGTCACGGCATCGGTTGGGTCCGCAACAGCGTCTGGGAAGGCATCGACGGCAGTTACCGGACAGGCCGTCACCGCCAGTGTCGGCACCGTCACCGTGCGGGTGGGGACCGGGGTCAGCGTCACCGGACAGTCCGTTACTGCATCTGCCGGTTCGGTTGTCGCCAACGGCAAGGCGAACACCGCCCCAACGGGTCAGTCCGTCACCGTCAGCGTCGGGGGCGTCACCGTCTCCACGGGGGTCAATGTCTCGGTCAATGTCACCGGACAGGCTGTCGCTGCGTCAGCGGGCGCTACAGGGGCCTTCGGCTCTGCCAGCACCCTCACCACCGGGTATGCCCTCTTCGCCTCTGTAGGCGCGGCTGACGTAGGCGCAGGGGTATCTGTGGGGGTGACCGGGCAGGCGGTCACTGTCGGGGTCGGTGTCATCGTCAGCAACACCACGGTGGTGGAGGTTACGGGCCTGCAGATCAACGTCTATGTGGCTGCACCGCAGGTCTATGGCCTGATCATCCCCAGCCAGAACCCCGGATTTAGTTCCATAGAACCTTTTCAGGTTCCGCTCTGGACGCAGATCGTCCCGCCGTGAGGCCAATCCGCAGTTGTTCGCGCACAATCTGCGGGGTATGATCCGACAACAGAACGCAGACCATGTAGGACAACGGGATGCCAAGCACCTATACCGGAAGTGTGGGGCTGGAAAAGCCCGGCTCTGGCGAACAGTCGGGGACGTGGGGGAATACTGTCAACGAAAACATGGACATGATTGATGTCGCCATCAACGGCGTGAAGTCTCTGTCCCTGTCTTCCACATCCTCCACCCTGACCACGAATGACGGCGTGATCTCCGATGGCCTCTACAAGGTTCTGGTTCTGGGTGGCACTCCCTCCGGGACCCATACGATCACCCTGTCTCCGAATACGGCCCAGAAGATTTACCTCGTCAACAACACCACCGCTCAGACTGTGGTGTTTACACAGGGTAGTGGTGGAAACGCGACCATCTCCTCCGGAGACACCGCCGTCATCTACTCCACTGGGGCAGGCGCAGCTTCTGCTGTCGTCAACCTGACCAACGACCTTGGCCTGTCCAGCCCAAAGATCACGGGCGGGACGATCTCTGGCCTGTCAGCCCCCTTGGCCGTTGCTGATGGTGGCACCGGGGGAGCAACCCAGTCGGACGCGCGGACTGGTCTTGGCCTCGGAACTCTGGCTGTCCTGAACACCGGCACTGCTGGTGGCGAAGTCAGAACGAACACCCAGAACGCGGCGACATGGCAGCCCCTCGATGCGACCCTGACGGCCTATGCTGGCTTTGCCGGGGCACCTGACCTTGTGCCTTACTTCACTGCGGCTGATGTTCTGGCCTCGATGACTGTCACCAGCTTCGCCAGAAGCTTCCTCGATGATGTCGATGCAGCAGCGGTCAGGACCACCATCGGAGCACAGGCGGCTGGGTCCTATGTCTTGGCCTCGGGTGACAACCTCACCGGGGGTTTCACCTCTAATGTGGATGACGACGGGACTTTCTCCACGGGGACGTATACCCCGACCCCCGTTGGCGGGAACTTCAAGACCATCTCCAATGCCGGGGCGTTCACGCTCGCCGCTCCTGTGGTTTCTGGCGCGTATAACATCGTGATCCAGATGACGAATGCCAGTGGCGCGGGGGCGGTCACTTTCACCGGCTTCACGGCCCTCTTCGGCCAGTCCCTCACCACCATCGTCAGCAACGTCTTCCGCATTCACATCGCCAAGATCGGCAGCGTTATCACCGCGACCGTCGAGGGGATGCAGTAAGATGACCGTGTTCATCCCGCCGCGCCCGCTCTCTCCGCCGTTCTCGATGACGAACGTGCGGAACTACATTGACGTTTTCGGCGGCGTCCTGCCCGCAGGTGGCCTTGGGGTCCCTCGTGCCGATGGCGAGATCATGTGGATGGCGGCGCATGGGACCCTGACCAATCAGGCGCTTGCCAACCTCGACCTGAAACTTGACGGGGTGTCTCAGGAAAGGCTCTTCACGGCACAGAACAGCGCCGCAGCGTATCGCGGGACGTTCGCGATCTTCAGGCAGGTGGTAAACTCCTACGCCGGGAAGACTATCCAACTCGTTCCCGGAACCACATTCGTGGTCTTCTGCATGGGGGCGTTCGCTGTTCCGCTGGGGTTCAGGGTTGTGTCGTCTCAATCCGGGACGCCGGGCTTCACCACCCTCGGTGGGCAGGCAACCGCAGGCTTCACTGTCGCCAGCATCCCCGCCGGAAGCTACCTCGGATGCATGGCCTACATATCGAACAATGCCGGGAACTACACCTACGTCATGACGACGCTGGACTATTTCCCCAATGGCGCGACGAACTATGTCGGCGGCTTCCGCCGCGTTCACACCGCGCCATATAACCTGACCGAGATCAACACCGACATCAACACGGGCGGTTCGACGGCTGACGGGGCCATCGTAGCCGCAGTCGTTTTCGGGAAGAGGACATAGGAATGCTCAGTCTCAAGCAGAACGGCCAGAAGATCGGAGAGGTGTCGGAAGGGTCCACGGTGCGTCTCCCGGATGGAACGCATGTCTCCCCCGCCGTGGACGGCTGGTCGTGGGGGTCCTTCACACTGGAAGCCATCGTGGTCGAACCGCCGACCCCTCCGACCGAAGAGGAACTTCTCGCCGAAGAGCGGGCCGGGATGCGCCTGTCGTTCGCGCAACTGATCATCGGTCTTGCGGCGATGGGGTGGATCACCCAGTCCGAGGGCGATGCATGGGTCAGCGGGACGCTCCCCGCCGCCGTCCTTTCCGCCATCAGCGGGCTTCCCGAGGAAGTCCGTTTCCCTGCAACCATCAGAGCGAAACGTCCGTCCGAGATCGTTCGCAACGACCCGCTTGTCGCCATGCTTGGCGCTACGCAAAACAAGACTGCGGCTGAACTGGACAAGTTCTTCCGCGACTTCGCTGGCGTGTGAGGGGGCTTCCAGAGATGACAGAACACAAGCCAATGATCGAGAACAGCGACCGGGGATTTACCATCAACAAGTCTCTGGGCTGGACGATCCTCGTCTCCCTGATCGGCCTCGTGTGGTGGGGCGGGACAACCCTGACAAGCCTTCAGGCGGCAACCATGGCGCTGACAGCGGCGCTGCAGGACACGCGCGCCGTCATAGCGCAGGACCGGACGGTATCGACGCAGATGGAGGTCCGGATCAGGGCCTTGGAAACGCAGGCTGGCCGCACCGACGAGAAGCTGTCCAACATCCTGTCGTCGGTCACCCGTATCGAGAGACAGTTGGAGGATGGAAAATGATCCAGTGGCCGACACAGGCAGAAGTTCTATCGAACAAATCCCCCTACGGGGACCCACGCAGCAAGGACCGCCTTCGCATGTCTCCGGGGTGGGAGGCGAAAAATATCATCTACATCACCCCTCCGTTCCGGATGACCTATGCCGGGGAAGTGGTGAAGCGCATCAGGGTCCACAAGTTCTGCGCTGCCTCTCTGGGCAGGGTGTTCGATGACCTCCTTGCGGCAGCGAAGGCGAAGGACACTGCGAACCCGCAGAAGGTCTTGGACCACTGGGGGGTCAGTATCTTCGGGGGCTGCGTTATGTATCGGTTGATGCGTGGCAGCAACAGACCCTCGATCCACAGCTACGGTGCAGCCATCGACCTCGATCCTGCCCGCAATGGTCTTGGCGACACGACCCCACGCTTCGCCCAGTTCCCGGAGGTTCTGGCAGCCTTCGCGAAGGAGGGCTGGATGTGGGGCGGGAAGTGGTCTCGCCCGGACGGAATGCACTGGCAGGCAACGCGGTAACACCAGAAGGAGAAGACAATGAACGTGAACGCAATCCACAACATCCTGAACCTGATCGGCCTCATCGTCGGGTCACTGATCACTTTCGACTGGGCTAATCTCGGCCTGTCGCCGGAGATGGCTGCGACCATCGCGGGCGGGGTTCTCCTCGCGGACAAGGTGATCAAGTTCGCTCTGAACATTTTCCGTGACGGGGTGACCGGCCTCTGGAAGGTCCAACCCCCTGTCATCAAGTAATGGGGGCGGGAATGGCTGATCTGGTGGTGGAAGGAACGTCCCCACAGGACTTGGCGAACAACCCGGACGTTGTGCTGAACAGCGCCATGGGGCACTTCGAGAGGGTCCTTGTTCTGGGATACAACAAGAAGGGGGAGATCGACGCCTTCGGCTCCCTCAACTTCCCGAATGAAATGCTGGTCTTCGCCATGGAGCGCCTGAAGCACAAGATCATGGCCGGTGACTACGGCAGACCGGAAGACCTCCTATGAAACTGTGGAACATCATCCTCTCGATCTTCGCCTTCATCGGCAAGGCCCTGCGGGCGTATGCGCAGGGACGGGAGGATGGTGCTGCAGAAGCGCGCAAGGAGGCGGCAGAGAAGTCAGAGAGGGTCCGTCAGGAGGCGAAGAATGTCCGCAATGAGATTGATGGTCTTTCCGATGATGCTCTCAAGCGTCGTGCTGGTAAGTGGGTGCGACATTCCGAAGGAGACGAAAAGGCCGACAAGTGACTACTGCGACGTGGCCGACCCCATCTTCTTCGACACCGACGAGGTGGTGGATTGGCTTTCGGTGCATGGCAGGGGGCTGATGCGCGGTGTCGTGACCCACAACGAGCAGGTGGAACGTCTCTGCCCGTGATGTATACTCGCGCAGCAATGACGGGAACAGACGATGCCTCTCACCAAGCTTCAGTTCAGGCCGGGGATCAATCGGGAGACGACCCAGTATACCAATGAAGGTGGCTGGTTCGACATGGACAAGGTGCGCTTCCGCTTCGATCTCCCGGAGAAAATTGGAGGCTGGGTCAAGAACACCACCAGTTCCGTTCTGGGCACCTGCCGTTCCCTCTTCCAGTGGAACGACCTGACCCGGCAGTTGATCACCGGCATCGGGACCAACCTCAAGTTCTACATCATGCAGGGCGGGTCGATGTATGACATCACCCCGATCCGCTCCACGACCACGGCGGGAGAGCCTACGTTCTCCACGGCATTCAGCACCCTGAACGGCGGGATCACTGCATCTGCCACCAGCATCACCCTGACCAGTGGCAGCGGCTTCCCGCCCTCCGGCCTGATCCAGATCGGCAGCGAGCAGATCAGGTATGATAACCTGTCAGGGAACGTCCTCAGCAGCCTCATTCGTGGCGCGAACGGAACGACAGCATCCCCTCATAGCACGGCAGCGAACGTGGGTCTGGCCACCATCACCGTGATGGATGCTTCACATGGGGCCATCGACGGAGACTTCGTTACCTTCTCCGGCGCGACAAGCCTTGGCGGAAACATCACCGCCGCTGTGCTGAACCAAGAGTATCAGGTGGCGTCCCTGATCGACGCCTCGACATACCTGATCGAGGCAAGAACCGTGTCGCTCATCCCGTCCATCACTGTCGATGGCAGCCTCCATCCGACCTATGTCTTCTCCACCGCATCCGATGTCGGGAACGGGGGGGCTTCCACGGTCGGGGAGTATCAGATCAACAGCGGCCTTGACGCGGTTATCTTCGGCACTGGCTGGGGTGCCGGGCCATGGAGCCGGGGCGGCTGGGGGTCGGGTGCCGACATCGCCATTCCCGGTGCCCAGCTTCGGGTCTGGTCGCAAGGGAACTACGGCGAGGACTTGGTATTCAACGCGCGGGATGGCGGCATCTTCTACTGGGATGCCACCAGCGGCACCTCTGCACGAGGCGTCCCTGTGGCGTCCCTGCCGGGGTCTCAGGCCGCTCCGGTTATCTCCCGCTCCATCCTGATCTCCGACCGGGACCGGCATGTCATCGCCTTCGGCTGCGATGATGAGTTCAACCCCGGTGTTCAGGACCCCCTGCTGATCCGGTGGTGCGATCAGGAGAACATCCTCGACTGGCGGTCCCTGCCCACCAACACGGCGGGCAGCCTGCGCCTGAGCCTCGGCTCCAAGATCGTGGCATCCCTGAAGACCAAGCAACAGATGCTGGTGTTCACCGACACGTCCCTGCATGTCATGCAGTATCTCGGCCCACCCTTCACATTCGGCATCAACCTGATGGCCGACAGCACCAGCATCGCCGGGCCGAATGCGGCAGTGTCGGCGGGCGACTTCGTGTTCTGGATGGGGATCAACGACTTCTACGCCTACAACGGCGTGGTGTCGCAACTCCCCTGCACGGTGCGGGATTACGTCTTCGGCGACATCAACCTGCCGCAGATCGAGAAGGTCTTCGCCGGGGTCAATGCCACATTCTCTGAAGTGTGGTGGTTCTACCCCTCGGCTTCGTCCGATGAGAACGACCGCTATGTCGTCTTCAACTACCAGAGCAACGTCTGGTATTACGGGACCATCACCCGCACGGCATGGCTGGATCGGGGTATCTCCCAGTATCCTCTTGCGGCTGGGTCCATGGGGTATCTCTTCAACCACGAGACCGGCTTTGACGATGGCAGCACGAACCCGGTCTCGCCGATCCAGTTCCTTCATCCAGTCTTCTGGCACCAGCATCGGGGCCGGGGATGATTTCGCCTTCCTGACCCGGATGCTCCCGGACCTGAACTTCCGAAACTCCACCGGAACCCCGATGGTGACGATCACGATCAAGGCCAGCAACTGGCCCGGTGGAGACTACCTGCAGCAGGACGGTGATCCGGTGACCCGCACAGCGGTCGCTCCCGTGCAGCAGTTCACCAACCGTCTCGATCTCCGGCTGCGGGGGAGGAGCTTCTTCTTCCGCATCGAGAGCGATCAGGTAGGTGTGGCATGGCGGCTGGGCACACCTCGCCTTGAGGTGCGGACTGACGGGAGGCGCTGATGTCATCGAGGAACATCCCGTTCCCCTACTTCCGTCTCCGCCTGCGAACTACAGTCAGCAGTTCTTTGCAGAGTTTCTTCGGTCTTTTGCCCTCTACATGGGCCAGATGCAGAACCCCGGTGAAGCGAGAGCGACAACCATTGTCCTTACCGACCTGCAGTCCGGGAACGATCTCGGCCTTGAGCCGGGGACGGTTTTCGAGGTGAACGGTTTCCTGAAGGTGTCGATGCTGAACGCGCCGAATATCACCGGCACTGGCACTGACCGCATCGGTGGGAACCGTGACCGTGGTGGTGTAAAAGTTAGGTGGAACTTTTTCGGTTCCCTATGATAAGCTGCGCCAAGAGACGCACAAGGAGTGTGAGATGGTCCTTCCAATGCTGTTCGGTGCGTTGGCACCCGGCTCTTTCCCGGCATGTCGCCCATCCTTGCGGCCTCTCTGGGCGCTGGTGTCGGTGGCGGTTCAGTCCGGCGACCTTGAGACAGGTCTTCTGACGGGTCTTGGCGCTTTCGCGGGCGGCTCCCTTCTCGGCGCTATGCTGGGTGGCAAAGGTGGTGAGGCGGCTGGTGCTGCCGCTGCGGGAGCGAAGGCCGGGGCCGGTGCTGCCGGTGCTGCTGGGAGTGCGGCCCCCACTGCGGCTGTGGCCAAGGCGGCGGAAGCGGCTGGTTCTGTGGCGGCTGCCAATGCTGCAGCCAACCCTGCGGCCATGGCGAACCCGGCTGCCATCGACGGGACCCCGTGGTCTTGCCTCGCTGTTCAGCGGCCCTGCCCCGGATCGACTGCTTCCATCCTCGGAACGCCCGGTGCTGCTGGTGCGGGCGGTGGTGGCATGTTCAAGAACGCGATGGACTTCGCCAAGTCCGGGACCGGCATGGGGTTGGTATCGGGGCCATGGCGGGTCCGGCCCTGTCTCCCCTTCTGCAGGGTCTTGGCGGCGACAAGAACAAGAAATCGACTGTGGCCAACAAGGAGATGAAGGCCATACCGCGTGAGGCCATGACCCCGCCCGAGGGCTATCAGCATGGCGTCGATCCCGAGTTCGATTATGGTCTCGGGAATGTCCACAGCGCCGCAGACATCCTGAACTACAGGGACAACGGAACCCTCCCCAATGCTGGCACCATGGGTGCCATGGGGGGTATGACGGGTCCGACCGATGGGGGTCTCTTCAACAGGTATCGACAGATGTTCGGCCCGATCAGGATGGCTGCTGGCGGCATCGCCACTCTGGCGGAGGGCGAAGAGCAGATGCCGCAGCCGGGCGGGAACGAGAAGGAGATCGTCGCGGGAGCGGTGGCAGCCATCAAGGGGCAGGTCCCGAACCCGGGAGGTTCCGCTTGGTCTGTTCCTCAAGGCCTTCGGGGAAGACGCCCTGCGGCAGTTGGTTGACAAGGTGCAGTCCGGTGAGATCGACCAGAACGCTTCCGGCGCTGATGCCATGCGCGGCCCCGGCGACGGGATGGACGACATGATCCCGGCCAGCATCGACGGCCAGCAGGATGTCCTTCTCAGCGACGGGGAGTTCGTCGTTCCCTCCGATGTCGTCTCCGGGCTGGGTAACGGATCGACGGATGCCGGGGTCCGTGCACTTCAGGACATGATGTCGCGGGTCCGCTCCGCCCGCACGGGCAGCCCTGAACAGCCCGCGCAGGTGCCGAAGGAAGAGGTGCTTCCGGCATGAGAGATCACGCCCAGAGCCTGAACTGACTTGTGCGCCGGTTCCGGTGGAGCATGTTGACCTCATCTGGAACGATGTGGCCCCCATGCTGGACAAGGCTGTGCAGACGGCGCGGGGCAAATGCACCATTGATGACGTTCTGGCTATGATCAAGGAGGGGACCTACGTGCTGTGGGTCGTGTTCATCGACAACAAGATCGTGGCAGCCCTGACCAGCCGGATCGTGGACTACCCCCGGCGCAAGGCGATGGCCCTTGACTGGATCGGCGGAACCCGCATGAAACAATGGTTCGGCCCGGTTCATCGGCAGATGGTCATTCACGCCAGACACAATGGCTGCACCCACATGGAGGGGTATGGCCGCACGGCATGGTTGCGGTGGATTGCCCCGATGGGCTGGACCGAGGACTACACGGCGTTCAGGATGGAGATTTGACATGGGCGGGAAGAGCAGCAAGACGACTTCGACCGTCACCCAGCAGGACATCCCGAAGGAGTTCTACCCCTACTTCGAGCGGCTTCTGATCCGGGGTGAGGAAGAAAGCCAGCAACCGTATCAGGCCTATGGTGGCCAGCGTCTTGCCCAGCCGGGTGAGGACGTAAACCAGTCGCGCGACATGATCCGCAACCTCGCCACCAGCGGGAACCCCATGCTGGACTATGCGACGGGGACGGTTCAGAACAACATCAACACCGCCAACGGGCTGATGGGTCAGGACCCCTATGCCTTCAGCGCTGCCCAGTTCTCCAATGCCGGGTCGATGACCCCGGAGATGGCCAGCCAGTATATGTCCCCCTACATGCAGAACGTGGTGGACGCCCAGAAGGCCAAGGCGGCGGAAGACTACCAGATCGCAGAGGCGGGACGGAACGCACAGGCTGTGGGAGCCGGAGCCTTCGGCGGGTCCCGGCAGGCGGTCATGGAGGGTATGGCCCAGCGTGACCTTCTGACGCGGCAGAACGACATTCAGGCCCAAGGCCTGCAGTCGGCCTATGAGGATGCCTCCCGTCGCTATGAGGCGGATCGTCAGGCGCAGTTCGCCGTCGAGGGCGCGCGGGCTGGTGAACTTGGCCGGGTGCAGGGCTCGCAGGCGGAAGAGAACCGGGCCAACCGGGCCTTCGACCTTCAGGCTCTCGGCCTGTCCGGGGATATGTCCGGGCAACTCGCCCAGCTTTCCGAAGCGGCGAGGACCGGGAATATTCAGGCGGCACAGCTTCTGGAAACCATCGGCAAGGCGCAGCAAGCGGAAGAGCAGGCCGGGCTTGATCTGGGCTACGATGACTTCCTGCGGCAGCAGGGCTACAATCAGGAACAGTTGAACCTGTCTCCTCCCTGCTGCGCGGTCTCCCCATCGCCCCTGCCGGGACATCGACTTCCATGGTGCCATACAACCCGATCCAGCAGGCTCTTGGCGCTGGCATCTCTGCGCTTGGTCTCTACAGGGGTCTCACGGCATGAACATGATCGAGCTTCAGGACAGGCTGAAGGGCTTCTCACAGGAACAGTTGATCAAGGAGATGCAGGCCCCGAGCGGGCAGGCTCCCCAGTTCATGGTCCTTTCGGAGATCAACCGGCGCAAGCAGGTCAAGGACAGCTATGCCGCGCAGCAGTCAAAACAGGGTGCCCCGACCGTGGCGGAGGAGGTCGTTGCCTCTGCAGGTGTGCCGCAAGCCGGTCTCCCCCAGATGGCATCCGCCATGGCCCCGAAAAGTTCCATGGCACAAAATACCGGGGTAGGGTCTCTTCCCGTTCAGAGGCCCCCGCAGGCTGGGGTGCAAGGCATGGCAGCCGGTGGCCCGGTCGGCGGTATGAATGTTCCCGAAATGCTTCGTGGCCTCATGTCTCAGTTCGGGTCTCAGTTCGGGTCTCAGGGTTCGATGCCGCGTCCGGGGTATGGCGTCCCCACCGGCCCGTCGAAGCAGTTCACTGGTGCCCTTGCATCGACACGCTCTCCGGGAGCGATGATCAATGCCCGCAACGGAGAGGATCATCCGCGCGGCGGGCTGTCCGTCTGGAAGATGGCGGAAGGCGGGATCACCTCCGATCCTGCGCTGAAAGCATTGGCACAAAGGATGGGTCTGACTGTTGAACAATACCTTCAGCAGGCAGGCTCTGATCAGGCGGGTCGCATCGAGGCTGACGCTGCGCGCAGGGCGCGTCGTGATCGCCTCATGGGGCTTGAACCAACTGGTGATGGCGCGACCTTCCCGACACAGGGCGACCTGAACCAGCGTTACGCCGAGGAGCGGTATGGCTTTGGACCTGCGATGCCAGCCTCCTCCCCGCCTGATGCCCCACCCAAGGCCCCGGCCAGCATCGCACCGCCGATGCAACCGGCTGTCCCCGGTCGCATGTGGCCCGACTTCGATCCCGGCAACGCCCCGATTGTTCCGGGTGTGAATGGCGGAAGCTGGCTGGACTTCGATGCGACCGGCTCTGCCCCTGCCGATGATCCGACCGTGAGGGCCTATCTGGCGGCTGGCATTGATCCGGCTACCATCAGCCGGAACGCCTATGAAGGACAGGCAGCAGCCCCCGAACTGGTGGGCGGTGCGGCTGGGATGATGAACTCTCCGGAGATGCTTCTGGCGAACCGTGACATGCTGGAAGACATCAAGGACGGTGGCATGTCCCTGCCTCCGGCTCCTGCGGCGATCTCTCGCCTTGGTCCGGCTCCGGATCGGTCTGGACTGCCCGGCAACGATACACACAGCCTTGGTCCGAACTCCCTCTCCCGGATGTGGGATGACATCACCAGCCTCATCGGATCGACCGTGAAGATTGGTCCGGATGGTCAGGTCAGCCTTGAGGCGGCGGAGGATGATCCCGGTCTCTCCATCCCCCCCTATGAGGATGTTCCACCTGCAGAGGTGACTGATCCCACCGTGGTCAATCCTGACGGAACCCCGGCCACCAACCCTGCGGCTCCCGCTGCCGGGTCTCCCAGCTATGACGTGTCTGTCGCTGGCGGTGCCGGTGGTGGAGGCGGCGGCGGAGGCGGTGGAGGTTCTGGTGGGGGCGCTGGTGGCGCGGCTGCCGGTGCCAGTGGCGGCTATATGTCGGAACTCGAAAAGGCTCTCGCCCGTGCGGAGAGGACCAAGGAGCAAGACAAGTGGCTGTCTCTGGCGCAGGCCGGTCTTGCGCTGATGTCTTCGACGCAGCCCACCCTTGGCGGTGCCATCGGCGAGGCGGGTCAGGCTGGTCTTGCCGCGTTCCGTTCCGGTCGGGATGAGAACGAGAAGTCCATCATGGGCCTGCATCAGGCCATCGCCGCGCAGAAGGCGGCTGCTGCCAAGGCTGCGGCGGGCGGTGGTCGCAGAGGTGGCGGTGGCGGCGCTCCGTCCATCGAAAAATACCTGAAGGGTCTGGACGCCTATAGTGACAGCCTCTACGTCACCACGACTGATGAAATCGGGAATAAGGTCACAGCCCCCATCGAAGGGGCGCAGCCTTATCTCGATGAAATCAACCGGCGTCGTATTGCGGCGATCAGTGCTGGCATGGGTTACACGCCGACAGACTTCGACGCCACACGGCCTTGATGAAAACCCTGTGGAGATAGCCGCATCACGCGGCTATACTTCCGTTCGCAACATGGAGTTCGCGGATGGCTGTCATCTCCGTCCCCGGTCAGGGCCGCAATTACAACATCAACATCGCGGGCGATACGCCAACCCCTGAAGAGCAGGAACGCATCAACGCGTTCATCTCCAAGCAGGGCCAGCCAGAACCACCGGCTGACGGTGGCGGCTTCTTCTCCGGACTGGGCACCGCATTCGGGGTTGGTATCGACCAGCTTCAGCAGGGCTATGGTTCCGCGCTGGAAGGTCTCGGCAGTGTCACTGGTCTTGAAGGGCTTCAGAGCTATGGCAAAGAGACAGCAGAGGCGAACGCTAAGGAGGCGGCAGAGGGCGCGCAGAAACTCACGGGCCGCGAAGACGTAGATGGTCTCGGCTCCGCCCTGTCCTACTTCGGGGAGACACTGGCACAGAACGTTCCACAACTCGGCACCTCTCTCGGGGGTGCCTATCTTGGTGGCTCCATCGGGGCCGGGTTCGGTGGCTTCGGTGCTGTGCCGGGGGCCATCATCGGGGGTCTCGCCGCCAACTTCCCGTTCTTCTACGGGCAGAACCGTGAGCGGCAGAAGGAGGCCATAGAGCGCGGCCTGAAGGTCGAGATGGACGAGGGCGCTGCCGCCCTTGCGGCTATCCCACAAGCGGCTCTCGATGCCATTGTTGACCGCTTCATGGTCGGTAAGTTTCTCAGCCCCGAGGCGCTGCGGGCGGGCGGGCTGTTCACCCGTGCGGCGAAGAGCGGCGCTGCCGGTGTGGTCACCGAAGTTCCGACCGAGGTCGGGCAACAGATCATCGAACGTATGCAGGCCGGTCTGCCTCTCGATGACGAGGATGCCATCCGGGAATACGAGGATGCTGCCATCGCTGCCGGTCTCGTCGGCGGCACCGTTGGCGGTGTGTCCGGTGCCTCTTCCGGTGACATCCGGAAGAAGAGGGAGGCCGAACAGAGGCTCAAGGCCGACAAGGAACTTGATGCCGATCAGGTCGAACTCTCCAACGAGGCAAAGCAGCGTCTGGAATTTGGTCTCGCCGCCCAGACCCAGACCCCTTCAGGAGCGCCTGCTACAGGGCCATCTGCCCCGACCCTAGCCCTCCCCCCTCCCGGACCCATGGAGGCCCCTAGAAGCGCGCCCAGCGAAGCCCTAGGGGTATCCCAGCCCAAGCCCCGGTCCTATGGTCCGGAGGCCTATGACATGGCCGTCAAGAAGACCATGGACCTTGGCAGGTTCTCCGCCCCTGCGATCCAGAGCGCCATTGCCAAGGCTGCCAAGACCAAGGTGCCGATGTCTGCTGTCAGGGAGATGCAGTCAGACATGATCGCCAGTGGTGTCCTGATCCCGGATACCAAGGCGACGGGTGGCTTCCGTCTCGGAAAAGTTCCCGAGAACAAATCTCTGGAAGTCAGTCTGCAGGACACCCTGTATAAACTGGACGAGAGCATCCGGAAGGACACCGCCGCGCGCGAACAAGCCATGCTGAAGTTGCGTGAGCAGCAGCAGATGGGCGGCACCCCGAAACAAATCCGCGAGACCGCGAGCCTGTCTGATGAGATCGCCGCCCGTATCGAGAAGGCGCAGGCGACCAAGGTGGAGGTGACCCAGCGTCTGGCGAATGCCGCGAGGGCGCAGCAGGTCCCGACACAGGAGCGTCCTGCGGCTCCCGTCTCCGGCCCGGCGTCCAGCCCGTCCGCTGTCGTTCCCGTGACCGATGCCAGCCCGGAAGCGCAGGCCAAGGTCGTGGCCCAGCGCAAGGCCGACATGCAGGCTGCACTCGCCCAGCGGGAAGAGCGGTCCAAGGCGCTGATGCCGCAGATCAAGAAGATGGAGGCGGCGAAGAAGAAGGGTTCGCTGCCCTCCGCCTTTGAACAGCAACTGGCCGGGATGAAGGCGCAGGTCGCAGAGGACGCCTATGCGATCTCCAATCTGAAGGACCAGATCAAGAACCCCGCCCCGGCTATCGAGGCGGAGCGCAAGGCCGTGGAGGCCAAGGCGGCACAGGACCGGGCGGCTCTGGCGGCACAGTCTGCCAAGGCTCCGGTCTACACCGGCAAGGAGCAGAAGGTGTTCAACGCGCTGCGCAAGCGCCTGACCAACCTCGGCCTGCCGGATGTGCGGCTGGCGGCGGAGCGTCTGATCCGTCCCGACCTCGCGGCTGAAGGCAACCTGATCGAGGGCACCTTCGACGTGAAGGACGGCAACCGGGTGATCGCCCTTGCCCTGTCCGTCAATGATCCGAAGATGACGGATCAGCAGTTCTTCGACGCCCTGTCGGAGGTGATGAACCACGAGGTGATCCACGCCCTGAAGAACATGGGGCTGTTCTCTGATGGCGAATGGAAGTCCCTGTCGGAACTCGCCCGGCGTCAGAAATACATGAAGAAGCAAGGCGGCAGGACCGTCGAGCGTGGCTACACCTACTTCGACCGCGCGAAGCGCATGTATGCCAGTGCCGGTGAAGACATCCAGATCGAGGAAGCCATTGCGGAGATGTTCCGCGATTACGTCGCTGGCAGGCTGAAGGTCGGTGGCCGTCCTCGTTCCCTCATGGAGCGGATCAAGGGCTTCTTCCGGGGGATCGTCAGGGCGCACAACGATGCCGACATCGACCCGAACACCATCTTCGAGGGCATCCGCTTCGGCGAGTTCGGCAAGCGGGAGCGTCAGGCGGCGAAGCCGGAAGAGGCGCATCGCACCTCAAGATCGGCGAACGATGGCGAGGTGAAGGGTGTTGGCCGCTTCGGCGAACAAAGGTTCTCGTCCATCGACACGCCACAGTTCAAGAAGTGGTTCGGCGACAGCAAGGTGGTCGATGAGGATGGCGAACCGAGGGTGGTTTACCATGGGGCCAAGGAAGGTGCGTTCAACATCTTTGATCGAAACCGCAAGGGGACGGTCAGCTTTATCGGCATTCCCGTAGAGGTGGACCGCACCGGGTTCTTCTTCGCGGAGAAGGAAGGGTTCGCCAGAGGGTTCGCTGATCAGGGCGGCAGGCGCGGAGAGGTGATGCCTGTCTATCTGTCGATCCAGAAGCCTCTGGATGTGACCAGCACTGACAATGCCTCTGTCGCTCGGCTTGATGAAGTCATCACCCGGATGATGGAGATCGACCCGGAGATCAATAACCCAGACTTCCTGCGTCGTTCGGGATATGACAACTTCTGGGAACTGCTTGATGGGGCCGATGGCGTGACGCTGGTGAAGGCGTTGCGTGACTTGGGCTATGACGGCATCAAGATGATTGAGCCGGATATGTCCACTGACGATGACTACTACACCCCCGATGATACCGGGGCTGTGGTGTGGGTGGCCTTCGATGAGGGCCAGATCAAGTCCGTCAACAACACCGGCACCTTCGACCCGGACAATCCGGACATCCGCTACTCCGCCATCGAGACGGAGAACGCTCTGCGGCAGTCCAGCCTGCCGGGCATGAAGCCTGTCCCGGTGCCCGGCGGCGATCCGGAAGACATCCGCTATGGCTATGCCATGCACAAGGGTCGGAGGATGGTCGTCTTCCTGCCCGAGGGCAACCACATGGAACTGGGCAATGGCCGGAGCGTCGGTCATGGCCTTGCCCATATCATGGGGCGCAGGCACGACCGGGAGCTTTTCGCCAACTCGGACTACACCAGCGTAGAACACGCCATCAAGGACATGCTGAAGCGCTGGGAGCAGCAGGGCATGAAGGACGGGGAGTTCATCAAGTCCTCCCCGAAGGCAGACGGTATCGACCTGCGCTGGACGGATAAGCGCCCCCGCAATGCGCCCGTGCTGCGCCTTGGGCTGACCGAACATCCGGGCGGTCTCGCGGCGCTGTATGTGAACACCTTCTTCCCGGAACTCGATGTCAACAAGCGCCATGGATCGAAAAGTTCCATGGAACAAAATCGGAGGAACCCCAATGACAGGAACGATCAGACCACGGCAAGAAGCAGCCTCATCCCCACCGGAGACGGAGATGGAGACGGAACAAGACGGCATCAGGGCGGAAGCACTGCGCCGCTTGAGGGTGCGCCAACTGTCGCAGGCGCAACAGGTCCAGACCAGAGACTGATCTCTGTCGCCGAGGATTATGCCCGCAGCATCGGGGTCGATCTGAAGCGGCAGGCGGAATACGCACGGGTCGATCCCGACCGGGCCAAGCGCATCGCCAGCGCCTATGACGCCATGCGGCACGATCCTCTCGATCCGAAGGTGCAGGAGGCCTATGCCGACCTGATCGAACAGACCAAGGCCCAGTATAAGGCTCTGGCCGATGCGGGATACGAGTTCACCTTCTTCGACGATGAGACCGACCCCTATGCCGGGAACCCATGGAATGCCATGCGGGACCTGCGGGCCAACAAGAAGATGGCGGTCTACGGCACCTATGTCGGCTTCGGCACCGAAGGCGTGACGGCGAATGCGGACCTGTCCACCCCGATGCTGGCCGACACCGGCATCAAGTGGAAGGATCAGAACGGGGTCGAGCATCCGGTTCTGGCGAACGATCTCTTCCGGGCAGTGCATGACGCCTTCGGCCATGGCCTTGAGGGGTCCGGCTTCCGCGCGGATGGCGAGGAGAACGCATGGCAGGCCCATGTTCGTCTGTTCAAGGGTCCCGCAGTCGGTGCCCTGACATCGGAGACCCGTGGCCAGAACTCGTGGCTGAACTTCGGACCCTATGGCGAGCAGAACAAGACCGCCAAGGTCGAGGATACCGTCTTCGCCGAACAGAAGATCGGTCTCATGCCGGAGTGGACGTGGCAGGAAGGCCGCGTCGGGGATATGTCCTATGGTGCAGAGCGTCGGGCTTCGATGCTCTCCGTGCGCCCCACCCTCACCCCGGAGGTGAAGAGGGACATCGGCAAGGCGCAGGTAGGGATGATGTATGCCCGCTCCGCCGACATGATCGCGAACATGCTGAACCTGAAGGGCAAGGGCGTCCGGATGGACAAGGCCCGGCGCATCGCTGACGGTGTTCTTCGCCGCTTCCAAGACAGCATGTTGCCGGTGGGCCGCATGGTGCAGGAACTCTCCGCTGCCGGACTGACCATCACCGATGCGATGGACCCCTACCTGCAGGAAGAGTTGATGCATGGCCGGGTTGGCGCGAAGATCGCGGAGAACCAGAAGGCTCTGTTCGCCCCGGTCGTCGAGGCTATCAAGAAGGTGAACGTGAAGGGCCTCGATCTGGACCGCCTGAAGCGGGCGTCGAATGATGCCGCTCCGGATGGCAAGGGCTTCGCCGACTACATGCTGAAGGACAGTGACAGCCCCCGCACGGCCCTGTCCGACATCTACCTCTACGCCCGCCACGCCAAGGAGCGGAACAAGTTCATCCGGGAGACGCGGGACCCGAACAACCACGCCGGTTCCGGTATGACCGACAAGGAGGCCGATGCCATCCTGACGTGGTTCAACCGTCTGGATCGGGCGAACCTTGACGCCTTCGCCCAGATGGAGACCGCCATCAAGGCCGTGGTGCGGGATACCAACAAGGTCCGGCTGGATGCCGGGCTGATCTCGCAGGACGCCATCGAGAAGAACCCCTTCTCCAACTACGTCCCGCTGCGCGGCATCTATGACCCTGACGGGGATATGGCAGACGCCATCGAGGAATACTCTGGGCCTCCGGGGAGACCCCGCTACGGCGCGCGGGGCAAGGAAGACCCGTCGATGAAGGGGCGTTTCGACTACGCCTCTGACATCGTGGCGAACATCTTCACCCAGAACCAGAACGCCATCCTGCGGGGCGAACGGAACAAGGTGGGGCAGTCCTTCCTGAACCTCCTGCGGTCGAACACCGACAGGACCGGAGACTATGCGCAAATCCTTGACCGTCGCCCGACGACCCGCGCCACGAACGCGCAGGGCAAGAACGTGGAGGTGGTGGACTTCCAAGCGATCCGCGCACCGGACATGCTCACGGTGAAGGAGGGCGGCAGGGAAACCTTCGTCCGGTTCAAGGATGTGCGTCTTGCCGGGGCGATGAACGGGCAGAACGGGAACAATCCCCTCGCCGGGACATGGTTGATCAAGTTCATGAACAAGACCAACCGTTACCTCGCCAGCATCAACACCTCCCTTAACCCGGAGTTCATGATCTCGAACATGCTGCGCGACCTGCAGACCGCAGGGGTGAACGTGAACCAGTTCGGGGAGAAGGGTATCACCAAGGATGTCATGTCCGGCATCCGGGGTGCCCTCATGGGCATTCGTCGTTCGATCCGGAACGAGGACGATAACAGCGAGTGGTCGCGCGTCTACAAGGACTTCGTTGCGGCAGGAGGACAGAACGCAACCAACCAGTTCAACTCCCTCAGTGAGGAGATGGCTGGCATCAAGAAGACCCTTGGCGACATCTCCGATGCCGGTATGCATGGCCGGTGGAACCGGGTGAAACATGGCTTCATCGGCAAGGGTGCCGGGTCTCTCATGAAACTGGTGGAGGACTACAACACCGTCATCGAGAACGGTGTCCGGGTGGCCACCTACAAGGCCCTCCTTGACCGGGGCTTCACCCGTGAGCGGGCGGCGCAGGCAGCCCGGAACGTGACCGTGAACTTCGCCAAGGGCGGCGACTACCGCCAGACCATGGGGGCGATGTATCTGTTCTACAACGCCTCGCTGCAGGGCAGCTTCGCGCTGCTCAATGCTGCGGTCAGGTCGCCGAAGGTCCGGAAAATCTGGGGATCGGTCATCGCCTTCGGTATCCTTCAGGACCAGTTGAACGCGATGCTCTCGGACGATGACGATGACGGGGAGAAGGTCTACGACAAAATCCCGTCCTATGTCCTCGAACACAACCTGATCCTGCCCGATCCCTTCGGTATCACCGACAGGTCTTACATCTCCATCCCGATGCCCTATGGGCTGAACATGGCGATGAACGCAGGCCGGGCGATGAGCCGTGCGGCGCGGGGAGCCTATGACCCGTCAGAGGCTGCCACCTCGATCTTCGGCACAGCCATCGACGCGCTGAACCCCATCGGCGGCACCGAGAGCTTCGCCAGCTTCGCAACCCCGACCGTGCTTGACCCGGTAGTTGATATGATCCGGAACGAGGACTACGCGGGCAAGCCGATCTACAAGGAGAACCTTGCTTTCGACCGGACCCCGACCCCGGACAGCCAGATGTATTGGTCCACCACCAGCCCGTCTGCGATCTGGATTGCGCAGAACCTGAACAGCCTGACCGGGGGCAACGCCGTGCGGTCTGGCTTCGCCGACTGGTCTCCGGACACAATGGAGTTCTGGTTCGATTACCTGACCGGGGGTGTCGGACGGTTCGTCCAGCGCACAGGGGAGCTTCCGTTCAGGCTGGCTGATGGAGACTTCGGAGACGATCTGATCGGGAACGTGCCGTTCCTGCGCAAGGGCGTCGGCTCCATCACCGACAAGGAGGACATGGGGAGATACCTTGAGAAGGCGAGCGAGGTGCTTCTGGCGGGCGAGGAGTTGAAACAGGCCGTCGAGACTGGCGATGCCGAATGGGCCAAGCGGACGCGGGAGAAATACCCGGAGGAGCTTAAACTCGTCCAGCGCGTGAAGTCCTTCGAGACCATGCTGCGCAAGATCAGCAAGCAGATGAACGAGATCGCGAAGAACCCCAGACTGGCCGAGAGCCAGAAGCGTGTCCTGACCGATAAGCTGAAGGAGCGGAAGAAGGCCGTCCTGTCTGCCGCCAACAGGCTTCTCGCGGATGTGGAGTGAGGTGCAGGGGGCGGCGCTGACCACCTCCTGCCCGGAAAAGTTCTAGGGAACTAATCCCCCGAAGGTGCAGCCGCAGGTTCGACCTGCTTCGCCAGCCATTGTTCGATGTCGCGCTTGCGCCAGCGATGGCTCTTCTTCCCGAAGATCACCGGCTTGGGGAAGGTCTCCCCGGCAGGCTTCCGCAGGAAGCCATAGAACGTCTTGATGTGCATCTTCAGGATGTCGGACACTTCGCGGGCCGACAGCATTGTCATATCTTCCAAGGTTTGCCTTCCTTCCAGTTCTTGAAGGACTGCCTCATTGTCTCGAATTTCTTCCGGGCTTCTTCGTTGGTCTTCATCTCGGCCCGGCTCTGGATGCCACAGTAGTCTCTGACAGCTTCTGCAGAAGCATTCTCTCTTTCTTCTACCCCACTGATATGGTGATCAACAAGCCCCACCACTGACAAGAAGGTGAAAAAACTCTCATTCCTGCACAACTGTCCAGCAGAGGTGATCATCTTCTGGACCTCGGCGTAGCCCCGGTCGTCCGGGGTGTCGTCATCATTGATCCGCACCATGCCGACCATGTAGCGGGTGCCTACCCAGTCGGTGATCAACTCCTTGGGGCAGTCGTTCGGATGGACGTTCAGGCGCAGGATGATGCCGTTCTTGTCCTGCGACATCGAGACCTTCACCGCCTCGAAGCCCATCGCCGCATGTCTCGTCATCTCGTCAGTCATCTTCGATCCCCATTGCGCTAAGAACCATTTTCTCGGTGGCCATCTTCAGGAGGTCATTCCTCATACTTTCGGCTATGAGCGCCGCCTCTTTCTTTGTGTCAACGGTGACGACATCCGATCTGACTATGTCTTTGCCGCTGGGTGTGTCGCTGGTATACCCCCATACCTGCCATCTTTCGTTGTTGCTCCACATAAAGAAGACAGTGATCCCGACCCATGTATCACCGATCTTGTGCTTCGTCGTTGACCAAGGCATCACAGAACCCCCATCTCGGACATGATCTGCAACTCTTCCAGAAGCTCGCACCTTGCGTCAGAGACGGCGATGTCTATTTTGCCGTCGATCAGCATGGTTTTTTTCTTGGTTGCGATCTTCGGCTCGATGTCTTGGGTCTCCACCCAGAACCTTATGGAGTGTTTGTTCCTGCGCCATCTGGTCACGACCGAGAACGTCTTTTTCCCGTTCTTGGAGCCATCGAAGAAAATCTGCGTCTTCACGAAACCGAAGTCCCGGCACAGTTCGCTCTTGATGCAGACGAGCGTCATCTCAAACCCCCATCATCAGGTGAACCATCAGTTCATCCATGATCTCCTTCTGCAGTTGCATGTGCAGGACGCTGACCTGATTGCCGTGGCCCGGAAGCCGGACCCTCCGGGAGACAAGCGGAGGCGTTACTTCCCCGCATTCCGCCCAGATGTCTTCGTATTTCGGAAGCGCAGTCGTCCCGGCGTCATGGACCTGTGTGATGTAGTGATACACCGCAACCATCCGGTTATATCCCCGACCATGAACCCACACATGGCGGAAGGAGTGCGAGGTGGTGATCGTGCAGTTTGAACCACACATTTTCGCATAGGCCATCATTCACACTCCCATCTCGATCAGGACCTTCAGGATGGTCCGCACTTCCGTTGAAGCTTCTCTGTGGAACAGGATGAAAAGGTCGAAGGAGTTTATGTTCGGATAGATGAAAATCCTGCGGCTGCGGATAGTCTGTCCTTGATACTCCGGGATGGCATACGCCCACATCTCTGTTCGGGTCTTCGCCATGTGGATCATGCCGCGAAACAGGACGTTTCCATTACCGTCCCTGAGTTCATAGCCGTGACGGTCTGGCATGTCGCCTTGCTGCTTTGTGATCTCCTGCACAACCCTTCCCACCTCACACCCCCATCTTGTCGAAGACCTCTATCTGCGTAACCAGTTCATCTACCATCCTTGACAGGGTGACGACCTCATCGCTCTGGTGAACATTCATGCTCTGGGTTTTGAACTCGACCCCGTTTCTGCTGACAGAAACCTGAACGACAACTCGTTCCCCTGCGCGCCACACGGTCTCTCTGAAATAGTAGAGGCTATCGCCGATGAAGCGCTTCTCCACAAAGGCGTGCATTGCCATCTCACTCTCCCATCTCACGCATCACCCTCTGGGCGATGATGTCGTTCCGGCCTCGCTCTCTGATCTTGGCGAGAACCTCGTTGATCAGGTCGTGGTAGATGTCATTCAGTTCCCGGTTCGATGTCATGGGAGGGACGCAGACTATCTTGGACATATAAAACAGCCCGACCATCGGCTTGGTATCAACCCACACATACCGACGACCGTCGGAAGCAAGATTGAGCCCCTTTACGATCAGCCCGCGCCACACGGTCGGGAAGTCTCTTGCTCCGAAGGCGAACGAGAACGTCGTGTCTCCGTTGTCCACCTTGATCTCCCTGACCCCTTTCTCATCTTCTGTTTCTGAAATCTTTCCGGGTGCCGTGGCCATCCCTAAGCCTCCATGATGCTGAACATGACCAGCATTTCGATCATCTCCTTGGCCAACTCTCTCTCTACATCGGCGCGCTGCTTCCTCTTCGTCCCCACATACACGAGGGTCCTCTTCTCCAAGGGGCCGAAGCTCTCGGCTCTGCCGATCCTGTGTGCGGTCAGGCTGGTCGTCTCCACCCAATGATGCCACTTGGCTGACTGAGAGAGCTTGGTCTGAAAGATGAAGTCGTAATCCACATGATCCTTCCAGTCCCCCATGACGGCATCAGGGGGCCTCGGGATGGCGACGCGATACGGAGCGGCACCATGGTGGGTGCTGAAGATGAGGACCGAAAGGCCACCGACCTCCATTGTCGTCGCCATCCTACACCTCCAAGGCGTCGAAGACCGCCACTACATCCATGGCCTCTTCGCCCAACTTGTTGAACTGCGCAGCAAGAATGTCCTGCATGTGCGGAGATGCGCTGAGGTCTGATGCGCGAAGGGTTGCCACGCTGGAAGAGTGGGGCTGTCCGGTATTGTCTGATGCCGAAGCCCAGAGAAGAAGGGCATCGTTTTCCGGCTCATATTTCTGGAAGAAGTGAACCGCCTTCGACCTGAAATGACGCTTACCGATCACATGCATCATGAAGGTTCGGTAGTGTCTGGTCTCGGTGTCCTTCGGGGATTTAGTATAGAACTCCTCTCTACTCTCCCCCCTCTTCGCCCACAGAATTGTCCTCTCGCTCATCGTTTTTCCCCTTGGTCATCTTGGCCTTTTTGGGCTTCTTCGGTTTCTTCGGTGGGTTCAGCCAGTGGTCCAGCGTCATGGTCACAAAGACCGGCGTATCCCCACGGTAGAACATGATCTCCTCCCCCAGATCGGCACCAGCCTCCTTCACCTTGTTCAGGATCGGAGGGATGACGCTGTAGCCTTCGGTGGCGGTGACCTCGGCAAGGATGTCCTCCCCGCGCCGGGCGATGGCGCTATACTCCCGCACCTGCCGCGTAGTGGTCTTGCCCTTGCTGGTGTGGGTCTTTTGCACCATGACCACAGGGGTGATGTCGATCCGGATCATTCATCGTCTCCCGCCTTGGGCGCTGGCAGGGCATGGCCCATCAGGCGGTTCAGGATGACGATCTCCTCGATCATCTCCGGCAGAAGGTCGTAGATCGTCCGCACGGGGATGCGGGCGGAGAACCCTGCAGAGACCATGCCATTGCTGGTGGGCCTGTCTGCCTCGTTCCCGGACTTGATGTCGGTGGCCCTGACCCTGACCAGATCGCGGTTTTTGTCGTATGCCACCTCGATGGTGAAGATCATCGGCTCACCCTCGGTGATCCTGATGGTGTTGTCTCCGACGATGGCGTCGGTGAAATCAACCACCCTGTTTTGCGTCTGGCTCATCGTTCTCTCCCATTTGTTTAATGACCCTCCGCATCACGATGTCTGCGATCAGGTCGGCTATGGCTTCATAGGCATCCCCGTCCGTCATCTTTGCGGAGGGGATCATGTAGGTGGTCGGGACGGCTTTCGGGCTGCCATTCTCCTCCCGAACGATCATCCCGACGATCCTGATCTTGGAGCTTCCTCCGCCGCGCATGGGGATGTGGTGGAAGCCCTCTCCCATCGGGAGGCCGTTGTGCATGACGCGGGCAGAGATGTTCGCATCGGTGAACGGCGGTGTTGTCCGACCCATGATCTCCTTCGGGTCGATGGTCTCGACCAACTGTTTAGCCGACTGGGCGAGGGGAAGATCAGGGTTCCGCAGCGCCCTCTCCAAGTGCATGACGTGCTCCTTCAGGACAGCGTTTTCGGAGAGGAGTAGTTGCCGGTCATTCTCCATGTATGGGTTAAAGCCACCGATCATGCCGCTGTTCCCACCGGCCCCGCCACCGATGGAGATGCCAAGGCCTCCGCCGATGCTGTTGGGCGCAACCACCCACTCGCCCGCTCCGGACGACTGGTTCGCTCTCGTAGCCGCTTGCCTCAAGAGGGCCTGCATGTGAGCCGCATCCATGCGCTGCCTTTCGGCCATCATCTCGATGCTATCGAACTGGTTTCTGCTGTTGACTGCGCTGGTGGTCTTGGGGGGGATGGGGGTGGTCGCCATGCTCTTCTCCTGCGGCTGGGTTTTGTTCCATGTAACTTTTCCAGCTTCGGGTGGCCCACGCGATGGGGTCAACCCCGGCGATAGCCCACCAAGATGGCTCGTCTCCGAAGTGATGAAGTTCCATGTGACAACGATGGCATAGTGGCACCACCCAGTTGTCGCCGGTCTTGAGGCCCATCCCGCGATCCATCGCATAAGTGACATGATGGGCCTCCCCCGGCCTTCCACAGTTCAGGCACCCCTGCCCCCGCACATGGCGGAGGTAGGCCTTGCTACGGACATATGCCGTCTTCGGGATCAGCATACATCAGAACGGAACATCGGCGATGGCCGGATGTGCCATGGCGGCTTCCATCGACTTCTCCGCAAGGTCATTTGTCACGGCTTCCCTTATGCCGATGTCGATGGTGTCGCTGGTGACGATCTCCATCTTTTCTTCATTGATCATCTTCACGCGCGTATAGATTTCAAGGTGATCCCTCACGCTGAAGTCAGGGCAGAAGGCGTTGGCATAACTGGCACCCCGGATAGCGGAGTGGACAAGGACGCGATCCTTCTTGTCTATCAGGTTCAGTTCCCGTGCGACATAAGCTCCGGTAAGGAACCTCTCGAAGAAGAAGATGTCATCGGTCACGATGTAGTTCACTTCCCCGAAGCGGAGGGATGCGAAGCCGAAGCGGCTCTCACGACCCATGATGTTGTAGTCGTGGATATGCTTCGGGTCGCTCTCGGTCTCGAAGCCCATTTCCAGAAGGTTGCGGACGGCCTCGTCCTTGTCCTTCACCAAGATCAGGAAGTCCTCATCGGTGTCAGTGGGTGGCGGGGAGCAGGTTGCCCTGCTGCCCACCCTCACCATCAGACCGCCCGGAGGCAGGGACGCCCGGTATTGCGAAGCCCACTCAGAAGGGGATTTCGTCGTCGGGGAGGGGCGAGGATTGCTCCTGTCCCCTTGGCCCCGGCCATCCTTGCTGCTGACCATCGCCATGCGCAGACTGGTTCTGCGGAGGCCATTGCCCACCGCCACCAGAACGGTGCCCAGCAGTCCCAGAACCCACACCGCCATTTTTTTCATAAGGCTTCTTCCCTGACAAAGAGACGAACGTCGTGCCGTTGTTGGCCGTCTTCTTCCACCCGGCGATTTCCATGATCGGGAACTGGACGCCACGGTTCATCTGGTCCACGAGGTTCCTCACCACCTCATGCGAGACCCGCAGGTCCCCCCGATAGTCTGGGTGGTTGTTGCCCTTCTTGTCCCGGTTGGAGAAGAGCGCCCCACCATCCCTGTCATAATTTCCAGCCATTCACGTCTCCTAGTTGTTCATCATCTTTTCGATGAGTTGGTCGGCATTGTCTTCGGCCTGCACCCGGCCCGGTCTGGCGACGGGTTCAGGCATCGGTGCGGGTGCGGGGTCGCTCGGGGGAGCCTCCTGCGGTTCCGGGGCAGAGGTGCCAGCGACGGCAGAAGCTTCGGCAGGCGCAGCCTCAGGGGCAGCTTCAGGGGTGGTCGAAGCGATGATCGTGGCCATCGACTTCGGTGCCGACGCCATCTCCGTCAGCGGCTTCCGCGCCCTCGTAAAAGTTTCATGGAACTTTTTGTTCTCCATGAGGCTGATGAAGACCCCATCGAAGACGATCCATTCGCCGACTTCCAGCCTCGCGCCGTTGACCGCAACGCCCTTGGCCCCGAAGGTGATCGCGCCCTTGGTAATGCCGCGCCACATCCACGACGGAAGGGTGGCACCCATCTCCTTGAACTTCGGCTCGTCGTTCTCGATGCCGTCGAATTGCACGGCTTCGATGTCCACGGGGATCGTTCTGAACAGACCCATATCACTTCTCCTCTGGCTGGGGTTCTTCAGGTTTAAGACTGGTGATCTCCTCCCCCGGCTCTTCCTTCGCGTTGAACGCCCGCTTCGCCGCGCTGAAGGCGTCGAGAACCTTCTTGTGCCACTCGGGGCTTTTGGCGAGGAGGTAATCCCGCGCACCTCTGTTGTTGGCATAGAAGTGGGTCAGTTGATCGCTGGTGCAGGTGGGGATGAAGGCGAGGAAGGTGTTGGCGATGGTCTCCACAGCCTTCGCCTGCACATAGCCGTCACCTGTCGGGTAGAACACGGTGGGTGCGCCGGGGTCGTTGGCCGCAGGGGGAGGCGCTACAGGGCCGACTGTGGTGGCCGGGGGGGTGGACCCACCCGAGGTCGAGAAGGCCCCTGTAGGCGCGGCTGACGTAGTTGTAGGGGTATCCGAGGGGATGTCCTCCCCGGCATAGATGTAATGGCCCAGCCCATGGTAGGCGATGGCCTTGGTCAAGCACCGCTGCAGGGCGTTGTTCACCTCGAAGGCATTGGGTCCCTGAATGGGCTTGTTCCGGTGGTCCAGCACCGGCAGGAGTTCGGTGACTTCATGGTCGCCGCTGCGGTCCAGTCCGACCGTGACCTTCACAAAGGCATAGCCCTGCACGTCATGGAAGCAGGGGAAGCCGGAGCCGGTCTCGTGTTTGCGAAACCACGCGAGGGGATAGACCTTCTTCAACTCGGCCCATGCCCATGCCCATGACAGGTAAGACAGCCCGTTCTTCTTCTCGATCCTCTCGCTGACGTTGATGGCAGAGAGGATGTCCCAAGGCCGCTTCGCGGGAGGGACGATGCTGTCTGCCAGCTTACGGGTCGCTTCTGCGACAGTGCTGTCTGCGGATTTCTTTTCGGTCATCTGGTCCTCGTTCAGGTTTCGCCAAAGAGTTCGGGGGCCGCAGCAGAAACCTGTTCCATGGCCCACTGGGTGCAGAAGGCGGAGACGCTGCAATATTTCTCGCACCGCGTCCTGCCACCCGGTCTCTTCTGGATTTCAAACTGCGCGCTCTGGTTGCTGGCGATGATGGCGACAAGGACTTGTTTGGCCTCGGTCTCTGTCGCACACACCTTGTGTGCCCGCTTGTTGCCCCTCTTCACCACGGCCCATGTGGTCGGCTTGGTCCAGCGTTCCTCATCGCTGCATTCCACCACGGCTTCCTGCGTATCCCAGACCATCTGGGCTTCCTGATGCATCCGCACCCGTGCCAGCATGTAGGCCTCTGCCTTCGCCTCATCCCACAATGGGATGTCGATGGGAACAACCGGGGTCTGGGGGTAGTCGGCCTTGGTCTCGGCGTCCCGGCGCTGCCAGTCCCGACAGACGGCGACAATGCGCAGCCCGCCGATCTTCGCTCCCTTCGCCTTGCGCGCCAGATGGGCGTAGCAGTTCAACTGCTCCTCCCATGCGATCTTGCCGTAGATCACTGACCAGACGGAGGTCACCTTGTAGTCCGCAATGTAGATCAGGCCTTCATGCTCTTCCTGATGATCGAGTTGACCCGAGACGATCCAGCCCCCGAACTCCGCGAACAGCCGCTCCTCAGTGGTGACGTTGCCCTTGGTATCCGCGCTGTCCAGAATGTGGTGAACCGCCGTGCCCAGCAGGGGCCAGATCAGGTCCACCACGTCCACCACGATCTCGTCCTTGCGCTGCTGCTTCAGGATGTTCACGCGAGGCGCATCAATCAGGGTGGTGACACTGATGTCAGCCTTCCCCGCATCGTAGCCGTCCCGTCTGGCAAAGGTCTTCAAACGCCTCGGGGAGGCCGAAGTTGTTTGTGATTTTCATGCAGGTCCCTCTTGACGCAAACTCTACCCACACTGCTAGGTTGTGTCAAGGTGAGATGGTAGCGATAGGGAGCCGTTGGCTATGGTTTATGACAGGACGCTGGTCATTTTCGGGGAGCCTGCATCGAAGGCGAACAGCCGGAGACTGGTGACAATCAAGGGCAGACCTGCCTCCATCAAGTCTGCCAAGGCCAACAGCTATGCGGAGGCCTTCAGGATGCAATGCGCCCTGCAGGTCATGGGGGTGCCGATGACCGCAGGGGACGTGCGGGTGGAGATGGTGATCCACTACGCCAGTCGTCGCCCCGACCTTGACGAGAGCGTCATCCTCGATGCGATGCAGGGGCTGGTCTATGTGAACGACCGGCAGGTGAAACAGAAGGCGGTCTACTGGGCGCTGGACAAGGACAACCCACGGGCGGTGATCCGGATCGTGGAATGCAACCCTGATAACATCCCCGCGCACTTGAAGACATGACGCAAAAGGATGTGTGCATAGACAACCACCCCCTATATGTAGTGATTAAGACAAAAATACTTCGTCGTTGATGAAATCTGGGGTCAGATTTACCATCGCCGAAACAAGAAGCGGGGGCAGCGGTGGGGGTCGAGCAGGCGGTTCGGTCTGCGGTTCATGCTTTCAGACAAGGCGAACACAGGATTGTGTGTCCGGCCTGCGGGAAGAACCGCAAGAAGAAAACAGACAAAACCATGTCGGTGAAGGTGGATGCAGACGGAGCCGTCTTCAACTGCTGGCACTGCCAAGAGCGTGGGTTTGTCAGGTTGCAGACAGACTTTCAGACATGGCAGGGCGAGAGGAGAAAGCCGGTGGCAGTGGCAATGCAGGTGCAGTGGCAGGGATTGAACGCGGAAGGTGAAGCCTTCCTCAAGTCACGGGGCATCACGCGGGAGACGGCGGAGAAGTTGGGGGGTCAAGTCCGCACAGCATTTCATTCAAGCCATCGGGGGGGTGACCAACTGCATCGTCTTCCCCTATCTGAACAAGGGCCGCGAATACGCCGCCAAAATCAGGGCCACATCCGGCAAGGGCTTCTCGTCCAACGGTGCGCCCGCCTCGCTCTGGAACCTGCAGAATTTCGAGAAGAACGACTGGCTCATCATCTGTGAGGGCGAGCTTGACGCGATGACCTTGGTTCAGGCGGGATATAACGGGGCCACCTCCATCCCCCTCGGGGCCGTGCTGAAGGTGGCGGATGCTCCCATCAACCCGGAGGAGGACGGCAAGTTCCGCTTCGTCTGGGACGCGCGGGAGGTGATCGACAGCGCCGGACGTATCGTCATCTGCTGCGACGGCGATCCTCCGGGGCAGGCAGCGGCAGAGGAGATCGCCCGCCGCATCGGCAAGGATCGGGTCTGGACCGTCACCTATCCGGACGGATGCAAGGATGCCAACGATGTCTGGATGAAGCACGGGCAGGACGGCATTGACGACCTGATTTCCAACTGCACCCCGTGGCCCATCTCCGGCCTTTATGACGGCAGCCATTTCTTCGACGGGGTGGACGACATCTATGCCAACGGGATGGGGACCGGAGAAAGCACAGGCTACACCTCCATTGACCCTCTCTACACCATCGCCCCCGGTATGCTGACGGTCGTCACCGGGCACCCATCCTCCGGCAAGTCCGAGTTCGTGGATCAGGTGATGGTGAACCTCTCCACCAGTTTGGGATGGTACCTGATGCTGTCTGCAGTTTCGAGAACGACCCCCGCCTGCACATCGCGAAACTCGATTTCCAAATATATGCGGAAACCCTTCTTCCTGAGGCTCTCCTTTCATGAAGAAGCCTGACGTAGGGGTGGCGCAAAGCGTACCGACCATGCGCTCGCCATCGATGATGTTTGCATCCTCGTAGCAATAGATCAGTCCGGTTTCAGAAGCATCGATCGTGACAGGTCCTTTGTTCACCCACGTCTCTGGCTGGTGCAATGCGCACCCTCCCAGCAGAGTGACCACGATGGCAGACGCAACAATGGGCAGCTTCTTCATCTCTCATTCCTTGATTCGCAGCCGGGTGCTGCAGCCGCGCATTGTCGGCTAGGTCGATGCGTCCAGGGAACTGCGGCGAAAGTGAGCAGGGGACCCTGGCCTACCCCCCGGCCCCACGGGGGAGGCGTCGAGCCGCGCGGTAAGACAGAAAATTTCGAATTTTCGGATGCTCCACCACAACCCTTGGCTGGAATCTCTGGAGGCCGCGCCGTGTATGACTTGCAGCGCTTCGAATGGGGTGAACAGGGTGTACATTTTGCCGAAACCCAATGTACAAGAAGCAGGCTAGGCGAAAGTCGCTGTAAAGCGCGTGCTCTCTGGCCTGCACGCAGTTCGCCCCCGGCTTCATGTTGTACATCGCAACTGTTAACGATACCACTGCTCCACGGCCCTTATCCTCCACCTTAGGAAAGCCACCCTGGCTCAGGGTTACGCCATGTGCAATCGGATCTCCTGCCGCCCCCACAGCACGCATCCCCAGCCATGGAAATGGACCGCCTAGCGATCTATCACATCTAGGGAAGTTGCGATCGCAAAGTAAGATTGCTGCGAGACTGGCGGTTATGCAGGCTCGGCCGTTTCCTTGTACGGTGCAGCCTCGACGCCCAGGTTTGTAGAGATTGAAAATGCTAACGATGGGCAGCCTGCATTCGGCCAAAAGCGGGCGGTCTCAAGCAGGCTCCGTAGACAGGTTCAGCCGAGCCATAATGAGGATGAGAGTGCGCATAAGCGAGTTGCTTCTATAGCTCTCGCTCAATCGCAGTTAAAAATGCCATCATTCGGTGGCTGGTGCTTCGCCACTAATCGGGTGCGAAGCAAGCTGAATGATGATTTAAGGAAGAAGCGCTTAAACACTACGAAATTACCAACTGACCAGCTACTAATAACAGAGGGACTATGGCTTCCGGCAATGGAAAGATGAAAGAAAGGAAAAAAGGCAAAATCACGGTCATATTTGGTAAACGAGCATCATTGAAGGAGCAGCTACCAGAAGACACCATACTAATTGCGCCTAGCGAGGACAATTGGAATGACTTTGGCTACCGCACCAGAGTAGACGTCCGAATAAACTTATCGGGAGAGCTGAATGTTCACATTATGGAAGCCTACATTGGATTTATAACTGATCAGCCAGACGACCCCAATGGAATATATCCCCTTGAGAAATTGCTAAAAGGAGTGGAAGTCTTAACTTTACCAGCAACCGATTCGCACCGTTTCTATACCATGCTTCCAAGCATGAAAGCCTATCGCAGCATCGTGCAAATATTTGGCGTTAACCGATCAGTCGAGATACTAACGGCAATTAGGGACCTCGTTGCCCTCAGCGAATTCAAGACTAAAGCCAACTGGCTGGAACAAGCTAAAAACTCAGACGTCTTCTTAAAATCGTTCGTTCGGAGCGCGGAGTCATACTTTGCATTTAAGAATGCCGGCTCGATCCTGCGGGGGCTCGAGTTTGAAGAGTTCCGCAATCTATCCAAAGCGTTCTCGATTAGTTTTCAACTACCTGGCCGGGAAAACGCACATAGCCTAACATTCCAATTCGATCACGAAGCAGATCTTCCAAAACGAATTGCAGTTATTATCGGCAAGAATGGCGTTGGAAAAAGCCAAACTCTGGGCCGGATAGTTAGGGCAGCCTTGGAAGGCGATACATCCCTTGTGGATGGTGATACAGAAGACCGTATATTAGTTAACCGAATTCTTGCATTTGCACCGACTAATGAGGCCGGCTCTGTTTTCCCAAGCGAGCGTCGCAAGCGACCACGAGTTTGGTATAGACGCTTCACGCTCAACCGTTCAGGAGCTGTCCGAAAAGGAGCAGGAGTAGCTGATCAGGTGCTTCAAGTCGCCCGCTCCGAGGAATACATAGGGGAATCCTCTCGGTGGGATATTTTCCTGGAAGCACTGAGCGCAATCGAGAACTGGGAACAGATCTGCTTGCCGGTTAGGGACGAAATACTCACCCCAATACCCTTGGATCAACTGAAGCGTGGTGGTGAGCAGAGATCACTAGAAAAATTTGCTGCTGTCGATATCCGAAAGGAGCCGATTCGCTTAGTTGCAGGGGCCAGTTATCCACTGAGTAGCGGGGAGATATCCTTTCTGAGGTTTGCCGCGCAGGCGAGCCTTAATATAGAAAATGGCTCGCTGCTGCTACTGGATGAACCCGAAACCCACTTACACCCAAACTTTATCAGCCAATTTGTTTCCTTGTTAGATAGTTTGCTCGCCCAAACTGGCTCGGCTGCCATCATTGCAACTCACTCAGCATATTTTGTTCGCGAGGTATTTCAGGAACAAGTAACGGTACTGCGTAACGACCAAGATGGCTTCGTGCGAATCGAGCAGCCAACGCTACGAACCTTCGGGGCAGACGTTGGCGCTATTTCCTACTTCGTATTTGGCGAGGACGAGCCTTCACGGCTCGCCTCAACGGTGGAAGACCGCCTTCGCGCAAGATTCAAATCTTGGGAAGAGCTATATACCCGGTACAAGAGCGAACTATCTCTAGAGATATTGGGTTCCCTAAGAGAGTCGATGGAGGCCGGAGAAAGCCAATGAACAGAATTCCGCGTCCAACATTCGACGACCACGCGGCGTTTCAGAATCTAGCCAATAACAAAAATCTAGGAAGCTTTCCGCACCTACAGGGGGTTGTTGCCGCCATCCAACAAGGTTATGTGCAATATGAGAGCGCCCTCGGTAACGCCTTTAACGTGGCTCAGGTGGTTGTTTCACCTGCCGTAGAGGACTACCTGAAGGCTCACTACAATTCCCCCCCAAAAGACCTCAAGCACATCACTGCACTTCGAGAGGCGACGGAACACCTTACTTGTCCCATGTGCGGATCATTTCACCGTGGAACTCTTGACCACTTGCTACCCAAAGGCAGTTATGCAGCATTTGCGATCTTCTCCCTTAACCTTGTACCTGCCTGCAAATGCAATATTAAACGGCAAGAACTCCTAATTGGTCCAAGCCCAAATGAGCGAATCCTGCACCCCTACTTCGACGACTGCTTGGCCGAACGGCTGATCGCGGCGCACTTTGACGATCTTGGGCCTATACCAAAAGTGCAACTCAGATTATGCGTGAACAATACGCATCCAGAGTACGCAGCGATCGCCTTTCACTTTAACTCAATTGTTGAGCGGACGGCGATAACTGGGTACCTCCGAGACAGGTGGATCGACCTATGCCGAAAACCAAGTTTGATTATTAGAGCATTTAAGGAAAACCCGGAATCACACGAAGAACTCCAGGAAGTTCTTACAGAAGAACTCGAATTACTTGACGACACACACCAGAGTAAGAACAACTGGAACTCAATCTTTGTGGCCGGACTGCTTGACAAAAATGTATCGGACTGGCTATTCCAACAGATGTATATCCCTAACCGCCTGCCGAATGGCCCCTTGGTCTAGTCTCCAGTTGACTTGCGCTTTTTTCGCCAACTTTGCAACTGGAATGAAAATCGAGGCCGCTTCGCCAAAAGAGAGCGGAAACCAGCACCTGCTATCAGCTAACCTACTGGCAGTGGTAGTAGCTAGGGAGAGCAGATAATTAATCAGTCGGAGATGCGCAACTTAGCCGCCACTGCTTGCCTTTTCTCAGCGGAGCTACAAAGCCAACGGTAGGGCGATATCTTCAGGTGAGAGGGGCGTAGGGCCCCTAGGGGGTCACGAAGAGGTGAGGGTAATTCGAGCCCCGGTTTCCCACTATGTACGAGTTTTTTCCTAGGTTGGTTGTTGTTTCGTCGCTCTCCTGAAACCCCATAATGACGGGACCTCCAGGCGATCAATACACCAACCTAGTCCTTGATCCCCGCAACTGCGTTCATTCTCCCCCTCCCAGTGGCCGCAACCGGCCACAAGCGGTCCTTGGTGAGGCGCAGATTTCGGCTCCAATCGGAGGCAAAAGGTATAAGCAACCAGTGCTCATTGCTCGAAACCTGCGAGATGGCTATTGTGACAGCACTTCGTTTGCTTGCTGGTCGAGCCGCCACGCGGCGGTGAACCCAGTTTGCCAGACGGCAGCGATCTCTCTTCGGAGGGCGCTGTTCGGGTCGCGACCAAGATAGCCGTTCTGGTATCTGGGTCTCCCGTAGGTAGTGAGTGTCGCCCGACTGCTGCTTCAACGACCGTAACTCTGTCCTTTCATTGGGCACACCAGGCGGTTGGCAGCATTATTTTCAGTGCGGCGCTCGTCGTCCGGCCGCGTGAGGCGCGGTTGACCGAGGGGCCGAAAAAGGTACGATTCATCGTGCCCCATGCGTCCAGGAGGCCAAGATGCGCCCATGCAAAAACGTGCCAATGTGGCACTCGCGGCAGCTCGGCTGTTTCTAGCTGCCCTCTGCTTCGTTTGCTTGCTGGTCGAGCCGCCACCCGGCGGTGAACCCAGTTTGCCAGACGGCAGCGATCTCTCTTCGGAGGGCGCTGTTCGGGGCGCGACCAAGATAGCCGTTCTGGTATCTGGGTCTCCCGTAGGTAGTGAGTCCCTGTAGCAGTTGGGTGAGAGCGAACTGGTGATGCCCAACAACACAAGGATTGTCTGTGAGTAGGTTGTATAGGGACATTTGCAGTCAAAGAACGCTCTACGGCGCCTGGAGGAAGGTACGCAGTAGCGCCCTCTTCTCCTCTTCCGACGAGATCAGGCGGGAGGCTGAAGAATTCGAAAGTCGCCTCCCCGACTCCTTGATTGAAATTCAGCGCGCCCTATCGAAGCAGGTATTCATTTTTCTCCAGCAAACTGGCGTCGCACAGAAAAAGCCAGGTGGTAAATCCCGGCCCTTGGTGTTGGCCCCCATACCGAACCCGTGTCGTCCAACGCGCCTTGCTCGACGTGCTGCAGCGTCGTGTCCGATTCGTTAAGCGAGTTCTGGGCACGCCCACAAGCTACGGCGGGATTCCCGAAAAACGCGTAGCCATGGCCATCGCGAATGCAAGGGAAGCAATGCGCACGGGGGCACGATTCCATATTCGGTCGGACATCCCCGCCTTCTTCACCAAGATCAACAAAGATCGGGTTCTAGAGCTTCTTCGACCACATCTGAACTGTGAGGCTACCCTCAAGCTTTTTGAGGAAGCCATCAGAACGGATTTGGCCAATATCGATGACCTCAGGCGAAAGGGGCTGGACGAAATTTTTCCAATAGGCATTGAGGGTGTGGCCCAAGGCTCCCCATTGTCCCCGCTGCTAGCCAACATCTACCTAGCCGACTTCGACTTAGCAATGAACTCGAACGGCATCACATGCCTTCGCTACATCGATGACTTCCTGCTCCTTGGGGCAAGCCTTAGTGATGTAGACAAAGCATTCAACAGATCGCTAAAGGAGCTGGCTAAGATTGGGCTGGAGGCTTACGACCCACGGACAGACAAAGCAAAGGCCTCTCGTGGGGCTACAGATACTGGCTTCGATTTCTTGGGATGCAGCGTCTCTCCTGGTCTGGTCCAACCTAGCGAAGCGACGCGCAGACGATTCAGGACAAAACTGGACGCCGAATTTGTCGCAGCCTCACATGCCCTTCGCTATAACGCCCAGTACCAAGACGGCGACGGAAAGTACTCGTACGCATCCGCTCTTTACCGCATCGACAAAATTGTCTTGGGGTGGGGGAAGGCCTTCACATTCTGCAATGGTTCCCAGTGCATGATCGCGTTGGATGAGTTTATTTCAAATAAACTTGTTCAGCTTCAAGCAGAGAAGAACGCTGTTCTTGCCAAATCCGACTTCGCAGCGCGACGGAGAATCCTGGGCGTCCGCCTCCTCACGGACATCAAAAACTGAATTGTTCGAATGTCCACTACTGGCCGCTGCTACCTGGTGCGACTGGCTAGCTCCTGCCGGAAGTATGCATTTGTTCAGCCATTTGACTGCACTGGCGTAAAAGAGCGTTCAGCACGATTCGTAGCTTGCTCACGTCGTACTCATTGGCGGCGATAGCCTCCGTACTCGCTTTGTAGAACGCATCGGCATAGCTTTCCTTGAAGTCGAGTGAGCCTTGATAGATACCCAATTTCTCTTTGTAGTTCGTCCAAGTTACCTGTGGTGGACTGCGGTCTTTCAGTCGCAAATCCAAGTAGCATTCGATCGCCGCAGCTCGGCCATTGAGATCAGCATTGGAAACCCCATCGGGGCCCCGTGCGGGAAAACTGCGCAGCTCCTCTATGTCAGGAAGGACCATTGCGCACATGTTCACTGGGAAGTTGAAGCGCTGCAGACTGCGGAACGCATCGTGACCTTCTGCGTCGTTGTCGAAAAGAAATACGACTCGATTATGGACGTCGATTTTGACGAGCCCTTCCGCGAACTTGGACAAGTTGCCCGTACCTGAGAAAGGGTGCCGATCCTCCACCTCTATGAATCTAAAGAAGTCCTGAACCTCCGGGAGAAGAAGCCCTATAGCGCGTTTCAGGATGTGGGTGTCAGATGACCCTTCCGTTGCTATTAAGTAGGTTTGGGTGCGACGTGCGCCGGCGACAAAATCACTGTTTTTTGCCCAGCCAGCACTGACGAAATTGCCGTAGTCCCAGACTACCTCAAGGTCTAAATTTTTCGGATTCTCGGCAAGGGCTCTTAGTGTTGAATAAGGGCTAAGGAATCCAAGCAGGTTGCCAAAATGACTTCGCTCGGAGTACCCACTTGTGTCTCGATAAAAAGCTCCCGCCGGCAGTTGTTCAACTGCCGGCTCGTTCGAGAAGACTCCACGCTTTTCCTTATGCTCCTCATAGTAGTTGGGGTTGAATTCATCGCTAAGACTGCTCACCGCATAAGTTCGAATGAAGGCTACGAACTGGTCGAAATCCATCAGTGCGGATTTGTTATTTTCCTCAGGATCTTCTATCTCCAGCCGCTGCTCGTAGTCCTGCAATACGAGGCGATCATATTCATCCTTAACCGCTACGAGCGTATAACCGAGGAGTTCGAGTCTCGGAACGAGCGACCTAAGAGGGCGACAAAAGCAAATTTCGCTCTAGGAAACGTCCTCATCGAGATGCTGCTCGTAATACTCATAGCTAATGCATCGATGACGTCGATGTTTACGATCTAACTCTTGGAAGAGCATCCCATGGTCGATGCCCATATAGGTCGTGTTGTAGGTGAGCTCGATGTCGCCCACGGTTAACGTGATGGGTGTACTCATCGGGACTCCTAATGATGCAGCTCCGGCTGACTCTAGCTGCCGAGTCGAGCCCAATAGTTAGCTAAGCGCCAACAGCCCACCCAGCACTCGCGCTGTCAAAAAACACAACGTCTATCTCACCGAGGCGATCTCTGAGGGTCCGGAATGCAGTCTCACAAAATTGCTGATTGCCTTGGTATACCGAGCACGCAATCCGAACTACATTTGCATGCGCCAGCCGTTGAAGTAAGTGTGCTTCCTGCTCACCCATTCCCCAGCCGAAGATGGTAAGGGCCCCCTCCAGTGAGGGGATAACCTCTCTATACACTGTGGATAGGTAGTAGCTGTTCTGGATTGCCGAGAGCTTCTGTGCCGACGTACCTTCGCTCACAAATAGAGGGATGTAACTACCGGTGTTCCATGCATGCAGAATTGCCCCGAGAAGCCCTGCGCCTTGGTCGTGAATCTTGCCCTCTCTGTCGACCACGTCTCGACGCAGAGCCAAGTTGCCATGCGGGTAAAAAACCAGCGTATTTGTCTGCTCCCAGATACGCCCTCTGAATCGCTTCCAGTCGTCGTCGAAGCTCCCATCCAAGAAGCAATCCTTGAACTGGTGCCGGTCCGGCACGTCTAGCCCGTAGGTCATCGTCCAGTACACAAGCAGATCGTAATTCAGCGACAGAACCGTGCTGAACTGCTTCAGGAAGCGGTACATACTGGGAAGGCGTGTAGCAACATCGGCGTGCGCAGGGTGCACAGCACGCACGGTTTCAATGAGCGCTTGGCGAATGTCTTGGTAAACCTGACGCGTAAGGACATCAGGGATCTGGAGCGCAGAGTTCACCTTGGTCGCATGCCAAACGAGCCGCAGTGCCAACTCAAAATCGTTCGTAGTGAATGACCTGAAAAGATCTTCTACTTGAGCGGTCAGCAAGCCGCGTCGACGCGCCTCTTGTAGAAGCGCGTCATACGCGAAGCCTCTATCGATCGCGATACTTGCGCCGTTACCGACCAGAACGGTACCCCGCTCGAAGTCACCGGCAATCTCTTCCCATCTACGAATTTCGTACGGCATTGACCCCTCCCTGGCTTCAAAACACTTGGCCCTGACTTAGTAGCAGTATGGATTGTGCCGTTTATGGTGCCAACGACCTTCAGCCTCGCCACCCTGACCTTGGCTCTGAGAGTCATCGTTATGGGCGGCGCTAGATGCCACGACAGGTAGCTCGGCCAGATCAGTTGGCCTCCACAGTCCGCTTTTGGCCGACTTCAGCCTGTTGCCAGAGGCAGCAATCGGTCAATAACCGCCATTCGTGAAAGACCTTAATTGATGGTGGACCGTTTTGAACCTACGCCTCCGGATCATGCAAATCCGGGAGACGATGGGCAGAACGCCCTCACTCTCGGTTGCGACGCCAGTGCCAGCGTTTCTTGGATGACTTGACGAAACCTTCTTCCCACCCCTTCATCCAGCCTTCATAGGCACTGTCGGGCGGGATCAAAGAGCCCGCATCTCCATCAAGTGGATCTATTCGCCGAATGATGCGTTTCTCCCCTGATAACTCTTCGTAGCGATCGCGGACTCGAACCCCCTGTGACGTCACGCAGTCGGCAAGCTTACAAGTGAAGAAGAGAATGTCATCGGTATAGGTAGCTATTGCTCGAACAGCCGAACCGTATTCATGGTTGGTAACCCCTGCGACTGGCAGTCCGAGGTAGTAGTGCTCTGGCGCGAAACCTGCTGGTAAGCTGCCGCTTCTGAACATTTCTAGGAGCGCGTTATACGCGCCAATCATACCGTTCAGATTTCCGACAGCGTCCGTCAGGGCGATCATTGACTTCACCCCATTGGGTGAAACGCTCATATCCTTAAGAATAAGGCCCTGCAGCTCAGCAATTGGCGGCGCTATGGCTTGGAGCCTCAAGTGATCAATGCAGAGAGAGAAGGGCCCCGACCGCTTTTCAGCGGCCGTGTACAGTTCGAATCTTTTCAAATCTGATTCGTACTTGCTCAGAAGGCCGACTACATGCTGCTTTTTGAGGGCTCCGGCCACGTCTATTACCGATGCGCACAGTGTTATTGCGACGTCGATACTGCGAAGCTCTGCCAATAGCTCATCCCTTAGTTTTACGCTCCTGGCGATGCGGCCCGCCATCCATGCACCGATTCCAGCACCGAAACCGGCGCTTATAAGAGGGTTGCCCCATCCAGCAGCATCAATACCGGGGAGGCTTGCAAGCCAGGGGAACAGTGGTGCCGTAGCTGTATAGACTCCGTTAATTGGCTCCCACAAATCCGCCATTACAACTCCCTCGATTCGGCACCTCGACCATTCGAGGCACATAAATTGAAATTTTAATAGTGCAGCTGTGGATTTGTCCTGTAGTGAGTGACTCCTTGTTTCGTTAGCTTTACAACGACACTCCCGACCAGAAGCATCCTAAGGTTGCTTTAGGCCGATCATTGCCGTATTCGACCGGCTGCTATTGGGCGGTAACTGGCACCAACAGAAGGCAGGGCCCCTAGGATATCTGAGAGCGTTGAGGGTAATTCGAGCCCGACTTCGGACTACATACCAGCTTTTCCTGGGCAAGCCGTTTCCGGTTCCGGTTTGAAACGAAACCCGCGCAATGACTGGGCGCGCGGCTCTAAGCCAACCGGAAACGGCCGCCAGAACAGGCCGTGTTCGTCCGGAGTTTATGAGCTCTGATGCGGTACGATGCGTACCCTAGAGAAGCAGCACCCTCAGGGAAGAAAGGGAGTCCGTGTATGGAAGCGTTACTTCAGCAGGCGCAGAGTGTTTTAGGCAGCGGCTACAGCGTGCTGGTAATAGCCGCGTTGGTGTTCGCCAAAACCATCTCGACGCTTGGCTCTGCCTTCGACTTTCACGACAAGAATTTCGTACAGAAGCGCTTCAAGCGACTCAACGAGCTGCGGGCCGGTGTTAAAAAGGATGACCGCCCACTCGCCCAGTATCTGGATGATGCCATCGAGCTTGAGGCTTTCCGCGTCGCCTCAGGCGTTACAGCGAGCAAGCAGAAGATGGATTTCCTAGTAGAGATTGCCTCACTAGGACTGTGGAACCGCACGCAGCTACGTTGGGTGGCAAAGCACCTTGAACAAGAGCCGCAAGATGCCACGCCTGTCATCCGGATCACTCGACTCGATTGGGTTGGAGCCGCGATCGGCCTCATATCGCTCTTCTACTGCATCACCGCCGGCATCTTCTTTTTTGCGTACATCTCACTGACGACACCAATGCCATACGGCCTGGCGCTTGCGGTGCTTGCATTCGGCGGTCTAGTTATTCTCGCGCGCCTACTCGGTGAGGACTTCTTCAGCGCCAAATGCGCGAACAACGTTCGCAAATACCTGGAACGCAAAGAAGCACCCAAGGAGAATGGGCCGAGCGCCCCAGAATATCTGCCCAGCGGCATCCGAGAGGAACGCAACTCGACGCTGGCCACCGCTCCCGAACCTCAGTAGCCAGGGCACAATTCTCTTTGGGGGCACAATTGGGGGCATTACTCTGGACGACTCACAACTTGACCCACAAAATACAGGCCTTCCAGCGATAGGTTCGAGTCCCTCCCGGGGCACCACCTTCTTCTCCTTCACGGGAGAACCACGAAAAAGCCCGCTGCTTCAGCGGGCTTTTTCGTTTCTGGCCTTCAGCGCTTCGATGAAGGCCGCCAGCGCCATCGGCTTGCCGAACAGGTAGCCCTGCAGGACATCCACCTCGCATTGAGCCAGGTAGCGCCATTGCTCCTGAGTCTCAACACCTTCGGCGACGATCCGCAGATTCAGCTTGCCACACAGCTCGACGATGCTGTCCAGGATGTGCGACGACAGTGCATCCACTCCGATCATCGCGACGAAACTACGGTCGATCTTCAGTGCATCCACCTTGAAGCGGTGCAGATACGCCAGACTGGAATTGCCGGTGCCGAAGTCGTCGATCGCCAGATAGACACCCTGGGCATGGAGATTGTCGAACAGCTCGTCGATGGCTGCGCTGGAGACGATCAGCTCACGCTCGGTCAGCTCCAGGGTCAACTCGGGACGATACGGCAGGAAACGCGCCTGGAACTCCTGGCAATCTTCGAACAGCCCCGGTTCGGCAAGATGCCGCGCGCTGATGTTGAAGCCCAGGTGGAAGCCATCGCCCAGCAACTCACCGTATGGCGCCAGGCCATCGGCGACCTGATGCATCAGGTCGCGGGTCATCGGCACGATCAGCCCCGACCGCTCCGCCATGGGGATGAACAGGTCCGGTCCGACCATGCCTTCGCGCGGATGAATCCAGCGCATCAGCACCTCGGCGCCGATCCAGCGACCGTCCTGGGCGTCCACCAGCGGCTGCAGGTAAGGGACGAATTCCCCTGCCAGCAGGGCTCTCTCCAGCTCCAGGCTCGGGGTAGCGGAGCGGCCCCAGAGCCAGAAACAGGCCAGGCCGGAGACGCCACCCAGCATGAGCATCAGCGCCACCAGCGGCAACGAGTCTTCGCGGATATGCCGCCACTGCGCCCCGGCAGGAAAGCCACCGATCACCGCATAAGGAAACTGCTCCGAGCGCACTTCGACGTGCCCGAGCGGCAAGGGCGCCGGCTCGCCATCGAATACCTTGCCCTGCTCATCCATCCATTGCCGTCCGACCTGCAACTGCAGGTCACTGCGCTGATCGACCAATTGCAGGGTATTGCTCAGGTAGCGTCCATCGACGGTGGCAAGCGCCGCGTAGCTCCCCTGAGGGCGGCGCAGGATCAGCAGCGCGTAGTCCGGCGTCACCCGGTTACCACCCATCATTCGCAACTGCCCCTGCGCATAGAGAGACGGATCCAGTCGCTCTTCGAACTCGCCAAACAGCGATGTGCAGTAGATATCGTCGTCGCGGGCCAGGTTGACCGAGCGGACGAACGGCACCACGGCAACCTGTTCCCTGAGCACCAGGGTCGCCTCGTCGCAGGACTCATCGGCATGCAGAAGTGCCACCCGGGCTGCTCCGTTGGCATTGCCGAGCATCACGTCGAACAACCGAATGGCTTCGTTCGAAGCGGTACCTGCCTCGACGCTCAGGCTGCGCAAGGCCTGCCAGTAAATGATGGCGCTGCCCAGCAGTAGCGGCAGCAGCGCCATGGAGAGTGAGAAGACCAGGCGAGGCAGCAGCCGGCGCCGGGTGTAGCTGCGAAGCGGCATCCTTGTTCCTTGCTCGATGGCGCCGCGACCTGCGACGCATTGCCACTCCCCCACGAGCAGTGGCGTGGATTGAGCTTAGAACAGCCTTCGCCGCCGGGCGTCGCGCGGCGGAATCCGTATAATCCCCGCCCCATCCATCCTGAACGCCACAGAAGACGCTCATGCCCAAGCCGCAGCAGCTCCAGCCCGTGGGAGACTTCCCGCCCGCCACGCTCCTCCGTCGCCTTGCCGCGATGTTCTACGACTTCCTGCTCTGTGTGGCCCTGCTGATGGTCGTGACGCTGGTCTACCAGCAAGGCTTCCTGCGCCTGATCTATGGCAGCGAGAAGCTGCGGATGCTGGCCGACCAGGGCGCGCTGACCGGCGACCCGCTGCTGTCCAGCCTGCTGTTCATCAGCGTGTTCGCCTTCTTCGCAAAGTTCTGGACCCACAGCGGCCAGACCCTCGGCATGCAGGTCTGGGGCGTTCGCGTGCAGAACGCCAACGGCACGCGCATCAGCCTGATGCAGGCGCTGCTGCGCTTCGTCATCGCCATTGCCTCCTGGGGCTGTGCCGGCCTGGGCTTCCTCTGGATGCTCTGGGACAAGGACAAGCGCACCTGGCAGGACCGCTACTCGGAAAGCGTGGTGATCCAGATCCCCAAGGCGGTGCGCAAGGCGACGCAGGGCCGGGGCTGAACCCGGGCAATAAAAAAGCCGGCGATTGCCGGCTTTTTTGTGGGCGCAGGTTCTGCCCTGCGATCAGGCTCAGCCTGCCCGTTTCAACAGCAGTGTGCCGAGGAAGGCGCAAATCGCCGCCGGCACCAGCACCGCCAGCAGCGGCGGGAAGTTGAACACCTGGCTGGACGGGCCGAGCAGGTCCTGGGCGATGCGGAAGGTAAAGCCCACCAGCACGCCGGTGAACACACGCTGGCCCAGGGTCACGCTGCGCAGCGGACCGAAGATGAACGAGATCGCCATCAGCACCAGAGCGGCCGTCACCAGCGGCTGCAGGATCTTGGTCCAGAATGCCAGCCAGTAGCGGTTGGAGCTCAGGCCCTGGTCCTGCAGGTAATGGATATAACTCCACAGGCCGGTGATCGACAGGGCTTCCGGCTCCATCACCACGGTATTGAGCAGCTGCGGGCTGAGCTGGATGTTCCAGGTCTCGCTCGGGCTGCTCACCACCTCACTGCGCTTTTCCGCAGCGTGCAGCACCGAGGTGGTCACGTCCTGAAGCTGCCACTGGTTATTTTCGTAGACCGCCTGGCGGGCAAAGCTCGCGCTCTGCAGGCGACGGTTGTCGTCGAAGTTGTAGCGGGTCACGCCCAGCAGCACGCCATCCGGCCGCACCACGTTGATGTGGATGAACTCGTGACCCTGGCGGTGCCAAAGGCCCGACTTCGAGCTTTGCGAGCCGTTGCCGCTCTGCGCCAGGGCGCGACCGCTCTGGGCAGCGGTTTCGGTGTAGGGGATCACGTACTCGCCGACCAGGATGCCAGCGAACATCAGCACCAGCATCGGTTTCATCACCGCCCAGACGATGCGCTGCAGCGACACACCAGCGGCACGCATGATGGTCAGCTCGCTATTGCTGGCCAGGGTGCCCAGGCCCACCAGGCAACCGATCAGCGCGGCCATGGGGAGCATGTCGTAGCCACGGCTCGGCGCGGTCAGCAGCACGAACTTCAGTGCCTCGCCGAGGGTGTAGGTGTCGCTGATCTGCCCCAACTGGTCGACGAAGGCGAACAGCTCGGCCAGCCCGAGGATCACCCCGAGCACCGCGAGAATGGACACGAACACGGTGGTGCCGATGTAACTATCCAGCTTACGCATGCTTCAGCACTCCGCCCGACTTGGCTCGCTTGGCGGCCAGCTTCAGACGCAGCGGCTCCCAGTACAGCAACAACAGGCCGATGGCCAGGAATATCCCGTGGATCCACCACAGGCCCAGGGCCATGGGGATCTTGCCCTTGTCGAGCATGCCGCGCCCGGCGATCAGCAGCGCCAGGTAGGCCATATACAGCAGCACAGCTGGCAGCAGCTTGAGGAAGCGACCCTGGCGCGGGTTCACGCGCGACAGCGGCACCGCCAGCACGGTTACCACGAAGACCAGCAGCGGGATGGACAGGCGCCATTGCAGCTCGGACTTCATGCGCGGGTCATCGCTGCCCAGCAGCTGGGAGGTGGGAATGGCGTCGCGGTCGTCGATCTCGCTGCTCACTTCCGGTTTGGGCAGCAACGCAGCGTAGGTGTCGTACTTGATCTCGCGGTAATCGGCCTGGCCCGGCGTACCGTCGTAGCGGTAGCCGTCCTTGAGGATCAGGTAGCGACTGCCGTCCGCGTGGATTTCCTGCACGCCGGTGTTGCCGACCAGCACCGAAGTGCCGCCGTCCTTGCCATTGCGCGGGCGGTTCTTGTCCGAGATGAACACACCACCCAGCTCGGTGCGCTCGTTGGCCAGGGTCTCGGTATAGGTCACCCGCGTGCCATCGCGCATCGACTGGAAGCGCCCCGGCGCCAGGGTGTCGAACTCGGTCATCGCGTCCTGCTTGTTCAGCAGCAACTGCATCTGGGTGATGCCCTGGGGCGCCAGCCACAGACTCAGCCAGGCCACCAGCAGGGCAATGAACAGCGCCGGCACCAGGGTGATGGCCAGCAGACGCTGCTGGCTCATACCGGTGGCGGTGAGCACCGTCATCTCGCTGTCGAGATACAGGCGGCCATAGGCCAGCAGAATGCCGAGGAACAATCCCAGCGGCAGGATCAGCTGTAGGAAGCCCGGCAGGCGCACACCCATGATCATGAACAGCGAACCCGGATCGAGCAGGCCTTGGGCCGCCTGCGCCAGGTACTTGATGAAACGGCCGCTCATGATGATGACCAGCAGCACGGCGCTTACCGCGCTCATGGTGATCAGCACTTCACGGGACAGGTAACGGAAGACAATCAAACCGGACACTCCAGGGTTGTCACGCTCAGGCGGCTACGCTCAAACTAGCCGCCGTGAAGCATTGCCGGGTGCGCGCGGACGCGACCCAGCGCAAATAGCCGGCATTATCCTGCGATTCGCCAGGCCTGTCACTGCGCAGTCCATCTTCATTCGCAGACCATTCTGCTCTTTGTCCCGGGGACACTCAGCCATGGAATTCCTTGTAAAAAGCGTACGTCCGGAAACTCTCAAGACCGCCACCCTGGTCATCGCCGTGGGCGAAGGCCGCAAGCTTGGCGCCACCGCCAAGGCCGTCGACGAAGCCACCGGCGGTGCCATCGCCAACCTGCTCAAGCGTGGCGATCTGGCAGGCAAGGTGGGCCAGACTCTACTGCTGCAAGATTTACCCAACCTTAAGGCCGAGCGCGTCCTGCTGGTCGGCGCCGGCAAAGAGCGCGAACTCTCCGACCGCGCCTACCGCAAACTGGTTTCCTCCGTCCTGGGCAATCTGAAGAACCTGGGTGGCGCCGACGCCGTCCTGGCCCTGGGCGACCTGGCCGTGAAAGGCCGCAATGCCCACGGCAAGGCCCGCCTGCAGGTGGAAACCCTGGCCGACGGCACCTACGTCTTCGACCGTTTCAAGAGCCAGAAGGCCGAAGCGCCGAAGCTGAAGAAAATCACCCTGCTGGCCGACAAGGCCGATGCCGCCGCCGTCGAGCAAGGTGCCAAGGAAGCCCAGGCCATCGCCAACGGCATGGCCCTGACCCGCGACCTGGGCAACCTGCCGCCAAACCTCTGCCACCCGACCTTCCTCGGCGAGCAGGCCAAGGCGCTGGGCAAGGAATACAAGGGCCTTAAGGTCGAAGTCCTCGACGAGAAGAAACTGCGCGAGCTGGGCATGGGTTCCTTCCTCGCCGTCGCCCAGGGCAGCGACCAGCCGCCGCGCCTGATCGTGCTGCAATACAACGGCGCGAAGAAGAAGGACGAGGCCCCGCACGTACTGGTCGGCAAGGGCATCACCTTCGACACCGGCGGCATCAGCCTCAAGCCCGGCCTGGGCATGGACGAGATGAAGTTCGACATGTGCGGCGCCGCCTCCGTGTTCGGCACCTTCCGCGCCGTGCTGGAGCTGCAACTGCCGATCAACCTCGTGGGCGTCATGGCCTGCGCCGAGAACATGCCCAGCGGCGGCGCCACCCGTCCGGGTGACATCGTCACCACCATGAGCGGCCAGACCGTCGAAATCCTCAACACCGACGCCGAAGGCCGTCTGGTGCTGTGCGACGCACTGACCTACGTCGAGCGCTTCAAGCCGCAGTCGGTCGTGGACATTGCCACCCTGACCGGCGCCTGCATCGTTGCCCTGGGCTCCAACACCTCGGGCCTGATGGGCAACAACGACGCACTGATCAAGCAACTGCTCAAGGCCGGTGAAGTTGCCGACGACCGCGCCTGGCAGCTGCCGCTGTTCGACGAATACCAGGAGCAGCTCGACAGCCCGTTCGCCGACATCGCCAACATCGGTGGCCCGAAGGCCGGCACCATCACCGCCGGCTGCTTCCTGTCGCGCTTCGCGAAGAAGTTCCACTGGGCGCACCTGGACATCGCCGGCACCGCCTGGATCAGCGGCGGCAAGGACAAGGGCGCCACGGGCCGCCCGGTTCCGTTGCTGACCCAGTACCTGCTGGACCGCGCCAAGTAATGGCACAGTGCAATCTGCCGAAGGGATCGAACGCATGACCCGGGTCGACTTCTATGTCATCCCCAGCGCCGATCCCGACGCACGCCTGACCATCGCCTGCCGCCTCGCCGAAAAGGCCTGGCGGCAAGGCATGCGCATCTTCGTGCTGTGCAGCGACGAGGCCCAGCGCGATGCGCTGGATGCCCGGCTGTGGAGCTTCCGGGGAGAAACTTTCATCCCACACAACGCGGTGGAAGAAGACGCCGACTCGCCCATCGTGCTGGCACTGGGCGAGCCGCCGGCAAGCCACCGGGACCTGCTGATCAACCTGACCCTGGCCATCCCCGCCTTCGTCGACCGCTTCAACCGGGTCGCCGAATTGGTGATCGAAGAGCCGGCGATTCGTCAGGCCGCGCGGGAGAATTTCCGTCGCTACCGCGAGCAGGGCTATCCTTTGCAGGACCACCGTCTGCCGCGCCCTTGAGAGCGCCTCAGCCAAGACACCATGGACAACCACAAGCCTCCGCACGACCCCGACCACCTGCTGGAAGACCTGAAGAAGATCCAGGACCTGCTGGACGAGTCGGGGATCGAGCCGCCCCTGCTCACTGAGTCCTTCGAGCCGGACAACATCCCGCTGCTTTCCGATGTCGTCGCGCAGGAGCCGCGCGTGCAGACGCCCGAAGCCGCAGCGCCGCCGGGTACGCCCGTCTCGTCCCGGGCCGCCGAGCTGAACCGCCTGGACCTGGAACTGCGTGCCGCGGCCGAGCTGATCCTGCAGGACGTCATCGACGACTTCGCACCGCAGATCGAGGCCGAACTGCATCGCCGCCTGGAAGCGCGGATGCAGCGTCTGCTGGCCCAGCGCAAGCCCTGACTGCCTGATCCTGACGCGCCCCATCCCCTACGGCGGAGCCAGCCTATAGGAGCGCGCCATGCGCGCGATCGTGGGCATGGCCCGCTCCTACAAGTACGCCCAGGTTCAGAGTGGCCGGGGGGTCAATCGCGGACGGAGTCCGCTCCCACACAGATGGAAGCGATGGAGCCTGCGCGCAAGCCGGGCAGGCTTCCATCCGCGCCGGTGGCCTGATCTCCCCGCCTCCCGCTATACTCAGCGGTTTTCCGTCTAGCCTTATCAGGGTCCCGCCGCGCTCATGGACAAGACCTACCAGCCCCACGCCATCGAATCCCACTGGTACCCCCTCTGGGAGAAAGAGAACTACTTCGCCCCGCAAGGTTCCGGCGAGCCGTACACCATCATGATCCCGCCGCCGAACGTCACCGGCAGCCTGCACATGGGCCACGGCTTCAACAACGCCATCATGGACGCGCTGATCCGCTACCGCCGCATGCAGGGCCGCAACACCCTGTGGCAGCCGGGCACCGACCACGCCGGCATCGCCACCCAGATGGTGGTGGAGCGCCAGCTGGCCGCGCAGGGCATCGCCCGTCATGACCTGGGCCGCGAGAAGTTCCTGGAGAAGGTCTGGGAGTGGAAGGACCAGTCCGGCGGCACCATCACCCGCCAGATTCGCCGCCTGGGCTCCTCCGTGGACTGGTCGCGCGAGCGCTTCACCATGGACGACGGCCTGTCCAACGCCGTGAAGGAAGCCTTCGTACGCCTGCACGACGACGGTCTGATCTACCGCGGCAAGCGCCTGGTCAACTGGGACACCAAGTTCCACACCGCCATTTCCGACCTCGAAGTGGAGAACCACGACGAGAAGGGCCACCTCTGGCACCTGCGCTACCCGCTGGCCGACGGCAACAAGACCGCCGACGGCAAGGACCACCTGGTCGTCGCCACCACCCGTCCGGAAACCGTGCTGGGTGACAGCGCCGTCGCCGTGCACCCGGAAGACGAGCGCTACGCCGCACTGATCGGCACCTTCATCGACCTGCCGCTGGTAGGCCGGCGCATCCCGATCATCGCCGACGACTACGTCGACCGCGAGTTCGGCACCGGCTGCGTGAAGATCACTCCGGCCCACGACTTCAACGACTACGAAGTCGGCAAGCGCCACGACCTGCCGCTGATCAACATCTTCGACAAGGACGCCGCCGTCCTCGCCGTCGCCCAGGTGTTCAAGCTCGACGGCAGCGTCAATCCCGACCTCGACGCCAGCCTGCCGGCCGCCTACGCCGGTCTCGACCGCTTCGTTGCGCGCAAGCAGATCGTTGCTGACTTCGAGGCCGCCGGCCTGCTCGAGAAGATCGACGACCACGCGCTGAAAGTGCCCAAGGGCGACCGCTCCGGCACCGTCATCGAGCCGTGGCTGACCGACCAGTGGTACGTCTCCACCAAGCCGCTGGCCGAACCGGCCATCGCCGCCGTGGAAGATGGCCGCATCCAGTTCGTGCCCAAGCAGTACGAGAACATGTACTTCAGCTGGATGCGCGACATCCAGGACTGGTGCATCAGCCGTCAGCTGTGGTGGGGCCATCGCATCCCGGCCTGGTACGACGACGCCGGCAACGTCTATGTCGGTCGCAACGAGGCCGAAGTGCGTGCCAAGCACAACCTCGGGCGACGTCAACCTGCGCCAGGACGAAGACGTCCTCGACACCTGGTTCAGCTCGGGTCTGTGGACCTTCTCCACCCTCGGCTGGCCGGAACAGACCGAGTACCTGAAGACCTTCCACCCCACCGACGTGCTGGTGACCGGCTTCGACATCATCTTCTTCTGGGTTGCGCGCATGATCATGCTGACCATGCACCTGATCAAGAATGGCGATGGCACCGCGCAGATCCCGTTCAAGACCGTCTACGTTCACGGTCTGGTGCGCGATGGCCAGGGCCAGAAGATGTCCAAGTCCAAGGGCAACGTGCTTGACCCGCTGGATATTGTCGATGGCATCACCCTCGACGAACTGCTGGAGAAGCGCACCAGCGGCATGATGCAGCCCAAGCTTGCCGAGAAGATCGCCAAGCAGACCAAGGCCGAGTTCCCCGAGGGCATCGCCAGCTACGGCACCGACGCCCTGCGCTTCACCTTCTGCTCGCTGGCCTCCACCGGTCGTGACATCAAGTTCGACATGGGCCGCGTCGAGGGTTATCGCAACTTCTGCAACAAGCTGTGGAACGCCGCCAACTTCGTCATCGAGAACACCGATGGCAAGGACACCGGCGTCAATGGCGAGCCGGTCGAGCTGTCCTCCGTGGACCGCTGGATCATCTCCGCCCTGCAGCGCACCGAGATCGAAGTCGCGCGCCAGCTGGACGCCTTCCGCTTCGACCTGGCCACCCAGGCCCTCTACGAGTTCATCTGGGACGAGTACTGCGCCTGGTACCTGGAGCTGGTCAAGCCGGTGCTGTGGGACGAGAACGCGCCGATCGAGCGTCAGCGCGGCACCCGCCGCACCCTGGCGCGCGTGCTGGAAACGGCCCTGCGCCTGGCACACCCGTTCATGCCGTTCATCACCGAGGAAATCTGGCAGCGCATCAAGGGCGCCGCGGCGAAGTCCGGTGACACCCTGATGCTGCAACCCTGGCCGATCGCCGACGAGGCGAAGATCGACGCCGCCGCCGAAGGCGACATCGAGTGGGTCAAGGCCCTGATGCTGGGCATCCGCCAGATCCGTGGCGAGATGAACATCTCCATGGCCAAGCGCATCGACCTGGTGCTGAACAACGCATCGCCCGAAGACCACCGCCGCCTGGCCGACAACGAGCCGCTGCTGATGAAGCTGGCCAAGCTCGAGACCATCCGCGTGCTGGACGAAGGCGAAGAGCCGCCGATGTCCGCCACCGCCCTGGTCGGTGATCTGCAGGTGCTGGTGCCGATGGCCGGCCTGATCGACAAGGCTGCGGAAATGGCGCGCCTGGACAAGGAAATCCAGCGCCTGGAAGGCGAAGTCAAACGCGTGGGCGGCAAGCTGTCCAACGAGGGCTTCGTCGCCAAGGCCCCGCCGGAAGTGATCGAGAAGGAACGCGCCAAGCTGGCCGAAGCCGAGCAGGCGGTGACCAACCTGATCCAGCAGCGCGAGAAGATCGCCAGCCTGTAAGTGCCACCGAAAGGCCCGCCCCGCGCGGGCCTTTTGCTTTTCTCAGGGACAGGAAATGACCATCTCGCTGCGCTTCGAATCCACCCTTCGCGCGGATACCGACCTGGCCTGGCGCTGGATCACCGACGTGCGCTGCCTGCGCGACGAGATGCGCCCCTTGCTGTGGATGAGCATTCCGCGGGGCATCAACAACCTCGAAGACCTGCAGATCGAACCCGGCAAGCCACTGTTCACCAGCTGGCTCTGGCTGTTGGGCGTGATCCCCCTGGGCACCTCGCGCCTCACCCTGCGCGAGCTGCGCAGCGGCGAAGGTTTCGTCGAGGAGTCGCCGATGACCGGCATGCGCCTGTGGCGCCACGAGCGCACCCTGGAACCTTGCGCCCAGGGCACGCGAGTGGTCGACCGGCTCACCGTCGAGCCCGTCTTCGCGGCGCCCGTGGTGAAAGGCTTTCTGCGGATATTCTTCTCCAGCCGGCACCGATCCCTGCGCCGCCGCTCAGCCCGACTGCCGTGATGCTCTTGTAGGAGCGAGCTTGCTCGCGAACCGCCCGAACCTCAGAGCCAGACCGTTCGCGAGCCAGCTCGCTGCTACAGGTCGCCTCAGTACACCGCCCCCACCGGATACACGTAGGCATTCACGTCATAGAACGGCGTCCGCTGGTAGAACCACTGCAAGCGTGCCTGGGCGTCCTTGGCGAACGCCTTGTCGTCTTTCAGCTTCTTCTCGAACTCGGCTTTGAGCTTCGGGTCCTCGGCGAGCATCTTGCGCGCCATCGGCTCCATCACGTACTCCTCCGGCTCCTCGGCCACCACCAGGGTCGAGTTGAAGAAGCCCCAGGACCAGAACGAGTCCGGGCTCTCCGCCGTCAGCAGGTTGACCGCCAAAACGCCCAGCGGCTGGTCGGTGTCGATCACCACCGAACCCGCCGGGTAGGTCTGCAGGCGCTGGAACGGCTTGCCCACGCCACTGACCAGCAGATGCCCTTCGTAGCCGGGAATCTCGTTGCTGGCGGCGCGGTCAGGCTCGAAGCCGCCGGCCAGCTTGATGTCGTCCATACGCTGCAGGGTCACCTCGATGGGCGTGGCCTTGTCCAGGGTCTTCATCTGGATGCCATGGGCTTTCAGGCGCGCGATCACCTCGCTCCACTGCACCGGCACCACGTACTGTTTCGGCCGTTTCACCACCAGGTCCGGCACCGAGTTGTCGCTGATCGGTACATCCAGCTGCTTGGGCTTGTTGCTCCAGACGATGGTCTTCTTCCCGGTGATCGGCGACTCCTCGTAGCGGTAGTCCCCCACAGTGAACGGCGTGTGCTGCTCCTTGCCGGGCTTCCAGGTGAGGATCACCTCCTTCTGCGCGGCCAGGCGCTCACGGTCCTTGGCGATGGCCTGCCCGAGTGACTCTGCGTTGTCGCCGATCACCTGGAACATCGCCTTGAGCATTACGTAGTTGCCCAGCACCTGGGTTTCATAGGGATGCAGCGCGTGCTGCTCGATGAGAATCGAGGGCACGTTGCGGATATCGCCGTACTGGTTGGAGAAGCGCGCCAGGTCCGTGCGGTAGGGGTAATAGCCCTTGGTCGGGTCCTGGTTGTCGTTGAAGCTGATGCACTCGTGGACCACATGCCCGTCGCCCTCCAGTTCCTTGTACACCGGCGGCCGCATGATCTTGTCCATCCACTCGCTGGAGGCCGGCGACCAGCCGTTGCCGTTGTGGCAATAAGAGCTGTCGTAGGGGTACATGGCTCCATCGGTGGAGTGGGTATCGACGAAGAAGCTCAGGTCGTACTGGTTGAACACCGAGGCAACGTTGCGGATTTCCGCGCTGTCGAGCTTGGTGAAGTCGCGGTTGAGGTTGTAGTTCAGACCGTTGACCCGCCAGCCGGTGACCTCCGGGCCGTTCTGGTTGATCCGCCCATAGGGGCTGCGGCGAAGGTCGCCGTCGATGTTCACGGTCGGGATGAAGACGATGTTGATCTTGTCCAGCAACCCCGTCAGCGGTTTGTCGCCCGTGGTCATGTCACGCAGCAGCATGAACATCGCGTCCTTGCCATTGGCTTCTCCGGGATGGATTTCCGCCTCGACGAAGATCGTCGGCTTGCCCGACTTGTTCAGCCCGGCCGCTGACTTGTCCGCCTCGCGGCTGGCAGTGACCAGCAGCATCGGCTCGCCAGTGGCGCTGTTCTCCGGCAGGTCACTCAGGGTGATGGCACCACCGGAGGCATCGGCCAGCTTCTGCAGCCAGGCGCGGGTCTGGTGGTAATCAGAGGTCTGCTTGAAGCCGCTGGATTCGGCCAGGGTGATCAGCGGGTTGTCGGACTGGGCGATGTACTTCGTGCTGGCAAGCTTCTGCTCGAACATCTCCGGGAGTATGCGGGTCCTGGCGGCGGCGCTGTAGCCGCTGTCATCGACATACCCCGGCGCCGAAGGCAGGGCGGCATACAGGGGCAGGCTGGTGGTGGCGAAGAGGCCGGCGAGCAGCGCTCGGGACGAGAGGGGGTACATGGGAGGGTCTCCTTCTGCAACAGAACGTCCTGCGGGCGCAGGGGCACCCGTGCATCAACCATAGCCAACCATGGGAAAACGCCAGCGCGATTCGTCGTCGCGGCCTGCGTCGCCGAGCGGCCCGGCTGCCCTGAATGGCCGCCGGCGCCGCCTGTTGATGTCGGCAACAGCGACTCAGTGCAGCTGGATCCGCCACCATAGGCGCTCCAGCCAGGAGCGCTGACGCCTTGCCAGCGCCGCGGCCAGTCTGCGGCGCAGCCGACGATAGACTGCCTGGCTGCGGCTGCCCGCCGCCTGCCGGCGCGCCAGTTCGAATTGCCCATGCGCATGACGCGCATGCCCACTTTCGCGCGCCTCGCGATAGCCCTCCGCCAGGTGCCACAGGCAGGCGTAGTAAGGCCGCAGCGATTCCACGGGGATCGCCGCCAGGCCGCTGGCCAACTCGCCCAGGTCATCGCTGATCGCGTGATCGACAGCCAGCCACAATCGGGCCTCCAGGTTGCCGTCATCCAGGGCCAGGGCGCGCCGGGAGACTTCGCCCGCCTCCTCGTCCCTACCCAGCTCGCGCAGGCCCAGGGAAAGATTGTCCAGCGCCCAGGCCGGTGCGTCGTTGCGCTCGCGCCAGTCGCCCAGCATGCTGGTCAGGGTGTACCACTCGCCATGGTTGGAGAGCGCGTAGCTGGCATGGGACCAGATCCGGATGTCTCTTTTCATCGTCTCGCGCTGCAGGTAGCAGGTGCTGCGCAGTACCGCACTGTCAGCGGGGCGGTCGGCCAGCAGGCCCAACATCGCCACGGCGAGATTCCCCTGGCGGTCCTTGGGCAGCATGCGCTTGAACGCCCTCAGCAGCCCTCCCGGCACCAACGCCCCAGTCTGGCGCTGCAGCCAGGCGCGAGCGGCGACCGTATTTGCGCTGCCCTGCTGCAGGCATTGCTCCACCTCCTGCACCAGGACATGTTCGCGCTTGGCCCCCATCACCGAGTCTTCGGCCCGTCCCCAGACTTCCCCGACGTCCTCGTCACTCTGCGCGAGGCGCTTCAGGCCGTCGCGAAGGTGCGCTGCGAAACGGTCCTCGGCCACACCGAGGCGCACCATCCGCAGATAGAGGGCCGGCCCCGTCGTGTGGACGGCCATGGCGTGCAGCATTTCCTCGCAGGCGATAGTCGCTTGGCGATCCAGGCGCAGGTCGAACAGCTGGAACCAGGCGAACGGGTAGTTGGCGTCCAGTTCCAGGGCGCGCTCGAAGGAGGCCTCCGCCTGGGTAGGCTGCGCGGCGGCGATCAGCGCATGTCCCAGGAAACCATGGGCCATCGCCAGTTGCGGGCGCAGTGCGACCATCTGCCGGGCGGCTTCGACATAAGGTGCGGCCTCGCCATCCTCGTCGTGATAGTCGGCCAGTTGGCGCCAGCCTTCGAAGAAGTTTTCCGCCCGCGCCAGCAGTTGCCGCAGCACGCCCACCGCCTCCCGGTTCCGCCCCGCGGCGCGCTGGGCGCGAGCGCGGTACAACTCGAACTCCACCGGCGCGTTGCCCTGCCAGGGCGGTCCATCGAGCCACTCGCCCAGCTCCTCGAAGCGGCGCTGCTCGATCAGCCATTGCAGATAGCCCTCTCCCGCCGCCCAGCCGAAAGGCGCCAGGCGCAACGCTTCACGCAGGGCCGCACCACGCTCGTCGCCCTGGCTGAGTTCGGCCAAGGCCTGCCAGGCGGCCGGATCACCGGCGCGCAGCTCCACCAGTTGCCTGGCCAGCGTGACGGCCGCTTCCGGCGTGCGCTCGCGCTCGTCCAGCTCTCGCAGCTGATTCCACGCCCACTGGTTATCCGGCTCTTCCTTCAGCGCCCTTTCCAGAGCCTCGCGCTGCTTGAAAAAGCGTTCGACGCGCCCCAGCAGATATGCCTGCCAGACCCGCAAATCAGTATTCTCCGGCTCGCGCAGCAGCGCACGCTTCAGCAGCGCCAGCCCCGGCGCCAGCTCGGCATCTTCCTCCAGCAGCGATTCCAGGTAGGTGCGAATGGCCGGAACCCAGACGAGGTTGATGGCGAAGCTCTTCTCCAACACCTCGCGACACGCGGCAAAGTCCTTTGCGACAAGGTGCAGCTGGGCCAGCTCCAGGTAAAGGCGCGGCAGCAGAGGGAAGCGCTCAATGGCGCTGTTCAGCAGGGTGCTGGCGGCCTCCGGCTGGCCGCACGCGCGTTGCTGGGTCGCGACCGCCAGCCAGGCTTGCCACAGGTCGGGGCGCTGCGCCAGGGCTTCCTGCAGCGTCTGCAGAACCGCCTCCGCTTCGAGCAGTGGCTGCGCAACGCGCTGGTAACCCAGCAGGCCGTCACCGAAGGTCACCTGCTGCCTGAGCTGGTCGGCCACCAGGGCCAGCGCCTGCAGGCTTTCTTCCCGGCTGGTGGCCAGTTCCACTAGTGTCTCGATGGCGTAGTCGTTGTCTATCGAGCGCTCCAGCGCCAGTCGCAGGTATTCCCGCGCCATCTCGCGCTCGCCACGCCGCAGGCGCACGAAGGCCATGGTCGAGGCACCGTTGGACGAGCGCGGTTCCAATCCAAGCGCGGCCTCGGCCTGCTCCAGCGCCTCATCACCGCGCGCCTGGTTGGCCAGGTTGACTGCCAGTTCGCGCAGCGCCCAGGGATAGGCCGGGTTGATCGCCAGCAGATGGCGCAATGCGCGCTCCTTGTCGACCAGCGGCTCGCTCGAAATCCATCCGTAGTGCATCTCCGCTACCCCGCAGTGATGGGGGTAACGGGCCACGAGGTCAGCCAGGTGCGCGAGCGCCGCCGCCCGTCCCTGGCGCTTCTGCAGCAGATCGGCGTACACGCGTTGCAGGCCCAGGTTGAGCGGCTCCTGCTCGAGCGCCTCGCCCACCTCCCGCAAGGCCAGACCATGGTCGGCACCACTGCGCTGCAGGTGCCAGGCGTGGGCGCGCACCCAGCGCCCGCGCTGGCAGCGCGACTCGGCCCGGCGCAAGCAGGCCTCGGCTTCCTCCAGCCGGCCGTAGCGCCCATAGGCGTCCGAGGCGAACAGCAGCAGTTCAGGGTCCTCGGGCAGTCGCGCGAGCCCCCGCTCCAGCAACGTGAACATCTCCTGCACGCGCTCCAGTTCATCGAGCAGTTGGCACAGGCTGATCACCGGCCCGCTGTTGCGATTTCCCAGGCGTTCAGCCCGTTGACGGAGGAATTCCAGCGCCACTTCGCCCTGGCGCAACCAACGGCTGGCGCGGAAGAAGGCCAGCGCGTGGCCTTCATTGAACTCATCGAGGCAGGCGGCAACCCGATACAACTCGGTGGCCTCCTCCTGCCGGCCCTCGCCCCAGAGCAGCGAAGCGAGGCCCTGCCAGGCCGTCGCCAGCGTCGAATGACCATACAGGGAGCGCTGGAAAAGCGCCTGTGCCTGCGCCTGGCGGCTGCCGTCCTCGGCGAGGAAATGCGCATAGCGCACCAGCACCCAGACGTCCGCGCTATGCTCGGCGATCTGCGAGTACCACTCCTGCTGCTCCGCGCGAGCCGCCAGCTGTTCCAGCGACGCCGCCTTGGACAACCGCAGGTTGGCGTCCTCGGGGAACATCCGCAGCAGCTTCTCGGTGGCCGCCAGGCGACCCGCCTCGCTGCCGTCGTACCCGGCCAGTGCCCGTTCGGCCTGTGCCGTCAGGCGGTCATCGGGCCAGTGCTGCAGCATCCTGGCGAGTCCTTCCCGCGCCTGTTCGCGATGATGGACTTCCAGGGCGCCGATCACGGCGTAATAGGCATCCCACTGCGCCGCGTCGGGAAGTTCCACGCCCTCCAGGCGCTCCGACTCTTCCAGGGGCAGCATCAGCATGCCGCGCGGACCGAAAGCCTTGCGCTCGGCGAAGAAGGTTTCGGCGAGCAGTTCGTTGTAATCGCGTTGTGATGGATCGCGCAGCAGCAAGGTGCCACGGGGGGCGTCGTAACCGATGACAGCCTGCAGGTGTCCGCTGCCGGTGGTCTGCGTGGTGAGAGTGAACGGGATGCCGCGGTCTATGAGCGCGACACAACTGCCCCAGTCGACGGTGAACTCCCGTGCCAGCCAACCATTGCGCTCGGCCCAGTTGCGCTCCGCGAAATGTGGCGTGCCGTCGTAGCAAATCTCCTCTGCGACCTGCAGATGTTCGACACCTCGCCCCCAGAACCGGGCGATCGCGGTCAATGTCGCTGGGCCGCAGGTGACGTGGTGCTGTCGAACGAAAGATACCGGCAGCAGGCGACGCAGCCCCTGGGGGGCCCGCAGTTTTTCGGCGATCCCCAGGTAGAAGCCGGGGCCCGCCTGTTCGGCATAGCGCCGGCCGTTTTCGTAGTCGCCGCGCAGGCAGGCGATATCGCAGTAGCGAGCCGCATACCAGCGCTTGAGCCCTGCGTCGTTGAGGATGGCGCAGGCTTCAGCCCGCCGCAGGGTCTGCTCGGCCTCGTCGAGGCGCTGATGCTCGATCAGCCACCCGCCAAGCTGCGAGAGCAATGCCGCGCTCTGGGTGTCCTGGGCCGCGACCCGCAAACGCGCAATAGCCTCGGTGTCGCGGCCCAGCAGCATCTCCATCGACGCGGCCTGTTGCCGGGCCGCCCGGTAATCGGGCCAGGTTTCCAGCACCCGCTCGCAAGTCTGCAACGCCTCGGCGAAGCGGTCCTCCTGTTCCAGGCAGTAAGCCTGCTCGACATGCAACCAGGCTTGCCCCGGGCTCAGCTCCAGGGCGCGCTCCATGGTCTCTCGGGAGCGAGTGAAGTCGCGCAGATGTGCTGCCTGCAGCGCGATGAAAGACAGCCACTCCGCCCCTTCATCGGCGGTGCCGTGGAGCGGAGCCAGCTGATGGATCCAGCGCCAGACGAAATAGTGTCCGCGCCGCGACAACAGCTCTCGCCCATGCGCCAGACAGCCGGCATAGCTGCGCCGGTCGGCACGCCAGGCGCGCCAGGCGAAAACCCGTGCCAGCCGCTGCGCCCCCAGGTGCCGCAGCAGTCGCGAGGCCAGCGCCAGGGCCTGTGGCCCCCGCCACTCCTCCAGCGGCCCCAGCCTCAAGGCCTGTTCGTAGGCATCCTGAAATCTGCCGATGTCGCACAGCCGCTCGATGTGCGCGATGTCCGCGACGGTGCCCGCCGCGACGCAGGGTTCCAGATCGAATCCGTTCATTGACTACGCCCTCCCAGATGGCAGGAAGATAGTGCCGTGCCCTCGAAAGATCGGCCAGTGTCTTTTTGCCGACAGCCAGGTTCGGCCCGCTGCGGCGCCATTCCTTGCCGGAATGACCTCCGGAAGAATCGTCGCTTGGAAGGCGCCGCTGCTTGGTTGAAGATCACCGACACCCGTCCCCCTCAAGCGAACAGCCATGCCAGACTCTCCAGCCCGCAACGGCGGCCAGATTCTCGTCGATGCCCTGCTGCACCACGCGGTGGATACCGTGTACTGCATCCCCGGCGAAAGCTACCTGCCGGTACTCGATGCCCTGCACGACGCATCCGGTATCCAGACCATCGTCACCCGCCACGAAGGCGCTGCCTCGAACATGGCCGACGCCTACGGCAAGCTCACCGGCCGCCCGGGGATATGCTTCGTTACCCGCGGGCCGGGTGCGACCCACGCGGCCAACGGCGTGCACACGGCAATGCAGGACTCGACGCCGATGATCCTCTTCATCGGCCAGGTGGAAAGCGCGTTCAAGGGCCGCGAAGCCTTCCAGGAAGTGGACTACCGGCAGATGTACGGCGGCCTGGCCAAGTGGGCCACCGAGATCGACGACATAAACCGAATTCCCGAGATCGTTGCCCGTGCCTTCCGCGTCGCCCAGTCCGGACGGCCCGGCCCGGTCGTCATCGGCCTGCCGGAGGAAGTGCTGTTCGGCTCCGCGCAGGTCGCCGACGCGCGACCAACGCCGATCACTCGTGCAGCCCCCAGCGTCAATGCCCTGGCCGAGCTGCGCGAGCGCCTGAGCCGGGCCCGACGCCCGCTGCTGATCGTCGGCGGCACCGGCTGGACCGCAGAGGCCTGTGAGCAGGTGCGCACCTTCGCCCGTGCCAACCGCCTGCCGCTGGTGGCTTCGTTCCGTCGCCAGGACCTGATCGACAACCGCGACGAACAGTACGCCGGCCAACTCGGCTTCGGCGCCTCGCCCAGGCTCACCGCGCGGGTGCAGGAGGCCGACCTGCTGCTGGTACTCGGCTCGCGCCTGAGCGAGACACCGAGCGCCGGATACAGCCTCATCCAGAGTCCCAGGCCGTTGCAGTCGATGATCCATGTATACGCGGACGCCAGCGAGCTCGGCCGTGTCTACCAGGCCGAGCAGATGATCGAGGCCAGCATGCCGGAGATCGCTGCCGCCCTGGCCGAACTGGCGCCCCTCGCCGAAACACCCTGGGCCGAGTGGGCTGGCGCCGCCCGCGCCGACTACCTCGCCTACTCGACCCCGGCGCAGAACGCAGAGCGCCCGCAGGGCGTCGACCTGGCGGAGGTTGTCAGCTACCTCAGCGAAACCCTCCCCGAAGACGCGGCCATCAGCAATGGCGCCGGCAACTACGCCGTCTGGGTGCATCGCTTCTACCGTTACCGATCCCCGCGCAGCCAGCTCGCCCCCACCAACGGCGCCATGGGCTACGGCTTCCCTGCCGCCATTGCCGCCAAGCTGCGCGATCCGCAGCGCAGCGTAGTGTGCTTTGCCGGCGATGGCTGCTTCATGATGTACCCGCAGGAGCTGGCCACCGCCGTGCAGTACGGTGCGGCGCTCACCGTCATCGTGGTCAACAACGGCATGCTCGGCACCATCCGCATGCACCAGGAGCGCGAATACCCTGGCCGCATCAGCGGGACCGAGCTGCGCAACCCCGACTTCGTCGCCCTGGCCCAGGCCTTCGGTGCCTATGGCGAGCGGGTCGAGCGCACCGAGGACTTCGCCGCCGCGTTCGAGCGCGCCCAGGCCAGCGGCAAACCGTCCCTGATCGAGCTGCGCACCGACCCGAAACAGATCACTCCGATCGCCCGACTGCCGTGACCAGGGGCGCGAGGCTTCGCTAAGCTGCATCGGATCAACGCAACGTGCCCGCTACAACGGGCACAATGGCGCGCCGAACATCAGCTAGGGAAGCGCATGAGTCTGCAACTGATCTGGGTCCTCGCCCTGCTCGCCACCGCTGTCGGGCTGTTCATCATCAACCGGCCACGGATGGACGTGGTCGCCCTGCTGGTGATGGTCGCCCTGCCACTGTCGGGCGTGCTCAACGTGCAGGAATCGCTGGCCGGCTTTGCCGATCCCAACGTGATCCTGATCGCCGCGCTGTTCGTCATCGGCGAAGGTCTGGTACGTACCGGCGTGGCCTATCGGATCGGCGAGTGGCTGACGCGCCGCGCCGGCTCCAGCGAGACACGCCTGCTGGTGTTGCTGATGCTGGCTGTGGCCGGCCTCGGCTCGGTGATGAGTTCCACCGGCGTGGTCGCCATCTTCATCCCCGTGGTGCTGAGCATCGCCGCGCGCCTGCATGTCTCGCCACGCCGGCTGATGATGCCGCTGAGCTTCGCCGGCCTGATCAGCGGCATGCTCACCCTGGTCGCCACCGCGCCCAACGTCGTAGTGCACAGCGAGCTGGTGCGCGAAGGTTCGAAGGGCTTCGGTTTCTTCAGCTTCACGCCGTTCGGCCTGGTCGTGCTGGTACTCGGCGTCGGCTACATGCTGGTAGCTCGCCGCTGGCTGGGCGATGACGAAAGCGACGATCAGCAGAGCGTCAAGCGCCGTACGCTGGGCGACCTGATCCGCGACTACCAACTGGCCGGCCGCGAACGGCGCCTGCGTATTCGTCCCGACTCGCAACTGGTGGGCATGAGCCTGGCCGACGTGGAGCTGCGCGCCCGCGCCGGGACCAACGTGGTGGCCATCGAACGCATGGTGCATTTCCGCCTGAAGATCCTCACCCCCAGCGCCAATATCGTGCTGCATGCCGGCGATGTGCTGTTGGTGGATATCTACGGCGAGCGCAGCGACCTGCTGGGCATGTACCACGAGTTCGGCCTGGAACCGCTGAGCCTGCAAGGCGACTATTTCACCGAGCGCGCCCATGAGGTGGGGATGGCCGAGGTCACCTTGCCGCCGGAGTCCGCGCTGCTGGGCAAGAGCGTGCGCGACCTGGAATTTCGCAGCCAGTTCGGCCTCAACGTGGTGGGCCTGCGGCGCAACCGCGAAGCCCTGGTCGAGGGCCTGCTGGAGGCCAAGCTGAAAGTCGGCGACACCCTGCTGGTGATCGGCGACTGGAAGGAAATCCGCCAGCTCCAGGCGCGCAGCCGCGACTTCCTGGTACTCAGCCTGCCCGCCGAGGTGGACGAGGCCGCCCCGGCCGCCAGCCAGGCGCCGCACGCGCTGTTCAGCCTGGCGGTGATGGTGATCCTGATGGTCAGCGGGCTGGTGCCCAACGTCATGGCGGCGCTGATCGCCTGCCTGCTGATGGGCGCCTTCCGCTGCATCGACATGGACAGCGCCTACCGCGCCATTCACTGGCAGAGCCTGCTGCTGATCGTCGGCATGCTGCCCTTCGCCCTGGCGCTGCAGAAGACCGGCGGCATCACCCTGGCGGTCAATGGCCTGGTCGGCGCCCTCGGCGGCGCCGGGCCCTACGCCATCCTCGCCAGCCTCTTCGTGCTGACGGCGGTGATCGGCCTGTTCATCTCCAACACTGCCACCGCCGTGCTCATGGCGCCGGTGGCCATCGCCACGGCAAAAGCCCTGGGCGCCTCACCCGAGGCCTTTGCGATGATCGTCGCGCTGGCCGCATCCGCCGCCTTCATGACACCGATTTCCTCGCCGGTGAACACCCTGGTGCTCGGCCCCGGACGCTATCGCTTCGCCGATTTCGTCAAGGTTGGCGTACCCTTCACGATTCTGGTGATGATCGTCAGTGTTGTGCTGGTACCCTGGCTGCTGCCGCTGTAGTCGTCCACCGCAGGATCAACAAGGAAACGTCTCGATGGAAGTGAGCAAGACCAAAAGCAGTTTCTACCGCCGCCTGTACGTCGCCTGGCTGATCGACAGCGGCACCGCGACCAGCGTCCCGGCGCTGATGGAAGCCACCGGCATGCCCCGACGCACGGCGCAGGACACCCTGGCCGCGCTCGCCGACCTCGACATCGACTGCGCCTTCGAGCAGCACGACGGCGAACGCAACAACGCCGGCCACTACCGCATCCGCGACTGGGGTGCCATCGATCCACGCTGGATCGCCGCGCACCTGCCGAAGATCAAGGACATCCTGCAGTACCCCTGAGCCCGCCCGCATGCTTGCCGTCCCACCCACCCTCTGGCGCTTTCGCCGACTGATCCTGCTGCTCGCCTTCGCCGGGGTGCTGGCCCTGCTCTACCGCGCCAGCGGCCTGCATGAGGAGTTCAGCCTCGACGCCCTGCGCACCGAACTGACCGACAACCGCCTGGGCGGCCTACTGCTGTTCGTCGGCCTGTTCGCCCTGGGCAACCTGCTGCACATCCCCGGCCTGCTGTTCCTCGCCGCTGCCGTGCTGGCCATGGGCAAGCTCTGGGGCGGACTGATCACCTACGTCGCGGCGGTGTTCTCCTGCGGTTTCACCTTCCTGATCGTGCGCGCCGTCGGCGGCAACGGCCTGCGCCTGCTGAACAACCGGCTGACCCGCGCGGTGTTCAGCCACCTCGACCAGCGCCCGGCGAGCAGCGTATTCCTGCTGCGCCACGCCTTCATCACCTCGCCGACGCTGAACTACAGCCTGGCCCTCTCGGGCATCGGTTTCTGGCCGTACATGCTCGGCACCCTGCTCGGCCTGCCTATCCCGCTGCTGCTCTGCTGCCTGCTGTTCGACCGTCTGGGCAGTGTGCTGATCGGCTGAGGCGCGCAGGAAGCATCTGTGGGAAAATCGCCCACCGCTTCCCTGCCCCGCACGCCCTCATGTCGAAACCACCGAAACGCCCCAGCAAGCCCGCCAGCCCCGCCCAGACCCTGCGCGACCCGGCCACCAAGCGGCCGAACCTGCTGCACCCGCGCAACCGCCACCAGGGCCACTACGACTTTCCGGCGCTGATCGAAGGCTGCCCGGAGCTGGGCCGCTTCGTCATCACCAACCCCTACGGCAAGCCAAGCATCGACTTCGCCAACCCCGAGGCAGTACGCGTGTTCAACCGCGCTCTGCTCAAGGCGCAATACGGCATCGGCCAGTGGGACATTCCCGCCGGCTTCCTCTGCCCGCCGATCCCCGGTCGCGCGGATTACGTGCACTACCTCGCCGACCTGCTCGCCGAGGAGAACGGCGGCAGCGTGCCACGCGGGGCGGATGTGCGCGTGCTGGACATCGGCGTAGGCGCCAACTGCATCTACCCGCTGATCGGGCACCGCGACTATGGCTGGCACTTCCTCGGCTCGGACATCGAGCCAGCCGCCCTCGCCTCCGCCCAGGCCATTGTCAGCGGCAATCCCGGCCTGAGCGAAGCGATCGAACTGCGTCAGCAGCACGACCCGAAGCACATCTTCCGTGGCCTGCTCGGCGCCGATGAGCGCTTCGACGCGACCCTGTGCAACCCGCCCTTCCATGCCTCGCCTGAAGAAGCGAGCAGCGGCAGCCGGCGCAAATGGAAGAACCTCGGCAAGCTCGACCCGTCGCGCCAACTGCCCAAGCTGAACTTCGGCGGGCAGAGCAACGAGCTGTGGTGCGAAGGCGGCGAGATCGCCTTCCTGCGCAAGCTGGCGGCGGAAAGCGCCGAAGTCGGCCAGCAGGTGCGCTGGTTCAGCTCGCTGGTGTCCAAGGCCGGCAACCTCGACGACTTCCGCCGCGCGCTGAAAAAGGCAGGCGCCATTTCCATTCGCACCGTGGACATGGCTCAGGGCCAGAAGCAGAGCCGCTTCGTCGCCTGGACCTTCCTCGAGCCAGAGCACCGCCGCAAAGCGTAGGGCGCATAACGCGGCACGCGTTATCCGCCGTCACTCAACACCGACGAACCCGGCGGATAACCGCAAGCGGTTATTTGCCCTACACCTCGGCGGCGAGTACCGGCGCGCGCTCCCGGCTCAGAAGCAGGAACACCAGCCCGGCGACGACCAGGGTCACGCCGGCCAGCACCTCCAGCACCCGGCTGAACACGGTCACGTAATCGCTGCGCAGTTGCTCGGGCGCCAGCTGCGGCAGTTGCTCGACCACCGCTGCCAGGTTGCCGATGGCCAGCTGGTTGGCGCTCATCAGCCGCTCGGCCGTGCCCAGGCTCAATGGTTCCAGTTGCGCAGCGATCAAGGTCGCCAGCAAGGCGCCGACCACGGCGATGGCTACCGCATCGGCGGACACCCGCACCGTGTTGAAGATGCCCGTCGCCATGCCCGCGCGTTCGCGCTCGACCACGCTCACCGCCAGGCCATCCATCAACCCCCAGGGCAGGCCGATACCGATGCCGATCACCAGCAGCGGCATATCCGGCGCGGCACCGACTGCCAGGTTGCGCGCCAGCCAGAGCAGGCCTCCCGCCACGATCAGCAGACCGATTGCCGAGAGGCCGCCGGCGCTGAAGTGCTTCGCCAGCAGCGCCGCCAGAAAGGGCACCACGAGCAGCGGCGCCGACAGCGCCAGCATGGTCCAGCCGGCTTGCAGCGCGCCTTGCCCTTCGATGCCGATGAAGCGCCCCGGCAGCAGCACGATCAGAACCACATAGGCGAATGCCGGCGACGCGCCCAGCAACTGCACGCCGACGAAGCGCCATTGGCTGAACAGCGACAGGTCCAGCAAGGGCCGCTCCACGCGGCGTTCAACGGCCACGAACACGACCAGCAACACGCCACTCAGCACCAGCGTGACGATCACGGAGAAGCTCACCCAGCCTTGTTCCGGCGCCAGCAGCAGGCCATAAGTGAACAAGCTGAGTGCGGCAGTGAAGCTCAGCGCGCCGGGCCAATCCAGACCACGCGCCTGCGGGTCGCGACTCTCGCGGCAGAAGCGCACGACCACCGGCACCGAGGCCAGCGCGCACACCGCCGGCACCAGGAACACCCAGCGCCAGCCCGGCCCATCGGTCAGCCAACCAGCGAGCAGTGGGCCGAATGCCAGGCCGACACCGAAGGTTGTTCCCAGCAAGCTGAACACCCGCGTGCGAATGGGCCCATCGAACTCCTGCGCCAGCGCCGCCATGGCGGCGGCAAAGGCCGCCGAACCTCCCGCGCCCTGCAGGATACGCAGCAAGTCGATCGCCGCCACCGAGCCGGCCAGGGGAATCGCCAGGGTGGTGACGCAGAACAGCGCCAGGCCGATCAGCCAGATGCGCTTGCGTCCGTAGACGTCGGCCAGGCTGCCAGCCGCCATCATCGCCGCTCCGTACGCCAGCACATAGCCGTTGACGATCCAGTTCAGCGCCACGGCCGAGCCACCCAGCTCATGGGCAATGGCCGGCAGCACCACGGCCGGGCCGGTGAAGCACAGGGGAATCAGCACGGCCGTCAGGCTGGCCGCCAATAGCAGTAGCCAGCGCGAGGCATCGGATCGATTTTCGGGGATGTCGTGGGAAGGGTTCATGGTGGGTCCGCAATGAATCGAGGAAGACCAGCAGAAAGCTAATCAACCCGGCATTACGGAAAAACAGGCTAGGATTCCGAACAAAACGGACATCACTGTCCGCAATCGATCCCCCAACGCGCGGCACAATGGTTGCCCGCTCACACGGATACACTCCATGGACAGCCTCAACGGCCTGCGCGTCTTTCTCCAGGTCGCCGACTCCCTGAGCTTCGCCCAGGCCGCTCGCCTGCTCGGCCTCTCCGCTTCAGCGGTAGGCAAGAGCATTGCGCGCCTGGAAGAGCGCCTGGGCGTGCGCCTGTTCCACCGCAGCACGCGCAGCCTGAGCCTCTCCAACGAAGGCCAGCTGTTCCTCGAGCGCTGCCGGCGCATCCTCGATGAGCTGGAAGCGGCGGAGCAGGAACTGGCACTGTCCACCCAGCAGGCGCGCGGCCGGCTGAAGATCAGCATGCCGCTGGTGGCCGGCCTGCTGCCCCAGGTGCTGCCGGAATTCCTCCGCTGCTACCCGCGCATACAACTGGACATCGACTTCACCGACCGCCTGGTGGACGTCATCGAAGAGGGTTTCGACCTCGTGGTTCGCGGCGGGGAGTTACGCGACTCGCGACTCAAGGCGCGCAAGCTGGGCGACTTCTGCCTGCTGCTGGTGGCCTCGCCCGGTTATCTGCGCCAGTACGGCACGCCGCGGCGGCCAACGGACCTCAATGAGCACCTGTGCCTGCACTACCGCTACCCCAGCAGCGGGCTGGTGCAACGCTGGCCGCTCAAGCTCGCCCCCGGCGAAGCGGAGCCACGCCTGGACGGCGGGCTGATCTGCAACACCGCCGACATGCTGATCAACGTTGCCAGCCAGGGCATGGGCATCGCCTGCCTGCCCGACTTCGCGGTGCGCAGCGCGCTGAACGAAGGCCGGCTGGTGCAGGTGCTGAGCGAACACACCACGCACCAGGGCAGCTTCCACGCGCTGTGGCCGGCGGGTCGGCGCATGCCGCTGAAGCTGCGGGTGTTCCTCGACTTCCTCGGCGACCGCCTGTTCGTCACTCGTTAAGGTGGCTCAGCGGATGAACTGCTGGCTGATCTCGCGGAAGACTTCCGTCCCCGCGCGCTCCAGCCATTCGAAGGCGACCATCTCCCGCGAGACGATCACTGCGCCCGCCTGACGCATCCGCTCCAGCGCCAGCGCCTTGTCCTGCGGGCGGCGCGAGCCGACGGCCTCGTCCACCACGTAGACCTGGCGATCTTCGGCCAGCAGCCCCAGCACCGTCTGCAACACACAGACGTGGGCTTCGGTGCCGCACACCACGAACTGCCGACTATCGCCGCCGGGCATCTGCAATAGCCCAGGGTCGGCGACGGCGGAGAAGGCGATCTTCTCCAGCACCTCGCCCTCCGCCAGTTCGTCACGCAGCGCCGGCAGCGTCGCGCCGAGGCCCTTCGGGTACTGCTCGGTGGCCAGCACGGGCACACCCAGCCGCCGCGCGATGGCCAGCAGCCAGGCGCTGTGTTCGAGCACTGCCTCGTTGTCGTGAATGGCCGGGAACAGGCGTTCCTGGATGTCGATGATCAGCAGGGTCGAGGCCTGGGCGCGCAGTAGCATCGGTGGAGTCCTCCTTGGAGTCGAACCCGAGTTGTGGTCCTCCGGAGCCAGGCTGTCAACCGCCATCGCACCATCGGCCACTTGGCAGGCGCCGCGCCAGCCCGCACCCTATGCGGCGCCAGAACACCACAACAACGAGCCTGGGAGAAAAGGGAACATGGGCAAGAGCATCAGCATCGCCGCGCGTGACGGCAGCGGCAGCTTCAGCGGTTATCTCGCGGTACCGGCCAGCGGGCACGGCCCCGGTGTGGTCATCGGCCAGGAGATCTTCGGGGTCAACGCCAACATGCGCAGCATCGCCGACAGCTATGCCGAGGAAGGCTACGTCGCCCTGGTGCCCGACCTGTTCTGGCGCCTGCAGCCGAACCTGGAGCTGGGCTACAGCGAGGCCGAGTTCGGCCAGGCCATCGGCCTGTTTCAGCGCTTCGACGTGGACAAGGGCGTGGACGACATCGCTGCCGCGATGGATGCCCTGCGCGCGCTGCCGGAAGTGGAAGACCGCGGCATCGGCTATGTCGGCTTCTGCCTGGGCGGCAAGCTCGCCTACCTCACCGCCGCGCGCACCGACGCCGCCTGCTCGGTGGGCTACTACGGCATGGGCATCGAGCAGATGCTCGACGAGGCGAAGAACATCAAGGGTCGCCTGGTGCTGCACTTCGCCGAGCAGGACGTGTACTGCGACGCCAACGCCCGCACGGCCATCGGCGAAGCCCTCGGCAAACTGCCGAAAGCGGAAATCTACAGCTACCCGGGCGTCGACCACGCCTTCGCCCGTCCCAACGGCATGCACTTCGACAAGCCCGCCGCACTGATGGCCCACGAGCGCAGCATCGGCGCGCTCAAGCGCGAGATCGGCCCGGACTTCGACCTGTCGCAGCTGTGGGAAGACCACATCTACCACGAGTTCGCCGCCCGCGACGTGCCCGCCACCATGGCGACCATGGTCGCCCAGCCCTACGTCAACCATATCCCGACCATGACCGGCGGCGTCGGCCAGGACGAACTGGCGCGCTTCTACCGCAACCACTTCGTCCACGGCAATCCGCCGGACATGAAGCTGGTGCCGATCTCCCGCACTGTCGGTGCGCTGCAGGTAGTGGACGAGTTCGTCATGTGCTTCACCCACACCAGCGAGATCGACTGGATGCTCCCCGGCGTGCCGCCCACCGGCAAGTACGTGGAGATTCCCATGCTCGGCGTGATCCGCTTCCGTGGTGACAAGCTGTGCCATGAACACATCTACTGGGACCAGGCCAGCGTACTGGTGCAGATCGGCCTGCTCGACCCCGCCGGGCTGCCGGTGGCCGGTGTGGAGACAGCGAAGAAGCTCCTCGACGAGAGCCTGGAATCGAACACCCTGATGAACAAGTGGAAGGACAGCGAAGGCCGCTGATTCTCCTCGACACCCCCAAGGAGCACCCGATGTACCCCATAGGGAAATGGACCTGCGCCGCGCTGCTGGTACTTGCCGGCGGCGCCGGCGCGGCGGAGCGCACCGCGCAACCCTGCGATGCGGCCACCCTGCAGACACTGGCCGGGCTGCTCGGCCAGCAAGGCTGGCAGGCGCCGCAGTCCGGAGCGGAAACACCCGTAGTGGCCGCGGCCTGCAAGCCTTGGCCGGACGATCCAAAGCTGCAGGTAGTCGCCGTCGCCTACAGCACGCCGGGCGACAAGGCCGAGCCGGGCGAGCGCAACCTGAACCTGCTGGTAGGCCAACTCGACACGAGTAGCGGCAAGCTGGTGACGCGCAGCGACGACAGCATCGGCGAGGACGCCATGGTGGAAATCGACAGCTCCAGCCTGTGGCTCGATACCGCGCGCTATCGCCTGTCACCGGAGGTGCGCGGCTTCGGCCTGATCATCGGCAGCGTGGCACGCGGCGCGAGCTGTCCGGACGCCTGGTCCTACGACGACTTCAGCCTCTACGCGCCGCAAGGCGACCAGCTCAAGGAGGTGTTCCGCACCTACCTGCGGCAATGGACAACGCTCGAAGGCGTGGTCTGCGGCGGCGCTGACAAGCTGGTCATCGAGCGCTCGCAACTCACGCTGGCCATGGGCAAGGAAAGCCATCACGGCTATGCCGACCTTATCGTGACGGCGAAGGTGCAGCGCGAACACGAAGGTGACGATGTCGGTACGCCGAAGACCGTGCGCACCACCGTCAGCTACGACGGTACGCGCTATCCGTTCGAGGAGTTCTCCACCTTCTGGCAGAGCGCCCCCTGAACTGTAAGAACACCAAGGCCGCCCGAAGGCGGCCTTGGTGTTTCTGGCTTACCAATCAATGCCCAGTGTTGTCACCGCGGCGGCTGGTCTCGAAGAGGAACCAGGTGCGCTGCTCGGTTTCGTCGATCCAGTTCTCGATCAGGCTGGCGGTGGCGATGTCGTGGTACTCGTCGCACAGGCCATGGACCTCGCGCATGTAGGAGGTCAGCGACTTGTTGTCCTCCTGCAGCTCGGCCAGCATGTCCAGCGGCTGCACGAACTCGGCATCGTTATCGAGGATGCGCTTGTCACGGGCAATGTGGCCGATGGAGCGGATGGTGTTGCCGCCGATCTTGCGGGTGCGTTCGGCAATCGCGTCGGTCATCGCGAAGATTTCGGTGGCATGGTCATCCAGCAGCAGGTGGTAGTCGCGGAAGTGCGGACCGCTCACGTGCCAGTGGAAGTTCTTGGTCTTCAGGTACAGCGCGAAGACATCCGCCAGCAGGCGATTGAGCGCAGCCGACAGATCGCGGGTGGCGTTCTTGCTCAGGTCCGACGGCGTGGCCAGCGCGGGCGCACGACGCGGAGCGGGCTTGGCAGCGGCCGGTTTGGCCGCCGGTTTTGCAGCAGCGGGCTTGGCCGCTGCAGTCTTGGCGGCTGCGGGTTTGCTGGCAGCGGGCTTGGCGGCCGGCTTGGCAGCGGCAGGTTTTGCGGCAGGTTTGCTGGCCGCTTTCGCAGCCGGCTTCGCGGCGGGTTTGGCCGCTGCGGGTTTCTTCGGAGCCGATGCGGATTGCTTCATCACAAATCACCTCTACGAAAGATCACGATACCTGTGGATGCCGACCCCAGGCGGAGCGGCTGACTTACGCGGTCTTGAGCCTATCTCGCCTGACGTCGATTGCAAGTTGACCGCAGTACCTCGCTCGCGTTCCGACTGATGTGGATCAATCGCAGAGCGGCTTGCGGAAGGACACGACACGCTCGGTTTCGACTAAGCCCAGGGCGCGGTGCAAGGCATGGCCGGTGATGTTGTCGAGTGCAGTACCTGCACCGCCATCAGACCTTCTCCGGGTTGAATCGCTCAGGGTTGAAACGAAAGTGGCTGTCCAGCTGGCTGTAACCCATGCCGACGCCCTTGTGCACCTTGAGCTGCACCGGGATGCGCTCCTTCAGCGCCTCGACGTGGCTGATCACGCCGATGGTCTTGCCCGTGGCGTTGAGGCTGTCGAGGGCATCCAGCGCGACCTCCAGGGTTTCACCATCGAGGGTGCCGAAGCCTTCGTCGAGGAATAGCGAATCGATGCTGGTCTTGTGGCTTACCAGGTCGGACAGCGCGAGCGCCAGCGCCAGGCTGACCAGGAAGCTCTCGCCGCCGGACAGCGTCTTGCAGTCACGTGCGGTGTCGCCCTGCCAGGTATCCACCACTTCCAGTTCCAGCTCGCCGTCGCTGCGCCGCGCCAGCTGGTAGCGCCCGTGCAGGCGTTGCAGCTGGCGGTTGGCGAGGTGCACCAGGTGATCGAGGGTGAGACCCTGAGCAAAGCGCCGGTAGCGCGCGCCATCGGAGGCACCGATCAGGCTGTTGAGGCGCTGCCAGAGATCGTGTTCCTCTTCCTGCCGGGCGATTTCCGAGAACAGGCTCTGCTGGCTGGCACGACGGTTGTCGTCGCCCTGCAACTGGGCACGAATCTCGCCCTGGCGCTGGCCGAGTTCGCGCAGCTGCGTGGCGAGCGCCTGCAACTGCTGGTCGAGTTCTTCCAGCGGCAGTTCGCCGTGGGGTTCGGCCTGCAAGCGCTCGACGTCCTGCGCAGCGGCGGCACGCAAGGTGACGGCTTCGGTGATCGCCGTTTCCAGGCGCTGGCGCAACTGGGTCAGCTCCGCACGCTGGGAATCGTCCAGCAGCGCAGCGAGGTAGGTCGACTCGTCGGCGAAGGGGCTCGCGGCCAGCGCCTGCTGCCAGCTCGCCAGGCGCTCTGCCAGGCGCGCCTGTTCCTGTTCAAGTCGTTCGGTCAGGGATTGCTCGCGGCCTTGCAGCGCATCGGCCTGACGCTGGGCGGCGGCCAATTGCTCCTCGGCCTGCGCCAATGCCTGCTGCGGCGCGGCCTGCATCACCAACACCTGACGCGTATCGAATCCGGCAGCCTGCCAACGCTGCTGCCATTGCGCGGCGATCTGTTGCGCCGCACGGGCCGCCTGTTCGGCATCACGCTCGGCCACGGCCAGTTCCTGGCTACGCTGCTGGTCCTGCTGCCATTGCTGCCACTCCGCCGCGCGCTCGGCCAGCCATTGCTCGCCATCCTCCGGCACGGCGTAACCCAGTTCGCCCAGCGCGCCGGCCAAGACCTGATCCTGCTGTTGCAGGTCTGCCCGCTGGGTGGCGAGTTGCTGAGCACGCTCTTCCTGACGCTGGCGTTCATGGGTCTGCTGCTGATCGAACAGCGCCAATTGCTGAGCAGCCTCGGCATGGTCGCGTTCGGCGCGCTGGCGTTGCTGTTGCGCCTGCTGGAGCTGGCCCCTGTGTTCGTCCAGGGCCTTGAGCTGCTGCTGCAGGGCGGCCAGCGACGCCTCATGGCGCTCGCGCTCGGCGGCGAGCTGCTGGTCGTCCTTGAGCGCGATCCCCTGCGCTTCACACTGCTGCTGCCACGCCTGCTGGTGCTGCGCCAGCGCGGCCTGGGCTTCGCCCAGCTGACGCTGGCCCTGCTGGAGTTGCGCATCCAGTTCGGCCAGCTCACCGCGCAGGGCGATGCCCTGGCTTTCCAGATCGGCCAGTTCCTTTCGCACCTGCTCCAGCGCCTTCTGAGTCGAGGACACATCCAGCGCCTGGTAGGCCGCCACTGCCGGATGCTCCGGCGAACCGCACAACGGGCAGGCCTCACCGGGCTGCAACTGCGCGCGCAAATGCTCCAGCTGGTGAATCCGCTGCTCCTGCTGCAGGAGTTTTTCCTTGTCGGCGACCTGCTGTTTGGTCGCCTGATAGCGCTCGCGTAGCGCGACGATGGCCGCGTCGCGCTCGGCCCTGCGCTGGCGCAACGAGTCCAGTTCCGGCTGCCAGCGCTCCACCTGCGCGGCCGTCTGGGCGCGGGCCTGTGCCAGTTGTTCCAGACGGTCGAGCCCACGGCTTTGCAGTTGCGCCTGTTCCAGGCGTTCACGCAGGACCGTTTCGCTCGCGCCGCCCAGCAAGGCATCGAGCTGTTGCTGATACCGGCTTTCCTGCGCCCCGGCCGAGTCGAACTGCTGCTGCATGAAGGCGACGTTGCCCTGCAGGGTCTGACGTTGCGCGGTCGCTGCCTGCAACGCCTGGTCAGCCACCTGCGCCTGCCGCTGCAAGTCGGCAATAGCCTGGGCCAGACGCGAGCGCTGGGCGAACTGCGCGCGCCAGCCGCCCAGCAACTCACCCAGCCTGGCGCGCTGCGGATGCTGCGCAAGGCACGCCTGCAACTCCTGCCGCTGCTCGCTGACAGCCTTGTACTCACTCTCGCGTGCGCCTTGCGCCTGTTGAGCATATTGGCTGGCCGCCCACAGGGCCTGGGCGACCTCATCACGGCTGGACGCCTGCTGTGTGCGGTTGTCCTCCAACGCCAAGCGACCCTGTTCGACACTCTCGTGGCTGCTGCGCCAAGCCTGGTGCAACGGTTGCAGGCGGGCGGCAGGCTCGCCGTCCGCCAGGCGCTGCAGATCGGGCTGGGCCTGCTCCAGTGCCTGGCGCGCGCTGGCCTCCTTCGCGCCAGCCTGCTCGACCTGCTGCTGCGCGCGGGTCAGGTCTTCGCGCCAGCGGCGTTGTGCTTGAGCGGCCGCTTGCTGTGACTGCAGAGCGGTTTCCTGCAAGGCGGCATTGCGGCCCTGTTGTTCCAGTTCGCCACGCTGTTCGGTGCTGAGCAGTTCGAAACCTTCCGCGCGGGCCCGCAATTGCTCCAGAGCGCCGCGCACTTCACGGGTGCGCTCAAACACGCGCTGGGAAATCAGCCCGTAGATTTCCGTGCCCGTAAGCTCCTCCAGCAGCTCCGCGCGCTGGTTGGCATTGGCTTCGAGGAAGGCGGCAAAGCCGCCCTGGGCCAGCAGCATGGATTTGGTGAAACGCTCGAAGTCCAGGCCGGTGAGCGTTTCGGTCTGTTTCAGCTTGTCGTTGATCTTGTCGGTGAGAATCTGCCCCTCGCCGGTGGCCCGGTCGATGCGCACCAGCTCCACCTTCGGCGCCTGCAACGCGCCCTCGGCCTTGTCGCGGGCGCGGCGCTGGCTCCAGAAGGCACGGTAAGGCTGGCCCTTCACCTCAAACTCCACCTCGGCGAGGCAATCGGCGGTGTGCCGGGTCATCAGCTCGTTGCCGCTCTGCGACAGCACGCTCATGCGCGGCGTGCGGTGGTACAGCGCCAGGCAGATGGCATCGAGCAGCGTGGTCTTGCCCGCCCCCGTGGGCCCGGTGATTGCGAACAGGCCGTTACCGGCGAAGGGTTCGGCGGTGAAGTCGATCTTCCATTCGCCCTTGAGCGAGTTGAGGTTCTTCAGGCGCAGGCTGAGGATTCTCACGGGCGCTCCTCCTGCAGGTCGGCGACAACCTGGCGGTAGAGCCCGGTCAGGCGCTCGCGCAGCGGTGCGTCCAGATCCTCGGCATCGAGACGCTGGCGAAACACATCTTCGGGGCTGAGTTCGTCGAGGGTTTCCTTGTTCTCGCTGAACAGCGCCGCCTGCGCGGTGCCGCGCTCGCGGCGGGTGCGCAGGACGATCACCGGCAGGTCTTCGCAAAGTTTCTCGACGCGCAACTGGATGTCGGTCAGGTAGTCATCGGTGTGCACCATGACTTCCAGCCAGACCGGCTGCTCCGCGCTGCCTTCACGGGCGACACGGGCCAGTTCGGCGGGCAGCTCGGCAAGACTGCCGGACACCGACTTCAGCGGTTGGAAGCGCGGCACCGGCAACGCAGTGACGCTGCGCAGGCCGCTGTCATCCAGGTCAACCAGCAGCACTTCCTTGCCCTGGGTCGCTTCATCGAAGCTCAGCGCGATGGGCGAGCCGCAGTAGCGGATGTGCTCCAGGCCGCCAACCTTCTGCGGTCGGTGGATATGGCCGAGGGCGATGTAGTCCGCCGCCGGGAAGGCGCTGGTGGGGAAGGCTTCCAGGGTGCCGACGTAGATTTCCCGCACCGACTCGCTGGCGCTCGCGCCGACAGTAGTGAGGTGGCCGGTGGCAATGATCGGCAGATGCCGGCCGAGCTTTTCGCGCTGCGCCTCGGCGCGCTCGAACAGCTCGCGGTAATGCGTCTGGATCGCCTGCTGCAAGGCCAGCTGCTTCTCCTGCGCGCTCTGCCCGGCCTGGCTGGTGAGCACGTCACGCGGGCGGATGAAGGGGATCGCGCAGAGGATCGCGCCGGGCTGGCCGCCACGCTGCGGCAGCACCAGCAGTTGGCGCTCGAGGTCGGTACCGACGGCGGCGATCACCTGGGTGTCCAGGCAGGCCAGCAGGTCGCGGGATTCCTCCAGCATCGCCACCGAGTCATGGTTGCCGCCCAGCACCACCAGGCGCGCGCCGGTGTCGCGCAACTCGACGATGAAGCGGTTGTACTGCTCGCGGGCATAGCTGGGCGGCGCGCCGGTATCGAACACGTCGCCGGCAATGATCACCGCGTCCACGGCCTGCTCGCGCACCTGTTCGATCAGCCAGGCGCAGAACGCCTGGTGCTCGGCCTCGCGGCTCTTGCCCATGAAATGCTGGCCCAGGTGCCAGTCGGAGGTGTGGAGGATGCGCATGAAAGGTGGAGTCCGCTACCGCTGCTCGAAGGCAGGGATGATAGCGCCATCCACCCACGCTTTCAGTCGGCGATGAAGCGCCCGTGGCTCACCAGTTGGTGGCGCTCCTTGCGGCCCACGTGCTGATGCTTGGCCCGAGGGTAGATGGCGTCGAACACCCGGCGGTCCAGCTGTGGATAGCGGGCAAGCGCCACTTCCACCAGCCGATCGTAGCTCGCCTCGTCGATGTACTGCCGCGCGCGGTAGTAGTAGAGGAAGCCGAACTGGAAGCCGAGTACCGCGGCGAAATGCGGCAGCGGACCGATGTAGCAGTTCTCCAGGTCGATGACCTTGGGCGCCTCTCCACCGGTGTGGACCATCACGTTGCCCAGCCACAGGTCGAGATGGGCAATCTGCCTGGCATGCAGTTGCCCAATCAGGTCCAGGGCCTGCGCCAGCAGCCGCTCGGCGGGCAGGTGCCGGTGCTCCAGGGCTTGCAAGCCATCGATATAGCCGTCGAGGTATTCGGTGAGCAGGAAGAGTTCATTGACCATTCCGTAGCGCCGCTTGCGGTAGCCGAAACCATGGACGGCCGGCACCGGCGCATTGCGCGCACTGGCCTCGGTGGTGTTGAGCAACTCGGCGACCGTCCAGTCGAAGCCACCCTGCCGTCGCTTGCGGCCCAGCAACAGGCGAACCTTGGTGCGGAACCCATCCACTCGGCTGACCTTCACGAAGGACAAAGCACCGTTGCCCTGGACGCAGCCGACGATGCGACGTCCCTCTTCGCGCTGGCGAATGAGATCGGCAATGCCATCCAGCAGACCGGGAGAGGCAGAATCCCCGGCGTGTAGCGTCAGTTCACCGTTCCTGAGGGTGTTTGGAAACCGCTTCCGTTGTGGTTTGAACAGCATGGCGACAACACAGGACAGATATCATTTTGATGGCACTCATTTAACGAAAATTTCACATTTAATACACGCGAAATTTGAAATCCCAGGATCGATTCCCCCGGTGAACCACCGCAGAACCTCCCGGTCGATAACGAACCGCTAAGGTTTCTGGAAAGGGTATTTCGAAGGGAACGCCATGCAACGCCTGCTCAATATGCTCAAGGACCTCGCCATCCTGGTGCGTGCCAACCTCTGGCTGGTGCCGGTGCTGGCCGCGCTGGTCGCCGCGGTCTTCTACTTCGTCGCTCCGCCACCGCCGATGAGCGCCACCCTGGCCACCGGCGCACCGGGCGGCGGCTACGCGGTGTTCGGCCAGCGCCTGAAGGAGGAGCTGGCCAAGCAGGGCTTCGACCTGCAACTGGTGCGCACCTCGGGTTCCCGGGAGAACCTCGGCAAGCTGCTGGACAGCAAGAGCGGCGTGGACGTGGCGCTGGTGCAGAGCGGCCAGGAACAGCAACTGGAGCCCAAGCAGCGCGCTCAGTTGCAAACACTCGGCGCGATGTTCCAGGAGCCGTTGTGGCTGTTCCAGCGCCGCGAGGCGAAGATCGACCGCCTGGCCGACCTGCTCGCCCTGCGCGTCGCCATCGGCGGTTCCGGCAGCGGCACCGAGGCGGTGACCGAGGCCATCCTCAAGGCCAACGAGATTCCCACCGATCCCCTGCCCGCCGGCTGGCAGGCGCGCGGCGGCAACGCGGTGGCCAACCAGCTGCTGGCCGGCGAGCTGGATGCCGCCTTCTTCGTCGGCCCGGCGGAGAATCCGTTGGTGCAGCGCCTGGCCGCCAGCCCTGAACTCAGGCTGACGGGCTTTCGCCGTGCCCACGCCTACGAGGCGCGGATTCCTTTCCTCAAGCGCGTGGAGGTCAGCGAAGGCCTGCTGAACCTGGCGCAGAACGTGCCGGACCAGGATCTGGCCACCCTGGCGCCGGTCGCCACCCTGGTGGTCAATGGCGACTTCCACCCGGCGCTCACCCCGCTGATCCTCGAAGCCGCTCGCGCGGTGATGAAGAGCGGCACCCTGCTCGATGCGGCCGGCGCCTTCCCCAGCGCCGAGCCGCGTACCCTGGCGCTGCAGGAAGACGCAGAGCGCTACTACAAGAGTGGCCCGCCGCTGCTGCAGCGCTTCCTGCCATTCCGCATCGCCTCCCTGGCGGACCGCTACATCATCCTGCTGATTCCCTTCATCGCCATCCTCATCCCGCTGATGAAGTCCATCGGCCCGCTGTACCGCTGGCGTATCCGCGCGCGCATCTACCGCTGGTACCGCTACCTGCGCGAGATCGACCGGCGCCTGGACGAACGCACCGGCAGCGCCGAGCTGAGCACCGAGATCGAGCGCCTGGAGCAGTTGGAAGCCGAACTGGCGAAAGTCGAGGTACCGCTGTCGTACTACAACGAGCTGTACGAACTGCACCTGCACCTGAACTACGTGATCCGCCGCCTGCGCCAGCTGCGCCGCAACCGGCGCGAGCGTGACCAGGGGCTGGCGCCGGCGGCGGACTGATCGGCGTCGCGCATCCCGGCGCCTTGTCGGGTAAACTCTGGCGTTTTCCAATCCGCCCGCCCCGCCGCCGCTTCGATGCGCGCGGCGCCGCCGGCACTGAACATCCGGGTCCGCCATGCCGATTCGCCACGCCATCGTCCACCTGATCGACAAGAAGCCCGACGGCAACCCCGCGACGCTGCACGCGCGCGAGGCCGAACTGGGCGACTCCCAGGCCATCGAGAACCTGATGGCCGACCTCAACGAGAGCTACAACGCCAAGCCGAACAAGGCCTGGGGCCTGTTCCAGGGTGAGTCCGGCGCCTACCCGTTCAGCGGCTGGCTGAGCGAATACCTGGATAATGGCAAGGACTTCGTTGCCTTCTCCAAGCAGGCGGTGGAGCACCTGAAGACGCTGATGGAAGAGTCCAACCTCTCCACCGGCGGCCACGTGCTGTTCTGCCATTACCAGCAGGGCATGACCGACTACCTGTCCATCGCCCTGCTGCACCACAGCGAAGGCGTGGCAGTGACCGAGGCGCTGGAAGTGACCCCGTCGCGCCACCTGGACCTGGGCCAGCTGCACATGGCTGCGCGGATCAACATTTCCGAGTGGCAGAACAACAAGACGTCCAAGCAGTACATCTCGTTCATCAAGGGCAAGGGCGGCAAGAAGGTCTCCGACTACTTCCGCGACTTCATCGGCTGCACCGAGGGCGTCGACGGCCCGAGTGAGACCCGCACCCTGCTCAAGGCCTTCAGCGACTTCGTGGAAAGCGAAGACCTGCCCGAAGAACAGGCCCGCGAAAAAACCGACGTGCTGGTGGACTACGCCACCAGCCAGGCCAAGATCGGCGAGCCGATGGCCCTGGACGCACTCTCCGAGCTGATGGACGACCAGGCGCCGCGCGCCTTCTACGACTACATCCGCAACAAGGACTACGGCCTGTCGCCGGAGATCCCGGCGGACAAGCGCACTCTGAACCAGTTCCGCCGCTTCACCGGACGCGCCGAGGGGCTGTCGATCAGCTTCGAGGCGCACCTGCTGGGCAGCAAGGTGGAGTACGACGAGGCCCGCGACATGCTGATCATCCGTGGCCTGCCGACCCAGTTGCAGGACCAGCTCAAGCGGCGCAAGGACTGAGGTCCGCGCTGACAGAAAAGCCCGTCTCGCGATGGGCTTTTTTGTGCGTGACGATTGGGCGCTGGGCGGTTCGCGAGCAAGCTCGCTCCTACCGGCAGCCGACAAATACGGAGCGCTTCTCGTAGGAGCGAGCTTGCTCGCGATTCCATCGGCTAGCTGCGGGATCATCCGGATGACTTCGGAGCCTTTCGCGGACGTTTTCCGCGATCGCGGGCATGGCCCGCTCCTACAAAAGGCAAGCCGGTGCAGCCCGGCAAGTTCAGCAGGCCCAGTCGATCTTCATGTCGCGGAAATCCAGCTGGGCGTTGCCGGTGCCGAAGTTGTAGCCGCCCAGGTATTCCTCGAAGCCGATGTAGTAGGCGCTGACGTCCGGCATGCCCTGCACCGGGCGCATGGTGCCGCCGATATGGTTGGGCTGGTGGCCCTGGCTCCAGGCGTGCTCGCGGTAGTTGTCGCGGTGGATGTCGTCGTTCTCCCAGTAGTAGAACGACTGGTAATCGGTGCCACCGTACTCATCGGGCTGGACTCCGGCATTGGGGTCGCTGGCGCGCGGCGTCCAGCGCAGCAGGTAACGCGTCTCCAGTCCAGGCTGGGGAATGCCGCCAAACAGGCCGAACAGGTAGTCGCCCTCCTTCATGGTGGTGTCGAAGGTGCTCGCCGAGCCTGACGCCAGCCACTGTGGCGCGGCCGTCTGCGCCAGCAGCGGATTGCCCGCGGGCAGTCGTGGCGGCTGGCAGGCGGCGCCGTTGAACTCCGTTTCGGTCAGCAGGATCACCGCGTACGCGCCGCCGAGAATGTCTTCCATGCGGTGCAGGCGCGGGTGGCTGGAGCGGCCGGCTTGCCAGAACGGCAGCAGGTTCGGATCGGCCGGCGCCTGCTCGCCCGGCGAGACAACCTGCTCGGCGATGCCATCCACCGAGTTCGGGCCGCCGTCGTTCTGGTCAGGCGAGAGCGAGAAGAAACTCAGCGCGACGATCTCCGGCCCGTGCACGCGATAGTCCTCGGGCAGGCGCAGGGTGAAGCCGTGCATCAGCGGGTAGCCGGTATCCGGGTCCAGCGGCCATTGCTCGGGCGCGATGCCCGGCGGCAGGCCGAAGCACCAGCCCTGGAGCTCCTCCCCGGCGGCAGGCGTGGAATATTTCAGCAGTTCGATATCGTAGGCGTGCATGCGCGGGTTCCCTTCTCGTGCATTGAGCGTTCTGCAATGAGTGTCGTGCAATGAGGGATGGACGATAGACGCCCGCGCCAGACGCCTCAAGCGACCCGCGCACAGACTTCCGACAAAGCGCCCCGCAGCCCACGCAGCGCGGCTGCTAGAGTCAAATCAGGCGCCTCTCGCTCGCGGTGGTCGCCATGTCCGCCCTGCATGCTCTCCCTGTCGCTGCGTCTCCGCTCTCCGGGCAGCCCCGGCTGCACCGCTCATGCCTCGCACTGCTGTTGCTGCTCTGCACCCGTCTCCTTTTCGCCGACCCCACGCCGCAGCCACTGACGCCGAACGTCGCGCGTTTCGTGCTGGCCAACGCCGAATTCAGTGTGATGCACGAGATGGGGCACGTGCTGATCGCCGAGTACGACCTGCCGGTGCTCGGGCGCGAGGAAGATGCGGCGGACCAGCTCGGCTTCATCCTGCTGTTCCACCTCTACGCCAGGTTACCGCGCGATGAGGTCGACGCGCGCCTGCTGGACATTGCCGACTACTGGCGGCTGGAGTGGCAGACACCCAAACCGCCGCCGGACCAGGTACTGGCGTGGGACAGTCACCCGCTGGACGAGCAGCGCTACTACAACATCGCCTGCCTGCTGTACGGCAGCGACATGGCGCGGCTGGACTGGCTGCCGCCGCTCACCGGCCTGCCCTATGAGCGTGCGGTCTACTGCGACCAGGAATTCCATCAGGCAAGCAAGGCGTTCGAATGGATCAGGCACACCCGGCGTACCTCCTCGATCCAGCACCACGCGGCCTGGCGCCTGACCTGGGACACGCCGTCGATGAACCCCGAGGAAGCCGCGCCGCTGATCGCCCTGTTGCGCGACGGCGATCACCTGCAACTGATGGTCAACGAGGTCTTCCGCCTGTTCCACCCGCCGCGCCCGCTGAACCTGCGACTGGTCAGCTGCGGCGCACCGGACGCCTGGTACAACAGCAACAGCGGGGAGATGGCGCTCTGCTACGAGCGCTTGCAGCATTTTCGCGAGATGGCCGAGAACCTGCCGCGCCTGCGTACGCCGGTGACGCGGCAGTGCCCCGGCCCGGCCGGACTCAGGCCGGGCGGATGCTGAAGCCGATGCGCGGGAAGTGCACGTGGACGGTGCCGGCGCGCGGGTCTTCGCGGCGCAGGATCAGGCTCTCCAGCCCGGCGTGCTGCAGTTCGCCTTCGACCGGATCGCAACCGTAATCGGTGGCGGAAATCACCACGCGCTGGCCGGCCTTGAAGCCATTGGGATCGACGAAGGATTCCTCCGGCAGCGCGGCCGGCTGGCTGTCGCGGGCCACGGCGATGGCGTCCTCGGCACTCATTTCACTGGCGGCACCGTGGCCGAAGCCCAGTACGCGGCCGAGCCAGGCGGCGACCGACGGGTAATCGTCCACCAGCGGCGCGGTGACCGGCGTGCCCTTGAGGAACCACAGGCAGTGCGCCAGGGAGAAATCGGCGATGGATGCTTCGCCGAACAGGAAATCGCCTTCCTCACGGGCCAGTTGCTCCTCGACACGTGCCATGAAGGCCGGCCATTGGTGCTTGGCCTGTTCGGCCGGCAGCTTGCTGGCGGTGCCACCGCTGAACAATTGGCTGCGGTCGGCGACGAAGGCCTGGAGGAACTGCGGCGGCAACTTGCCAAAGCGCATGGCGATGGATTCGGGCTGGAACACCAGGCTGACGGCATGCTGGAAGATCACCGAGTCAGCCCACAGGGCGAAGCTCGCCGAGGTGAACTCATGGCCTTCGGGGAACAGCGCGGGCACGGCCTTTTCCTGCTCCAGGCGGCGGGCGATCAGCGCGGTGTCGCAGTAGATATCGGCGCCGACCTGCAGCACCGGGGTCTTGCGGTAGCCACCGGTGAGGGCCATGAGGTCCGGTTTGGGCATCAGCGGCGGGATGGTCACCGAGCGCCAGGACAGCTGCTTGAAGCCCAACATCAGACGCGCCTTTTCGGCGAAGGGCGAAGTCGGGTAGTGGTGCAGGATCAGCTCGGACATGGGTGGCTCCAGCGGCCGGAAGGTGGTCCGGCAGCTTAACCCTTGTGTAGAGCCAGTCCTACCTCATCTCTCGGATGGCACGACATCCACGGCGCTGATGGTGAAGGGACTGGCCAGCACCAGGCGCTCCTTGGCCTTCTTGGTCAGCGCCTTGATCGCGCGCTCGCGGCGCAGCGCATCACCCTTGCCGGGGCAGGCCTCGACATAGACCAGCGCCTGGGCCGGGCTGGAATGGAAGAAGCGTGCGCCCTTGCCAGTGCGATGGGTTTCGAAGCGCCGCTGCGCGTCGTCGCTGATGCCGCAATACAGCGCGCCGTTCTCGGCGCGCACCAGGTAGACGAACCAGGGTTTGGGCTCGGCAGCGGTCACGACGCCCAGACTCGCGCCTGCATGCGGTCGCAGTAGGCGACCAGGCGCTCGTAGCTGCGCGCCATGTCGTTGAGCGGGGTTTCCAGGGTGCTGAGGATCAGATTGGCCAGCACGCCGTAGGTCGCTGCATCGGCGCTGCACGGCTGGGCGCCGCCGAAGTACGGCAGGTCGCCGAGCATGCCGTCCAGGGCTTCGAGATCGTCACGGGCGAAGCCCAGCAATTCCTCGCGGCTGTGGCGCAGCAGGCCGCGGCCTTTGAGGTCGCCGCGAATCTTGCGTTGCAGCATCGCACCCACCACCGGTCGCAGCGGCGCGGGCACGCCACGGAACATCACGTCCTTCACCTGGCGGAAGCCTTGTTCGTCGAGCCAGCGGAAGTACACCAGCAGCGGCACCAGATGCTCGTCGCACAGGCGGGTGATCGACACTGCCCAACCACGGCCACGGGCGTCGAGGCCGGCATCGAGGTCGAATTCGTAGTACTGCTGCAGCGTGCGCATGATGATCGCCGTGTCGGCGACGGCCTTGCCGTCCAGCGTAATGAACGGCAGCTTGCCCTTGGGCCCCTTGCGCGGGTCCATCACGTGCTTGATCTGGTACTCCAGCCCGGCGAGGCGCAGGAAGGTCTCCAGCTTCAGGCAGAAGGGGCTGACGTTGGGTACGTTGAAGGCGGGCGGGAACTGGAAAAGTGTGATCATGGCGGCGTCCGGCTCTCAGTCGCCTGTCATTTAAGCCTATCCCGCCGCCTCGGGCGAGCCCGAAAGCCCGCGATCAGGCCTTCCCCACCCGTTGTGCGCGGTATGCCGCGAGACCTTTGGCGGCCTGGGCACGGATCGCTTCCTGTACCGGCGGCGCCCAGCCCAGCAGGGTGCCCTTGGCGCCGAGGGCCTGGCGCGACCACTTCCACAGGTCGAAGCTGTCCACGTGCTGACAGATCAATCCGTCGCGAAAGTGGAAATGTGCCTGGATGTGATTGATCACTTTCCGACCGGTCTGGGTGAAGGTGTAGGACGCCACCCAGCGTGCCGAACCGCGCGTCTCGTCGGCCTCGACACCCTCATAAGTCAGCGAGAAATCCTGGGCACGGGCGGTGAGCATGCGCCACATGTCGCCGGCTTCGGCGCCACGCAGATCAGTGAAGACCGGATCGCTGAACTGCACGTCGGCGCTGTAGCAGACGGCCATGGCCTCAGCGTCGCGGCGCTGGAAAGCCTGGTAGAAACGTTCGATCAACTGGGCGTTGGGGTGGGCCATGGCGGGGCTCGTGTCAGGGAGGATGGTGGCAGTATCGGGGCTGGATCGACTGGACACGATTGGCAATATCGACAACATTATGATCAATAGCGCCATCCTAATCGCCAGACAAGAAGCGAGACGCCATGTTCAGGATAGCCCTGTTCGTCTGCCCGCAAACCCTGTGTTCCAGCCTTGGCCTGGCCATGGACAGTTTTCACCTCGCCAACCGCCTGGCCGGCGAGCGACGCTTCGAAGTGCTGCGGGTCAGCGCCGACGGCGCGCCGGTGGCGTTGCCCTTCGGCCGTGTGGAAGTGGAAGGAGGGCTCGACCTCGCCGCACGCTGCGACCTGCTGTTGATCCCCGCGACAGGCGCGGATTTCGACACCACCTTCGCCGCCAATCAGCCGCTGCTCGCCTGGTTACGCCGCGCCCCCGCCAGCGTGCAGCTGGGCAGCCTGTGCAGCAGCGCCTTCCTGCTGGCCGAAGCCGGTGTGCTGGACGATCGCCGCGCCACCACGCACTGGGCGCTGGAAGCGACTTTCCGCGAACGCTATCCGCAAGTGCGTCTGGACATCGATGCCCTGTGCACCGACGACCGGGGCCGGCTCTGTTCCGGCGGTGCGCAAGCCGGGCTGGACCTGTGCCTGTACCTGATCGAGCGGCATGCCGGTGCGGCCCTGGCGCGACGCGCGGCGGCGACCCTCGTGTTCGAGCACGGGCGCGGGCGCCAGCGACGCTTCACCCCGCTGCTGCCCGATCCGCTGCCCGCTGGCTCGCCACTGGAGCCGCTGCTGGCCTGGCTGGAAGACAACTACGCGCAACCCTTCGACCTCGCCAGCCTGGCGCAACGTGTGCACTGCTCCACGCGCACGCTGTTGCGGCGCTTCCGCGAGCAGGTAGGAATGTCGCCGAACGATTACGTGCAGCGCCTGCGCATCGCGTCGGCGCAGGAGGCACTGGGTGATCCGGGGCGTTCGCTGGAACGCATCGCCAGCGATGTCGGCTATGCCGACCGGGCGAGCTTCGCGCGTTTGTTCAAGCAGGTGTGCGGGGAGACACCGGGGGCTTTCCGGCAGAGACTGATGGGGCGGCAGGCGTAAGCAATCTGTGCCAGTCCGTAGGATGGGTGGAGCTTGCGATACCCATGCTGCCGATTGCACGGGCATTGATGGGTATCGCTTCGCTCCACACCATCCTACGCGGAAGGAAGTTGCAACTCAGCGATCAGTGGAACCACTCCATCGCCGTACGCCACACGCAGACGCCAACGAAGTAGGCCGAAGCCGCGAACCACAGGCCGAGCAGCCAGGGCTGGTCCACCGGATGCTGGAGGATCAGCAACGCGCTGCTGAGCATCCAGACGAAAGTCACGGCGATGTTCAGCGGCATGAACTGGCGTACGCGGAAGGGGTGCAGGAACTTCATGCGGGTCAGGGTCAGCGCGGCCAGCACCAGCACAGTGACGAAGCTCACCCAGGGGTGCAGGTCGAGCACGAAGAAGTACACCGCCACCACGTTCCAGGCGGCCGGGAAGCCGACGAAGTAATTGTCCTTGCTCTTCATGTTGACGTTGCAGAAGCAGAACAGCGAGGACACCAGGATCACCCCCACCGCCAGCAGCTCGGTGTGCAACGGCAGCGGCACATAGCGGTAGATGAAGATCGCGGGGATGAAGACGTACGTGAGGTAGTCGATCACCAGGTCCAGGGTCGAGCCATCGAAGTGCGGCAGCACTGCCTTGACGTCGAACTTGCGCGCCAGGGTGCCGTCCAGGCCGTCCACCAGCAGGGCCGCGCCCAGCCACAGGAGGCAGGCCTGAGGCTTGTTGTCGACCAGCGCGAGCAGCGCAAGCAACGCGAGGATGACACCGCTGGAGGTCACCGCGTGGGCGCCCCAGGCCTTGGCTTTGCTGAGGTTCAATGGCGATAGGATCAGGTTCACGTCGGCTCTCTTCCTTTGGACGGCGGATGCAGGGGAGCTACCTCAAACGGTAGCCCATCCCTGGCAAACCACTGCACATGGGAACACCGATGGGGCGGCCGAGTTCAGCCGGTTTTCCCGATGCACACCTTGTTGCGGTGGAATCGGCAGCATACGCCGTTGCGGCGGGGGCTTGCCATCGCGGGGGACGAGCGTAAGGGCGACCCCCTGTAGGAGCGAGCTTGCTCGCGAATCGTCCGGCACCGGCATGGCCGGGAAACCCGTTCGCGAGCAAGCTCGCTCCTACAGAAAGCGCCGCATCAGTGCAGGATCTGGCTGAGGAACAGCTTGGTGCGGTCCGACTGCGGATTGTCGAAGAACTGGTCCGGCGGCGCCTGCTCGACGATCTCGCCCTTGTCCATGAAGATCACCCGGTTCGCCACGGTGCGCGCGAAGCCCATCTCGTGGGTCACGCAGAGCATGGTCATGCCGCTCTGCGCCAGGCCGATCATGGTGTCGAGCACTTCCTTGACCATTTCCGGGTCGAGCGCCGAGGTGGGTTCGTCGAACAGCATGATCTTCGGCTTCATGCACAGCGCGCGGGCGATCGCCACCCGCTGCTGCTGGCCGCCGGAGAGCTGGCCGGGGAACTTGTTGGCCTGCTCCGGGATACGCACGCGCTCCAGGTAATGCATGGCAACTTCCTCGGCCTGGCGCTTGGGCATCTTGCGCACCCACATGGGCGCCAGGATGCAGTTCTGCAGCACGGTCAGGTGCGGGAACAGGTTGAAGTGCTGGAACACCATGCCGACTTCGCTGCGGATCGCCTCGATCTGCTTGAGGTCGTTGGTCAGCTCGGTGCCGTCGACCACGATGCTGCCCTGCTGGTGTTCCTCCAGGCGGTTGATGCAGCGGATGGTGGTGGACTTGCCCGAGCCGGACGGCCCGCAGAGCACGATGCGCTCGCCCTGCCTGACCTCCAGGTTGATGTCCTTGAGCACGTGGAACTGGCCGTACCACTTGTTCACACCCTTCATGGTGATCATCACGTGATCGCCGATGGCCGGCTGAGCGGTCTTGTTGGTGGCTTCAGACATGATGAACTCCTAACGCTTGTGGCCGGTGTCCAGCTTGTGCTCCAGATGCATGGAGTAGCGGGACATGCCGAAACAGAAAATCCAGTAGACGACCGCAGCGAACACATAGCCTTCGGTGGCCATGCCCAGCCAGGCCGGGTCTGCGGTGGCGCGCTTGATGCTGTTCAGGAAGTCGAACAGACCGATGATGATCACCAGGCTGGTGTCCTTGAACAGCGCGATGAAGGTGTTGACGATGCCGGGGATCACCAGCTTGAGCGCCTGCGGCAGGATCACCAGACCCATGGTCCGCCAGTAGCCCAGGCCCATGGCGGCCGCAGCCTCGTACTGCCCCTTTGGAATGGCCTGCATCCCGCCACGAACCACCTCGGCGATGTAGGCGGCCTCGAACAGCACCACCATCACCATGGCCCGCAGCAGCTTGTCGAGGTTCATGCCCTCGGGCAGGAACAGCGGCAGCATCACCGAGGACATGAACAGCACGGTGATCAGCGGTACGCCACGCCAGAACTCGATGGTGGTGACGCAGATGACCTTGATTGCCGGCATCTTCGAACGCCGCCCGAGCGCCAGCAGGATGCCCAGCGGCATCGCCCCGCAGATGCCAACCGCGGCGATCACCACGGTGAGCATCAGGCCGCCCCAGGAGCTGGTCGGCACGGTTTCCAGGCCGAGGAAGCCGCCGTGCAGCAGCCAGTAGGCCACGATCGGCAGCGCCACCAGGAAGCCCAGGCCGTACTTCACCTTGTACGCGAAGCGCTTGAGGAACAACGGCGCCGCACCGAACACCACGAACAGCACGGTGAGGTCCACTCGCCAGCGCAGTTCCTCGGGGTAGAAGCCGTACATGAACTGGCCGAAGCGCGAACCGATGAACACCCAGCAGGCGCCCTCGCGGGAGCAGTCGGCACGGGTAGTCCCGGTCCAGTCGGCCTTGATGATCGCCCACTCCAGCAGCGGCGGCAGGATCAGGTAGACCAGGTAGAGGCCGACCAGCGTCAGCAGGGTGTTGAACCAGCTGGAGAACAGGTTCGCGCGCAACCAGGCGAGCACGCCCACACTCATCGCGGGTGGCGGCAGGTCGGGCTTGAAGGTATGAGTTGTCATGGTCTGCTCCCTCTACCGCTCGACCAGCGCGATGCGCTTGTTGTACCAGTTCATCAGCAGCGAAATGCTGATGCTGATGGCCAGGTACACGCTCATGGTGATAGCCATGGTTTCGATGGCCTGGCCGGTCTGGTTGAGCACCGTGCCGGCGAACAGCGAGACCATGTCCGGATAGCCGATGGCGGCGGCCAGCGAGGAGTTCTTCGCCAGGTTCAGGTACTGGCTGGTGAGCGGCGGAATGATCACCCGCAGCGCCTGCGGGATGATCACCAGGCGCAGGGTCTGCCCCGGACGCAGGCCCAGGGAGCCGGCCGCCTCGGTCTGACCGTGGCTGACCGCCTGGATGCCGGCGCGCACCGTCTCGCCGATGAAGGCGGCGGTGTAGACCGACAGCGCAAGGACGATGGACACCAGCTCCGGGATCACTACCCAGCCGCCGCGGAAGTTGAAGCCCTGCAGCACCGGCACGTCCCAGTGGAACGGCGCTCCGGCGACCAGCGACACCAGGCCCGGCAGCACCACCAGCAGCGCCAGGCCGCTGAGGAACACCGGGAAGGCCTTGCCGGTGGCATGGCGGCGGGCCTTGGCCCACTTCCAGATCACCGCCCAGCCGACCAGCGCCAGGATCACCGCGACGATGAACGGGCCGAGGCCGTCGGCGGCGATCGGCGCGGGCATCTGCAGGCCGCGGTTGTTGACGAAGAACAGGTCGCCGAAGCTGATGCTCTGCCGCGGCCCCGGCAGCGGGCCGAGCACGGCGAAGTACCAGAAGAATATCTGCAGCAGCGGCGGGATATTGCGGAAAGTCTCGATGTACAGGGTCGCCAGCTTGCGGATCAGCCAGTTGGGCGACAGCCGCGCCACACCGAGGATGAAGCCCAGGACGGTGGCGAAGAAGATGCCCACCACCGTGACCAGCAGCGTGTTCAGCAGGCCGACCATGAACACCCGTCCGTAGGTGTCGCTTTCGCTGTAGTCGATCAGGTGCTGGGAGATGCCGAAGCCGGCGCTGTGGTCGAGGAAGCCGAAACCGGACTGGATGCCGCGATGGACGAGGTTGGTCTGGGTGTTGTCGAAGAGAAACCAGCCGACCGCCACGACGAAAATGACGGCGATGACCTGGAATGCCCAGCCGCGCACGACGGGATCGTTGAGCGATACCCCCCGCGGACGCTGGGCCTTGACGGAATTCTGCATGTAAGCCCTCTCGGAAGGCCGCCGGGCGACCACGGGGCTACGCCCGTGGCCGCCCGGAAGGCTTCACGTCGTTCGAAACAGTCCGGCGCCCACACTCCGGGCGCCGGAACGGGTCAGGTCAGCGCACCGGCGGTGCGTACTGCAGACCACCCTTGTTCCACTGGGCGTTGAGGCCACGCTTGATCTTCAGCTCGCTGCCGTCGCCGACGTTGCGGTCGAAGATCTCGCCGTAGTTACCCACTTGCTTGACGATCTGTACTGCCCAGTCCTTGGGCAGCTTGAGGTCCTTGCCATAGTCGCCCTCGCCGCCGAGCAGGCGCGCGACGTCGGGGTTCTTGGTGCTCTTTGCCTGTTCCTCGACGTTCTTCGAGTTGATGCCCAGCTCCTCGGCATTGAGCATGGCGAACAGCGTCCAGCGGGCGATGTCGAACCACTCCTCGTCACCCTGGCGCACGGCCGGGCCAAGAGGCTCCTTGGAGATCACTTCGGGCAGCACCACATAGTCGTCCGGCGCGGCCAGCTTGATGCGCTGGGCGTAGAGCTGCGACTGGTCGGAGGTCAGCACGTCGCAACGGCCGGACTCCAGCGACTTGGCGCTCTCGTCGGAAGTGTCGTAGGTGATGGGGGTGTACTTGAGGTTGTTGGAGCGGAAGTAGTCGGACAGGTTGAGCTCGGTGGTGGTGCCGGCCTGGATGCACACGGTGGCGCCGTCGAGTTCCTTGGCGCTGGAGACGCCGAGCTTCTTGTTCACCAGGAAGCCCTGGCCGTCGTAGTAGGTCACGCCGACGAAGTTCAGGCCCATCGCGCTGTCGCGGGAACTGGTCCAGGTGGTGTTGCGCGAGAGGATGTCGATCTCGCCCGACTGCAACGCGGTGAAGCGCTCCTTGGCGGTCAGCGGGCTGTACTTGACCTTGGTCGCGTCACCGAACACGGCAGCCGCCACGGCGCGGCAGACGTCGACGTCGATGCCCTTGTACTGGCCCTTGGCGTCGGCATACGAGAAGCCGGGAAGACCGTCACTGATACCGCACTGCACGTAGCCTTTCTTCTTCACAGCATCCAGGGTGGCGCCAGCATGCGCGAGGCCGCTGATGCCGAACACGGCGGCGGTGGTCAGCACTGCCAGGGTGGATTTCACCATCTTCATCGATCTTCTCCGTTGCTTTTTTAGTGTTTTGGAGTCCCGGTTCCACCGCCGTACCCTCGTGAGGCACCAGCAAGACAACAAACGGGATGGAGACCTGAAAGTGAGTCTAGACGGCCTGCGAAAAACCTTTCAGAAGCCGCGAACACACCTTCGAGCGCGCAGGTCTTGCGCGCTGGAACGGGTCATCAAGGGATCATTGCGTGAAGGCGAAGGCCCACCGCGCGGGCTGTTGACCGCAGCCAGCGCGGCGGGCCCTGAAGCAGCCCAAGGCTTTCGCGGCGCCACTTCCGGTACAGCTTTCCGGATGGGGTCGGTAGAGTGTTACCGGAAGTGGGGCCGCACAGCCTGTCAGTAGCGATAGCAAGGGGCGTACCAGCCCAGGAACCTTCCTACGATTTTGTGCAGTCAAGTCCCACAAGTTATGGCCATGCGACATCTTCTTGCATCGCCTCTCTCCCCCTTTGTGAACGCAGCGCCCCATCCTAGAGCGCCTGCCCCATCCTGGAGCCACCATGAGCCAGCCCCTGATCCTCGAACCCAGCCAGAGCGTCGACTCCTGCGTCATTTGGTTGCACGGCCTGGGCGCCGACCGTTACGACTTCGAACCGGTAGCACAGATGCTGCAGCGCAGCTTCACCTCGACGCGCTTCATCCTGCCCCAGGCACCGACCCGCCCGGTGACGGTGTTCAACGGCATGCCCGCGCCCAGCTGGTACGACATCCTCGCCATGGCACCGGCGCGCGCCATCGATGAAGCCCAGCTGGAAGCCTCGGCCGATAGCGTCATCGCGCTGATCCAGGGGCAGATCGAGCAGGGCATCGCGGCCAGGCGCATCATCCTCGCCGGCTTCTCCCAGGGCGGCGCGGTGGTGCTGCATACCGGCTACCTGCGCTGGGACGGCGAACTGGGCGGCGTCATGGCGCTCTCCACCTATGGCCCGACATTCAGCGAAGGCATAAGCCTGCCGGCTACAAAAAGACAACTGTCCGCACTCTGCCTGCATGGCACTTTCGATGACGTGGTGCTGCCCGCCATGGGCCGCGCCGCGTACGACTTCCTGCAGGCCAACGAGGTGCCCGCCCAATGGCGCACCTATCCGATGAGCCACGAAGTAAGCAACGAGGAACTTGGCGATATCGGCGCCTGGCTGCGGGAGCGCCTGTGATCCCCTGACCCTGCGGAGAACAAGAAGAAGCATGAACGCCCCGATCAGCTGCCTGCGTGATGTCGAAGCCCTGGAACAGGTCCCGCTGCAAGACCGCGACCTGCCGCCCAACACCTATGAACTGCTGCGCCGCTCGGCGCAGCAGTATGGCCCGTCCACCGCCCTGAGCTTTCTGCTGCAGGGCTCGGCGGCGGAGGAGCCGGTCAAGGTCAGCTACGAGCAGTTGTTCGCCCGCGTCACCCAGGCGGCGAATGCCTTCCACCGACTCGGCGTGCGGCCGGGCACTGCGGTGTCGTTCCTGCTTCCCAACCTGCCGCAGACCCATTACGTGATCTGGGGCGGCGAAGCGGCGGGGATCGTCAATGCGATCAACCCGCTGCTCGACCCCGAGCACATCGCCGAGCTGGTGCGCGCCGCCGACTCCCGCGTTCTCGTCACGTTGGCGCCCTTCCCCGGCACAGACCTGTGGGAAAAGGTCGCCGGCCTGCGCGAGCACCTGCCGGAGCTGAACGCCATCGTCACTGTCGACATCGCCAACCTGCTGCCAGAACCGCAACGCTCGGCAATCAAGGCCGCCCGCGGCGCGCTGCCCGAAGGCGTGCTGGACTTCGACGAACTGCTCGCCCAGTGCCCGGACGACCACCTGGAGAGCGGCCGGGTGATCGCCCCGGACGAAGTCGCCTCCTACTTCCACACCGGCGGCACCACCGGCACGCCCAAGCTTGCGCCGCACAGCCATTTCAACGAAGTGGCGATGGCCGAGATCATGGGCCTGAACGCCGACTACGACGGCCACGACGTGCTGCTCTGCGGCCTGCCGCTGTTCCACGTCAACGGTGTGATGGTTACCGGCCTTGCCCCCTTCATGCGCGGCGGCGAAGTGCTGCTGGCCGGCCCGCAGGGCTACCGCAACCCGACATTGATCCAGGACTTCTGGAAACTGGTGGAGCGCTACAAGGTCACCAGCTTCAGCGGCGTGCCGACCATCTACGCCGCCCTCCTGCAGGTGCCCAGCGAAGGCCGCGACCTTTCCAGCCTGCGCTTCGCGCTGTGCGGCGCGGCGCCGATGCCGGTGGAGCTGATCCGCCAGTTCGAAGCCAAGACCGGCCTGAAGATCATCGAAGGCTACGGCATGACCGAAGGCACCTGCGGCACCAGCTGCAACCCGCGCGGTGGCGAGCGTCGGCCAGGCTCCATCGGCCTGCGCCTGCCCTACTGCGAACTGAAATCGGTGATCCTCGACGGCGACGGCCAGTACCTGCGCGACGCTGCCGTGGACGAAATCGGCAACATCTGCCTGCGCGGCCCCACGGTGTTCAAGGGCTACCTGCAGGCCAGCAAGAACCGGGACATCTGGGTCGACGGCGACTGGTTCAACACCGGCGACCTGGGCCGTATCGACGCCGATGGCTATATCTGGCTCACCGGCCGCAGCAAGGACCTGATCATCCGCGGCGGGCACAACATCGACCCGCAGATGATCGAGGAAGCCCTGCACCGCCACCCCGCCGTGGCCATGGCCGCCGCCGTGGGCAAGCCGTGCCTGAAGGCCGGCGAGCTGCCGGTGGTGTACATCCAGCTCAAGCCGGGTATGCAGGCCAGCGAGGCGGAACTGCTGGAGCACGCCGCCCGCCATGTTCCCGAACGTGCGGCGGTGCCCAAGGACGTCTGGCTGCTGGATGCCATCCCGGTCACCGCAGTGGGCAAGACCTTCAAGCCGGCATTGCGCCTGGATGCCATTCGTCGTGTGTTCGAGGACGAAACCCGCCACCTGTCGCCGCCACCGCGCATCGAGGTGATCGCCGATGACCGCGTGGGTCAGAAAGCGCGTCTTTTCGTCGGCAGCCTCGACCTGGACTCACGCGCCGCATTGACCGAGCGCCTGGGGGGCTATGCGGTGCACGTGGAGCTGCTGGAAAGCTGATGAAACACCCGGCCGACCGCCGGTCGGCCGGGTCTGACTGCGAATTGCCAGTAGTCAAATCTGACTAATACTGATGGCTCAATGTGCGAAGAGGACTACAGGGAGAGTCAGTCGTGCACATCATCAGTCGCCACCCGACTTCCGCTGCGCTATGAAAGCCGCGCAGTGGAAGGAAGACATACGCCAACTCCAGCATCTGCGCCTGTTCCAGAACGTGGCCGCGGGTCACCTTGAGCAATTGCTCAAGGATTTCCGCGCCTGTGAACTGGAGCGCGGCGAAATCCTGCTGTCGCCCTTCAATCGCAATCACTTCCTTTATATGGTCCTCTCCGGGCACCTGACGGTGTACCTGGGCTCGCTGGACAACCAGCCGGTCAGCACCCTGCATCCGGGTGACTGCGCCGGCGAAATCAGCTTCATCGACAGCGACCACCCTTCCGCCTACGTCGTCGCCAGCGAACCGACCACCGTGCTGCGCCTGCATCGCGAAGCGCTGATCGGCCTGTTCGAGCACTCCCCGCAGGTCATGCAGAACCTCCTCTCGGTTCTCTGCGAGCGGGTCCGCGAGGGCAATCGGATCATTCTCGACACCGAGCAGAACGCCAACCTCGACACCCTCACCGGGCTGTTCAACCGGCGCTGGCTGGAGCACATCTACGACCGCGAAAGCACGCGCTGCGCCTTCAACGAACAGCCCATGTGCATGCTCATGCTCGATGTCGACCACTTCAAGAACTACAACGACGAGCACGGCCACCTGGCCGGCGACTACGCGTTGTGTCTGGTCGCACACACCCTGCGCAGCCAGCTGCGGCCCAAGGACAGCATGGCGCGCTACGGCGGCGAGGAGTTCGTCATCCTCCTGCCGGAAATCGCCATCGACGAGGCCAGACGCATCGGCAACCGCCTGCGCCAGAGCCTGGAACAGGTCGCTTCCTTCTACTCGCCGGTGGGCGTGCTGCCCGGCGTCACCGTGTCCCTGGGCCTGGCCGAGATGGACATCCAGGAAAACCTGCCAAGCCTGATCCTGCGCGCCGACGGCGCCCTCTACCAGGCCAAGCAGAAAGGCCGCAACTGCCTCTGCGGCTGATCTCCCGCCGCGCCAACCCGTCTGTTAGATTCCCCCAGCGAAAACTCGAATAACAACAAAGCTGGGAAGCTGACATGCGCAAACTGCTGATCGTCCTGCTCGTCCTGCTGGCCGTTGGCCTGGGGATCTTCTTCAACCTGCCGGGCTACCTGGACCGCCAGATGAACACCGTGGCCAGCCCGCCGCCCTACCCTGCCTCGCCCGAGGCCCAGGCGCTGCACCAGACCCTGTTCGTCGCCGACCTGCACGACGACGCCCTGCTCTGGAACCGCGACCTGCTTGATCGCCACGACCACGGCCACACCGACCTGCCACGACTGCTCGAAGGCCACGTGGGCCTGCAGGTGTTCTCCACTGTCACCAAGACACCGCGTGGTCTGAACTACGAAAGCAACAGCGCCGACAGCGACAACATCACCCCGCTGGTCATCGCCCAGCGCTGGCCGGCCCGTACCTGGAACAGCCTGCTCGAACGCGCGCTCTACCAGGGCGAACTGCTGGACAAGGCCGCCGCCGGCAGCCAGGGCAAGCTCACTCTGGTACGCAGCCGCGACGACCTCGCCCGCTACCTGGCGGCCTGGCAGAAAGACCCGAAACAGCTCGCCGCCGTACTGGCCACCGAGGGCCTGCACCCGCTCGAAGGCAAGCTGGAGAACATCGACCGCATGTACGACGCGGGCTTTCGCATCATGGGCCTGACCCACTTCTTCGACAACGAAGTCGGCGGCTCCGCCCACGGTCTGAAGAAAGGCGGCCTGACCGAGTTCGGCCGCCAGGTCATCCCGCGTCTGGAAGACAAGAAGATGCTGATCGACCTGGCCCACGCCTCGCGACCGCTGATCGACGACGTGCTGGCCATCGCCAGACGCCCGGTGATCGTTTCCCACACCGGCGTTGCCGGTACCTGCCCCGGCCCGCGCAACCTCACCGACGCGCACCTGCGCGGCATCGCCAACACCGGCGGCGTGATCGGCATCGGCTACTGGGATGGCGCGGTCTGCGAGACGTCGGTGGGCGCCATCGTCAAGGCGATGCGCTACGCCGCCGACAAGGTGGGCGTCGAGCACGTGGCACTGGGTTCGGACTTCGACGGCGCGGTGAATGCGCCCTTTGACACCACCGGTCTCGCGCAACTGACCCAGGGCCTGGCCAAGGCCGGTTTCAGCGACCAGGACATCGCCGCCATCATGGGCGGCAACGTGCGCCGGCTGCTGCTGGAGAACCTTCCATAGCCCAAGTCAATAGGCAGGATGCCCGTGGCACTTCGCCCTGCGGGCATCTTGCATTACACTGGCGGCCGTTCATTCCTTAACCAGTACGAGACAGCCGTGCTCAAAGCACTCAAGAAAATCTTCAGCAAGGGCGACGGCGAGCAACCCGTAGCCACGCCAGCGGCCCCCGCTCCCGCCGCAGAAAAGTCCGCCCAGAGCGGTGAGAAACGTCCGCGCAAACCGCGTAACCCGCGCCCGCCCCGCGAATCGGCAGAGACAGCCGATGCCGCCGAGAAGCCGGCCCGCGGCCCCAAGAGCGACAAACCCCGCACCGAGCGTTCCGACAAAGGTGAACGCGGCGAGAAACGCGAACACGCCCCGAAACACGAGCAGGCCAAGGCCGAAGGCGCCGACAAGCCCCGCGAGCCCCGAGCTGAAAAGCCGCGCCGCGAGCGCAAGCCGCGCCCGCCGGTGGTGGACAACTGGAAGCTGGAAGACTTCGTGGTCGAGCCGGCCGAAGGCAAGACGCGTTTCCACGATTTCAACCTCGACCCGCGTCTGATGCACGCCATCCATGACCTGGGCTTCCCCTACTGCACGCCGATCCAGGCGCAGGTACTGGGCTTCACCCTGCGTGGCCAGGACGCCATCGGCCGCGCCCAGACCGGTACCGGCAAGACCGCTGCGTTCCTCATCTCGATCATCACCCAGCTGCTGCAGACCCCGCCGCCGAAAGAGCGCTACATGGGCGAGCCGCGCGCGCTGATCATCGCGCCGACCCGCGAGCTGGTGGTGCAGATCGCCAACGACGCCATCGGCCTGGCCAAGTACACCGGCCTGAACGTGATGAGCTTCGTCGGCGGCATGGACTTCGACAAGCAGCTGCGCACCCTGGAATCGCGCTTCTGCGACATCCTGGTCGCCACCCCCGGCCGCCTGCTGGACTTCAACCAGCGCGGCGAGGTGCACCTGGACATGGTCGAGGTGATGGTGCTGGACGAAGCCGACCGCATGCTCGACATGGGCTTCATTCCCCAGGTCCGCCAGATCATCCGCCAGACCCCGTACAAGGGCGAACGCCAGACCCTGCTGTTCTCCGCCACCTTCACCGACGACGTGATGAACCTGGCCAAGCAGTGGACCGTCGACCCGGCCATCGTCGAGATCGAGCCGGAAAACGTCGCCAGCGATACCGTCGAGCAGCACGTCTATGCCGTTGCCGGCAGCGACAAGTACAAGCTGCTGTACAACCTGATCGCGCAGAACGACTGGACCCGCGTGATGGTCTTTGCCAACCGCAAGGACGAGGTGCGCCGCATTGAGGAACGCCTGACCAAGGACGGCATCAGCGCCGCCCAGATGTCCGGCGACGTGCCGCAGCACAAGCGCATCAAGGTTCTGGAAGGCTTCCGTGAAGGCAAGATCCGCGTCCTGGTCGCCACCGACGTTGCCGGCCGTGGCATCCACGTCGACGGCATCAGCCACGTGATCAACTTCACCCTGCCCGAAGACCCGGATGACTACGTGCACCGCATCGGCCGTACCGGCCGCGCCGGCACCACCGGTACTTCGATCAGCTTCGCCGGCGAGGACGATGCCTTCGCCCTGCCGCCGATCGAAGAACTGCTGGGCCGCAAGATCAACTGCGAAATGCCGCCGACCGAGCTGCTCAAGCCCGTACCGCGCAAGCACTGATCGCTGGTTGCAGCAGCTTTCTGCTCCAAAACAAGGCGAAGCCACCCGGCTTCGCCTTTTTTGTTTCCAGCGTTTTTCAATCGGGCGTTACCTCCGGTGACGCACTCCCATCCTAGAGCCTCTCGTTTCTCCCGCCGGACCCGCTGGGACGACCGTACGCCATCCCCGCGCAAACAATGGCCACGCGCCAGTACCCGCGAAACAGGCCATGTTTCAGCCTTTTTTGCTCAGTTTTATTTACAGACGTAAAAAAATTCGCACGCTTCTTGCAAAGCACGCGAGAACAATTCCAAGAACTCGTCGGAATCCTCCCATGCCCTTGCGCGCCAAACTTGCTCTGAGTTTCCTCTCGGTCGGCCTGATCCCCGTACTGGTGATGGCCATCGTGGTCTATCTCCAGGCCAGCCGTGCCCTCGAAGAACAAAGCCTGAACGCCCTGGAGGCGGTCGCCAGCATCAAGCAGCGGCAGCTGATGGACGCCTGGAAGGCCCGCAACGACCAGCTCAGCAGCCTGGCCACCAACCTGGGCAGCAACTACGCGGGGCTGGACAGCGAATCCCTGGTGACCACCGCCAACTATGACCGCCCGGTGTTCGAGAACTTCATCAAGACCTTCGGCTACCGCGAACTGCGCCTGGTGGCCGGCGACGGCAAGGTGGTGTTCAGCCTCGGTCGTGGCGTCGACTACCAGCAGAACATCGGTGATCCGCAATGGCGCGACACGCCGTTCGGCCAGTTCATCCGCAAGGCACTGGACAGCGGCAAGGCCAGCATCAGCGACCTGGAGCAGGCGCCCAACGACCAGCAGCCCGTGCAATGGCTGGCCGCGCCGATCAAGGACAACGGCAAGCTGCAACTATTGCTGGTCCTGGAGCTGCCGCTGGCGGCGATCAACGAAGTGATGCAGAACCGCCAGGGCCTGGGCGACGACGGCGAGACCTACCTGGTCGGCGGCGACGGCAGCCTGCGCTCGGACTCGGTGCGTTTCGCCGACCACCACGTACGCCGTGACAAGGAAAGCCCCACCGCCCTGCCCGGCCAGGCCATCGAGAAAGCCCTGGCCGGTGAACAGGGGCGTCTCACCGAGGCGGGCCTGAGCGACGAGCCGGCACTCAAGTCCTTCGTCCCGCTGAACCTGGATGGCCTGCACTGGGCACTGGTGGCGGAAATGGACCAGGCCCAGGCCTTCGCCCCGGTACGCAAGCTGATGTGGCAGATCCTCGTGCTCGGCCTGCTGACCCTGGTGGGCGTTGCCGCCGGCACCTGGCTGGTCAGCCGCAGCGTGATGCGCCCGCTGGGCGGCGAGCCGGCCAGCATGGCTGCCCTCGCTCAACGCCTGGCCAGCGGCGAGCTGCGCCTGAGTGAAGACGCCAGCGCCAGCAGCGGCCTGATGCAGGCCCTGCGCGAGATGACCACGGCCTGGCGCCAGGTGGTCGAGCGCCTGCGCCAGGCCAGCGAGGCCGTGGGCGATGCCAGCGGCGATATCCTTGACGCCGCCGGACGCACCAGCAACCACCTCGACCAGCAACAGGAAGCGCTGGAAATGGTGGTCAGCGCCGTCGACCAGATGGCCGCCACCGTGCAGGAAATCGCCGGCAGCGCCAGCCGCAGCGCCGACGGCAGTGCCGCCGCGCGCCAGGCCTTCGTCGCCATGCAGGGCACCCTGCAACACATGATCGGCCGTCAGGACCAGTTGCTGGTCGGCCTGCGCCAGGCCGACGGCGTGGTGCAGACCCTGGCCGGCGAGAGCCAGCAGATCGGTTCGGTGCTCGACGTGATCCGCTCCATCGCCGAACAGACCAACCTGCTCGCCCTCAACGCCGCCATCGAAGCCGCCCGCGCCGGTGAAGCGGGTCGTGGTTTCGCCGTGGTCGCCGACGAAGTCCGCAGCCTCGCCCAGCGTACCCGCAGCGCCACCGACGAGATCGTCGCCATCGTCGGCAGCCTGGGCGACTCCTCCGTCCAGGCCCAGTCGAGCATGAGCGGTGCCAGCGAACAGGCGCACACCCTGGAGCAGGACACCCAGGCCGTGATCGAAGCCCTCGGCGCGCTGGACGAGTCCCTGCAGGGTGTACACGCCATGGCCTTCCAGATCGCCGCCGCCGCCGAACAGCAGGCCGCCACGACCCAGGAAGTGAACCAGCACATGCACCGCCTGAGCGACATGACCGTGGAGAACCGCAAGACCGCTGCGCACACCCGCGACTGTGGCGAGCACCTGCGCCGCGTGGCGGGCGGCCAGCAGGAGCTGGTGGCGCAGTTCAAGCTGTAAGCCGTCTGCTGCGCCCTGTAGGAGCGGGCCATGCCCACGATCGCGCCCATGGGGCGCTCCTACAGGTCAGCTCCGTCGCTCAGGTTTCTGAGAAAAGCCACTGCTCCACCCGTCCCACTACCCTTGCCGACCAAGACAACAGAGTCCAGAATGGAAAAATAAATCCACATCTGGAGTCTCGCCATGTCCGCCGCCACGCCTTTCACCCTCAACCAGGCCGACGCCGAACGCCTGCTCGATCAGGTCGACGTGCTCCAGGCGATGCGCGACATGTTCGTCGAGCTGGCCGCGGGCAGCGCCGTGCAGCCAGCGCAGCAACTGGTGGAGTTCCCCAACGGTGGCGGCGACTTCATCAACTACCTGGGCGTGCTGGCCTCGCAGAAGGTCTACGGCGTGAAGACCTCCCCGTACATCGTGCGTCAGCCCAAGTCGCTGGTCACCGCGTGGAGCCTGCTGATGTCCATGGAGAGCGGCCAGCCGCTGCTGCTGTGCGACGCCGGCAGCCTGACCACCGCGCGCACCGCCGCCACCACCGCCCTGGCGGTGCAGGAGCTGGCTCGCACGGACGCCAAGCGCCTGGCCATCGTCGGTAGCGGCCCGGTCGCCCGTGCACACCTGCGCTACGTGGCCGGCCTGCGGGACTGGCAGAACATCCGCGTGTACTCGCCGAACCTGAACGCCGGCGTACTGACCCAGTTCGGCGCCATCGACTCGCGGGCCGAACCGGCCATCAGCATCGAGTCCGCCGTGGCCGACGCCGACGTGGTCCTGCTGTGCACCTCCTCCGGCACCCCGGTGCTCGATCCGTCGATCCTGTCCAAGCCGGCGCTGATCACTTCCATCAGCACCAACGTCGCCCGTGCCCACGAAGTGCCGCCACAGTCCCTGGCGCAGATGGATGTCTACTGCGACTACCGCGCCACCACGCCTGCCGCCGCCGGAGAGATGCGTCTGGCCCGTGAAGATCACGGCTGGGACGGCGCCCTGCGTGGCGACCTGCCGGAGCTGGTCAGCGGCCAGGCCGCCAAGCCGGATTACCAGCGCCACGCCTTCTTCCGCTCCATCGGCCTGGGCCTGGAAGACGTCGCCCTGGCCAATGCGCTCTACCATCTGCAACTGAAGAACGCCTGAGCCGGAGTACCCCATGATCGAAGTCGACTTCCTCATCATCGGCGGCGGCATCGCCGGCGCCTCCACCGGCTACTTCCTCTCCCGCCACGGCAAGGTCGCCGTACTGGAGCGCGAGTCCCACGCCGGCTACCACTCCACCGGCCGCTCGGCAGCGCTCTACACCGTCGCCTACGGAACACCACAGGTACGCGCCCTGACCGCCGCCAGCCGCACCTTCTTCGACAACCCGCCCGAGGGCTTCGTCGAACACCCGATCCTCACCCCGCGCGGCGAGATGACCGTGGACTTCGAGGGCAACCCGCAAGAGCTCCGGCGCCAGTACGACAGCGCCCTGGCCAGCGTGCCGGAAATGCGCCTGCTCGATGCGGACGAAGCCTGCGCCATCGTGCCGGTACTGCGCCGCGAGAAAGTCCACGGCGCGATGCTCGACCCCAGCGCCGCCGACATCGATACCGACGGCCTGCTGCAAGGCTACCTGCGCGGCATCCGACGCAACGGCGGCAGCGTGCAACTGGACAGCGAAGCGCTGGAAATCAGCCGCATCGACAGCGCCTGGGAAGTGCGCTGCGCGCAGCAGACCTACCGCGCGCCGGTGCTGGTCAACGCCGCCGGCAGCTGGTCGGACAAGATTGCCGAGCTGGCCGGCGCCGCGCCCCTGGGCCTCACGCCCAAGCGCCGCGCGGCCTTCCTGTTCAGCCCTCCCGAGGGCGTGGACAGCCACGCCTGGCCGGTGCTGGTCAGCCTGGACGAGTCCTTCTACTTCAAGCCTGACGCCGGCATGCTGCTCGGCTCGCCGGCCAACGCCGACCCGGTGGAGCCCCACGACGTGCAGCCCGAAGAGCTGGATATCGCGATGGGCATCTACCAGATCGAAGAACACACCACGCTGAGCATCCGTCGCCCGAGCCATACCTGGGCCGGCCTGCGCTCGTTCTTCGCCGACGGCGACCTGGTGTCCGGCTACGACCCGGCCACGCCCGGCCTGTATTGGGTCGCTGGCCAGGGCGGCTACGGCATCCAGACTTCCGCCGCCATGGGTGAGGCCAGCGCCGCACTGATCCGCCATGAAGCGCTGCCCGAGCACCTGACCCACCACGGCCTGACCGCCGAGATGCTGTCGCCGGTGCGCCTGCTGGCCCGGTAAGCCGCAAGCCGTGACAGCCTGCGGGCGCTTGCGGCACACTCGCCAGCGCCCGCACCCCCGCCCGCCTCATCGCCTCCGAGAGCCTTGCCCATGACCGCCGCTGATCCGCTGGACAACTACAAGGCCATCGCCGACGCCATCGCCGCGCTGTTCTTCCCCCACGCCGAAGTGGTCATCCACGACCTGCGCAACCAGCGCGTGGCGTACCTGGCGAACAACATCTCCAAGCGCGAGATCGGCGACGACTCGGCACTGGAAGACATGCTCGAAGGCGGCCATGACGAGCGCAACATCGGCCCCTACGAGAAACTCAACTGGGACGGCCAGAAGATCCGCTCCATCAGCACCGTGCTGCGCGACGCCAAGGGCGAGCCGCTGGCGGTGCTGTGCATCAACCTCAACATCACCCTGTTCGAGACCGCCAAGGCAGCGCTCGACCTGTTCCTTTCCTCCAGCAAGGTCATCCCGCAGCCGGACGCGCTGTTCCGCGACGACTGGCAGGAACGCATCAACACCTTCCTGCATGGCTGGCTGCAGCAGCGCCAGTTGAGCCTCTCCACCCTCAGCCGCGACCACAAGCGCGAGCTGGTCCTGGCCCTGCATGCCGAGGGCGCGTTCAAGGGCAAGAGCGCGGCGAACTATGTGGCCAACGTGCTGAACATGGGCCGCGCAACGGTGTACAAGCACCTGAAGGAGTTGAAGGAGGAGGTTTGAGCAAGCTCGGACTTCACCTGTAGGAGCGGGCCATGCCCGCGATTGCGCCCATGGGGCGCTCCTGCCGGCTGATAACGGTGTCTCCCGTTACGTCGTGAAACCACCTGAAACGTCGGCCCTGCCGACGGATCGCGGGCATGGCCCGCTCCTACAGGAATCCCCCTCATCGATTGGCGTCAGCAACGAAAAAGGCCGCCCGAAGGCGGCCTTTTTGCTGCGACTCAACGGAACGATCAGTCCCCGTAGATATCGCTCTTGAAGTACTTGCCTTCGATTTCCTTGTATTTGCCATTGGCACGCAGCGCGTCGATGGCGGCGTTGAGCTGGCCGACCAGTTCGGTGTTGCCCTTGCGCACTGCGATGCCAGCGCCCTCGCCGAAGTATTTCGGGTCCTTGAATTCCGGCCCGATGAAGGCGAAGCCCTTGCCGCGCGGGGTTTCCAGGAAGCCGATTTCCAGCGGGATGGAGTCGGCTAAGGTGCCGTCCAGGCGGCCCGCCAGCAGGTCCAGGTAGATTTCGTCCTGGCTGGTGTAGCGCACCACGTTGGCGCCGGCCTTGCCCAGTACTTCGGTGGCGAAACGGTCGGCGGTGGAGCCGCGCTGCACGCCAATGTTCTTGCCCTTGAGCTGGCTGAACTGCTCGTCCAGCTGCGAGCCTTCCTTCATCACCAGACGGCCCGGGGTGAAGTAGTACTTGTGGGTGAAGTCCACCGAGTGCTTGCGCTCTTCGGTGATGGTGATGGAGGACAGCGCGGCGTCGATCTTGCGCACTTTCAGCGAGGGGATCAGGCCGTCGTACTCCTGCTCGACCCACTGGCACTTGCGCTTCATCTCTTCGCACAGGGCATTGCCGATGTCGTAGTCGAAGCCGGCAATGCCGCCTTCGGGGGTCTTGTAGGCGAAGGGCGGATAGGCCGCCTCGATACCGATGCGCAGCGGCTTGTCGTCGGCGTGGGAGAAGGTGGCGAAGGCAGCCAGCATCAGGCCGCCCAGCAGGGCTTTGCGATTCATCGATGAACTCCGTTGTGTGGTCGCCGGGGGCGAGCGCCGGCCGGTACGTCTTGGCAGTGAGTACGGCATGTCTTGGTTCGTCCAGGGGCGCGACACGGAGGTCGCAGCGGCATTGCCTTGCCCTGACCCAGGCGAATGACTTGTTGTTCTGGTCCGTCCACGCGCGGGCGCGCGTAAACTTAAAATCCAATCTGGACTAAAAAGTACACAACGTCAATCGTCCTGCGACCGCGCGGCGCACTCCCCTTTGCGCGCCCTGCGCTACTCCTTCGGAGGAATGTCGTGCGCCGGGCTCCCGCCTTAGTCTGGAAGCGTTCCGAAGCGATCCAAGGAGGATTCGAGACGATTCTTTCGCATGATTTACCGTAGCTTCCACGGTTATACCTTTGGCAGATGCCCGAAGCCCCCGCGATACGCTCATGTCGCCGGGGCTTTTTTGTGCCTGACTATTTGTGTGCCCAAGAAACCCGCGACCGACCTGTAGGAGCGCGCCATGCGCGCGATCGCGGGCATGGCCCGCTCCTACAAGTGGGCGCTCGGAGTCTCTTGTTCGCTCCGGGGAGTATTTAGGAACGCAAGGCAAGAGGCGGGCACAAGGCCCGCCAAGGGAGGTCTTTTTCAGCCGCCACTGAGGTTCATGAAGCGCAGCACCTGCACGTCGCCGACGCTGAACTCGTGGCGCGCTGGCTTGCGCTGCAGGGCGCTGCGCAAGGCTTCGAGGATGGGCTCGTCGTGCAGCGGATGACGCCGTAGCAGACCACGCAAGTCCAGCGAATGCTCGTGGCCCAGACACAGCAGCAAGCGGCCTTCGGCAGTCAGGCGCAGGCGATTGCAAGTGGAGCAGAAGTTGTGCGAATGCGGCGAGATGAAGCCGATTCGCGTGCCCGGATGCTGCGCCAGGCGTACATAGCGCGCCGGGCCACCGCTGTGCTCGGCACTGTCCAGCAGTTCGTGGCGCTCGGCGATCAGCGCGCGGACCTCGTCGCTGGAGCAGAAGCTCTCCTCGCGCTCACGACCGACCTGGCCCAGAGGCATTTCCTCGATGAAGCTGATATCCAGCCCGTGGGCGATGGCGTAATCCACCAGCGCTGGCACTTCGTCGGCATTGCGACCCTTCATCACTACGCAATTGAGCTTGATGTGCTCGAAACCGGCTTGCTGGGCGGCGTCGATGCCACGCAGCACCTGATCCAGGCGCCCGGTGCGGGTGATGGCGGCGAAGCGTTGCGCATCGAGGGTGTCGAGGCTGATGTTGAGGCGGGAAAGGCCAGCCGCCTTCAGATCACCCGCCAATCGGGTGAGCTGCGAGCCGTTGCTGGTCATGCACAGTTCGCGCAGGCCGGGCAGCGCCGCGAGGCGTTCGCAGAGGTGGACGATGCCGGGCCGCACCAGCGGTTCGCCGCCGGTAAGGCGCAGCTTCTTCACGCCGCGCTCGACGAACAGGCGTGCTACCCGCTCGATCTCTTCCAGGGTCAGTACCTGCTGGCGCGGCAGGAAGCGCATGTTCTCGGCCATGCAGTAGACGCAGCGGAAATCGCAACGGTCGGTCACCGACAGGCGCAGGTAGTCGATCTTGCGGCCTTGGCCGTCGATCCATTCGGACATGGTGTTTAACTCCGGCCGGCTCCCACGCCCAAGGGGGAGAGCCGATATTCGTATCCGTTTCCGAAGCCCCTCCCTCCTCTGGGGGAGGAATGTGGAGAGGGGCCCGGAACCGGTTCACTGCACCAGCGGCGACTCCGCACCGTCAAAGACGAAGCCGTCGATCCGCGCCTCACCGGCCAGCACGCTGATGTACTGGCTGACGGCGCGTTGCAGCACCTGGGCGCGCAGGTAGCCGGCGATGCGCGGGCGGGCCTGCGCGAAGTCCAGCGGCTCGCCGCCATCGCGCTCGATCAGCTCGACCACGTGCAGGCCGTAGCGGCTTTCCAGCGGATGGCCGAGCAGGCCGGGTTGCTGTTGCAGCAGGCGTTTCTCGAACTCGGGGACGGTCTGCCCCGGTTCGATCCAGCCCAGGTCGCCACCGTCGTCTTTCGACGGGCAGTCGGAGAAGCGCATGGCCTTTTCGGCGAAACGCTCCGGATGTTCACGCAGTTCGGCGAGCAGTTCCTCGGCCTGTTCGCGAGCCTTGGCGCGGCCTTCCAGATCGTCCGGGGCGCAGCCCAGCAGCACATGGCGCAGACGCATGCGCCACGGCGAGGTCAGGCGGGTCGGGTTGGCTTCGTACCATTGGCGGCAGCTGGCCTCGTCGGCTTCAGGCACGCCGACTTCACGGTCGATCAGGGCGCGAATGTTCGCCTCTTCGGCCGCTTCGCCCTCCTCGGCCTGGCCAGTCACGCCAAGCGCTGCGGCGCGTTGCACCAGCAGTTGTCGCACCACCAGCGCGCGGCAGGCGGAGTACAGCGCCTCGGCGTGGCTGGCAGCGGGATGGTATTGCAGCTCGCGGGCCAGTTCGTCCTCGGCGATGGCGACACCGTTGACTTCGATTTTCGGCAGGTCGACGTGTTCGACCTTGGCTTCGTAGTGGGAGCAACTCATTTTCGCTTACCTCCAGTAACCCTCTCCCCGACCCTCTCCCGGAAGGGAGAGGGGGAGGAGCATCAGGTAGCGCGAATAACGCGCCAGCGTTATCCGCCGCTTCATCACGCTGCGCGACGCTTGGTGCGAACCACCTGGTAGCGGCGGCCGAAGTACCACACCGGAGCGCTGACGATGTGCACCAGACGGGTGAAGGGGAACAGCACGAACAGGGTCAGGCCCAGGGTCACGTGCAGCTTGTAGACCAGCGATACCGGAGCGATCGCTTCGGCGGCGGCCAGCGGCTGGAAGGTGACGATGGACTGCGCCCAGTTGGCGAGCATGACCATCACCGAACCGTCCAGGTGATGGGTGGAGGCGACGATGGTGGACAGGCCGAGGATCAGCTGGACATAGAGCACCAGCAGGATCATCAGGTCCGAGGCGTTGCCGGTGGCGCGTACGCGCTCGTTGGTCAGGCGGCGCAGGATCAGGCCGGTCAGGCCGATGAAGCAGAGGATGCCGAAGAAGCCGCCGGAAACCATCGCCAGCAGTTGTTTCTGCTCGGTGCTGATCAGGTGCTCGTAGACCGAGTGCGGGGTCAGCAGGCCGACGAAGTGGCCGGCGAGGATGAACAGCACGCCCACATGGAACAGGTTGCTGTAAACGCGCATGCCCTTCTTGCTCAGCATCTGGCTGGAGCCGGCTTTCCAGGTGTATTGCGAGAGATCGAAGCGCGCCCAGCTGCCGATCAGGCAGATAGCGAGCGCGACGTAGGGATAGATCCCGAACGCTAGAAGATCGAGGGACATGTTCAGACTCCTTCTCTGGCCGCCCGGTACTGCATCTGCGGCACCGGCTGGGCGACCCACTGCATGGGTTGTTCGGCGGACGTGGACACGCGGCGGGCGCTGGTGGACGGGCAACCGACGGCGGGCTCGGTAAAGCTCACCGGGGTTTCCTCCCAGGCCTTGTCGATGGCTTCCAGGCTGTCGTCGCGCACTTCCTGCTCGCGGTCGCGCTTGAGCGCGCCGAGGTCCGGCTGCTCGCCGGACAGCTCCAGCAGGCTGCTGAAGACCGCCGCATAGCCGCTGCCGCGTTCTTCCAGGCGCAGGGCGATCAGCGCGAGGATGTGCGCGACTTCGGCCAGGCCGACGCGGGCCGACTCGGCGTCCTGCAGGGCGAGGAACTCCAGGTACAGCGGCAGGTAGTCCGGCAGCTCGTTGACGTCGATGACCAGGCCCGCCTGGGTGTAGCGGTCCATCAGGTCGACCATCGCCTGGCCACGGTCACGGCTTTCGCCGTGCACGTGTTCGAAGAGCAGCAGCGAGACCGAGCGACCGCGTTCGAACAGGCCGTCGTAACGGGCCTGCACGTCGAGGATGTCGCCCTTGCACAGCTCGTTGAGCAGCGCAGCGAGGCCGTCGCGCTGTTTTTCCGGGAGGTCGCAGGTGCGGATCAGGGCATGCAGCGCCAGGCTTTCCTCGCGCAGTTCGGTGCGCGGGTAGTCCAGCATCAGCGCGCTGAGCTTGAGCAGTTGGCTGTGACTTTCCATCGAGATGGCCATGGTCATCACTCCTGTATCTGCACGGTCTGGATGACGTTGCGCTTGTCCACGGCCTTGCCGCCGAACAGGTTCACGCCAGAATTGCTGGAGCAACCGTTGCCGAAGCTGAAGCCACAACCCGAACGCTCGGCGAAGGCATCCGACAGCGCTTCCTCGCGGTGCGCGGTAGGGATGACGAAGCGGTCTTCGTAGTTGGCGATCGCCAGGTAGCGGTACATCTCTTCCACCTGGTTCACGGTCAGGCCGACCTTCTTCAGCACATCCAGGTCCTGCTTGCCTTCCACGTGTTCGGCACGCTTGTAGGCGCGCATGGCCAGCAGGCGCTTGAGGGCCAGCAGTACCGGAGCGGTGTCGCCAGCGGTCAGCAGGTTGGCCAGGTACTGCACGGGGATGCGCAGGGACTCGACATCCGGGATCACCCCGTCGCTGCCGATGTGGCCTTCGGAGGCGGCGTTCTGGATCGGCGACAGCGGCGGCACGTACCAGACCATCGGCAGCGTGCGGTATTCCGGGTGCAGCGGCAGGGCCAGCTTCCAGTCCATGGCCAGCTTGTACACCGGCGACTTCTGCGCGGACTCGATGACGCTGTCCGGTACGCCGTCCTTGCGCGCTTGCTCGATCACTTTCGGGTCGAACGGATCGAGGAAGATTTCCAGCTGCTTCTGATAGAGCTCGCGTTCGTTCTCGCAGGTGGCCACTTCGTGGATGCGATCGGCGTCATACAGCAGCACGCCGAGGTAGCGGATGCGGCCCACGCAGGTTTCCGAGCAGACGGTCGGCTGGCCGGCCTCGATGCGCGGGTAGCAGAAGATGCACTTCTCGGATTTGCCGCTCTTCCAGTTGAAGTAGATTTTCTTGTACGGGCAGCCGCTGATGCACATGCGCCAGCCGCGGCACTTGTCCTGGTCGATCAGGACGATGCCGTCCTCCTCGCGCTTGTAGATCGCGCCGCTCGGGCACGACGCCACGCACGCCGGGTTCAGGCAGTGCTCGCACAGGCGCGGCAGGTACATCATGAAGGTGTTTTCGTATTCACCGTAGATGTCCGCCTGGACCTGATCGAAGTTCTTGTCCTTGCGGCGCTTGGCGAATTCGGTGCCGAGGATTTCCTCCCAGTTGGGGCCCCACTCGATCTTCTGCATGCGCTGGCCGGAGACCAGCGAGCGTGGGCGGGCGACCGGCTGGTGCTGGGCCTTGGGCGCGGTGTGCAGGTGCTGGTAGTCGAAGTCGAAAGGCTCGTAGTAGTCATCGATTTCCGGCAGGTCCGGGTTGGCGAAGATGTTCGCCAGCACGCGGAACTTGCCGCCGATGCGCGGGACGATGGAGCCGTCGGCGTTACGCTTCCAGCCGCCCTTCCACTTCTCCTGGTTCTCCCACTCTTTCGGGTAACCGATGCCAGGCTTGGTTTCGACGTTGTTGAACCAGGCGTACTCGACGCCTTCGCGGCTGGTCCAGACGTTCTTGCAGGTGATGGAGCAGGTGTGGCAACCGATGCATTTGTCGAGGTTCAGCACCATGCCGACTTGCGAACGAATTTTCATGGCAGTAATCCTCAAATGTCCTGGGGCAGCGGTTGCGGCAGGGCGTCACCGCCCAGTCCGCCCTGCTCCGGCTCGTCGAGCCAGTCGACCTTGTTCATCTTGCGCACCACGACGAACTCGTCGCGGTTGCAGCCGACCGTGCCGTAGTAGTTGAAGCCCCACGCCTGCTGGGCGTAGCCGCCGATCATGTGGGTGGGCTTGAGGACCACGCGGGTCACCGAGTTGTGGTGGCCGCCGCGGGTGCCGGTGGTCTCGCTGCCCGGCAGGTTCACGATGCGTTCCTGGGCGTGGTACATCATCACCATGCCGTCCTTCACGCGCTGGCTGACCACCGCGCGGCAGGTCGCGGCGCCGTTGGCGTTGAAGACTTCGACCCAGTCGTTGTCCTCAATGCCGGCGCGTTTCGCGTCGTTCTCGCTCATCCAGATGATCGGGCCACCGCGCGACAGGGTGAGCATCAGCAGGTTGTCGCTGTAGGTGGAGTGGATGCCCCACTTCTGGTGCGGGGTGATCCAGTTCAGGGTGATCTCGGTGTGACCGTTGGGCTTCTTGTTGAACAGCTTGTCGGTGCTGCGGGTGTTGACCGGCGGCCGGTAGCTGACGAAGCCTTCGCCGAAGGCCTGCATCCAGGGGTGATCCTGGTAGAACTGCTGGCGACCGGTGATGGTGCGCCACGGGATCATCTCGTGGACGTTGGTGTAGCCGGCGTTGTAGCTCACGTGTTCGTCTTCCAGACCTGACCAGGTCGGGCTGGAGATGATCTTGCGCGGCTGCGCCTGGACGTCGCGGAAGCGGATTTTCTCTTCTTCCTTGGGCAGCGCCAGGTGGGTGTGGTCACGGCCGGTGAACTTCGACAGCGCTTCCCAGGCCTTCACGGCGACCTGGCCATTGGTTTCCGGCGCCAGGGCGAGGATCACCTCGGCGGCGTCGATGGCGCTCTCGATGCGCGGACGGCCTTGGCTGATACCGGTCTCGGTGACCTTGTGGTTCAGCTCGCCGAGCAGCTTGATTTCCTTGTCGGTGTTCCAGCCGATGCCCTTGCCGCCGTTGCCGAGCTTGTCCAGCAGCGGGCCGAGGGAGGTGAACTTCTTGTAGGTGTTGGGGTAGTCACGCTCGACCACGTGCAGGGTCGGCATGGTCCGGCCGGGAACCGGTTCGCACTCGCCCTTCTTCCAGTCGCTGCCGCCGAACGGCTGCGCGAGTTCGTTGGCGGTGTCGTGCAGCAGCGGCACGGTGACCAGGTCCTTCTCCACACCCAGGTGGCCGACGGAAACCTCGGAGAACTTCTTGGCGATGGCCTTGTAGATTTCCCAGTCGCTTTTCGCTTCCCACGCCGGATCGGTCGCGGCGGACAGCGGGTGGATGAAGGGGTGCATGTCGGAAGTGTTGAGGTCGTCCTTCTCGTACCAGGTGGCGGTCGGCAGGACGATGTCCGAGTACATGCAGGTGGAAGACATGCGGAAGTCCAGGGTAGTGACCAGGTCCAGCTTGCCTTCGGCGCCTTCGTCGACCCAGTCGACTTCGCCCGGGCACGGGCCGCCGGCCTTGCCGAGGTCGTCGTTCATCACGCCGTTCTTCGCGCCCAGCAGGTACTTGAGCATGTACTCGTGGCCCTTGCCCGAGGAGCCGAGCAGGTTGGAGCGCCAGATGAACATGTTGCGCGGGAAGTTCTGCGGATCGTCCGGCTGCTCGCTGGCCACCCGCAGGTTGCCGGCCTTGAGTTCACGCACCACGTAATCCTGCACCGGGATGCCGGCGCGCTCGGCGTCAGCGGCGATGTGCAGCGGGTTGCGATTGAGCTGCGGGGCGGACGGCAGCCAGCCCATGCGCTCGGCGCGGATGTTGTAGTCCAGCGCGTGCTCGGGGAACTGTTTGGTATCGGCCAGCGGCGAGAGCACCTCGTGCATCGAGATCTTCTCGTGGCGCCACTGCGAGCTGTGCAGGTAGAAGAAGCTGGTGCCGTTCATCTGCCGCGGCGGACGGCTCCAGTCGGTGCCGAAGGCCAGCGGGACCCAGCCGGTCTGCGGGCGGAGTTTTTCCTGGCCGACGTAGTGCGCCCAGCCGCCACCGCTCTGGCCGATGCAGCCGCACATCATCAGCATGTTGATGACCGCGCGGTAGTTCATGTCCATGTGGTACCAGTGGTTCATCGCCGCGCCGATGATGACCATGGCCTTGCCGTGGGTCTTGTCGGCGCTGTCGGCGAACTCGCGGGCCACCTGGATGGCACGGGCTGCCGGTACGCCGGTGATGCGCGCCTGCCAGGCCGGGGTGTAGGGCACGTCGGCGTCGGTGTAGGAGGCCGCGACATTGCGGCCGCCCAGGCCACGGTCGACGCTGTAGTTGGCCATCTGCAGGTCATACACGGTGGCAACGCGCAGGGTCTGGCCGTCGGCGCCGGTGAATTCGCGGAAGGGGACGCGGCGCACCAGCACCTCGTCGTTGTCCACGCCCTTGAAGTGCGGGTGTTCCTGGCCGGCGAAGTATGGGAAGCCGACATCGCAGGCGTTTTCCGGGCCGTCGATCAGGGTCAGGGCCAGGCGGGTTTCACGCTTCTCGCCGCCTTCGGTTTCCTCGATGTTCCACTTGCCCGACTCGCCCCAGCGGTAGCCGATGGCGCCGGTGGGCGAGACCAGCTCGCCGGAGATTTCGTCCAGGCCGATGGTCTTCCACTCGGGGTTGTTGTCCTGGCCGAGGTTGTTCGCCAGGTCTGCCGCGCGCAGGTAGCGGGTCGGCTTGAGTACGCCCTCGGTGTGCGGTTCGAGCAGCACCAGCATCGGCATGTCGGTGTACTGGCGGCAGTAGTCGACGAAGTAGGCGCTGGGCTTCTCGAGGTGGAATTCCTTGAGGATGACATGACCGAAGGCCATGCCCAGCGCGGCGTCGGTGCCTTGCTTGGGGTTGAGCCAGAGGTCGGTGAGCTTGGCCACTTCGGAGTAGTCCGGGGTGACGGCCACGGTCTTGGTGCCCTTGTAGCGGACTTCGGTGAAGAAGTGCGCATCGGGGGTACGGGTCTGCGGGACGTTGGAACCCCAGGCGATGATGTAGCTGGAGTTGTACCAGTCGGCGGACTCCGGCACGTCGGTCTGCTCGCCCCAGATTTGCGGGCTGGCCGGCGGCAGGTCGCAGTACCAGTCGTAGAAGCTCAGGCACACGCCGCCGATCAGCGACAGGTAACGGGCACCGGCGGCGTAGCTGACCATGGACATGGCCGGGATCGGCGAGAAGCCGATGACGCGGTCCGGGCCGTAGGTCTTGGCGGTGTAGACGTTGGCGGCGGCAATGATCTCGGTGACTTCGCTCCAGCTGGAGCGGATGAAACCGCCCAGGCCGCGCTCGCTCTTGTAGCTTTTTGCCTTGGCGGAGTCTTCGACGATGCTGGCCCAGGCATCCACCGGGTCGTTGTGGGCGGCGCGGGCTTCACGCCAGAGTTTGAGCAGCGGCTTGCGCACCTTGGGGTATTTCAGGCGGTTGGCGCTGTACATGTACCAGGAGTAGCTGGCGCCACGGGGGCAGCCGCGCGGCTCGTGGTTGGGCAGGTCCGGACGGGTGCGCGGGTAGTCGGTCTGCTGGGTTTCCCAGGTGATCAGGCCGTTCTTCACGTAGATCTTCCAGGAGCACGAGCCGGTGCAGTTCACCCCGTGGGTAGAGCGAACGATCTTGTCGTGCTGCCAGCGCTGCCGGTAGCTGTTTTCCCAGGCACGGCTTTCGTTGGTGACCTCGCCGTGACCATCGGCGAATTCACCCTGCTTCTTCTTGAAGAACTGCAGGCGGTCGAGTAGGTAACTCATCTGTATCTCCTCACCCGGTCTGCGCCGGGCGTTCAAACGCTAATCAAGCTCGCGAAACGGTTCGTGACGCGGCCAGCGGAGCTGGCCGCGCTGGGAAATCAGCAAGGGCTTTCCGCCCCCTTGCGCGCGTACCACCACCAGGTGGCGACGATGCAGGTCAGGTAGTAGGCGACGAAGACATAGAGGGCGCCCTCGGCGCTGCCGGTCATGGCCAGCGAGGTGCCGAACGCCTTGGGAATGAAGAAGCCACCAAAGGCGCCGATGGCGGCGGAGAAGCCGATCACCGCAGCCGATTCCATGCTCGCGCCCTTGGCTGCCTGGGCCTCGCTGAAGCCGCCCTGTTTCAGGCGTGCGGCCCACTCGTTGCGGAAGATCACCGGGATCATCCGGAAGGTGCTGCCGTTGCCGATGCCGGCGAAGAAGAACAGCGCGATGAAGGAACCGAGGAAGCCGAAGAAGCTGCCTGCACCGTTAGCACCGGGCAGGAAGCTGATCACCGCGAACACCCCGGCGATCATCGCCGCGTAGTTCCACAGGGTGATGCGTGCGCCGCCGAACTTGTCCGCCAGCCAGCCACCGAGCGGGCGGCTCAGTGCGCCCACCAACGGGCCGAGGAAGGCGTACTGCAGGGGGTTGATGTCCGGGAACTGGGTCTTGCTGAGCATGGCGAAGCCAGCGGAGAAGCCGATGAACGAGCCGAAGGTGGCCACGTACAGCCAGCACATCAGCCAGTTGTGCTTGCGCTTGAAGATCACCGACTGCTCACGGAACGAAGCCTTGGCATCGGCGATGTCGTTCATGCCGAACCAGGCGGCCACGGAGACTACGGCGATGAAGGGCACCCAGATCCAGCCGGCGTTCTGCAGCCACAGGCGGGTGCCGTCGGAGAGGGTTTCCGGCTCGCCGCCAAAGGCGCCGAACAGGCCACCGGCCACGGCCAGCGGTACGGCGAACTGCATCACCGAGACGCCCAGGTTACCCAGGCCGGCGTTCAGGCCCAGGGCGGTGCCCTGCTGGTTCTTCGGGTAGAAGAAGCTGATGTTGGACATGCTCGAGGCGAAGTTGCCGCCGCCAAAGCCACACAGCAGCGCGATGGTCGCGAACACCCAGTAAGGCGTGGTCGGGTCCTGCACGGCGAAGCCCAGCCAGAGGCAGGGAATCAGCAGAGAGGCAGTGGACAGCGCCGTCCAGCGGCGACCGCCGAAGATCGGCACCATGAAGGAATAGAAGATGCGCAGGGTCGCGCCGGAGATCGACGGGAGCGCGGCGAGCAGGAACAGCTGGTCGTTGCTGAAGCTGAAACCGGCGGCGTTCAGGCGCACGGTGACGGTGCTCCAGATCATCCAGACGGCGAAGGCGAGCAGCAGCGCGGGGATCGAGATCCACAGGTTGCGCGCGGCGATGCGCTTGCCGGTCTGCGCCCAGAACTCGGGGTCCTCGGGGCGCCAGTCGACCAGCAGGGGGCCTCTGGCAGCTTTGAGTTGGGGGTTGGCGATCATGCCCATGACGGCACTACCTCAGGATTGACTGGAAGGAATGGGAGAGGCGTCGACGTCGGCCGCGCGGGCCTGGCCGTCGAGGCGTTGCTGCTGCTTGATCGCGTAGTGCATCCAGACCATGCAGATCACGGTCAGGCCGAACAGCAACATGAAGCAGGAGGAGCGCACGCCGATGTGGTCGGCGGCGTAGCCGAACAGGATCGGCAGGCAGAAGCCGCCGAGGCCGCCGATGACCCCGACCATGCCGCCGACGGTGCCCATGTTCTGCGGGTAGTAGTCGTGGATGATCCGGTACACGCTGGCCTTGCCGAAGCCCTGGGCGATGCCGACGATGAACACCAGGAAGGTGAACAGCCAGACGTTCAGGCCGATGCCGAGGCTGACGTCACCTTTGATGCCATGGATGGTCATGGTGGTCGGCGGATAGGAGAGGAAGAACAGGCAGACCAGGCAGATCCAGAACACGCCCCAGTTCACCGCACGGGCGCCGTAGTGGTCGCTGAACCAGCCGCCCAGCGCACGGATCAGGCCGGAAGGCAGGGTGAACAGCATGGTGATGAAGGACGCAGTGCGCAGGTCCAGGCCGTATTCGGCGATGTAGTACTTGGGCAGCCACAGGGCCAGGGCGACGAAGCCGCCGAAGACGAAGAAGTAGTACAGGCCGAAGCGCCATACGCGCAGCTCGCCCAGCGGCGCCAGCTGCTTGGCCAGGGTCGGGCGCGGACGGCTCGGGTCGGCGTCGCCGCCCTTGGTGTGGGCCGGGTCTGTCCAGGTGCAGAACCAGAACAGCAGCGCGGTCACCAGCATCGCCACCGAGTAGATCTGCGGGACCATGCGCCAGCCGAAGGCAACCACGATCATCGGTGCCACCAGGTTGGTGATCGCCGCCCCCGCGTTGCCGGCGCCGAAGATGCCCATGGCGGTGCCCTGGCGCTCCTTCTCGAACCACGAGGAGGTGTAGGCGATACCCACGGCGAAGGAGCCGCCGGCCAGGCCGACGAACAGGCCCAGCACGAGGTAATGCCAGTAGAGCGTGGCGAAGGCCAGGCCGTAGATCGGGATGGCCACCAGCAGCATGTGGATGAAGAACACGATGCGCCCGCCGAAGCGGTCGGTGATCAACCCCAGCGGCAAGCGCACCAGCGAACCGGTAAGGATCGGCAGCGCCACCATCAGGCCGAACTGGGCTTCGGACAGCCCCAGCTCTTCCTTGATGCGGATACCGATGATCGAAAACATCGTCCAGACCGCGAAGTTCACGGCGAACGCCAGTGTGCTCATGCCGAGCACGGAGTACTGTTTCTGACGGTGGGACAACATGGCGAAGCTCACTTCCTGACAGCCTTTGCCCGCACGTTAGGTAAGGACTAGCCGCCTTCTCTTGATCGCCATCAATGAGCCAAAGGGCGATTCGTGAGCAGATGCGCGCCGCTACCTCGTTGTGGGTATCACCGAAATGAATGCTTAACCTATTGTTTTTAAAGGCATTTCTTATGAATACGGCACGCACTGCCGAGCCCTCCGGCAACGACCGACTCTTTGTGGGTAGTCCCCCTGCCGGGCGCCCTTCCCTGCGCAAATCCATCGTCGTGCGCTTCGGCTGCTACCTCACCCTGCTGGTGTCGCTGGCGTTGGCGGGCATGTTCAGCGCCCTCCTGTTTGCCGACTATTCGCACCAGGATGCGGCGGTGATCAACCAGGCTGGCTCGTTGCGCATGCTCACCTACCGACTGGCGCTGGACCCCTCGCCGATCAACCGCCAGGCCCTGCAATCGACCCTCGCCGCACGCCTGGACAATGACGAGATCACTCGCCTGCTGCGCCGTGCGGACGCCGACGCGCCGATCCGCCAGCAGCACGACCAGTTGCGCCAGGAACTGCAGAATCTCGACCTTTCCGAAGCGCCAGCCCTGAGCACGCTGGACACTTTCGTCGGGCACATCGACGGCTTCGTCGGCACCCTGCAGCGCAATGCCGAATACCGCTCGCAGTTGCTCAGCACAGTGCAGGGGCTGTGCCTGTTCCTCAGCCTGCTGGTGGTGTTCATCAGCCTCTATGACCTGAGCTACCACGTGGTCGGCCCGCTGCGCGAACTGACCACCACCGCCCGCCGCCTGGGCGAAGGCGACCTCGATGCACGGGTCAGCAGCAGCGGCGAAGACGAACTGAGCCAGCTGGGCGAACGCTTCAACCAGATGGCCGAGGAACTGCAAGCCAGCTACCGCGAACTGGAAGCGCGGGTGGAAGACAAGACCCGCGCCCTGTCCAACAGCCACCAACGCCTGGAACTGCTCTATGACAGCGCCCGCCGCCTCGGCCAGGACCCTTACGACGAACGCACTCTGCAACCACTGCTGAATCAATTGGAACGCGTGCTGCAGGCCGGCAAGGTGACGCTGTGCCTGAACAAGGACGGCGTCGAGCGCGCCTACGCCTCACTGACCACCGACGGCATCACCGGCGGTTTCTGCCTGCAGGGCAACTGTGGCGATTGCCGCGCCCAGGCCGACCATTGCAGCGAGCCGGTGCGCAGTCTGAACCCGCTGCTGATGCAACCGCTGTCCATCGGCGAGCACCGCTTTGGCGAACTGTTCATCGAGACCGCCACCGGCCAGTTGGAAGACTGGCAGCAGCAGTTCGTCGAAGGCTTCTGCGACAACATCGCGCGCACCTTCGCCCTGTCCCTGCAACAGGAGCAGGAGAACCGACTGGCACTGTTCGCCGAACGCAGCACCATCGCCCGAGAGCTGCATGATTCGCTGGCCCAGTCGCTGTCCTACCTGAAGATCCAGGTCAGCCGACTGGCCACCCTGCTCAAGCGCGATGTACCGGCGGAGAAGATCGACGAGACCCTCGACGAACTGCGCGAAGGCCTCAACAGCGCCTACCGCCAGCTGCGCGAGCTGCTCACCACCTTCCGCCTGAGCCTGGAGCAGTCCAGCCTGGACGCGGCGCTGGTGAAGACCGTGGAAGAGTTCGGCGAGCGCGGCGGCCTTGCCGTTGAACTGGACAATCGCCTGGCGCACATCCCGCTCAACCCCAACGAGGAAATCCACATCCTGCAGATCGTCCGCGAAGCGCTGTCCAACGTGGTGCGCCATGCCCAGGCGAGCCAGGCGAAGGTGACCCTCTTCGAGGATGCCGAGGACCACGTGTGCATCACCGTGGACGATGATGGAGTGGGCTTTGACCCAGCGCAGAGCCGCACGGGGCACTATGGGCTTAGCATCATGCGGGAGCGCAGCCAGACCCTGGAGGCCACCTTCGCCATCGCCCCGCGCGAGCCGCAAGGCACGCGGGTCAGCGTGCGCTTCACCCACAAACCCCTGTCGCAGTACCCGGAGACCCACCCATGACGGCCGCCCCCACCGATGACCGCGCGCGCATCCTGCTCGTCGACGACCACCCGATGATGCGCAAGGGCGTGGTCCAGCTGCTGGAATTCGAGGACGACCTGGAAGTGGTGGGCGAAGCCGGCAGCGGCGAAGAAGCCCTGCGCATGGCGGCGGAGCTGGAGCCGGACATGATCCTGCTCGACCTCAACATGAAGGGCATGACCGGCCTCGATACCCTGCGCGCCATGCGCGAGAACGGCGAGGACGCGCGCATCGTGGTGTTCACCGTCTCCGATGACCGCAACGACGTGATCAACGTGCTGCGCGCCGGCGCCGACGGCTACCTGCTCAAGGACATGGAGCCCGAGCGCCTGCTGGAACACATCCGCCAGGCCGCCACCGGCCAGCTGACCATCAGTCCGCAGCTGACTCAGGTGTTGGCCCAGGCCCTGCGCGGCGATGACCGCCCCAAGGGCATCGAGGAACTCACCGACCGTGAGCGGCAGATCCTGCGCCAACTCGCCCACGGCTACAGCAACAAGATGATCGCGCGCAAACTCGACATCACCGAAGGCACCGTGAAGGTCCATGTGAAGCGCGTGCTGCACAAGCTGGGCATGCGCTCACGCGTCGAGGCAGCGGTCTGGGCAGTGGAAAACCACCTCGTCTGACCGCCCTCTTGTAGGAGCGGGCCATGCCCGCGATCGCGGACAAGGTCCGCGCCTGCACCTGCACACGGTTGCCATGGGAGCGGTCTCGATGGCGATCGTGCCCAACCCGGCGCCGGCCCTGCCGGCGGATCGCGGGCAGGGCCCGCTCCTACAGGAACACCCCACTACCTTTGCGGTAGTAGTCCAATCGCCAACTTGATTCAGATCATGTCGCACCGGCCCACGGCGGCAGGACACTGCGGGACTCACCTTGGAGGTCTCCATGCCGCCCTCGCCGCACCTGCCCCTCGTGTATTCCTGCTCCGGCTGCTCCAACCTCGCGCAGCTGGCCAACGACCTCGCCCTGCGCCTGGACCGTGACGGCCTGGCGGAGATGTCCTGCATTGCGGGAGTCGGCGGCGACGTCCCGGCGCTGGTGAAGAAAGCCTGCTCCGGCCGGCCGATCATCGCCGTGGACGGCTGCCACCTGCACTGCGTGCAGAACTGCCTGGCGCGTCACGGGATAAAGGCCGAGCACGAAATCACCCTCACCGAATACGGCCTGAAGAAACGCTACGGGCAGGATGCGCCCGTGCAGGACTTCGAGATGCTCTACGAGGAACTGCAGTTCCTCGTACGCACCCCGGCCTGAGCGTTCGCCGCTGAGACAAGGCACAAAGCCAGAGGACAGACGCACCCGTAGGATGGCGTGGAGCGAAGCGATACCCATCACTTGCCGCGCAGGCGCGGCATGGGTATCGCAAGCTCCCCCCCATCCTACGAAAAGCCGTTCAGGCGTTTTCCTGTACTACCTGGCTGGCGCGGCGCATGGCGCTCCACAGCCAGGACGGCAGGCTGTCCGGATCGAGGCTGTCGATCAGGTTCTTCACCGCCAGCCCCAGTTCGGTATCGCCCTCGATCACCAGCCGACGCCGGAAGAACAGCGTGTCCGGGTCCTCCTGCCGGCCCGCCAGCAGCAGGAAATCCCGCCAGCTGCCACGAATGGTGACGCTGGGCGCACAGGCATCGGCGAAGCGCAGGCCCTTGCGGTCATGGGTGAAGCTCCAGGCCAGTCCGAGATCGCTCACCTCCAGGCGCAGCCAATGGCCATCGAGCATGTCGAAGGCACCCTCGGCCAACGCATCGGCGAACAGCCGATTGGCAGCACGCTGCAATACCGCTCGCTGCAAGCCGGGAGGGACGCGCGCAGCCAGCGGCAACAGGCGGTCCGCAGCGCGCAGGGCGCTGGTTTCGAGTGTCAGCACAGGTTCACCTCATCGCTGCGCAGCATGCCCGGTCGGCCATGCCAGTATCCGTTGCAACCCGCCACCGCCAGCGGCGGCGTGGCCCCCTTGCGCACGCGGTCGAAGGCCTGCACGACTTCCACCATGCCTTTCGCACGCGGGCTCAGGCGCAGCAGATCGGCGCCACAATCACGCAGCGAGGCATAGTCCGCCAGCAGATTGCTGACCTCACCGGACATCGTCTGGATGCCATTGAGGGTGAACAGCGGCATGCCTTCCTGGCTCAGCATTGGCATGCCTTCGGGGTAGTTCATGCAGCAGAACTGGCAGTCGTCCTTGGGCCGGTTCTCCGCCCGCGCAGTGAAGCAACGCGCCGAGTACGCCAGCGGCAGATGACCGTAAGCGAACACTTCGGTCTCCACCTCGTTGATGCCCAGCTCGCGAGCCTGCTCGATCACGGCATGAATCTGCTCGCCGGAGCATTCCACCGGCGGCACCCAGCGGCGCAAGCCGGCGGCGTGCAGCTCAGCCAGCGTGTGGCCGTTGTAGACGTTGAGCGCCGGGCCGCCGACGAATTCGACGCCCAGGGTGCTGAGAATCTGCACCGCGCCCATGTCGCTCGCTTCGACCTGCAGCTCGCCGTTGGCGCAAAGCCGACGCAGCGACGACAGCTCGGAGGCCGCCTCGATCAGCGCCAGCCCCGAGATGAGGATTTGCGCCCCGCTCTGCTGCTGCAGCTCGCGCCCCAGGCCCAGCCAGTTGTCGAGCGACATGGCGCGGCGTTTGGAGCAAACGGTTTCGCCCAGAGTGATAGCGTCCAGTGGCTGCTCGGCCATCTGCGCATAAAAATCCAGGAGTGTCCGGCGGTCCCAATAGAACAGCACCGGTCCCAGGCTGAGTTTCATCACGAGGTCCTCATTGCCAGGAGCGATGGTAGGCGCCCAGGGTCGTCTGGTGGCCTTCGGAAAGCTTGTCCAGGGCGTCCTGCCATTGCGTCAGCGCGCGGTAGTTCTCCGGTGCGCGCTGCCACGCATCCAGCGCCTGGCGCCAGACGCGGGTGACCTGCTCGACATAAGCCGGGCTGCGTTGTCGCCCCTCGATCTTCATCGCCGCCACGCCGATTTCCGCCAGCTGCGGAATCAGGTCGATGGTGTTCAGGCTGGTGGGTTCTTCCAGGGCATGGAAGCGTTCGCCGTTGACCACGAAACGGCCCTTGCACAGGGTCGGGTAGCCCGCCGGCTCATCCGGCGCGTAACGGTCGATCAGCACGTCATTGAGACGCGAGGTCAGGCCTTCGGGCTCCTCGCTCCAGCGCACCGCCTTCGCCGGCGAACAGACGCCGCAGAGATTCGGCGACTCGCCGGTGACATAGGAGGACAGGTGGCAGCGTCCCTCAGCCATGATGCACAGGCTGCCGAAGGCGAAGACTTCGATGGGCACCGGGCTGTTCGCCGCCACCTGGCGCACCTGCGCCAGCGACAGCACGCGCGGCAGCACGGCGCGGCGGATGCCGTAGCGCTCATGGTAGAACGCCAGCGCCGCCACGTTGGTCGCCGAGCCCTGCACCGAAAGATGCAGCGCGAGGTTCGGGTGGCGCCTGGCGGCGTAGCCGAGCACCGCGCAGTCGGCGGCGATCAGCGCATCCACGCCCAGGTCCGCAGCGTGGTCCACGGCGCGTTGCCAGCGAGCCCAGCCGGCCGCGCCGGGATAGGTGTTGACCGCCACGTACATCTGCTTGCCGGCGCTGTGGATAAGTTCCACGCCCTGGCGCAGCTGGCGGTCATCGAGGTTGAGGCCGGCGAAGTGCCGGGCGTTGGTGTCATCGCGAAAGCCGACGTAGATGGCGTCGGCGCCTTCGCGCAGGGCCGATTTCAAGGCGGGCAGACTTCCCGCCGGGCAGACCAGTTGCATGCTTCCCCCGGGCATTGCGGTAGCCACCGGCCCCCGCCGGCAGCCGGGAACGGCGTCAGGCGCCGAGTTCGCTGAAAGACAGGAAGGGCAGCGGCTCACCGGCGTGCAAGGTGCGCCCGGCCTCCACCACCGCCAGGCCATCGGCCCAGCTCGCCGCGCGCAGCATGGCTGAGCCCTGCTGCGGGTGCAGGCAGATGCGTGCCACGCCGTTGCTGTCCAGCTCCAGGCGCGCGCGCAGATACTGGCGCCGCGAGTTGCCCGTGGGCCAATCGAAGCCAGCCGGCAACGTGACCGGCAAGGTGTCGGCGGTGCTGCGCCCCTGAGCACGCCAGAGGAACGGCCGCGCCACCACCAGTGCAGTGACCAGCGCGGCGGCCGGATTCCCCGGCAGGCCGATCCACGGTTTGCCGGCGATGCTGCCGAATGCCAGTGGCTTGCCCGGCTGCATCTTCAGCTTCCACAGGTGCAGTTCGCCCAGCTCGCGGATCGCCTGCTTGAGGTAGTCGCGGTCGCCCACCGATACCCCACCGCTGGTGATCAGCACGTCCCATTCGGACGCGGCGAGGCTCAGCGCATCACGGCTGGCTGCCAGGGTGTCGGCGAGCACACCGTAGTCATGTACCTCGACGCCCCAGCCACGCAGCAACGCGCCGACGCTGAAGCGGTTGGCGTTGTAGATCTGCCCCGGAGCCAGCGACTCGCCGGGCTCGCGCAACTCGTCGCCACTGCTCAGCAGGCAGACGCGCAGCGGGCGATAGACGTTGACGCGGTCCAGGCCGACGCTGGCCATCAGGCCGAGGTCCTGGGCGCGCAGTTTCTTCCCGGCGCTGAGCAAGGCATCGCCTTCACACAGCTCTTCACCACGACGCCGCACATGGCTGCCATGGGCGACCACCGGCACTTGCAGCCAGTCGCCGTCGACCTCGCAGTCTTCCTGGGCGATCACGCTGTCCGCCCCCGGCGGCAACGGCGCGCCGGTGAAGATGCGCATGGCCTGGCCGGGTTGCAATTCGACCTGGGCTGCATCGCCGGCGGCGATGCAGCCGGCGATCTTCAACCGCGCGCCCGACAGGCCCATGTCGGCGCTGCGCAGGGCGTAGCCATCCATCGCGCTGTTGTCCCAGAGCGGCAGGTCGATGGGTGAGTGAATGTCCTCGGCCAGGATGCGGCCCAGTGCCGCCTCCAGGTCGAAACGCACGGTCGACGGTGCCGGGGGAACGAAATCCATCAGCGCGGCGATGGCCTCATCCACCGGGCGCAGGCCGGAGCCGGAACAGCCGCAGGCGCTCATGAGCGTGTACCGCAGGCCAGCACCGGGCGCTCGGGCAGGCGCTTGAGATGGGGGACGAAATTGCACGGTTTGGTGCGACTGTCCAACTGCTGCACCAGGATCTTTTCCCAGGCGGTCAGGCAGGCGCCGGTAGAGCCAGGCAGGCAGCAGATCAGGGTGCCGTTGGTGATGCCCGCGATGGCACGGGACTGGATGGTGGAGGTGCCGATTTCCTCGCGGGAAATCTGCCGGAACAGCTCGCCGAAGCCATCCACGGTGCGCTCGAGCAAAGGTGCGACGGCCTGGGGGGTGTTGTCGCGGGCGGTGAAGCCGGTGCCGCCGGTGATCAGGCCGACCTGGACCTTGGGGTCGGCGATCCAGGCCGAGACCACGGCGCGGATCTGGTAGATGTCGTCGATGACCAGACGGCGCTCGGCGAGAGCGTGTCCGGCGCGCTGCAGCGAGGTCACCAGGGCCTGGCCGGAGGTGTCGTTGTGCAGGCTGCGGGTGTCGCTGACGGTGAGGACAGCGATCTCCAGCGGCTGGAAGTCCGGGGTGCTGAGATGGCTCATGAGGGGCTCTCCGATTCGGAGCAAAAAGGGCTGGCGCCAGCCTGCGCCCCTTCTCCCCTGCCGCCCATTCCTCCTAGGAGGTACTGTCCCGGCGCGTGCGGGGCAGTAATCGACAGCCCGACCTGTAACGTCGGTGGCACCTTGCAGGAGCGCGCCATACGCGCGGTCGCGGGCATGGCCCGCTCCTGCGGGGAAGCTCTGCAGCCGGCCGGCTCAGCTCTTCCAGCGGTCGGCGGCAGCCTGGTCGCTGCAACGGCCCTCGACCCAGCGCGGGCCGTCCGTGGTGTCTTCCTTCTTCCAGAACGGCGCGCGGGTCTTCAGGTAATCCATGACAAAGTTGCAGGCATCGAAAGCCGCTTGACGGTGAGCGCTGGCGGCGCCGACGAAGACGATGGGCTCGCCCGGCTCCAGGCGGCCGATGCGGTGGAGGATTTCCAGGCGCAGCAGCGGCCAGCGCTCGTTGGCTTCCACCTCGATCTTTGCCAGCGCCTTCTCGGTCATGCCGGCGTAGTGTTCGAGGAACATCCCACCCACTTCACGGCCGTCGTTGAAATCACGCACGTAGCCGACGAAGCCGACCACCGCACCGACGCCGACGTTGGCGGCGTGCATTGCGTTGAGTTCGGCGCCCGGATCGAACGCCGCCGGCTGGACGCGGATCGCCATGGCCTCAGCCTCCGGTCACGGTAGGGAAGAACGCCACTTCGTCGCCATCGGCGAGGGGCTCGTCCAGGGAGCACAGTTCCTGGTTGCGCGCACACATCAGGTTCTGCTCGCCGAGCACGTCCCAGGCACCACCGCGCTCCAGCAGCAGGCGCCGCAGGTCATCGAGGCTGGCCAGGGATTGGCTCCAGTTCAGTTGCTCGCCATCCAGCCCGAGGGCTTCACGGTAGCGGGCGAAGTACTGCACGCGGATCATGGGGTGTCTCCTGCTACGCCATCGTTGGCCAGGTAGTGCCCGCTCTTGCCGCCGAGCTTCTCCAGCACGCGCACGCTTTCGATGGTCATGCCGCGGTCCACGGCCTTGCACATGTCATAGATAGTCAGTGCAGCGACGCTGGCGGCGGTCAGCGCCTCCATCTCCACTCCGGTCTGTCCGGCCAGCTTGCAGCGGGCGACGATGTGCACGGTGTCTTCGCCCTCGGCAGCCAGTTCGACCTTCACGCTGGTGAGCAGCAGCGGGTGGCACAGCGGGATCAGCTCGTGGGTGCGCTTCGCTGCCTGGATGCCGGCGATGCGCGCCACGGCGAATACGTCGCCCTTGGGGTGGCCGCCGTCCTGGATCAGCTGCAGGGTTGCCGGGAGCATGCGCACCCGGGCTTCGGCCACGGCCTCACGGGACGTCACGGCTTTTTCGGTGACATCGACCATGTTGGCGCGGCCCTGGGAATCGAGATGGGTCAGCACGGGTGGGCACTCTCCGGAGAATCAGGGGAACAGTTTAACCCCGACGCGCGGGGCTGGCAGACCAGCGAGCGGCGCGTTGGGGGGAAGATTGTATACAAGAAGAGGTATATGTGCGGTGAGAGTTCAAGTCTCTCCGTCCGCACCCTGTTCGACGGTGTATCCGACTGGCTGCCAGCTTGCACCTTCTGCCCAACGGTTCCCTCTCCCTTCAGGGAGAGGATTAGGGAGGGGACCAGAGTCAGCTTCAACGCCGAAGTCTGGCTGAACTTCTCCACCCTCTCCCCAGCCCTCTCCCTGAAGGGAGAGGGAGCAAACCGTGCAGGCTTCAGCCTTCGTTTACACCGGACGTATCCGGGAAATAGAAGGCCCGCCAGATGGCGGGCCCTGCTGAGTAAGCGGAAGGCTTACATGTGGGCTTCGGCGAATTCCGCCAGCACCGAGCGCGGTACCCCTTGCAGGGTCACGTGCACGCCGTGGGGGAAGTCCTTGAAGCGTTCGGTCAGGTAGGTCAGGCCGGAGCTGGTGGCCGACAGGTAGGGGGTATCGATCTGCGCCAGGTTGCCCAGGCAGATCACCTTCGAACCGTTGCCCGCACGGGTGATGATGGTCTTCATCTGGTGCGGGGTAAGGTTCTGGCACTCGTCGATCAGGATCAGGCTCTGCTGGAAGCTGCGGCCGCGGATGTAGTTCAGCGATTTGAACTGCAGCGGCACCTTGCTGAGGATGTAATCGACGCTCCCATGGGTGCACTCGTCATCCGAGTGCAGCGCTTCGAGGTTGTCGGTGATCGCGCCGAGCCAGGGCTCCATCTTCTCCGCCTCGGTACCGGGCAGGAAGCCGATGTCCTCGTCCAGGCCCTGCACGCTGCGAGTCGCAATGATGCGCTTGTAGCGCTTGGTGACCATGGTCTGCTCGATGGCGGCCGCCAGGGCAAGGATGGTCTTGCCCGAGCCGGCGGCGCCGGACAGGTTGACCAGGTGGATGTCCGGGTCCAGCAGCGCATACAGCGCCAGCGACTGGTACACATCGCGCGGACGCAGTCCCCAGGCTTCCTGGTGCAGCAGCGGCTCCTGGTGCAGGTCGAGGATGGTCAGCTCGTCCTGGTCGATACCCTTGATCCAGCCGACGAAACCCTGCTCATCGACGATGAATTCGTTGATGTGCACCGCCGGCAGGTTGTCGGTGAGCTGCACGCGGTGCCAGGTTCGACCGCGGTCCTGGCGGGTCTCCACCTTGCTGACGCGGTCCCAGAACGATCCGCTGAGCGAGTGGTAGCCACGCGACAGCAGGTTGATGTCATCGACCAGTTGGTCGGTGTGGTAGTCCTCGGCAAATACCCCGCAGGCACGCGCCTTCAGGCGCATGTTGATGTCCTTGGTGACCAGCACCACACGCTTGCTGCTGTGGCGACTCTTCAGCTCCACCAGCTGGTTGATGATCTTGTTGTCGTTGAGGTGCTCGGGCAGCCAGGTGATCGGCTCGGCGCGCTTGCTCATGAGGATCGACAGGCTGCCGCAAGGGCCGCTCTTGCCGCGCTGGATGGGCACGCCATCCTCTACTTGCTCCGGCGAGGCCTCGCCCAGTACCGAGTCGATCAGGCGGATCGCCTGGCGACATTCCGCGGCCACGGTGTGTTTTCCGGTCTTGAGCTTGTCCAGTTCCTCCAGCACCGTCATCGGGATCGCGACGTGGTGCTCCTGGAAGTTCAGCAAGGCGTTGGGATCGTGGATCAGGACGTTGGTGTCGAGGACGTACAGGGTGGGCTGGGTGGGGCGGGAGCGTCCGTGGTCATCCATACGCAGGTCACCTCTTGTAGGAGCGTTACGACGGAATGCCTTTACAGCGCTCCGCCGTGCGGTGAGCCACCGGCTCTCGGGCTCCTGGGATCGGCAGGATTCGAGAGCACTGCATACAAGGGACTGGCCGGGCCGGGGCCGCCACCTGTCTGCAGGGTTCGGCGGTCTACGACTCCAGAAATACAGGAAAAAACATGACGATAAAAAGTCTTTTTCCTTCTGAAGAACTCTTTTTTCTATGAGCATCGAAACCGCTTGGCAGTAGGACATGTATCCACTAGTTTTATAGATCCTGTCCCCACCAAACCCCGCTTTAACGGTACTGGCGACAATCCAACCACTGAACACCAGCGTTGCCGTTAGCTCGAATCAGGGCCGGCACGGCGCTCTGCGCTTTAGCATGAATGTCATGGAACAGAATGATGCCGCGACGCCAGAGCAGCATCAGTGTCTGCACTCTTTGTTCTGCTTGTTCAGCGCTTACTGCCCCGCTCCAGTCCTGTGAGTCGATATTCCATAGCGATACTTGTACCCCGAGGTCCCCCAGAGTCACGTACGCGTCACTCCGCCGTTGGCCATAAGGCGGGCGAAACAGAGGCTGGTAGTCGCCAGGCAGTATGCTTTTCACCAGCGCTGCAGTGCGCAACGCAGACTCTTGCCACTGCCCCCACTGCGCATGGGATCGGTGCTCCCAACCATGCAAGGCAACGCATTGTCCTTCATAGAGAGCCGCTAACTCCTGCGCGGAATTTCTGTCCAGACGCGCCTGCAAGTTGCTTCCCAAGATGAAGAACGTCGCATGCAGGCCCTGTTCACGCAGTATCGAAACTAATTTGTCTGAGTTGCCTCCGCGAGCTGTGGGGCCGTCATCGAAACTCAACAGGAACTGCCGATCCGATAATTCATCACCGTTGCGCTCGCTGACATCGAAGCGAGCGATCTCGCTGCTGATGCGCGGAAATAGAGCGGCTAATCGGAGCTGCTCCGTCAGATAGGCATAATGAAAGCGTTGACTGGCCAGTTGCCAGGTTCGATACGGGGATGCGTCATCGACAGCGAAAGTTGACACAAATTGGCGCAACTCACCCATGCTTTCAATCGAACGGCAAAAAGGTTGCTCCGCGCAACTGGCACTGGCCGAGCGATAGTTTTCCAGCACTCTGCTCCATAGATGCTGGCGCACCTGCTCAAGAGATTTCACGTCCATGATTCTGACGCCCAAACGCTCACGGAGTTGCGCAGAACCCTCAGCCTCACTATCAAGCAAAGCCTTGCCGAACATGAGAATTTCAGCCCGGGAGGCCGTGTCGAATACCTCCTCACTATTCATTGGCAGTGGCCAGCCAGAGCGGTCAATGGTTGCGAAAGCGACCGGACCAGCCGACTGCACAAAAGTGGCATACAGCGCACAAGAAAGCAGAAAGAGCGAACAGCAAAAGCGTCCGAGCATGAGAAGCGTCCTTGGGGAATTTGTGCAGCGAGCTGACGAAGGAAGGCGCGCACATGCTCGGCAGATGCACGCCCTCCCCGTTGACGGGTGTTTACTTGCTGATGACCCGCTGAATGGCCTTGTCGTAGACCGGATTGGCCTTCTGCGCCTTGGCAGATTGGTAGCTGCGCAAGGCGTCAGCGAACTGACCAGCCACCTCATAGATGCGACCGATGTTGTAGTAAGAGCTCGCGCGCACAGTGGGGGCGCCTGATCCGGATGCAAGCGCAATGGCTTTGCGATTGGCCCAGATAGACTCGGCATCGCGCCCCACCTTCTGATAGGCAAGCCCAAGATTGCTGAAGGCTTGTCCGTAGGCAGGGTCTACCTCAATGGCCCGACGGTAGAAATCGATGGCAGTATCCAATTGCCCAGCGTGGTAAGCCGCCTCGCCTTGCTGATTGAGGCGCTTAGCATCAGCCAAAGCTGCCGTCTCATCTGATGCGGCTGGCTGCACGGAGATTGCCGTCAAGTAGGACGCGGTTTCCTTGTCGATTTGACCGGCACCAACCGCTACGCCGCTGATGTGGTTAATATCTTCGAACTCACCGTCACCCGTCAGGCGGAAGACAGTCCAGAGATTACCTGGCTGATTGCGAGGCACGTAATAGGTCCGCACCAGCGACTGCCCGATGTACACCAACACCTTGGCCTGGCTTTCAGACAAGGTCGTAGAGTTCGGGCGGCCGGAATCGGTGTAGTTATGCACGGAATACACATACGGCTCGCCAAAGTGCTTGCGGGTCAGGGTGATAGTTTCCGGCCCGTAGCCATCCACGTCATCCACATCCAGATTGGCATCCGACCCGTTTCGGCTGCTAAAGAAAATGTGGTTACCGCGGAACGCCATGTGCGAATCCAGATCGGGTGGTGTTGCCCCCCAACTCAGCACCACACGCATGCCGTCAAGGTTCTGCATAACCGGGCTGATGGCGTAGGTCATTCCGCGGCAAGGACATTTCACGACTAGGTTGGAATATCCGGACTTGCGAACAATCAGCAAACTGCTTCCATCATCCGGATAGTTTTCAGGAAGCGTCGCCCGGCCTTGCGCATCGGTGCGACGAATCGAGCTCTGTTCGCCATTGCGCTGCAGAAGCACCTCTGCGTCGGAGATTTTCTGGTCCTTGACTACCGCACTGAGCACCTCGACCGAAGCAGAGTCAGCGAAGGAAAATGTTGTGCAGGAAAACAACAGCGAAGCGAACAAGGCGTGCCGATATGCGTTCATGAAAAGAGCTCCAACGTCCATATAGAAGGGCGGCGATTCAATCGCCGCGCGCAGTCTAAAGGCGCCCCTTAAAGGGCTGGGGAGCTTGAAGATTCAATCCGAAATTTCTTCAGAAAGTACATCCGTCTCAGGCGGGCTATCTGACTGACACGTCCCAAGCAAGCCGACAGACAGGCCTGCCCCTCCTTATCCCGCCGAAAAACTCCTGCGCATTGAGTTGCAGCGTCTGCAGGAGGTAACCGTCCTCCTGCACGATGTCCTGCGGCAGCACATCATCGCCGACTACCTCACCCAAGACTTTCCATGTGCACTACCGCCGGAGGAAGTCGCAGCCAACATGGACATCCATCTGCTATGGAACCGCGAACAGAAGTACACCCAAGCTGCTCAAGCGCATGGAGCAGGTGCCGGCGGAGCAACGCTTCCTATCGTCCCCATAGGTGGAGCCAACGCCCGCGACTCCTTACAATCGCCGCTCGCTTGTAGGAGACCGCACGATGCTGATGGTGATTTCCCCCGCCAAGACCCTGGACTACGACACCGCACCGGTGACGCAGCGCTATACCCTGCCCGAGCACCTGGACGACGCCCAGGAGCTGATCGGCATCCTGCGGGAACTGGCCCCGGCGCAGATCGCCGAACTGATGCACCTGTCCGACAAGCTCGCCGGCCTGAATGCCGCGCGCTTCGGCAGCTGGCACCCGGACTTCACCCCCGCCAACGCCAAGCAGGCGTTGCTGGCCTTCAAGGGTGACGTCTACACCGGCATGCAGGCCGAGGACTTCGGCGAGGACGACTTCGACTTCGCCCAGCGCCACCTGCGTATGCTCTCCGGCCTCTATGGCGTGCTGCGCCCGCTGGACCTGATGCAGCCGTATCGCCTGGAAATGGGCACCAAGCTGGCCAACGGCCGGGGCAAGGACCTCTACGCCTTCTGGGGCGAGCGCATCAGCGGCTGGCTGAACGAGTCCCTGGCCGAACAGGGCGACGACGTACTGCTGAACCTGGCGTCCAACGAATACTTCGGTGCGGTGAAGCGCAAGGCCCTCAACGCACGGGTGATCGACACCGAGTTCAAGGACCTGAAGAACGGTCAGTACAAGATCATCAGCTTCTACGCCAAGAAGGCCCGCGGGATGATGGCGCGCTACGTGATCAAGGAGCGCCTGACCAACCCCGAAGGCCTGAAGGACTTCAACTACGCGGGCTACGCCTACAGCGCCGAGCACTCCAAGGCCGACCAGCTGGTGTTCCTGCGCGATCACGCCGAAGACTGATCCACCTTTGTGCTGCACCAAACGGGGGCCCTGAAACCGCATCAGGGCTCCCGTTTTCGTTTCCGCCCCTGTCGCACCACAACAGCCCGAACGACAGCGCCCAGCTGTAAGAGCGCCCCATGGGCGCGATCGCGGGCATGGCCCGCTCCTACAAGGGTGTTGCAGGCTTTCCCTCTCATTTCCCGCCCGAAATACCCCCTGATACCAAGTGGCCTGTAAGCCATTGACCATGAAACCACCCGGTCACGAAGCCTCGATCTGTACGTTTCCTGCCCAGATCACCCCCGCAAGACCACACGCCAAACAGGGTCTAAACGACCGTTCGTCTGCTTCAGGATTAATCGTGAGAAATTTTTTCGGACGCCCGAACCCGTCGGAAGGATGGAAATCGTCCTGATTCGCTCCCTGCCTTGTAATCCATTGGCCATTAACAGCCCTTGGCCATGACATGCATTTCACGATTGCACTTTGCAAGAGGGAAAGCTGAACCGCAGCTGAACGAATGTCTTACCGACGATACAGGGTCGTTTTTAACGAAAAATTCAATGGAACTTTCCCCAACCATGCAGTTTGCACTGGAAAGACCAAGTCGCGAATGGCCATTAATCCAGCATCAGGTGATATCAATTGGATATTTCAATTCTTTTCAGTGGGCAGATCGGCGCAAGGAACTAACCGCATTTGAGATAAATCCTATTTGCGCAACGACCATCGCTGGCCGAGCAAAAATGGCTCGATGGAAAATTGGAGTTTCGGTTACAAGGTTATTTCGATCAGCTCTTTTCGACTCGACCAATAACCCTAACTCAATGAAATAACTGAACTTTTCAGATGACGAGGCAATCATCTAACCAAACTGGAGCACGCCAGGCAGACACCGCACCAACTTTGCCATCTGCCTGAAACATAACAGGGCAAACATTAAAAGTTTGCGCCAACTCTGTGCTCGAAAGTTTATCACTCGATTCCCATGCCTGCCTGGAAGGAAGTACGGAAGAACTCGAAAGAGCCTCTTCCGAGGGTTCTTGCAGCCTTTTAAAACGCCCACGGGGCAACTTTAAACAGTTCGACCATTGAAGAGGTGAATGCGATGCGTATCAGCATCTTTGGTCTTGGGTATGTTGGCGCAGTATGTGCCGGCTGCCTGTCCGCACGAGGCCATGAAGTCGTTGGGGTGGATGTGTCCACCACCAAGATCGATCTGATCAACAACGGGAAGTCGCCCATCGTCGAACCGGGCCTGGAGCCGCTGCTGCAGCAGGGCATCCGTACCGGCCGACTGTCCGGCACCACCGACTTCAAGAAGGCCGTACTGGATACCGACGTGTCGTTCATCTGCGTCGGCACCCCGAGCAAGAAGAACGGCGACCTGGACCTGGGCTACATCGAATCCGTCTGCCGCGAGATCGGCTACGCCATCCGCGAGAAGAAAGAGCGCCACACCGTGGTCGTGCGCAGCACCGTGCTGCCGGGCACCGTGAACAACGTGGTGATCCCGATCATCGAAGACTGCTCGGGCAAGAAGGCCGGCGCCGACTTCGGCGTGGGCACCAACCCGGAATTCCTGCGCGAATCCACCGCGATCAAGGACTACGACTTCCCGCCGATGACCGTCATCGGTGAGCTCGACGCCCAGACCGGCGACCTGCTGGAAGAAATCTACCGCGAGCTGGACGCGCCGATCATCCGCAAGACCATCGAGGTCGCGGAGATGATCAAGTACACCTGCAACGTCTGGCATGCCGCCAAGGTCACCTTCGCCAACGAGATCGGCAACATCGCCAAGGCCGTCGGCGTCGATGGCCGCGAAGTGATGGACGTGATCTGCCAGGACCGCAAGCTGAACCTGTCGCGCTACTACATGAAGCCCGGCTTCGCCTTCGGCGGCTCCTGTCTGCCCAAGGACGTGCGCGCCCTGACCTACCGCGCCAGCCAGCTGGACATCGAACACCCGATGCTCGGCTCGATCATGCGCAGCAACCAGCACCAGGTGCAGAAGGCCTTCGACATCATCGCCGCCCACGGTAGCCGCAAGGTCGGCCTGCTCGGCCTGTCGTTCAAGTCCGGCACCGACGACCTGCGCGAAAGCCCGCTGGTGGAACTGGCCGAGATGCTCATCGGCAAGGGCTACGAGCTGCAGATCTTCGACCGCAACGTCGAGTACGCCCGCGTCCATGGCGCGAACAAGGAGTACATCGAATCGAAGATTCCGCACGTCTCCTCGCTGCTGGTCTCGGACCTTGACGCCGTCGTGAAGTCCTCCGACGTCCTGGTGCTGGGCAACGGTGACGAGCTGTTCGTCGACGTGGTGAAGCAGGCACCCGAAGGCAAGAAGGTCGTCGACCTGATCGGCTTCATGCCCAGCGTCAGCGACGAGCGCGCCGAAGGCATCTGCTGGTAAGCCACCGGCTCCTGTAGGAGCGCGCCATGTGCGCGATCGCGGGCGTAGCCCGCTCCTACAGGGGCACCCCACTTTCCCAGAAGCGACAGACGGATTTCGACGATGGAAACCTACAAACGAATAATCGGTGAAGCCACCGGCTGGCTGGTCTTCCTCGGCCTGCTGATGCTGCTGGCACTGCTCGTGCCACCGACCGTATTCGACGCCGAATCCAAGGACTTCCTGCTGCTGATCGGCGCGGTCGGTATCTGGCGCTATTCCATGGGCGGCCTGCACTTCCTGCGCGGCATGCTGTTCCTCTATGGGGTCTACCCGCACTACCGTCGCAAGGTGCGCAAGCTCGGCGACGCGGCCGACCCGTCCCACGTGTACCTGATGGTCACCAGTTTCCGTATCGACGCGCTGACCACCTCCATGGTCTATCGCTCGGTCATCGAAGAAGCCATTGCCTGCGGCTACCCCACCACCGTGGTGTGCTCCATCGTCGAGATGTCCGACGAGGTGCTGATCAAGCAGCAGTGGCAGAAGCTCAACCCGCCGGACCATGTCGAACTCGACTTCGTACGCATCCCCGGCACCGGCAAGCGCGACGGTCTGGCCCACGGCTTCCGCGCGATCTCCCGCCACCTGCCGGACGAGCACGCGGTGGTCGCAGTGATCGACGGCGACACCGTGCTGGAGCCTGGCGTGGTCAAGAAGACCGTGCCCTGGTTCAAGCTCTTCCCCAACGTCGGCGGCCTGACCACCAACGAATTCTGCGAAGTGCGCGGCAGCTACATCATGAGCGAGTGGCACAAGCTGCGTTTCGCTCAGCGCCACATCAACATGTGCTCGATGGCTCTGTCCAAGCGCGTGCTGACCATGACCGGGCGCATGTCGGTATTCCGCGCCGCCGTGGTCACCGATCCGGACTTCATCACCGACGTCGAAAGCGACCACCTGGACCACTGGCGCCTGGGCCGCTTCCAGTTCCTCACCGGTGACGACAAGTCCAGCTGGTACAGCCTGATGCGCCTGGGCTACGACACCTTCTACGTGCCGGATGCGGCGATCAACACGGTCGAGCACCCGCCGGAGAAGAGCTTCATCAAGGCCAGCCGCAAGCTGATGTTCCGCTGGTACGGCAACAACCTGCGGCAGAACTCCCGCGCCCTGGCCCTGGGTCCGCAACGCCTGGGCTGGTTCACCAGTGTGGTGCTGTTCGACCAGCGCCTGTCGATGTGGACCTGCCTGCTCGGCCTGGTCGCCGCGATCATCGCCAGCATCAAGTACAGCATCGCCTACCTGCTCATCTACCTGCTGTGGATCGGCATCACCCGCTTCGTGCTGACCCTGCTGCTGTCGCTGTCGGGCCACCACATCGGGCCGGCCTACCCCGCGATTCTTTATTACAACCAGATCGTCGGCGCCCTGGTGAAGATCTACGTGTTCTTCCGCCTCGACCAGCAGTCCTGGACCCGCCAGAACACCAAGCTCGATCGCGGCCTGGCCAGCTTCCAGCGCTGGTTCAACACCTGGTCCTCGCGCGCCATGACCTTTTCCGCGGCCAGCGTTTTCGTCGCCGTACTGCTGACCATCGTCTGAAGGCTCCCTTTAGCCACGCCCCTTTTAGCTACGAACAGGACTCGACCCCATGAATACCGCCGTCAACGTCAATGTCGTGCATGAATCCGAAGCCCAGCGCCAGCACGCACGGGTCAAGCTGCCCGCGCGCATCCGCTACATCGGTGGCAACCGCGAAGGCGTCGATGCGCGCCTGCTGGACCTGTCCGCCGGCGGCTTCGCCTTCAGCTCGGCGAACAACACCCCGGTCCAGGTCGGCGACCTGCACAAGGGCAAGCTGCTGTTCCAGATCGACAGCATCAGCTTCTCCCTGGAAGTGGAATTCCAGGTGCGCTCCTATGACCGCGACAGCGGCCGCGTGGGCTGTGAGTTCCAGCACCTGAAGCCGCGCGAGATCGCCGCCCTGCGCTACCTGATCACCTCCTACCTGGCCGGTGAAGTAGTCAGCGTGGGCGACATGCTCAACACCCTGCAGCGCGAGAATTTCACCAAGGCCCGCAAGCACGGTGCCGGTTCCGGTGGCATGGGCTTCTTCGGGCGCTTCCGCGCAGTCACCGTGAGCACCGCGATCTTCGTGGTCGGTGTCGGCGCCTTCGCGGTGATCCTCAACCAGATCTACAACCTGTACTTCGTCACCCATGCCGACTCGGGCGTGGTCAGCGTGGCCAACCAGCAGATCACCATGCCCCGCGAGGGCACCGTGGAAAGCCTGGTAGAGCCCGGCGCGGAAGTCGCCAAGGGCGCGCCGATCGCATCCTTCTCCGCCAACCTGCTGGACCTGCTCAAGGGCAACCTGACCGAAGAACAGCTCAACCCGAGCAACATCGAGAAGCTCTTCGGCCACCAGATGAAAGGCACCCTGACCAGCCCGTGCGACTGCCGCGTGGTCGAGCAGCGCGTCGCCAACGGCCAGTTCGCCAACAAGGGCGACGTGATCTTCACCCTGACCCCGCGTGACAGCACCGCCACCGTCGAGGCGCGCTTCCCCTACCGCAACGCCGCCGAGCTTTCGCCCGGCACCCACGTGAACTTCCAGGTCGCCGGCGACAGCGAAGTGCGCGGCGGCCGCATCCTGCGCACCGCACCGGTGGACGGTGACCTGTCCTCGGAAATCCGCGTGCAGATCACCCCCGACCAGCCGCTCGACAGCCAGATGGCTGGCCGCCCGACTGAAGTCAGCATCGGCGGCCTGCCGGGCCGCACCCTGCTGAACAAGGCGATGGCCCTGGCCACCGCCCGCTAAGAGGACCGCCCGCATGAATCGACCAGCCTTGCGACACGCCCCGGAACTGGCCCGACACCTTGGATTGGCACTGGCCATTGCCGCAGCCGCCGGTTGCGCCGGCCTGCCCGACCAGCGACTGGCCCAGGAAGCTCTTGAGCGCGGTGACATCGCCACCGCCCAGGCCAACTTCCAGGCCCTGGCGACCCTGGGTTACGCCGACGCACAGGTCGGACTGGCCGACATGCAGGCCGCCACTGGCGACCCCGACGAACAGGCGCGCGCCGAAAAGCTCTACCGCGAAGCCGCCGAAAGCTCGCCGCGTGCCCGCGCCCGCCTGGGCAAATGGCTGGCGGCCAAGCCCGGCGGCAGCGACGCCGAGCACCGCGAAGCCGAGCAGTTGCTGACCCGCGCCTTCAACGAAGGCGAGGACAGCGCGCTGGTGCCGCTGATCGTGCTCTACCTGCAATACCCGCAGGCCTGGCCGAACGTGAACCCGCAACAGCGCATCGACCAGTGGCGCGCCCAGGGCCTGCCACAGGCGGACCTGGCGCAGATCATCCTGTACCGCACCCAGGGCACCTACGACCAGCATCTCAGCGAGGTCGAACAGGTCTGTCAGCGCTGGCTGAACCGCATGGACGTGTGCTGGATGGAACTGGCCACCGTGTACCAGAAGCAGGGCAACGCGGATAAGCAGAAAGCCCACATCGAAGCGCTGAAGGCAGGCTGGAAGGCCGGCCGCGTGCCCTCCGAGCGCGTCGAATCGGTGGCCGGCGTGCTGGCCGATCCGAACATCGGCACCGCCGACCCACAGGCCGCTCAGGCGCTGCTCACCGAGATCGCGCCAACCTACCCGGCCGCCTGGGTCAGCCTCGCCAAACTGCAATACGACAACCCCGACCTGGGTGATCTCGACCAGATGCTCGACTACCTGAAGAAGGCCCAGGACGCCGCCCAGCCCCGCGCCGAGCTGCTGCTCGGGCGCCTCTACTACGACGGCAAGTGGGCCCCGCAGGAACCGCAGAAAGCCGAGCAGCACCTGCTCAAGGCCGCCGCCAGCGAGCCCCAGGCGCACTACTACCTGGGCCAGATCTACCGCCGTGGCTTCCTCGGCCAGGTCTACCCGCAGAAAGCCGTGGACCACCTGATCATCGCCGCCCGTGCCGGCCAGGCCAGCGCCGACATGGCCCTCGCCCAACTCTATTCGCAGGGCCGCGGTGTGCGCCCGAACCTGGTCAACGCCTACGTCTTCGGCGAACTCGCCCAGCGCCAGCAGGTGCCCACCGCCAGCGACCTGATGGCGCAGATCGAACCGCAGATCCAGCCGGCCGACCGCAGCGCCGCGCAACAACTGCTCAAGCGTGAAGAACAGGCTCGCGGCGCCAACTGGCAAGCCACCGTCAGCCTTCTGCAGAACAACCAGGAACAAGAAAATCTATGAAGCGCACCGACCCGATGACCACTCCGCTGTTTGCTCTCGTCGATGGCGTTCAACCGCGTGCTCTGGCTTCTGCTGTTCGCCGCGCCCGCCTGTTCCCCGCCATGCTCGGCGTTGGCCTGAGCCTCGCCGGCACCCTGTTCGGCAGCCTCGCCCACGCCGCGGAAGAGCCACCCAAGAACTTCGGCATCGACATCAAGGTGACCGCCGAATCCGAGGATGACCGCGACCTGGGCACCGCCCACGGCGGCGATCTCAACGGCCTCGGCCTGGACGTACGCCCCTGGGCCTTCGGCCAATGGGGCGACTGGAGCGCCTACACCATGGGCCAGGCGGTGACCGCCACCGACACCATCCAGACCGACACCCTGCAGGAAGACAACGCCAGCGCCGACGGTGACGACAACAGCGACGACGGCCGCGAGCGCGACGACAGCTACCTGGCCCTGCGCGAATTCTGGGTCGACTATGCCGGCCTCACCCAGTATCCGGGCGAGCACCTGCGCTTCGGTCGCCAGCGTCTGCGCGACGACAGCGGCCAATGGCAGGACACCAACATCGAAGCCCTGAACTGGACCTTCGACACCACCCTGCTGCGCGCCCACGCCGGCGTCGCCCAGCGCTTCTCCGAATACCGTACCGACCTCACCGAGCTGGCGCCCGAAGACAAGGACCGTACCCACCTCTTCGGCGACATCTCCACACAATGGGCGCCCAACCACTGGGTCGGCCTGCGCCTGCACCACGCCGATGACAGCGGCCACCTGAAGGACCCGGGCGAAGAAATCGACAGCCTCGACAAGACCTACACCGGGGACCTCACCTGGGTCGGCATCGAAGCCACCGGCGACGCCTACAACTACCGCTCGCAGATGCCGCTCAACTACTGGGCCAGCGCCACCTGGCTGACCGGCAACCGCGACCGCCTGACCAGCACCACCGTCGGCGACGACCGCATCGCCACCGGCAAACAGAGCGGCGACGTCAACGCCTACGGCGTCGACCTGGGCCTGCGCTGGAACATCGACGAGCAGTGGAAGACCGGTATCGGCTACGCCCGTGGTAGCGGCGGCGGCAAGGACGGCGAGGACCAGTTCCAGCAGACCGGCCTGGAAAGCAACCGCTCCAACTTCACCGGCACCCGCTCGCGCGTGCACCGCTTCGGCGAGGCCTTCCGCGGTGAACTCTCGAACCTTCAGGACGCCACCCTGTTCGGCTCCTGGCAACTGCGCGAGGACTACGACGCGAGCCTTGTGTACCACAAGTTCTGGCGCGTGGACGGCGACTCCGACATCGGCAACAGCGGCATCACCGCACCGATGGTCAACGACTCGAAAGACGTCGGCCAGGAAGTCGACCTGGTCGTCACCAAGTACTTCAAGCAGGGCCTGCTGCCGGCCTCGATGAGCCAGGCGATCGACGAGCCGTCGGCACTGATCCGCTTCCGTGGCGGCGTGTTCAAGCCCGGCGACGCCTACGGCAGCCACGTCGACTCGACCATGCACCACGCCTTCGTCGATGTGATCTGGCGCTTCTGAGGAGTGTGACGATGAACATCAGAGCCCCCTACTCCGCTCCAGCGCCCTCACCCCAGCCCTCTCCCAGAGGGAGAGGGGGCGCCCCGGCGCCAGGATGCATGCCGTACCAGCCGGCCACTCCGATCAGCTCCCTCTCCCTCCGGGAGAGGGTTGGGGTGAGGGGGCCGCAAGGCCAGCGCAAGTCGACCGCCACACCCTGGGCCGGCCTGTTGTTAGGCAGCGTCCTTCTGGCCACCTCGCCGGTCTGGGCGGCGCAGTCCCCGGCCAAGCCCCAGGCTGCCACCGCAAAAGGCGCAGCAAACGAACCCGCCGAACAACACCCGGCCACCGAACCCGGCCACACCCAGACGCTGAAGGAGTCCGGCAACTACACCGTCACCGCCGCCCCCAGCGAACCGCTGCATCTGGAGCCGCCCAAGCTGCCCGACCTCTCCGGCTACACCGCCGAGGCGGTGGAGAAGAAGATCGAGCGCAACAAGCGCGGCCAGGCCCGCGTTGAACGCATGGTCCAGCAGCAGCCTCTGAAAGAATTCACCGGCGGCAAGAACCGCCTCGCCGAGTGGGTGAAACGCCAGCGCCAGATGCCCCAGGCCATCTTCATCGACGGCGGCTACGTGAGCCTCGCGGAACTGGCCGGCAAGTTGCCCAAGACGGCCCTGGAACAGACCGAGCCGGGCGTGTTCATCGCCCGCCTGCCCATCGTCGTCAGCCAGGGCGCAACCCTGGAGATCGACGGCAAGGTCAAGGAACTGCGCCTGTCCCAGGATCGCGGCTCGTTCCTGGTCAACGACGGCAAGCTGTTCGTGCGTGACACCAAGGTCACCGCCTGGAACGAGGCGAAGCAGGAACCGGCCTGGTACAAGACGCCCAACGAATTCCGCCCCTTCCTGATCTCCTGGGGCGGCGCCGAGGCCTACCTGGTGAACAGCCATTTCACCAGTTTCGGTTACAACGCATCCAAGGCCTACGGCATCTCCATCTCGCAGTACAGCCCGGGCATGGACAAGACCATGAAGCGCCCGCGCCCCAAAGGCTGGGTGATCGGTTCGACCTTCGAGGACGCCTGGTACGGCTTCTACTGCTACGAGGCCGACGACCTGGTGGTGCGCGGCAACACCTACAAGAACAACATCGTCTACGGCATCGACCCGCATGACCGCTCGCACCGTCTGGTCATCGCCGAGAACACCGTCTACGGGACGAAGAAGAAGCACGGCATCATCGTTTCCCGTGAGGTCAACGACAGCTGGATCATCCACAACAAGACCTACGACAACCACCTTTCCGGGATCGTCCTCGACCGTAATTCCGAGCGCAACCTGGTGGCCTACAACAAGGTGTACCGCAACCACTCCGACGGCATCACGCTCTACGAGTCCGGCGACAACCTCATCTACGGCAACCAGGTGCTGGCCAACCTGCGCCACGGCATCCGCATCCGTAACAGCGTGAACATCCGCCTGTACGAGAACCTCGCGGCGGGCAACAAGCTCATCGGCGTCTACGGCCACATCAAGGACCTGACCGACACCGACCGCAACATCGACCTCGACCCCTTCGACACCAAAGTCTCGCTGATCGTGGTCGGCGGCAAGCTGGCCGGCAATGGCTCGGGCCCGCTGTCGGTGGATTCGCCACTGTCGCTGGAGCTCTACAAGGTGGCCATGCTCGGCCCGACCAAATCCTCCGGCATCTCCTTCAACGGCGTGCTCGGCGAGAAGCAGGACCAGATCCTGGACCTGCTGGTGCGCCAGCAACGCGCGGTGCTGATCGACCCCGTCGAAAGCCAGGCCGAACTGCAGAACTGAGGACCCGACAATCATGAAGACTCTGACTATCAACCTGCTGCGCCTGTCGGGCCTCTCCGCCGCCCTGCTCATCGCGCAGCAGGCCGGCGCCGCCGACGCGCCCAGCTACACCGCGCAACCGGCCGCCGGCCTGTGCCCCGCCGCCTCCAACGACGCGGCGTACAACACCAAGTACCTGGGCTTCTTCACCCACCTGGTGCCGGCCCAGGAAGACTGGCTGTTCCGTACCACCTACGACCTGCGCACCGACTTCGGCACCAGCGCCGAAGGCTGGCGTGAGCTCAAGCAACTGCGCGAGGAACTCAAGCGCAAGGGCATCGATCTCGTCGTGGTCTACCAGCCCACCCGTGGCCTGGTGAACCGCGAGAAGCTCAACCCGCAGGAAAAGGCCAGCTTCAACTACGACCTGGCGAAGAAGAACTACCAGGCGACCATCGCCCAGTTCCGCAAGGCCGGCATCTACACCCCCGACTTCTCCCCGCTGTTCGACGAGAAGCAGGAGCACCCGTACTACTTCAAGGGCGACCACCACTGGACCCCGTACGGCGCCATGCGCAGCGCGAAGATCGTGGCCGAAACCCTGAAGGAAATTCCCGCCTACAACGACATTCCGAAGAAGGAATTCGAGAGCAAGCGCGTGGGCCTGCTGTCCAAGCTGGGCACCTTCCACAAGGCCGCCGCGCAGCTGTGCGGCAGCAGCTACGCGCCACAGTACGTCGACCGCTTCGAGACCGAGCCGGTGGGCGATTCGGGCGGCGGCGACCTGTTCGGTGAAGGCGGCGATGCCCAGGTTGCACTGGTGGGTACCTCCAACAGCGGCCCGGCGTACAACTTCGCCGGCTTCCTGGAGCAGTACGGCAAGGTCGACATCCTCAACAACGCCGTGTCCGGCGGCGGCTTCGACAGCTCCCTGCTGGCCTATATGACCAGCAAGGAATTCCACGACAAGCCGCCGAAGATCCTCATCTGGGAATTCGCCACCCACTACGACATGGCGCAGAAGAGCTTCTACCGCCAGGCCATGCCGCTGGTGGACAACGGCTGCGCCGACGGCAAGCCGGCCATCAGCCGCAAGGTCAAGCTGCACGCGGGCAGCAACGAGGTGCTGCTCAACAGCGGCGCCCTGCCGATCCGCTCGGGCAGCTACACCGCCGACGTCACCTATTCCGACCCCGGCGTGCACGAGCTCAAGAACACCATCTGGTACATGAACGGTCGTCGCGAGCAGCTGAAGATCGAGCAGTCCAAGGCCGTGGATACCGGCGGACGCTACGTCTTCGAGCTGCGCAACGACGAAGACTGGTCGAACCAGCAGTTCCTCTCCCTGGAGATCGAGGCGCCGGATGACATGCCGGCGGGCCTGGAAGTCGAGGCCAAGCTCTGTCAGACGCCCAAAGCCAAGTCGGCCGACGTGGCCGCCAACTGAAGCGAGGGACGAACACCATGCCCAGCCTCCACAAGATCAAGACGCCCGTCGTCGCCCGCATTGGCCTGACCATCGCGGTACTCGGCGCACTGTTCGGCGAAAGCACCACCTACGCCGCCGACCTGATGCCGCCGCCGGGCTACTTCTCCGCCGTTGGCGACAAAGGCAGCAGGAAGGATGCGGACAGCTGCCCCACCGCGCCCACGCCGTACACCGGCAGCCTGCAATTCACCAGCAAGTACAAGGGGTCGGATTCGGCACGCGCGACCTTCAACGCGGAGGCGGACAAGGAGTTCCGCACCCAGATCAAGGACATCACCGACATGGAGCGCGGCGCCACCAAGCTCATCACCCAGTACATGCGCAGCGGCAACAAGGGCGACCTTGACTGCGCGATGAGCTGGCTGGATTCGTGGCAAAAGCCGGCGCGCTGGAGAGCAGCGATTACAACCACACCGGCAAGTCCATGCGCAAATGGGCGCTGGGCAGCCTGTCGTCCTCCTACATGCGCCTGAAGTTCTCCAGCAGCCGGCCACTGGCCGCCTATGGCGAGCAGTCGAAGGAGATCGAGAACTGGTTCAGCACCCTGGGCAGCCAGGTGGTGCGCGACTGGAGCGACCTGCCGCTGAAGAAGATCAACAACCACTCCGACTGGGCCGCGTGGTCGGCGATGTCCACTGCCGTGGTGACCAACCGCCGCGACCTGTTCGACTGGTCGGTGCAGGAGTTCAAGGTCGCCGCCAACCAGGTGGACAACGACGGCTACCTGCCCAACGAACTCAAGCGCCGCCAGCGCGCCCTGTCGTACCACAACTACTCGCTGCCGCCGCTGACCATGATCGCCGCCTTCGCCCAGGTCAACGGCGTCGATCTGCGCCAGGAAAACAACGGCGCCCTGCAGCGTCTGGCCAACCGCGTGATGCAAGGCGTGGACGACCAGGACGCGTTCGACGAGAAAACCGGCAACGACCAGGACATGGCCGACCTGAAGGAGAACAGCAAGTTCGCCTGGCTGGAACCCTACTGCGCGCTCTACAGCTGCGCGCCCAAGACCCAGGACTGGAAGAAGAAGATGGAGCCGTTCAACAGCTTCCGCCTGGGGGGTGAAGTGACCAAGGTTTTCAACCGGCAGGGGGCGGGGAGCTGAGACAGCGACCTTCCCTGTAGGGCGGATAACCGCTTGCGGTTATCCGCCGACGGACCTGGCGTGGAGCTACGGCGGATAACGCTTCGCGTTATTCGCCCTACGAAAGGCCAGACAGCCCTGCACCTAACCCTCTCCCAAGGGGAGAGGGGACTGAGCGGCAGCAAGCGAAACATCGAGCCAACCGGCAACTCCGGGCGGCCCCCTCTCCCTTCAGGGAGAGGGCTGGGAGAGGGAACCCCCAACGCCGCAATACCGGCGAGAAGCACCACCCGACCCACGCGAAAAAGACGCGGGCGGGCGCAACAGATTAAGCACCACCAGGGGAGGAATTGGCGGGTTGCCCCGGCCTTTCCTCAGGGCGTCGAGAAGACGCCGGAAGGTCCGGAGCCACTCAAGGTTTGAAGCTCCAGAGAGAGACGCGGAATGGTCTTTTCTTCCAACGTGTTCCTGTTCCTGTTCCTGCCGGTCTTCCTCGGCCTGTACTACCTGAGCGGGAACCGCTACCGGAACCTTCTGTTGCTGGTCGCCAGCTACATTTTCTACGCCTGGTGGCGGGTGGACTTCCTCCTGCTGTTCGCCGGCGTCACCGTGTTCAACTACTGGATCGGCCTGCGCATCGGCGCCGCCGGCGTACGCACCAAGGCCGCGCAGCGCTGGCTGATCCTCGGTGTGGTGGTCGACCTCTGTGTGCTGGGCTACTTCAAGTACGCCAACTTCGGCGTCGACAGCCTCAACGAAATCATCACATCGATGGGCATGCAGCCCTTCGTGCTGACCCACATCCTGCTGCCCATCGGCATCAGCTTCTACACCTTCGAATCGATCAGCTACATCATCGACGTGTACCGCGGCGATACCCCGGCCACGCACAACCTGATCGACTTCGCGGCCTTCGTGGCGATCTTCCCGCACCTGATCGCCGGCCCCGTGCTGCGCTTCAAGGACCTGGTCGACCAGTTCGATCACCGCACCCACACCGTCGACAAGTTCGCCGAAGCGCTGCACCCGCTTCATGCAGGGCTTCGTCAAGAAGGTGTTCATCGCCGACACCCTGGCGGCGGTGGCCGACCACTGCTTCGCCCTGCAGAACCCCACCACGGGTGACGCCTGGCTCGGCGCGCTGGCCTACACCGCGCAGCTGTACTTCGACTTCTCCGGCTACAGCGACATGGCCATCGGCCTGGGCCTGATGATGGGCTTCCGCTTCATGGAGAACTTCAACCAGCCCTACATCAGCCAGTCCATCACCGAGTTCTGGCGGCGCTGGCACATCAGCCTCTCCACCTGGCTGCGCGACTACCTGTACATCAGCCTGGGCGGAAACCGCGGCACCACCTTCCAGACCTACCGCAACCTGTTCCTCACCATGCTGCTGGGCGGCCTGTGGCACGGCGCCAATGTCACCTACATCATCTGGGGCGCCTGGCACGGCATGTGGCTGGCCATCGAGCGCGCCCTGGGCGTGAACGCCGCGCCGCGTGTGCTCAATCCGCTGAAGTGGGTATTCACCTTCCTGCTGGTGATCGTCGGCTGGGTGATCTTCCGCGCCGAGAACCTGCACGTGGCCTGGCGTATGTACGAAGCCATGTTCAGCTTCGGCGACTGGCAGCTCTCCGAGCTCAACCGCGCCAGCCTCACCGGCCTGCAGGTCGGCACCCTGGTGATCGCCTACCTGGTGCTCGCCTTCTTCGGCCTGCGCGAGTTCTACCACCAGCCGATGCAGAGCAAGGCCCCCAAGGCCGAAGCGAAAACTGACGCGAGCAGTGCCAATGGTCCCGCCGCCATCGCAGTGGCCACGGGTGGTGCAGCCACCCTCCCGGTCAATGCCTGGGCCGCCCAGGTGCCGCTGCTGGCCACCCGTGTCGCCCTACTCCTGCTGTTCGCCGCCTCGGTGCTCAAGCTCTCGGCGCAGAGCTACTCGCCGTTCCTCTACTTCCAGTTCTGAGCGAGGCCGGATCATGCAATCGACCACTCAACCCAAGATCAGCAAACCCCTGCAGTACGCCTACATCGCCGCCTTCGGCGGAATGCTGCTGGGCCTTGCCGGCTGGTCGCTGAAGGCTTTCCCCAGCTTCTCCGCCGCCGAGGGCACCACGGTGCTCAACGGCAAGCTGGCGCACGCCTTCGAAGGCCACTACGACGACGAATTCCCCATCAAGCGCCTGGGCACCAACCTCTGGGCCGCGCTGGACTACACCGTCTTCGACGAAGGCCGGCCGGGCGTGGTGATCGGCAAGGACGGCTGGCTGTTCACCGATGAAGAGTTCAAGCCCGCGCCGACCCAGCAGCAACTCGACGACAACTGGGCACTGGTGCGTGGCGTGCAGCAGGAGCTGGAACGCCGCGGCGTGAAGCTGGTGCTGGCGATTATCCCGGCCAAGACCCGCCTCTATCCCGAGTACGTCGGCAAGGAGCAGCCGGCAGCCCTGCACGCCTCGCTCTACACCGACTTCCTGCAGCGCGCCCGCCAGGCCGGCATGGCCGCGCCCGAGCTGCTGGAAACGATGGAAAAGGCCAAGGACAACGGCCAGGTCTTCCTGCGCACCGACACCCACTGGACCCCGCTGGGCGCCGAAGCCGTAGCCCAGCGCCTGGGCGAAAGCATCCGCGCAGGCCAGGGCGCCGACCTGCCGACCCAGAGTTTCGTCACCGAGGCCGGCAAGAGCGGCGCACACAAGGGCGATCTGCTGACCTTCCTGCCCCTGGACCCGCTGTTCACCAACCTGCTGCCCGAAGAAGACCAGCTGCAGCAACGCCAGACCCATCCGGCCGAGGAAGCCGCCGCCAGCGACGACAGCGACGGCGGTGGCGACCTGTTCGGCGACAGCGCCCAGCCGCAGGTCGCCCTGGTCGGCACCAGCTACAGCGCCAACCCGCGCTGGAACTTCGCCGGCGCCCTGAAACAGGCGCTCTCTGCAGACGTCATCAACTACGCCAAGGAGGGCAAGGGCCCCCTGGAACCGATGCTCGAACTCCTGCAGGACGAAGGTTTCAAGAAGGCGCCGGCCAAGCTGCTGGTGTGGGAATTCCCCGAACGCTACCTGCCGATGCACAGCGACCTGAGCCAGTTCAACCAGGACTGGGTGGCGCAACTGCGTGCGGACGGTAACCGCGACGAACGCCTGGCTTCCAACCAGGCAGCCGCTCAGTGATCCCAAGAACCCACGGCGCAATGAGCGCTGAACAGGGCACCTCCCGTGCCCACACGAGAGAGAAGACGGAGGTACACCCCATGAACCGACAGAACTTTAACCGAGTGAGCATTCGCACCCTGACGTCGTCCGCCCTGGCCATCGCCCTGGGCGCGGCCTCCTTCGGCGCCTTCGCCGGTGGTGAAGGCGCGCTGTACGGCCCGCAGGCACCCAAGGGCTCGTCCTTCGTACGGGCCTACAACGCCGGCAGCGGCGAGCTGTCGGTCAGCGTCGGCAACGCCACGCTCAACGACATCACCCCGCAGGGCTCCAGTGACTTCAAGTTCCTCCCGCCGGGCAACTACACCGCCAAGGTCGGCTCCCAGAGCCTGCCGGTGAAACTCGATCCGGACGCCTACTACACCCTCGTCAGCCAACCCGGCGGCCAGCCGCGCCTGGTGCCCGAGCCGCCGTTCAAGAACAAGCAGAAGGCCCTGGTCCGCGTACAGAACCTCAGCGGCAAGGCCCTCACCCTGAAGACCGCCGATGGCAAGACCGAAGTGGTCAGCAACGTCGCCCCGCAGAGCCACGGCGACCGCGAGATCAACCCGGTGAAAGTGAACCTGGCGCTGTTCGACGGCGCGAAGAAGGTCAGCGATCTCAAGCCGGTCACCCTCGAGCGCGGCGAAGTGGTCTGCCTCTACGTCACCGGCGACAGCAAGCTGAACCCGGTGTGGGTCAAGCGTCCGGTGAAGGCGGACTGATCCATGCGCCGGCTGGCCCGCCCTCACCCTAACCCTCTCCCAGAGGGAGAGGGGACTGGGACTGCGCAAGTGGAGACCACGGCATCAGCCGGCACGAGCTGCCCCCTCTCCCTCTGGGAGAGGGCTGGGGTGAGGGGCTTCTCGGCAAGCCTCATCACCCTTCGAAAGCACAACAAGACCGGCCCCACACCGGCAGCAAGACCCGTGCGCCGCAGCGACGGCAAGCACTGGAGAGGTCACCCAAACCGCAAGCCGGTCCGCACGACGCGGCTCGGCAGACAGAACGCAAACGCTTAAGGAGAAACCCGATGATCCCAGTAATTCTTTCCGGTGGCAGCGGCTCGCGACTCTGGCCTCTTTCGCGCAAACAGTATCCCAAGCAGTTCCTGGCTCTGACCGGCGAACACACCCTGTTCCAGCAGACCCTCGAGCGTCTGGTGTTCGAAGGCATGGAGCCGCCGGTGGTGGTGAGCAACCAGGAACACCGTTTCATCGTCCAGGAGCAGCTCGAAGCGCTGAGCCTGAAGACCCAGTCCATCCTGCTCGAACCCTTCGGCCGCAACACCGCTCCGGCGGTCGCCATCGCCGCCATGAAGCTCATGTCCGAAGGCCGTGACGAACTGCTGCTGATCCTCCCGGCCGACCACGTGATCGAAGACCAGCGCGCCTTCCAGCGCGCCCTGGCACTGGCCACCAATGCTGCCGAAAAGGGCGAGATGGTGCTCTTCGGCGTGCCTGCCGACCGTCCGGAAACCGGCTACGGCTACATCAAGTCTGGCGATGAGCGCGGCCTGCCGGACGGCGTCATCCGCGTCGAGCGCTTCGTCGAGAAACCCGATGAAGCCCGTGCCCAGCAGTTCGTCGAGGAAGGCGGCTACTTCTGGAACAGCGGCATGTTCCTGTTCCGCGCCAGCCGCTTCCTCGAAGAGCTGAAAAAGCACGACGCCGACATCTACGACACCTGCCTGCTCGCCCTGGAGCGCAGCCAGCACGACGGCGACCTGATCAACATCGATGCCGCCACCTTCGAGTGCTGCCCGGACAACTCCATCGACTACGCCGTGATGGAAAAGACCCGCCGCGCCTGCGTGGTCCCCCTGGCCGCCGGCTGGAACGACGTCGGTAGCTGGTCGTCGATCTGGGAAGTCCACGACAAGGACGCCGACGGCAACGTCACCATGGGCGACGTGGTGGTGCATGACAGCCACAACTGCCTGGTGCACGGCAACGGCAAGCTGGTGTCCGTGGTCGGCCTGGAGGACATCGTGGTGGTCGAGACCAAGGACGCCATGATGATCGCCCACAAGGACCGCGTGCAGGACGTCAAGAAGGTGGTCAACCAGCTCGACGCCGCCGGCCGCAGCGAGACCCAGAACCACTGCCAGGTCTACCGTCCGTGGGGTTCCTACGACTCGGTGGACATGGGCGGGCGCTTCCAGGTCAAGCACATCACCGTCAAGCCGGGCGCACGCCTGTCGCTGCAGATGCACCACCACCGCGCCGAGCACTGGATCGTCGTCTCCGGCACCGCCCAGGTGACCTGTGACGACAATACCTTCCTGCTCACCGAGAACCAGTCCACCTACATCCCGATCGCCTCGGTGCACCGCCTGGCCAACCCGGGCAAGATCCCGCTGGAGATCATCGAAGTGCAATCGGGCAGCTACCTGGGCGAAGACGACATCGAGCGTCTGGAAGACGTCTACGGCCGTACCACCGAGAACGTGGAACTGCGCGCCGTAGTGCGCTGAGTCCGCGCGAGGATCTGGCGCTTCCCCCATCAGCGCCAATGCCCCCGCACCTTCCGGTGCGGGGGCTTTTTTATGCCCGCGTGTGGAGCCGCTTTTCGCAGGAGCGAGCTTGCTCGCGAACCTCACACAGCGGTCTTCCGCGGCGAGCGCTTGCGTAGATGGGGGGAGCGCAGCGATACCCATGCTGTCCCAGGCACCGCCATCGATGGGTATCGCTGCGCTCCACGCCATCCTACGTTCGTGTTCTGCCTTGACGCTGCTGGAGGTAAAGCCCGCTCCTGCGCCCCCCAATCCGACAGAGCCAACCTGTAGGAGCGCCCCATGGGCGCGATCGCGGGCATGGCCCGCTCCTACCGGTAAGCGTCGGTGTTGAACAGGATCGCCAGCTCGCTCCTGCATAGAGCGACATCAACCACCGCCGTGAAGCTCCTGCTAAGGTATCCACACATCCCCCACGGAGCGCTCCATGCTGTACGGCATCCTGCTGATCGCCACCTGGATCATCCTGCTGATCCGCTACCCCTCCCGCGCCCTGCCGATCTCCGGCGCCGGCCTGGTCGGGTTGGCCTGTGTGATTGCCATCGCCATCTGGCAGGACAACAGCGATGCCCGCCAGCTCGAGCACCTGGAACTGCGCATCGCCTACCAGCCCGAGCAGTGCCAGCCCGGCCGTCCGCTGGCTGTCAGCCTGAAGAACGGCTCCAACCGCCCGCTGCTGGAGCTGCGCTGGAAAGTCGCCGCCTACCGCCCCGGCGACACCACCGACCTCGCCGAGAACCTCTACGAAGCCCCGCGCTACCGCGGCCCCGGCGCGCTGCTCGCCGGCGACAGCTGGAGCGACTGCCTGCCGCTGCCACCGCTGCGCCCCGGCTACCGCGCCGCCACCCTGGAATTCCGCGCCGAACGGGTGAACGGCCGCTTCGGCAACTGATTCACCTGCCCCGCACAATCCGGTACGGTAGTCCCGCCCACAGACACGGACTGCCAGACCATGCCCCAACCCGTCGCCCTCATCACCGGATGCTCCAGCGGTATCGGCCGCGCCCTCGCCGATGCCTTCCAGGCGGCCGGTTACCAGGTCTGGGCCACCGCCCGCCGCGATGAAGACGTCGCTGCCCTCGGCCAGGCGGGTTTGCGTGGCGTGCTGCTGGACGTCAACGATGAGCCCGCCGTGGAGCGTCTCGCCGAGCTGCTGCAACGCGAAGCCGGCGGCCTCGATGTGCTGATCAACAACGCCGGCTACGGCGCCATGGGGCCGTTGCTCGATGGCGGCAGCCAGGCGATCCGCCGGCAGTTCGAGACCAACGTGTTCGCCGTGGTCGGCATCACCCGCGCCTTGTTCCCGGCGCTGCGCGCACGGCGCGGGTTGGTGGTGAACATCGGCAGCGTCTCCGGTGTGCTGGTCACGCCCTTCGCCGGCGCCTACTGCGCTTCCAAGGCTGCGGTGCATGCGTTGAACGATGCGCTACGCCTGGAACTGGCCCCCTTCGGCATCGAGGTGATGGAAGTCCAGCCCGGCGCCATCGCCTCCAACTTCGGCGCCAACGCCAGCCGCGAGATGGCCGCGGTGGTCAGCGAGGATTCCGCCTGGTGGCCGTTGCGTCAGTTCATCCAGGCACGCGCCGCCGCCTCCCAGGACAAACCTACCCCGGCCGGCGACTTCGCCCGCGCGCTGCTGACCGCCGCACAGAAGTCCCCGCGCCCACGCCTGGTGCGCATCGGCAATGGCAGCCGGGCCCTGCCGCTGCTCTCGCGCTGGCTGCCCACCGGACTGCTGGACAAGGTACTGAAGAAGCGCTTCGGCCTCGACGGATCGCTATGAAGCATTTCTTCTTCCGCATCGGCCGCATCCTCCTGCCGTTCCTCCTGCTGCAACTGGCCGTGGCCATCGGCGTGACGGCGTACCGGGGCGAGCTGAGCGCAACGGCCCTGTGCGAGACCACGATCTACGTCGGCTTCGCCTGCTGCGCGCTGGCCGCGCTGATGCTCAAGGGCACCCATGACAGTGCCGGCCTGCTGCGCAATCGCGAGGTGAAGAACGCTGCCGCCACCTCGAATCGTCTGTGGCAAGGCCTGATGGCCGATCTCGCCGACGGCCGCGCCTTCGCCATCACACTGATGACCAGCAGCGCGCTACTGTTTATCGGCGCCTACTTGCTCAAGGGGGTCTGATGACTTACCCGGTCCGCTACCTCGCCCTCGCCGGCATCCTCGCCGCCTTCTTCCTCAACGTGGTGGCGCGCGGGCTGCTGCGGGTCGGCGGCGTGCCAGCAACCTTGCTGGTAGCCGCCGTGATTGCCGCCGCCATGGCCTTCTGGTTCGCCCGTCGACACAAGCGCCTGGCGGAAGCCGGCGAACGCTGGCGGCTGACCGCACTGTACGGCGGTGGGCTGGCAGTGCTCTACGCCCTCCTGGTCGGCATGGCCGCGTGGAAGAACACGCCAAGTCCGGCGGCGCTGCTGATCTATGCGCTGAACTACCTGTGCTATCCGCTGTGCGTCTGGTGGTTCTTCCGCCCCGGCGTGCTCGTGCGTTTCCTGCCTGCCGAGCGACGCTGAGCGACGCTGAGCGAGCTTCACGCTTTCTTCACCTGCTTTTCATTCGGGCACAACCGGCCTCCACCTAAGGTGACGCGGACCTTAGAGGAGTCCCCATGTCCCTGCCTTCGATTCTCCGTGGCGCCATCGCCGCCGTCCTGCTGGGCACTGCACTGCAGAGCATCAGTCCGCTCGCCCTGGCCGCTGGCGAGACGCCGGCCGACTGGGCCAAACCGGTGGACAAATCGTTCAACCTCTACCAGATGTCGCCGACCCTCTATCGCAGCGCCCTGCCCGACAGCACCGACCTGCCCGAGCTGCAGCGCCTGCGGGTGAAGACCGTGGTGAGCTTCATCAAGGACGATGACCGCGAATGGATCGGCCAGCACGACCTGGTGGCGGTGAGCTTCCCGACCCACGCCGACCGCGTCGATGACGCCGACGTACTGAAGGTCCTGCGCATCCTGCAGAGCGCCGAGCAGGACGGCCCGGTGCTGATGCATTGCAAGCATGGGCGTGACCGCACCGGCCTGTTCGCCGCCATGTACCGCACGGTGATCCAGGGCTGGAGCAAGGAAGATGCGCTCAAGGAAATGACCCAGGGCGGCTTCGGCACCGAAGACGACATGACCGACGCCATCGCCTACGTGCAGAAGGCCGACATTGGCCAGCTGCAACAGGCCCTGGCCAGCGGCGAGTGCAGCACCTCGGCGTTCGCCGGCTGCCAGCTCAAGGGCTGGCTGGCGGACACTTTCGGTGAGGACAGCGTGCTGCACCCGGCGCACTGATCGGCGTATCTGTCACACCGTCATGGCAAGAGTGCGCTAACGTGGGCGCACTCCCACCGTTGCACAGGCACGCCATGACCACCTCCCGCTTCAGCGCCGTCACCCACACCCGCTACATCGACCACGCCGGCCTGGATACCTTCTGCGCCGACTACGACGGTTTCCTGCTCGACCTCTGGGGCGTGCTGATCGACGGTGTCGACGTGTTCCCCGGCGCCCTCGACTGGCTCGCCCGCCGCGCCGCTGAAGGCAAGCCGGTGTGGTTCCTCAGCAACGCCTCGCGCAGCGTCCCGGAAATGGCCGACACCCTGGTGCGCCTGGGCGTCTCCCGCGAGCTGTTCGCCGGCATCACCACCTCCGGCCAGCTGGCCATCGACGCCTTTACCCATGAACGGGAATTCCAGCGCGGAGGTATCTACACCGTCGGCGTGGGCGATGCCCTGACCACCTGGCCGGCGGATATCCGCGAGCGCCTCTGTGACGACATCCAGGCCGCGTCGATGATCCTCGGCGTCGGCAGCTTCCCGCAGGACGAACTGGAGGAACGCTTCGCCCCGCTGCGCGGCGCCACCGACAAGCCCTTCCTCTGCGCCAACCCCGACCGCGTGGTGGTTTCCGGCGGCCAGACGGTGTTCGGCGCCGGCCGCCTGGCCGAGGCCTTCGCTGAGGAAGGCGGCAAGGTTCACTGGTACGGCAAGCCCGACCCATCGGCGTTCCGCATCGCCCAGCGACAGCTCGAGGCGCGCGGAGCGAAGCACATCCTGTTCGTTGGTGACTCGCTGGTGACCGACGTCCCCGGCGCGCTGGCCGCGCGCATCGACACCCTGTGGCTGGCGTCCACCGGCATTCACCGCCAGGCGCTGGGCGTGCCCTTCAACGGCGAACTGGACGCGGAAAAGACCAATGCGCTGCTCGATGGCTACCCGGTTCGTCCGCACTTTGCCGCGCCGGGGCTGGTCTGATTTCAGGACAATCGCCTGAGTTCGCCCCCCCATGAACGCGCTGATCGACCTGCTGCAATGGCCAGCCATGCTGGTCACCGTCCTCGCCGCCTGGCTGGTCGGTTCCCGTGACCGCAAACGGCGCAAGGTCGGCTTCTGGGTATTCCTCGCCAGCAACGCGCTGTGGATCGCCTGGGGATTCCCGCCCAGGCCTATGCGCTGGTGCTGCTGCAGTTGTGCCTGGCGGCGATGAATATTCGCGGCAGCTACAAGAACCGGCTGCAGCGGGACGACTGACCGCCAGCGGCCGTTCCCACTGCGCAATCCGGACGATCCGATGAGCATCGGGGAAAGCGGGCGTTGCCCTGTCGGCCGGGCAACTGTTCGAATGCGCCATCGCCCCTGGCGCATCGATCGACGGATGGTTCCATGAAGCTATTCCCGGGTATTCGCCCACTCTCCCGCACGCGCGGCTGGCGCGATGTCCTTTCCGGCGTGTCGCTGGCCGCCATGGATATCCCGCAGCTGCTGGGTTACGCCCGGATTGCCGGGATGCCCGCGGTGGTCGGCCTCTACACCGCCCTGCTGCCGCTGGTGGCTTTCGCGCTGTTCGGCGCCTCGCGCCATCTGGTGGTGGCGGCGGACTCGGCCACCGCCACCATCTTTTCCAGCCGACTGTCCGGCATCGCCCCCGGTGGCAGCGCCGAGTACCTGGCGCTGGCCGCCGGGGTGGCATTGCTGACGGCCGGCATGCTGCTCATTGCGCGACTGCTGAAGCTGGGCTTCCTCGCTGATTTCCTCTCGCGCACCGTGCTCACCGGCTTTCTTGCCGGCGTCGGTGTGCAGGTCGCTCTGGCGATGGGCGGCGACCTGCTCGGCATCGAGGTAACGGCCCGCGACAGCGTTCACCAGGCGCTCTACCTGGCAAGCCACCTGCTGCTGGCACACGGCCCGACCCTCGCGCTGTCCCTGCCGCTGGTTGTCGTCCTGCTGGCGGCCAAACGCTGGTGCCCGCGCCTCCCCATCCCGTTGCTGGTACTGGTGGGCTGTATCGCTGCCAGCGCCCGCTTCGACCTTGCCGGCCACGGCATCACCGTGCTCGGCCCCATTGCCGGCGGCCTGCCTTCGCTGGTCCTGCCGCGCCTGGCATGGCAACAGTGGCTCGACCTGCTTCCCATCGCCTTCGCCTGCTTCGTGATGATCCTTGCCCAGGCCTCGGCTGCCAGCCGGGTGTTCGCTGACCGTTACCAGGAGCACGACGACCAGAACGCGAACATCCTGGGGCTGGCCGCCGCCAACGCTGCCGCGGCGGTGAGCGGTGCCTTCGTGGTCAACGGCAGCCCGACCCAGACCGCCATGGCCGACCAGGCGGGCGCCCGCAGTCAGCTGGCGCAGCTGGGCTTCGCCGCCGTGGTGGCAGTGGTCCTGCTGTTCTTCAGCGACTGGTTGCAGTACCTGCCGCACTGCGTCCTGGCCGCCGTGGTCTTCACCATCGGCCTCGGGCTGATCGACCTGAAGGCGCTGCGGGCGATGCGCCCGGAAAGCCCAGCCGAGTTCCGCATGGCCCTGATTACCGCCGCGACCGTGGTGCTGGTGGGCGTCGAGCAGGGCATCCTGCTGGCCATGGCGCTGTCTTTGCTGCACCACGTCCGCCACAGCTACCGTCCCCACAGCCAGATGCTCGAACCGGGCCCGCAAGGGCGTTGGCTGGCCCGGCCGGTGGAGTACGGGCAGGTGACCTCACCGGGGCTGATCGTCTATCGCTTCGGCGCCGACCTGTTCTACGCCAACGAAAATCTCTTCACCCACCAGGTCAATCGGTTGGTCGACCAGGCTCCCGGCGAATTACGCTGGTTCATCATCGATGCCGGGGCCATCACCAGCCTGGACTACTCGGCGGCCCGTGCGCTGGGCGAGCTGTGTCAGCGCTTGCAGAGCAAGGGCATCCAGCTGGTGTTCGGGCGGGTCAACGACTACCTGCGCCAGGACCTGGAGCGGCACGGCATCACCGTCCTGGTTCCGCCACAACGCATCCTGCCGACCCTGCACGAGGCCTTGGCGCTGGCCGGCGTACAGCCACTGCTGGGCTGATGTCCACCAATGAAAACGGGAGCCGAAGCTCCCGTTTTCATTCACCCGATCCGATCACTGCGCCGCCGCAGCCGCGCCGTCGGAATGTTCCGCGTTGCGGCTTTCCGGGTTGACGATCACGGTGGCGGTGATGCCCGCCGCCAGCAGCACGCCGTCCGGCACTTCGTCGATGTGGATGCGTACCGGCACGCGCTGGGCCAGCCGCACCCAGTTGAAGGTCGGGTTGACGTCGGCCACCAGTTCGCGGCTCTCGGGGTTGTCGCGGTCGTAGATGGCGCGGGCGATGCTCTCGACGTGGCCTTTCAGGCGCTCGCCGCTCATCAGTTGCAGCTCGGCCGGGTCGCCGACGCGGATATGCGGCAGCTTGGTCTCTTCGAAGTAGCCATAGATCCAGTAGGAGTTCTCGTCGACCACGGCCATCTTCGCCTCGCCCACGCGTGCATAGTCGCCACGGTGCACGTTGAGGTTGGTCACGTAGCCGTCCACCGAGGCGCGCACCTGGGTGCGTTCCAGGTTCAGCTTGGCGGCGTCGAGTGCGGCCAGGGCCTGCTGGTAGTCGGCCTCGGAGGCGGCGGCGGTGTTGCTGGCGTCATCCAGGCTCTCGCGGGAGACCACTTCCTCATCCATCGCGCGGCGGCGCTTGGCGTTGAGCAGGCGCATCTGCAGGGTGGCCTTGCGCGAGGCGACCAGCGCTTCGGCCTGTTTCACGGCGATCTGGTAATGGTCCGGGTCGATCTGCATCAGCAGGTCGCCTTTCTTCACCTGCTGGTTGTCGCGCACCGGTACGTCGACCACCACGCCGGAGACGTCGGCGGCGACGTTGATGATGTCGGCGCGCACCCGGCCGTCGCGGGTCCAGGGCGTATCCATGTAGTTCACCCAGAGGGCGCGGCCGATCAACGCGGCGACCGCCAGGATGATCAGGGTCGCCAGCAGGCTGATGATGGATTTGAGAGTCATGGGTGCACGCTCGTTACTTATAGATAGTGAGAGACAGGCCGCCGAACAGGCAGGCAAACAGGCACACGCGGAACAGCGCCGGGTGCCAGGTGAAGCGGTACAGGCCGATGGAGGCGAAGAGGCGGTCGATGCCCCAGCACAGCAGCGCGGCGACGAGGAACATCAGGGTCAGGGTCGGCATGTAGACCCCGTGGAACGCGATCTCGCGGGGCAGGTCAGGCAACATGGGTCGATCTTCCAGAAGAGGTTTCGCCATCGCGCAACGGCGACTGCGGGTCGAGCAGGCTGCTGCGGATGAAGTGCAGGTAGCTGAGCACGCGGCGCAGCGGCGAGCTTTCGAAGTCTGGTGCGCGCGGCTCGTCAGTGGTCTTCACGCAGTCGATGGCCTGCTCTACGGCGGCCAGGGCACGCTCGCGGTTGGCTTCGCAGGGTTTGACGAACAGGCGGATCAGCGCGCGGCCCATGGCGCGGATCGACTGCCGCCAGGGCGTCGACTCGGCGTAGCAAGGCTCGCTCGGCAGGTTCTCCTGCTCGACACGCAGTTCGATGATCGAGTGGCCGATCTCCAGCACCACGAAGGTCCAGCGCAGCAGGCGGCGTTGCATCTGCGGGCTGCGCGCGGCAACGCCGTAGGCCTGGTTGAGCAGGTCGCGGGTGCCGCTCTCGAAGGACGAAACCAGGCCGTCGAGCTTGCCGCTGATGGCTTCCACCACGCGCAGGCGCAGGTCCTTTTCCAGGCGGCGCCACAGCCAGGCGCTGGTCGGCGGCATGATCACCGCGGCGACCACCGCGGCCAGGCTCTGCGATAGCACCAGGGCGATGTACTCGTTGAGCATGCGGCCCGGATCGTAGACGGTGAGGTTCGCCGGGATCGCGCCGAAGCTGAAGAACACCAGCAGGCCCAGGCCGTAGCCGGCGTACTTGGGCTTGATCGAGAAGAACGCGCCCACCGCGAATACCGGCGCCAGGGCGAAGGCCAGCAGCGCGAAGCCGTCCAGGTGCGGGAACACGAAGAAGGTTTCCGAGAAGCCGAGGATCGCCGCGAAGAAGGTGCCCACGGCCATCTGCATGGCCATCTTCGCCGGGTCCGGTGCGGCCGAGACCAACGCGGCGACGGCAGCGGCGTTGAGCACGAAGGTGCTGCCGCTGGGCCAGGCGGTCTCGATCCAGAAGATGCCGAACACCAGCACCATCAGCGCGGTACGCCCGCCGGCTACCAGCGAGGCGACCAGGTTGGCCTTGGGCGAGAAACCATGCTTCCAGTTCTCCCGCTCGTGCTTGTGCGCGGCCAGGGAGGCGTGGGTCAGGGCGTAGTTGTAGAGGTCGTCGGCCAGGCGGTAGAGCAGCTCGCCGGCGGTGTTGTAGTCCAGCAGCGCGGAGGGCTCGTCCTGCTCCGCGAGCAGTTGCGCACGGCCGGAGCGGATGCACTGCATCATCCGCGTGCGGTGGCTTTCCAGTTGTGCAGCGAGGCGCTCGGCGTCACGGTCTGTGACCGACTGGCCGCGCCACGGAGCGAGCACCTGGGTCAACTCGTCCAGACACGGTTGCAGGGCGCGCAACACAGCTTCGGCCTCCTGCGCACGCAGGCGCGAGAGCAGCTGGTGCAGCGCGTGGTAGCGGGTGGTGAGGACCATGAACTCGTTGTTCAGGCGCGACAGACGGCCCGAACGCAGGCGCATGTGCGGGTCTTCGAAACGGGTAACGCTGCGCAGCGCTTCCAGACCCACGGCCTGGGAGGCGAAGGCCACGTTGGCCGCCTCGAACTTCGGCCGCTCGCCGCCGCCGAGGTTGTCCAGGACGAAGCCGGCGAAGGCGCCGAAACGCTGGTACAACGCGCTGCGCATGGCGGTGCTGGAGGTCTGCGGGAACAGCGTGGCGCTGACCACCATGGAGCAGAGAATCCCCAGGCTGATTTCCAGCACGCGCCAGATCGCCGACATGAACGCGGCCTCCGGGTGCAGGGTGGCGGGCAGGCCGATCAGCGTGGCGGTGTAGCCGGCGAGGACACAGGCGTAGGAACGGAAGTCGCGGTAGCGCGCGGCGCCCACGGTACACAGGCCGATCCAAAGCGCCGAAACCAGCAGGAACAGCTCGCGCTGCTGGGCGAAGATGGCGATCAACGCGACCATCACGGTCAGGCCGACCACGCTGCCAAGAATCCGGTAGAAGCTCTTGGCGAAGACCTGGCCGCTCTGCGGCTGCATGACGATGAACACGGTGATGGTCGCCGTGCTCGGCTGCGGCAGCTCCAGGCGCATCGCCAGCCACAGGGTCAGCAACGCGGCGAGCAGCACCTTGGCGATGTACACCCAGGTGACGCCGTCACTGCGGCCCCACTCCAGCAGCGCGCGACGCAGAGCGTCCAGCGGCGCCGGGTGGGCGCTGAAGTCGTTCGCCGCCATATCAGCGCCCGGCTCCCTGCTCCGCACGCACGTCGACGGTCTCGGGAACCATCTTCGCCTCTTTCGGGCCTTCCTGCTTGTCCATCAGGCCGCCACCCAGGGCGACGACGAGGCCGGCGTGGGTGGCCAGGCGGGCGGCGCGGACCTGCTGTTCCACCAACTGCTGCTGGAACAGGCGGGTCTGCGCGTTGAGCACGTTGAGGTAATCCGTCAGGCCGCCACGGTACGCCTTGGTGGCGATGTCGTAGGTACGCTGCGCCGAAGCCACGGATTTGGCGGCGAAGCCTTCCTGCAGCTGCATGGAGTGCATGCGGATCAGCTGGTCGGAAATACCCTTGAGGGCGTTGACCAGGGTCTGGTTGTACTGCGCCACGGCGGCGTCGTAGCCGGCGGATTCCTGGCTCAGCTGCGAGCGGCGGCGACCACCGTCGAAGATCGGCAGAGAGATGGCCGGGCCGACGCCATAGGTGAATTTCTCGGCGTTGAGAAACTCCAGTACGCCGCCACCGACGGCGCTGTAGCCGATGCTCGCGACCAGGTCGACGTTGGGGTAGAACTCGGCGCGGGCAACGTCCACGCCCTTGGCCTGGGCGGCGACCTTCCAGCGGCTGGCGACCACGTCCGGACGGTGGCCGAGCAGTTCCATCGGCAGCTTGCTGGGCAGCCCCGGACCTTCGGCAAGCTTCAGGCTCGGACGCTGGATCGAAGCGCCGGCACCGGGGCCTTTGCCGGCGAGGGCGGCGATCTGGTTGCGGGTCAGCTGGATTTCCTCGTCCACTGCCTCGATCTTGCGCTCGGTTTCCGGCAGCGGGACTTCCGCCTGGCTGACTTCGAAATGCGTGCCGATGCCACCGTCGAGGCGGCGCTGGGCCAGGGCCAGGATACCCTGCTGCTGCGCCAGCATGGCCTTGCCGATGTCCAGCTTGGCGTATTGCAGCGACAGCTGGATGTAGGCGCGGACGATGTTGTTCTCCAGCTCCAGCTGGGCCATGCGCGCCTCGGCGGCGGTCATCTTGGCGATGTTGACGTAGCGCTCGGTGTTGCTGCGCTCGCGGCCCCAGAGGTCCAGCGAGTAGCTGAAGCCCAGGGCGGCGTTGTTGTTGAAGGTGGTGCTGTCGGCGAGGTCGCCCGGGCCGTAGAAATAGTCGGTCGGCCAGCGGTGGCGGGTCAGCGAGGCGTCGACACCGATCTGCGGCGACTCGGCGGATTCGGCGATGCCAGCCATGGCCATGGCCATGCGCACCCGCGCCTCGGCCTGGGCCAGGGTCGGGCTGCCCTCCAGCGCGGTCTGCACCCAGGCATTCAACTGCGGATCACCATAGGCGCGCCACCACTGCTCAGCCGGCCAGCCAGCTTCCTGGTTGGCGTGCGCGATGGCGGCGTCGGTGGCCAGCTCGGTGTCGCCCAGGCGCTGTTCCTGCGGGGCGATGCCGTTGGTGCTGATACATCCGGCGATTGTTGAAAAAATGACAAAGGAGCCGACGAACGTCAGTCCTTTCACGAGGTGACGCGACACGGTGGAGGTCCTGGAAGTGGTCTAGCTTTTCAGCGTGGGGCTTTTAAGCGTGGAGAGCCGGCAAAGCCAGTTGCGGCGATTGAATTCTAGGGATGGGAAAGGGAACGGATAAGCCAGCTGATTTGTGATTGTTTATTACCGATAATGAAACAATGTGTGTCGCCATCCATGTGACAATAGGCCGCCCCCGCTCTGCTCCGCGCATTGCCACCCATCAAGGACATGCCGCCGGCGACGACGTATCGCTTCATTGGCGTCGCCATCCGGGACAGACGCCCCACTGACGAGGCCCCAATGGACACACTGCAGACCATGCGTGCGTTCGCCTGTGTCGCGGAAACCGGCAGTTTCACCGCCGCCGCGCAGCAGCTGAACACCACCACCGCCTACGTATCCCGCGCGGTCGCCAATCTGGAGTCCCACCTGCGGACCCGCCTGCTCAACCGCACCACCCGACGGATCGCCCTGACCGAGGCCGGCCAGCGCTATCTGCTGCGCTGCGAACAGATCCTCGCCTATGTCGAAGAAGCCGAAGCCGAGGCCAGCGACGCCCACGCCCGCCCCGCAGGTCGCCTGCGTGTGCACTCGATGACCGGCATCGGCCAGCACTATGTGATCCGCGCCATCGCCAACTATCGCCAGCTGCATCCGGACGTGACCTTCGAGCTGACCATGGCCAACCGCGTACCGGACTTGCTCGACGAAGGCTTCGACGTGGCCATCGTGGTCGCATCCGAATTGCCCGACTCGGGCCTGGTGTCCCAGCGCATCGGCGAGACCTACAGCATTCTCTGCGCCTCGCCCGACTACCTGGCCCGGCGCGGCACGCCCAAGACCCCGACGGAATTGATGGAGCACGACTGCCTGCGCCTGATCAGCCCCGTGCTGCCGCTGGACAAGTGGCTGTTCGACGGCCCCAACGGCCAGGAAATGATCACCCTCGGCCCCTCGCCCTTCCAGGTGAACGTCGGTGATGCGATGACCGAAGCCATCGGCTCGGGCATGGGCATCAGCGCCCTGCCCGTCTATTCGGCCATCGATGGCTTGCGCGATGGCTCGCTGGTGCGCGTGCTGCCGCACTACAAGCTGCAGATCCTCAACGTCTACGCGCTGTATCCCTCGCGCCAGTACCTGGACGCGAAGATCAAGACCTGGGTCGCGTACCTGCGGGAAAATCTCCCCGGTGTGCTCCAGGCCGATGGCGCCGGGCTCGCCGATGTGGGACCCTGACCACCCTTTTCGCCGTGTTTCGCGGGCAAGCTCACTGTGTAACTCCCTACCCCGGTGTTCAGTGAGCTTGCCCGCGAACCCACCCTCCTTCCCTCTCCGAAGCTTCCTGCGTCTGTAGGAGCGAGCTTGCTCGCGAACGGATTTCCCAGTGACTTCGGCGCTACGCGGTTCGCGAGCAAGCTCGCTCCTACACAAAGCCTGTCACGTTCGATAATCGCCCGCCGCGCACGCAAGCCTTGCGCCGCTCTGGTCCGGCAATGTTAGGGTTAACCCCCCTCCCGCCTCCCAGCCGTCCGAGAGCCATGAAAAGAACGTCTTCGTCTTCAGCCGCCTTGCCCCGGAACACCTCGACCGCCTGAGCAGCCAGTTCAACGTCACCGTGCTCGACCCCAAACAGGGCGATGTCGACGCGCAGCTGGCCGCTGCCCTGCCGACCACCCACGGCATGATCGGCGTCGGCCGCCCGCTGGGCGAGAAGCAACTGGCCCAGGCCACGCAGCTGGAGGTCATCTCCAGCGTCTCGGTGGGCTATGACAACTACGACCTGAATTACCTGAACCAGCGCGGCATCCCGCTGACCAACACCCCGGACGTGCTCACCGAAACCACCGCCGACCTCGGCTTCGCCCTGATCATGGCTGCCGCCCGGCGCACCGCCGAGCTGGACGCCTGGACCAAGGCCGGCCAGTGGAAACGCACCGTGGACGCCCAGCACTTCGGCGTCGACGTGCACGGCAAGAAACTTGGCATCCTCGGCCTGGGCCGCATCGGCGCAGCCATCGCCCGTCGCGGCCACTTCGGCTTCAACATGGACATCCTCTACCACGGCAACAGCCGCAAGCCGGAGCTGGAACAGGAGTTCAATGCGCGCTTCTGCGGCTTCGAGGAGCTGCTGGGCGAGGCGGATTTCGTCTGCGTGGTGGTGCCGCTGTCGGACAAAACCCGCAAGCTGATCGGCAAGCGCGAGCTGGAGCTGATGAAACCCAGCGGCATCCTGGTGAACATCGCCCGTGGCCAGGTGATCGACGAAGCTGCGCTGGTGCAAGCGCTGCAGGAGAAACGCATCCTCGCCGCCGGCCTGGACGTCTACGAAAAGGAACCGCTGGCCGAATCGCCGCTGTTCGCCCTGCCCAACGCCGTGACCCTGCCGCACATCGGCTCGGCCACCCACGAAACTCGCCAGGCCATGGCCGAGTGCGCGCTGGACAACTTCGAAGCCGCCCTGCGGGGCGAGCGGCCGAAGAATCTGGTCAATCCGCAGGTGTGGAAGGCCTGATATGTAACCTGTAGGAGCGCGCCATGCGCGCGATCGCGGGCATGGCCCGCTCCTACAGGAGGATTCCTGCGCCGACCGACGTCACGCCCGCGCTGGCTGCAGCACCGGCCTGGGCTTGCGGAACACCAGCACGTTGCCCGCCATCACCAGCCCCAATCCGGCCAGCGCCGGCAGGCTCCACTGGTAGCCCTCGGCGAAGGCCGAGACGTTCAGCGCCACCACCGGGAACAGCACGGTGCAGTAGGCCGCGCGCTCCGGCCCCATACGCCCCACCAGCGTCAGGTAGGCGGTGAAGCCGATCACCGATCCGGGAATCGCCAGGTACAGCAGCGACCAGACGTACTGCGGGCTGGCGTCGAAGGTCAGCGGCACGCCCTGCACCAGACAGATCGCCAGCAGGATCAGCGAGCCATAGAGCATGCCCCAGGCGTTGGTCGACAGCGGCCGCAACCCGGCCTTCTGTTGCAGGCTCGACAGCAGGTTGCCGGCCGAGAAGCACAGCGTGCCGAGCAGCGCCAGGCCCAGTCCGTAGAAGGTCTCCCGCGTCGCCTGGTGCCCGGACAGCTCCGGCCAGAACAGCAGCGCCAACCCCGCCAGGCCGAAAGCGCCACCGCCCAGCACGTTGGGCGCAATGCGCTGGCCGAAGAAAATCCTCGCATTCAGCGCATTCCACAGGGTGGCGGTGGAGAAGACCACGGCGACCAGCCCGCTGGGGATCCACTGGCTCGCGGTGTAGAAACACAGGAAGTTCACGCAGAACAGGCACAGACCCTGGGCGAAGCAGATCGCCTGCCCACGCCGCCCCAGTGGCTGCAGCTTTCTGGAAACCAACAGCAGGGCAAACAGCACCAGCGCTGCCAGGCTGAAGCGATAAGCGATGGACAACGGAATGGCGACCACGCCGACCTGCAGCTTGATGGCGATCCAGGTGGTGCCCCAGATAAGTACGGTGAGCAGGTAGAGCGAGAGATTCATGGCGGTCTCCGGATTACTGGGGAGACAGTCTCCCGCCCTGGCCCGGCACCGGCTTGCAGATTCTTGCGCTTATTGCGACAACCGGGCTGGCAAGGCGCGGCCGCGCGGGTAGAGTGAAGGCAACAGAGGAATACCCATGTCAGCCATTTCACAGCTCGAAGTCTTCCAGTCGATGAACGCCTCGCCCAACGCCCGCCTGGAGCGCTGCGCGGAGCTGGGCGACGGGCTGTCCGCGGCGATCTGGAGCAACAGCCATGACGCCCGCGACTACCACGCGCCGAGCCACCACACGCTGTCCTGCTACCTGAACGATGGCACCGGCACCTTCCGCCGTGGCGCCCCCGGCACCACCGGCGCGCCGGATAAACTCTGCGTAATGCCGGCCGGCGCCGAGTCGGCCTGGATCGTCAACGGCGACATCCGCCTGGCGCACCTCTACATCGGGCAGGAACAGTTCTCCCTCGGCTGCATCCGCCTGCTCGACCGCGAGCCGCGCGAACTGCAACTGCATGAACGCACCTTCCTCGACGACCCGCAGCAGGCCGCGCGCTTCCGCCAACTGGTGAAGCTTGACTGGCACGAGCCGGGCGAACGTATCCGCACCAGCACGCTGGCCCATGACCTGATCGATCATCTGCTGCTGAACCAGGTCGGCCTGCGGGAAGGACTGAAGCTCAAGGGTGGATTGGCACCGACCATGCGCAAGCGGGTAGCGGATTACATCGAGCAACGACTGGACCAGCCGCTGTCGCTGGGCGAACTGGCGATGCAGACGGCGCTCTCGGAATACCACTTCGCGCGGATGTTCCGCGAAAGCTTCGGCATGCCGCCGCATCAGTACGTGCTGGCCCGCCGTGTGGCCCTGGCGCAACGCCTGCTGCGCGACACCCGTCAGCCGCTCAGCCAGGTCGCCCTGGCCTGCGGGTTCTCCAGCGCCAGCCACTTCGCCAACCGCTTCCGCTCGGTGGTAGGTGGAACGCCGGGGGAGTATCGGCAGGCGTTCGAGGAGTAAGGATCCGGCCGTATACCTGGCGGTATACGGTTCGCGGGCATGGCCCGCTCCTACAGGTTGAGTCCTGAACGGCTCGCCAGCGAATGCGCCGGGGCAGCATCACACCAGCGACTCATTGAGCCTCGCACTCTGGTGTACCCGCGATCCGCCGGCAAGGCCGGCGTCAGCCGAGTACGGCCAGCACGCCCCCGATCACCGGCATCACCGCCGCCGTCGGCAACGCCCAGCGCGGCCGCCAGGCCAGCAGCAGGACCAGCACTGCGCCGGCGATCATCAGCAGACACGCCCAGTAGACGATCCCCAGTTCAACGCCGATGACATGGATTGCATAGGCCAGCGCCAGCGCACCATCCACCAGCGCGGCAAGACGCAACAGACGCACGCGGGACGCCGAAGGCGCGCTACCAAACAGATCACGATGATGCCGTGACAGCGACAGGCAGGCCGCCGCCAGTGCCAACAGGTTGAGACCGAAGACCAGCAGCATCAGGCGTACTCCTCATGGCGGGCACGACGCGCGCGAGCGGGTTCGGCACGCTCCTGCCCCAGTCGCCAACCGAGGAAGGCGCAAAGGCCGCCGATCAGCAGCAGGCCGAGATCGATGCCGACCATCATCCAGTCGCCATTGGCGAAATGCGTCGTCACCCGGCCCGGTTCAGGGCCGAACAGGCTCAGGACTGGCAACAGAACAGCGAGCGCCGCCAGGGCGACGAACTGCTCGCGGGCCATGACGCGGCTGCCGCGGCGCAACAGCGCGTGGGCCAGCGCCAGCAGCCAGATCACCACGAACGCGGTGGCTTCCCAGCGGGTGCGCTGGAGCAGGTCGGCCGGCAGCAGACGCGACGCGGCCAGCAGGCCGAGCGAAGCGATCGGCAGGCCGCCACACACCGCGCCATTGAGCGTACGCACCAGCGCCAGGCCTCGGTGACCACGGGTTTCACGCTTGCTGACCCACACCTGCAAGCCACCGAAGACCATCACGCAACCGACCAGGCCAAGGACGAAATACATCACCCGCAGCAGGTCGTTGCCGAACTGCGCCATGTGCAGGCCGGTCAGCCAGGCGTAGGTCTTGTAGCCCGGTTTGTAGGGCTTCTGAACGTGCAGCAGCGCACCGCTGCCGGAATCGAAGGACACTGTGCGCTGGTCGTTGACCATGCTCTTGTCCACCGCCTTGCGGATCTGCACCATCGCCGCCGCATCGCCCGGATTCTCGATATTGATCCAGCCGACCTGGCTGTCATCGCCCCAGGCTTCGCGGGCCTTGAGGATCATGTTGTCGATGGACTTGGTCGCCTTGGCCGGCTTGCCCAGCGCCTCGCGGTCGAAGGCGCCCTGCACGTCATGGAAGAAGTGCTCCATGTCGTTCTTGTAGGCCACCTTGATGCCGGCAGTCATATAGAAGGTGATGAAGATCGCCAACCCTGTGTAGGCCATCAGCAAATGGAACGGCAGGCCGAGCACACCCAGCACGTTGTGGGCATCGAGCCAGGCACGCTGCCTGGCGGCCTTCGGGCGCAGGGTAAAGAAATCCTTGAAGATACGGCGATGGACGATCACACCACTGACCAGCGCCACCAGCATGAACACGCCGGCCACGCCGACTACATAGAGGCCGAGCATGCCGCCGTGCAGTTCGTAATGCAGTTCGAGGAAGAAGTTGCTGCCAACGGTCTTGGGCAGCACCTCGCCGCTCTGGGCGTCCACCAGGAAGGACTGGAACTCGCTGAAGTCGGCCGGCTCCCAGCCCGCCGTCCAGTAGGGCATGCGCTCGGTGGGCGGGTGCATCCAATAGCCGTGGGCCTTGGGCGCGCGTTCGACGATCAGCTCGCGCACCTGGTCCGCGCCGACCTTCACCTGCTCCAGCTTGTGCAACTGGGGCGTCATCCAGCGGGTGAGTTCCTTGTCGAACACCGCGACGGTGCCGGAGAACAGCACGACGAAGAGAATCCAGCTGACCAACAGCCCGGCCCAGGTATGCAGGCCGGACATCGACTGGCGCAGGCTCATGGGCGCACCGCATAAGCAGTGGGCAGGAAGGCCGCCAAGCCCAGCACGACGCTCAACGCCAGCGGCGCCCAGACCGCGCGCCATGGGCTTTTCGCGCCGAAGGCATAAAGGATGGCGGCAACCCAGACGATGAAGCAGGCGAGGCTGGCCAGCGAAACGCGGTCCGAACGCGACATCGGCAGGTAGACGCTGAAGAAGGCCGTGGCGGTGTAGGCCAGGGCATAGCCACCGACCACGGCACTGAGAATGCGGGCGGCGATAGTACCGGCCTGGGCTGCGCTCATGCGTCGGCTCTCGGTTGGGTCGGGCACGGGGAAACGCACATCGAAGTGAATCCTGCGAGGCGGCCCGGACACTGCCCAAGGCACGCGATTGAAAAGCGGAATTATATGATATTAATTCTCAATTAAAAGAACTCAGCAACGCCGTTTGTGAGTATCTGTGTCGGAAATTCGCTGAACGGCATAGGTAGAGCTCACATCCATGGCGCGCAACAGGCTGTTCATCATCCGGTCTGCTTCGAAGGTCAGGCGCGGGGGCGGTTGTTCCTCGAGAATGCGGGAGGCGCCGGGGGTCAGTTCGACGGCTGCCACCACCGAGCCCTTGCCGAACAAGTACTCGTAGATCAGCAGGTAGTCCGTGCCGGGCAGGTCCTTGAAGTCGGCTATACGCCGCAACACGTTGATCGAACCGAGTATCCAGTCCCGGCTTTCGGTGAACTCCAGCACACCGAGGCTCCAGGTCTGGGTCGTCTCGTCGTAGTGGTTCCACGCTGGCGAACGCAGGTGCTGGCTCCAGCCTGCCACCCAGGCCGCCGCGGTAGTGCCCTGCCCCAGTTCGCACAGTTCAGCCCAGGTCAGCCCGCCTCGTCGATGGTGATTACCGTCGAGCCATCGTTCGAGATCCCTGAAACAGGCTGCGGAGCCCGCCTCCTTGGAGAGGAAGGCCTCGAGTCGGGGGCGACTGATGGAAACCTTCAGGTACAGCTGGCACGGCTCGGCCATGGGGTGTCCTCCTTATTCTGATCCAACGATTCACTTCGGATCGCGCATCGCGCCCCAAAGTGCTGAATCGATAATCCTAGAGGTTTGCCCTGTGCACGGTTCGCCCTACCTTTTCGACCGTGGAGTGGTATTTGTCGGATTGCGTTGTACAACTGTTCAACTTTCCGCAGGCTTTTCAGCCACTCCAAGACTTATTGTCCAAACCGCGTCACTTCCTGCCAGCACCAGGAGAGGGAAGCGCACCGAGTTCGCATGAAGAAAAAAGAAAACCCGGCCGGTTCTGAACGCAACTTCTGTCAGCACGCGTACGCTTTCTTCATGGCCTGTTCCAGCCCTTCGAATACCCGAGGCGACAGACACTGGGCGACATTGAAGCGCAGGTGACCGGTAGCGTTCTGGCTCAGGCTGAAGACGTTGCCCGGCGCCAGCACCAGGTTGTCGGCCAGGGCCGCGCGCGAGACTTCGGCGGCATCCAGCCCACCCGGCAGGCAGGCCCAGACGAACACCCCACCGCGCGGCTCCAGCCACGGTTGGATATCCAGTGCGCGCAGGCGCAATAGCGTCTCGCCCATGGCGTCGGCCAGGCGTCCGCGCAGGCTGTCCAGGTGGCGACGGTAGCTGCCCTTGCGCAGCAACTCGTAGAGCATCTCCGCGCTGAACGGACTGTTGCCGAAACTGGTGGCCAGCTTCAGGTCCACCAGCCGCTCGCACCACTCCGGCTGAGTGGCGATGTAGCCGCAGCGCACCGACGCCGACAGTGTCTTGGAGAAACTGCCGACCTGGATCACCCGCTCCAGCCCGTCGAAGGCCGACAGGCGCGGCGCGCTCTCATGCTCGAAGTCGCCGAAGATGTCGTCCTCGACGATCAGCAGGTCATGGGCCTCGGCCAGCTTCAGCAGGCGATGGGCAACCAGCGGCGAAAGCACCGCGCCGGTAGGGTTATGGAAGGCCGAGTTGGTGATGTACAGGCGCGGGCGATGCTGTTCCAGCAGGGTCGCCATGGCGGCGACATCCGGCCCGGTCGGCGTATGGGCACCCCCACCACCTGCACCCGGTGCGCGCGCAGCAGGGCCTGGAAGTTGAAGTAGCCGGGATCGTCCACCAGCACGCAGTCCCCCGGCTCCAGCAGGAAGCGGCAGACCAGGTCGATGGCCTGGGTGCCGTTGTCGGTGAGTACCACCTGTTGCGGCCCGACCGGTACACCATAGTCCGCCAGCCGGCGCGCGAGCTGTTCGCGCAGGCCGGAATGGCCGTAGGGACGGCCGTATTCCAGCAGACTCGATTGCGGCGCGCGGGCGATCTGCCGAAGCGCGCGGCGCAGCTCCTCTTCCGGCAGCCAGGACGGCGGCAACCAGCCGCAGCCTGGCTTGAGCGAGGTGTCGGCCGCCTCCAGCGACTGCCTGGAAATCCACAGCGGATCGATGCTCCGATCCAGCACCGGGCCAACGTCCGCCAGGGACAGCGGCGGCGCATGGCCGGCGACATAGAAGCCGGAGCCCCGCCGCGCGGCGATCACGCCGTCGGCGGCCAGCCGGTCGTAGGCTTCCACCACCGTCGTCTTGGACACTTCCAGCTGCTCGGCCAACTGGCGAATCGACGGCAACCGTTCTCCGGGCACCAGCGCCCGCGCGGCCAGGCGCTCGCGCACGTGGTGCATCACTGAATCGACCCGCGTGCTCTTTGGTCTGCCCATGCCGCCCTCGCCTGCCCCGGTAAGGTGTACCGAGATAATTTACAGACAGTTTGCGAAAATTGTACCTTTCTGTCACTGGCCGCCCGGCGGCTCCGCGCGCATCCTCCAGGCTCGCTCTCCTGCCGGAACACCCACCATGAACAACACCCACACTCTCGCCACCAACAGCAACCTCGGCGGCTGGCTCAGTGGTTTCCTCGGCGTGCTCATCTTCAGCGGCTCGCTGCCGGCAACGCGGGTAGCGGTGGCCGACTTCGACCCGACCTTCCTCACGCTCGCCCGCGCCAGCATCGCCGGCCTGCTGGCGGCGGCGATCCTCATCCTGTTGCGACAGAAGCTGCCGGCACGCAAGGACCTGATTCCCCTGCTGGTGGTCGCCGGCGGCGTGGTGGTGGGCTTCCCGCTGCTCACCGCGCTGGCACTCAAGCATGTCAACTCGGCCCACGCCATCGTCTTCGTCGGCCTGCTGCCACTGGCCACCGCGCTGTTCGGCGTGATCCGCGCCGGCGAACAGCCGCGTCCGGCGTTCTGGATCTGCTCGCTGCTGGGCAGCGCCGTCGTCGCCGGCTTCGCCCTGTCGCAGAGTGGCGCGGGCAACTTCACCGGCGATCTGCTGATGCTGGCCGCCGTCGCGGTCTGCGGCCTGGGCTATGCCGAAGGCGGGCGCATCGCCCGTCATCTGGGCAGTTGGCAGGTGATCTGCTGGGTGCTGGTGTTGTCCCTGCCGCTGATGCTGCCGCTGGCCTGGTACACGCAGCCGGAAACCTTCACCGGCGCCAGTTGGCCAGCCTGGATCAGCCTGGGCTACGTGTCGCTGTTCAGCATGCTGATCGGCTTCTTCTTCTGGTACCACGGCCTGGCTACGGGCGGCATCGCTGCGGTCGGCCAGCTGCAACTGCTGCAGCCGTTCTTCGGCCTGGCACTGGCCGGCCTGCTGCTGCACGAGCAGATCAGCCCGCTGATGGCCGGCGCCACTGTCGCCGTGGTGCTTTGCGTGGCGGGGGCGAAACGCTTCGCCCGCTGACCGCCGGTTTCCTTCCGCGTCCCGCCCGAGAAAAATCGCGGTATCATCGGGCGTTTGCGTACTCGGCTGGACTGCCGGAAGGACACTCGGATGAAGCCACCCGCCGAATCTCCACTGCCTGCCGTGGAGCGCGACGAACTCGCGCCCCGGCCACGGCTGACCCTGGGCAGCCATGTGCACAGCGGCTTCGACCTGCGCAGCGGGCGCATGCAGAACATCTCCCGGCACCGCGCCGCGCTGGCATTCCTGTATGGCGACATGCCGGTCTCGGGCAGCGTCACCCCGCGCTCGGGCCGCGAGATCCGGGTGTTCCGCGACGACCAGATCGTCCGCGTCAGCCGCGAGCTGGAACTGGAACACGCCTGGCGCCTGGACCTGCGCGAGCTGGGCTTCAAGCCGGCGATGCGCCGCAGCGACGCGCTGGAAGATAGTGCTGGGGAAATGTTCGAACTGCCCGACGACAGCGCCTGGCAGGCGTTCATGCGCGAGGGCCTGCCGCAACTGCGCGAACAGGGCTGGGAAATCGACATCCGCCCCGAATTCGTCTTCGACCTCACGCCGGTAGAGAACTGGTACGCCGAGATCGAGGAAACCGACGACCGCCGGTGGTTCGACCTGGAGCTGGGCATCGAAGTGGAAGGCCGGCGCATCAGCCTGCTGCCGGCGCTGATCGAGCTGATCCGACGCATGCCGGCGCTGCTCGACCCGGTCGCCCTCGCCCGCCACGCCGACGATGAACAACTGGTGTTGCGCCTGGATGCCGGGCGCAACCCAATCCACACCTGGCAGACCGCCTCCGACCGGCCGCTGCGCGTTTCATTGCCGTTCGGCAAGCTCAAGCCGCTGCTGGGCACACTGTCCGAGTTCTACATCGGCGAGCAGCCGCCGGTACGTCGCCTGCGCATGGGTGCGCCGGACGCCGCGCGCCTCACCGAACTGGAAGAGCTGCCGCTGACCTGGCAGGGCGGTGAGCAGTTGCGCGAGATCGCCCATCGCCTGCGCGACTACCGTGCCCAGCCGGCACAGATTCCCAGTGGCCTCAACGCCGAGCTGCGCGGCTACCAGCACGAAGGCCTGAGCTGGATGCAGACACTGCGCGAAGTCGGCGCCAGCGGCATCCTCGCCGACGACATGGGCCTGGGCAAGACACTGCAATCCCTCGCCCATGTACTGCTGGAAAAACAGGCCGGGCGCCTGACCAGCCCGGCGCTGGTGATCATGCCCACCAGCCTGATACCCAACTGGCTGGACGAGGCCGAGCGCTTCACCCCCGACCTGCGCGTGCTCGCACTGCATGGCGCCGGGCGGCGCAAGGCGTTCGCCAGGATCGCCGAGCACGACCTGATCCTCACCACCTACGCCCTGCTGCCCCGCGATGCCGAGAAACTCGCGCAGCACGAGTATCACCTGCTGATCCTCGACGAGGCGCAGAACATCAAGAACGCCACCACCAAGGCCGCCCAGGCCGCGCGGCACCTGCGCGCGCGCCATCGGCTGTGCCTGACCGGCACGCCGCTGGAGAATCACCTGGGCGAGCTGTGGTCGCTGTTCCACTTCCTGCTGCCGGGCTGGCTCGGCGATGCGCGGCAGTTCGCCGTGGACTACCGCACGCCCATCGAGCGCCACGGCGACCAGGGCCGTCTGGCGCACCTGGCCGCACGCATCCGGCCCTTGCTGCTGCGCCGCACCAAGGAACAGGTGGCCTCGGAACTGCCGCCCAAGAGCGAGTTCATCCAGCACATCGAACTGTCCGAGGCGCAGCGCGACCTTTACGAGACCGTGCGCCTGGCGCTGGACCGCAAGGTCCGCGACGAGATCGCCCGCAGAGGCCTGGCGCGCAGCCGGATCATCATCCTCGAGGCACTGCTGAAACTGAGGCAGGTCTGCTGCGACATCCGCCTGGTGAACAAGGAAGCGCCGCCGCCCACCGGCAAATCCGCACGTGCGGTGACCTCGGGCAAGCTGGTCTACCTGCTCGACATGCTCGAAGAGCTGCTCTCCGAAGGCCGCCGCGTGCTGGTCTTCTCGCAGTTCACCTCGATGCTCGCCTTGATCGGCGAGGCGTTGGCCGAGCGCAACCTGGAGTACGCCCTGCTCACCGGTGACACCCGCGACCGCCGCGCACCGGTGAAGGATTTCCAGGAAGGCCGTGTGCCGCTGTTCCTGATCAGCCTGAAGGCCGGCGGCGTCGGCCTCAACCTCACGGCCGCCGACACCGTGATCCACTACGACCCCTGGTGGAACCCGGCGGCCGAGAACCAGGCCAGCGACCGCGCCTACCGCATCGGGCAGGACAAGCCCGTGTTCGTCTACAAGCTGATCGCCCGCGGCACGGTAGAGGAGAAGATTCAGCTGTTGCAGCGCGACAAGGCAGCGCTGGCCGCCGGCATCCTCGAAGGCACCGGCACCGACTGGCAGCTGGACGACGCGGACATCGACGCGCTGTTTGCACCGTTACCCAAGGCGGTCTGACCTACCGCTCCTACAGTCCGGACCGTAGGGCGCATAGCGCGCCAGCGTTATCCGCCGTCATGCTAGCGGCGGATAACCCGTTCCGGGTTATCCGCCCTACATACTGAAGAACCTCCTGACAGCATGACGGGGAAATCCACTACATAACCAGTCGCCCGAATGTAGGAATCTACACCTGCGCCGACGCAACGAACCCGGACCCGGCAGAGGCAGACGCCCCGGGCGAACCACGGGCTCCAGCCGGCGCAAGCAAGTCGACCCAGTGACCCCGCTCGTCCCCTTACGAGACGGGGTCATTGTTTTTCCGCTGGCGTCTCAGCGCATCCCCCAGCCATGGCTGACCAGCACCGACTGCCCGGTGAGCGCTGCCGAGGGGAAGCTGGCCAGGAACAGCACCGTCTGCGCCACGTCCTCCACGGTGGTGAACTCGCCATCCACCGTCCCGCCGAGCATCACCTGCTTCACCACCGCCTCCTCGCTGATGCCCAGTTCCTTCACCTGTTCGGGAATCTGCTTCTCCACCAGTGGCGTGCGCACGAAACCGGGGCACACCACATGGGAACGCACGCCGTGCGGCCCGCCCTCCTTTGCCAGGGTTCGGGCCAGGCCGAGCAGGCCGTGCTTGGCGGTGACGTAGGCGGACTTGAGCGGCGAGGCTTCATGGGAGTGCACCGAGCCCATGTAGATCACCACGCCGCCACGTGCAGCCGGGTACAGGTGGCGCAACGCTGCGCGGGTGGTGAGGAAGGCGCCGTCGAGGTGGATGGCGAGCATCTTCTTCCAATCGGCGAAGGCATAGTCCTGCAACGGGTTGACGATCTGGATGCCGGCGTTGGAGACCAGGATATCCAGGCCGCCAAAAGTGGCGACCACCCGATCGATACCACTGTCCACGGCCTGCTCGTCGGTCACGTCCATGGCGACCGCCAGAGCCTTGCCACCAGAGGCCTCAATCTCGGCCGCCACGCACTGGGCAGCGTCCTGCTGCAAATCGGCGATGGCCACCGCCGCGCCGGCCTGCGCCAGGGTCAGAGCGATCTGTTTGCCGATGCCGCTGGCCGCGCCGGTGACCACCGCGACCTTGCCGTTCAATGCGTTCATCAGAGAGCTCCCGGGGAAGTTGGAACTCTCACTCTAGTCGGCTCAGTCGTGGGTCAGCTCGATACTGCCATCGCGTTGTTGCCGATAGATCGTGTAAGGCAGCACCAGCGTATCGGTAGCAGCGGAAAGAACACCGTCGAACAACGGCCAGTAGAGCCCCTGGGGAGAGTCGGGAAGCGGTGGCGAAAGGCCGGCGCTGCGCTGGTAACTGCCGCCCGGATCACCATGCAAGGCGCAGAAGTTGTAGGCGACACCACTGTAGACGCGGGGGAGCTCGGTACAGTAGGTCCTGCCCAGCTTCAGATCGCTCACGCTCTCATGCGCTTCGCTGTCCAGCGTCCGAACCGACCCGCACCCGGTGATCCCGGCAGTGACTATCAGCACTGCGAACAGACGTCTCAGCATCGTTCATCTCCTGTGAAGTTCGGATTCCGCTCAGTCCCGGCGCAGCTCGATGCTGCCGTCGCGGCTCTGCCGATACAGGGTGTAGGGCAAGGCCAGTGTGTCGACCACACCGGAAAAAGCCATGTCCAGCACAGGCAGGATCGGTGGGCCGAAGATGTCGTTGGCCGGTGTGGAGGGCGGCGTATAGCCGGTGTCGGCCGGAGGCTCACCGTACAGCTGACAGGCATCCCAGACCACGCCGCCATAGACCCGCGGAATGGCACCGCAATAGGTGCCCTTGAGCTTCAGGTCGCTGGCGTCCACCACATCGTCGCTGCGCAGGGTGTGGTAGGACCCACAACCGCTGAGCAACGCGGCGCCGAGCAGCAGGCAGGTACGGAACATCGTCATATCGAAACTCCCTCTCGATAGCGAAAGCGGCAGCCTACCAGCCCTTGAGCTGGTCCCAGCGCCAGTTGCGGTACTGGTAGATCAGTGTACCCAACAGTCCATAGGCCGCCGCCATGGCGAAGAGGATGAGAATCCTGTCGGCCACGGCGGAAAGCGGCAGATTCATCTGATTCATCTCCACCACGGCGCGGATCGCCCAGGTCGAGGGGATCGCGTCGGCCAGCAGCTGCACCCACTGCGGCATGGCCTGGGGCGGCCAGGTGAAGCCGGCCATGTAGAACAGCGGCAAGGTGATGAAGGTCATGGTCAGGTACACCGCCTCTTCCGAGGGCAGCAGCTCGGCGATGAATTCGCTCATGGCGATCACCGCCAGCAGGAAGGGCAGCACCAGCCCCATCAGCATGAAGAACGAAGCGGTCTGCCGGTAGCCCATGATCCACGGCCAGATCACATAGAACAGCATCGCCAGCACTATCCAGATCAACAGCTGTGCGGCGTAGCGGCCGAAACGGGTCGAGGTTGGCTGGCGCAGCGAGCGCGGGGTGCCCCCGCGCAGGTTGAGGTTCACCCGCGTGCAGGAGAGCAGCAGGCTGTGCTGCAGGATCAGCGTCACCAGCCCCGGCAGGACGATGGCGGCGAAGCTGGTGCCGGGGTTGAACAGGTCGGTGAGCTGGCCGATCGCCGGCTGCGGCAGTACGTTCGACTGCTCCTCGGAGAAACCGCCGCGCATCAGCCGCTCGCGGTTATAGCGCAACGACAGCTCGGTGTAGGTGGCACTGATGTCCTGCTGGATCTGCCCGTTGGCCATGCGGTTGGTGGCGTCGCCAAAGATCGGCACGGTGACGGCTTCACCGCGCAGCACGCGCTTCTCGAAGTCGACAGGGATCACCACGATGCCGAACAGCTCGCGCCAGGCAAGATCATGCTGGGCTTCCGGCAACTGGTCGTAGGCGCGCGTGGCGATCTTCGGCGCGGCGTCCAGCAGGCGGATCAGTTCGCGGGACACGTCGCTGTGGTCCATGTCGATCACCGCCACCGGCAGGTCGTCCATGGTGCGATGGGCGTACGGCAGGGTGGTCAGTGCCACGGACAGCACCATCAGCAGCCAGAGCGGCTTGCCGAGCATGTTCTTCAGCGACTGGCGGAAGACGTTCCAGAAATTCTCCATGCTGGCTCCTTACGCCGGACTCAGGTCGAGGCGCCGGCGCAGGCGCATCTTGGCGATCATGTAGGCGATCAGCGGGTAGAGCAGCAGCTTGCAGCAGGTGTACAGGCCGGACTCGGCCGGCGCCTTGCGCAGGAACTGGTCGAACAGCCCGTGCAGTGTGTGCGTCAGTGGTTCCGCCTCGGAGATGATCCGGGCGATCTGCGGCATCGCCAGCTCCGGTAGCAGCACTCCGGAATAAGTCTGCGCTACACCGATCAGCAGGCCGATCAGCGAGTAGGCGCTGAAGCGGTTGGCGGTGAAGATGAACAGCATCAGCCCGACGCTCTGGGCCGCCGCGACATAGCAGACGGTGATCGCCAGCATCCACCAGGGATTGCCGTTGATGCGCGCGCCATTGAGCTCCACCAGCAGGAACAGCTCCACCATCAGCAACGTACTGAACAGCAGGGTGTAGGGCGCCATCTTGCCCAGCAGTCGCGCGCCCAGCGCCTTCGCGCGCAGGATGTGTGGGGAGGAGGCGCGCAGCTCTGGGGCTTCGCGCGCCAGTACGTGCACCGTGGCGACGATCACGAACAACTGCAGCAGGTGCACGATGGCAGCGAACTGCTGGAAGTAGATGTAGTTGCCGCTGGCGTTGAACAGGCTTTCGTAGGACACGCTGATGCTGGCCAGAGCCGGCATGGCGCGGTCCATCCCGGCAGCCAGACGCGGTCGCAGTTCGGCGTTGACCGTGCTCATCAGGCCGCTGAAGTCCTGGGTCGAGTAGAAGCCGGCCGAGTAGAACAGCGAGTTGTAGTAGAGCTCGGCAACGGGCTGACGGCCGGACAAGGCGTCCGCCTCGAAGTCGCGTGGGATATAGAGCAGCGCGTAGTCATCGGCCATGCGCAGCCGGCGAAGTCCCTCCTGCAGCCCGCCGCCGAGCACCTCGACCTTGGCGTGGGAACCGGCATCCAGCTCGCGCACTATGCGTCGCGACAGGCTGCTGTGGTCGGCATCGACCACCGCCACCGGCATGTCCAGCAGCGTGCCGGCCTGGTACACACCACTGATCACCACGAACAGCAGCAACGGCCAGAGCCAGCCGAGCCAGTGGATGGTCCAGCTGCGCAGGGCTACTCGCGTTTCGCTGCCGAAGGCCTGGGCGAAACGCAGCAGGTTGCGCCTTACTGCTTCCACTGCCACAGCGCGCTCATGCCGGGACGCAGGCCTTGCACCGGCTGGTCCGGATACAGGCGCACCTCGAAGGTCTTCAGGTCGAAATCACCGGTGGCGCGGGTGGCGCGCTTGGTGGCGAAGTCACCGAGCGGCGCGATGTAGGCAACCCTGGCCCTCACCTCAGCGCCCTTGAGGGCTGGCACCTGGATAGCCACTTCGTCGCCCTTCTTCACGTCGGCCAGGATGTCTTCGCGCAGGTTGAACACGAAGTAACTGTCGGACAGCCTCACCAGCGTCAGCAACGGACTGTAGGCATTAACCAGCTCACCCTGCTCTGCCGGGATCGGCCCGACTTCGCCGTCCACCGGCGCCACCACGTTGAGGTCGTCGGTCTGCGCCTGCAGTTCGAGAATCTGCGCGTCGGCCCGGCGTACGGCGGCCTCCAGTGCCTGACGGCGCTCTTCGCGATCGCCCTGGGTGCCTTCATCGAGATTGGCCTGGGCCTCGGCGACACGGTTGCGCGCCACGTCGCGGCCACGGCGGGACAGGTCCAATTGCGCCTGGGAAACGAAGCCGCGCCCGGCCAGCTCCTCGTTGCGCTGATATTCCAGATCGGCGTTGCGCATCTCGGCCTGGGCCTGGGACAGGCTGGCCTGCAAGGCGCGCAGCGTTTCCTCGCGGGTACCGTGGAGCGATTCGTCGAGATTGGCCTGTACCTGGTTGCGCGCGGCGCGCAGGGAGTCCAGCTGGGCCTGCAGCTCCGGGCTGCTGAGGGAGATCAGTACCTGGCCCTGCTTCACGTCGTCGCCGCGCCGCACATGCAGCACCTCGACCCGGCCCTTGGCCTTGGACGCGACGATGACATTGGTGGCGTCCGCCTCACCCTGCAGCAGCAGCGGCTGGGTGTGCAGGCGCAGGTAAAGGGTGACGGCGATGATCACCAGGATCAGCAGGGGTGCGAACAGCTTCCATCCCTTCATGGAGTGGTCTTCTCAGGCGGCGGATGCACCGATGGTAGTGCATCCGCTGCCCGAGCGGCGGCTCTGGATCAACGTCGCCGGGCGATCAGCGCTCGTCGTCGCTTATCAGGTCACGTTCGCTGCCACGCTGCGGCGAGCTCGGCGAGGGGAAGCGCGAGGAGGCGTAACGCACCACCAGGATCGCCAGCGCCAGCAGCAACAGGGCCACCGAGACGAGGATGATGCCGTCGTCGGGCACGTGGTTGTGCTGGATGTCGGCGATCATCAGGCGGGTCAGCGCGGTCATCGCCACATAGATCAGGAAACGCACCGGCATGTGGTTGGTCTTGAAGTAGATACCGACCATGGCGCCCAGCTCGAGGTAGATGAACAGCAGCAGGATGTCGTCGATGCTCGCGTGCCCCTTGCCAACCATCTCGCCGAACGCCACCGCCGCCGACCAGAACACCGTGCCGCCGATGGCGAACAGCGCCAGGTAGTGGAAGCCTTCCACCAGCAGGTTGCCCAGGGACTCGGCACAGCCGTGCATCCGCTCGCTCAGGCGCTCGGCCCAGTTCTGTTTCATTCGTCGGTTCTCCGCATCGCAAGGCTGGGTTGGCGTAAAGCCTGCAAGGGCTACGCCATTGATCTTGCGCAGTCATGGCACAGATCGACTGCGCGAATATGACTGCGAACTTTTTCGGCCAGCCCCGAGTCCATTCAGGGGCATGCCACAAAACAGGCAGGAACGAGTGATGGAAAGTCCCTTTCAGAAGCTGACCGACGCTATTCCAGGACCAATACCGCGTCAATTTCAGCCTTGAACGGCCAGACGGCAGCATTGTCCTGACCCTCTCCACCGAGGCAGGCGTCGCCGCGCGCCGCCTGATCCGCAATACCCAGCTGCAGGACCCGGAACAGCTGCAGCGCTTCATCCAGAGCATCCGGTTTGGCATCGCCATCGAGCAAGGCGGCACAGCGCCGCAGCTGCTGGCTGCCATGACGCGCGGCGAAAACGGCCTGCCGATCGCATCCTGACGCCACCCTCCGCAAGAATTCCTTCCTACAGAGCCATCTGACTGACGACTCGTCGCGTCAGTCACGTGGCGTCGTGGCGCGCGCCTACGGGGCGTGCGCACTGCTTTGGGCCGCGCACCGCTTCGGGCTCAACCAAAACAGGCCGAGTCAGCCCTTTCCGAAGACCGTGCGGGACGCGGACTGATCCCCTGCATCGCCTGGATTCGGCCCACATTGACTGGATAAAATTACAGCTATTACAGGCAGTGTTTTGCCTACTACACGAGTGATACCGGCATGTTCGCCTCACGTACTCGAAGGCCATCGACCGGCAACAGCGTCCCGGCACGCCCCAAGGCGTGAAGCAGGAAGACAGGAAGGAAAGAAGGTTTTGCAGTAACGCAAAAAGACGCGAGCCGAATGGGTTGCACCCCATCCGGCCCGCTAACCACAAGTAGCTACGAAGGAGCTAACCCATGGCTGACGCGAATCATACGTCACACCCGTCCACACGTCCCACCGTCCACGGCTTTATCCCGCTGGAAACAGCTTCACAACACAGCCACTTTCCCCGCGATGCCACGCTGTACTTGAACGCCAACGCGCCCGCTGATGCCTTGTACGACGCGGCGGAAGATCGCTTGAGTGCGGTTGCTGATCTGCTGGCCGTGCTGCAAATGATCGATCTGGACGACTTGCCGGTCAGGAATGTCTTCCAGATCAGCCGCGCGCTGTTGTTGCTGGTGTCCGATGCGCGGTCGTTGTATCAGGCCGATCACGAACAGAAACGGGTGCGGTAATGGCGTAAAGATCAAAGTGGGCGGGCTACCGCCCTCTTTTCCACCTCTCGGCTGAAATAGTACAAAACCCCCAGACCCTCCAAGGCTTCCACACTGAACGCGTCAAGAAGTTTCACTGCCACCCGCTCGCCGCTCGAAACTTTAGCGGCCGCCAGTCGCGACAATGAAGAAGAAAATCCGCAATGGTTTCGGAGAAACGTTTTAAAACGCGCGCTATTGAATTTTTTGGCTTTGCCACGGATTAACAAAATCATCACTCCACCTCATTCCCAGATTCGTCGCACTCAGCACTGAACTATCCAGACTCGCTCCGCACGGGTCGATGCCACCATTCCGCCAGGGCGGTACGAAGCATCCTGTTCGCCAGGAGCGTGCAATGGTTTTATTCAGGTGGTGTCAGGCAATCTGGCGGTGGCTGGTCAGTCTCTTCCATTTCCTCACACCCAGAAAATTCCCTGCGCCAAGCTCCGGTTGGCATAGAACTCGACGCGGTGCGGCGATTCGCTTGCCGCGTAAACCTCAGTGGGTGATCGATGAACTGATTCGCCTCAAGGCGTTGATGCCCAAGGCGGGCTATCGGCGCATCGCCGAGTCCTTCAACCGCCTGCACGCCCAACACCGGCAGATGACGGTGAGCAAGTCCTTTGTCGCCTACACCCTGCGCCGGGAGCGTTATGCCATTGAGTGCAAAAGACGGGAGTTGCGGCGACGGCGACCCAGCTCACTGAAGAGAAATGCGGTGTGGGCGCTGGACCTGACGGGCAAACAGGATATCCACGGGCAACCGCACACCCTGCTCGGCGTGATCGATCACGGCACGCGGTGCTTGCTCGAACTGAAAGCCGTGCCGAACAAATCCGCCTGGATGCTGCTGGGGTATCTGTTTCTGGCGATTGGACGCTATGGAAAACCGCAAGCCTTGCGGACCGATAACGAGCGGATATTCACCGGCTGGGTATTCGGTCGTGCCTTGAACTGGGCCGGTATTCGCCACCAACGCAGCGAGGTAGGCTGTCCCTGGCAGAACGGGCGCATTGAACGGTTGTTCGGCACCCTGAAACGCAAGCTCGATCAATGGCGAGTGCTGGATGCAGAACAACTTCAATCCGCCCTGAAGACTTTCGCCTTCTGGTACAACGCGGTTCGGCCGCACCAGAACCTGGGCGGACGAACGCCGTTGGAAGCCTGGAATAGCATCGATCCGTATCAGCGAGTGCCAAAGCAGGTGGAATGGTTTGAAGCCTGGGACGGCTTGCTGAACGGTTTCTATCTGAGCAGGTAGCAGTGACTGTGCATTCGCCACTGAAAAACCACCTGTCCACGGAATAGGCGGATTCGGCTGAGCCAGCAGCGAGAAACACAGGAAATCAGAGGGTTTACAGGAGGACAGTCAGTCGAAAAACCGACGGGCGGGAGGTAACGGAGGAACATTTCGACGGCTCATCCACGAAAAACCACCCCGCCAATTGGCGGGGAAATCAGTTTGGACACTTGGACGGGACAATCAATTCCCTATGAAACTAGCGATACAGAAAAAGCAGTACTGGCAATTCTCAAAGAATTGAACCTACCGACGCAACGAAGTGAGAAAACCATTGATGTCGGGCCCTGCAAGAATCGCGAGGATGCGATTCAGCTTCGCACGCTCCTGATCGAAACCTACGCCATCCAGGGGAAACTGGATTGGAAAGCTATCGCTTCTTAAGGCCGCTCTCAGAAAAAGCTTGATCAGGTTTTACGTTAAAAATTAATCACAAGGGGCGGGTTTATTTTTCGTAAAATATCTCCGAGCCACCATACAAGTTCAGAGAGAAAAATAAATCTGTCCCCTTTTTGCTATTACAGCTCATCCACGAAAAACCACTCCGCCAACTGACGGGGAAGTCGGTTTGGACACTTGGACGGGACACCGCTCAGGCTCAAGGTGGCGGAGGATCGTCAGGAGATTTGGCGGCAGCCTCCGATGGCTTCTGCTCCCCATATAAATCCTCGCGCGTCAGATTTTCCTTGTCGTACCACTGGCCCTTCGCGGCTTTTTGAGCGCGATTTTGTTTTATGTAGAGAGTGAGACCTATAAAGAAGGAGGTGACTATGGTGGTTCCACCTAAAGTAATAGCTAGAAATCGATGAAATCTTCTTTGTCCAATAGTCGGTGGATCGCTGACTACCCCCAAGAGACTTGAAAGACCACCAAAAATCTCAATGGCATACCACAACCCCAAAAAACCGATCCATCCCAAAAAGAAACACCTAATACACCCCTTTAAAGTTCCTAGATCCAGTGGACCACCCGGACGCATTTCTTTCGGAGTTGGTAATAACATTAGCGTTTTTCTCCATTATCCATCCCATCAATCATGATAGGGAGACCACCACTAGCCCCCTGACCAATACCCCATCCAATATAGGTAGGATAGGGATTATGAATGCCTATATTTTGAATAAGAATGGACTTTCCAGGATCAATGGCCGAACCACCTATTCGATTAGGTAGCAATGCACCCAAACCAACAGTAACGCCCTTGTCTGCAAGCGTCCCCAATAGTCCAGCAACTGACCCAGCGCCCATGCTTATAAGAAAGTTCTTATTTTCACCATAAGCATAATTATTCAGCCCCGTATTCGCTCCCCCTACCGCTGCCCCCGCAATGGTATTCGTGATAAGCCCCGTTCCCGCCAACGGATATGCCAGCCCACCCGTCATGCCCGCGATAATCGTTTGTCCTGGCCGGTATGGCTGATTGCCCAACGACTGCCCCAGTGCGTCAAACCCCGCGCCCAGGCCCGCACCGGTCGCTACGGTGCCCGCGCCATAGCTGTAGACCATCGGCATCGCAAAGGGCGCCCCAATCAATGAGCTAAACCCCAGGGTGAAGGCTCGCTGGTCCTGTTGCAGTTGCTGTTCACTGCGCAAGTCCAGCGGCAGGCCGTAGGACAGCCCCGCAGCGCAGGCGACACACCCTGAGAACACCGAGTAGATCTGGCTCGAATCTAGCCCAACACCCAATCCGCTGTTGGGGAATATCTTCGAAAATCCAGTCTCGGCCTCGCTCGTCCAGCTGTATCCCGCCGCATTTTCCTTGATGTAGGCAATGACTGCCGGATCGGCCTTTTCAAAGGTCTGGACATACATCCCACTATTGCCCAAGGGTACCCAGTTTCCACCGGCGTCATAGATTCCCGGCAAAGCAGCAACCATATCCGTTGCCGGCGTTCCGCCCCCATCCGTATAGGCGATGCGCAGGGCAGCCTCAATCTGTTCCGGGGTAAAGCGGCCGTCACTTTCCTCGGCCAGCGCTTTGGCGAGATTTCGCTCGCCTTCGTGCAACTGCCGGTTATAGGCCATACCACTCTTGGCAATCTCTCCACCCATCTGCAAATCGCCATCCACGGCATTGGCTGCCGCGATCCCCACGATCTGCGCCGCCGCCTGCTGCATGCGTTTGAGCTGATCGCTGTCGCCCTTGAGCGCGCCATCGGCGAGGATATTGGCCAGGGCTTCGCTGGCACCGGCGGCCACCGCGCCGGTCTTGAAGTCACCCCCCATGGCCATGGACAGCATGCCGCCCGCCAGGGCGTGAGCTGCTGTGTTTTGTAGACCGCCAACGGGGTAACCCAGGTCGCCGACGTATTTGAAGGCACTGGCCTGCATGATGCTGTACAGACTGCCTTGCAGGGCGTCGCTGAAAGAGCCCTGCCCCAGAGCTTCGTTGGCAGCGCCGGTGAGCACGCCCTGGGTCAACTGCATGCCGGCGAAGTTGCTCCAGGCAATTGGCTTGGTGACATCCGGGATGGCGCCGATGCCCTGCCCCACCGAGGTGGTGGTGTTGGTGCTGGGATCGGTCTGGCCGCCGAACCACTCGGGGCCGAAGTGGGCCATGAAGCCGGCGACGCCGGCTGCAATGGCGGCCTGCTTGAGGCTGTCGCCGCTGAAGGTGTCGCTGAGCGCGGTGCCCAGATCACCGTTGTTGTTGCCCAGGCTGACGGCGCCGGTCGAGGCCATGGAGGCGATGCCGGTAGAGAGGCCGACGTTGGCCCAACCGGCGGAAGCCCCCGCCGCTCCGGCACTGAAGGCCGAGCCGGAAGCCGCTCCTGCACCAATCGCGGCGCTGGCCGCACCGTAGGTGGCGACGGTGGCGATGATGGCAACCGTCAGGGTCATGCCCTGGCCCATGCCGGAGTGGCTGTAGGAGTAACTGTCGTGCAGTTCCTTCACCGCCCGCCAATCCACATCCCCACGGGCCTGGGCGTCTTTGAGCCAGGCGAGGTTCGGGTCGGCTTTGACCATCGCGTCGATGGCTTCGCTGACTGACTTCTGGTCGAGATGCTTGTAGTCGATCTTCAGGCCGTCCACGGCCTGGATAAGGACGTTACCGTTGGCGATCAACTCACTCTGGCGAAGGACTTCATCCGTGTTTCCTTGGCCCTTGGAGGACTGCTTCGAGAAGCCGCTGTCGCTTTTCTGGTGGTCTTCCTGGTGCTGGTCTTTCGTTGCTTCAAAGCTCACCGCCCCACCGCTGACGATGGCAAGGTCGTTGCCGGCGTCGAGCTTTGCGGCCTGGTAGGTCTGGTCGCCGCCGCTGATGAGGGTGATGTCGGAGCCTGCGCTGATTTCGCTGCCAACCGTGGTGACCTGGGTTATCCGGTCGTAACGGCTACTGTTGGCGCGCTCTTCGCTGCTCAGGCTGTGTTCGGTATTGCTGTCGGATTGCAAGTCGATATGGTTGCCCGCCACCAGATAGGCTTCGTTGCCGGCGCTGATCTTGCTTGCCTTGAGAGTAAGGTCTTCACCCGCGCTGATAAGCACGTCGCCACCGGCGTTCAGGGTGGTGGATTGCTGACGAACGCTGTCTCGCCCTTGGGTATAGAGCTCGTTGCTGACGTTGAAGTGATCTTCATTGGCTGCCGCTTCCAAGGTGGCATTACGGCCGGCGATCAGGATGGCGTCCTGCCCGGCATTCAGGTCGCTGGCGACGATGCTCAGGTCCTGACCTGCCCGCAGGTCGAGGCTGCCTCCGGCGCTGACGCTGGAGCCGTGTTGCTGAATATGGTCATCACGGAAGCTGTCGCCACTGCGATTGAGGTGCTGCTCCTGTTGTGCATCGATGCGGATGTCACGACCGGCCGACAGAGTGAGGTCGCCGTCGGCCAGCAGGTCGCTGCCGCGGTTAAGGATGTCGCGGCCAGCCAGTACGGAAAGGTTGCCGGCAGCTTCGATACGCGAGGCCGCATCGACCACGCCACGCTCGCTATAGAAGTTAGCCGACAGGCCATGCTGAACCACAGCGGCGGCATCCCGCGTATTCAGGACATCCCGCCCGGCCTCCAGACTGATGTCGCCTCCGCTTTGCATGACACCACTGTTGATGGCGATATCGCGTCCAGCCTGGATGCTCAGACGATCCTGGGCCTCGATACGGGACATCTGGTGTTGGTTGAGAACGTCGCCGCTCAAGCTACCGAGGGCCACGTCCCGCCCACTGATGACGCCACCTTGTGCATTGCGTAATGTGCCGTTGGTCAGCAGATCGAGCCGACCGGCAGACTCAATCAGCCCGGTGTTGTCCAGGTTCTGGGCCAGGACACTCAGGCTGTCGCTGGCACGCAGGGTGCCGCTGTTTTTCAGCTCGCCACCAGTGATCAGGGCCAGATCCTGCCCCATGATCAGCGCGCCGTTGGGTGCGAGACGACCGTTGGCCTGGGCCAGGTAGAGCACCGGAACCAGGACTTTTTCGCCGTTGACGGTGGCTTCTTCAAGCCAGACGAGGTCGTGGGTCAGGGCAGCAACTTGTTCGGCGGAGAGGGCGACGCCAAGGCTTAAGTGGACCTTGTCCTGGTAGGCGATGGCGTTGTCCATCAGGTACTTGAACAGGTTTTCGTCGTCCGTGATACCGGCGATATAGCGCTGGCCAGTGCGGGCGACCACGGCGTCGCGGATCAGGCGTTGTTCGTAGAGGCCGTCGCCGAGGCGTTTCTGGGACTTGTCCGGGTCGTAGCCGAGCAGGCCGAGCAGGTAGTCGGAGCTTAAGAAGCTCTTCAGGCTGGTGAGTTCGGGGTTGGTTTCGATGAGGTATTTGTGGCTGTTGTCCGGACGGGCACTGCTGGGCACGCCCTGGACCTGGGCGACGCTGAAGGAGGCAGCGCCCGTGCTGGCCTGTGCTGACGCGCCATGGGTTACGTCGACGCCGCCCACGAGGCGACCGTCGGCATCGAGGGTGCGCTCGCGCTGGGAGAGGTCGATGCTCTGCCCGGCGAAGCTGTAGCGCTCACCGCCGTCCACGGTTTGCGCTCCGGCCTGGGTGCCCGCCTGGCCGCTCAGGCGGAACAGGCCGTTGCCGCCGGAGGGCAAGGTAAATCCTGGCAGTTCGAGCGGATTGACCTGTTGTTGGGCCAAGTCCGGTGGGAGTTGCGACCCCAGGGTCGTTATGTCGTGAGTGACGCCGCTGACAGCAGTATTCATGGTAGGAACATTACCGCCGCTGATATCGGCGCCCAGATACATCGAGCCGTTGTCGATGCGTTCGGCAGCGCTGATATCGACACGACCGCCGGCCTGGATCACCGCGCTGGCTGAAATACCGCTGCTGCCGGCAATGGGCTGCCAGGTTTCATCTGTCAGTTTCCAGCGGGTGACCGAGTCAGGAACGGGGAGTAGATGATCCGGATCGTAGCGAGCGCGATCCGGATGGAGAGCCATCCCCTCGGAGAAACCAGCGGTCTCATAAAACTTCCAAGCCATTTCACCCGCCATAATCGAGCGCTCAGCCTTGGCCAGTTGGGTACCATCCCAGTAGTAAATGAATGAGGGGTCGCTGTGATTGGTTTCGTTGTAGGCCAGAATCGCGTCATTGAAAGGCGAGCCATACGCCGCGATGTACATAGCCTCAGCTAGATAAGTTCGGATACGGACTCCCGCACTACCTCCCTGATTTCTGAAACGCTGCGCATCAATCCGGATGTCCTGATTGGCTGACAAGGTACTGGCAGTGTTCTCGAAGCTGCCCCCAGCAAAGTTGAAGCTCCTGCCAGCTTGAATATAAGCAACTGGTGAACTATCGGGCGTATCGCCTTCAAACACTTCCCGTACCAGGTATTCGACATCATCGTATGTGCCCGGAACAGGTATATCGCACGCATCACAGCGCGCAGTGATAAAGCCCGTCACGAGCTTTTGGCCGAGGCCGAAGGTGTCACGGGTGTTGATCAGGGTGTTGCTGGCGATGTGGATATTCCCTGCAGATTCGACTGAGCCAGAGCGGTTGATGACACTGGTAGACCAACCACCAGTATCATTCGCCGCGATATCCAGGCCACCCAGGCTGTAGATATCGGCATAGCGGTTGGTCAGGGTGCCGCCCACGCGCAGGGTCATGTCGTCGCCGCTGAAGAGCAGTGCGCCGTTCTGCTGGCCGTCGTTGAGCAGGTCCCAGGTGTTGATGCGCAGCTGCCCGGCGCTGCCGAAGGTGCCGAAGTTGTTGAGGGTGCCGGTATTGGCGGTGAGGTTGCCGGCGGCGGTGATGCGGCCGTGGTTGTTGAGCGTACCGGCGCCGAGGCTGAGGTTCTGCCCGCCGGTGACGCTGGCGCCCTGGCCGATGTCGAGCTGGTTGGCGCTGAGGGTGAGGTCGCCCAGGCTGGTGACGCGGCCGGCGCCGCTGTAGGTGCCGGCCAGTTGGATGTCGAGCGTGCCGTCGCTGGCGAGCAGGCCGTCGTTGCTCCAGTTGCCGCCGCGCCCGGTCAGGGCCTGGCTGGCGAGCAGCTGGCCGCTGGCGGTCTGGGTGAACTGGCCGATGTCGAGGTTGAGCCAGCCGGCCTGCAGGACGCTGCTGTTGCTCCAGCTGTCGGCGGTGATGTCGAGGCGCCCGGTGGTGATGAAGCGGCCGCCGGCCTGGGTGATGTGCCCGGCGTTGACGCCGAACTGGCCGGTGCCGACGTGGAGGAAGGTGCCGCCGTCGTTGGCCAGCCCGCCGAGGTTCAGGACGAGGTCGGTGTTGGCGGTTTCCAGACGGCCGTTGCGGTTGTCGAGGTAGCCGGTGCTGAGGCTGGTGGCGCCGGCCTGGCCGAGGGCGCGCAGGCGGCCGTTCTGGTTGTCGATGCTGGCGGCGGCGAGGTGGAGGGTGCCGCGGCTTTCGATCAGGCCGGCGCTGTTGAGCAGGGCGCCGCGCAGGCTGAAGTCGAGGCTGGCGGCGCCGATCTGGCCGTTCTGGTTGTCGAGGTTGTCGCCGGTGAGGGCGAGGGTCTGCCCGGCGTAGAGGCCGCCACCCTGGTTGTAGAGGCTGGCGGTGCTGAGGCGGTTGTCGCCGCTGACGGCGGAGAGGTGGCCGGCGCGGTTGTCGATGCCCGCATCGGCGGTGATGTCGAGGTGTTGTGCCTGGGTGATACCGGCGTTGTTGCTGAACCAGCCGGTGAGCAGCCGGAGCGTTGCGCTGAGGCTGGCGAGGACGCCGCCGGCGCTGTTGTCGAGGCTGGCGCTGTTGATCTGGACGTTGCCGGTCTGGCTGAGGAGTCGGCCGCCCTGGTTGGCGATGGCGCCGGGGGTTGCGAGGGTCAGGTCGCCCTGTGCCTGCAGGCTGCCGCCGGCGTTGCCGATGCCGGCAGCGCTGACGTTGAGGGTGCCGTCCTTGCTGATGACCAGGCCGTCCTGGTCATTGAATAGCTGGCCACTGAGGGTGAGGGTGAGGTCGCTTTGCGCGGCGAGAGTACCGGCGGCGCGGTTGTCGAAGTCGCCGGCCAGGAGTTGCAGCAGGCCCTGGCTGGCGATCTGGCCACCCTGGTTGACGACTTGGGCGGCGCTCAGGTCCAGCTGCGCGCCGCTGGCGATGGCCGACTGGGGGCCGATGTTGAGCAGGTCGGCGAGCAGGCGCAGGTTGAGCCCGCCTTGGCTGATGAGGCGGCCGCCGCTGTTGTCCAGGCGGCGGGCACTGAGGTCGATGCTGGCGGCGCTGATCTGTCCGCCCTGGTTGAGCAGTTCGGTCTGCGTCTGATCGAGGGTGAGTTGCTGCTGGGCGCTGATCACGCCGCCCGCGCGGTTGTCCAGTTGGCCGGCGATGCTCAGGTGGGTGTTCTGCTGGCCGGAGAGGTAGCCGCCCTGGTTGTTCAGGCTAGCGGCGCTGATGCGCTGGTCGCCCAGGCTGACCAGGGCGCCTTCGCCGTGGTTGTCCAGTGCGCCGCTCAGGCGGACGTCGAGGCTGCCGAGCTTGCTGGAGAGGGTGCCGCCCAGGCTGTTGTCGAGGTCGGCAGCGTTGACCAGCAGGCTTTGCCAGCCGGAAAGCAGGCCCTGGTTGGCGTTGCGCAGGGCGCCGGTATTCAGGGTGAGGTGCTGGGCGCTGATGATCCGCCCGCCATCGCCGTTGTCGATACTCGCGGCCGTGAGCTGGAAGCCGTTCTGACTGGAGATTTCGCCGCCACGGTTGTCCAACTGGCGCAGGTTGTCGATGCGCAACAGGCCGCCGACGTTGAGCACGGCGCCACGGTTGTCGAGGTCGCCACCGGCCAGGTCAAGCGTCAGGTCGCCGCCGGTGATGAGCCGCCCTTGCTGCTGGAAGAGTTGCTGGACCCGCAGCTTGAGCAGGTCGCCACTGGAGAGTTCGCCGCCCTGGCGGTTGTCCACGCGGCTGGCGGAAAGGTCGAGCACGCCCTGGGTGGTGATGAGGCCGGCGCGGTTGTCGAGGTCGCTAGCCTGGACATCGAGCTGCCCTTGGGCGGTGATGCGACCGTTCTGGTTGTTCAGGCTGCCGGTAACGAGATGGAGGTTCTTTCCGCCACTCAGGCTGCCAGCCTGGTTGTTGAGGCTGGCGCTGCGCACGTCGAGCGTGCCGCCGGCCGCCAGGGCGCCGTCGCCCTGGTTATCCAGGTGGCCGCCGAGGGTCGCCGCCAGGTCGCCCTGGCTGGCGACGGTGCCGCCGCCGCTGTTGTTCAGGCTGTCGGCCTGCAGGGCCACTCGCTGCTTGCCGTACAGCACGCCCGCCTGGCTGTTGTCGAGGACGCCAGCGGAGGCCCGCACGGTCAGTTCGCCGTCGGAGACGATACGCCCGCCCCGGTTGTTCAGCTCGTTCAGCGCCAGCGTGAAACTCTGCTGGCTGGAGATTTCGCCGCCACTGTTGTTCAGCTGCGCCAGGTGGCGCAGCAGCAACTCTGCGGGGGTGATGAGCAGGCCGCCAGCACTGTTGTCGAGGCTGCCATTGGCGAAGTCGAGATCGATACCCCGGGTGCCGATCAAGTACCCACCCGCGTGCTGGTCCAGTGCCCGGACCTGGCCGGCTACCCGCCCCGCCGCTTCCAGGCGGCCTTTGTCGCTGTTGTCCACCCGCGCATAGGTCAGCAGCAGGTCGGCGCCACTGAGGATGCGCCCGGCCTGGCTGTTGAGCAGGCTGGCGCCGCGCAGGTCGATCACGCCCCTGGCGCTGAGGACGCCGCCCTGGCGGTTGTCGAGGGTCGGCGCAACCAGGGTCAGCGCGGCATCGGTCAGCAGTTGGCCAGCCTGGTTGTTCAGGCTGCCCGTTTCGATGCTCAGCCCGCTGGCGCTGGAGAAGGTGCCTGCGCGGTTGTCCACCTGGGACGCCGTGACCCGAAGCGCACCTTCGCTGATCAGTTGGCCACGGTCGTGGTTGTCCAGCGCGCCGGAGAACGCCAGGTCGAGGTTGCCCTGGCTGCTGACGCGGCCCTGGCTATTGTTCAGCGTGGCGCCTTGCAGGGTCACGCCGCCCTGCCCGATCAGGCTGCCCGCCTGGTTGCTCAGGCTGTCGCCTTGCCAGAGCAGGTGGGTGTCGCTGGCGATGCGGCCCGCGCTGTTGTCGAGACGGCTGGCGATGAGGTTCACGGCGGCGCGGCTGCTGATCTCACCGCCCTGGTTGAACAGTTCGCGGGCGCGCAGATCGATGCCGCCCATGGCGCCAATCCAACCGCCCTGGCGGTTGATCAGTTGTTGCGCAATCACCTGCAGGCTGGCTTCGCTGAGCAGTTCACCGCCGTTCTGTTCGAAGCGCTCGACCTGGGCCAGCAGAGGGTCCTTGGCGGCGATCTGTCCGCCACTGGCGTTGCTGGCGGCACGGGCGTTCAGCGTCAGTGAGGCGTCGCTCTGGAGGGTTCCGGCGTTGTTCAGGGTGTCCAGGTCCAGTTGCAGGTGGCGACCGGCGCTGACCAGGCCCTGGTCGCGGTTATCCAGGCCACGACCGGACAGCTGCAGGCTCGCGTCGGCCCTGATCCGGCCGCCCCGGTTATCCAGTTCCTCGACCTGTAAAGTCAGGTCGCTGCGGCTGGAAATCAGACCACCACCCTGGTTGTTCAGCTGGCCACCGCGCACCTGCTGGGCGCCGTCGCTGAGCAAGCGCCCGCCCTGGCTGTTGTTCAGCGCACCGCCGACCTGGGCGGAGAGCACACCCCGGCTGGAGAGCTTGCCTTGCTGGCTGTTGTCCAGGCTGCCCAGGCTCAGGCTCAACGCCTGCGCCGCAGTGAACAGCCCCAGGCGGTTGTCCAGGTGCGCACCTTGCACCTGGATGAATGCCGCACTCACCTCCCCGCCAACGTTGCCCAGGTGCTGGCCGGACAGGCTCAGGCCGTCACTCGCCAGGACGCGGCCCTGGTTGTTCAGGGTGGTGGCGTTGAGCGTGGTGTTCGTGCCGCGCAGGCTTGCACCGCGGGCGTTGTCCAGGGTGGCGTTGGCATCGATGGCCAGGGTGCGGCTGGCCACCACGCTGCCGCTGTTGCGCAGGGTCTGCGTGGCGATCACCACGTCGCCCTGGACGTTGCGGCTGTCATCCGGATTGACCCCGGCTTCAAGAATGCCGCTGTTACTGACTTGCTCTGCCCGCACCTGCAGGCGCGAGCCGGCGGCGGTCTGGCCCAGGTTGTTCAGTTGGCCGCTGGCGCTCAGCTCGACATTGCCGGCCGCATAGGTCGGGCCGTTGAGGGCAATGTCCGCTGCCTTGGCGCGCAGGCTGCCGGCGGCGCTGGCCCGCGCCAGGCTCAGTTGGCCGTTGGCGTCGATCTGGATGTCACCGGCACTGGCGGCCATATGGCCGGCCAGCTTCACGCCCACGCCCTGCTCGGTGCCCACCAGGCGGATGGCGCCAGCGTACATACCGCCCAGCGCGGAGCTGTCGATGGCCAACTGCGGCTTGGCACTGCCGTCATCAGGCTTGGCAGTGGCGGCCAGCGCCTCGGCGTCCACCTGGTTGCGCCCGGCCACCACCGTCAACTGGTTGGCGTGCAGGTCGGCGTTGAGCCGGGTCGCGCGAGCGATCAGCTCGAAGCGGTCAACGTTGGATGCGTTGAGGCCTTTGCCATCTATCGAGATTTCGCCGCCGTTGACGTCGTAACCGCGCAGATGACTGTTCTCGACCACAGGCCGCCCCGTGGTTAGCGTGGCACGGGGCGTATTGATGAAACCGCAGCCGTTGCAGTAGATACCCCCTGGCGCGGAGACGATCACATGGGCCGCCTGCCCGGCTACTTCGGTGTAACCCCGCAACTGAGCGGGGTTGTTGCTGGTGACTTCGTTAAGGATTTTGGTGGCAGCCGAACCGCGGAGGTTGGGGTTGCCGATGATCATGCCGCCCTGCTGGGTGAGCTGGGTCTTGTCGGTGGCGTTGTTGAGGATCAGGCCTTCCGGCCCGACCCCGTATGACGAGAAGCGGTTATGGGAAAGCCCCGAGGCCGACGGCGTCGCGATATTGACGATGGGAACGCCGTTCCCCGCTGCGCCCAGCGTCGTATTCCCCCCCGCCGCCGCATCTACCGCCAGCTCGGCCGCAGCCGCCACCAGCGGGTTGAGAACCAGCAGGCCAGACAGGAGGCTGGCGGTCAGCTTGAAGGCGAAGCGGCGGGTGTTCATGGGGCGCGACTCGTCACGAAAATCGAATCGCAAACCCTAATGGCCGAGTCCTCAACGCAAAATCAGCACTTTCCCTAACTATTGTGTGATCGATCTCCAACCGCCCAATCCACAACTCCTGCCGACCTATTTGCGCTAGCCTCGCGCCTCCTGAAAGCCCCGTTTTTCCCGACAAATCCTTGGTTTATCAGGGTGTTGGAACTCAGGCAGTGGGAGTAACCCTATGACGAAAATTCCTCAGGCAATTCCAGACGAAGCTGCCGAGCAAGCACGCTATGACCACCTGCATGCCGAAGCGAAACGTGTGGGTATGGAGCGTCAGGGAGAGTGGAAAGGATTCAATGCCACTTACTGGTTTCGGTGCCGTAATGGACATGAAGTAAAGCGGTACATGCGGCCGTTCGATGTGCTGTCGACTTTGCCCGAATGCCAACCTTGCCTGCGGATAAAACGCTTCCAGCAACTACGTACCACTGCACAGCAGGCTGGTGTCAGCCTGATTAGCAAGCAGTGGCTCGGAATCGCGAAACTTCATCAGTACCGCTGCGCGCAGAGCCATACCTGGGAAAAGTTAGGGAGTACCGCGCTGCACAGTGCAGACTGCCCGGTATGCAATGGCGGTAGGCACAAGAGTGCGGACAAACTGCTGTTGCCCGACGGGCTGAAACGACTGCGAGAAGCCGCGAAACGACAGGGTGGAGAGTGCCTGTCGCAGCGCTACCGGGGAGTAGATCAGAAATACGAGTTCCGCTGCGCCGAGGGACACGTCTGGCAGACTCGTGGTGCCGCCATCATGAGCGATAGCCAATGGTGCCCTCGCTGCCGGCACCAGCCAAGCGACAGAGAGACTTGGCGGGCAGATGGTCTAGCCCGCCTGCAAAAAGTGGCCCTGCAGCATGGTGGGGCGTGTCTGAGTCACGACTACCAAGGCGCCACTCGTCGCTATCACTTTCGCTGTGACAAGGGGCACGAGTGGGAAACAACGGCGAACATCATATTCGCGGGGTCCTGGTGCAAAGCCTGCGTGACGCTGTCGCAACGAAGGACCATCGAAGAGGCGCGGAGCATCGCTGAGAGTCGCGGCGGTCAGTGCCTCTCCACCGAGTATCTGAGCGCCCGCAGAAAGCTGCAGTGGCTTTGCCACCACGGCCATAGCTGGCAGGCGGCGCTCACCAAGGTCGGCAACGGCACCTGGTGTCCCACCTGCAAGTACATGAACCGAATGTCGAGCAGCAAGTCGAAGGCACGACTGCGCTATGTCCCTGTCCCCCAGTAAACCACGCCAGCAAACTTAACTATCCGATTCCTGCGTCTACGCTGCTGGCAATGATTCGCACAGCGGCAGTAGCATTGCGCAATCACTTTACTGTATAAATAAACAGTAATTTCGAACTCCCCCAATCAAAGAGAAGGCACAGAGGTGATGAATGGCCGTCGAAGTGGTGTACCGCAGCAGCCGCGATCCGGAGCGCCTGTTCATGGATAAGGCAGAAGCCGACCGGCACGACAAGATGCTGGAGTTGGCCGAAACGCTGGCCGACGTGCTGCAGAAGGCGGTGCCTTCACTGAAGGAGGATCAGGTCGAGGAGATCGGCATCTTCATGGCCAGGAACCGCGACGCCTTCGCCCGCGCCTTCAAGAACCAGCCCGATGCGCTGAGCGAGATCTTCAGCGAGCCTGCCGCCGAGGAATGAGCTGGCGGGCAAGCCGCTTGAAACCCGGGCGATGCCGATGTGCGAGACGACATCGATCATCGCCCTGCCAGCCCTCCTCATCTCCCGACTGACGGGGGCAGTCAGCACTCGGCGGCAGCTTGTCCGGGGGCTGGCGCTGATGCCAGAATGCGCTAAGAAAATTCCTATAAGATTCTTAACGCACCGTGCACCGGGAACTATCGGCGCGCCGGCCTTGCCGGAGCGCGGAAGTCCGCCGCGTGGTCGTGATCAGGACGACCGACCATGCATGATGCGCACGCTACCGAACTCATCCGCTGCTCAGCCCTGAGCAAGAGTTTCCGGCAATATTCCAAGCCCAGCGATCGCCTCCTCGATGACCTGAGCCATGCCTGGCCCCGCTGGCTTGGCGGCCGGCCACGCAACAGCGCCAATGAATTCCACGCCCTGCGCGGCATCGACCTGACGTTGGGCGCCGGTGAAGCCGTGGCGATCATTGGGCGCAACGGCTCGGGCAAATCGACCCTGCTGCAAATCATTGCCGGAACCCTGAGCCCGAGCGACGGCGCTGTCCAGGTGCGCGGCCGGGTCTGCGCGATGCTCGAACTGGGTGTCGGCTTCAATCCCGAGTTCACCGGGGTTGAGAACGTTCGCCTGTATGCCGCCGTGCTGGGCATGAGTAGCCAGGAGATCGAACAGCGGCTGCCCTCGATCATCGCTTTCGCCGAAATCGGCAACTTCGTGGACCAACCGGTGAAGACCTATTCCAGCGGCATGTACGTCCGCCTGGCCTTCGCCGTACTCGCCCACTCAGACCCCGAATTGCTCATCGTCGACGAAGCGCTGTCAGTCGGAGATGCGGCTTTTCAAGCCAAATGCATGCACTGGTTCCGTGGCTTTCAGGAAGCCGGCGGCAGTCTGCTGCTGGTCAGCCACGACGTCGGCACCGTCCGCTCCGTCTGCAACCGCGCCATTTACCTCGAAGCCGGGCGGATCAAGGCGGAAGGCCCGTGCGGCGAAGTTACCGACCTCTACCTGCACGACATCCACCAGACCCAGAACCAGGTGCTGGCGCAACCGGTGGCAGCTTCCGAAGGGGAGCCGCCGGCCTGCCAGATCACCGACGCTGTCTTCCTCGCACGTTGCCAGGCTTTCGAACAACGCTGGATCAGCAAGCGTCAGGGCACCGGGAACAGCCGCGTGCGCCTGGTGGAGTTGCTCAACGCCGCAGGCGAGCCGTCCGAGTTGTTCCAGTTTGATGCTCCGGCAATCATCCGCATTCATGTCGAGTGCCTGCGCAGCGCTGCCGTCTCGGTCAACTACAAGGTCCGCGACCGCCACCTGGTCTCGGTGATCGGCGCCGACTTCCTCATCACCGAGCAACCCCTGCTGACCATGCAGCCCGGCGAGATCCACTGCATCGAATACCGCACCCGCCTGCCGCTGATGCACGGCGACTACAGTCTGCGCCTATCGATCACTGAGCCGGTCGACAAGCACGCCCAGGCGGTCTTCCACGACATCGTCGAGGTGGCGCTGTCCTTCAACGTTCTGCCGGCCGAGCGTGGCTGGATCTACACCCAGAGCTACCTGCCCAACCAGGTCAGCGTCCGCCAATGGCAGGACCAAACCCAACTCGAGAACGCCTGACGCCATGCATGAACTCGAACAGCGCTTCCCCGAAGTACGCTTCTACAACCCCCAGCTCACCGAAGTGCAGGACAACGTCGAGATCGGTCCGCAGAGCCGGGTCGGTTCCATGACGCTGATCCACAGCGGCGCGCGGATCGGTGCCGGCGTCACCATCGGTTCGCACTGCAACATCTGCGATTGCCGCATCGGCGAGCGCGTGTCGATCCAGACCGCCTGCCACATCACCCGGGGTGTCGTCATCGAAGATGATGTCTTCATCGGACCGCACGTGGTCACCCTCAACGATAAGCTCAAGGGCGGCCCAATGGTCTACCCACGCATCTGCCGGGGCGCACGCATAGGTGGAGGCAGCGTGATCCTGCCGGGCGTGACTGTTGGCGAGAACGCCGTGGTCGGCGCCGGCAGCGTCGTCACCAAAGACGTCCCGCCGGGCGCCACGGTGATCGGCAACCCCGCACGCAGCCGCGCCGGCGTGACCGTCGAGCGCGACTGAGACGACGATGGAAGGATTCATCCTCAATCTGGCTCCCACTGGCATGCTGCCTACCCGTGCGATGAGCCCCCATGTACCGCTGAGCGTGGAAGAGATCGTCGCTGACGCGTGTCGTTGCGTCGCGCTGGGCGCCAATATGCTGCACTTGCATGCGCGCGATGAGCAGGGGCGTCCGACCTATCACCGGGAAATCTATGCACGCATCATTGGAGGCATCCGCGAGGTACATCCTGAAGTCGTCATCTGCGTCTCACTCAGTGGCCGCGACTTCGGCGAGTTCGAGCAGCGCGCCGACCCGCTCGGGCTCAGCGGCGACCTGCGACCGGACATGGCCAGCCTGACCCTCTCGTCGCTGAATTTCAGCCGCAGCGCCAGCGTCAACAGCCCCGAGATGATCCAGCGTCTGGCCGAGCGCATGGCCGAAGCAGGCATCCGGCCGGAACTGGAAGTGTTCGACGCCGGCATGCTCAATTACGCGCACTACCTGCTCGAGCGCGGGCTGATCCAGCCTCCGCTGTACTTCAACTTCATACTCGGTAACGTTGCCGGCGCCCAGGCAAGGCCAGGCGCCCTGGCGCTGCTGCTCAGCGAACTGCCGCCAGGAGCCCTCTGGAGCGGTGGCGGCGTAGGGGCCTGCCAGTTGGCGATGAACACCCAGGGGCTGCTGTACGGCAACGGTGCCCGTACCGGCCTGGAAGACTACCTGTGGCTCGACCCGCAACGCCGCGTGCTGGCGAGCAACGAACAGATGGTCAGCCGCCTGGTCGATCTCGCCGCTCACTTCGACCTGCGTCCGGCCAGCGCCGCTGCAGTTCGCCAGGCACTGGGGCTACGCCATGTCTGATCCGACCTTCAAGCCCTTGCGCGTTCTCATCACCAACAACACCCTGGGAGGCCGCGCCGGCTCCGAACTCTACGTCCGCGACCTGGCGCTGGCACTCATGCGTCGCGGTCACTTGCCGGTGGCGTACAGCTCGCAACTGGGTGAAGTCGCCGAGGAGCTGCGCCGGGCCACCGTTCCGGTCATCGACGACCTGAACGCGCTGAATAGTCCGCCCGACGTCATCCACGGCCAGCACCATCTGGACGCAGTCACTGCGATGCTGCACTTCCCTCGCGTCCCGGCACTGTATATCTGCCATGGCTGGCTGCCCTGGGAGGAGGTTCCTCCAGTGCTACCTGCCATCGGTCGTTACCTGGCCGTGGACGACCTGTGCCTGGAGCGTCTGCTGACGACGCCGGGGATTCCCCCTGAGCGCTGCGAAGTGCTGTACAACTTCGTCGATCTGCAGCGTTTCAAACAGCGCTCGGCGCTGCCTGAGCGCCCCCGCTCCGCATTGATATTCAGCAACTATGCTGCGGGCCAACCGAGTCTCGAAGCCATTCGAAATGCCTGCCGTCGCGCCGGTATCGAGAAGATCGACGTCGTCGGCTCCGGCATGGGCAATGCCGCTATAGAACCCTCGCAACTGCTGGGCAACTACGACCTGGTATTTGCCAAGGCACGCGCCGCCATCGAAGCCATGGCCACCGGATGCGCGGTGATAGTCGCCGACCAGGTGGGCCTGGCAGGCATGGTGAACAGTGCAAACGCGGCGGAGCTGCGCCGTCTGAACTTCGGCGTGCGCAGCATGCAACGCCTGCCTCTGGACGAAGAGACCCTGCTGGCGCAGATCAATCGTTACGACAGCCAGGACGCGCGGCGGGTGAGCGACTGGATACGCCAGGACGCGGACATGGAGCGGGTGGTGGACCGCTGGCTGCAGATCTACACCCAGCTCACCGAGGAAGCGGCAAACGGTGCCGACGCCCCCTCAGCGCAGTCCCAGCTGCAGGCTGGAGCTGATTACCTGCGCTGGCTGGCTCCCACTATCAAGAGCCAGTACCGCACCGCGCACCAGGCCTCGAAGCTCCAGCAGAACCTGACTCAGATGGAAGGCCAGGTCCGTCAGCTGACCGAACAGCTCGAAGGACATCACGTCCAATGGGGCGCTCTGGAGCGGCACTGCCAGCACCTGCAGGCCCTCGTGGATGAAGGAGAGCAGCGCAGCCAGAAGTTGCAGGCGGCATTGACCGAGCAGGAGCAACGCAATCAGCAGTTGCAGGCAGTGGCCAGCGAGCGCGAGCGGCACTTGCACGCCGTCGAAGCGTCGCTGGCCGAAGTCCTCGGCTCGCATTCCTGGCGCGCCCTCGCCCCCTACCGACGCCTCAGGCAATGGCTGCGCAGGACATGAAAAGCCTGCCGCACAAACCGCTGCGTGTCGCTGTCGTCGGTCTCGGCAAAATGGGCCGCCTGCACTGTGCGGCCTGGCAGCGCCTGCCCGATGTCCGGCTCACCACGCTGGTTGACTGTGCTCCCGAGCAGATCGCCTGGGCGACGGACCAGGGCATGACCTGCCTCGACAGCGCCGATGCACTGATAGGCAAGGTGGACGTGGCGGTCATCGCCACCCCCAGTGACCGACATGTCGACAGCGCCCAACCCTTGCTCGAGGCCGGTATCCATTGCCTGGTGGAGAAACCGCTGGCACTGACTTTCGCCGGTTGCAGGCAATTGATCGAGGCGAGCCGCCGCGGCGGTGCACTCCTCGCCGTAGGCCACAGCGAACGCTTCAATCCCGCCCTTCACCTGGCGCGTAGTGCGCTCTCCGGTCAAGCGCCCTGCGTCGAGGTGATACGCGCCGCCCCCACCCCGCCCGGTTCCACGCGCGGCGACAGCGATGTAGTGCAGGACCTGATGATCCATGACATCGACTGGCTGCTGGATACCCTGGGAACTCCCGACGGCGAGGTACGTGTGCTCGAGTGGCGCCAGCAACAGGGCCAGCTGTCGCATGTGCGCTGCCAATTGAATTACCCCAACGGTCGCAGGGTGAACCTGACCGCATGCCGCGAAAGCCCCCACCGGCAGCGCCAGGTGCGGCTCTACGAGGGTGACATGGCCAACCGGGTAATCGACCTGGACGTACGCTATGCCAGCCACGAACCGGACGCGCTGACACGTCAGGCGCAGGCCTTCCTGATGGCGCTGCGCGGCGAGCCCTCGCCCATCGCCCTGGGCAGCCAGGCCCTGGAAGCGGTCCTGCTGGGCGAGCGCATCCGCAACGGCTGCCAGGTGGCCGAAGCAGTATCCTGAATTTTTCCCGGAGCTACGAATGACGACTGCTGTTCCCTTCATCGACCTGGTGGCCGACTGGCAGCCGCTCAAGGACGAGGTCCTGGCGCGAGTGGCGCGCCTCTTCGAGCATGGACAATTCATCATGGGGCCTGAAGTGCAGGAGCTACAGCAGCTACTGGAGGCGGACTGTGGCGTTGCCCATGCCCTCACCTGCAGTTCCGGGACCATGGCCCTGCAACTGGCGCTGATGGCCCTGGGCATCGGTCCAGGCGACGAGGTAATAGTGCCGGCGTTTACCTTCGCCGCTCCGATCGAAGCCGTCCTGCTACTGGGCGCCACACCCGTGCTGGCCGATATCCATGCCCAAACGCTCAATCTCGACGTGGAGTCCTGCGCCCGGCTGATCGGCCCGCGCACCCGGGCCATCATCGCCGTCTCGCTGTTCGGCCAGCCGGCCGACTTCGACGCGCTCAACGCACTGGCACGCCAACACGGCCTGCGGGTCATCGAGGATGCCGCACAGAGCTACGGCGCGACGCTTCACGGCCGACGCAGTGGCGGTCTGGCCGATATCGGCTGCACCAGTTTCTTCCCTACCAAACCTTTCGGTGGAGCCGGCGAAGGCGGAGCACTGTTCACCGACGACGAACAGCTCGCCCAACGCATTCGCGAAGCCCGCGACCACGGCCAGTCGGCCAAGTACCTGCACAGCTCGGTAGGCACCAATGGCCGGCTGGATGCATTGTCGTGCTGTGCACTGTTGGTGGCCCTTGAACGCCTGCCGGAACAACTGGCCCGTCGGCAGGTGGTGGCGCGACGCTACGACCAGGGACTGGCCGCCGCCGGCAGCAGCCTGCGGCATCAGGGAATGCTCGTCGGTGCCAGTTCAGTCCACGCGCAGTACGCTGTCCTGCTCGATGAGCGCGACCGTCTTGCCGAGCACCTGCGCGATGCCGGCATTCAGGTGGCCGTCCACTATCCGATTCCCGCGCATCAGCAACCGGCATTCGCCAACCGCTGCCGCTACCAGGCCCTGCCCAACTCGGAGCAGGCTTCCCGGGAAGTGCTTTGCCTGCCGCTCTACCCCACTCTTGGAGAGGCGGCACAGCGACACATCATCGATGTGCTGCTCGCGGGGCTGCAACGGTGAACGCAACAGCACAACAAAACAGGCCAATGCCGATCATCGTTGGTGTGCCGCGTTCAGGTACGACCTTGTTGCGCTTCATTCTCGATGCCCATCCACAGTTGGCCATTCCCCCGGAGACCGGCTTTCTGATGGACCCGTCGCTGCTGCACAGCACCGCTGCACCCGCGGAACTCGCCAGAAGGCTGACGCAACTGCCAGAAGCGGCCCCCGCCTGGGCAGACTTCGCCCTGGACGCAGAACACTTCGTCGAAACCGCCGCCCGCCTGCCGGACTCAGCCGGACTGCCGCAGGTGTTACGGCTATTTTACCGGCTCTATGCCGCCCGCCTGGGCAAACCCCGATTCGGTGACAAGACGCCCACCTACCTCCAGCACATGCGAACGATCGCCGGGCAACTTCCAGAAGCCCGTTTCATACACATTCTGCGTGACGGCCGTGACGTCGCCCTGTCCTGGAGTCAGACCTGGTTCGCCCCCGAACGCGAGCCGGTACAGCTGGTGCAGCGTTGGGCCAGCATGATCGCCGAGGCCCGCCGACAGGCGCATGGCCTCCCCTATCTGGAGGTGCGCTACGATCACTTGCTCAACGATCCGCAAACTCAGATCAGGCGCATGTGCGATTTCATCGAGCTGGACTTCCATCCCGCCATGCTCGATTACCACCACGGCACAGCCTCACGCCTCGCCGAACACCAGGCCCGCTTCCAGAGCGACGGTCAGTTGCTGGTCAGCAAGGAGCAGCGCCTGCATCAGCAATGGCGCACAACCCTGCCACCGGACATCAGCAGGCTGAACGTCTGGCGGGAGCAGCTCAGCCCGGCACAACAGGCCGACTGCAGGAAAGCAGGTGGCGACCTGATCGCGGAGTTCGACGGCCCCCAGCCAGGTTCGTATTACCCATAGAGAATCCGCTCAGCGAGCAGGTCAGCGACGCGGGCGGGTGAACGGTGATCCGCCTGAGCATGGGCAAAAACCTCGGTCAGGCGTTCGGCAATGCGCGACAGGTGGGCGGTGATGGTCGGCAGGGCTTCACCCTGGTGCTGCAAGGCGACGTAGATCAGCCCGCCGGAATTGATCACATAATCCGGCGCATAGAGGATGCCCCTGCCCTCCAGTTCATCGGCAACCTCGGCATGGGCCAGCTGATTGTTAGCCGCGCCCGCCACGGCGGCGCAGCGCAGATGGCCAACCACCTGCGATGTCAAAACGCCGCCCAGCCCACAAGGCGCGAGGATGTCGCACGGCGTGGTGAGCAACGCCTCATTGGGTACCGGCCGCGCGCCCAGTTGCTCGACGGCGAGCTGTACCTTGCCAGCATCGATATCGCTGACCAGCAATTCCGCTCCAGCGGCCGACAAATGCTCCGCCAGCGCATACCCCACATTCCCCAGCCCCTGGATCGCCACCCGCAGGCTGTCCAGGTCATCGCTACCCAGGCGCGCCTGAGCGCTGGCGCGGATGCCGGCAAACACCCCCAGCGCGGTGTGCGGTGACGGATCGCCGCCGCTGGTGGTGCTGGTGACATGACGGGTGAACTGGGCGATGCAGTCCATGTCGGCGCTGGAGGTGCCGCTGTCCACCGCCGTGATGTAGGCGCCAGCCAGGGAATCGATCGCGCGACCGAAAGCTTCGAAGAGCTCGCCACGGTTATTGACGTGCGGGGCTCGCAGGATCACCGCCTTGCCGCCGCCCTGGCGCAGCCCGGCCAGCGCCGCCTTGTAGCTCATGCCCTGGGCCAGGCGCGCCGCGTCGCGCAGCGCGGCATCATGGCTGGGGTACGGCAGGTAGCGGCAGCCACCCAGCGCCGGGCCGAGCCGGGAGTTGTGGATGGCGATGATGGCCTTGAGTCCCGTGGCCGGGTCCTGGAAGAGATGCAGCGACTCGAGCCGGGTGGCTTCCATCATGTCGAACATGGCGGCGCTCCCTTGCTGGGGGTGGACGGCAGTCCGTAAACGAATCCCTCTAAGTATAGGCAGCGCCTGTCACCTGACCGTCACGGGCGACGACCGTGACACTGGACGAGCGCCCGGCGCTCCGGTTACAACCGCAGGATCAGCCGGAGAACGCCATGGACCCGCGTCAAGCCTGCCTTGCCTGTCTTGCCCAGGACCCGCCCGCCCTGTTCGAAGCGGCCCTGTGGATCGCCGCCGAGCACGAACCGCACCTGCCGCCGGAACAGGCGCTACGGTTGTTCGACTCGCTTGCGCACCAGGTCGCGGTCGCCCTGCCACAGGGCGCAGGAGATGCGGAGCGCGCGCAGTTCCTGCTGCGTCGGCTGAGCGAGCTGGGCTTCGCCGAGGACGACGAGTACCCGCTGCACCCGCGCGCGGCCCTGCTTCCCCAGGTATTGCAACGCCGCCACGGCCAGCCCCTGTCGCTGGCGCTGATCGCCCTGGAAATGGCACGGCGCAACGGCATCACCCTGGTCGGGGTGAACTTCCCCGGACGCTTCCTGCTCCGCGTGCCCGGCGCCGACCACCTGCTCGATCCCGCCACCGGCCGCCGTCTCTACACCCGCGACTGTCGCGACCTGCTGGCGCGCCAGCTGGGCGCCAACGGCGAGCTGTCCGCCGAACACCTGCGCACGGCCAGCGCCGCTGACATGCTGCAACGTCTGTCGCGCAATCTGCGCCAATTGCACCTAGCCGCCGGGGAACCGTTGGCCGCGTTGAAGGATGCCCAGCGCGTGCTGGAACTGGGGCCGCCCAGTGCCAGCGATCACTTGGCCCGCGCCGACCTCTATCACACGCTGGATTGCCCGCAGGCCGAACGCTTCGACCTGGAGCGGGCGATGCTGCTCAGCGACGATGCCGCCGAGCAGGTGCGCCTGGCCCAGCGACTGGCGGATATCCACCTGCCGCCCAAGGCGTTGCACTGACGCTTCAGACTTTCACCAGGCCTCAGACCTTCAACAGACCGAGCTCCTTGGCCCGCGCGACCGCCTGGGTGCGGCGCTCCACGCCCAGCTTGCCGTTGATCCGGCGTGCGTGGGTTTTCACCGTGTGCAGGGAGATGTACAGCCGCTCGCCGATTTCCAGGTTGGAACAGCCACGGGCGATCAGCTCCAGCACCGAGAGCTCGCGCAGGCTCAGCAGGTTGTGCGGCGCCATCTCGCCAGCATGCGGGCGCAGGCCGAACAGGCCGGGCTGTCGGCGCTGGGTATCGCGCAGGGTTGAGAGCAGCCCGAAGCGCTGGGCCAGGGCGACGCCTTCGTCCAGCGCGCTGCGCGCTTCGTCCAGGCTGCCGGCGATGAAGTTCGCCTCGGCCAGAGCCAGCCAGACGTCGCAGACCAGGGTGTTGCGGCCCTGGCGCAACAGGTCCGGGAGCATCGCCAGCAAGCGCTGCAGGGCGGCGTCCACGTCGCCGTCATATAGCTCAGCCAGAGCCAGATGGTGTTCGACCCGCAGTATCTGATCCGGCGCTGCCGCAGGCGGGCTCAGGCGGTCAGTACGATAACGCGAGGCCACCCGCTGGAGGACTTCCCGCGCCGGCCCTGCGCGATTCTGGCGCAGGTTCAGCGCACCGCTGGCCAGCAACAGCGGCCCACGGTAGATCGGCTCGGGCACATGCTGCAGCTGCATCAGCCGCTCGACTTCCAGCAGACGGCTGAAGGCGCCATCGGTGTCGCCATCCAGCGCGTCCAGCCAGGCCATGCCGGTAAAGCCATAGATCGAGCTCGGGTCGTGGCTGCGGCGGGTTTCGTTCAACCCGGCGATGAACAGTTCGCGGGCTTCCTCGTCACGCCCCTGGCGCAGGCACAGCCAGCCCCGGCGCAGGGCGACACGGCCGGCCATGGCATTGCAGGTGATGCGCATCTCGTCGAGGTACTCCTGCACCCGTGCCAACAGAGCATCGGCACGCTGCAGCTCGCCACGCTGCTCCAGCCACTGGGCGCGGTCCAGTTCCAGCAGCGCTTCGAAGGTAGTGCTGCCTTGCAGGCGAGCGCGTCGCAACGCCTCGCGGTTGATCAGCCGCGCCTCGGCCAGGCGCCCCTCGGCCTGTGCCTGCTGGGTCAGCGCGGAGAGGCAGATCAGGGTCTGTGCCCAGGCGTCCTCCGGCAGGTACGCCAGCGCCTCGCGCAGTTGTTCGCGGGAGCCGGGCAGGCCGCGCGCATGGGTGAGCATGCCGTTCAGGCCCTGCCATTGAGCGACCAGCGCGCGCTGGCGGTGTTCGCCCGGCATCGGCAGGAAGCGGTCGAAGCCGGCCAGCAGCGCTTCCACATCATCCAGGCGGCCGACGAACAATAGCGTCCAGGCGTTGAGAATGAGCAGACGTGGCGTGCTGCAAAGCAGTTCCTCGGGAAGCGATTCCCGCAGTTGCAGCACACGCTCGACATTGCGCCCGTGCAGCAGTTGCTCCTCGGTCAGGCGCTGCAGCAGGCTGGCGGAAACATCCGGCTGCTCGGCGTGTAGCGAGTGCTCGAACGCCGAGTGAATTTCCCCGCACTGGGTGAACCACTGGCACGCGCGCCGGTGCAGGGTCGCCGCCGGCCAGCGCGACAGACTCGCCAGCGCCGCCGCGACCATGGGCGCCACCTGGAACCAGTGCTGGGTGTTGTCCACCGCTTCGATCAGCACGCCCCACGCCTGCAAGCCGTCCAGGCCGAGGCCGGGTTCGTCGAACAGGTAATCACAGAGTTCGCGATTGAAGCGGGCGATCTGCGCCAGGCCGCAGAGGGTTTCCGCCAGCTCCGCCGGCAGGCTCGCCAGGACTTCGCGCTGCAGGTAGTCCTGCAGCAGGCCGTTGCCGGTCTCGGCCACCTGGGTGGCGCAGGGCGCGATGGGTTCGTTGCCCAGGCTGAGCAGGCGCAGGCGCACGCCGGCGAACCAGCCGTGGGTGGCCTCCTGCAGGGCCTGGCGCTGGGCCTGCGGCCACTCAAGGCCGGCGGTCTGGAGATAGGCATCCAGCTCGCTCTGGGTGAGCGCCAGGGTGCCGGCGCCCAACTCCAGCAGCTCGCCCTCGAGCAACAGGCGGGTGAGGTTGCAGGCCGGGCGGCGGCGGCTGGCCAGCCACCAGCCGATTTGTGGCGAGGCCACGGCGAGCAGACGGTCGAAGCAGTCATCGAGGGCGGGGTCGGGCGCACGGGGATAATCGTCAAGCATCAGCCAGACCGGCTCGCTGGCGTTTTCCAGCCAGGCCGCCAACGCCGCTTCGCCGGACCAGGGCACCCCCAGCGCTTCGCCCAGCCGCTCGCAGAACTGTTCGGGCTCCAGGGCGCGGCCGCCCAGCCCGAGCCAGACCAGGCGGGTGCCGGCCGGCGCGAGGCGCGCGCATTCGCTCATCAGCACCGTCTTGCCGCAACCGGGCGGCGCCACCAGCAGACGCAGGCGGCACTCGGTGGCGCTCAGGCTGGCATGCAGCCGTTCGCGAGGCAGGTGCTGGCGGGGCAGGCGAGGCAGCGCCGCACCGTGCTGTGCAAGACTGTGCAGGGCGATTGTCGACATGGGCTTCTTCCGGCCATTTGCTGGCCAGACTATGCCGCCGGGCGAAGCGGGCAAAGGACCATCAGCCAGACTCATGGGGCGGTATAGCGCAGATCGCCCCCAGGCCCGAAATAGAGACTGCGCGACTTGCCGACGTCAAAAAAGAAACCCGGCATCCACGAGGAATGCCGGGGCCAAGGAGCGGAGTGTTACTTCAGCGAACGCCGGCGTTACGCAGTGCCGCCGGGGTGAAGTCGGCCATGCTGGCCTTCTGGCCGAACTGGTAGCCACGCTTCTCTTCGTTGTTCAGGCCGAAGGTCACGTAGCGGCCGGCGAGGATGTCATACAGCGACTCGGCGGCGTAGCCAGTGGCAAGCTCGGTGTAGAAGGTCATCTCATGGCCTTCGCCGACACGCCAGAGTTGCCCGCGACCGTCATACAGCTCGGATACCGCGATCTGCCAGCTGTCCTCGTCGAGGTAGAAGTGGCGCTGGCCGTAGATGTTGCGCTCGCCGGACTTCAGGGTGCCCACCACTTCCCACACGCGGTGCAGTTCGTAACGGGTCAGGTCCTGGTTGATGTGGCCCGGTTTGACGATGTCGTCGTACTTGAGCTCCGGCGAATTCAGGCGGTAGCTGTTGTACGGGATGTACATCTCGCGCTTGCCCACCAGTTTCCAGTCGTAACGGTCCGGGGCGCCGGAGAACATGTCGTAGTTGTCCGAGGTACGCATGCCGTCGGAGGCAGTGCCCGGACCGTCGTACGCTACCTGAGGGGCGCGGCGCACGCGGCGCTGACCGGCGTTGTAGATCCACGCCAGGCGGGGCTCCTTCACCTGGTCCAGGGTCTCGTGCACCAGCAGAACGTTACCGGCGAGGCGCGCCGGTGCCGTTACCTGCTGCTTGAAGTAGGTGAGGATGTTGCCGGTCTTGCCGGCGTCCTGGTCCGCCATGCTTTGCGGCACCGCAATCGATTCCTCGAAGCGGATCGGCGTGTAGCTGCCATTGGTCTGCGGCACCACCTGCACCACGGTCCGGGAGATATTGCCGCCGTGGTAGCGGGTCAGGTGGTTCCACAGTGCCTGCACGCCGTTCTGGGGCAGCGGGAAGGCGTAGTAGCGGCTCTTCTCGAAGTTCTCCAGGCCGTTGCCGTCGTTGATCGGCTGGACGAACTCGGCGCTGCGCTTGATCGCGGCGTAGATGTCGTCAGGCAGCGCGAAGGTACGGTGGGTCTTGTACACCGGGATCTTGTAGCTGTCCGGGTAGCGCTTGAACATCGCCAGTTGGCCGGCGGAAAGCTTGTCCTTGTACTGGTCAGCGTTCTGCGCGGTGATGGTGAACAGCGGTTTCTCGCCGGCGAACGGGTCGGAGAGGAAGCCCTTGCTGTCGAGCTTGCCGGCGGTGCGCGAAATGCCGCCCGTCCAGGCCGGAATGCTGCCATCGGCGTTGCCTTCCTTCTGCGAGCCCATGGGCGTCAGCGTCGTGCCGAGCTTGGCCACATCGTCGGCGGACGCTGCCATCACGCCACAGGAAAGCAGGCTCAGGGCCAGCGCGCCGCATTGGAGGATTCTTGTCGTTCTCATGTCGATTCCTTGAGCAGGCAGGTCAGAAGTTCACGCCGAAGCTGAGCGAGAGGAAGTCCCGGTCGACGATGGTGTTGTAATCGCCGCCGAAGAAGTTCGTGTAGTTCAGGCTTGCGGTGTAGGTGTTCTGGTAGTCCGCATCGATACCGAGACTGGCGGCCTTGCTGCCTTCGTTGAAGACCGGGCCGTAGCCATGCACGTCGTGGGACCAGGCAATGTTCGGCTTGAGGTTCACCCCGGCGAACACGTTGTTGTAGTCCCAGATGGCGCGGGCGCGGTAACCCCAGGAAGACGAGGTATAGAAGCCGCCGCTACCGTACTCGTTCCGCGCGGTAGCGTTCTCCGGCACGCCGTAGACCGAGTCGCGACCGTAGCGCTCGCCGACTTCATTGGTCATGCCGCCCACATAGGTCATGCCGACTTCGCCCACCAGAGTGAGACGATCCGCGCCCATGGTCTGGTCGAAGAAGTGGGTGAAGGTGGTCTGTGCCTGGGTCACTTCCTTGCGCACATAGCCATGGCTGATCCGATCGGCCTGGGCCAGCGCACCGGCTGCCCCACCGCTGGTGAATCCGCCGACCACGGTGGTGGCGAGCAGCGGGGTCATGTCGGTGGTGTTGAGCTGCAGCGGCATGTTCGGCCGGTAGCTGATTTCGCCGTTCCACGCAGTACCGGTGGGCAGGGTGGTGGAGAAGCTCAGGCCATACAGGCGGATGTCTTCCGGGTATTCCAGGAAGTAGTTGCCACGCCCCAGCAGCAGCGGCTGGGCCAGCGCGGCACCACCGGGTACGGAGAGCGCGCGCAGGACGTTGCCGATGTCGGCGGTGCCAGCGTTCTTCATGCTCACGATCGGCGTACGGCTGTGGTAGTTCATGGCGTAGGCGCCGTACTCCACGTCGTCGCCCAGCCAGCGCAGAGCCAAGCCCCACTGACCGGAGTCACGTGCGTCGCGGTCGGCACCGCGCGGCACCATCAGGCCCTCGGGGGTGACGGTGACGCCCAGGGAGTTGAGCAGTGCCTTGGTCGCCGGCGCGTTCAGCGAATTGACCGTAGCCGGATCGAGGATGTTGTAGTTGGTCTTGCAACCGTCTGCGGCAACGTCGGTGGTAGAGAAGAAGGTGCCGCAGTTGTCGAGCACCGTCTGGTCCCACTCCAGCTGGTAGAAGCCTTCCACGGACAGCGCGTCGGTCAAGCTCTGCGACATGTACAGCGTGTTCACAGGGATCAGGCCTTCCTTGATTTCGGAACCGGGACGGCGGAAGGCGGACACGTCGATGGGGTTGATGGTGTTGATGCTGTTGCCGATGAAGGTGCTTTCACCCCAGCTCACCACCTGCTTGCCCAGGCGCACGGTGCCCGGCATGTCGGCGATGGCATAGTTGTAGTAACCGAAGGCGTCGAGCAGCTGCGCACCGGAAGCCTTGGCGCCTTCCTTGCGGCCGTCGTCCGAAAGATCCTTGAAGGCGACGCCTTCGTCCTTCAGGCGGAAGTCATACCAGTACTTGCCACGGGTGAACACGCCGAAGTCCCCGTACTTCAGCTCCAGGTCGTGGATACCCTTGAAGATCTTCGAGAAGGTGTGACCCTTGCGGAAGTTCTGCCGACCATCGTCGTTGGTCTGGGTCATGCCGTGGCCGCCGTTGGCGGCACCGATCAGGTCCTCTTTCGGACTCTGGGTACTCCAGCTGGCCCCCACGGACAGACTCGAGTCGAACTGACCTTCGATTTCCCCGATGTTGAAGTTGATTGCCTGAGCCTGGGTGGCGCATCCCAGGGCGACAGCAGTGGCGAGAAGTTGCGGTTGGAAGAATCCGCGCCTTGTTTTTGTTGTCATGCGGCTCTCCTGACGGTGTCTAGGTGGCCTTACCCTACTGAGCGACCTGACGGGGAGTAAGCGCTCCAAGGTGGTATTTGGCGTGTCGCCCGAAAGAGTGAATCCCCCCTCTGGGACGGGCTCTGTCGGGCGATATTGGTGCAGGCGATGACGGATCATCGAAACAATGGATAGTGCCTTGCACCCGGCAGGTGCTTTGCCACTACCCGAGAAGCGCCGTCTGGGGCATGCTTAGCCCCCTATGCATGCCATCGACCAACGCCCGACCGACAGCCACCTCACCGAGCAGACCCGCGAGGTGGTGCTGCGCTACCACCAGTGCTGGAAGCATCGCGACCTCGAAGCGGTGCTCGCGCTGTATCACCCGCAGGTGCAGTACAACGACTTCTTCCAGAACCGCACCCTGGGCTACACCGACCTGCGCGACTACGTGCAGGGCACCATGCCCAGCCGCCCGGAAGAGTTCCTCGACCACATCGACCGCATCCGCGTGGACGGCGACACCGCCTTCATCCAGTACCGCATCGCGGTGACGCTGAGCGGGCGCCTGGCGACCTTCCATTCCAGCGAAGCCATCACCGTCCGTGACGGCCTTATCTGGCGCATCAACGAATACGCCTCGGTGGTGCGCGAAGGCGGCGAAAGCCGTCCCCAGACCATCGATCCGCGTCCGGCCACCAGCCGCCTGGGTCTCTCGCCACGCCAGCTCAGCCAATTGGCCAGCGACCTGGAAGACTATTTCAGCAAGAGCCAGCCATACCTCGCTGCGGATCTGGACCTGACCCAGGTGGCCACTGCTACTGGCTACACGCGCAACCAGATTTCCTACCTGCTCAACCAGGTGATGGGGCTGAGCTTCTACCAGTACGTCAACCAGACGCGCCTGACCCACCTGCTCAGCCAGCTGCGCCCGCCGCTGCCCTCGCGCATCGACGAACTGGCCTTCTCCGCCGGCTTCAACTCGCTCTCGGCCTTCTATCGCTGCTTCCGCCAGCAGACCGGCCAGTCTCCCCGCGAGTACCTGAAGCGCCTGCGCGAAGAACAGCAGGGGGCCTGATCCGCCCCTGCCGGCGGGTACGCGAGCAATCCTCGCGTACCCGCGCGCACGACAGAACCCCGCGCCAAATCTAGGCTTGCCGACATTCCCCCTTCTTCCTTTTGGAGTCGTCTATGTCGGCATGGCGTCATATCAGTCTGTGGATGAACCAGCTGGACGATGATCTCGTCCCGCGGCCATCCCTGCAGGGCACCCTGGACGTCGATGTGGCCATCGCCGGCGCCGGCTACACCGGCCTGTGGACCGCCTACTACCTGAAGCTGCGCGCACCGCAGCTGAAGATCGCCATCGTCGAGGCCGAGACTGCCGGCTTCGGCGCCTCGGGCCGCAACGGCGGCTGGCTGATGGGCAATATGCTCGGCGAAGACCGCCTGCTGGCCGGCCTGTCGCCCGAGCAGCGGCGCGCGTCCTACGACCTGCTGCACGACATCCCCGATGAAGTGGCCCGCGTGCTGGAGCGCGAAGGCATCGACTGCGACTACCGCAAGGCCGGCGTGCTCTACACCGCCGCGCGCTACCCGGAGCAGGAAACCCGCCTGCGCGAGTACCTCGCCCACCTGCACGCCGAAGGTCTGACCGAAGACGACTACCGCTGGCTGAGCAAGAGCGAGCTGGCCGAGCAGCTGCGCATTCCCAGCGCGCTGGGCGCCATCCACACCCCGCACTGCGCCACCATCGACCCGGCCAAGCTGGTCCGTGGCCTGGCCCGTGCCGTGGAACGCCAGGGCACGCAGATTTTCGAGAAGAGCCGCGTCACCCACTGGGCGCCCGGCCTGTTGCGCACCGGCCAGGGCGAGCTGAAGGCACACTGGGTGGTGCCGGCCATCGAAGGTTACGCCGCCGACCTGCCGCCGCTGGGCAATTACCAATTGCCGGTGCAGAGCCTGCTGGTGGCCACCGAGCCGCTGCCCGAATCGGTGTGGGCGGAGATCGGCCTCGACAAGGGCCAGGCCTTCAGCGAGTTCAGCCGCCAGGTCACCTACGGCCAGCGCACCCCGGACAACCGCCTGGCGTTCGGCGCCCGCGGCGGCTATCGCTTCGGCGGCAAGCTGCGCAACGACTTCAGCCTGACCGAAGATGAGGTCGGCCTGCGCCGCTACCTGTTCAGCGAGCTGTTCCCGCAACTCAAGGACGTGCGCATCACCCACACCTGGGGCGGCAACCTGGGCATGTCGCGGCGCTTCCACCCGCACATGCTGATCGACCGCCGCAACGGCATCGCGCTGGCCGGCGGCTACGGTGGAGAAGGCGTCGGCGCCACCAACCTGGGCGGCCGCACCCTGGCCGACCTGATCCTCGGCCAGGACAGCGCCCTCACCCGCCAGCCGTGGGTCATCAACGACCGCAGCGTGCAGGACGGCCTGCGCGGCTGGGAACCCGAACCCTGCCGCTGGCTGGGCTACAACGCCATCATCCGCAGCTTCGTCCATGAGGACGATGTGCTGGCCAACCCCCACAGCGCGCCCTGGCGCCGCCGGCTGGCGGAGAAAGTCGCCGCCAGCATGGAAAACCTGATGACCTGGAAAGTCGGCTGAGCGCCGGCTTGGCAGCAGGACAGAAAGCATAGAAAGCCCACTGGAGCCCCGTATGAAACTGACCCACCTCAAAGACACCCTGCACGCCCAACTCGGTGAAGCCAACCCGGTGGCCTTGCCCCTGGGCGAGCCGATCTCGGAAACCCGCGTGGAATCCATCGAGCGCACCGACCGCGTGGAAACCGGCATCTGGGAATGCACCCCCGGCCGCTGGCGCCGCCAGATCGTCGAGCAGGAGTTCTGCCACTTCATCTCCGGCCGCGGCACCTTCACCCCGGACGGCGGTGAGCCGATTGCCTTCCAGGCCGGCGACGCCTTCCTGCTGCCGCAGAACAGCCTGGGCATCTGGGACATCCAGGAAACCGTGCGCAAGACCTACGTGATCATCGAGCGCGATTGATCCACTGATTGGCGTGATGGGAAGGCCCAGCGCTCGGGCCTCACTCGCTACCAGTCGACACCTGTAGGAGCGAGCTTGCTCGCGAAGCGGATTCACCGGCGACACCCATGCTGGGCGGGTTCGCGAGCAAGCTCGCTCCCACAGTCAGAATCCCTTTCAGAACTCCCCGTGCCGCCCTTCCCCCTCGGCAAAACGCTTCGCCCCGTCCACCGTCTCGCCGCTTTCGATCACCGCCATTCCGCCCTGGAATTCGTTGGCCAGCGCCACGTCGAACGACAGATTCCACTGCGCGAAAACACTGTCACGATCAGCCAGCATGCAGCGCTGCGGAAACTCGGCGATCTCCCTCGCCAGTTCCTCGGCCGACTCCAGTGCCTGCCCGCTGGGCACCACGCGATTGGCCAGGCCCATGGCGAGAGCTTCCTGCGCGCCCACCGGGCGACCGGTCAGGATCAGGTCCAGCGCCCGCCCCTGGCCGACGATGCGTGGCAAGCGCACGGTGCCGCCGTCGATCAGCGGCACGCCGAAGCGCCGGCAGAACACCCCGCAAACCGCGTCTTCGGCCATCACGCGCAGGTCCGCCAGCAGCGCCAGCTCGAGTCCCCCGGCGACGGCATAGCCCTCGATGGCGGCAATCAGCGGCTTGGACAGCTGCATCCGGCTCGGCCCCATGGGCCCGTCACCTTCCATTTCCAGGCGGTTGCGTCGCTCGCCATCCTCGGCCACCGCCGCCAGATCGGCTCCCGCGCAAAAGGTACCGCCGGCGCCGGTGAGCACGGCGACACGGGCTTCCTCATCCTGCTCGAATTCGCGCAAGGCATCGGCCAGCGCCTGGGCTGTGGGCAGGTCCACGGCGTTACGCACCGCAGGGCGGGCGATGACCAGGGTGGTCACCGGGCCGTTCTTCTGGATTATCACGCTCATGGCGAACTCCTCGGGCCAGGAATCAGAAATGCAAAGGGCCGGCTTGGAGCCGGCCCTTCACCTTACTGCGTTCGCCGCCGTGGAACAGCCCCGCTGGCCGTTCCGCCGGTCAGGCTGGCCGGATCAACCGGCGTATTTCTGCAGGTTGGCCATCATCTCGCGCAGCGCTTCGACGTTGTCTTTCGGGTGCGCAGCGTTCTCGAAGTCGCAGATCTGCGCGAAGTTGGCTGCCACGTCCTCGACGCTGAAGCCTTCACGCGGGTCGAAGCCCACGCCCAGGCTGCGCTCCCAGCGCACCTTGCCGATCCAGCCGCCGCCGACTTCGAACAGGCCGGAGGTTTCCTGGCACGCCTCGCTGCCCAGGTACACCACCAGCGGGCTGACCAGTTCGGGCTTGAGCGCCTCGAACACCTGCGGCGGGATCAGGCCTTCGGTCATGCGGGTGCCGCCGGTGGGAGCGATGGCGTTGACGAAGATGTTGTTCTTGCGGCCCTCGATGGCGAGGTTGCGGGTCAGGCCGTAGAGGCCCAGCTTGGCCATGCCGTAGTTGCTCTGGCCGAAATTGCCGTAGATGCCGGAGGTGGACGAGGTGAAGATCACCCGGCCGTAGCCCTGCTCGCGCATGAACGGCCAGGCGGCGCGGGTCACCTTGTAGGCGCCTTCAACGTGGACCTTGTAGACCAGGTCCCAGTCGGCGTCTTCCATCTTGTGGAAGGTCTTGTCGCGCAGGATGCCGGCGTTGTTCACCACCACATCGATGCGGCCGAACTCCTCGACGGCCTGGCGGACGATCTTCTCGCCGTCGGTCACCGAGTCATGGTTGGCGATGGCGGTGCCGCCGGCTTCGCGGATTTCTGCCACCACGCGGTCGGCGGCCGAGGCGTTGGCGCCTTCGCCATGGGTGCTGCCGCCCAGGTCGTTCACCACCACCTTGGCGCCGTACTTGGCGAACAACAGGGCGTGGGCACGGCCGATGCCGCCACCGGCTCCGGTAACGATCACGACTTTTCCGTCGAAGTGCAGGGCATCACTCATGATTGGGGCTCCAGGCAGGATGGTTTTTCCCGGAGTGTCCGGCAGTCACGATCCGGTCACAACCAAGACGACCGAGGCTGAATGGTGCCCGATAAGGCCAGGGGATGATCCGTCAGCGCATCGGCAGGTTCAGCTCCGAGCGCGGGCCGAGCTTGAACAGCCACCAGTCGTACTCGCTCCAGAACAGCAGCAGGCCGAAGGCCGGCAGCAGCGCCAGCGAACCGAGTACGGCCGGCACCCAGTCCTGCGTGAGCCAGGCGTAATAGCCGCCGGCAGCGCAGATTGCGACCAGCACCAGCAGCACGGGAATGGCGACGAAGGCGAAGTCCCGGCGCAGGTGCAGCAGCGCCCGGTACAGCAGCGAACCCTGCGGCTGGCGGACGGGAATGACGGATCTGAGTGGCATGGCAGCGACCTCCGGCTGGACAAAGCCGGGGAAGCTACCGATGCCACGCAGGACATATCTATCAGTCAGTTCCGAATCTGCAGGCGGATCGGTCCGTACCTACGGTGCCCGCTCCTGTCGGAACGCGAGGTAATGCTGGAGCACCTGTTCCGGCGCCTCGACCTGCGGGTAGTGGCCGATACCTGGCAGCTCGACGGTGTCCGGCTGTGGGATCAACTCCCGGTAACGAACCACCATGTGCGCGCCGGAAATCGGGTCTTCCGGCCCGTCAATCAGGCGCAGCGGTACCGAAGTGCGCTGCATCGCCCCCACCCAGCGCTCGCGGTGCTGGCGGCGGTCAAGGATGTAGTGGATCAGCCGGTGCATGACGCGTGGCCCGTCGTTGTAGCGGATCAGCTCCCAGAAGGCATCGAGCTCCGCTTCCGACGGCTGGGTCTGCGGCCCGAACACCTTGGCGAAGTTCTGCGCCAGACGCTGGCGGTCGAACAGCCGGCCGAACAGGAAACCCAATGGGCCAAGCAGCAGCTTCTGTGAGAGCACCGCGCGGTGGGTTTCCGGAAACAGCCCACCGTTGAGGAAGGCCAGCGAAGCCAGGTTGAAGGCGCCCTCCTCGTGCCGCGCCAGCAACTCCTGGCCGACGCTGTTGCCGTAGTCGTGCACCAGCAGGTGAACCGGCTCGCGCACGCCCAGGTGCTGCAGCAGCGCCTGTTGCAGGTCGGCCTGTTCGAGGATGCGGTAGTCGTGCCCCCTGGGTTTGGCGGAATCGCCGAAACCGAGCATGTCGCAGGCGATCACCCGGTAGCGCTCGGCGAGTGGCTGCCATAGGGTGTGCCAATCCCAGGAGGCGGTGGGGAAACCGTGGATCAGCAGCAGCGGAGCGCCGCTGCCGGCGCTCCAGTAACGTACTGCATGTCCTCGGAAGGTGAAGTCGCTGCCCTGCGCGCGCCAGTCGCGCAGGGCGATGCCGGCCAAGGCCATCAGTCGCGGTAGCCGGGGTTCTGCAGGTCCAGCTTACGCAGCAGTGCCGGCCAAGCCAGCGCGCCGCCCATGCCCTGCTTGCTCTTGGTCACGGCCGCGGCCATGGCGCGGGCGCCATCGAGGATCTGCTGCGGGATCAGGATCAGTTCGGCACCGCCACCCTGGGCCAGCACCTGAATTTCGCAGGCGCGCTGCAGGGTGAACATCATCAGGAAGGTATCGGCGATGGTGCCCGAGCAGGTCAGCAGGCCGTGGTTGGGCAGGATCATGAAGTTGGCTTCGCCCAGGTCCGCCTGCAGGCGCGCCTTCTCGTCGTGGTTCAGCGCCACGCCCTCGTAGCCGTGGTAGGCGAGGCTGGAAAGGACGAACAGCGACTGCTGGGAAATCGGCAGCAGGCCCTGCTTCTGCGCGGAGACGGCAATACCGGCAGCGGTGTGGGTGTGCAGCACGCAGGCGACGTCGTGGCGGACATCGTGGATGGCGCTGTGAATGGTGTAGCCGGCCGGGTTGATGTCGTACGGGCTGTCCATCAGCTTCTTGCCCGAAGCATCCACTTTCACCAGGCTCGACGCGGTGATCTCGTGGAACATCATGCCGTAGGGGTTGATCAGGAAGTCCTCGGTGCCGGGGACTTTGGCGGAGATGTGGGTGAAGATCAGGTCGTCCCAACCCTGCAGGGCGATCAGGCGGTAACAGGCGGCGAGGTCGACGCGGGTCTGCCATTCGGCGGCGGAGACCTGGTCCTTGACGTTCACGGTGGGCAGCGGATGAGCGGCGTGCATGGTCGGTAGCCTCTTCGTTGTTGTTGTTCGAAGGCGCAGTCTAGTCAGCGCAACGGGCCAAGGACTGTCACGGAACTGACAGTTGACTCTGTCAGTGTCTGGCGAATGTTCCCCTATAAGCGCAGGCCGATAACCAGCCTTGCGTCAGCGGTTTCCCCACCTATAGTGGCGGTAGTCACTGCCAGCGGCGCCAGAGCGACCCGGAGCCCGGCGACTCCCTCCCAAAGCGCCATCCAGACAGTGCGGCAGCCAGTTCGCACATCCGGGCTGGCGGAAGCGTGCCCATTGCCAAGACCTGCCAAGACGCCGCAAAAGGCGCCCTCGATCCACCTGGAAACATTTCGCAATATCTTTCGCAGTGCCCTTATCAGGCAGTACCCGGGAGTCGGGAGGAGACTCCAGTTCGGCCAACGAGGCAGCCGACGTGAAACGAACCGCCATCATGCAGCCCTATTTCTTTCCGTACCTGGGCTACTTCAGCCTGATCAAACACACCGACCTGTTCGTGCTGTTCGATACGGTGCAGTACATCCATCACGGCTGGATAGAGCGCAACCGCATCCTCAAGCAGCAGGACGGCTGGCTGTACATCCGCGTGCCGCGGGTCAAGCACCACCGTGAGACGCTGATCTGCGACGTGCAGGTCGACAACCGCCAGGACTGGCGGCGCAGCCTGTTCTCCCAACTGGACGTGTACCGCAAGGTAGCGCCCTACTACCGTGACGTGCGCGAGATGATCGCGGCATCCCTCGACCACCCGTTCCAGGACATCGTTTCGCTGAACAAGGCCACCCTGGAAGCCACCTGCGCCTACCTGGGCTTCCCTCGGCAGATGCCGGTGCTCTCACGCATGGGCCTGTCGATGGAGCGACCGACCGCACCGGACGAATGGGCGCTGAACATCTGCAAGGCGCTGGGGGGCGTCGAGGAGTACTGGAACCCGCCGGGTGGGCAGAGCTTCTTCGACCGAAGCAAGTACGACGCCGCCGGGCTGACCCTGCGCTTCCAGGAACCCAAGCTGGTGCCCTACGAACAGAAGCGCCCGACCTTCGAGGCGGGCCTGTCGATCATCGACGTGATGATGTTCAACTCCCCCTCCGACGTCTCGCGCATGCTCGATGCCTACGAGCTGAGCTAGGCCCTACAGGCACCACGCCAGGACCGGCGCCATCAGCAGGTTGAACAGCCCGGTCAGCACCATCAGCAGCCCCGCCGCCGACCCTTCCTCCCCGCCGAACTCATAAGCCCGGCTGGTGCCCGCACCGTGAGCGCCGACGCCCAGCAGTGCGCCACGGGCCAGGGCGGAGCGCAGGTGCAGCAGCTTCATCAGCACGCCACCGATCAGCGCGCCGAATACCCCGGTGATCATCACGAAGGCCGCAGTCAGCGCTGGCACGCCGCCCAGGTCGTGGGACATTTCCATGGCGAAGGGCGTGGTGATCGAGCGCGGAATCAGCGACAGCGTCACCTGACCGTCCAGCGCCAGCGCATGGGCCAGCGCCCAGGAACTGCCGATGGCCATGGTCGAGCCGGCGAGCATGCCGGTCAGCAGCGCCGGCCAGTGGCGGGCGAGCAACGCGCGCTGCTGCCAGATCGGGATGGCAAAGGCCACGGTGGCCGGGCCGAGCAGCGCCACCAGCCAGCTGGTGTCACGGGCGTAGTCGGCATAGCGGGCCTGCATCGGGATCGCCAGGGCGAACAGCAGCACCGGCACGAAGACGATGGGCGACAGCCAGTACTGCTGGAAACGGCGGTAGAGGGTACGGCTGAGCAGGTAGCCGCCCAAAGTCACGGCCAACCAGAACAGCGCTTGCTTATCGAGGCTCATGGCGCGAACTCCTGTTGCACATCCATTCCACCGCCAGGGCAGTGGAGAGCATCACCATCACGGTGCTGGCGGTGATCACCAGCAGAATCTTCCAGCCCTCGCTGCGCAGCAGCGGGCCGTAGTCCAGCAGGCTCATCAGCGCGGGGATGAAGAACAGCAGCATCTCCGCCAGCAGCAGGCCGGCACCGCCCTGCAACAGGGCCGGTCGGAGCGCCCCGCAGGCAAACAGCACCAGCAGCAGCGCCAGCCCGACCACCCCACCCGGCAGCGGCAGGCCGGTCAGCGTGGCGATCCAGCCGCCCAGCCACCAGAAGGCGACCAGAACAGCGATCTCGAGAATGAGGCGGGCGGCGCGGCGGAACATGGCGGCGATCTCGATGCGTTGAGTGGGTGAAGAAATCGGTTGGCAATGGCGCAAAGCCTACGCCCACGCCTATCATCCCCAAAGCGAATAGATCGAATCGGAGCCATTCCAGAATGGAATTCAAGCAATTGCGCACCTTCGCCGAAGTCGTGCGCCACGGCAGTTTCACCCAGGCGGCGGTGCACCTGAACGCCAGCCAGTCGGCGGTGAGCAAGCAGGTCGCGCAGCTGGAGCAGAGCCTGCGTGTGCAATTGCTCGAACGCAGCGGCCCGCACATCCGCCTGACCGCAGCGGGCGAAGTGGTGCTGCGCCGCGCCGAAGACCTGCTGCGTCTGCGCCGCGAGCTGCACACCGAACTGGATGACCTCACCCACCTGCACCGCGGCGAACTGCGCCTCGGCCTGCCGCTGCTGGGCGCGGACGCGCTGTTCGCCGGGCGATTTGCCGAATACCGGCGGCGCTACCCGAACATCGACGTGCACCTGATCGAGGGCGGCAGCAAGACCATGGAAGAGATGGTCCACAGTGGCGAGTTGGAACTGGGCGGCGGCCTCACCCCGGACGACCCCGGCTTCGACTGGCAGCCTTTCTGCAATGAGCCGCTGGACATCCTGCTGCCCGACAGCCACCCGCTCGCCGGGCGCGAAAGCCTGGAACTGGCGGAGCTCTCCGACACGCCCTTCCTGCTCTACCAGCAGAGTTTCACCCTCAACGACCGCCTGCTGCGCGCCTGCCGCGAGGCCGGTTTCGAACCGAAGGAAGGCGGTCGCAGTGGCCAGGCGGATTTCCTCGGCGCGCTGGTCGCCGCCGGGCAAGGCGCGGTGCTACTGCCTCGTGTGGTGGCGAAGGACCTGGAGCGGCCGGGGCTGGTGCGCGTGCTGCTGAGCCAGCCGGACCTGCGCTGGGACATCAGCTTCATCTGGCGGCGCGATGCCTACCTGTCGAATGCCGCGAAGGCCTGGCTGGCCTTGATGGTCGAGATGCCGCTGCATGCAACCGGCATGGCTTGACCCGTGCAGGTGTATCCACCATTACCCGGTTATCGGGGATGGGCTCTGAGTAGGATGGCGTGGAGCGAAGCGATACCCATCGAGCAGGCCGGAGAGCACGTTGATGGGTATCGCAAGCTCCACCCATCCAACGAGACGCTTCAGAGCAGTTCGGGAAACTCACCGGCCAGCTTCGGCCAGTCGTTGCGCGCCTGTGAATCATCCGACAGCAACCGGAACCCGGCGAACTCGAAGGCCGGCGACACGCTGCAGCCCACTAGTACGTAATCCCCCAGGCACCGCGCAGCCTGCCAGGCATGAGCCGGCACGGCGCGCTGCGGCAGGCTGCCCTCGCCCACCGGGCCGAGGATTTCGCGGCGTACGGCAGCGTCGGGGTGTTCGGCGATCAGCAATTCCAGCGGCGAACCTTCATGGAAGTGCCAGAGCTCGTCGGCGTCCACGCGGTGCCAGCGGCTGACCGTGCCGGCCGGCAGGAGGAACAGGATGGCCGACGACTGCGGCCGGCCATCGGCGCCCAGCAGACCGGATTCGAAAACGCGTCGGTAGAACCCGCCCTCGGGGTGCGGAGCCAGCTGCAGCGTATCGATCAGGTAGCGGGCGCGAGGATGCATCAGGCCTTCAGCGCGGCAATGAAATCAGCCAGCCACGGCTCGGAGTCGGTCTCCTGGTCCACCGTCTCGCTGCCATCCAGGCGCAGCATCGGTACCACCTCCTGCACGCCCAGTTCGACGTACAGTTCGCGCACCTGCTCGCCACCACCGCAGTAGGTATCGCCGTAGCTGGAATCGCCCAGCGCCAGCACGGCGCCCGGGCGGCCACGCCATTCGGCGGGCAGGCGGTCGCGGATGGCATGGAACAGCGGCTGGAAGCTGTCGGGCAGGTCGCCCATACCGGTGGTGGCAGTCACCACCAGGAAGGCTTCAGGGGCGAACTCGAGCATGGCGTCCAGGGTGGCACGCGGGTCGTACCAGGCTTCGAAGCCGGCCGCTTCGAGCAGGCGCTTGGCGTGACGCGCGACTTCTTCGGCGGTGCCGTAGACCGAACCGGACACGATGGCGACTTTCATGTTCACTCCCACAAGGCAAGACAAGGCCGCCCATTATGCCCCATCCGTGCCGCACCGCGCCGGGGCTGGTATAGTTTTGCCCTACCCGGCCGCTAGGACATTGTCCGCCGCGGCGCTCCCTGAAGTGGATTTTCGCGAGGCGCGCATGGGCCAGACCCCAGCCCCCATCCTGATCACCGGCGCCAGCCAGCGCATCGGCCTGTACTGCGCCAGACGCCTGCTGCAGGACGGCCAGCCGGTCATCGCGACCTATCGCCAGGAAAAGCCCGGCATCGCCGAGCTGCGCGAACTGGGCGCCACCTGCCTGCGCGCCGAACTGGGCGATGAGGCCGGCATCCTCGCCTTCATCGACCAACTGAAGTCCCATACCGACCGCCTGCGCGCGATCATCCACAACGCGTCCGCGTGGATGGCCGAGCAACCCGGCGGCGATGCCCAGGCCTTCGAAACACTGTTTCGCGTGCACATGCTCGCGCCCTACCTGATCAACCTGCGCTGCGAAGAACTGCTCGAACGTGACGCCGCCGAGCGCGGCGCCCCGGCGGACATCATCCACCTCTCCGACGACGTCGCCCGCAAGGGCAGCGCCAACCGCATCGCCTACTGCGCCAGCAAGGCCGGCCTGGACAACCTCACCCTGTCCTTCGCCGCGAGCCTTGCGCCGCGCATCAAGGTCAACGGCATCGCGCCGGCACTGATCCTGTTCAACGAAGGCGACGACGACGCCTACCGCGCCCGCACCCTGGCCAAATCCGCCATGGGTATCGAGCCCGGCCCGGACGTGATCTACCAGAGCGTGCGCTACCTGCTCGACAGCCCTTATGTGACCGGCACTACCCTGACCGTCAACGGCGGCCGGCACCTCAAATAACCCGCCCGGCGCGGGCGCGAGGAACTCCCACCATGATCGAAGACCTGTCTCACCACTACCGTGAGATTCTCAAAGGGCTCGGCGAAGACCCGACCCGTGAAGGCCTGCTGGACACCCCCAAGCGCGCGGCCAAGGCCATGCAGTACCTTTGCCACGGTTATGGGCAGACGCTGGACGAAATCGTCAACGGCGCCCTGTTCGCCTCGGACAATGACGAAATGGTCATCGTCAAGGACATCGAGCTCTACTCGCTGTGCGAACATCACCTGCTGCCCTTCATCGGCAAGGCCCATGTGGCGTACATTCCCACCGGCAAGGTGCTGGGCCTGTCGAAGGTCGCGCGCATCGTCGACATGTTCGCGCGTCGCCTGCAGATTCAGGAGAGCCTGACCCGGCAGATCGCCGAGGCACTCCAGCAGGTCACCAGCGCCGCTGGCGTGGCCGTGGTGATCGAGGCGCAGCACATGTGCATGATGATGCGCGGGGTAGAAAAGCAGAACTCGGTGATGAACACCTCGGTGATGCTCGGCGCCTTCCGCGAGTCGACCAATACCCGCCAGGAATTCCTGCAACTGATCGGACGGAGCAAGTGAAATGACGCAATTGCAGCCGGGCATGGCGCGAATCCGGGTCAAGGACCTGCGCGTGCGCACCTATATCGGCATCAAGGAGGAGGAAATCCTCAACAAGCAGGATGTGCTGATCAACCTCACCATCCTCTACCCCGCCGGCGATGCGGTGCAGGTCAACGACATCGACCACGCGCTGAACTACCGCACCATCACCAAGGCGATCATCGCCCACGTGGAAGAGAACCGCTTCGCCCTGCTTGAGCGCCTGACCCAGGAACTGCTTGACCTGGTGATGGCCAACCCGGCCGTGCACTACGCCGAAGTCGAAGTGGACAAGCCCCACGCGCTGCGCTTTGCCGAGTCGGTGTCGATCGCTTTGGCCGCCCAGCGCTGAGCCGCGGAATTTCCCAGCAACCACCCTGCACGCCCGTTCCAGTCGGCCAATGGGCGTTGCTGGCAGATCGCCCGCCTCTTAGAATCTCGCCAGCCCCGCCATGCGCCTCCGATGCGCCCTTGTTGAGAGACCTGCCATGACCGAGCCGATGAACCTGACCGACGAGCAGCGCACAGAGCTTGAGGCCGCCGCGTTCCGCACCCTGGTGCAGCACCTGCGTACCCGCAAGGACGTGCAGAACATCGATCTGATGAATCTTGCCGGGTTCTGCCGCAACTGCCTGTCCAAGTGGTACAAGGCCGCGGCGGACGACATGGGCCTGCCTGTCAGCCCGGATCAGGCCCGCGAAGAGATCTACGGCATGCCTTACGCCGAATGGAAGGCCAAGTACCAGACGGAAGCGACCCCTGCCCAGCAGACGGCCTTCGATAACGCGAAGAAACACTAAGAGTTTGCCTTGATGACCCTCACTGATTTTCGCTCGCGCCTGCGCAGCGAGCAGCACCTGTTCACCGACACCCTGGCGTACATCGCCGAGCACTACAGCTACACCCCCAGCGCCTTCACCAACGGCAGCGTGGAAAACCCCGCCGGGCAGAACGAAGGGTCCTGCAAGACCCTGGGTTTCGCCATCCTCGAAGGCCTGAGCCAGGAAGAGTCGCTGCTGGCGTTCGGCGAGCACTACCGCGCCGTGCGTGAGCATCCCGAAGGCACCGACCACGCCAACATCCGCGCGTTGCAGACCACCGGCCTGGCCGGCGTCAACTTCGAGCGCCAGCCGCTGTCGCGTCGCGGCTGAGGTTGTCCGGTTCGATGAAAAGGCCCCGCTGATGCGGGGCTTTTTTATGGCGTCCCCCTGTAGAAGCGCCCTACGGGCGCGATCGCGGGCATGGCCCGCTCCCACAAAGAGCGAATCGACGAGCTCAGGGGTATCCCTTCACGCCACCCCTGTAAAGGTAGGGCGCATAACGCGCCAGCGTTATCCGCCGCGAAAGGTGATGGCGGATCACCTGTTCCAGGTTATCCGCCCTACGGCCTGTAGGAGCGAGCTTGCTCGCGAACCGCTTGGCACGGCGCCTTGCAGGTTCGCGAGCAAGCTCGCTCCTACCATTGGAAGCCAAGGCGTACCTGGCGGTGGAATCGGCCCCAAGCGGGGAGTTTCGCCGCGCGCGTAGGAGCGGACTCCGTCCGCGATCAGCCCGCCGGCAGCTCCTCTGCCACCCGCACCTGCTCGCGCAGCCACTGGCGGAACAACAGCACTTCCGGCGGGGGCCGTTTGCCATCCCTGGGCAGCAGCAGATAGTGCGCCTGGTCGATGGACAACTCGCCGTCGAAGGCCGTCACCACCTTGCCTGAGTCTATATAGGGCTGGGCCAGGCTGCGCAGGACCAGCGCAAATCCCGAGCCGGCGGCCGCCAGCTCCAGCGCCGTCAGCGAAGTGTCCACTTGCACGCCCTTGCGACTGGTGAAATCGGCGACGCCGGCCGCGCGGAACCAACGGGTCCACAGGTCTTCGCAGCCCATGATGTGGATCAGATTGCGCTGCGTCAGGCTCACCAGTTTCTCGTCGCTGCCCGCCCGCTCGCGCCAGACAGGGCTGCAGACCGGTATGGACGCCTCGGTCTGGATCAGCTCGGCATCGAAGCCTTCCCAGTGCCCATCGCCGAAGCGGATGTCGATGGCGCTCTGGTCCGCTCCCAGCGCCTCCGCCCAGATATCGGCGAACAGGCGCACTTCGATGTTCGGGTAAGTCGCCATGAATTGGCCCAGCCTCGGCGCCAGCCAGAGCACGGCGAAGGCCGCCGTCGAACGTACGGTGATGGATCGGTCGCCGCGACTGCCAAACAGGCCGACGGTGGACATCGACAACTCGTCGAATGCCTTGCGAATCGACGGCAGGTAAGCCAGCCCCATGTCCGTCAGGCGCACGCCGCGTGGCAGTCGCTCGAACAGCTGGAAGCCCAGGTACTGCTCCAGCGCGCGAATCTGCAGGCTGACTGCGGCGGGCGTCATGTGCAGCTCGTTGGCCGCAGCGGAAAAGCTCAGGTTGCGCGCCGCGGACTCGAAGGAACGCAACCAGGGAAGATGAGGAAGTTGATGGCCCACCGTGCACCTTTAAATTTTTTTGCCCCAAAGGAGCGTTTTTTCTTGTTTGTCTTAAGGTGAGGCTCCCCCAAACAATCCCCTCGACGCAAGTGCAGCGGGACGTGCCCGGCAGCGGTCGGGCACCACAAGGAATCACCTGGGCTGGGAGGGGCGCATGGCCTCAGTGGGGGAGTTCGACTACATCATCGTGGGCAGCGGATCGGCTGGGTCGGTACTCGCCGACCGGCTCTCCAGCGAGGGCGCCTCGGTGCTGGTACTGGAGGCTGGCGGCAGTGACCGACGCTTCTGGATCAAGGTGCCGATCGGCTATGGCCGCACCTTTTACGACGAGCGGATCAACTGGAAGTACCACACCGAACCGGACCCGGCCACCAAGGATCGCCGCAGCTACTGGCCGCGTGGCCGGGTGATCGGCGGCTCCAGCTCGATCAACGCCATGGTCTATTGCCGCGGCCTGCCGGTGGATTTCGACGGCTGGCGCCAGCTCGGCAATCTCGGCTGGGGCTGGAATGACGTTCTGCCCTACTACGAGCGCACCGAGCGCCGCGTGGATGCCCAGGGCAACGCACAGCCGGGCGGCGCGCTGTACGTATCCGATGTCAGCGCCGAATTGCACCCGCTGCGCGAACACTTCTTCGCCGCCGCCCGCGAGATCGGCCTGCCCTTTACCGATGACTTCAACGGGCCTCAGCCTGAAGGCGTAGGCAGTTACCAGATCAATACCCGCGCCGGCATGCGCTGTTCCGCCGCCGACGCCTACCTGCGCCCTGCGCTGCGCCGCAGCCATGTGCGCCTGATCACGCTGGCGCTGGCACGGCGGGTGCTCTTCGAGGGCCGGCGAGCCGTGGGCGTCGAGTTCGAGCGCCACGGCCAACTGCTCACTGCCAAGGCACGGCGCGAGGTAATCCTCAGCGCCGGGGCGATCAATTCCCCGCAATTGCTCCAGCTCTCAGGCGTCGGCCCGGCCGATCTGCTGCAGAAGCTGGGCATCCCGGTGGTGCTCGATCAGCCGCTGGTGGGCGGGCAACTGCAGGATCACCTGGGCATCAACTACTTCTACCGCTCCACCGAGCCCACGCTGAACAATCAGTTGGCGCCGCTACACGGCAAGCTGCTCGCGGGCATGCGCTACCTGCTGACCCGTCGCGGGCCGCTGAGCGTGAGCGTCAACCAGTCGGGGGGATTCGTGCGCGCCGACGCGCAAAGCAGCGCGCCGGACATGCAGCTGTATTTCAACCCGGTCACTTACTCCACGGCGCCCGAGGGCAAACGGCCGTTGATGAACCCGGATCCGTTCCCCGGCTTCATCATTTCCTTCCAGCCGTGCCGTCCGCTGAGCCGTGGTCGCATCGACATCCGTTCGGCGAACCCGCGGGAAACCCCGGTGATCCGTCCCAACTACCTCTCTGAGGAAGAGGACATCCACGGTGTGATCAGCGGCGGCCGCCTGATTCAGCGCCTGATGCGCACCCAGCCGCTGCGCCGGCTGGCCCAGGAAGCCATGCCGCCGGACCTCGACGGCATGGACGACGAACAGATTCTGGAGGACTTCCGCGAACGCTGCGGCTCGGTCTTCCACCCCGTCGGCACCTGCGGCATGGGCACCGATGCGCGTCGCTCGGTGGTCGACACGCGCCTGCGGGTTCACGGCCTGCAAGGGCTGCGCGTGGTGGATGCGTCGATCTTCCCCAGCATCACCTCGGGTAACACCAACGCCCCCACCATCATGGTGGCGCAGAAGGCCGCGGACCTGATCCTGGCCGATCACAAGCAAAAGGTAAGCGCATGATGCGAATCAGCAAGCTCGAAACGTTCTGCAACGCCTACGTGGGTTTCGTGCGGGTCACCAGCGAGTGCGGGCAAGTCGGCTGGGGGCAACTGTCCACCTACAACGCCGACATCACCGCCCAGGTCTTCCACCGCCAGATCGCGCCCTGGGCGCTGGGCGCCGACGCCCAGGACATCGAACACCTGGTCAGCATCATTCCCGAGCGCGAACACAAGTTTCCCGGCAGTTACCTGTACCGCGCCATCGCCGGCCTGGATACGGCGCTGTGGGACTTGAAGGGCAAGGCCGCCGGCAAACCGGTGGTCGAGTTGCTGGGCGGCAAGCCGGGCAAGCTGCGTGCCTACGCCTCGTCGATGAAACGCGACATCACCCCGGAAGCCGAAGCCGAGCGCATGCAACGCCTACAGGGCCACTACGGCTTCGACGCCTTCAAGTTCCGCGTCGGCCGCGAGTGCGGGCATGACCTGGACGAATGGCCCGGCCGCACCGAAGCCATCGTGCCGGTGATGCGCCGCGCCCTGGGCGACGGCGCCGAGCTGCTGGTAGACGGCAACTCCGGCTATTCGCCACGCCGCGCCATCGAAGTCGGGCGGATGCTGGAGCAGCACGGCATCGTCCACTTCGAAGAACCCTGCCCCTACTGGGAGCTGGAGCAGACTCGCCAGGTCACCCAGGCGTTGTCGCTGGATGTCACCGGCGGTGAGCAGGACTGCGAGCTGGCCACCTGGCAACGGATGATCGACACCAGGGCGGTGGACATCGTACAGCCCGACGTCCTCTACCTGGGCGGCATCTGCCGCTCGCTGAAGGTCGCCGGGATGGCCGCCGAGGCCGGCCTGCCGGTCACTCCGCACAGCGCCAACCTGTCGCTGGTGACGCTGTTCACCATGCACTTGCTGAAATCCCTGCCCAACGCCGGCAAGTACCTGGAGCTGTCCATCGAAGGGCAGGATTACTACCCCTGGCAGGACGGCCTGTTCGTCGAGTCGCCGTTCCGCGTGGAAGACGGCCACGTCACGGTCAGTGACGCGCCGGGTTGGGGCGTGGAGATCGCCCCGCAGTGGCTGGAAAAATCCTCCTACCAGATCAGCGAGGCCAGCCGATGAGCCAGACCACCGACGCCCTGATCCACGAGTACTTCGCCACCGGCACCCTGACCTACCTGCCCGATTCGCACTTCATCGACGGGGCCTGGCGCGCCAGTGCGGGAGGCGAAAGGCTGGAGGTGTTCGACCCTGGCCTGGGCAAGGCCTTCACCCAGGTGACGGCGGGTAACGAGGAAGACGTCGACGCCGCCGTGAGCGCCGCCGATACCGCCATGTGCGGCCCCTGGCGCAAGATGCTGCCGGCCGACCGCAGCCGTATCCTGCTGCGCGCCGCCGAGGCGATCCGCAGCAACGCGGAACGCCTGGCGGTGGTCGAGACCCTCGACAACGGCAAGACCCTGGCCGAAGCGCAGAGCGACATGCGCAACACCGCGCGCATCTTCGAGTACTACGCCGGCATCGCCGACAAACTGCAGGGCGAAACCATTCCCCTGGGCGCCGATCACTTCTCCTGCACCCAGCTCGAACCGGTGGGCGTGACGGCGCACATCGTCCCCTGGAACTACCCCATTTCCACGGCCGCACGCGGGCTTGCCCCGGCGCTGGCGGCCGGTTGTACGGCGGTTCTCAAGCCCGCCGAGCAGACCCCGCTCAGCGCCCTACTGCTGGCCGGGCTGCTGCACCAGGCCGGGCTGCCGCCGGGCGTGTGCAATGTGGTGAACGGCACCGGCAACCAGGTGGGCAGCGCACTGACCAGCCACCCCAAGGTGCGCCACGTGACCTTCACCGGCTCGGTCAACACCGGCATCCATGTGATGCAGGCGGCGGCGCGCAATATCGCCAGCGTCACCCTGGAACTGGGTGGCAAGTCCCCGGCCATCGTCCTCGCCGACGCCGATCTGGATGCCGCCGTGGAAGACGTGCTCTGGGCCATCTATTCCAACGCCGGGCAGATCTGCTCCGCCGGCTCGCGGTTGATCATCGAGCGCAGCGTGCATGAGCACTTTGTCGAGCGCCTGGCCGAGCGCGCGCGCCAGCTCAGGCTCGGGCACGGCCTGCGCAATCCTGATATCGGCGCCATCACCACCCCGGAACAATTGCAGAAAATCGATGCCTACGTGGACGGCGCGCGTAGCCGTGGTGTGCGCATCGCCGCCGGTGGCCGGCGTGTCTACGACCCCGCATCCGATGCCGGCTGGTTCTTCCAGCCGACGCTGCTGGATAACCTGCCGATAGACGATCCGCTGGTGCAGGAAGAAGTCTTCGGGCCGGTGCTCTCGGTGCAGGTCGCCGACAACGCCGAGCACGCGCTGGCACTGGCCAATGCCACGCCCTTCGGCCTCGCCGCCGGCATCTACACCCGCGACTTCTCCCGCGCGATGCGCCTGGCGCGAGACCTGGATGCCGGGCAGATCTACATCAACGAATACTTCGCCGGCGGCGTGGAAACACCTTTTGGCGGAAACAAGCGCTCCGGCTTCGGGCGTGAAAAAGGACTGGAGGGACTGCGTGCCTACCATGCGGTGAAAACCATCACCGCGCGCATCTGAAACACCCGATCGAGACGACTCCTGACAAGACTTCCAATAAGAAGGGAACACTCATGGGCAACTACATCGACGACCTGGTAAACCGCCTGCGCCTCGGGCAGATCGACCGCCGCACCTTCATGAAGAGCCTGTTCGCCGCCGGCGCGGGCGCGGCCCTAAGTTCCAGCCTGATCGGGCAGGCGCTCGCCGCCGAATCAGCCGGCACGCCCAAGCGTGGCGGGCACTTCAAGCTGGGCATCGCCACCGGTTCAACCACCGACTCCTTCGACCCCGGCACCTACGGCGACAACTACATGCAGTCGGTGGGGCACTCGGTGCACAACTACCTCACCGAGATCAGCAACCGCGGCGAGCTGGTGGGCGAACTGGCGCAGAGCTGGGAGCCCTCGGCGGATGCGAAAACCTGGACCTTTACCCTGCGCGACGGGGTGACTTTCCACAACGGCAAGTCGCTGGAGGCCGACGATGTGGTGGCCTCGCTCAACCACCATCGCGGGCCGGACTCCCGCTCCGCCGCCGCGAGCATCCTGGCGCCGATCAGCGACATCCGCGCGGACGGCAAGCATCGCGTCATCGTCAACCTGAACGGCGGCAACGCCGACTTCCCCTATCTGGTGTCGGATTACCACCTGCCCATCATGCCGTCCAAGGACGGCGCGGTGGATGCGAACTCCGGCGTGGGTTGCGGCGCCTACATCCGCGAAAGCTTCGATCCGGGTGTGAAGACCGTGGTCAAGCGCAACCCCAACTACTGGAAGACCGACCGCGGCTGGTTCGACTCGGTGGAATTCCTAGTCATCGCCGACGTCGGCGCCCGCACCAACGCACTGAATACCGGCGAAATCCACGCCATGAACGGCTGCGACCTGAAGACCGTGCACCTGCTCAAGCGCAATCCGATGCTCGAGGTGTCCTCGATCAAGGGCGGGCAGCACTACAGCCTGCCGATGAACGTGACCCAGGCGCCGTTCACCGACCCCGACGTCCGCGAGGCGCTCAAGTACGCCATCAACCGCGATGCCCTGCTGCAGACCATCCTGCGCGGCCACGGCGAAGTCGCCAACGATCACCCGATCAACTCGGGCTATCGCTATTTCTCCAGCGAAATCCCACAACGCCAGTACGACCCGGACAAGGCCCGTTTCCATCTCAAGCAGGCCGGGCTGGATAGCCTGAAGGTGGACCTCAGCGCCGCCGACGCCGCCTTCGCCGGTTCGGTGGACACCGCCGTGCTGTTCAAGGAGCACGCCGCCAAGGCCGGCATCGACATCAACGTGGTACGCGAACCCAACGACGGCTACTGGAAAAACGTCTGGATGAAGAAGGCCTGGAGCATGGACTACTGGGGCGGCAAGCCCACGGAGGACTGGGCGTTCTCCCTGGTGTACGGCAAGGGTGCGGCGTGGAACGAAACCTTCTGGGACAACGCGCGCTTCAACGAATTGCTGGTGAACGCCCGCTCCGAACTGGACGACGCCAAGCGCCGGCAGATGTACGGCGAGATGCAGCTGTTGCTGCGCGACCAGGGCGGTGCGCTGATTCCGTTGTTTGCCAATTACGTCGACGGAATCTCCACCCTGATCGGCCATGACCGCCTGGGCAACAACTGGGACCTGGACGGCCTGCGCGCCGCCGAACGCTGGTGGTTCGCCTGACGCCAGCCGCCCGTTCCCGCCGTTGCCGAGGAGGTCCGTCGACATGCGTCATCCGTTGTTGAAAATGCTTGCCCAGCGCTTGCTGCTGGGGCTGCTCAGTCTGTGGGTGGTCTCGGTGATCATCCTGCTGGGTGTGTCGTTCCTGCCGGGCGACATCGCCAGCGAAATCCTCGGCCAGTCGGCCACGCCCCAAGCCGTGGCCGCCTTCCGCCAGAGCCTGGGGCTGGACCAGCCGCTGTACCTGCGCTACTTCCACTGGCTGGGCGCGATGCTGCACGGTGACTTCGGCCAATCCCTGGCCAATGGCCGGGCCATCGCCGACCTGCTTGCCACACGCCTGCCCAACACCCTGATGCTGGCGCTGTTCGCCGCGCTGGTGGCGGTGCCACTGGCACTGGCGCTGGGCTTTCTCGCGGCGATTTACCGCAACGGGATATTCGACCGGCTGATCAACGTCTTCACCCTGAGCTGCATCTCCTTCCCGGAGTTCTTCCTGGCCTACCTGCTGATCCTGCTGCTGTCGGTCAAGGCCGGCTGGCTGCCGAGCCTGGCCAGTGTCGACGCCAGCCAACCGCTGGGCGAGCGCCTGTACTACATGGCGCTGCCGGCGCTGACCCTGACGCTGGTGGTGGTCGCGCACATGATGCGCATGAGCCGCGCCGCCATCGTCAACCTGCTGGCCAGTCCCTACATCGAGATGGCCCGGCTCAAGGGCCTGCCGCGCTGGCGCATCATCCTGCAGCACGCGCTGCCCAACGCCTGGGCACCGATCATCAACGTCATCGTGCTCAACCTGGCCTACCTGGTGGTCGGTGTCGTGGTGGTCGAGGCGGTGTTCGTCTACCCCGGCATGGGGCAGTTGATGGTGGACTCGGTGAAGAAGCGCGATCTTCCCGTCGTTCAGGCCTGCAGCCTGGTATTCGCCTCGACCTACATCCTGCTCAACCTGAGCGCCGATGTGCTGGCCACCCTCACCAACCCCCGCCTGAGGCACCCGCGATGATCGAACAGGGCAGCAATCTCCCCCTGGCGGCGCAGCGCGCGCTGCCGGGCAACAACGCGCCATTGCGCAAAGCGTTCGCCTCGTTGGGGCGTAGCCTGCGGGCCGTCCGTCGGGCGCCGTGGAGCGCCCAGCTGGGCATGGCGATCATCGTCCTCTATACGCTGGCGGCGCTGCTGGCCCCCTGGATTGCGCCGTACGGCGAATCCCAGGTCGTCGCCAGCGAGTTCGAGCCCTGGAGCCGGCAGTTCCTGCTGGGCACCGACAACCTCGGGCGCGACCTCTTCACCCGTCTGCTTTACGGCGGTCGCAATACCCTGGGCATCGTCCTGCTCGCCACCTGCCTGGCCTTCCTCCTGGGCGGGGTCGCCGGGTTGCTCGCAGCGGTGCGCGGCGGCTGGACCGATCAGTTGTTGTCTCGCCTGGTGGACGTGCTGATGGCGATTCCGCAGCTGATCTTCGCCCTGCTGTTGCTCACCCTGTTTGGCACCTCGGTTCCGATGCTGATCGCCATCATCGCCGTGCTCGACTCCACCCGGGTATTCCGCCTGACCCGCGCCGTAGCCTCCGGCGTGGTGGTGCTGGACTTCGTCGAAGCCGCCCGCCTGCGGGGCGAGAGCACGGCGTGGATCATGTTCCGCGAAGTGCTGCCGAACATCCTGCCGCCGCTGGTGGCCGAGTTCGGCCTGCGCTTCTGCTTCACCTTCCTGTTCATCAGCGCACTGAGCTTCCTCGGCCTGGGCATCCAGCCGCCCACCGCCGACTGGGGCTCGATGGTGCGCGATAACGCCACGCTGATCAGCTACGGCGAAATCACCCCGCTGCTGCCGGCCGCCGCCATCGCCATCCTCACCATCGGGGTGAACTTCGTAGTGGACTGGTTCCTGCACATGACGAGTGGACTGCACGATGACCAATGACCGCGCCATGCGCCAACGCGATGAACTGCTGCTGAAGATCGACGGCCTGCACGTCCAGGCGCTGGACGGCAAACCGATCATTCGCGGCATCGACCTGACCTTGCGCCGGGGCGAAGTGCTCGGGCTGATCGGCGAATCCGGCGCGGGCAAGTCCACCCTCGGGCTGTCGGCGATGGGCTACGAGCGCCCTGGCTGCCGGATCAGCGCCGGCAGCATCCTGTTCGACGGCGAAGACCTGGCCCGCGTCCCCGAGTCGCGCAAGCGCCAGCTCTGGGGCTCGCGCATCGCCTACGTGGCACAGTCGGCGGCGGCCTCGTTCAACCCGGCGCACCGGCTGATCGACCAGTACGTGGAAACCGCGGTGCGGCATGGCGTCATGCCTGAACAGCAGGCACGGGATGACGCCGTGGAGATGTTCCGCCGCATGCGCCTGCCGCAGCCGGAGACCTTCGGCCAGCGCTATCCCCACCAGGTTTCCGGCGGCCAGTTGCAACGCGCCATGACCGCCATGGCGATGGCCTGCCGCCCGGACCTGATCGTCTTCGACGAGCCCACCACGGCGCTGGACGTCACCACCCAGGTCGACGTGCTGGCCACCATCCGCGAGCTGGTCCGCCAGTTCGGCACCGCTGCGCTGTACATCACCCACGACCTCGCGGTGGTCGCGCAGATGGCCGACCGCATCATGGTCCTGCGCCACGGCCAAACGGTGGAGGAAGCCGCCACGCGGGAAATGCTCGACCATCCGCGCGAGGCTTACACGCGCACGCTCTGGTCGGTACGCTCGCTGCATCACGAAACCCGCGCACAGCCAGCGGCACTGCCGTTGCTGGAACTGTCGGCGATCAGCGCCAGCTACGGCCCGTTGCCCGTGCTGCAGGAGGTTTCGCTGGAGATTCCCGCCGGTGCCACCGTCGCCGTGGTCGGCGAGTCCGGCTCCGGCAAATCGACCCTGGCGCGGGTGCTCACCGGGCTGCTGCCGCCGCATCGCGGGAAGATGTCCTTCCAGGGCGAAGCGCTGCCGCCGCGCTGCCAGTCGCGCTCGCCGCAAACGCTGAAGAACATCCAGATGATCTACCAGATGCCGGATACCGCGCTGAATCCGCGCCAGCGCATCCGCGACATTCTTGGCCGGCCGCTGTCGTTCTATCTCGGACTGAGTGGTGCTCGGAAGGAAACACGCCTGCGGGAGCTGATGGAACAGATCGAGCTGCCGCCCGAGCAGTTCCTCGAGCGTTTTCCGGGTGAGCTCTCCGGCGGGCAAAAGCAGCGTATTTGCATCGCCCGCGCGCTGGCGGCCGAGCCGCGCCTGATCATCTGCGACGAAGTCACCTCGGCGCTGGACCAGGTAGTGGCCAAGGGGGTGCTGCTGTTGCTCAAGCGCCTGCAAAGCCAGCTCGGGCTGTCGTATCTGTTCATCACCCACGACCTGGACACGGTGCGCAGCATTGCTGATCGCATCGTCGTCATGCACCAGGGCCGCATCGTCGAGCAAGGCCCCGCGCCCGAGGTGCTCGCCCCGCCCCACCACGACTACACCGCCCGCCTGTTGGCCTCGGTACCGGAAATGGACCCGGACTGGCTGACTCGCCAATTGGCCGAGCGGGCCGTCCCTTCCGGAGCCCCCGCATGAACCACAAACTGCAGCTGACCCAGCAGGAAACCGACCGCATGCTGCGCCTCGCCCGCGCTGAAGCGCAGACCAACCAGTGGGCGGTATCGATCGCCATCGTCGACGACGGCGGCCATCTGCTCGCGCTGGAGCGCCTCGACGGTTGTGCGCCGATTGCCGCCTACATCGCCACCGAAAAGGCGCGTACGTCCGCCCTGGGTCGGCGTGAATCCGGCAGCTACGAAAGCATGATCAATGGCGGGCGCCAGGCGTTTCTCAGCGCACCGCTGCTGCAGGGCATGCTCGAAGGCGGCGTGCCGGTGCTGGTGGAAGGCCAGGTCGTCGGCGCGGTGGGTGTGTCCGGGGTGATGGCGAGCCAGGATGTCCAGGTCGCCCGCAAGGCCGTCGCGGCGTTGGAGATCTGAGGAATACAGCGGACTGCAGGAGCGAAGGGACGCCCGGTTCTCGCTCGCGAACCTGCAAGGCAGGGTGCCAAGCGGTTCGCGAGCAAGCTCGCTCCTACAAAGAGCACATTCGGGCCGCATAGAAAAAGGCCCCGCAAAGCGGGGCCCCTTCCTGCACGCCGGCTCTTCGGGCCGTTACAGGGAGTCCAGATAGCGCTCCACATCCAGCGCGGCCATGCAGCCGGCGCCAGCGGAGGTGATCGCCTGGCGGTAAATGTGGTCGGCCACGTCGCCAGCAGCGAAGACGCCGGGGATGTTGGTGGCGGTGGCGTTGCCATCACGACCACCGTTGACCACCAGATAACCGTCCTTCAACGCTAGCTGGCCTTCGAACAGCGAAGTGTTGGGCGTGTGGCCGATGGCGACGAACAGGCCGTCAACCTTCAGCTCCGAAGCCTCGCCATCGTTATGGCGCAGGCGCACGCCGGTGACGCCCATGTCGTCGCCCAGCACTTCTTCCACCTGGGCATTCAGGCGCAGTTCGATCTTGCCCTCGGCGATGCGCGCACGCAGCTTGTCCTGCAGGATCTTCTCGGCACGGAAGCTCTCGCGGCGGTGCACCAGAGTCACCTTGCTGGCGATGTTGGCCAGATACAGCGCCTCTTCCACGGCCGTGTTGCCGCCCCCGACCACCGCCACTTCGCGGTTACGGTAGAAGAAGCCGTCACAGGTGGCGCAGGCGGATACGCCCTTGCCCATGAAGCTCTCTTCCGAGGGCAGGCCCAGGTAACGAGCACTGGCGCCAGTGGCGATGATCAGCGCGTCAGCGGTGTAGGTGCCGCTGTCGCCTTTGAGTACGAACGGCTTTCCGGCCAGGTCGACGCCGTGGATGTGGTCAAAGACGATCTCGGTCTCGAAGCGCTCGGCGTGTTCCTGCATGCGCTGCATCAGCGCCGGGCCGGTCAGGCCATGGGGGTCGCCCGGCCAGTTGTCGACTTCGGTGGTGGTGGTCAGCTGGCCGCCGGCCTGTATCCCGGTGATCAGCAGCGGCTTGAGGTTGGCGCGGGCGGCATACACCGCGGCGCTGTAGCCGGCAGGCCCGGAACCCAGAATGATGACGCGCGCATGACGATCGGACATGACAGCCTCCAGTGCTCGGGTGAAGAGCGGGGTGCAAAAGAAAAGGGAGCTGCCAAAGCACCAGGGGGAAGGTTGGGAGGGCGGCAGCTCCACGGAAAGGTTTCTTGCGCGGACCGCATGGCCCGGAGACTGTGGGCAACGCGGTGTGACCTGAGTCACGCTTTGCATTGTCCCGCAGAACTCCGGAAAACCCTTGAGATATGTCAGGGATTTCCGCAGTCGACCTTCGCCCCTTGAGATAAGTCAGGGAGTGTCTGATCGACCCTCGAACTCGTTCGATACCAGATGGCGCGCAGCTTACCGCCGCCGCCGCAGCCTGCTGAAATGTCCAATCTCAATGCCCTCCATAGGCTGCCCCTATGCAGCGGGCGCCCATTGCCTGGATGGCTAGACTCAAGAAACCAAAGGTCACTCGTATCACCATGAACCTTCGCGCCCGCCTGCTATGGCTGTGCCTGCCCCTGTTCATCGCGAGCCTCGCAGGGGTCTGGCTGCTGTCGGACATGATCCTGCTCGACCGCTTCGACCGCGGGGACCGCCAGCACCTCGCCGACGAGGTGCGCATCGTGCACAACCGCGTCGCCTACGAGAAGCAGCGCAACCTCGACATCGTCCACAGCTACGCCTGGTGGGACGCCAGCTACCAGTTCATGCGACTGCCGCAGGCGCGCTTCATCGAGGACAACCTGGACCAGGACCTGCTGGGCATCCTCGGCTTCGACTATGTACTGTTCGTCGACCGTGACGGGCACGTCCTCGCCCAGCAATGGAAGCTCGACGAACTGTCCGAGCGCTTCCCCGGCCAGAAGGTGCCCGACGTCCGCCGACTGCGCGACGGCATCCTGCGCACCGCGATGGAACTGGGCGCGCTGGACATCGACGGCGATCCTCGCCACAGCCTCGACCAGTTGCTGCAGATCGAAGGTGTGCCCCAGTTGTTGCTCACCTACCCCATCAGCAACACCGCCGGAACCGCCGAGCCGGCCGGTGTGGTCATCGCTGGCGTGCTGCTCGACAACGCACGCATGTACAACCTCCAGACCCAGATGGGCGCAAGCCTGCGCCTGGCCCAGGACCCGGTGCAGGGCAAGGACTGGCGCACCCTGAACATCCCCACCGGGCGCGGCGCCACCCTGCTCAGCTCGCGGCGTCTGCTGGACGAGAACAGCCAGCAGATGTCGCTGCTCTACCTCGACTCCCACGGCAAGCCGCAGTTGCGCCTGGAACTCACCAGCGCCCGCCCGCTGTACCAGCAGGGCCAGCAATCCGTGCGCCTGTTCCTCTACCTGACCCTGGCGCTGCTTGGCGGCGCCATCCTGCTCGCCTATCTGGCCCTGGAATTCCGCATCATCCGTCGTGTTACCAGCATGAACCGCGAGGTAGCAGTGATTGGCCAGAGCGAAAACCAGCTCCGGCTGAGCAGCCAGGGACAGGACGAGCTGGGGCAACTGGCGAACGAGATGAACTCCATGCTTGACCGCCTGGAGCAGAGCGAGGCACGGGACCGGGCGATTCTCGACGCCATTGGCGATGGCTACTTCGAAATGAATACGACGGGGTACATCGGCACCGTCAATCCCGCACTGTGCCGGATGCTCGGCCGGCGCGCCGAAGAACTCAGCGGCCAGCACTTCAGCCTCCTGCTGATGGAGGAGGACTATCACCGCGCCCAACGCCTCTACCACAACGTTCGCGACGACGAGCAGGAGACCACCTTCTCGGCGCCGTTCCGGCACGGCGACGGACATCTGGTCAGCTGCGAGACGCGGCTGTCGGCGATCCGTGACATCCACGGGGAGTTCCAGGGTTTCCGCGGCATCCTGCGCGACATCAGCGACCAGGTGGCCTACCAGAAGCAACTGATCGACCTGGCCTACCGCGACCCACTCACCAACCTGGGCAACCGGAAAGCGTTCAGCGAGCAGCTCCAGCGAGCGGTGACGCGATGCAGCCGCGTGGCGTTGCTGTACATCGACCTGGACCGTTTCAAGCAGGTCAACGACCGCTTCGGCCATGCCCTCGGCGATGCCCTGCTCAGCACCGTCGGCGAACGCATGCGCGGCAGCCTGCGCCAGCCCGACCAGGCCTTCCGCCTGGGCGGCGATGAGTTTGCCGTACTGCTGGAGAATGCCGAGCCGGAACAGGCCGACGCCCTGGGCATGCGCCTGCTGTCCGTGTTTGGCGCGGAGTACCGCCTGAGCGGCCAACTGATCGACTTCGTCACCCCCAGCATCGGCATCGCCTTCTACCCTCAGGATGCTGGCGACGCCGACGCCCTCACCCGCGCCGCCGACATCGCCATGTACCAGGCCAAGCAGGAACGCAACCGCTGCTATCGCTACACGGCAGCCTGAAGGCCGGCCCGCGAACACATACCCGGCAAAACAGACGGCTCGCCGGCCGTTCGCCGGGTCTGCTAAGGTCGCCTACGGTTCAACCCTGGAGAGTCCGATGTCCCCCCTGAGCGGCCCGCAATACCTCGGCGAAGGCCTGAAACTGATGATGCGACCCGGCCTGCGGCTGTTCGTGCTGCTGCCCCTGAGCATCAACATCCTGCTGTTCGTCGGCCTGGTCGGCTTCGCCATCAACCAGTTCAGCCACTGGGTCGACTGGCTGATGCCGACCCTGCCGGACTGGCTGAGCTTCCTGCAGTTCATCCTCTGGCCGCTGTTCGTCGCGCTGGTGCTGCTGATCGTGTTCTTCACCTTCACCATGATCGCCAACATCATCGCCGCGCCCTTCAACGGCTTCCTCGCGGAGAAGGTCGAGGTGGTGGTGCGCGGCACCGACGACTTCCCCGAGTTCAGCTGGGGCGAACTGATGGCCATGGTGCCGCGCACCATCGGCCGCGAACTGCGCAAACTCGGCTACTTCCTGCCGCGCGCCATTGCGCTGTTCATTCTCAGCCTGATCCCCGGCCTGAACCTGATCGCCGCGCCGCTCTGGCTGATTTTCGGTGTGTGGATGATGGCGGTGCAGTACATCGACTACCCGGCGGACAACCACAAGCTGGGCTGGAACGAGATGCTCGCCTGGCTGCGCAGCAAGCGCTGGGCCTGCATGGGCTTTGGCGGCATCACTTACCTGGCGCTGCTGATCCCGGTGGTCAACCTGGTGGCCATGCCCGCCGCCGTGGCCGGCGCCGTGCTGTTCTGGGTGCGCGAGGGCGGGGAAAAGGCGTTGGTGAAATAATCACCTCCGCCGTAAGAAAGGTCCCGTTTGCTCCGCAAGTGCTGACCGCCGCCGGGGAAATCCGTCCAATGACGTTTTTCCCCGGCATCGAGATTCCCATGCACTCACTGCTTGCCCTTTTCCTCGCCCTGCCCATGGGCGCAGCCTTGGCTGACGATTACGACAGCCGGTTCAGCAGCAAGCTGCCGACACAACCGGCAGCCCCCGGGGAGCAGCCAAGCGAACCGGCCTTCCGCATTACCCAGGAAGGATCGCTCGTTCGTCCGCCAGACGAGCGCAGGATCGACAGCGGCAATCCCCTGCTCGACTCCGACGAGTCCCGTGAGCGCGCCAACTGCCAGCGCATTCACCAGCGTGTTGCTGACCAGGGCCGGTTTCCCTCTTTCGACTGCCACTGAGCGCCTGTCACCTTTCGATCATCGCACTGTCATCGGCGCGCCACCGCGCGCCGGGACACTGCAAGCATGACCACGACTCCCCTGCGCATTGCGCTGATCAGCGAAACCTTTCCGCCGGAAATCAACGGTGTTGCCAACACCCTCGGCCGGCTGGCTTCCGGACTGTTGCGCCTCGGGCACCAGATCCAGGTCGTGCGCCCGCGCCAACAGGGCGAAGAGGGCCGCCACAGCGATGGCGAACTCGTGCTCACCCGTGGCTGGCCGCTGCCCGGCTACCCCGGCCTGCAATGGGGCCAGTCGTGCCTGCACAAGCTGCTGCGCCACTGGAGCAGCACGCGCCCGGACGTGCTCTACATCGCCACCGAAGGCCCACTGGGCCTGGCTGCCCTGCGCGCCGCACGGCGCCTGCGGATTCCCGTGATCAGCGGCTTCCACACCAACTTCCAGCAGTACAGCACGCACTACGGCTTCGGCCCGCTGATGCGGCTGGTGACGCTGTACCTGCGCTGGTTCCACAACCGCACCCAGCAAACCCTGGTGCCTAGTGCCAGCCAGTCCGTGGAATTGCAACGGCGCGGTTTCGAGCGTCTGGCGCAGCTCTCGCGTGGCGTCGACAGCCAGCTGTTCAACCCCGTCAGGCGCGATGAAGCGCTGCGTCGCGGGTGGGGCCTGGGCGAGCGAGACATCGCCGTGCTGCACGTCGGACGACTGGCGGCGGAGAAGAACCTGTCGTTACTGGGCAGCAGTTTTCGCGCGCTGTGCGCGGCGCACCCGCACCTCAAGCTGCGGCTGGTGGTAGTCGGCGATGGACCGCAGCGCGCGCACCTGCAGAAGGAGCTGCCCGAAGCGGTGTTCTGTGGGCTGCAACGTGGTGAGGAACTGGCCCGGCACTACGCCAGCGGCGACCTGTTCCTGTTCCCCAGCCTGTCGGAAACCTTCGGCAATGTAGTACTGGAAGCGCTGGCATCAGGGCTGGCGGTCGTCGCCTTCGACCAGGCTGCGGCAGGCCAGCACATTCGCCACGGGCACAATGGCGTGCTTGGCGTGCCGGGCGAGGACCAGAGCTTCTTCGAAGCGGCGAGCTGGCTGCTGAGCGACCCGGAGCGCCTGCGTCGGGTACGCCTCAACGCGCGTCACCACGCCATCCATCAGGCATGGGACACGGTGATCGAGCGCTTCGAGGGCTATCTGCAGGAGGCTTGCCGCACGACCTTGCCGGGGAAGAACCCCGGCAGCCTGGGGCATCCTGAAACCCACAAATAGGATCAGGCGAAGGGCTTGGGCTCGGCGGCGAAGGACAGGCTCATGGCGCCCGCGCCGAGGTTGATGCCGCCGGTGGGGCTGAGCATCGCCAGGTGCACCTGGATGCCTTTCGCTTCGCAGGCATCTTCCAGCGCAGCGAAACCGGGCAGGTCGCGCAGGGCGGATGGATCGCCGGCGTAGCTCAGGCACATCTGCGGCGCCAGCAGCTCGCCCGCCTCGACCCGAGCACGGGCGAAGTTGAGCAGGCGTTCGGCGGACTTCTCGTAGTTCGGCGATACCGACACCGGCTTGTCCTCGCCCTGCACCAGGCTGAGCACCGGTTTCATGTCGAGCATCGAGCCCAGGCCAAGGAAGGCGCCGCGCAGGCGGTCGCCGATGCTGCTGCGGTCGCCCTTCTGGAAGCCGCGACGGCGGATGTGCCCCAGGTCGCTGGCGACCAGGAAGGTGTTCATCTGCTGGCTGAGCTGTTCCAGGCGAGTGCGCACGGCATTGGGATGCTGGTCTTCGCCGAGCAGGCGTACGCCTTCGGCGGCCAACACGGCCAGGCCGGCGAACACGGTCTGGCTGTCGATTACCCGTAACGCGAACGGACCAGCGATACCGGCGGCGGCGCGGCGCTCCTTGTAGCTCTGCAGCAGGCTGAAGGAGGCCTGGGTGGCGTGCTCGAAGATCGGGCTGCGCTGGCTGGTCACGGTCAGGCAGATCACGTAGTCGAAATCGGTGACCAGCTTATCCAGGAACCAGTCGTGGGTCTGCGCCGGCGTCAGCGGTTCGCTGCCGTCCTCGGGGCCGACCTTGGGCAGGTCCTGCGAATAGAACTTGAGGGTGGTGTCGGGATCGCGATCATCGACGATGCGACGCTCGCCGACACGGATGCCTATGGGCAGTACGCGAATGTTGTTGGCAGCAAGGAATTCCGGGGGAAGGTCGCAGGTTGCATCGACTACCAAGCCGATCCGCATGTCTTACTCCTATGGCCGTCTCCCGGCCTATTGTTGTGTGAACGCGTTCATACTCTGCCCGTTTCGGACTGGGAAGTCAGCATGCGGAAAGGTGGGTCTCGGAAAAGATTTGTAAACGCCTAGGACGGCGCTTTCAGACCATTCATAAAGATTATGACCAGGCATAACCAGGACATTTTGTAGGAGCGCGCCGTGCGTGCGATCGCGGGCATGGCCCGCTCCTACAAGGAAACACCTCGCCCACAAAAAAGCCCCTGGCACCATCGGCGCCAGGGGCTTCGCATTTCAGCGGGTCGCGAATCAGGCCAGCGACATCAGCGCATCACGTCTGAAGGGCTTGATGTCCTCCAGGCGACCGTCACGCACTTTCACTGCCCAGTCCGGATCGACCAGCAGGGCGCGGCCGACGGCCACCAGGTCGAACTCTTCCTTGTTCAGGCGCTCCAGCAGCCCGTCGATGCCCGACGGCTGGGCGACTTCCTCGGTGTTGCCGAAGAAGGCCAGGAACTCGCTGCCATCCAGGCCGACGTTACCGACGGTGATGGTCGGCTTACCGGTGAGCTGGCGGGTCCAGCCGGCCAGGTTGAGGTCGGAGCCTTCGAATTCCGGAATCCAGAAGCGGCGGGTGGAGCAGTGGAAGATGTCCACACCAGCATCCGACAGCGGCTTGAGGAAGGCATCCAGCTCTTCGGCGGTCTGCACCAGGCGGGCGCTGTAGTCCTGCTGCTTCCACTGGGAGAAGCGGAAGATGATCGGGTAGTCGGGGCCAACGGCCGCGCGCACCGCCTGGATCAGTTCGATGGCGAAGCGCGAACGGTTGGCCAGGCTGCCGCCGTATTCGTCGGTGCGCTTGTTGCTGCCGTCCCAGAAGAACTGGTCGATCAGGTAGCCGTGGGCGCCGTGGATTTCCACGCCGTCCATGCCGATGGACTTGGCGTCGACGGCGGCCTGGGCGAAGGCGGCGATGACTTCCTGGATGTCTTGCTTGGTCATCTCATGGACGAGCACGGTGCCGTCCTTTTCCTTGCCGCTGGGGCCGTAGCCCGGAACGCTGGCGTCCGGCTCGGTGCCCAGGCGACGCACGGCGCCGACGTGCCACAGTTGCGGGACGATCTTGCCGCCTTCGGCGTGCACGGCATCGACCACCTGCTTCCAGCCGGCCAGGGCGTCTTCGCCATGGAAGCGCGGCACGTTCGGGTAGCCGTTGGCGGCCTTGTGGTTGACCGTGGTGCCTTCGGTGACGATCAGGCCGACACCGGCGGCGGCGCGGCGGCGGTAGTACTCGACCACCTGGGCGTGGGGTACGCCACCCGGGGTGAAGTTGCGGGTCATCGGCGCCATCACGATGCGCGTGGGCAGTTCCAGGCCGCCCAGGCGGAAGGGCGAGAACAGGGTATCTACGGATGCAGTCATTGAAGTCTCCATGACGGCCAGGCGACCGGTCGTCTCGTTTTTGAGTTGGGCTGAAAAATGAGTGATGACTCAGGCAGATCAGGCCTGTAGCAAGTGCTCCAGGCGCTCGATAAAGCGCTCCACCGGTTTGAGCGATGCGCTGACTTTCATGCGCGCGAGCACGCCTTGCCAGGCATTGCCGATGAACTCGGCCAGTTGCTCGACGTTCTCCGCGGCGGGCAACTCCCCGGCGCGCTGGGCTTCAGCCAGGCAGTCGCGCAGGGTATCGATGGACTGCTGAAGAATACCGTCGACGCGCTCGGCGATTGGCGGCGACAGCTCGGCCATTTCGAAGCTCAGGCTGCCAATGAAGCAGTGGTACTGCAGCTTCTCCTGGCGGGCGAAGTGCGCCAGCAGCTCGCGGTAATAGGTGAGGATGCGTGCGCGCGGCCCCAGGGCCGGGTTCCCCAGCGCCTCGGCGTAGCGCGCCAGACGCGGCGCGTACAGGTGCTCCAGCGCCTGCAGGGCGAAGTCTTCCTTGCTGTCGAAGTAGTGATAGAAGGAGCCCTTGGGGATGCCGGCGGCCTGGACGATGTCCTGTACACCGGTGCCGTGGTAACCGCTGCGGGTCATCGCCAGGGAGCCCTTGGCGAGGATCAGGTCGCGCTTGTCGAGTCGGATGCTGTTCATGGGCGCAAGAATATGACCGGTCGTCTCGCTTTTTCCAGCACCATTGATCGCAGTGATTTTCCCTCAGAAGCGGATCAGCGAATCGTCGGGCTTTCCAGCAGCTCCGCGACGCCCTCCTGCAGCAATTCGCGCAGGCGCTCCACCACCGCTTCCGGCTCGGCTTCGCTGCGGTGCAGGCAAAGGCCCAGTGGCGCCATGACCGGCAGTCCGGCGCGCTCGGCATCCAGCCGCTCGACACTGGCCGGCAAGCCGATCGGCGAACGCAAGCCAACGCCCAGCCCTGCGCCGACCGCCGCCCAGATACCGGACAACCCGGCGCTGGTGAATGCCACACGCCAGGCAATGCCGGCCCGATCCAGCGCTGCCGTCGCCGCGCTGCGCAGCAGGCACGGCGCCTCCAGCATTACCAGCGGCAGCGGTTCCGCGCCGGGAGACGCGAGTGCGTCTCGCGCACCGATCCAGCATTGCGCCACCGCGCCGATGCGTTCCATGTGCGGCGTGCGCTCGCCGGTTTCCCAGGCCAGCGCCAGGTCCAGTTCACCGTTGCGGACACCTTCGACGAGCTGCTGATTGCGCGCCGTCCGCACCTCGATTCGCACCTTGGGATGAGCCCGGGCGAAACGCGCCAGCACGGCGGGCAGCAGGGTTTCGCCGAAGTCTTCCTGCAGGCCGAGGCGCACTCGGCCTTCCAGCGCACCACCGCGCAAGGCGCCGGCTGCTTCGTCGTTCAACTCTAGCAACCGGCGGGCATAGGCCAGCAGCGTCTCGCCCGCCTCGGTCAGCGCCATGCCACGCCCCTCACGGCGCAATACCGGTGTGCCGGCCTGCTCTTCGAGCTTCTTCAACTGCGCGCTGACGGCGGAGGTGGAACGCCCCAGGCGATCCGCGGCGCGAGCGAAGCTGCCCAACTCGATACCGGTGACGAAGGTGCGCAGCACGTCCAGGTCGAAATTGATGCGGGCCATGGCAACCATCCTGATTAATCGAACTATCGATCAAATATTTCCCGATTTTCCGAATCAATCTGCCGAGCTAGCCTGAACTCGTCAATCACTCTTCGAGGAACGGCACCATGCCTACCGTCCGTATTTCCCTGCACAAGGGCAAGCAACCCGACTACCTTCGCGAACTGGCCAACACCGTTTACGACGCCATGCACGAGGCCTTCAACGTCCCCGAAGGTGACCAGTTCGTGATGATCCACCAGCATGCGGCGGAAGAATTCGTCTTCAACCGCCATTACCTGGGCGGGCCGCGCAGCGATGACTTCGTGCTGATCGCCATCACCATCGGCCGTCCACGGGACTCGCAGACCAAACAGGCGTTCTACCGGCGACTGAACGCGCTGCTGGGCGAGCGCCTGGGAATCGCCAGCGAGGACGTGATGGTGCAGATCACCACCAGCGAGGCGGACGACTGGTCCTTCGGCGGCGGGCGCATGGGCGTGCTGACACGGCCCGATGCGGTCAGTGCCAGCTGACGCGCTGCTCCAGCGCAAAGCGCAGGCGCGGGTTGTAGACGCCGTTGTCGGCAGCCCGCCCTGCGGCCAGCAGCATGATCGGCACCGCGCGCCGGGGTATGTTCAGCACCTTGCGCAGCCGCACCTCGTCGAAGCCCTCCATCGGGCAGGTGGCGTAGCCGTGGCTCTGCAGGGCGAGCATCAGGTTCTGCGCCGCCAGCGCGGTGGACTTCACCGCCCACAGGCGCATCTCGGCGTGGCTGTTGGGCTGGCGCATCAACGCGCGGCGCAGACCGACCACGCTGTAAAGGGCGCACTTGAACAGGCCGCGTAGACCAAAGGTTCCCTGGTTGTACTGGAACGGCGCGGTGCGCTCATAGAAATGCCGGACCTTCTCCGGCACTTGCGGCTCCGGCCACTGATCGAGGACGGCCGCGCAGGACTCGCGCCAGGTATCCGGCCGCGCCAGCACAGCGATCAGCACCGGTGCCGTGCGCGCCGCATTCTGGCCCAGGCACACCGGTACCAGTCGACGTCGCAGTTCGGCATCGCGGATCACCTGGAAGCTCCACGGTTGCAGGTTGCAGGCGTTGGGCGCCAGCACAGCCTGCTCCAGACAGTCGCGCAGCACTTCATCCGGCACCGGTTCATCGAGGAAGCGGCGCACGGCACGGCGCTGTTCGATCAGCGCGCGCAAGGCATCGGGCGTGGCGGGGAGGCAGGCGGACTCAGCGGCGAAACGGCTCATGGCAGGCTCCCGGAACAGGTCGCCCGATTAAGCACAGCGCGCGCGGCGTCGAGCAAGGGAAGGGAAGAAATGCCAGCGGGATTGGCGCATGCGCCCTTTCTCACTGACGCTGAAACTGCTGTTAAGGGCAAACTATACCCTTGCAGTGTCCACTACCACTCAGCATCTTTGCACCCCGGTGGGGGCACACGTTATGGAATGCGCGGAGTGTTCCGTCAGAACTTCTCAATATTATTATAGGCTCACTACCAAGCGTTGCTGTTATATAACTTCCCGAGTCAGACAGCTCGCTTACCTGACAAACATATTGCCAAGTCTTATTGAATATATTTTTAATTTCCCTTTGAAATACTTCAGGATCACTGTATTGCGAACCTGAGATCTGACGCTTAATAAACTCCATTTAAACACTCCGTCATTCTAGAATTATCAGTTCTTCTGAAGCTTCCCACTCTCGGATCTTTTTGTAATCTGCATCAAGTTGTTTTATATCTTGATGCATAAGGTAGATGTGTCCGACCTTGGAAGGTAAATCGACCGTCTTCTGCACGTAATCTCCAACGTTTGGTGTTCTTACGATCATGTAGAAAGATGGCAGTGTCGAAAGAAGCACCTCACAATTATTGTACTTAACCACTCCAGGTCGATTCATGATCAGATTAACTACTCGTGATATTTTACTCATCTCATATGGAGCGCTGATGTTGCTTGAAAACCATTCTGGCTCAAGATATCGCTTGAGCGTCATTGTCATATGGCTGTCGCCGATAGCTTTTATGATTGGCGCAGAGACAATTCCTCCCTGCATGCGTGCACCGGTTTCAATTAAAATAGGGCCGCGCTCTGTTAACATTATCTCGGTATGACTTGGCCCCTCTTCGATGCCCAAAGCAGTGAGCACTTTCTCTGTATAACTGATCAGCTGAGCCTGAATACTCCCCTCGTAAGGGATCATTGTTTCATGATCATAAATGTTACCAACACCACGAATATTTAATCGCCTCTCTAACCAAATTTCTGTGATTCGATGTTTTCCGTTGATACTGACAGCATTAACAACGTACTGATCACCATCTAGAAACTCCTGAACGAGTACAGACGAATTCATCAGTCCAATGACATTTTTTTCCCATATATACCGCGAAATGCCTCTAATGCTCCCTCTTCATCAAAGCAAACTCGTACATCCTCACTTCCCATTGCATTAACGGGCTTAACAACAACCGGAAAAAAGCTTATCTTTTTTACGTGACTTATAAGCTCATTTTCCGAGACTGCCAAATACTGTGCAGCACAGTTCAATCCATGTTCGGAGATAGCTCTCGCCATCTCAAATTTGTTACGGCGCTTTAGGCTTGTCTTGGGGTCATTCCCCACAAGTCCTAAGGAGTCGGATAGTCTGTCTGATAGCTCTACTCCGGGCTCACTCCCTGCAATGACAAATGCAGGACAATATCCTTTAACTTTATCGACCAAATCTAAATAACTTAAATCTGGAGCCGTAATCAACACGTCAAAACAAGAAGAATCAAAGCTCTTAATGTAACTTTTTGAAATTTCACTCCCCGGACTGCACGTGAATCAAAAACCAACCTAGATCTTTTAAACTTTTCGCTAACTCAGCCCCTGTGCTGTGCCCATCTACAATACAAGCCACGCGCGGCTCAGAATTACTTTTCATCATCCCTCCAGGTCACGCAGACTTATTTATTTAAATTCTGAATAGGCCACGACGAAGTGATTTACGGCATAGTCAATGTCAACTAGATACTTCTCGTCGTCTGGGTAGTATTTCGCTTTACCTATATCATTCCCGACGTACTTTTTTATACATTCAATTGACCTCCAGTAAGTCATGACAGTAAAGTAGGCATATTGCGAATCCTGCCTGCATAAAAGCTGCACACCATTGTTTCCAAGTAGTTCCTTGTAGTCTGTCACCCCAGTGTCCATTAGATATTTTTCATAGACCTCTGAGTTTTTCTTTAGAACTTTCCCACTCCAAACACGCACAATCATATACCCCACCCTCAATCCAACCCAAAAAGAAACAACTAATCACGACATTTTTATATCTCAAACGCATTACGCACTTAATTTAAAATCACCCTGACAAAATTGGAGACCACATAGCTTTATCGAATAAAACTCAAGATGCTCTTTTCGTCTATGTATCGTGTGGGTGAGGCTAATATATTTCAGCGTTTATTATCGCTCTCTAATTTTTGTTTATGGTTCGAGTCATTCTCTAATCTCCATGCTTGGTCTTTTCATAGAGCATCAATCTAGATCATCTAGTCAACACATGAAAATGACAATGTTCTCGTGCCGAATTGGGCTTCAACTGATTCTCCAAGAGTTATGGTGAGCAATATTTTTTACTTAATTGCAACTCATTCTCATTGGTTTTTTGGGGTTATTATCAAGGCATGAAGTTTTTCGAGCAGGACCAGCTTTAGCGCCGACTCGGAGACGCGCAACAAAAGTATTACGTGACAGTTTCATGCTAAATCTCAACGAATTCAGCAGGATAAACATAACTGTCAATATGCAGCGACTACTCAGTGCACTCACTGAACAGGGTGATTTATTTATGCTTCACCCATTTATGTCGCCTAACTTAATCTATTAAGATCGCATGCCTACTGCAATATGCCATTACTCAATACGGAAATTATGTGTCTTTTTTTTTGCACATACTGGCCACCATGTTTGGATGATGACCATTGATAACCGCCCGCTTTCAGGAAATTTCGGAACAAGAAATCGACAAAATATTAGAAAATTCTTAGGAACTCAGAGTTCTCTGCAGATAATAATCTCCGATTTCCTACGTTGAACAATTTAGTCTTGGAAATCGCAGCTATTGAACTTCGAATAAGCCCCAGTCAATGTGCTGAAATGGCGTGCTCGTTGAACTTGAACCCAATCGCATGACCAAATCAGGCTTGGAGCTCAGCGTCGTCGATACGACGGCCAACATCGCCGATGTCACCTAGGTCTGACTAGTTTCTGCATGGTGAGGAAAACGTGGTGTGTACCGGTACGGGCTACACCGGACTGCACAAGCGCCCGAGCATGAAGGGCGCGACGTTATCTGACAGGTCGCGACCCGCCGCAAAACCTACGCGGAACACGGCAGGCGCAGCGTGGTATACCATGCCAAGCGCAATATCTAGAAGACCAAGCCCCAGATCCGTTCCAAGGTTGAACATCCACTCCAGGGATCAAGCGGCGACGTGGCTACACCAAAGTGCGCTTCCCAGCTTGGCAAAGAACACCGCGCAATTGGTCACTCTATTTGCTCTATCGAACCTATGGATAGCTCGCCGCTGTTTGCTGGTTGATATAGGAGAGGTTCGCCTGTAAAGCGCAGAAATCCGGGAAAAACCGAGTTTGTCGATGAGCCTGCGGCAACGGTGAGAATGTGCTGTACTGGCTACTCCCGGATCGAGGGAGACCTATTCCGAGCGCCTTAGGTAACCCAATAGCGCTTGGAAAAAGTGAAATGCCGGCGGGATTGGCGCATGCGCCCTCTCCCGCCGGCAGCGATCAGGCGCCCAGCGCCTTTTCGACGGCCTGGATCAGCGCCGGGTCATCCGGCGTGGTGCGCGGGCTGAAGCGGGCCAGCACGCGGCCATCCGGGCCGAGGAGGAACTTCTCGAAGTTCCAGGTGATGTCGCCGGGGAACTCGGCGCCCTCGCCCGCCAGCAGGCGGTACAGAGGGTGGCGCTCAGAGCCGTTGACCTCGAGCTTGCCCGACATGGGGAAGCTCACCCCGTAGTTCAGCGAGCAGAACGACTGGATCTCGGATTCGCTGCCCGGCTCCTGCCCGGCGAACTGGTTGCACGGCAGGCCCAGTACCACGAACCCTTGGTCCTTGTATTGCTGGTAGAGGTTTTCCAGAGCGGCGTACTGCGGGGTCAGGCCGCATTTCGAGGCGACGTTGACCACCAGCACGACCTTGCCCTTGAGCGGCGCCAGCGGCAGATCCTGGCCGTCGAGACCGTGCAGCGTCAGATCGTGAAAAGCGCTCATTGCTTGCTCCTTGAAGAAGTAGGCACGAAGTGCCCGCGCAGGGAGCGGACACTCTGTCCGTCGTGCTGCGCAATCCCAGTCGATGCGGGAAAAATGCCCTGGCCTTGTTGCAGTAGATCAGGCTGCATGAGAAAGGCGCCCGAAGGCGCCTTTCACGATTGAGCGTAGCAGCTCAATGATGGCTTCACCCGGTCGATGGCCGACCGGATGACAGCAATCAGTGGTGGTGACCACCTTCGCCATGGACGTGGCCATGGGCGACTTCTTCAGCGGAAGCGTCGCGGATGTCGACCACTTTCACCTTGAAGTTCAGGCGCTGACCGGCCAGCGGGTGGTTGCCGTCGACGATCACGTCATCGCCTTCGATGTCGCGGATGGTGACGATCTGCATGCCGCCGTCCGGAGCGGAAGCGTGGAACTGCATGCCGACTTCCAGCTCGTCCACGCCTTCGAACATTTCACGGGTCAGGGTGGCAACCAGCTCGGCGCTGTATTCGCCGTAGGCATCGGCCGGCTCGACGGTCACGTCCAGCTCGTCACCGACCTGCTTGCCTTCCAGGGCCTTTTCCAGGCCACCGATGATGTTGTGGGCACCGTGCAGGTAGACCAGCGGAGCGCCGCCGGCGGAGCTGTCGATGACCTCACCCGCGTCGTTGGTCAGGGTATAGTCGATGGAAACCGCCTTGTTGGCCGCGATCTGCATGGTTCGAAACCTATCTGATATAGAAGTTGAGCGCGTAAGTTTACGCGGCGACGCCCCCGAATGCGACCCGAAGACGGACGGACGGGACAACGCGGCCCCGCCGCGCCTGCTTGACTTTCATCAGGACGAAGACGGCCACTGGGTGGCAGTCTTGTCCTGCGGCCACACCCAGCACCTGCGCCACCAGCCGCCCTGGCAGTCGCGGCCCTGGGTGCTGGACCCGCAGCAGCGCATGGCGCAGATCGGTCGCTGGTTCCCCTGCGGCTGGTGCGCCAGGCAATCCGTCAGCAACAAGGAGTAGGCATGCCGGCTCGCAATATCCTGGTCATCAACTGCGGCAGTTCGTCGATCAAGTTCGCTCTGGTTCGAGAGGGGCGCGACGATTTCATTCTCCACGGCCTGGCCGAGCGCCTTGGCGCCAACGGCGCCAGCCTGCGCTGGCAGGGCGAGACCGACGAGCAGCCGCAGACCCTGGAGCTGCCCGGCGCCGACCACAAGGCCGCCCTCGCCCGCCTGTTGCCGCTGGTGGCCCAGGCCGCGCAGGGCGAACTGCACGCCATCGGCCATCGCGTGGTGCACGGCGGCGAGCGCTTCACCCAGGCCTCGCGCCTGACCGACGAAGTGCTCAGCGCCATCCGCGAGACCTCCCCGCTGGCGCCGCTGCACAACCCGGCGAACCTGGTGGGCATCGACGCCGCCATGGCGCTCTACCCGGACCTGCCGCACATCGCGGTGTTCGACACCGCCTTCCACCAGAGCCTGCCCGAACGCGCCTACCGCTACGCCATCCCCGAGCCGCTGTACCGCGAGCAGCACGTGCGCCGCTACGGCTTCCATGGCACCAGCCATCGCTACGTCAGCCACAAGGCGGCAGAAATGAGCGGGCTGGCCGTGGGCGACAGCTACTGGCTGTCCGCGCACCTGGGCAACGGCAGCTCCACCTGCGCCATCGCCAATGGCCAGAGCCGCGACACCAGCATGGGCCTGACCCCGCTGGAGGGCCTGATGATGGGTACCCGCTCGGGCGACGTCGACCCGAACCTGCACAGCCACCTGGCACGCACCCTGGGCTGGAGCCTGGAGAAGATCGACCACATGCTCAACCACGACAGCGGCCTGCTCGGCCTGTCGGGGCTGTCCAACGACATGCGTACCCTGGAGCACGCCCGCGAGCAGGGCCACGCCAATGCGGCGCTGGCCATCGAAGTATTCTGTTACCGATTGGCCAAGTCCCTGGCCTCGCTGACCTGTGCGCTGCCGCGGCTGGACGGCATCATCTTCACCGGCGGTATCGGCGAGAACTCCGCACTGGTGCGCAACCTCACGGTCAAGCACCTGCACGTGCTCAACCTCGAACTCGACGGCGAAGCCAACGCCCGCTGCGTGCGCGGCGTCGGCGGGCCGATCCACCTGGCCGGACACCCGCGCGTGCTGGTGATCCCCACCAACGAAGAGAAACAGATCGCACTCGACACCCTGGCAGTGCTCGACTGAAGATTCATCGGTTGTGCCCCACAAGGGCACAGACCACTCCCGCACGGCTTAAGGAGCCCGGATGCACACCTTCTTCCTCGCACCGACCGGTTTCGGTGTCGGCCTGACGTCCACCAGCCTGGGCCTGATCCGCGCCCTGCAACGCGCCGGCCTGAAGGTCGGCTTCTTCAAGCCCATCGCCCAGCCCCACGCCGGGGACGACGGCCCGGAGCGTTCCAGCGAGCTGGTTGCGCGCACCCACGGCCTCAATGCGCCCACGCCGCTGTCGCTGGCCAAGGTCGAGCGCATGCTCGGCGACGGCCTGCTCGACGAGCTGCTCGAAGACATCGTCGGCATGTACAACAGCGCCGCCGTGGACAAGGACGTGATGATCGTCGAAGGCATGGTGCCGACCAAGCACGCCAGCTATGCCGCACGCATCAACGCACACCTGGCGCGCAGTGTGGACGCCGAGGTGATCCTGGTCTCGGCGCCGGACAATGAGACAGTGAGCGAACTGTCCGACCGTATCGAGATCCTCGCCCAACTGTTCGGCGGCCCGCGCGACCCGCACCTGGCCGGCCTGATCGTGAACAAGGTGCGCGGCGGCGAAAGCGACGACCTGCCCCGCGACGCCGAGGCCGCCGCCCGCCTGTTCGGCGAGCGTCTGAAAGAACACTCCCCGCTGCTGCGCGACGGCGACGTCCGTCTGCTCGGCTGCATTCCCTGGCAGGACGAGATGAATGCTCCGCGTACCCGCGACGTGGCCGACCTGCTGGACGCCAGCGTGCTAAACGCTGGCGACTACGAACAACGCCGCGTGCAGAAGATCATCCTCTGCGCGCCCTCGGCGCCGAACACCGTGCACCTGCTTAAACCCGGGGTACTGGTGGTGGTGCCGGGCGACCGCGACGACATCATCCTCGCCGCCTGCCTGGCCGCCATGAACGGCGTGCCCCTGGCCGGCCTGCTGCTGTGCTCGGGCCTGGCACCGGACGCGCGGATCATGGAGCTGTGCCGTAGTGCGTTGCAGAGCGGCCTGCCGGTGCTGACGGTGAAGACTGGCTCCTTCGACACCGCCGGCGACCTGTCGCGGATGAACAAGGAAATCCCGGTGGATGATCGCGAACGCGCCGAGCGCGTCACCGAGTTTGTCGCCGGGCACATCGACTTCGAATGGCTCAAGGACCGCTGCGGCGCGCCCCACGAGTTGCGTCTGTCGCCGCCGGTGTTCCGCTACCAGCTGACCCAACGCGCCAACCGCGCCGGCAAGCGCATCGTCCTGCCCGAAGGCAGCGAGCCGCGCACCGTGCAGGCCGCCGCCATCTGCCACGCCCGCGGCATCGCCCGCTGCGTGCTGCTGGCCAAGCCCGACGACGTGCAGGCCGTGGCGCAGATGCTGGGCATCGTGCTGCCCGAGGACCTGGAAGTGGTCGACCCGGATCTGGTTCGCAGCCGCTACGTTGAACCCATGGTCGAGCTGCGCAAGGGCAAGAGCCTGAACGCGCCAATGGCCGAGCAGCAGTTGGAAGACAACGTGGTGCTGGGCACCATGATGCTCGCCCTGGACGAAGTGGACGGGCTGGTTTCCGGCGCCATCCACACCACCGCCAATACCATCCGACCGGCCCTGCAGCTGATCAAGACGGCGCCCGGCTACAACCTGGTGTCTTCGGTGTTCTTCATGCTGCTGCCCGACCAGGTGGTGGTCTACGGCGACTGCGCGGTGAATCCCGATCCTTCGGCCAGTGACCTGGCGGAGATCGCCCTGCAGAGTGCCGCCTCGGCCAAGGCCTTCGGCATCACCCCACGAGTAGCGATGATCAGCTATTCCACCGGCGAGTCCGGAACCGGCGCAGATGTCGAGAAAGTCCGCGAAGCTACGCGTATCGCGCGGGAAAAACACCCCGATCTGTTGATTGACGGTCCCTTGCAGTATGATGCCGCCGCCATCGCCAGCGTGGGTCGCCTGAAGGCACCCGACAGCCCGGTGGCAGGACGCGCCAACGTCTTCGTGTTCCCCGACCTGAACACCGGGAACACCACCTACAAGGCGGTCCAGCGCAGCGCCGACTGCGTCAGCATCGGGCCGATGCTGCAGGGCCTGCGCAAACCGGTGAACGATCTGTCACGCGGCGCGCTGGTGGACGACATCGTCTACACCATCGCGCTGACGGCGATCCAGGCGGACAACGGCAAGGACGGCTGATAACCCAAGGCACGAGGGATGTGCCCAAGAACGCATCACGCGCCCGGCCGACCGGGCGCCTACGTACAAGGACCATTCCTCGATGTTGAGTTTCCTTCCGCACACCCTGCGCGGCATCCTCGCCACCCTGCTCCTGGTGACGAGCACGCTGTGCTGGTGTATTCCGCTGCTGGGCATGTCGATCATCAAGCTGCTGCTGCCCTTCAACGCCGCCCAGCTGGCGCTGAGCAAAATCATGAGCGTGATCGCCGAAAGCTGGATCACCTGCAACAAGGGCTGGATGAACCTCGTCCGCAATACCGGCTGGAACGTACAGGGCCTGCAGGGTCTGCACTACGACCATTCCTATCTGGTCACCAGCAACCACCAGAGCTGGGTGGACATCCTCGTCCTGCAGTACCAGCTCAACCGCCGCATCCCTCTGCTGCGCTTCTTCCTCAAGCAGGAGCTGATCTGGGTCCCGGTGATCGGCCTGTGCTGGTGGGCGCTCGATTTCCCCTTCATGAAGCGCTACACCAAGGCCTACCTGGCCAAGCACCCGGAAAAGAAAGGCAAGGACCTGGAAACCACCCGCAAGGCGTGCGCCAAGTTCAGCCGCATCCCGGTGGCGATCTTCAACTTCCTCGAAGGCACCCGCTTCACCCAGGCCAAGCATGACGAGCAGAACTCGCCGTTCCAGCATCTGCTCAAGCCCAAGGCCGGCGGCATTGCCTTCGTCCTCGACGCCATGGGCGAGCAGCTGCGCACCCTGGTCAACGTCACCATCCACTATCCCGATGGCCGCCCGACCTTCTGGTGCCTGCTGTCCGGTCGTCTGCGTTCGGTGGTGGTGCGCTTCGAGGAGATGGAAATCCCCCGCCAGTTCATCGGCAAGAGCTACGACCAGGACGAGGGCTACCGCGCCGAATTCCAGCTGTGGGTGAACCAGCTGTGGGAGCGCAAGGACCAGCTGCTGACCCAGCTGCACCGCGAGTTCCCGGCCAAGGCCTGATGTTTAATTGCAGGAGCGCGCCATGCGCGCGATCGCGGGCATGGCCCGCTCCTACAGTCAGAGCTACCCAACGAAAAAGCCCGCCAATCGGCGGGCTTTTTCATGGGCGTTGCTTACTGCTGGTACTGCTGGGTCTGCGCGTTCGGCAGGGCCTTCAGGTTCACTTCCACGCGGCGGTTCTGCGCGCGGCCATTGACGTCGGCGTTGGAGGCAACCGGCTGGTCCGGGCCCATGCCACGGGTGCTGACGCGAGTGCCGTCGACGCCCTGGGAGGTCAGGTAGGTCGCGACCGACTGCGCACGGCGCTGGGACAGGTCCATGTTGTGCTGGCGGCTGCCGGTGCTGTCGGTGTAGCCAACGATCTCGATGCTGTTCTGGTTGAACTCCTTGAAGGAGTTGGCCAGGTTGTTCAGCGGGGTGTAGAAGGACGGCGCGATGTTCGCGGAGTCGGTGGCGAAGGTGATGTTGCCCGGCATGATCAGCTTGATGTCGTCACCCTGGCGCTCGACCTGTACGCCGGTGCCCTGCATCTGCTGGCGCAGCTTGGCCTCCTGCTTGTCGGCGTAGTAGCCGTAACCGGCGGCGGCGGCACCCACGGCGGCAGCGCCGATCAGCGCGCCCTTGCCACGGTTGTTGTGGTTGATGGCAGCGCCAGCGACGGCACCCGCCAGTGCGCCCAGGCCGCCGTACTTGGCGGTCTTGCTGACGCCGCCCTCGGCCGGAACCTGGGTGTTGGGATCGTAGGGATTCTGGGAGGCGCAACCGGCCATGAGGGCAAAGGCGGTGGCAGCCGCAACCATGGACAGACTACGTGCGGTGAACATGTCGGATGACTCCTCGAATAGCGAAACACCCATTAGCGGGCGGCAGGTTAGAGCTTAGGTCGTGCAAATAATTCCGTAGCAACCTTAAGCACGGATGAAGGGGTTTTCCCGCATCTCGTCGCCCAGGCAGGTATCCGGCCCATGTCCAGTGACCACGGTCGCCTCTTCGTCCAGCGAATACAGGCGGTCGCGGATCGAGCGTTCGATGGTGGCGTAGTCGCCGCCCCACAGGTCAGTACGGCCGATGCTGCGGCGGAACAGGGTATCGCCGGCGATCAGCAGTTTGTCCTTGGGGAACCAGAAGCTCATGGAGCCCGGTGTATGCCCCGGCGTGTGCAGCGCCACTCCACAGCCGCAGGCCAGTTCCTCGTCGTCGGCCAGCCACTGGTCCGGCGCGGGCACCGGTGTATAGGGCACGCCGAACATGCGGCACTGCATTTCCAGGTTGTCCCAGAGGAACTGATCGTCCTTGTGCAGGTGCAGGGTCGCACCGGTCTTTTCCTTCATTTGCCCGGAGGCGAGGAAGTGATCCAGGTGGGCGTGGGTATGGATGATGCTGACCACTCTCAGCCCCAGCGCATCAAGGCGCTGCAGGATGAGTTCGTGGTCGCCGCCCGGATCGACGACGATGGCCTTCTTCGTCAGCGGGTCGCCGATGATGGTGCAGTTGCACTGCAAGGGGCCGACGGGGAAGGTTTCGCGGATCAGGGCAGGCTGGTCGCTCATCGAAGACTCGCTCGGTTGCGGAAGAACACGGCGGACATTTTCGCCGATTCCGCCCTGCCCTGGCGAGTCGATGGATCGAGTGTTCAGTCGTCCTGGCGGTAGTCCGTGGGCAACTTGCCGGTCCACTTGCGGAAGGCCCGGCGGAAATTCGACGGGTCGTTGAAACCCAGCAGCAGCGCGATCTCGTAGAGCGGCAGATGGGTCGTGGTGAGGTATTGCAGGGCCAGGCGCTTGCGCACGTCGTCGAGCACCTCCTGGTAGGTGGTGCCCAGGTTCGAAAGATGTCGACGCAGGCTGCGGCCGCTGGTGTGCAGGTCGGCGGCCACGCTTTCCAGGTCGGGGAATTCGCCGGGGCGCGCCAGCAGCAGCCGGCGGATGCGGGTCAGCAGGCCTTCCTGGACGTCCAGCGTGGCCAGTAGCGCTTCGCACTGCTGTTCACACATCTGCACCGTGGCCGGGTTGGCCAGCGCCATGGGGCGCGCCAGGTACTCGCTGGGCAGGCCGATGAAGTGGAAGGGCTGGTCGAACAGCACTTCACAGCCGAACACCTCGGCGTAGCGCTCGACGTAGGCGGGTTCGGCATGGGCGAAACCCACGCTGACACCCTGCAAGGGTTCGCCGACGAGGAAGCGGGCAATGGTATGCAGGCTGGTCATCAGGCCCTCGGCGGCGAAGCGACTGGTGGGGCCGAGGGGAATCGACTCGCTGGCGCGCAGGTAGGACACGCCGCCGTCCTCCACCATTTCCAGGTCATAGGCCAGGCCGAGCACGCGGTAGTACTTCAGCGCGAAGGCAATGGCGCGCCCAAGGTTGGCGCTGGACAGCACCGCATAGCCGAGGATGCCGTGGGTGGAGACATTCAGCCGCTGCCCCAACAACAGGCCGAAGGCCGGCTCGTTGCAGTGCACCAGGGCGGTACTAGAGAGCTGATGGAAGTCGATGAAGGACAGGCGGCCGTTGGGGCTCTGCAACACCTCAGGGCGCACGCGGGCTAGCTCGAACAGGCGCACACGCGGTACGCCCAGCTCTTCGGCGAGATCGAGAAGCGCCTGCGCATAGGCGACAGGCACCAGTTCGGCGGTGAAATTGAGCGGTTGCTTCATCGTTCTTCTTATAGTGACCGCTGGCCGGATATGACCGGAAAGTTGGCAGACAATAACCTTGTGACGCTTTCCCTACAAGCCCAGAGTAATGACCATGGACAACCACAACAATGGAGCCGCCATGGCCAGCACCACCCCCGCAGGACTGGAGATCAAGCCCCGGCACATGGACTTCGATCTGCCCGATCCGCTGCCGCGCCACTGGCACGGCGGAGACGCCTTCAAGTCCCACCTGTTCGATGCCATGTCGGTGCTCTTCCCCGATGGCGAGCGCTTCTTCATCGACTCGGTGCGGCAGTTCCGCGACCAGATCACCGACCCGGTGCTCAAGGAGCAGATCCGTGGCTTCATCGGCCAGGAAGGCCACCACAGCCGTGAGCACCTGACCTACAGTCAGCGCCTGCGTGACCAGGGCTACGACATCACCGCCATCGAGAAACGCGCCCAGGCGCGCATCCGTTTCACCCAGAAGAAATTCCCCGCCCGCCGCCAGCTGGCCGCGACCGCCGCGCTGGAGCACATCACCGCGATCATGGCCAACGGACTGTTGACCGACCCGCGCACCATGGAAGGAGCCGACCCGGTGATGCAGCGTCTGTGGCGCTGGCACGCGCTGGAGGAAACCGAGCACAAGGCGGTGGCCTTCGACGTCTACAACCAGGTCTGCGGTAGCCGCAAGCTGCTGCGCCGGGCGATGCGCATGGCGACCTTCTTCTTCGTGCTGGATACCTTCCGCGGGCTGGTGCACATGCTCAAGGTCGATGGCCTGCTGTGGAACTGGCGAGTCTGGCGCGACGGTATCCAGTGGACCTGGGGCAAGCACGGTGTGTTCCGCCCGCTGCTGCGCGAATACATGGACTTCTTCAAGTCCGACTTCCACCCCTGGCAGCACAACAACCTCGATGTCCTCTACGAGGTGCGCAAGGAGTACGACCCGCAGCCACTGGCTCACGCTGGCTGATCCGCCCTTCGCTTCGAACACCGCCCCGCCTTGCCGGGGCGGTGTCGTTTCCGGGCGTGGACGCCCCTGTAGGAGCGCGCCATGCGCGCGATCGCGGGCATGGCCCGCTCCTACGGGTTGGCTCCGTCGTTTCGGTTCACGCAGGAGCGGATTCATCCGCGATCGGCATCGCCCAGGCGAAGAACGTGCCGGCGGAAAACAATCGCGGACGGAGTCCGCTCCTACGCCAATGAAAAGCCCGGCACATGGCCGGGCTTATTCAGGGAGTGACCAACTGTCAGGCATGCAGGAAGCGCAGTGCGTCCGCCGCCGATTCCTCGGGGATCTCCTCCATCGGGATATGCCCCACCCCCGCATAGACCTTCACTTCGATCCCCGGCACGTCGCGCTGCCACATCGGCACATGGCGCGGCGAAATCCAGCGGTCGCGCTCGCCCCACATCAACAGAGTCGGCACCTTCAGCGCGGCGACGCGGTTGGGAGTGGTGGGCAACTCCTCGCGGTTGGCCTTCACCAGCACGCGGAAGATATCGATCATCGCGCGGCGATTGCCCGGCCGGCGGCTGATGTCGTAGTAACGGTCGATCACGCCCGGCTTGATCTTGCGCGCATCGCCATAGACTTCCTTGATGCCCTGGGCCACCAGCGCGCGGGGCATCCACATCGGCATCATGATGCCGGCGCCGGGCAGCACGGCGCTGGCGATCATCAGCGGGACCTTCTGCATGTAGTAGCCGGCCGGGTCGATCAGGATCAGTCGTTCGACGCGGTGGGCATTGGCCAGCACGTAGTTCCAGGCGATGTAACCGCCCAGGGAGTTGCCGGCGATGGACACCTGCTTGAGGTCCAGGCGATCGAGGAACATCCCGAACACCTTCACCAGCCGTTCGCCATCGTATTCGCGGTCCTGGCCGCCACCGGTGAGGCCGAAGCCGGGCACGTCGAGGCGGATGATGCGGAAATGCTCGGCCAGCTCGGCGACCCAGCCATCCCAGGTGTGCAGCGAGGCCATCACGCCGTGGACCAGCACCAGTACCGGCTTGTCCGGGCTGCCTTCATCGCGGTAGTGGATGTCGAAGCCGTCGACATGGAGGAACTTCGAACCGGATTCGGGCGAGGCATAGCGCGCCTTCAGCGCGGCCAGCGGCAGCGGGCCGAAACCGTAGCGGGCCAGGCCCTCGGCCAGCGGCGGTTGCACAGACAATGTGGCGGTCATGGACGAGTGACTCCCGTGCTTGTTGTTCTGAAGCCCGAATCACACCACAGCGCCCACGCCGACGCGCCCAACCTAGGTAGTGTCGAGGCCCGTCACGGGATGACGCAGGCCTTGCACCTCGTTAACCTAGCCCGACCCGCCCTCGCGCAAGGAAAGCCCGTTCGTGCCGATCCTCATTCGCCGTTCGCTGTGGCCGCTGGCCGTGCTGTTGCTGCTCCTGTGCCGCCCTGCCGTATCTGCCGACCTGTATTACCTGGGCCAGAAGATTCCCGACATCCAGCGCAACTGGACCAGCGCCGACTACCAGGTGCTGATCGATGCACTGAAGAAGATCGACGAAACCCAGGTCAACGGCCTGCCCCGGCGCAGCGGCGAGTTCACCGGGCCGATCTACCAGCGCATGGTCAGCGAGGAGAATTTCCGCCCGCAGCTGAACATCTACGCCCCACTGGAGCTGCGGCAGAACGAGGCGCGCGAGGTGCTGTTCAAGCTCAAGGAGCTGATGCGCCTGTACTTCAACTTCCGCGCCGCCAAGCAGCCTTACGGCGCCGAGGCACTGGGCCTGATGAGCTACTCGCTGCGCGAACAGGCGATCCTGTTCAACCTGACGGTGGAGTTCTGGATGACCCTGGCGCAGAGCGAGCAGCGCAACCCGGTGCGCCTGCAAGGCATGCAGGAAGCCAAGGCCGCCGCCTCGATGCTGACCAGCAGTGCGCTCGACTACCTCGGCCTGACCGCGCAGTTCGACCGCCAGGACCTGGTGCTCTACAGCGCCGAGCTGGCCAAGCAGCTGCCCGAACTCTTCATCCACCTGCCGCCGGAAGTCCGCGTTCAACTGCTGATGCGCGTGGATGAGCTGGCGCAGAAGCACTCCTACCCGGAAGTGCGCGAGAACATGCGTGACCTTCTGCCAGTGCTGCAGGCGATTCAGGCGGACGTGCAGAAGCAGTTGGCCGCCCCGGCCAAGGGACAACCTGTGCCCAAGGGGCTGGACCTGAGCGCTCCGCCGGAAGCGGAGAAGAAGAAGGGAATGTGAGACTCGTCAACGGGTAATTAGAACGCTGAGGCCAGTGCAGCATCGGTGTACGCGGTTCGACACCCTCTCCCCCAGCCCTCTCCCTGAAGGGAGAGGGGGCCGTTCGGTGCATTCTGGATTGCAGGAATCAGCCGGAAGCGGTGCGGAGCACCCTTGATACGCCGGGGCCAGCCCTCGCTACGGACCAGTCCCCTCTCCCGCTTGCGGGGGAGGGTTAGGGAGGGGGTGCACGTTCGGCCGATAAGCCGAAATCAAAGACCTGCGCCAACACCTTCTACCGCAACAACCCCAACTCCTTCGCCCGCGCCACCGCCTGGGTGCGGCGCTCGACGCCGAGCTTGTCGTTGATGTGGCGGGCGTGACTCTTCACGGTGTGCAGCGAGATGAACAGGCGCTCGCTGATTTCCTGGTTCGAACAGCCCTGGGCGATCAGTTCCAGCACCGCCAGCTCGCGCCCGCTCAGGCAATCGTTCAGCACCGCCCCGCGCTCAGGCGGGGCCGGCAGGCGCTCGCGCAAAGCGTCGATGGCCGGCGAAGAGGCGCGCACGGCCAACTGCTCGCGTAACCAATCGGGATGTTGCAGCAGCACCTCTTGCAACGGGATCAGCAGGCCGACCGCCAACCCATTCAGACACTCGCCCAGCTCGAAGGAGGCTTCGCGCTCGCGGCTGTCCTGCAGCAGCAGGGCGACCAGCTGCCCCTGGGCGAAGCGCGCCTGCAACTGCGCGCCGCCCTGCAGGGCACCGCTGGCCACGGCACGCAGCCGCGCCTCGGCGTCGGCCATGCGGCCCTCGCGGCGCTCCAGCTGGGATTGCAGCATCTCCACGTTGCGCGGCAACTGCGGCGAGCATTCCGGCGGGGTGGCCGGCTCGTCGCCGGTGTAGGTGTCGCGCAGGCGCTCCAGCCAGGCGCTGGCCAGTTCGACCTGGCCCTGGCCGAGCCAGAGTTCGCACTTGATCAGGGTGATGGCCGACAGGTAGTAGACCGGCGGCACATCCCACACGTGCATCATCCGCTCGACCTCGGCGAGGTGGGCGAAGGCACGGGTGTAATTGCCCAGTCGCCCTTCCAGGCTGGCCAGCACGCAGAAGCCGATCACCAGGCTGATGTCGCGACAGGCGCGGGCTTCCTCGATGCCGGCCTTGAGGCATTTGCGCGCCTCGTCCGGCTGCAGCGCGAGGCTGCGCAGGTAGCCCTGGTAGAGCATCAACCGGCCACGCACGGCATAGCGACGCTGGGAGGACAGGCCGGACAGCCGCGCCAGGCCCTGGCGCACTTCGTCCTCGGCGCGAAGCACCTCGCCCCGCGCCTGCAGCACGCGGGCACGGTCGTAATGCACCATGGCTTCGAACAGCGGATTGCCGAAGCGCTGCGCCAGTTCCAGGGCTTCCCGATTGAGCCCGCGTGCGCGCCACAGATCGTCGCGCACGATGGCCAGGTTGCTCAGGGTCGACAGGCATAGCAGACGCGGGCCGAAGCGCTCCGGACCGAGGCCGCGCATAGCCTCCTCGCAGTGCCGCTCGGCCGCCTCGATCTCGCCACGCCCGCGGGCGATCACACCCGCCAGCGCCTGCCATTGAGCAAGCAGGTCGCGATGGGCGGTGGCATCGGCGGCAGGCAGGAAGCGCGACAGCTGCGACGCCAGCTCTTCAGCTGCGTCCAGCTGGCAAGCCAGCGCCAGCGCCCAGCTGTACAGCACGATCAGGCGCGGCGTGCTGGCCAGCAGGCTGTCGGGCAGGTCCATCTTCCAGCGCAGCAGCGTGGCGACGTTCTGCTCGGCCAGCAGTTGTTCTTCGGACAGACTCTGCACCAGGCTCGCCGCCACCTCCGGGTGGCCGGCGCGCAAGGCCTGCTCCACGGCGTCGTCGAACAGCCCCTGGGCGCTGAACCAGCGGCAGGCACGCAGGTGCAGCGCCGCCGCCGAAGGCCCGGAGCCGGGCAGCGGGCGCGCCAGCAACAGGTCGGAGAACAGGTGGTGATAGCGGAACCACTGGCCGTGCTCGTCCAGCGGCACGAGGAACACCTGATGCTGCTGCAGGTGGCGCAGAAATCGAGGCGCTGTCATGGGCGTCGCGCAATGCGTCGCACAATTCGGCGGAGAAGCGCTCGAAGCGCGCGGCCTGGGCCAGGAACATCTGGACCTCCGGCGACTGCTTATCGATCACCTCTTCCAATAGATAGTCGCGGATCAGCTCTTCGGCGCCGTGCACCGACAGATCGGGCACATTGGCCGCCAGCTCGTCGCCATGGGCAAGCAGCCACAGACGCAGGCCGGCAATCCAGCCTTCGCTGCGCTCGACCAGGTTGTCGAGGGCGTTGTCGTCCAGCTGCGCGCCGTTGGCCGAGACCAGCTGCGCGGTTTCCTCGACGGTCAGGCGCAGGTCCTGCTCGGTGAACTCCAGCAACTGCCGCGACAGGCGCAGGCGCGCCAGGTGCCAATCCGGCCGCTGGCGGCTGGTGACCAGCACGACCAGACCGGCGGGCTGGTGATTGAGGAGGAACTGCAGGCAACGATCCAGCACAGCACCCTGCGCCAGGTGGTAGTCGTCCAGCACCAGCAGCAAAGGGCGGTTGGCCGACAGACTGTCCACCAGCTCATCGAGCAGGTCGTCGAGCCAGGCTTCGAAGGCGAACGGCTGATGGCGCTGACGCATCTTCAGCAGCGCCAGGGCTTCTTCGCCGAGAGTGGGGAAATGCAGGCGCAGGCCTTCGAGCAGGCGCTCAAGGAAACGTCCGGGGTCGCTGTCCCTGGCACTGAGGCCCAGCCACAGGCTGCGCCAGTGATTCTCCAGCGTCTGACAGAATTCGATGGCCAGCGAGCTTTTGCCGAACCCGGCCGGCGCAGATACGAGTATCAGCCGCCCCTGCAGCCCCGCGGCCATGCGCTGGCAGAGCCGCGAACGGGCGACATGGCCATGCGGCAGCGGCGGTCGGAAGAAGCGGCTGCCGGCCGTGCTGGGGGGAACATCGGTCAGACTTGGCAGAGTCGAGAAGTCGGTCATCGGCCTGGCTCTTGCTCTAGCTCTTATAGCGGTCAACGAAGGTCACACTGCCGTCCGAGCCTAGCCGCTCGCGGTCGGGAATAGAAGTCGATTTTGTTACCTTTGCTCACAACATGACCAGAAGGCGTCCTACATTCCGCCCTCCATTCACCTGACAGATGATCCTCCATAAAAAAACCGGCCCGAAGGCCGGTCTTTTTCACCGCGGAACCACCCGTGGGGATCGGGGGATCAGCGCACGCCTTCCTGGCGAAGCGCTGCCGGGGTGAAGTCGCTTTCCGAAGCGCTGTAGTTGAAGTCGTAGGCGGATTTTTCCTCGTTCTTCAGACCCAGCACCAGGTAGCGACCGGACAGCAGGTCATACAGGGTTTCCGCGGTGTACCACGGTACCTGGTAGTTGTAGTAGTACTGGTTGAACGCCTCAGCTACGCGCCACAGGGTGCCACGACCGTCGTAGTGGTCGATCTCCACGGCCTGCCAGGTGTCCTCGTCGATGAAGAAGTCACGCTTGGCATAGATGTGGCGCTCGCCCGGCTTCAGGGTAGCGGTCACGTGCCACACGCGGTGCAACTCGTAGCGCGCCAGGTCCTGGTTCAGGTGACCAGGCTTGATGATGTCCGAATACTTCAGCTTCGGATCGTCCATCTTGTAGTTGTTGTACGGGATGTACAGTTCCTGCTTGCCCACCAGTTTCCAGTCGTAGCGGTCCGGCGCACCGTTGTACATGTCCAGGTTGTCGGAGGTACGCAGGCCGTCGGCGGCGGTACCCGGGCCATCGTAGGAGACCTGCGGGGCGCGGCGAACGCGGCGCTGACCGGCGTTGTAGAGCCACGCCAGGCGCGGTTCCTTCACCTGGTCGAGGGTCTCGTGCACCAGCAGCACGTTACCGGCCAGGCGCGCCGGAGCAGTGACACGCTGTTTGAAGTAGAAGAGCACGTTGCTCGGCTTGCTGGCGTCGTAATCCTTCAGGTCGGTACGGAAGACGAACTCGTCCTGGAAGTACACCAGCGAGTAGGAGCCGTTGACCTGCGGAGTCGCCTGGGTCACCAGACGGCGCACGTGGCCGCCGCGGTAGCGGGTGATGTGGTTCCAGATGACTTCCAGGCCGTCCTTCGGAATCGGGAAGGGGTTGGCCACCTGGAAGTTTTCCAGGCCGTTGCCGCCCTGCAGCAGCTTGGTGCTGGTGGCGTTCTTCTTGGTTGCCTCCAGCACGTTGGCCGGCACGGTGGCGGTACGGTGCGTGGTGTACACCGGCATCTTGTAGGTATCGGGGTAGCGCTTGAACATGGCCTGCTGGCCGGGGGTCAGCTTGTCCTTGTACTGGTCCATGTTCTGCGCGGTGATGGTGAACAGCGGCTTCTCGCTGGCGAACGGATCGCTGAGGAAGCCCTTGCTGTCGGCGGTGCCGGCATTCTTGGGCAGGCCGCCGGTCCAGGCCGGGATACTGCCATCGGCGTTGCCGGCCTTTTCCGCGCCCATCGGAGTCAGGGTAGAGCCCAGCTTCGCCGCTTCATCGGCAGAGACGGCCGCCATCACCTGGGAGGCGATGAGGCTGAGCGCCAGGGCGCCCGTGTGCAGCAGGATCTTTGTTGTTCTCATTCGTTTATCGTCCTCGTTGAGTCTTTGCCCACCGCGCTGGCCGCCCTTACCGGATGCTCCCGGGCAGGCAGGGCGCGGTTTTGTCTGCTGCCCCGCGCGACCGGGTCACCGCCCGCGCGGATGGCCCGCCGCGAGGCGGGCCGCTTGCCGGTTGAACGGCCGGCTTAGAAGGTCACCCCGAAGCTCAAGCTGACGAAGTCACGGTCATCGACGGTGGAGTATTTGCCGTCGAAGTAGTTGGTGTAGGCCAGGCTTGCGGTGTAGGTGTTCAGGTAGTCGGCGTCGACGCCCAGGCTGACCGCCTTGCGGCCTTCCTCGAAGTTACCGCCGGGGCCGGGGGAGTAGCCGTCCACGTCATGGGACCAGGCCACGTTCGGCTTGAGGTTCACACCGGCAAACACGTCGTTGTAGTCCCAGATCGCACGGGCGCGGTAGCCCCAGGAGTCGGCGGTGGTGAAGCCGTCGCTCTCGCAGTTGCGGCTGACGTTGTTGGCGTTGGCGGTGCCCAGGGTGGAGACGTTGAGCGCCTCGCAGGTCGCGCGACCGTTGAGGGTGCCATTCAGCGGGCCAGGACCGAAGACCGGGTCACGGCCGTAGCGCGCCTTGTTCTGGCTTTCCAGGCCGCCAACGTGGGTCCAGCCGACTTCGCCCACCAGGGTCAGACGCTCGGCGCCCATGACCTGGTCGAAGAAGTGGGTGAAGGTGGTCTGCAGTTGAGTGACTTCCTTGCGGCGGTAGCCATGCAGGTCCTGGCCAGCAGTGCCGGTCAGCACGGAGGCGTTGTCGTAGACGTGGTTGCCGCCGATGGAGACCGGGTCCAGGCCGGAATACAGGATGTCGGTGGTGTTCAACTGCACCGGAGCGTTCGGACGGTAGCTGATCTCACCCTGCCAGGCGGTACCGGTGGGCAGCGTGGTGGAGAAGCTCAGGCCGTACAGGCGGATGTCTTCGGGGTACTCGATGAAGTAGCTGGAGTTGCCCGCCATCGCCGCCGCGCCAGCCTGCGCCGCCAGGGACGGGCTGATTGCCGCGATGTTGGTGATCAGCTGGTTGATCTGCGCCACCTTGGCGGTGTCGGCGCCACGGCCGCTGAAGATCGGCAGGCGGCTGTGATAGTTCATGTAGTAGCCGCCGAACTCGGTGTTCAGGCTGTCAGCGAAGTACTTCAGGGAGAAACCGTACTGGCCGCTGTCGCGGGCATCACGGTCCGGACCACGACGCACCACGATGCCTTCGTTCCACGGCGACGGAGTCAGGGCCAGGCTCGGGCCAAGCAGGGAGTTCAGGGTGTTGATCGAGGCCTGGTTGTTGGTCAGCACCGCCAGGTTCTGGGTGCAACCGTCAGCCACGACGTCCGGCTGGGAGAAGAAGGTGCCGCAGTTGTCGACCACCGTCTGGTCCCACTCCAGCTGGTAGAAGCCTTCGGCGGAGAGGTTCTCGGTGAGGTTCTGCGACAGATAGAACATGTTCACCGGCACCAGGGCTTCCTTGATCTCGGAACCCGGGCGGCGGAAGGCGGTGACGTCGAACGGGTTGATCACGCTGATGCCGTTCTGGATGAAGGTGCTCTCACCCCAGTTCACCACCTGCTTGCCCAGGCGCACGGTGCCCGGCAGGTCGGCGATGTTGTAGTTGTGGTAGATGAAGGCGTCGAGGATTTCCGCACCGGAGGCCTGGGCGGCTTCCTTGCGGTTGTGGTCGGAGAGCGGCTTGAACTCGGTGTTCTCGTCCTTCTGCTCGAAGTCGTACCAGTACTTGCCGCGGACGAATACGCCGGTGTCCTCGTATTTCAGCTCGAGGTCGTGGATACCCTTGAAGATCTTCGAGAAGGTCTTGCCGGCCTTGTAGTTCAGGTGACCATCGTCGGAGGTCTGGGACAGGCCCTTGCCACCGTTGTTCACACCGATGAGGTTGCTGTTCGGATTCTGCGTCGACCAGCTGGCCCCCACGGACAGCGTCGAGTCGAACGAACCTTCGATTTCCCCGATGTTGAAGCTGACAGCGGAGGCGGGAGCCGCCAGCGAAGAAGCCAGACTGACTGCCAGCGGCAACCGTGCCAGGCGCCAGATATGTTGCATGGTTTTCATCGACGCTACTCCATGTGTTTTTTGTTATGAGTAGTGGCGACTATATCCAGCGTCCTAAGGTGCTTGATCGCTCGAAAGTGTGATTTGTCTTACAAAGGCCCTGACTAGACGCTTGCGCAGAGCCCGAGGTGGCGTGGTCACTGGGCTGCACCGTGCCAAGCGCTTGCTTGGCACGGCCGCCCGAAAACCGTGACTTGCCGGTCGTCGGTCACACCGTGGAGAGGAACGCGCTGCCGGCCTCCTGCCATTGGGCGATGTCTACCCGGATACGCTTCTTGTCGAGCTTGCCGACGCTGGTCTTGGGAACTTCAGTAACAACGGCGATCTGCGAGGGAATTGCCCACTTGTTGATGTGGCCCTGCTCGACGAAAGGCTTGAGATGTTCGCGCAGCGCCTTGGCATCCAGCGCTTGGCCGTCGCGCAGCACCAACAGGGCAAACGGGCGCTCGCCCCATTGCGGATCGGGCACGCCAACCACTGCCACTTCGCGCACCGACGGGTGACGGCTGATGAGGTCTTCCAGCTCCAGGGACGACAGCCACTCGCCGCCGGTCTTGATCACGTCCTTGATGCGGTCGCGGATATCGATGAAGCCCATGCCGTCCAGGGTCGCGACGTCGCCGGTGTGCATCCAGCCACCTGCCCAGAGCTCCTCGCCCTTTTCCGGCTCACGGAAGTAGCCCTGAGTCAGCCAGGGCGCGCGCAGCACCAGCTCGCCCTGGGACTCGCCGTCCGCCGGGTGGAACTGACCGTGCTCGTCCATGATTGCCGCCTCAACCAGCGGCACCGGCACACCGGCCTTGATGCGGTAGGTGGTGCGCTCATCCTCGCTGCCGGCGCAGAGTTCCTCGTTGAGGTAACCGCAGGAAATCAGCGGGCAGGTCTCTGACATCCCGTAGGCTGCGGTGAGCTGGATGCCACGCGCCTTGGCAGCGTCGTACAGCGCATGGTTGAGGGCACTGCCACCGATGATGATCTTCAGCCCGCCGAAGTCATGATCCTTGGCGCTGGCGGCGTTGAGCATCATCTGCAGGATGGTCGGCACGCAGTGGGAGAAGGTCACCTTCTCCTCGCGGATCAGCTTGCACAGCAGCTCCGGCTCGTAACGCCCCGGATACACCTGTTTCACCCCCAGCATGGTCGCCACGTACGGCACGCCCCAGGCATGAACGTGGAACATCGGGGTGATCGGCATGTACACGTCGTCGGTGCCCATCAGGCGGATGCTGTCCAGGCTGCCGATGGTCGCGGCCATCGCCAGGGTGTGCAGCACCAGCTGGCGGTGGGTGAAGTACACGCCCTTGGGGTTGCCGGTGGTGCCAGTGGTGTAGAAGGTGGTCGCCACCGAGTTCTCGTCGAAGTCGGGGAAGGCGTAGCGCGGGCTGGCGGCGGCCAGCAGCGTCTCGTACTCGCCGACACAGTCGGGCAGCGTGCAGGTCTTGTCGGCGCCGTCGGTGATCAGCAGGGTCTTTTCCACCGTGGTCAACTGCCCGGCGATGCCCTGGTAGAGCGCGGCGAACTCGCTGTTGACCAGCACGAAGCGGTCATCGGCGTGGTTCATGGTGTAGAGGATCTGCTCCGGCGAGAGGCGGATGTTGATGGTGTGCAGCACCGCGCCGATCATCGGGATAGCGAACATGCACTCCAGGTAACGGTGGCTGTCCCAGTCCATCACCGCCACGGTGTCACCGGCCTTCACGCCGGCCTCGGTCAACACGTTGGCCAGCCGCGCGACGCGTTCGTTGAAGGTGGCGTAGCTGTAACGCACGGTGTCGCGGTAGACGATTTCCCGGCCTTTCTCGTAACGGCTGCCCGACAGCAGCAGGCTCTTGATCAGCAGCGGGTACTGGTAGGCGTTCTGTGCAGCGGGGATGACGCGGGTTTTCAGCATGGCGTACGCACTCTCAAGGCTGGGTCTCATCAGGATGAGACCGACTCTAGAGCGCCGGGTGTGTCCATTCATCAGTCAAAAGAGTGATTTGCCGATGACTCTATGGCCACATCCGGTCACGCGGTAGAATCCTGACGCCCGGTCGTTCACGCCCGGTACCCAGATAGCGCATCACAACAAGAGCGAAGAGGTTAGTCATGTCCGAGATCGTCATCGTCAGCGGCGCCCGTACCCCCATGGGCGGCTTCCAGGGCAGCCTGTCCGGCGTTTCCGCCGTCGACCTGGGCGCCATCGCCATCCGCGAAGCCATTTCCCGTGCCGGCATCCAGCCCGAGGACGTGCAGGAAGTGATCATGGGCAACGTGCTGCCCGCCGGTCTGAAACAAGGCCCGGCCCGCCAGGCGTCGCTGAACGCCGGCCTGCCCGCCGCCACCGGCTGCACCACCATCAACAAGCTCTGCGGCTCGGGCATGAAGGCCGTAATGCTGGCCCATGACCTGCTCAAGGCCGGGACCAACAGCGTGATGGTCGCCGGTGGCATGGAAAGCATGTCCAACGCCCCCTACGTCATCGAGAAGGCCCGTACCGGCCTGCGCATGGGCCACGGCGAGATCAAGGACCACATGTTCCTCGACGGCCTGGAAGACGCCCGCACCGGCCGCCTGATGGGTTCCTTCGCCCAGGAAACCGCCGACCAGTACAAAGTCACCCGCGAAGAGATGGACGCCTACGCCATCGAGTCCCTCAAGCGCGCCCAGGCCGCCATCAAGGACGGTTCGCTGGCTTCGGAAATCGTCCCGGTCACCGTCACCACCCGCAAGGGCGAGACCGTGGTGAAAGACGACGAGCAGCCGCTGACCGCCAACCTGGACAAGATTCCCGGCCTGCGCCCGGCCTTCCGCAAGGACGGCACCATCACCGCCGCCAACGCCAGCTCCATCTCCGACGGCGCCTCCGCGCTGGTCCTGATGACCGCTGAAGAAGCCGCACGCCGTGGCCTGAAGCCGCTGGCGAAGATCGTCGCCCACGCCACCCAGAGCCAGGACCCGGCCGAGTTCACCCTGGCCCCGATCGGCGCCATGACCAACCTGTTCAAGAAGGCCGGCTGGAACAAGGACGACGTCGACCTGTTCGAGATCAACGAAGCCTTCGCCATGGTCACCATGCTCGCCATGCGCGAACACGGCCTGGACCACGCCAAGGTCAACGTCTACGGCGGCGCCTGCGCCCAGGGCCACCCGGTCGGCTCCACCGGCTCGCGGATCATCGTCACCCTGATCAACGCCCTGCAGAAGAAGGGCGGCAAGCGTGGCGTCGCCTCGCTGTGCATCGGCGGCGGCGAAGCCACCGCGGTGGCGATCGAGCTGGTGTGATCCTCGATCCGGCATGAAGAAGGGGCGCCTCGGCGCCCCTTTTTTTCGTTCAGCAACTGCCGCCGACTCAACGCAGCTCGGTGAACGCCAGCTTGATGCCCAGCCCAATCAGCACAACGCCCATCACCCGGTCGAACCAGTGCCCCATGCGAGCGAAACCAGCGCGCACGCGTTGCTGGCTGAACAGCAGCGCCACCAGGCAGAACCAGACGGCAGTCGCACAGGCCAGATACACGCCATAACCGGCCTGAACCAGCAGTGGCGTATGCGGGTTGATCACCACCGTGAACAGCGAGAGGAAGAACAGCGTGGCCTTGGGATTCAGGCCGTTGGTGACGAACCCGGCGACATAGGCACCACGCGCGGTACGCGCCACCGGTGCGGCAATGCTTTCGGCTGCCGCCGGGTCGGCCGGGCGCGCCCGCAGCGCCTTGAAGCCGATGTACAGCAGGTACGCCGCCGCCAGCCATTTCAGGGCGTTGAACAGCACAATGGACTGCGACACGATCAGGCCGATGCCCAGTAGCGAGTAGGTGACGTGCAGGAAAATCGCACTGCCCACGCCCAGGGCCGTCCAGGTACCGGCGCGGCGGCCGTGGGTCACGCTCTCGCGCACCACCACGGCAAAGTCCGGGCCGGGGCTGGCCACCGCCAGCAGGTGAATGAACGCCACCGTGAGAAATTCCGCCCAGTACATCGCGCCTCCGAACCACCGTCAGGAAAACCCTAGGTTCTATACGAAGCGCCGGGGCCACGACAAGCGCCGGGCGCCACGCCGTGCAGGACGGGCAACATTTCCAGCGGACAGACCTGCCAGGGCGAAGGGTATTGCGCGAACGGGGTGATACCGTCGAGCAACGCCATGCCGCTGTGCAGCAAACGCTTGCCCGCCTGCCAGTCTTCATTGGCCAGGGCGTGTCCCAGCATCAGCGAGACCAGGTAGTGCTCCCAGCAAGCAAATGCTCTGCGGGCCTGCCGGGCCATGTGGCGCAGGGCATTCCACAAGCTCTCCTCGTCGAGCAGCCCGACACTGAAGGCCAGGCGCGCACCAAAGGCGGCGCGCTCAAGATCGTAGGCCAGCACAGTGCGGCATTCATCGATCAGCGCAGGATCGTGGCCTTCCCTCATCAACGCACGACGAGCCTGATCCAGGCGCGCAACCGGTGATCCGCCACGTGGAGGTGAGGCTCCGGCGATCCGTTCCAGCAACGGATCAAGCCGGCCACGACTGCCAGTATTCAGCAGCCAGTCCATCCGAGCATGAACCTGCCCGGCATCGGCGGCCCGCCAATGTTCGGCCAACCACAGTCGGGGATATTCCTTTTCCTGCAGGGCGATCGCCAGTTCATCGGAGCGCACGCCCGCGCTGGTGGCTATCACACAACCCAGCGCGAGCAGGGCACTGCGGGGCGGATGCGCCAGCGGCTCGCAGATGGGTTCCTCCTGCAGCACCACCTCGCTCACGAGGATGCCTGCCAACGGATGGGCTCGCCACAAGCCGGCCAACGAGCTCGTGTCGTCGCGGCAGCTCATCAGCTCCTTGTACGCCCTGATCGCCTTGGCACCGGAAGTCGCTTCACACAACAGGAGCGCCCGCCCCAGCACGAAAGACGCGGCATAGGCCTGCCAGTCGGAAAAGCAGCGGATGGCGTTCTCGGCCACCCAGGCCAGACAGAGCCAGGTTTCCGACTCGGTGAGATAGCCACAGGTATGGCATTGCCGTGCCAGCCAGGCGAGGCTTTCGAGGTCGTGGGCGGCCATGGAGATATCCACAGGCAACACCAGGCCCGCCTTGCTCCAGGCGCGCTTGACCTGCTTGAAGCGCAGCCGCTGCTCACCATCGAAGGCGCTGGACTCACCGCGTTGCAGCCGGCGGAACTCCTCGTCCAGCGCCTGGCTCTGGGCTTCAAGCATCAGCTCCTGAAGTGTCCGGCGCGCCGTTACTCCATCAGTGATGCCCCATGACTCAACCAATTCATCGGCCTGCGCCACGCCAGAACCCACATCGTGGTGCAACAGCAACGCACCGAAGCACAGCAGGGGATCGGGGCCGGAGACACGGGGCGTCTTTCTCCGCCGGGATCGGGGATAGACAGTCGTCGCACCACTACGCAACCCGACACGCACGCCGAATGCACGGATAGCCGTGAGGCCGGATAGAAGCCAACCCATCATCGCCAGTCACCTCGGGATTTCGATGGGATCACTCTAAGAAGCTGGCTCGGGGCAGCGGATGAGGGAAAACCGAAACATCTGTCAGACTTTTCACTCAAACATCTACCATCAGTGCAAAGCAGCCCGACCACGAGCTCGCGGGAAGCCCGGGTTGTCCACAGCGGCGGTTGTGCCGAGAATCCCCTTCACCCCGCCCTTCCGATCAAGGTGTCATCGCTCATGAATCCTGCTCGCGCCGTCTTCCTCGACCATGCCTCCCTCGACCTCGGTGATCTCGACCTCGCGCCACTGCGCGCGCCTTTCGGCGAACTGGTCCTGCACGGTCGCAGCGACACCCAGGAGGTGGCCGACCGACTGCGAGGCGCACAGGTAGCGATCAGCAACAAGGTACGCATCGGCGCCGACGTGTTCGAACAGTGCCCGGACCTCAAGCTGATCCTGGTAGCCGCCACCGGCACCAACAACGTCGATCTCGACGCCGCGCGCCGGCACGGCGTGACCGTGAGCAACTGCCAGGGCTACGGCACCCCTTCGGTGGCCCAGCACACCCTGATGCTGCTGCTCGCTCTGGCCACCCGCCTGCCCGACTACCAGACAGCAATCCGCGAAGGCCGCTGGCAGAAGGCGCCGCAGTTCTGCCTGCTGGACTTCCCCATCGTCGAACTGGAAGGCAAGACTCTCGGTCTGCTGGGCCACGGTGAACTGGGCGGCGCGGTGGCCAAGCTGGCCGAAGCCTTCGGCATGCGTGTTCTGTTCGGCGCCCTGCCCGGCCGCCCAGCGCGAGATGACCGCCTGGCGCTGGACGATCTGCTTCCGCAGGTCGACGCCCTCACCCTGCACTGCCCACTGACAGACGCAACGCGCAACCTGATCGGCCAGCGCGAACTGGACCTGATGAAACCCGGCGCCTTCCTCATCAACACCGCACGCGGCGGCCTGGTAGACGAACAGGCACTGGCCGATACGCTGCGCCGCGGCCATCTTGGCGGCGCAGCGTTCGACGTGCTCAGCGTCGAGCCGCCCAGCGACGGCAACCCGCTGCTGGCCGGCGATATCCCGCGCTTCATCCTCACCCCGCACAGTGCCTGGGGGGCGCGCGAGGCCAGGCAGCGCATCGTCGGCCAATTGAGCGAGAACGCCGCCGGCTTCTTCGCCGGCGAACCGCGCCGGGTGGTGGCGCCATGAGCCTGCATCTGGTGTGCGGCGACGGCGCCGCCGATGCCCTGCGCCGGGCCGTCGAGGCAGGCGTGCTGACCGAGAAGAAAATCCGCGTGATGCCGGACGATCTCGCGGTAGGCCCACTGAGCGATGTGGACAATCCACCCTGCCAGCAACGCGCCGCGTTCTGGCATGAGCTGGGCGGAGACGCCCTGCGCGAGCGCGAAATCGCCATCGAGATGGCCACCGAGGTGAATTGGCTGAGCAGCCCGGACGTTGGCTCCGTCACGCTCTGGCACGGCGACAGCGCCAGCGAGCAACTCTTGCTGCGCCGCGTCTGCGCACTGCTGCCGGCAAACATCATCCTGCGTAGCGTCGGTGCCGGCAGTGGCCAGTGTCGCAGCGAGGACCGCCACGCCATCGCCATGCTCAAGCCCGTCGAACTGGCCAACGCCCTGGCCGACAGCCACGAGCTGGATGCCGCGGAGCGCCAGAACCTGGCGGCGGACTGGCAACGTGTCCTGGCAGAAAACGCCGAGCTGCGTCTGTGGCTGGATGGCCAACTGAGCGGCGCCGGTTATGCGCACATCGACCGCATCCTGCTGGACAGCGCCAGCGAGTCCTGGCGCCCGGTGCAGTCGCTGATCGGCCCGACCATGGCCTATGTCGACGGCCTGTTCGTCAGCGACCTGCTGGCCGCCTGGCGCCTGCGCGAACAAGTCGCGGCAGGAGCGCTGGAGCTGCGTGGCGACGACTTCTGGAAGAACGCCGAGGTGCGGCTCGCCTAGGCTCGGCCGCGGCAGCCCTGCTAAACTCGCGCCCTTTTTTCGAGGAGGCCGCATGTCCAACGCCCCCACCAGTGAAGTGCTGCTGCGCCAGATCGAGCGCTTCCAGGGCCGCGTCCTGCTCGCCGGCCTGCCCGCCGACGCCCTGCTCGGCGACCTGCCGCAGGCCCAGGGCTGGAGCTGGCACGCCGGCGAAGCCCGGCAGCTCGAAGGCCGCTATCCGGGCCGCTGCCACTTCGGTGCAACACCACCCGAAGGCCGGTTCGATGCGGCTGTGCTGTTCCTGCCCAAGTCCCGCGAACTGACCGACTACCTGCTCGCCGCACTGGCCAGCTGCGTGCCGGACGGCGAGTTGTATCTGGTCGGCGAGAAACGCGCCGGCGTCGAACGCGCCAGCAAGCAGTTGGGTGAATTCGGCCGCGCCAGCAAGCTGGACAGCGCCCGCCACTGCCAGTTGTGGCACACGCACATCGACGGCGCCCCCGTCGCGCCTGATCTGCACGCCCTCGCGCAACGCTACGAACTGCCGCTGGCCGATGGCCCGCTGCAGGTCATCACCCTGCCCGGAGTATTCAGCCACGGCCGCCTGGACCGCGGCAGCGCGCTGCTGCTGGAACACCTGGACAAGCTGCCAACCGGGCACGTGCTGGACTTCGGCTGCGGCGCAGGCGTGCTCGGCGCCACGCTCAAGCGACGTTATCCACAGAGCCAGCTGACCCTGCTGGACGTCGACGCCTTCGCCGTCGAGAGCAGCCGCCTGACCCTGGCAGCCAATGGCCTGGAAGGCGAAGTGATAGCCGGCGACGGTATCGACGCCGCGCCGGAGAACCTCGCCGCCATTGTCAGCAATCCGCCCTTCCACCAGGGCGTGCACACCAGCTACGCCGCCACCGAACACCTGCTGCGCCAGTCAGCCCGCCACCTGGCGAGCGGCGGCGAACTGCGTCTGGTGGCCAACAGCTTCCTGAAATACCCGCCGCTGATCGAACAGCACCTGGGCCCCTGCCGCACACTGGCCGAGGCCGACGGCTTCCGTATCTACAGCGCCCGGCGCTGATCCCAGGCTCGCACTACACTCCACCGAGCCTGCCCGGATCGGCGCACCGCCGCTCGCCCTGAACTATCGAGGACACCCGTGAATCGCAGAATCAAAGATGACGTCGAACTGACTTTCGCCATGGGGCCGAAAGAGAAGCCGCATCACCTCAAGCGCTCTCTGAAACCGCGCCACCTGAACATGATCGCCATCGGCGGCTCCATCGGCACCGGGTTGTTCGTCGCCTCCGGCAGCACCATTGCCACGGCGGGACCGGGCGGCGCGCTCTTGGCCTATGCACTGATCGGGTTGATGGTGTTCTTCCTCATGACCAGCCTCGGCGAGCTGGCTGCTTACATTCCAGATTCCGGCTCGTTCTGCACATATGGCAGCCGTTTCATCGACGATGGCTTCGGTTTCGCCATGGGCTGGAACTACTGGTACAACTGGGCGGTAACCATCGCCGCGGAGCTGGTGGCGGCGCAGCTGGTGATGAAGTTTCTGGTTCCCGGAAGTCTCGGGCATGTACTGGAGCGCCGGCTTCCTCGGCATCATGTTCATGCTCAACTTCTTCTCGGTGAAGGGCTTTGGCGAGAGCGAATTCTGGTTCGCGCTGATCAAGGTCGTCGCGGTCGTGGTATTCATCGGCATCGGCCTGGCCAGCATCATCGGCATCATGCACGGCATCGACAGCCCCGGCTTCAGCAACTTCACCACCGGTGACGCGCCCTTCGTCGGCGGGCTGCAGGCGATGATCGGGGTGGCGATGATCGCCGGCTTCTCGTTCCAGGGCACCGAGCTGATCGGCGTCGCCGCGGGCGAATCGGAGAACCCGCAGAAGTCCATTCCCATCGCCATCCGCCAGGTGTTCTGGCGAATCCTCATGTTCTACATCCTGTCGATCTTCGTGATCGGCATGCTGATCCCCTATACCGATCCGAACCTGCTCAAGACCGACAGCAGCGACATCAGCACCTCGCCCTTCACCCTGCTGTTCGAGCGCGCGGGCCTTGCTGCCGCGGCGGGCGTGATGAACGCGGTGATCCTCTCGGCGATCCTCTCGGCGGGCAACTCGGGCATGTATGCCTCCACCCGGATGCTCTACACCATGGCCACCCAGGGCAAGGCGCCGCGCCTGTTCACCCAGGTGTCCGAAAGCGGCGTGCCGCGCTATGCCCTCTACGCCACCACGCTGATCGGCGCGCTGTGCTTCCTCACCAGCTTCATCGGCGACAAGACCGTCTACACCTGGCTGCTCAACGCCTCGGGCATGTGCGGCTTCATCGTCTGGCTGGGCATCGCCGTGTCGCACTACCGCTTCCGCAAGGGCTTCGTGCTGCAGGGCGGCAACCTCAACGACCTGCCCTACCGCGCCAAGTGGTTCCCCTTCGGCCCGCTGTTCGCCTTCGTCCTCTGCCTGATCATCACCCTGGGGCAGAACTACCAGGCCTTCGTCGGCGAGCACGTGGACTGGGCCGGCCTGATCGCCACCTACATCACCATCCCGCTGTTCCTCGCCATCTGGCTGGGGTATCGCTTCAAGAACAAGACCCGCTTCATCCGCTACGAAGACATGGATATTCGCCCCACCCGCGACTGATCCGACGCGCAGGCTTGCCCAAGTCCCAGGACTTGGGCAGAATGCGCCCCGTCCTAGGGGAGTAGTCTCCCGCGAGCGCCCTGCTCGCCCGGTACGCGTCAACACACTTGGTCCACAGACCATGGCGCGTACGATCCAGGCCTGCAGCGTTCAGGCCGGGGTTTGACAAGACCTATGACACGAGCAACCTGACCCGGGGCGGGCAGGTGGCGCGTGTCATGGTGATTAGTCGACCCGCCCCCTTAGGAAATCTGATGGAATCCCTCTTCGTCCCAACCCTGATCGTTGCCCTCGCGGAAATCGGCGACAAGACGCAATTGCTCGCGCTCGTTCTCGCCGCGCGCTTCCGCAAGCCCTGGCCGATCATCGCCGGGATCATCGCCGCCACCTTGGCCAACCACTTCGCCGCCGGCGCCGTGGGCAGCTGGGTCGCCTCGTTCTTCTCGGAAAGCACCCTGAGCTGGGTGCTGGCCGTATGCTTCCTGGCGGTCGCAGGCTGGACCCTGATTCCGGACAAGCTGGATGACGACGAAGAAGGCTCGCTGAAAAAGTTCGGCCCCTTCCTCACCACCCTGATCGCCTTCTTCCTCGCCGAGATGGGCGACAAGACCCAGGTCGCCACCGTGATGCTGGCCGCGCAGTACCCGCATTTCTGGCTGGTGGTCATCGGCACCACGCTGGGCATGCTGATCGCCAACGTGCCGGTGGTACTGGCTGGCAACTTTGCCGCCGAGCGCCTGCCGCTGAACCTGATCCGACGACTGGCCGCCGCCGCCTTTGCCGTCCTCGGCCTGGCTGCCGTGTACCACGCGCTGAAGCTCTCCGGGGTGTTCTGACCGGCCGCTTTTCGTCGGGAGGCTGGCGCGCCGGCCAATGCCTGTGTATCGATGGCGATACACAGTGGCGTTTCCGCCTCCCACGACAAAGGATGTCGCCATGCCGGAAAAAGACCTGAAGAAAGTCGCCCGCCATCACATCGACCTCGCCTGGAACAAGGGACACCTGGCGCTGGTGGAGCAATTGCACAGCCCGGACTTCATCTACAAGAGCGCCTTCACCGCCCAGCCGCTGGACAACGCCGGCTACCGGGCACTGGTGGAGGAAATCCGCAGTGGCATGGAGGATCTGGAAGTGGCCGTGGAGGAATGCATCCGCGAGGGCAACAAGGTCTTCACCTGGAGCACCCTGATGGGCAGCATTGCCCGCCCGGTGCTGGGCTACCCGGCCAGCGACCGCATCGTCAGCATCTCGGCCATGGGCTTCTGGACCTTCAACAGCCAGAACCAGGTGCAGGAGCTGTGCACGCTGTTCGACATGGAAAGTTTCCGCGCGCAAATGGGGTTGCCCAACCGGCCCTTCGCCGAGAAGGCATTGCCCTGACAGAAAACCTGACCCAGCAAAAAGCCCGGACTCCGCCGGGCTTTCTGCTTTCTGTAGGAGCGCGCCATACGCGCGATCGCGGGCATGGCCCGCTCCTACACGTTGAGCTTTGTAGGATGGGTGGAGCGAAGCGATACCCATGCTGTCCATGCACAACATTGATGGGTATCGCTGCGCTCCACCCATCCTACGAGTTGCCAATCAGAGGTAATCGTTGGCATGGAACCAGGAAATGGCCCGCTCCAGCGTGTCTTCCAGTGGCACATGGGACTCGAAGCCCAACTCCTCGCGCGCCTTGCGGCCGTCGAGGAACTGCCCACCGGCCATGACCTCGATGGCGGTATCGTCCAGCAACGGCATCTTGCCGGTCAGGCGGTAGCGCCAGCGGCCCAGTGTCGCCAGTGCGCGGGCGCGGTGCAGCGGCATCGGTGTCGGCGCCGGCTTGCCCAGTAGCTTGGCGATGGTGGCGGTCAACTCGCCCATCTCGATGTTGTGCCCGGTAAGCAGGTAGCGCTCACCGACTCGACCGCGCTCGAGTGCCGTGAGCAGGCCGCGCCCGGCCTCGGAGGCATCGATGACGTTCCGCCGACCCGGCACGTAGTGCAGCATCTCGTCACGGCCGATGGCGGTGATCAGGCGGCCGGTGGTGGGGCCGATGTCCAGCTCGCCCAGCACCATGCCGGGAATCCCGATGACCACCGGCAATCCGCCACGGGCCTGCTCGCGGGCCTGCTCATCCAGCGCCCACTTGCACATCACGTAGGCGCTCTTGCCAGTAGGCAGCCCTTCGTAGAACAGCCCTTCATGCCCCGGCAGCCCCTGCGGATGCGAAGGCATGGCGAAGGCCGAGCCGACGTAGAGAATGCGCGGCACTTTCGCCTGCAGGCAGGCGGCGTAGAAATGGTTGGTCAGGTCCAGTGCGCTGGCCACTTCTTCCTGCCAGCGACGCGGGCGCACCGGGTAGTAACCGGCGCTGAAGATCACCGCGTCCAGCCCACTGAGCGCGCGGGCCATGCCCTGGTGATCGAAGAGTTCGGCTACCCGGCACTCAGGCTCGAGGTAGGCCAGGCGCTGGATCTGCGACGAGGGTCGGTGGATCAGCACCAGCTGGTGGCCGGCCGCCTTGATCGCGCGGGCGGCGTGGTGGCCCAGGAGCCCGGTGGCTCCGAGTACAGCGATTTTCACGGGTGCTCCCTGTTCACTGGATAAAGCGGCGCAACCTTACGCCGCCCCTGGCCGTTCGAGAGAATCACGAACCCCTGCTGCAAAAACACTGCTCAGCGGGTCTTGGCCTGCTCGTAGAGCGGCATGACCTTCGGGATGGCGGCCTGCAGGTTGGCCATCCGCGTGCTGTCCGCCGGGTGAGTGCTGAGGATTTCCGGCGGAGCGTCGCCTCCGGCCTGGCCCGATCTTCTGCCACAAGGTAATGGCGGCGTTGGGGTTATAGCCGGCTCGCGCTGCCAATTCCAGACCTATGAGGTCGGCTTCGTTCTCGTTCTGCCGGCTGTTGGGCAGGGTCATGCTGTATTCGACGACCTGGTGGGCGAGGTCGACGCTGGTCTGGCCCAGACCCAGCAACTGGCCACCCAGGCCCAGGCCAACCTGTTCGGCGTAGGCACGGGACATCGCCTCGCGGCCGTGTTCGCGCAGGGCGTGGGCGATCTCGTGGCCCATCACCGCGGCGAGTTCGTCGTCGGTCAGCTTCAGCTTATCGATCAGGCCGGTGTAGACGATGATCTTCCCTCCCGGACCACAGTTGGCATTGAGCTCGTCGCTCTGGATCACGTTGACCTCCCACTTCCACGACGGCGCGTCCTGGCGGAAGGCGCCGGTCTGCGGAATCAGGCGGTCGGCGATAGCCTTCACGCGCTTGGCGTCACTGCTGCTGGCATCCAGCTTGCCGGCCTGGGAGGCCTCGCTGAGGGTCTGCTGGTAGGACTGCGCATACATCTGGTCGACCTGCGCACTGGACAGCATGCTGAACATGGTCTGTTTGCGCTCGACGCCGACGACACCGCCGCTGGTGGTATTCACCTGCTGGCAAGCGGTCAGCATCAGCGCGGCGGCAAGGCCGGCAATACGGAAAACTCTGGGCATGTTGCTCTCCCGAAACAATGCAATCTCCCCACGGACAGCGCGCATGGTAGGCCCACCCCCGATGCCCGGCAACTGGCAGGAAACAGCCGGCGCAGCAGTGACTTACCAAACCACACCGACCCTTCGGAAGGTGCCACGGAGCGCCTGTCGTGGCGTACACGGCGCGCGGCATCGCACCGGCGATCCGCACCCGCGAGATAGCCGCAGCCAGCGGCTGATTTCACCCCCAGAGAAGGATGTCGAGGCACTCGCTGCGGCCGGATAATTTCACTTTGACATCACATGCTAGACCTCCCGGTCAGCGCCGACAATCCTGCGACAAGCGGCACACAGCCGCGTTACAAGCCTTTACAACGGCCGCCTAAGGAATTTCCACGGTCCTGCCGATACAGGTAGACACGCAGACCTCTGGCGCATTCCGGGTACCCGTATGAAATTCAAGTCGATCCAGTTTTCCGTGGTGGCGCTGGCCGGTGCCAGCGTTCTGGCAGTGGTCGCAGCGCTGGTGCTCTACGCGCTGTTCGCCGGCTCGCGGACCCAGGCGCTGGTGCAGGAGCGCACCCAGGCGCTGCTCGAGCAGGTGATCAACGAGCGCCTGGTCGCCATGGCCCGAGGCCAGGTCGCGCAGATCCAGCGCGAACTGGAATACCCCCTGACCGTCGCCCGCGACCTGGCCAACACCAACGCCCTGCTCGACGAGACCGACGCCAATGGCCAGCCGCTGCTGGGCATCGGTCGCGCCGGCATGTCCAACCTGCTGCGCCAGACCGTGGCGCAGAACCCCAAGCTGCTCGATGCCTTCGCCGGCTGGGAACCCAACGCCTTCGCCGGCAACGACAGCCAGTACTCGGGCCTGCCCGGCTACGACGCCAGCGGCCGCTTCATGCCCTGGTGGTACCGCAAGGATGGCGGCCTGACCGTGGAAGCCATGGGCGACACCCTGGAAAGCCAGAAGATGCAGCCCACCGGCGTGCGCGAAGGTGAGTACTACCTGTGCCCGAAAGAGAAGCACCAACCGTGCATCATCGACCCGGCGCCCTACGAGATGGCCGGCAAGATGGTGCTGATGTCCTCGTTCAACGCGCCGATCATGGTCAAGGGCCAGTTCAAGGGCACCGTCGGCGTGGACCTGTCGCTGGACTTCATCCAGGACCTGCTCAAGACCGCCGACAGCCAGCTCTACGACGGCGCCGGCGAGATGGCGCTGATCTCCACCAACGGCCGTCTGGTGGCCTACACCAAGGACCCGGCCAAGCTCGGCGAATCCGCCAGCAGCGTGCTCGACGCCAATGAAGTGGCCAACCTGGCCAAGCTCACCCTCGACCAGCCGCTGACCTCGGTGGACAAGGAACACGGCCACATCGAGCTGTTCCTGCCCTTCACCATCGCCGACTCAGGCGCGCGCTGGACCCTGATGCTGCAACTGCCGCAAGAAGCCGTACTCGGCGACCTGAACCAATTGCAGAGCGACCTGAAAGCGCAGCGCGACAGCGACACCCTGGGCATGACCCTGGTCGGTCTGATCATCGCCGCCATCGGTCTTGCGGTGATCTGGCTGGTCGGCCACGGTATCGCTCGCCCGCTGCGCCAACTGGTCGGCATGCTCGACGACATCGCTCAGGGCGAAGGCGACCTGACTCGCCGCCTCTCCAGCGACCGCGCTGACGAATTGGGCTCCATCGCCAAGGGGTTCAATACCTTCCTGGTCAAGCTGCAAGGCATGATCGGACAGGTGGTGACCTCGGTGCAGCACGTCAGCGATTCCTCCGAGCACACGGCCGACATCGCCATCCGCACCAACCAGGGCGTGCAGAAGCAGCTGGCGGAAATCGAACTGGTGGCCACTGCGGTCCACGAGATGACCGCCACCGCCCAGGACGTCGCGCGCAACGCCACCCATGCCGCCGAAGCCGCCAACCACGCCGACCAGGCCGCGCACCACGGCAAACGCATCGTCGAGAGCAGCTCCACGGCGATCCAGGCGCTGGCCAGCGAGATCGGCCGCGCCGTGGGTGTGGTGCAGTCGCTGGCCCGCGACAGCGAGAACATCAACGCGATCCTGGTGGCCATCCGCGGCATCGCCGAGCAGACCAACCTGCTGGCGCTCAACGCCGCCATCGAGGCCGCCCGCGCCGGTGAGCAGGGCCGCGGCTTCGCGGTGGTCGCCGACGAAGTGCGCAACCTGGCGCAGAAGACCCAGCACGCCACCGAGGAAATCCAGTCGATGATCCAGCAGCTGCAGAACGGCACACGCGAAGTGGTGCACGTGATGCAGCAAAGCCAGGACAAGACCGACGACAGCGTGCGCCACGCCAGCGAAGCGGCCCAGGCACTGGAGTCAATCACCCAGGCGGTGTCGGTGATCAACGACATGAACACCCAGATCGCCAGCGCTGCCGAGGAGCAGAGCGCGGTGGCCGAAGACATCAACCGCAACGTCAGCAACATCGGCATGGTTGCCAACCAGGTGGCCGGCGGCGCCGACGAAGCCTCCCAGGCCAGCGCCGAGCTGACCAAGCTGGCCGAGCAACAGCGCCGGCTGGTGAATCAGTTCAAGGTGTGAGGCATGCCGGCTGACTCCACGGTGTCAGCCGGTCACCCTTGGCGACATGGGTTTCGTAGGAGCAACTGTCTTTTACTCGGTACCTGTTCTCCTGCCGTTTCGTAGGGCGGATAACGCTGGCGCGTTATGCGCCCTACCTTCTGTTCGCGAGCAAGCTCGCTCCTACAGGGTTGGCGTGAAGGGATATCCCTGAGCTCGCCGATTCGCTCCTACGGGAATGCTCTCAAGCGGGCGTCAGGCACTCCGGCCCGTTGCAGGTTGGATCATTGATGAAGTTCGCCAGCGCCTGCTCGCGCAGTCGCGCCTGGGGCAGTTGCAGCAGCTCCAGCAGCCGCTCGGCGGGCGTCTCGTTCGACAGCCATTGCGCCTGCTCGGCAACATCGAGGATCAGTGGGCGACGCATGCCGCCCGCATCCTGGGTCAGCATCGCCACGCTGTAATAGGTGTGGCCCTCCACCGGATACGCCTCCCACACCCCCGCAAAGCAGATCAGCCCGCCACCGGAAACCCAGTGCGGCCGCTTGCGCACGCCGCGCCACTCGTAGAAACCATTGGCCGGCAGCAGGCAGCGGCGCTGGGCGAAGGCGTCACGGAACATCGGCTGTTCGGCGATGGTTTCCGTGCGGGCATGGGCGGGAGTTCTCGACAGGTCCTTCAGCCAGGCCGGCGTCAGGCCCCAGCGTGCGAGGTCGGCATGGCGCGCGCCGTTTTCCTCGCGCAGCATCAGCACGCGGGCGCCAGGCGCGACACTCCATTGTGGCTGCAGGTCGGCGGGAAAGCCGGCGCTGTCGGCCAGCTCGCGGTTCCAGCGGAACAGGGCGTAACGGCTGGTCATCGGGTCTCGTTGATGGGATTCAGCAAAGCAGGACGCCAGGGCCGCCTTCGTGATCGTCAGCGGGCCCCGGCAGGGGTTGCGCGGCATTGTACGCGGCGATCAGCTCCCGCGCCCGCTCGGCCACTTCATCCTCCACCCACAGGTGCAGCAGGCCCATGCCCGGCAGCTCGCCGATGCCGCCGACGAGGTGGCGTCCGCCCAGATGCGACGAAATGCCCTCGTTGGCCAGCATGCCGCCCAGCAGTTCGGCTTCGATCAGGTCGGCGGGTGCGTAGATTCGCTGCATCAATCGTCCTCGCGCTGAACGTCCAGGGACCATTCCACCCCATCGGTGTGGAGCTGGAACAGGATCGGCCGGCAACACACCGGGCAATCTTCATAGTAGCTCTGGTCGCCCCCGGAGAGATCGAGCACGGCCTCGGCCGGCTCGCCGCAATAAGGGCAGGAATAGGCCTGACTTTCGAGCATCGCTGGTTCCCCCGTGACTTCCGTTTATAATCGCGCGGTCTTTTTGGGTGCCCGCCTGGCCGGTGAGCCGGTGGCATACCCTTGCGGACCGTCTACTTCGCGGTTCCGACCCGTGACACCCCCAGAATTCATAGAGAGCATGATGGGCGAGTTCGAAGCCATCCGACCGTACAACGACGCCGAAGTCCCGGCTGTCCTGCAGCGCCTGCTAAGCGATGACGCCTTCCTCGGCGCGCTGGCGCGTTACCGTTTCCCGCGTCTGTCCGGCCCGTTCGGCTGGTTGCTCAGACCTCTTATAGCCCATCGGCTGGCCCGCGAAGTTACTGGCATCCGCAGTGTCGTCGCGCTGCAGGACAAGTTCGAGCCGTACGTCGACCGGACCATCGAGCACGCCACCGACGGCGTGACCTATTCGGGCGTCGAACGCCTGAAGTCCGGCCGCGCCTACCTGTTCATCGCCAACCACCGCGACATCGTGATGGACCCAGCCTTCTGCAACTACGCGATCTTCCACGCGAAGCTGCCGACGCCGCGCATCGCCATCGGCGACAACCTGCTGCAGAAGCCCTTCGTCAGCGACCTGATGCGCCTGAACAAGAGCTTCATCGTGCACCGCTCCATCAGCGGTCGCCGCGAGAAGCTGGCGGCGTACCAGAACCTCTCGGCGTACATCAATCACTCGATCTGCCAGGACGTCCAGTCGATCTGGATCGCCCAGGCCGAGGGCCGCGCCAAGGACGGTAACGACCGCACCGACTCGGCGATCCTCAAGATGTTCCACATGAGCCGCAAGGACGAGCCGTTCGCCGAGGTGATCCGCGAACTGCACCTGATCCCGGTGTCCATCAGCTACGAATACGACCCCTGCGACGCCGCCAAGGCCCGCGAGCTGTTCACCCGCGCCACCACCGGTGAGTACAAGAAGGCGCCGGGCGAGGACGACCGCAGCATCGTGCAGGGCATCACCGGCTACAAGGGCCGGGTGCACATCAACTTCGGCGAAGAGATCAGCGGCGACTTCGCAGACGCCAAGCAGCTCGCCGCCGAGCTGGACCGGCAGATCCTCGGCAATTACCGGTTGTTCCCGGTGCACTACCTCGCCTACGAGGCCTCCGAGCTGCGCGACGCCGCGCTGAACGTGCCGCGCGCCGAGACCCTGTTCAAGGCCGAGGAACTGCAGCGCGCACGCACCGAATGGGAGCGTCGCCTGGGTGAATGCCCCGCGGAGCAGCGCGGCCACCTGATTCTGCAGTACGCCAACCCGGTCCTGAACCAGTACCGGCTCAAGCAGCCGGCATGAAAAAAGGCGCCCTCGGGCGCCTTTTTTCTTCTCGTCGGTTACTGGCCGAGCTGCGTGCTGTACCAGCTCACCGCCATGGCCAGGGCCATGCAGGCGAAACCGAAACGGTAGAAGAAGCGATTCATCCGCGCGGTCGGCTCGACGCTGTCCAGCGGCACCGGCGCGATTTCGCTCTCGGCCGCCAGGCGTGCCAGGGCGAGGCGTTCGCGGCGGCGGGTCGCCAGCAGCAGCCAGCCTCCGGCCAGGGCGAAGAACAGGGCCAGGTCGTTCACGATACGACCGGGATGGGCCTGGAAGAGACTCCAGAGCGCCTGCAGCGACATCACAACCTCCGCTTCAGAACTGCACACCATCGACTTCGAAGCAAAGCGGGGTCAGTCTGGACGAACGGGCATGGCCCGTCATGGATGAGAAACAATCGACGCGCATTTTATCCGCTGGCCCGCACTCGCAGCCAGCGTGCAACGCTTATTTACGACGAGCGTAAGAATTATCGAGAAATGGTCTAAGGCCTCTCCCGCGCCCTGGCACGTTGCTGGCTTGAACGAATTCTGCAAACCCGGTCTTTCGCCAAGGAGATTCGCCATGCTCGACATCGTCCCCCACGAAAATGCCTACCTGATCGAACACCTCGAAGAAATCGAAGCCGTCGTCGTCGAACTCTCGTTCAACGTCCAGGACGACCACTGGCTGGTCTACACCCAGGCCTGCGGCCACGAGCACCTGGACCTGCCGGAAGCCGACGAGCGCATGCGCCTGGTCGAAGTCGACCCGTACCGTCAGGCCGCCTGATCGCTGCGCTTCAGGCGCCCATGAAAAAGCCCGGCATCGGCCGGGCTTTTTCATGTCCGAACAGATCGATCAGCGCTGGTTCAGCGTCTGGCCGATGGTCGGGTCCTTGAACACACGGGTCAGCGCGTCGCTGAGCACTTCGCTCACCAGCTTGGTGTTGGTCGCCTGGTTGGGCGCCATGCCGAAACGCTGGTTGGTCGAAGCACCGTAGCGGCCGCTGTAGCGGCGGGTACCGCTCTGCACGTCAGCGCGGAAGGTGGCGCCGATATCAGCCTCGGTGACGTACATGCCTTCCTTGGGCGACTGGTACTTCAGCTCGGCCAGGGTCAGGGTCAGTTGCGGCGCGTTGTAGGCGTTGGCCGACGGGGTGAAGCCCAGCAGGCGCACGGCGGTCTCAGCCTGCAGCTGCAGCTTGGGGATCACGTCCTCGCTGCGCACGGTCAGCTGGCTGGTTTCCGAATACAGGCCACCGCGGGTACCCAGCGCGGTACTCGGGCGACCGTCGACGACTTTCACCACCACCGGCTGGCCCTGGCCAACGGCGGCGACCGGGCCCTTGAACTCGGGCGTCGGGTTGAGTTGTTGCGGGCTGAGCGCGCAGCCGGTCAAGGTCAGGCTGGCGGCAGCGATAAAGCCGAGCAACAGGCGAGGCAGCATGCTCATCTCTCCATGGGGTAAGCGATGGCCGGCAGTATACCGGCGGGCAGCGCGGTCAGATAGCGCTTGGCCATTGGACGCGGAACCCGTTCTCAGGGTTCCCTCATCGCGCGGCGATAGGCCGCCTTGACCCACCTGGAGGCAAGACGCACCGGGAGGGGGCACAAATGGGGAATCAAGGGGTACACACTAGGAAAAAAGTCTAAGGTGCAGAGCTTTTTTTTGTGTTTCGCCGTTATAATCGCCCCCCGATTATAAGGACGCCTCCTGGTCGGGCCCCGCACGATGCCGACACACCGTGTCTCGCCTCTGCCACCCCTCAAAGAGAGTCGCCACTCGCCTCGGTCACTGGCCGTCGCGCTTTGTACGTTCGTTGCGCAGAACTTGGCAAGGATGCAGCCGCCCCCTCCGCACGGAGACCGGACCGGCCCGCGACGACGATCCCCTTTGAGCTTCACGCCTCCAAAAGAGCGTGATCGAAGGTTTTTCACTACTTCACGAGAGTGTGGCGAGCAATGAAGAGTTTTGCGTTGGTAGCACCATTGACGTCTGACCCCGCAGCACTGAATCGCTTTTTCGGCACCGGAAGCCGCGCATAAGCGCCACTCCCCGATGCACTTGCGGATGACTTGTTCGTCCGTGGATTGCCGAGAAGGTGCGCATTCCCCTCCTCCGATCCCGGCCCGAGACATTCGCGAAAGGTCCTTTGACCTGAGAAGAATTCGGACATTCGTTTTGCGCAGTGGGCGCGAAACCTCTGTCACAACTGGCTGCTGATAGTTTTGGAGACGCGTTAATGGCGCAGAACGAAATCGAATCGATGGACGTGCTGCTGGTCGGCGCCGGCATCATGAGCGCAACCCTGGCTGTCCTGCTCAAGGAAGTCGATCCGGGCGTAAAGCTCGAGATCGTCGAACTGCAGGAATCCGGAGCCATCGAGAGTTCCAACCCGTGGAACAACGCCGGTACCGGTCACGCCGGCCTCTGCGAGCTGAACTACACCCCGCAGGCCGCCGACGGCTCGATCGACATCAAGAAGGCGGTGAACATCAACGCCCAGTTCGAGGTGTCCAAGCAGTTCTGGGCCTACCTGACCGGGAAGGACGCCTTCGGCGCACCGCGCAACTTCATCAACCCCGTTCCGCACATGAGCTTCGTGCGTGGCAAGGACATTCCGTTCCTGAAGAAGCGCCATGAGCTGCTCAGCCAGCACCATGCCTTCACCTCGATGGAATACACCGAGGACCGCGCACAGATCGCCGACTGGGCACCGCTGACCATTCCCGGCCGCCCGGCCGACGAGCAGGTCGCGATGACCCGTGTGGAAAGCGGCACCGACGTCAACTTCGGCGCCCTGACCAACCAGCTGCTGGGCTACCTCTCCAGCCGCGAAGGCAGCGAAGTCCGCTACTTCCAGAAAGTCGTGGGCCTCGAGCGCGCAGGCGATGGCTGGCTGGTGGACATCAAGAACACCCAGACCGGCGACTCGCGCAAGGTCAAGGCAAAGTTCGTCTTCCTCGGCGCCGGCGGCGGCGCGCTGCCGCTGCTGCAGATGTCCGGCATTCCGGAAAGCAAGGGCTTCGGCGGCTTCCCGGTGAGCGGCCAGTGGCTGCGTTGCGACAACCCGGAAGTGGTCAAGCACCACCAGGCCAAGGTTTACAGCCAGGCCGAAGTGGGCGCCCCGCCGATGTCCGTGCCGCACCTGGACACCCGCGTGGTCGAGGGCAAGACTTCTCTGCTGTTCGGCCCCTACGCCGGCTTCTCCACCAAGTTCCTGCGCCACGGCTCGTTCCTCGACCTGCCGCTGTCGGTGCGCACCAGCAACCTGCTGCCGATGCTCGCCGTGGCCCGCGACAACATGGACCTCACCCGCTACCTGGTGAAGGAAGTCATGCAGTCCATGGACCAGCGCATCGAAGCCCTGCGCAAGTTCTACCCGGAACTGAACCCGGCTGACTGGCGTCTCGAAACCGCTGGCCAGCGTGTGCAGATCATCAAGAAGGACCCGAAGAAAGGCGGCATCCTGCAGTTCGGTACCGAACTGGTGGCAGCCCAGGACGGCAGCATCGCCGCCCTGCTCGGCGCCTCTCCGGGTGCATCGGTCACCGTGTCGATCATGCTGGGCCTGCTGGAGCGCTGCTTCCCTGAGCGCTACAAGTCGGCCGAGTGGACCGCGAAGCTCAAGGAGATCTTCCCGGCCCGCGAGAAGCAGCTGGAAACCGACGCCGCGGTATACCGCGAAGTCAACCAGATGACCGCCGACCGTCTGCAGATCGTCGCCGCGTCCTGAGTGCTGCACTCCTGAAAAAGCCCGCCATCCGGCGGGCTTTTTCGTTTCTGCTGCCCAGGCGGCTCAGTGGCAGCTGACCATCCAGCCCACGCCGAAACGATCAGTGAGCATGCCGAAGCGCTGCGCCCAGAAGGTCTTCTCCAGCGGCATCTCCACCCGCCCCTCCTCCGCCAGGGCAGCGAACGCCTGCTCCGCCGCCACCACGCTGCGCAGCGTCAGGTGCAGGGAAAAACCATTGAAGGCAGCGTTATGCTCGCCCCGGCCATCGGACAGGTAGACCTCCGTCTCGCCGATCCGCAGGCTGGCGTGCATCACCTTGTCCAGCCAGCCGTCAGGCACCGGCGAAGGGCCGGGAGCCTCTTCAAAGCGCATCAGCGCGCCGAGCTGGGCACCTACCGCATGCTGGTAGAAGGCAATGGCCTCATCGGCTCGACCATGGAAAAACAGATAGGGCTGTACTAGCACGGCTTCGTCCTCGCCTTGTCGTTATCGTTGTAACGGAAAGTCTAGGCGGGGATTCACCGATTGGGACGGCGCATCACTGTAGGAGCGCGCCATGCGCGCGATCGCGGGCATGGCCCGCTCCTACAGGGAGAGTCGGGTGATTACCCACGCAGCAGAAACGAAAAAGCCCGCACAAGGCGGGCTTTTCGGCGAATCGAAAGGATCAGCCGCGAGCAGCCTTGATCACTTCAATGTAGGGCTCGGCCTGGCGCTGGTCCTGAATCAGGGCAACGAAGTCCTTGCCTTGTGCATCCTTGGCAGACAGGTCGTAACCGGCTTCGACGAAGAAGCCGACGAAGCGCTCGAAGTCGTCGATACGCAGGCCACGGTAAGCCTTGACCAGCTTGTGCAGGGACGCCGGAGTGTCGTCGGCCGGTTCCACGTCGAGGAACAGCTTGATCTCGGCGTCGTCGATCTCTTCGCCAATCACCTGCTTCTTGTCTTTACGCATCGCTCGCTTCTCTCTACGGCTGTCTCGGGGATCGCGGCCCGCATCGGCTCAGGCCGGGCACCACGGGTCGGGCAGTTTAACCCTGCGCAGGGCGCGGCTCAACGCGCACGCACCGCGCCGGTATGCAGGTCGGCCCAGATATGGCCGTTGCCGTAGGTGAGGAACTGCACGTAGACGGTGCCATTGCGCAGCAGATCGAGCAGTTGTGGATAAGCGGCCTGCGGGTAGTACAGGCTGAGCACGCGGGTCTTCTCGTCGTAGGCCGGTTTCTTCAGGCTCTTGCCCTCGGCGTCGAAGCTGATGACCACCTGGCTGATCTGCGCGCCCTTGCTCAGCGGCTTGCCCTTGAGGCGCAGCAGCGACGGCGTGGTAATCGGGATTGGCTGCTGGTTGGACTGCCGCTGGTTGCCCAGCACCACACTGTATTCGGTGACCTGCAACAGTTGCTGCTGCTCCGGCTCGCCCTGGCGCAGGCCGGCGTCGTCCGGTGGCAGGAACTGGCTGTGCATCGGCGCGGCAGCAGCCATCCCGGCAAGACCGAGAGGAAGGCAGAACAACAGCGCCAGCACGGCGCCCGGCATGCGAACGGACATCATCACCTCCGCGGGACAGGGCCGAGCACTCTAGCACGCGCCCGAAGCGCCACGACAGGCGCTCATGGCAAGCACCGCGATACATTGATAGCCTTCAAAACAACAACCCTCAAACATCGCCATTCGCAGATCGAAAACCGTCATGCTGCACAACGTCTCCGACCTCGACCTGCGCCTGCTGCGCATCTTCGCCTGCGTGGTGCGCTGTGGCGGCTTCTCCGCCGCACAGGGCGAGTTGGGCATGGGCCAGTCGACCATCAGCACGCACATCGCCAGCCTGGAGACACGCCTGGGCTACCGCCTGTGCGAACGCGGCAAGAGCGGTTTTCGCCTGACCGAGAAAGGTGAGCGGGTGCTGGACTATGCACAGAGTCTGTTCGCCGCGCTGGGCGACTTCCGCGATCAGGTGCAATCCCTCGCCGGGCGTCTGGTCGGCGAGCTGCACCTGGGCCTGGCCGACAATATCGCCACCCTGCCCGAGGCACGCATCCACCAGACCCTGGCGCGCTTCAACCGCCGCGACCAGGACGTGCGTCTGCATTTCCTCATCGAGTCTTCCAGCGAACTGGAGCGCCTGGTGCTCAGCGGTCGCCTGCACCTGGCCATCGCCTGCTTCAGCCGGCGCCTGCCGAACCTGCGTTACGAGCCGCTTTACCACGAGCGGGTAGCAGTGTTCTGCGGACGCGAACATCCGTTGTTCGACAAACCAGTGACGGATGCCGGAGAACTGGAAAGCTGCGACTGGATTCAGCACGGCTATGCGGTGGCCGACGTGCAGTTGCCGGCCGATCCACAGCGCAGCACGGCCTTCGCCCAGCACATGGAGGCGGTACTCCACGCCGTGCGCGCGGGCACTCACCTGGGCTACCTGCCCACGCACTATGCCGAACGCTGGGTGGAACAGGGCGAGATGCGCCCGCTGCTGCCGGACAGCCTCGGCTACGGCATCACCCACAGCCTGGTGGTGCGCGACGAACCGGGGCACAACGAAGCGCTCCAGGCGCTGGTCGAGGACCTGCGCCTGGAGCACGGGGTGACGCCGATCAGCGCGGCGCGGTGATGTGCTTGATGTCGAAGAACGCCGACAGGCCCCACGGCCCCAGCTCACGGCCGATACCGCTGCGCTTGCCGCCGCCCCAGGAGGTCTGCGGGAACACCACCTGCGGCGAGTTCAGCCAGACGTTGCCAGCCTCCAGGCTCTCGGCAACGCGCTGGGCGCGCTCAAGATCGGCGCTGCACACGGTGGCGGCCAGGGCGAAGTCGCTGTCGTTGGCCTGACGCAGGGCATCCGCTTCATCACTGAAGGTGCGCACGCACAGTACCGGGCCGAAGATTTCCTCGCGCCACAGGCGGCTGTCCGCCGGTACGTCGGTGTAGACGGTCGGCTGGATGAACCAGCCCTCGGCCGCTTCGCCGCCGGTCAGGCAGGCCAGGCCTTCGTCACGAGCCACCGCGAAATAGTCGAGCACCTTGCGGTACTGCGCTTCGCTGGTCATCGGGCCCATGTCGGTCTCGCCCTGCAGCGAATCACCGACACGCAGGCCTTCCACCGCCGCCTTGAGCTTCGCCAGCAGCGGCTCGGCGATGGATTGCTGCACCAGCAGACGCGAGGTGGCGGAGCACATCTGCCCGGCGTTCCAGTAGACGCCGGCGATGATCCACTGGACGGCCTCGTCCAGATCGCAGTCCTCGAACACCAGGATCGGCGACTTGCCACCCAGCTCCAGGCCGACTGGCAGGGTGCGAGCGGCGGCAGCTTCCATGACCTTGCGACCGACGACGTTGCTGCCGGTGAAAGACAGCTTGGCGATGCCCGGATGGCTGCACAGGGCGGCGCCGGCATCGGCCAGGCCCGGCACCAGGTTCAGCACGCCGGCCGGCAGGCCGATGGCGTCGGCGATCTCGCCCAGCACCAGTTCGATCAGCGGGGTGATTTCCGAGGGCTTGAGCACCACGGTGCAGCCCGCCGCCAGGGCCGGCGCGACTTTCCAGGCGCTGGTCACCAGCGGGAAGTTCCACGGCACGATCAGACCGACGACGCCGATGGGCTCGAAGCGGGTCTGCGAGCGGTAGCCGGCGTCCGGCAGCGCGACTTCGGCGTTCTGCCGGGCGTCCAGTTGGTCGGCCAGCTCGGCGTAGTAGGCGAAGGTGGCGATGGCGTCACCGATATCGATTTCCGCTTCCAGGCGCGGCTTGCCGCTGGCCTGCATCTGCAGGGCGATCAGCGCTTCGCTGCGTGCTTCGAGCTGCTCGGCGAAAGCGCGCAGGTAACCGGCGCGCTGGGCGGCGCTGGTCAGTTTCCAGTCGGCGAAGGCGCGCTTGGCGGCAGCGACGGCGCGCTCCACGTCGGACACACCGGCACAGGCGACTTCCGGCAGCGCTTCACGGGTAGCGGGAGCGATCGGACGCAGGACGGCGCCGCTGTCGGCGGGCTGCCATTGGCCATCGATATAAAGGAGACGGGACATGCGAACCTCGGACGGTTGTCTTGTGAGGGACGCAGGATAAGCAGGGCATGCATTGGCAAAAATGCGAGTCAGCCCATGGATACATTCAGCGGGATCGATGTGTAGGAGCGGGCCATGCCCGCGATTCGCGCCCATGGGGCGCTCCTACAGATCACGCAGGAAAGTGCGAACGCATCCAGGCCAAGTACTCAATGGCGCCCGGCTCGCCCTCACGCGGCGCCCATTGCCCACGCTCGTCTTCGCCCAACGGCACGAAGGGGCCGGCCTTGGCTTCGAACATGACGCTGTCCGGCTCCAGCGCCACGATGGCGTGGAAAGTGCCTGGCGGCAGGTCCGCGCCGACACACTCGCCTCCCGCGCGCAGCACACGGGTAGTCAGCAGCTCGCCACTGTCGGAGAAGATCAGCAGGCCCAGCGCGCCCTTCACGACCAGCAGGCTCTCTGCCTTGTCCGGGTGACGGTGGCAATGCGGCGGAATGTAGCTGTCGGGCTGCAGCGCATTGAGCAGGCGATGGCAGGGCTCGGTCTGCTCATGGAAGTTGTGGTTCTGCCGGCGCCGGGGGCTGGCGGCGGCGCGGGCCGCGACCTCTTCGAACAGCGCACTGTCGAGGAAACGCGGCCCGTTCATGGTCAGAGACCCTTTACGGCGAAGATGCCGGCAGCGTTACGCCAGTAGCCCTTGTAGTCCATGCCGTAGCCGAAGATATAGCGGTCGATGCAGGACAGGCCCACGTAGTCGGCCTTCAGGTCCGGGCGGGCCTTGCGGTCGTGGTCCTTGTCGATCAGCACGGCGGTGTGCACGCGCTTGGCGCCGGCATGCTTGCAGAAGTCCATGATCGCCGAGAGGGTGTGCCCTTCGTCGAGGATGTCGTCGATGATCAGCACTTCGCGATCGATGAAGGAGATTTCCGGCTTGGCCTTCCAGAACAGCTCACCACCGGTGGTCTCGTTGCGGTAACGGGTCGCATGCAGGTAGGAGGCTTCCAGCGGGAAATTCAGCAGCGGGAGCAGCTTGCCGGAGAAGATCAGGCCACCGTTCATCACGCAGAACACCACCGGGTTGGTGTCGGCCAGCGAGCCGTTGATGGCCTCGGCCACACGGGCGATGGCGGCCTCTACCTCGGCGTTGGTGTACAGGCAGTCGGCTTCGGCCATGACTTGGCGGATGTGCGCGAGATCGACGGACATGGGGGTTCTCCCGTGAAAAAGTGCGCAAAGGTACCTATCGGCGTGCCACGGAGCAAGGGTCAACGGACGAATGTCGCCGACAATCGTGGCCCAAGGTAGCTAGGATGCATTACGCTACCGCAATTTTTTTGCCAGCCCGTCCGGAGAACCTGTCCATGCCCGTCCTCGAGATCCGCCATCCCCTGATCCGCCACAAGATCGGACTGATGCGCCGTCACGATATCAGTACCAAGAATTTCCGCGAGCTGGCCCAGGAAGTGGGCGCCCTGCTGACCTACGAGGCGACCAAGGACCTGCCGCTGGAGAACTACGAGATCGAAGGCTGGGCCGGCCCCGTGCAGGTCGAGAAGATCGCCGGCAAGAAGATCACCGTGGTGCCGATCCTGCGCGCCGGCATCGGCATGCTCGACGGCGTGCTCAGCCTGATTCCGGGCGCCAAGGTCAGCGCCGTGGGCGTGGCGCGCAACGAGGAAACCCTCGAAGCGCACACTTACCTGGAAAAGCTCGCGCCGGACATCGCCGAACGCCGCTCGTTGATCATCGACCCGATGCTGGCCACCGGCGGCTCCATGGTCGCCACTATCAACCTGCTCAAGAAAGCCGGCAGCAAGGACATCCGCGCCATGGTGCTGGTGGCTGCTCCCGAAGGGATCAAGGCGGTCAACGATGCGCATCCGGACGTGCTCATCCTGACCGCTTCCATCGACCAGTGCCTGAACGAGCACGGTTACATCATGCCGGGCCTGGGCGACGCCGGCGACAAGATCTTCGGCACCAAGCAGAAGGACACCTGATAGATGGCCGATGAATTCAACGAACCGCTGTGGCGCCAGATCATTTCTGGCGCACAGATGCTCTTCGTGGCCTTCGGCGCGCTGGTACTGATGCCGCTGATCACCGGCCTGGACCCGAACGTCGCGCTGTTCACCGCCGGCTTCGGCACCCTGATGTTCCAGATCGTCACCGGCCGTCAGGTGCCGGTGTTCCTGGCCTCGAGCTTCGCCTTCATCACTCCGATCATCCTCGCCAAGGGCCAGTTCGGCCTGGCGGCGACCATGGGCGGCGTGGTGGCGGCTGGCTTCGTCTACACCTTCCTGGGCCTCGCGGTGAAGATCAAGGGCACTGGATTCATCGACCGCCTGCTGCCGCCGGTGGTCATCGGCCCGGTGATCATCTCCATCGGCCTGGCCATGGCACCGATCGCCGCCAACATGGCCATGGGCAAGGCCGGTGACGGCACCGAGCTGATCCCGTACAAGACCGCCATGTTCATCTCCATGCCGGCACTGCTGACCACGCTGATCGTCGCGGTGTTCGGCAAGGGAATGCTGCGTCTGGTGCCGATCATTGCCGGCGTGCTGGTGGGCTACGGCCTGTCCTTCGCCTTCGGCGTGGTCGACGTGGCGAAGATCGTCGCCGCACCCTGGCTGGAGCTGCCGAAGTTCACCGCGCCGGAATTCAACTGGCAGGCCATCCTGTTCATCGTCCCGGTGGCGCTGGCTCCGGCCATCGAACACATCGGCGGCGTCATCGCAGTCGGCGGCGTGACCGGCAAGAACTACCTGAAGACTCCGGGCCTGCACCGCACCCTGCTGGGCGACGGCATCGCCACCTCCGCCGCCGGCCTGTTCGGCGGCCCGCCGAACACCACCTACGCGGAAGTGACCGGCGCAGTAATGCTGACCAAGAACTACAACCCGAAGATCATGACCTGGGCGGCGGTGTTCGCCATCAGCCTGGCCTTCGTCGGCAAGTTCGGCGCCATCCTGCAGAGCATCCCGGTGCCGGTGATGGGCGGCATCCTCTGCCTGCTGTTCGGCACCATCGCCTCGGTGGGCATGAACACCCTGATCCGCCACAAGGTGGACCTGTCCCAGGCGCGCAACCTGTGCATCGTCTCGGTCACCCTGGTGTTCGGCATCGGTGGCGTGCTGATCGGCACCGGCACCGGCCCGGACGACTTCGGCCTGAAGGGCATCGCCCTGTGCGCCATCGTCGCCATTCTGCTGAACCTGATCCTGCCCGGCGAGGAAGGCTGGGAGAACAAGGCGCTGGAGCAAGGCGCCGGCGACAGTTCCTCCGAGAAGTCCGCCGAGTGAGGCAAGGGCGCCGCCTGAGCGCGGCGCCTTTCCCCACGCAAAGTTCGGCGAACGCAGCCTGCCGATGACGGTCCACTCTGGATGACAGTTCGACCCCTACAGGAGGCTCTGGTTATCCGCTTCGCCTCGCACTCCCCGCTTCATCTGCCAGAGGTGCGCCCGTGAGCCGTGCCTGGTGGCTGCTGCTTGGTCTCATCGGCGCCTCGCTGATCCCGCTTGCCCTGGGTGGCCGGGAGATGCTCGACCACGTCCTCGCCTTCCCCCTCGACCAGTTGCTGATCATGTTCGGCATGATCTGCCTGTGCTGGCTGATCAACGCGCAGAAGCTGCGCGTGCTGCTCAACGGCCGCGCCGGCGAGATCGGCAAGGTGCGCTCGGTGGGCATCATCATGGCTTCGGAATTCGCCTTCTACGCCACCCCCGGCGGCACCGGCGGCCCGCTGACGCTGATGGCGCTGCTCGCCCGCCACGGCATGCGCCCGGCCCACAGCAGCGCGATCTTCGCCGTGGACCAATTGAGCGACCTGATGTTCTTCCTCTGCGCACTGGCGGCGGTGCTGGTATGGGCGCTGTCGCACAGCGTCAGCCCGAACCTGGAGACTTCGCTGATCACCAGCGGCGTGTTGCTGGGCGGAATCTTCTTCGGCGTAGTGTTGCTTGCCCGCTTCCAGCGCCGGGTGATCAAGGCCAACGGCCGGCTGTTCACGCGCCTGGGGATGAAGCCGCGCACACGCCTGCACTGGGCGCGCAAATGCCTGCACTTCCGCGACACCCTGGTGAGCTGCCTGCGCCAGCCCAAGCGCCGGCTGCTGCTGATCTTCTTCTTCACCTGCTGCCACTGGATCCTGCGCTTCTCGGTGCTCTACATCACCCTCAAGGCGCTGGGCGTCGACTTGCACTGGGCCTGGGCCTTCCTGATCCAGTTGCTGTCACTGGCGGCGGGCCTTGCCACGCTGCTGCCGGGTGGCGCGGGGGGTACGGAGCTGACCAGCGCGGCGCTACTCGCCCCACTGGTGGGCAAGTCCACGGCGGCCGCGGCCATCCTGATATGGCGTGTGGTGACCTACTACTTCTACCTGGTGATGGGCGCGCCGGTGTTCGCCCTGATGGCGGGCCGACCGTTGCTGCGCAAGCTGATGGGGCTGCGGGAAAGCGCCTGAGGATCAGTCGCCGGAAGGCTTGTCGTCTTCGGACGGCGCGTCGGGCTCGAGCGAATTCCAGAGTTCGGCGGCGCCGGGAAACTCGGTGCCATCCTCGTCGCTCAAGGCTTCGGGGTCGTAGCGGCTGGTACAGCCTTCGCCCAGGGTGGGCGGCGGGGTGGCGGTGCCGGGGTTCTTCGGGTCACTCATGCTGTCCATCTCCATTGAGCGCAGCGCCCGCCGCCGAGCGACGGCGGGAGCATGCGGAGTACCCAGTGTAGAACCCGATCGGGTAGATCAGTCGAACACCACGGTCTTGTTGTCGTGCACCAGTACGCGGTCTTCCAGGTGATAGCGCAGGCCGCGCGCCAGCACCAGCTTCTCCACGTCCTTGCCCAGGCGCACCAGGTCCTCGATGTTGTCGCGGTGGCTGATGCGCACCACGTCCTGCTCGATGATCGGGCCGGCGTCCAGCTCCTCGGTCACGTAGTGGCAGGTCGCGCCGATCAGTTTCACGCCGCGCAGCGAAGCCTGGTGGTACGGCTTGGCGCCGACGAAGGACGGCAGGAAGCTGTGGTGGATGTTGATCACCTGGTGGCGGTATTTCTGGCACAGGTCCGGCGGCAGGATCTGCATGTAGCGCGCCAGCACCACGTTGTCGGCCTGGTGTTCGTCGATCAGGCGCGAGACCTGCTCGAAGGCCGGCTGCTTGTTCTTCGGGTCCACCGGGACATGGAAGTACGGAATGCCGTGCCACTCCACCATGCTGCGCAGGTCATCGTGGTTGGCGATCACGCAGGGAATCTCGCAGTCCAGCTCGCCGCTGTGCCAGCGGTGCAGCAGGTCGGCCAGGCAGTGCGATTCGCGGCTGGCCATCAGCACGACGCGCTTCTTCACCGAGGAGTCGGTAATGCGCCACTCCATCGAAAACTCGCGGGCAATCGGTGCGAAGGCCTGGCGGAAACCGTCGATATCGAACGGCAGGGAATCGGCACGAATCTCATGCCGCATGAAGAACCAACCGTTGTCGTTGTCGGAATGGTGACTGGCCTCGGTGATCCAGCCGTTGTAAGTGGCCAGGAAATTACTCACCTTGGCGACGATGCCGACCCCGTCGGGGCAGGCGATCACCAGTCGGAAAGTGCGCATGGGTGTACTCCAGATACATCGCGAAGGCCGCCATTCTAGCGGCTGCGGGGGAAAAGATCAGCCATTGCCGCGGTGCGCCGACGAGAGCCAGTTCGGTGCATTGCGAGTGCACCGATTAATTACCGGCGAATGAACTAGTTAAATAATCCGACAATTACCGACAAAACTTTTCCCAAGCATTTACTTGAACAACTTCGCTGACTATTATGTCTGCTACAAACTTTCCGCCACCGCTGGACCCAGAACAAGGTACCCAACATGTCGCTGATCAACGAGTACCGCGCTACCGAAGAAGCCATCAAGGAACTTCAGGAGCGCCTGAAATCCCTGGAGCAGGACGACAAGCTGAAGAAAGAGCTTGAGTTCGAAGAGAAACTTCGCGCGCTGATGGCCAGCTATGGCAAGTCCCTGCGTGACGTCATCGCGCTGCTTGATCCGGACGCGAAGCTGAGCAAATCGCCGCGTGCCGCAAAAGCCACCGTGAGCAAGCGCGCTCGCAAGGTCAAGCAGTACAAGAACCCGCACAACGGTGAAGTCATCGAAACCAAGGGCGGCAACCACAAGACCCTCAAGGAATGGAAAGCCAAGTGGGGCGCCGAGGCCGTAGAAGGCTGGGCCACACTGCTGGGCTAAGCCTTGCGGACATGAAAAACGCCAGCTTCGCGCTGGCGTTTTTTATTGCCTGCAGAAAAGTGCGCGGCGCTACAGGCTATAGCGCGCGCGCAGCACCTGCGCATACTTATCCCACTCTTGCAGCACCACACGACCGGCCGGCGCGGCATTGACCAGTTGCTCGCTCATTGCCGCGGCAAAGTTATCCAGAGTATTGGGCGCGCCGCACTCGGCCTGACTCAGGCGCGCGCGGCAGAAGTCCTGCCATTGTTGCTGTTCCGTGGCACTCAAAGTTTCCGGGAAATTGCGTGCCCGATAACGGAAGAGAAGTTCGGGAAGTCGCGCATCGTCGAACGGCCATTGTTCTTTCGCCAACCGCACGGGATCGGCCTGGCGCACCTGTTCGCACAATCGGCGATCACGGTCGCCGATAAATCCGTCATACAACTGCTGCTCGGGATCTTCACTGCCGGCGAAACTTTCCTCGGCATACAAGGGCGCGAGTTTGTCCTGCCAGTTCGCTTTCGCGTCGGTCAGCGTCCGCGCCGCCGCCAGGCAGGCGTCGAGGTCCAGGCCGATGCGTTCACGATCCTGCGGGCGCAACACGGACAGCGGTGCCACCACCGGGCATTTGTTGATGTGCAGCAGCTTCAGCGGCACCGGCAGCTCGCCCTCGGCCAGCTCGTCACGACGCGTGTAGAGGCGTTTGCGCAGGGTTTCCGCATCCAGCTCCAGCAAGGGCGAAACATCGGCACCCAGATCGCAGACGATCAATGCGTTGCGGTTGCGCGGATGCCAGCCCAGCGGCAACACCACGGACAGATAGTGGCGAGCACCGGAAAACATGCCGGAGATGTGGACCATCGGCTGCAGTACACGCACCTGATCCAGCACGCCCTGCTTGCCGCGCAGGCGATAGAGGTAGTCGTAGAGCTTGGGTTGGCGGTCGCGCACCAGTCGCGCCAGGGCAATGGTGGCGCGCACGTCGGACAGCGCATCGTGCGCCTGCCCATGGTCGATGCCGTTGGCCGCGGTGAGGCGCTCCAGCTTGAGGCTGACGACGCCGTCCTGCTCGGGCCAGACGATGCCTTCGGGCCGCAGGGCGTAGGCGGTACGCACCATGTCGATCAGATCCCAGCGGCTGTTGCCGCCCTGCCATTCTCGGGCGTAGGGATCGAAGAAGTTGCGGTACAGGCTGTAGCGCGTTACCTCATCATCGAAACGCAAGCTGTTGTAGCCCGCCACGCAGGTCCCCGGCTGCGCCAGTTCGGCGTGCAGGCGGGTCATGAACTCGGCTTCGCGCAGACCGCGCTCTTCCAGGCGGTCCGGCGTGATGCCGGTGACCAGGCAAGCGGCCGGGTGCGGGAGGATGTCGTCGCTGGGCCGGCAATAGAGGTTCAGCGATTCACCGATCTCGTTGAGGTCCTCGTCCGTGCGGATGCCGGCCACCTGCAGCGGACGGTCCCGGCGCGGGTCGATACCGGTGGTTTCGTAGTCGTACCAGAAGATGCTGGCGTTCATCGTTTTTCCTTGCCTGCAAGCGAGTGCGTCGCAGTCTAACAGTGCGGCCGACCACACTTCCAAAACGCCTCGCTGGCACCTAGCCAGCCCCCGCCTTTATGATGGGCGTCGCAAGGACACCCACCGGAAAGGACTTTCCTCATGCAAGACATCGCTGCACAAAACCCTTACAGCGCCCCGCTGAGCAACCTCGAACCGGGCATCGCCCAAGGCGCTGTGCCCTCCGTCGCCGAGGCGCTGAGCCGCGGCTACAACTTCAGCATCAACGAACTGCTGGGCGAGTCCTGGCGCCGCACCAAGGGCACCAAAGGCCTGATCATCGGCGGTTTCGTGGTCTTCTATGCGGCGATCTTCGCCCTGGTCAACCTGCTCAGCCTGTTCCTCACCGTGGTCGGCGTCGCCGGGATCGCCGGCATGGGCCTGCTGGGTGACAGCGAAGCCGCTGGCGGCATGGCAGTCGGCGCGCTGGTCGCGTTCTTCATCGGCTCCATCGTCCTGAGCTTTGTCGCCACGGCCGTGTGCTACCCGCTGCTGGCGGGCGTGAACATGCTCGGCATCCGTCGCGCCGCCGACCAGCCGCTGCGCTTCAACGAAGTCTTCAGCCACTTCGGCCGTACCTTCCAGGTGGTGGTCTGCGTGCTGCTGAGCACCGTCCTGATCTGCATCGGCTACTTCCTCTTCGTGCTGCCGGGCATCTACCTGAGCATCGCCTACATGCTCGCCATCCCGCTGGTGGTCGAGCGCGGCCTGTCGCCCTGGGCGGCTCTGGAAGCCTCGCGCAAAGCCATCACCCAGCACTGGTTCAAGGTCTTCGGCCTGCTGCTGGTGTTCGGCCTGCTGTTCATGCTCAGCACCCTGACCCTGGGCATCGCGCTGATCTGGGTGATGCCGTGGCTGATCGTCGCCATCGGCGTGCTCTACCGCACCATCTTCGGCGTGCTGCCGCCGGCCAAGTGATCAAATCGGCCTGAGCCTGCCAGCGCGGTTGCCTCGCCGCACCGCGCTGGCTAGCATCTGGCACCTACGTCATCGACAGCGGTTTCCCTTGAGCCCAGCAGACCTTTCATCCCAAGCGTCTTCCCACGCGTCTATCCTGGATACCCGTTACCACGTGGAGACCCCGGAAGGCATCGACCTGCTGCTGCGTCCTGCCGGTGTCGTCCCCCGCGCCCTCGCCTACCTGATCGACCTGGGAATTCGCGTCCTGCTGATGGTGGCGCTGTTCATGCTGCTGGCCTTCCTCGGTGAGCTGGGCACGGGCCTTGGGCTGATCCTCACCTTCATCATGACCTGGTGGTACATGGTGCTCTTCGAAGTACTCAACCAGGGCCGCTCGCCCGGCAAGCAGATGATGGGCCTGCGTGTCGTGCACGACGACGGCACGCCGATCGGCTGGTCTGCCTCGCTGCTGCGCAACCTGCTGCGCTTCGCCGACATCCTGCCATTCGCCTATACGCTCGGCCTGCTCAGCTGCCTGTCGAACTCCGCGTTCAAGCGTCTGGGCGACCTCGCCGCCGGCACCCTGGTGATCTACCGTGATCCGCCACCGAGCCGACCGCAGGTGCCGGAAACCACGCCCGAACTCGCACCCTGGCCGCTGAACCTGGAAGAGCAGCGCGCCCTGATGAGCTTCGCCGAGCGCGGCACGCAGCTTTCGGCTGCTCGCCGTGAAGAGCTGGCCGGCATCCTCGCGCAACCGCTGGGCATTGCGCCCGAGCAGGCGGAGGCACGCCTGAATCGCATAGCCAGCGGCCTGCTCGGCAATGGGACGGGCCAGCCATGAAGCAGGCCTTCTTCGAACAACGCCACCAGGGCAGCTGGAAGCGTTTCGCCAAGCGCCTGGAGCAACTGGAAGGCGGCAAGCGTCAGGAGTCCAGCGAGAAGCCCGAGGAGTTCGCCGCCGACTACCGGCGCATCTGCCAGCAGCTCGCCCTGGCCCAGGAGCGCGGCTACAGCAGCCACCTGATCGATCAACTGCAGCAACTCGCCATGCGCGGGCACCAGCAGTTCTACCGCCACCGCAGCCACCTGGGTGCACGCATCCTCGGCTTCCTGGTCGCAGGCTTTCCGCGCCTGGTGCGCGAGGAGTGGCGCTGCATCGCCATCGCCAGCCTGCTGTTCTACGGCAGCCTGCTGCTGATGGGCGTGCTGGTCTACCACTTCCCCGACCTGGTCTACAGCGTCATGGCGCCGGAACGGGTTGCCGAAATGGAATCGATGTACTCGCCGGACACCTCGCGCCTGGGCCCGATGAGCACGCGCGACGCCGGCGATGACTGGAAGATGTTCGGCCACTACATCATGAACAACATCGGCATCGCCTTTCAGACCTTCGCCAGCGGCCTGCTCTTCTGCGTGGGCACCCTGTTCTTCCTGCTGTTCAACGGCGTGGTGATCGGCACGGTCGCCGGCCACCTGACCCAGGTCGGCTATATCGAGACCTTCTGGTCCTTCGTCATCGGCCACGGCGCCTTCGAACTGACGGCGATCACCTTCGCCGGTGCCGCCGGCCTCAAGCTCGGCTGGGCACTGCTGTCCCCCGGCCGCCTGAGCCGCCTGGAAGCCCTGCGCCGGGCCGCCGCCCGCGCCGTGCAGCTGATCGGCGGGGTGATCCTGATGCTGCTGATCGCCGCCTTCGTCGAGGGCTACTGGTCCTCCGTCACGCAGTTCTCGGCCACCGTGAAATACATCGTCGGCGCCTGCCTGTGGATGCTGGTGGGCAGCTATTTCCTCTTTGCCGGACGGGGTCGTCATGCGCCTGACTGACGCCAGCGTCGCCATCCGCCCCCGCAGCGCCTGGGAGGCGCTCGACCTCGGCATCCTGCTGGCACGCCGGCACGCCGGCCTGTTGATGGCCAGTTGGGCGATCGTTACCCTGCCGGTGTTCGTGCTGCTTTCCGTGCTGCTGTGGAACTATTCCAGCTGGGCGGTGCTGATCTTCTGGTGGCTCAAGCCCGCCTTTGAACGCCTGCCGCTGTACATCCTGTCGCGCTCACTGTTCGGCGATACGCCGACACTCAAGGAAGCCCTCCGCGCCTTCCCCGGCCTGCTCAAGTCGCAATTGCTGCCCAGCCTGCTCTGGCGACGGCTGAGCCCGACCCGCAGCTTCGACCTGCCGGTGCTGCAACTCGAAGGCCTCAAGGGCCAGGCACGCAGCCAGCGCCTGGTGGTACTCGGCCAGCGCAACGCCGGCGGCGCCACCTGGCTGACCATCGTCGGCATGCATTTCGAACTGGCGCTGTGGCTGGGCCTGACCACGCTGATGTACCTGATGCTGCCCAACCAATGGGTCGAAGACTGGGAGTGGAAATCGCTGATCAGCGCCGCCGAGGGCGACTGGGCCTGGCTGGAGCACATCAGCAACCTGATCTACGCGCTGCTGCTGATCGTCTGGGAACCGGTGTACGTCGCCTGCGGCTTCACCCTCTACCTCAACCGTCGCACTGAGCTGGAAGCCTGGGACATCGAACTGGTCTTCCGCCGTCTGCGCCAGCGTCTGATCGGCAGCGCGTACGCCCTGCTGCTGGTGGTGGCCGGCGCCTGTGCCCTGCTGCCAGCCGACGACGCACTGGCCGCAGGCTCGGAAACCGCCGGCAAGGCCAGCCAAAGCTGCCCGCTGCCCGACCAGAACCCCGACGGCCCGCAAGGTGCGCGGCTGACCCAGCAGAAGCTCAACAGCGAGGACTCGCGCAGCGCGGCGGAGAATATCCTCACCGCGCCGCCCTTCAAGAACAGCGAGAAGGTCACCAGCTGGCGCCTGCACGAAGACAAGAAAGAGCAGAAGCCGGCCGACCCGGACGAGGCCAAACGCCTGAAGAGCTTCTTCGAGGCACTGGGAAACTGGAAGGCCTTCAAGTTCGCCGCGCAAGGCATCGAAGTGCTGCTCTGGGGACTTCTGTTCACTGTCATCGCCCTGGTCATCTGGCGCTATCGCCAATGGCTGCGGCTGTTCGTCGGGCGCATCGGCCTGCCGCAGAAGCCGCGCCGCGAAGCCCCCAGCGTGCTGTTCGGACTGGAACTGGCGCCGGAAACCCTGCCCAGCGACGTCGCCAGCGAAGCCGAGCGCCTGTGGGACGAACAACCCCGCGCCGCGCTCGGCCTGCTCTATCGCGCCCTGCTCAGCCGCCTGCTGCATGACTTCCGCGTGCCGCTACGCGAATCGACTACCGAGGGCGAAGTGCTGGTACGCGTGGCCGACCTCAATGACCCGCCGCTGGACAACTTCGCCCGCAGCCTGACCCAGCAGTGGCAGGCGCTCGCCTATGGCCACCGCGCGCCCCAGGCTGAACTCAAGCAGCAACTGTGCAGCGAATGGCGCCACCTGTTCGGCAACGAGGTGCGGGCATGAAGCGCAGCAACCTCGCCCTGCTGGTGCTGCTGGTCCTGCTCGTGCTCGGCGGCATCGGCTACTACCTGTACCGCAATCTGGAGCCCTACACCGAGACCGTCGAACACGGCGCCTCCCCGGAAGCTCGCGCCAACCCCTATCTCGCTGCAGAAATGTACCTGCGCGGTCGCGGCATCCGCGTCACCACCGCCCGCGGCATGGAAGTGCTGGACCAGCTGCCGAGCAAGGGCCAGACCCTGATCCTGCTGGGCACCCGCGAGAACGTCACACCGGCACAGAACGCGCGGCTGCTCGACTGGGCCAATCGCGGTGGCCATCTCATCGTCACCGCCGAAAGCCTGTGGGACGAAGACGAAGGCAAGAGTGGCGACGCACTGCTCGATCAACTGGGCGTACAGCAATTCCTCACCGCCGACATGAAGGACAAGGAGGAAGAGAAATCCGCTCCGGCTGACAAGAAGCCAGCAGATGAGTCCGAAGACCCGTCGCCGGACGAAGCCGCCAAACCGGAAGTGGAAGAGCAGCATCCGGACCAGCCTTCCGTGCCCCATGACAGCGATGCGGCGGAAGCCGATCCCTACCCGGACCTGACCAAGCTCTACCTGGAGAACGAGAAAGCCCCGGCCTACATCGACTTCGACACCGACTACCACCTGTTCGACTCGAAGAACCTTGCCTACGCCTGGGCCAACAGCGCCGACGCCACCCACCTGCTGCAACTTCAACAGGGCCAGGGGTTGATCACCGTGCTGACCGACAACTGGATCTGGCAGAACGGCGAACTCGACACCTACGACAATGCCTGGCTGCTCTGGTACCTGACCCAGGACAGCGCCGTCACGCTGGTCTATCGCGCCGACGGCACCAGCCTGATGACCCTGCTGATGCGCTACTTCCCCCAGGCACTGCTGGCCACCGTCCTGCTGCTCGTTCTGGTGCTCTGGCGCAACGGCCTGCGTCAGGGCCCTCTGCAGCCCAACCCGGACCGCAGCCGCCGGCAACTGGAAGAACACCTGCGCGCCGGCGCCGACTTCATCCTCCGCCAGCGCGGCCAGCTTGCCCTGCTGCAGGGCCTGCAACGTGACGTGATGCGCCGGGCACGGCAACGCCAGCCCGGCTTCGACCGCCTGCCGGTCGCCGAACAATGGCAAGCTCTGGGCCGCATGACGCGCATGTCGGTCAGCGCCATCAGCCAGGCCATGCGCCCCTATCCGCAACAGCGCATGGCCGTCGCCGAATTCACCCGCCAGGTCGCGCACCTGCAAAGCCTCAGGAATGCCCTATGAGCGAACAGACGCCTGAACCGTCCAGCACCACCGCCCCCAATGCCGCTGCCCAGCGCCAGCGCGCCAGCCAGCTGGCCCAGGCGCTGCGCCATGAACTGCAGAAAGCCCTGATCGGCCAACAGTCCGTGATCGACGACGTGCTGACCGCCCTGCTCGCCGGCGGCCACGTGCTCATCGAAGGCGTTCCCGGCCTGGGCAAGACCTTGCTGGTCCGCGCGCTCGCCCGCTGCTTCGACGGCGGCTTCGCGCGCATCCAGTTCACCCCTGACCTGATGCCCAGCGACGTCACCGGCCATGCCGTGTACGACCTGGCCACCGAGCAGTTCAAGCTGCGCAAGGGCCCGGTGTTCACCCACCTGCTGCTGGCCGACGAGATCAACCGGGCGCCGGCCAAGACCCAGGCCGCCCTGCTGGAAGTGATGCAGGAGCGCCAGGTCACCCTCGAAGGCCGCGCCCTGGCCGTGCCGCAGCCGTTCATGGTGCTGGCCACGCAGAACCCCATCGAGCAGGAAGGCACCTACCCGCTGCCCGAAGCCGAGCTCGACCGCTTCATGCTCAAGTTGCGCATCGACTACCCGCTGGAGGCCGAGGAGCAGACCCTGGTGCGCCAGGTCACCCGCTCCGCGCGCAGCGACATGCTCGACGTGGCGCCGATGCGCGCCCTGCTCAAGGACAAGGACGTGCTGGCTCTGCAGAAGATCGCCGCCGACCTGCCCATCGACGACCAGGTGCTCGACTACGCCGTGCGCATCGCCCGTACCACCCGCAACTGGCCGGGCCTGGCGCTGGGCGCCGGACCGCGCGCGTCCATCGCCCTGGTGCGTTGCGCCCGTGCCCGTGCCCTGTTGCGCAGCGGCGACTTCGTGACTCCGGATGACGTGAAAGGCAGCGCCCTCGCCGTGCTGCGCCACCGCGTGCGCCTGTCGCCGGAACTGGAGATCGAAGGCCTGTCAGTGGACCAGGTGCTGCAACAGCTGCTCGACCAGGTACCGGCGCCGCGCGTATGAAGCCATCGCGCGCGCTGCTCGCGCTGCTCGGCGTCCTGCTGGCGCTTGCCATCGCCCTGGGCGCAGCCGAGGCTCTGGACTCGGGCTCGGCGCTGCTCGGTCGCCTCTGGTGGGGTGCGCTCTGCGCGCTGCTCCTGCTGGCGCTGGCCGATGCCCTCTGGCTGCGCCGCACTCCGTCGCCCGAGCTGCGCCGCCAGCTGAGCGGCAACCTGCCGCTGGGCCGCTGGAGCGAGGTGCGCCTGCAATTCCATCACCGTTACGCCCAGCCGCAACGCATCACGGTGTTTGACCACCTGCCCGCCGGCATGGACTTCGAATACCTGCCGCAAAGCGTGGAGCTGCATCCGGGCGAGCAGACCGAACTGGGTTACCGCGTGCGCCCGCTGTCCCGCGGGCATTTCGTCTTCCAGCGCTGCGAGATAGAGCTGTCCAGCCCGCTGCGCCTGTGGAAGGGCCGGCGCTACCTGGAGCAGCGCGACGAAACCCGCGTCTATCCCGACTTCGCGCGTCTGTATGGCGCCGAACTGATGGCCGTGGACCACTGGCTGAACCGCATCGGCGTGCGCTCCGGGCAGCGTCGCGGCCTGGGCCTGGATTTCCATCAGCTGCGAGAATTCCGCGACGGCGATACGCTGCGACAGATCGACTGGAAAGCTACCGCGCGCAAGCGCACGCCCATCGCCCGCGAATACCAGGACGAGCGCGACCAGCAGATTCTCTTCCTGCTCGACTGCGGCCGGCGCATGCGCAGCCACGACGGCGATCTTTCGCACTTCGACCACTCGCTCAACGCCAGCCTGCTGCTGGCCTACGTCGCGTTGCGCCAGGGCGATGCAGTGGGCCTGATGACCTTTGCCAGCGACCAGCCGCGCCACCTGCCGCCGGCCAAGGGCAGCGCCCAGCTCACCGCCCTGCTCAACAGCGTCTACGACCTGCGCAGCAGCCAGCGCCCGGCGGACTTCCCCGCCGCGGTGCAGGCCGTGCTCACCCGCCAGCGCCGCCGCGCGCTGGTGGTGATCGTGACCAACCTGCGCGACGAGGATGACGAGGAACTGGTGGCCGCGGTGAAACGCCTCGGGCGCCAGCACCGCGTACTGGTCGCGAGCTTGCGCGAGGAAGTGCTGGACCGCCTGCGCCAGACGCCGGTGGAAGGTTTCGAGGAAGCCCTGGCTTACTGCGGAGCAGTGGATTACCTGAATGCCCGCGCGGGCCTGCACGAGAAACTGGCGGCCCATGGCGTGCCGGTGCTCGACGCGCGGCCGAGCCAGCTGGGGCCGGAACTGATCAGCCGCTACCTGGGCTGGAAGAAGGCTGGCGCGCTGTAACCGCGCGCCATCACCGGACGCCGACTCCGTGGCGTCCCACACCGTGCAGATCGGTCAGCGCGTCCTGCGCTTCAGACCGACTCCACCTGCCGGCGAAAACTGAAATAACGGCGCAGCGCATCGACCAGCTCGACGTATTCCATGGGCGGCGACGACAGGCTGAAGCCCGAATCGTAGTTGCCCGGATTGACGTCCTCGCGACACCACTGGCAAGTGGCAGCGAACTCGATCAGTTGCAGCTTGCCGTCGTGCCCGGGGATCTTCAGGCGCATTTCGAAGCGGCCACCCACCAGCATCGGCAGCTGGCTGATCAGAAGCAGCCCGTCCAGCGACACGTTGCCCAGGTAACCCATCGGCTTGTCGGTGATGCTGTTGAACACCTTCAGGTAGTAGGGCAGCTGATGGCGCTCGATATGTCGTTGATGACGCATAATGGCGTTTCGCTATGAGATATCGTCCAGTATGACGATGCTGCCCCGGCAGGGCCAGTCCTAACGACAACCTTCCGCCAGCCGTGCGCTAAGCGCCTGACGAGCGGCGTCGATCTGTGCATCGCTGTAGTAAGTCCTTTCACCACCGCTGGCCTGCGAGAAGTACCGCCCGCCATGACTGAGCGAATCCAGGTCACGGCGCCACTTCGCGCACTGCTGGTCCAGCTTGGCCTGCTGCTCCGCTGCCTGGTTCTGGGCGGCGGCGCTTTCATCTCGACGCGCGTCGTAGAAACGGCGTGTACGCTCTTCGCGCTCGCGGGTCGCCGCGTCACGTTCGACGACCTGCGGCTTGACCTCGACGCGTTGCGCCCCTGGCGGTGGTGTTTCGCTGAAGTGCACCTTTCCCTGAGCGTCGGTCCAGCGGTAGATATCCGCCGAAGCCAGCAGGGGGAAACACCAGGCACAAAGCCACAGGGCGCGCATTCATACCTCCTTGCGTGAAGCACTCAAGAGATTAGCCAGCTATCGGCCTGGCTCAAGTTCACCACCGACCGGCGGTCAGGGTGTGGCCGGATAGGTGCGCGAATCTCCGGGCAGCCGACCATTGAGCCGCAGCGTTTCCAGGCGCGCCTTGGCCCGGTAAGCATACTCGCTGGTGGGATAGCGGGCGATGATGAACTGGTAGGTCTGCGCCGCGTCGACGTAGAACTTCTCGCGCTCCAGGCACTGGCCGCGCAGCATGGAGATTTCCGGCTGGATCCACGGTCGCGCGCGGGCCTTGCGCTCGGTTTCCGAGAGCTCCAGCTGTACGCGTTGGCAGTCGCCGCTCTTGTAGGCGCGGTAGGCGTTGTTCAGGTGATAGTTCATCGACCAGCTGGTGCAGCCGGTAACACTCAGCGCCAGCAGCGCGAGGAAAAGGGTTCGCATGGGCATATCCTCCGTTGGGAAGTGTATCGGCCCGTCTTGGCCGTACTGTAGCCCGCCACTAGACTCACGTGGACTTCGCCCTGGCGCAAAGGAGCTGCCATGCGTTTCGCCCACGCCCTGTCGACTGCCCTGCCGCTTGCCGTGCTGCTGCCCTGGCTCGCCGCCTGCGCACCCACCACACCGCTGTTCGTCGCCCAGATCACCACTGGCGAGGTGGCCGAGTACAAACAACTCAAGAACAAGCGCATGACCGCCGCCGTGGAGGAAGAAGGCGACCTGCTCACCTACAGCGCCCAGGCCATCCGCGATGGCAAGAGTGCGGACGCCGAGCAGCTCTACCTCACCGGCTACGACAACACCCGCTACGGCCCCGAGGTGCGCGCCATTGCGCTGTACCAGATCGGCCTGATCTATATGAGCCGCTACAACGACCAGCGCGACGATGCGAAGGCGATGGACTACTTCCAGCGTATCGACCGTGAATTCCCCGGCACCCAGGCCGCCGAACACGCCGACGCCCGCGAGCTGATCATCCGCCAGCGCGCCAAGGACCCGGTGCAGAAGACCGCCCAGCAGTTGCTGGCCGACTGGCAGCCGCAATACAACCTCGACCTGAACAAGCCGACCCTGGATCCTGACATGACCCTGCTGTCGCGCCGCGCCGTGCTCAAGGGCCGCGTCGACGAAGCCGCCCAGCTCTACCTGCTGGGCGCCAACGATCCGGCCATCCCGGCGGATATCCGCGAGAAGGCGCTGTACCAGCTGGGCCTGATGTACATGGCACCGGACAACCCGCACCCGGATCGCGAAAAGGCCATCGCCTACCTGCGTCGGCAGCTTGCCGAGTTCCCCAACGGCGAACTGGCCGACAAGGGCGCCCGCCATCTGGACCGTGCGCTGGACCAGACCTCGCCGCGCAGCTGACGACAAAACCCGCGCGCACCGCTGAGCCACGTCAAGGCGCGTGGCCGGCGCCAGTGTCTACGCTTGCCCTGCAAAGAACGCAGAGCGCGCGAGGACTCCGCCATGAAGCTGCAGCACCTGCTCGTCATCATCGACCCGAGCCGCGAGGACCAGCCCGCGCTCACTCGCGCCCGCTGGATCGCCCAGCGTTGCGGCGCGCGCCTGGAACTGCTGGCCTGCGAGTACAACCCGGCGCTGGACAACGCCCTGCTGCTGGAACGTGGCGACCTCGATACCGCCCAGCGCAACCTGCTGGACGAGCGCCTGGCCTGGCTGCAACAGCTGGCCGCGCCGCTGCGCGAGGCCGGCCTCGATGTGCATTGCCAGGTGCGCTGGGGCAAATCCCTGCACCACCAGGTCGTTCTCCACTGCGAGCAGACCCTGCCCGACCTGGTACTCAAGTCCGCACACCACCACAACCTGCTCAAGCGCCTGTTCCTCACCAATAACGACTGGCAGCTGATCCGCCACTGCCCGCAGCCGCTGTGGCTGGTGCAGCACGGCGAGTGGGCCGGGAAAAACCTGTGTGCCGCCGTCGATCCGCTACATGCCGGCGACGCCCCCGCCGCGCTGGACCATCGGCTGATCACGGTGGCCCGCGAGCTGGGGCAACGCCTGCAGCTGGATGACCACTACCTGCACGCCTACATGGCTTTACCGCACACCCTGGCCTTCAACGCAGAGCTGCTGGCCGACTACGACAACTATGTACTGCGTACCCAGGCCCATCACCGCGAAGCCTTCGATGCCCTGCTCGCGCATTACCCGCAGATCGACCGCCAACGCACGCTGCTGGGCCAGGGTTTCGCCGAGGAAGTAATCCCGGCTTATGTGAAGGATCACGCCATCGACCTGCTGCTGATGGGCGCCATTGCCCGTGGCCAGCTCGACAATGCGCTGATCGGCCAGACCGCCGAGCGGGTCTTCGAGGAAGTCGAATGTGACCTGCTGGTGATCAGACCGCCTGAGACAGCGACCTGAAAGAGTCACCTGAAAGAGAGTAAGATGGCGTCCTGGCCGCTCCGGACCCGCTTCGGCGGCGGCCTGACCGCTGCTTTCCCCTAGGAGTCCCGCATGTCCCTTCGCCGCACCAAGATCGTCGCCACCCTCGGCCCAGCCAGCAATTCCCCCGAAGTCCTGGAACAGCTGATCCTCGCCGGGATCGACGTCGCCCGTCTGAACTTCTCCCACGGCACTCCCGACGAACACCGCGCTCGCGCCCAGCTGGTGCGCGACATTGCCGCCAAGCACGGCCGCTTCGTGGCGCTGCTGGGCGACCTGCAGGGTCCGAAGATTCGCATCGCCAAGTTCGCCAACAAGCGCATCGAACTGGCAGTCGGCGACACCTTCCGCTTCTCCACCAGCCACCCGCGCACCGAAGGCAACCAGCAAGTGGTCGGCATCGACTACCCGGACCTGGTGAAGGACTGCGGCGTGGGCGACGAACTGCTGCTGGACGACGGTCGCGTGGTCATGGCGGTGAAGGAAGTGAAGGCGGACGAACTGGTCTGCGAAGTGATCATCGGCGGCCCGCTTTCCGACCATAAAGGCATCAACCGCCGTGGCGGCGGCCTCACCGCTCCGGCCCTGACGGAAAAGGACAAGGCCGACATCAAGCTGGCCGCGAGCATGGACCTGGACTACGTCGCCGTGTCCTTCCCGCGTGACGCCAAGGACATGGAATACGCCCGCAGCCTGCTCACCGAAGCCGGCGGCACCGCCTGGCTGGTGGCCAAGATCGAGCGCGCCGAAGCCGTGGCCGACGACGAAGCCCTGGACGGCCTGATCCGCGCCAGCGACGCCGTGATGGTGGCCCGTGGCGACCTCGGCGTGGAAATCGGCGATGCCGAGCTGGTAGGCATCCAGAAGAAGATCATTCTGCACGCGCGCCGCTACAACAAGGCCGTGATCACCGCGACCCAGATGATGGAGTCGATGATCCACAACCCGATGCCGACCCGCGCGGAAGTCTCCGACGTGGCCAACGCCGTGCTCGACTACACCGACGCCGTGATGCTCTCGGCAGAGTCCGCCGCCGGCGAATACCCGGTGGAAGCGGTGAAGGCCATGGCGCGCATCTGCGCCGGCGCCGAGAAGCACCCGACCACCAAGAAGTCCAGCCACCGTATCGGCCAGACCTTCGAGCGCTGCGACGAGAGCATCGCCCTGGCCACCATGTACACCGCCAACCACTTCCCGGGCATCAAGGCGATCATCTGCCTGACCGAAAGCGGTTACACCCCGCTGATCATGTCGCGCATCCGTTCCTCGGTGCCGATCTTCGCCTACTCCCCGCACCGCGAGACCCAGGCCCGCGTGGCGCTGTTCCGTGGCGTGGAAACCATCCCGTTCGACCCGGCTGCCCTGCCGCCGGAGCGGGTCAGCCAGGAAGCGGTCGACGCGCTGCTGCAGCGTGGCGTGGTGACCAAAGGCGACTGGGTGATCCTGACCAAGGGCGACAGCTACACCACCCAGGGCGGCACCAACACCATGAAGGTGCTGCACGTGGGCGACCTGCTGGCCTGATCCTGCTGTAAATGAAAAGAAAAGGCCGCCCCAGGGCGGCCTTTTCATTTCTGGCGCCAATGCAGAGCTGTACGCTCGCGAACCATGCCCGGCAACACCGGCGCCAAGCGGTTCGCGAGCAAGCTCGCTCCTACACAGAGCCCCCGTCGCCAGATTCCAGCGAGTAGCTCAATTCTTGCTCAATCTGCTTCAAGCCGCGTGGCTTCTGGCCTATAGCGATTGCAGCAGAGCTTATCCACAGCACCTTCCACACCTTATGTGGGCAACCTGCGGAACATCGCTCAAATACCGCTCAATCCCCTGCAGGGCACGGCTGGCGTGAGCTAGCCGGGTTGCCCCAGAGCTTATCCACAGCGCGTTCCACAGATTGTGTGGGAAACCTTTTCGCAAGAGCGGCTCCGTCCGTGATGGCCTCCCGCACGACGCGGCCCTATCGCGGACAAAGTCCGCTCCTACGTCACCGGGTAACGCTGGAGTTCCCCTGTAGGAGCGGGCCATGCCCGCGATCGCGCGCATGGCGCGCTCCTACAACGGGCGCCGCATTAGCCCAGCACCACCGCCATGTCAGCGTGCACGTTTCATAGGAACTTCGAGAAATCCGGCTGGCGGCGCTGGGTGAAGGCGCTCAGCGCTTCGTGGGCTTCCGGCGAGTGCAGGCGCTGCACGAAGTGCTGGCCTTCGTCGCTCACCACTTTGCGCAGCTCTTCGATGTAAGGCGCCTTGAGCAGGCGCTTGGTCAGCGCCACGGCCGCAGGTGGCAATTGCTGCAGCGACTGGCAGACTGCCCGCGCGCGCTCGTAGGCAGCCGCACCATCCTCCAGCGCCTCATTGGCGATGCCGTAGGCCACGGCCTGCTCGCCGGTGAAACCTTCGCCGCGCAGCAACAGGCTGGAAGCCTTCACCGGGCCGACCAGACGCGGCACCAAAAAGCTGGAGCCGAATTCCGGGCACAGGCCCAGGTTGACGAAAGGCATCTTCAGCTTGGCGCCCTTGGCGATGAACACCTGGTCGCAATGCAGCAACAGCGTGGTGCCGATGCCCACGGCCGGGCCGGCGACGGCGGCGACCACCGGCTTGGTGAACTCCATCAGCGCGCGCATGAAGCGGAACACCGCACTGTCCGGGCCGCTGGGAGGCTCCTGGAGGAAGTCGACGATGTCATTGCCGCTGGTGAAGCACTCGGCGTTACCGGTGATCAGCACCACACGCACCGAACGATCCTCCTGCGCCGCTTCCAGGGCATCAGCGAGGCCCGCGTACATGGTGCGGGTCAGCGCATTCATCTTGTCCGGACGATTCAGGCGCAGGGTCAGCAGGCCCTCTTCGCGCTCGGCGAGAATCTGTTCGCTCATGGCAATTCCTTGTTCTTATTGAGGGATGGAGACCGGTTCAGGCGTGGGGCAGGAACAGGTCGGCCAACGTCTGGCCACGGGGCACGCCGCAGAGGTAAAGGCGGCGGGCAAAGGTATCGACGCTGGCGGGATGGCCGCAGAGTAAGGCGAGGGTTCGCCGCGAAACAAGCCGGAGTTGCGCCAAAACCTCGGCCGACTCGGCCGTGGTCATCAGCGTGACATCCAGCTCCGGATGGCTCGCGGCCAGGGATTGCAGGGGCTCGGCCAGGTAATGCCCGGCACGGTCATGGGCCTGGTGAATGACGCGGATCGGCCCGCTGTGATGCTGCCGCAGCGCTTCGCGCAGCACACCCCAGAGCGGCGCCACGCCGGTACCGGAAGCCATCAGCAACAGCGGTCGCTCATGCCATTCCGGGTCGTAGTGCAGCGCGCCGCCGCGCAGTTCGCCCAGGCGCAGCCCGTCGCCAACCTTCAAGCCACGGGCGAAATCAGCGAAGGCGCCGCGCTCGCGACAGTCGATGTGGAACTCCAGCCAGGGATCGAGCCCCGGCACGCTGGCCAGCGAGTACGGTCGCGCTATGCCCTCGGTGCTCCAGAGAATCAGGTGCTGCCCGGCGCCGTAGCGCAGCGGCCGTTGTGGGGTGAGGCGCAGGCGCAGCACGTCCTGCGCCGGCCAATCGAGTTCAGCGACCGTCGCGGGCAGGCCATCGCGCTGGGGATCGAAGGCCTCCACCGACAGGTCTTCGATCACCCGACACTGGCAGGACAGTCGCCAGCCTGCTTCGCGCCGGGCGCTATCCAGGGCCTCGGGCAAGGCGTCGAGCACCTCGCCGCGGGTGCAACGCACCAGGCAGGCGTGGCAGCTGCCGGCCCGGCAGCTGTAGGGCACGGCAATGCCGGCCCCGCGCAGGGCATCGAGCAGGTTGACTCCGGGGCTTACCGAAAAGCGTTGCGATCCGGCCTGTATCTCAGGCACGCGTCCACTCCCATGCGGCATCGCAGCGATTGCGTCCGCTGCGTTTCGCACGGTAGAGCGCCTGGTCGGCCCGTTGCAAGGCCTCGTCGAGGTCATCGTTGGCGTCAAGCAGCGTCATGCCCGCCGAGAGGCTCAGGCTTTCAATATTGACGCCCACCGGCTCCGCCGCCGCGTAGGCCATGCGCAGACGCTCACAGCAGGTCGTCAGACGGTCGGCATCGGCGTTGGGGAGCAGCAGGACGAACTCCTCACCACCGTAGCGCGCCAGCACGTCGCCTTCGCGCAGACAGGCCCGCGCCACGGCGGCGAAGGTCTGCAGCACACGGTCACCGGCGGCGTGGCCGTGAACGTCGTTGATCCGCTTGAAGTGGTCCAGGTCGATCAGCGCCAGGCCGTGGCGCTGGCCAGCACGCATTTCCTCCAGCGCACGGCCGGCCAGGCGAATGAAGTGCCGGCGATTGAACAGCCCGGTGAGTTCGTCGGTGGCCACCAGGTCTTCGAGCTGGCGCATCATGCCGCGCAGCGTGTCCTGGTGAGCCTGCAGCGCGTAGCGACGCTGGCGCATGCGTTGGCGCAACGACTGCACATAACCGGCAAACAGGCTCAGCCAGGTGAGCACGATGAACAGCACCAGCAATTGCAGCACGGCCTGGGCCGGCAGTTGCAGGCGTTGCTGGAAGGCTTCGTGCAGGTTGAGCCCGGCGAAGGCGATGAAGGCCAGCGCGGCGCAGCGGGCGAATACCCGTGGCTGCAACTGGAACACGCCGAACAGCAGAATCAGCACGTACAGCACCATCAGCGTGCCGCGCGCAGTGTCGACGTTTGCCAGGAACAGGGTATTCCAGACCACCGCCACCAGCACCTGCGGCTCGGTCATGCTCGGGTCGGTGAAACGCTGGTTGCGCCCGCTGAAGAACAGCCAGGCGAACACCAGCTGACTGCCGGCGACCAGCAAGGTGCAGGTCAGGGCAAAGCTGACGGGGGCGCGGTAGAACTCGCCGAACACGGCCAACCACAACAACAGAAGCGCCAGGGCATAGGTCCCGAGGGCCATGCCGAATCGCCTGATGAGTAGTTTTTGTAAGGCGTGCTGCTTCAGAGGTGGTTTCAGCGTGCTCATGGGGCTCCGTCCCGTAATGGCACCTGGCCTTCACTCTACTATCAAAGCGCCCCAGTGCCTAGCCGATCGGAATGTGGGCGATGACAGGCTATCTGGGACCAAGGTCGGATCGCTGGCGGGTGCGCGGCAAGCGGCCGCAGCGGTATACTATGGCGCCTTTTTTCGCCGCAGCCGTGTCGGCGAACTCCCGATGTAACAGGCCCAGAGCCTGTCTTACCCGCCTGAAGAGGACCGTGCTCCATGGCCGTGATCAAGCAAGACGACCTGATCCAGAGCGTCGCCGATGCCCTGCAGTTCATCTCCTACTACCACCCGGTTGATTTCATCCAGGCCATGCATGAGGCCTACCTGCGCGAAGAATCGCCGGCTGCCCGGGACTCGATGGCGCAGATCCTGATCAACTCGCGCATGTGCGCTACCGGCCACCGCCCGATCTGCCAGGACACCGGTATCGTCACCGTGTTCGTCCGCGTCGGCATGGACGTGAGCTGGGCCGGCGCCACCATGAGCGTCGACGACATGATCAACGAAGGCGTACGTCGCGCCTACAACCTGCCGGAGAACGTCCTGCGCGCCTCCATCCTGGCCGACCCGGCCGGTGCGCGTAAGAACACCAAGGACAACACCCCGGCGGTGATCCACTACTCCATCGTCCCTGGCAACACCGTGGAAGTGGACGTCGCGGCCAAGGGCGGCGGCTCCGAGAACAAGTCGAAGATGGCCATGCTCAACCCGTCCGACTCCATCGTCGACTGGGTGCTGAAGACCGTTCCGACCATGGGCGCCGGCTGGTGCCCGCCGGGCATGCTCGGCATCGGCATCGGCGGTACCGCCGAGAAAGCCGCAGTGATGGCGAAGGAAGTCCTGATGGACGAGATCGACATCCACGAACTGAAGGCCCGTGGCCCGCAGAACAAGATCGAGGAAATGCGCCTCGAGCTGTTCGAGAAGGTCAACCAGCTGGGCATCGGCGCCCAGGGCCTGGGCGGCCTGACCACCGTGCTCGACGTGAAGATCATGGACTACCCGACCCACGCCGCCTCGCTGCCGGTCTGCATGATCCCCAACTGCGCCGCCACCCGTCACGCGCACTTCGTGCTCGACGGCTCGGGCCCGGCCGAACTGGAAGCGCCGTCCCTGGACGCCTACCCGGAAATCGTCTGGGAAGCCGGCCCGTCCGCGCGCCGCGTCAACCTCGACAGCATCACCCCGGAAGAAGTACAGAGCTGGAAGCCGGGCGAGACCATCCTGCTCAACGGCAAGATGCTCACCGGCCGCGACGCTGCGCACAAGCGCATGGTCGACATGCTGAACAAGGGCGAAGAGCTGCCGGTGGACCTCAAGGGCCGCTTCATCTACTACGTCGGCCCGGTCGATCCGGTCGGTGACGAAGTGGTTGGCCCGGCTGGCCCGACCACCGCAACCCGCATGGACAAGTTCACCCGCCAGATCCTCGAGCAGACCGGTCTGCTGGGCATGATCGGCAAGTCCGAGCGCGGCCCCATCGCCATCGAGGCGATCAAGGACAACAAGGCCGTCTACCTGATGGCCGTAGGCGGCGCCGCCTACCTGGTCGCCCAGGCGATCAAGAAGTCCAAGGTCCTGGCCTTCGCCGAGCTGGGCATGGAAGCGATCTACGAGTTCGAAGTCAAAGACATGCCGGTGACCGTTGCGGTCGACACCAATGGCGAGTCGGTGCACATCACCGGCCCGGCCATCTGGCAGAAGAAGATCGCCGAGAACCTGGCAGTGGAAGTGCAGTAATCACTGCCTGACCGCTCCCTGAAAAAGCCCGGCCCTGTGCCGGGCTTTTTCATGCGCGCGAGAATCAGAGCAGGGTTTCCAGGCTCGACTGGATGGCCTCGGTGCGTTCTTCGATCTGCTCGGCCGCTGATGCCGGCTTGAAGTTGATGTTCAGCACACCCGACTCCAGTGCCACTTTGCTGCGGTAATCGCCCGTCGCAGCCTGGCTGGCGTCATAGCGGACAACGACTCGCTTCAGCTTGCCCTGCACCGCCTGCCGCCCCTGCTCGTAGGAGGTCAGCATTTCCAGTGCCTCGGCCAACGGCACGAAGTACACATTGGTCCAATAATCCTCGGCGGCGTAATGAGCGGCCTGCCCCGGCAGGGCGATGCTCTCCCAGTCCACCTCGACGGGAACGGCGAAACCGGCGGACTCATGGATGTCGCGCAACTGCTCGACGAAGGCTTTCTGCTGATAGGCCGTGATGGCCTCGCGCTCCTCGGAGCTGGGCTCGGCGATCGATAGCCCGACAATGCCTCCCGCCAGCAGGGCTGAGAGGAGCAACGAGCGGAAACTGGATGACATGGGAAACTCCCGGAAACTGGCAACGCGGCAGTCTAGGAAGACCGCGCCAGCTTCCGGGATCGGACTATTCGGCAATCACCGTGCGTGGAAGCTGAATCAGGACGCGCTACGCGCCACCAGACTCAGCTCCGTCACCTTGTCCCGGCGTTGCGCCAGAAAGCGCGTGCAGCTCACCCGCAGGAAGGAAGCGAAGTTCACCACCTCCCCGCGGTAGTCCATCACCTCGTCATAGAGCTTGGTGATCAGCTGATTGGTGGTCATGCCGTCCACCTCGGCAATCTCGCGCAGGATGTCCCAGAACTGATTCTCCAGGCGCAACGTGGTGACCACGCCGCGGATACGCAGCGAGCGCGAGCGCGACTCGTAGAGAATCGGGTCGGCCTTTACATAGAGTTCGCACATGGGCGGCTTCTCCTGCTTCGGGATCGGGCCAGTCTACAGGCTGATCTTCGTGCCCAGCACCTCGAGGAACTTCGCCAGCCACGCCGGATGCGCCGGCCAGGCCGGGGCGGTAACCAGGTTGCCATCGACATGGGCCGCGTCTACCGGGATGTCCACATACTCACCACCGGCCAGCGTCACTTCCGGACCACAGGCCGGATAGGCACTGCAGGCACGGCCCTTGAGCACGCCGGCAGCGGCCAGCAGCTGGGCGCCATGGCAAACGGCGGCGATGGGCTTCTTCGCGACATCGAAGGCTTTCACCAACTCGATCACCTTGGCATTCAGGCGCAGGTATTCCGGGGCGCGGCCGCCGGGAATCAGCAGCGCGTCGTAGTCTTCGGCGCGCACATCGGCGAAGTTGGCGTTGAGGGCAAAGTTGTGACCGGGCTTCTCGCTGTAGGTCTGGTCGCCCTCGAAATCGTGGATGGCGGTGCGGATGCTCTGGCCGGCCTTCTTGTCCGGGCAGACGGCGTGGACGATGTGCCCGACCATCAGCAGTGCCTGGAACGGCACCATGGTTTCGTAGTCTTCGGCGTAGTCGCCGACCAGCATCAGGATCTTCTTCGCGGCCATCTGGGACATCCTCCCGGCAGGGCCCGGCCTTGTTGGCCGGGCATGCGGGAGAGCTTAGACAGTCGCGCCAGCAGCGGGGTAATACGCCGCTACTACACCGCCGCGCGCTGGGCCTGTCTGGCGCTCGGGCGTTGCTCGGCGACCTGACGGGCGTCCTCGAGGATCAGGTCGGCGCCCTTCTCCGCCACCATCATCACCGCGGCGTTGGTATTGCCGGAGGTGACGTTGGGGAAGATCGACGCATCGACCACGCGCAAACCCTTGAGGCCGTGCACGCGCAGGCGGTTGTCCACCACCGAGGTCTGCGGATCGCTGCCCATGGCGCAGCTGCCGCACAGGTGGTAGATCGAACCGCAGTTCTCGCGGAAGTACTGCAGCATCTGCTCGTCGGTCTGAGTTACCGGACCGGGCAGCACTTCTTCGACGGTGATTTTCTTCAGCGCCGGGGCATTCATGATCTTGCGGATCAGGTGACTGCCCTGGATGGCTTCGTCGATGTCCTTCTGCGTGCTCAGGTAGTTCGGGTCGATCAGCGCGGCGTCGGCCGGGTTCTTCGAGGCGATGCGGATTTCGCCGCGGCTGGTCGGCCGGCAAGGGTTGAAACAGAGCAGGAAGCCCGAGTACGGCTCGGGTTTCAGGCTGGCCTTGTTGCTCTTGGGGATCTGGTACGACAACGGGTTGAAGTACAGCTGCAGGTTCGGGTGCTCCAGCGCCTCATCACTGCGGAAGAAGCCGCCGCTCTGGTTCACGCTCATCGACAGCGGGCCCTTGCGGGTCAGCAGGTACTCCAGGCCCAGCTTGGCTTGGCCAAACAGCGAACCGAAGTCGTCGTTCAGGGTGCGGATGTTGGCCTTGTAGTAGTAGCTGACGCACAGGTGATCCTGCAGGTTCTTGCCCACCGCCGGCAGCTCGTGGACCTGGGGAATCTTGTGTTCCTCCAGCAGCTCGCGGTCGGCAACGCCGGAGAGTTGCAACAGCTTGGGCGAGTCCACCGCGCCGGCAGCGAGGATGACTTCGCGTTCGGCATGGAATTCGCGCTGCACACCGCTCTGCTTCACGCTCACGCCGACGGCGCGCTTGTTCTCGTCGAACAGCACGCGCTCCACCAGCGCGTTGCGCTCGATGGTCAGGTTGGCGCGGTTCTGCGCCGGGTGCAGGTAGGCGAAACTGCTGGAGCAGCGCTGACCATTCTTCGTGTTGACGTCATAGAGGCCGGCGCCTTCGAAGTCCTTGCCGTTGAAGTCGTCGCTCAACGGATAGCCGAGTTCCTGGCAGCCTTCGAGGAAGCTGTCGCAGATCGGGTGGGTATGGCCCTTCATCGGCGTGATGCGGATCGGGCCGTCGGCGCCGTGGTACTCGGTGTTGCCCAGCGGGTGCGATTCCAGCTTGCGGAAGTACGGCAGCACGTCCTTGAACGACCAGCCTTCGTTGCCGTCAGCTGCCCAATCATCGAAGTCATGGGCCTGGCCACGCACGTAGATCATCGCGTTGATCGACCCGGAACCACCCTGGACCTTGCCGCGCGGCGCATACAACTGGCGGTTGGCGAGCTGCGGCTGCGGCTGGCTGTAATACATCCAGTTGAAGGTCGGGTTGTAGTAGAGCTTGGCGAAGCCCACCGGGATCCTGAACCAGTGCGAGCTGTCCTTGCCGCCGGCCTCCAGCAGCAGGACGCTGTGTTCGCCCGACTCGCTCAGGCGGGCGGCGAGGATGCAGCCGGCGGAACCGGCGCCGACGATGATGTAGTCGTATTTCATGGAATGCGTACCGCGGTGTTGGGTAGAACCCCGCTCCCGTTCTGCCGGGAGCGGGTCCGGCATCAGCCTTTGGCTGGTGCGTTGTCTTTCACGTCGACGGGGTCCGGCCCCATCTGCAGGTGCAGGCGCTCGCCGGTATACGGGCTGTGCGCACGCACCACGTCCATGTTCAGCTCGACGCCCAGGCCGGGTTCGCTGGACGGGATGATGTAGCCGTCTTCCCACTGCAGCGGCTTTTTCAGGACCTCGGCATGGAAGCCGCCCCAGGTGCCGATGCTTTCCTGGATCAGGAAGTTCGGCGTGCAGGCCGCCAGCTGGAAGCTCGCTGCCGCGCCGATGGGGCCGTTGTAGAGGTGCGGCGCGATCTGCGCATAGAAGGCTTCGGCCATGGAGGCAATCTTCTTGCCCTCCAGCAGGCCGCCGCAGCGACCGACGTTCATCTGCAGGATCGACGCACCGCCGGCCTGCAGCAGCTTGAAGAACTCGTACTTGGTGGTCAGGCGCTCGCCGGTGGCAATCGGGATGCTGGTCTTGGCGGCGACCTGGCCCATGGCCTCTTCCTGGCCCGGCGGAATCGGTTCTTCGAACCACAGCGGGTCGTACTTCTCCAGGCGCTTGGCCAGGCGAATCGCCGAGGACGGCACCATCTGCCCGTGGGTGCCGAACAGCAGGTCACACTTGTTGCCCACCGCTTCGCGAATCTTGCGGCAGAAGGTCTCACAGCGCTCCAGCACTTCCAGGGAAATCTGGTGGCCGGAGAAGGCGGTGTAGGGGCCGGCCGGGTCGAACTTCAACGCGGTGAAGCCCAGCTTCATGTTCTCGATGGCGCACTCGGCGGCCAGGTCCGGGTCGGAGTAGTCGTACTCGCCCTGGGCGTTCTTCGGGTACAGGTAGGTGTAGGAGCGCAGGCGCTCGTGGACCTTGCCGCCGAGCAGCTCGTACACCGGCTTGTTCGCTGCCTTGCCGATGATGTCCCAGCAGGCCATTTCCAGGCCGCTGACGATGCCCATCATGGTCAGGTCGGGGCGCTGGGTGAAACCGCTCGAATAGGCGCGGCGGAAGAAGCGCTCGATGTGGTGCGGGTCCTGGTTCTCCAGGTAGCGACCGAACACGTCTTCGATGGCCGGAACCATCACCTTGGGGTGGAAGGTGGCGGCATAGATTTCGCCGACGCCTTCGATGCCGCAGTCAGTCTTCAGCTTGACGAACAGCCAGTACATGCCGCCGACATGGGGCGGCGGGACGGCGACCACATGGGTTTCGAGAGAGACGATCTTCATGCTTGCTTCGCTCGCTTCTGGATGCGTTTGTTCAGGATCAGGGTGGCGACCACGCCCAGCAGGCCCATCACCACGACGTAGGAGAAATAGATCTGGTAACCGACGAAGCCGGGGAAGCGGTCGGTGATGTAGCCGTTGAGCAGCGGCAGGTAGGCGTCCGGGGCGTAGCCCAGTACCGAGATGATGCCGATGGCCAGGCCGGTGACGCGCATCGGGATGTGGCAGTCATCGAGGATTGCCCAGTACAGGCCACGGATGGCGTAGGTCATCAGGCCGATGAAGATCACCAGGAAGATCAGCACGCCCAACACATGCAGGCTCGGCAGCACGATCAGACCGATCATCCCCAGCGCCGCCAGCAGCATCGCCCAGGTCAGCACGCCGGCGCGGGAGAAGCGGTCGCCCAGCCAGCCGCCGCCGATGCCGCCCAGCGGACGCATCCACAGCTTGACGGTGGTGATCACGCCCGCCGCGGTGGCGGAGAGGCCGAAACCGCCTTCCTGCAGGTAGGCCGAGAAGCTGTAGGTAGCCCAGAAGAAGTGGTAGCCGCAGAACACGATGGCGGTGACCAGCCACAGCTCGGGGATGCGCAGCAGGGTCTTGAAGTCAGCCAGCAGATTGCCTTTCTCGCCGTCGCCGTTGCGCACGTTCTTCTGCGGATCGCGCACCAGCATCAACGCGGCACCGAGCACGATGCAGAAGACTGCATACAGGTGAATCACCAGTTGCAGGCCCTGGGCGTTCTTCCCGCCGCGGGTCTCGGTGACGTAGGCGAACAGCGCGATGGCGATGGTCGCCAGCAGCGCCTCGACCAGTCCACGCCCTCCATCGAGCACGCCGAAGAACCGGCCCTGTTCGTCTTCGCCGGCGAGCATCTTCACCCGCTTGATCAGCGCTGCCCAGAACGTCAGGCCGGTGGTAATGCCGAAGCCGCAGAAGATCACCAGCAAGGTGTTGAAGCCCGGCAGCATGGCGTACCACATGCCCAGCAGGCCGGTGCCGATCAGCGAGAAGCTGATCAGGAAACGCGGCGACAGGCGGTCGGCCAGCCAGCCACTGGGCAGGTAACTGAGCAGGAAGGCGGTGCCGAGGATCGAGTAGAGGTAGCCCAGTTCGCTGTTGTTGATCGCCAGCGCCTCGAGCATGGTGCTCTGGTACACCTGACGCAGGTAGAGCATGGGATAGATCGCCCCCGCTGCGAGCACGAGCAGGGCGAGCTGGATGTAGCGTGTGAGACTGGCGTTACTTGGCGCGGCCATGCTCATGGCCTCTGCACTTATTGTTTTTTTCATTATGCATCTCGGAGCCGGATCAGCCGCCGGCAACGGGTCGGAACAGCAGTGGGAGTATCGGGGCCCGGGCAGCGGGCCCCCGGTGGAACAGGAGTCGGTGGATCAGAACTTGAGGACCACGAGGCGCGTCTGGGTGAACTCCAGCATCCCGTGCTTGCCGTCGTCGCCGCCCAGGCCGGAGCGCTTCCAGCCGGCGTGGAAGCCCTGGTAGGGGTCGGCGGGCGTGCGGTTGATGTAGATCTCGCCGGCCTCGATGTGGTTGGCGACTTTCATGGCGTTGCGGTAGTTCTCGGTGAACAGCACCGAGGACAGGCCGAACTGGTGGTCGTTGGCCATGGCCAGCGCGTCGTCGAGAGTCTCGTAGGACAGCACCGGCAGCACCGGGCCGAAGATTTCCTCCTGGACGATCTCCATGTCCTGGCGGCAGCCGCTGAGCAGGGTCGCCGGGTAGAAGTGGCCGGCACCCTCGGGCAGCACGCCGCCACACTCCAGCACGGCGCCCTCGGCCAGCGCGCGCTGCACCTTGGCATGCACATCGGCGCGGGCACGGCCGTATTGCAGCGGGCCCATCAGGCTGGCGTCTTCGGCACGGTTGCCGATGCGCACGGCAGCCATCTTCTCGCGCAGCAGGGCGAGGAAGCGATCATGCACGCTGGCCTGCACGTAAACGCGCTCGATGGCAGTGCACAGCTGGCCGCAGTGGGTGGTCTTGGAAGCGACGATGGCGGCGGCGGCCTTCTCCAGGTCGGCGTCGGCCTCGATGATCGCCGGGGTCTTGCCGCCCAGCTCCAGGGATGGCTTGGCGATGTTGGCCTTGCAGTAATCGAGCACGATGCGGCCGGCGCCGACGCTGCCGGTCAGGGTGATCAGGCCGATCTGCGGCTGCTGGCAGAGCACGGCGGCGACGTCGTGGTTCATGGTCAGCACGTTCAGCACGCCAGCGGGCAGGCCGGCCTCCTCGGCACAACGGGCGATCTCGAAGGCCGAGGTCGGGGTGTTGTTGCTCGGACGCACCACCACCGTGTTGCCGGTGATCAGCGCCGGCGCGACTTTGCGCAGGAAGGTGTAGACCGGGTAGTTGAACGGGATGAGTGCTGCGACTACGCCGATCGGCTCGCGCTGCAGCAGGATGGTTTCGTCGGTGGAATCGCTGGGGATCACCTCGCCTTCGATTCGGCGCGCCCATTCGGCGTGGTAGCGGGTGATCTGGCCGGCGTAGAAGGCTTCGCTGCTGGCATCGGCGAGGCTCTTGCCAGACTCGGCAGCCAGCGCGGCGCCGATGCGCTCTGCGTTGCGCTCCAGGGCGTCAGCGAAGCGGCGCAGGTGCTCGCCGCGCTCAATCGCCGGCAGGCGCGCCCAACTGCGCTGGGCGCGGGCGGCGGCTTCGACGGCGTTGCGCACATCGGCTTCGGTCGCGGCCGGCACCTGGGCCACCTGCTGCTCGGTCGCCGGGTCGAAGACTGCGATGTGGGCGGAGGAGGCGTCGGCGAAACGGCCGTCGATGAAGTGTCGATCTGTACGCATGGTCATGTCCTGTCGTTCAGCAAGGCTTCGGGCCGGTGGCGGCCCCAGGCAACGACAAGGTGCAGGCTGGCTCATGCAGGCGACGGGCAAGGCAGCGCGGCGCAGGCATGGAGGTGACTCTTGTCGTTATCGGTTGGCCGAAGTTTCGACAGGCGCCCAGGCCGCGACAAGCGATTAATAGACCCTCATAACATGCAAAAAACGCAGGTTAGTGCGCGCAGGAAAGTCGCCACTTCCTGCGGGAAATGGCGACGGGTTCTTTCAGGAAAGACTGATGACGGAGCCCGATCCTGCCAGGTTGCGCTCGGTCATCCAGACCTCCTGCTGCAACCACTCGTGGAAGCGCTGGACGTGGGACGGCAGCTCCTGCTCCGGCCGGCTGACCCACCAGTAGGACTGGTGCCCCTGCACCTCGACGTCGAGCATCTGCACCAGTTGCCCTGCCGCGAGCTCGCGGGCAACCATCTGCCGGTCGGCGATGGTGATACCCAGCCCGTCGATGGCCGCGCGGATGGCCATGTCCAGCAAGTCGAATTCGTAGCCGCCCTGCAAGTCGACGCCCTGGATCTTCGCCGCATCAAGCCAATGCCGCCAGGTCAGGAAACGCTGGTCGTCGCGGGCCAGCACATGCAGCAAAGTCATGCTGCGCAGGTCGATGTCCTGTTCCTCGCGCTGCGCCAGCAGGCTGGGTGAGCACACCGCGATATGCCGCTCGTGCATCAGCAGCGAGCTGTCCAGGCCGTCCCATTCGCCATTGCCGAAACGGATCGCACAGTCCAGCGTACTGCTCTGTGCGAGGCTGTCCTGCAGGTTGGTGGTCAGGCTGACCTCCAGATCGGGGTGCGCTTCGCGCAGACGCGACAGGCGCGGCAGTAGCCAGCGCAGAGCGAAGGTAGGCGGCGCGTTGACCCGCAGGCGATTGAGGTGGTGACGCTGCTGGATACCGCGCACCGTCAGCTCGATGCGGTCGAACGACAGCTGCAGCGCACGCAGCAGCACACGCCCGGCCTCGGTCAGCTCCAGGTGATGATGCCGGCGCACCAGCAGGCTCTCGCCCAACTGCTCCTCCAGCTGCCGCACCTGGCGGCTGACCGCACTCTGGGTCACGTTGAGCAGCTCGGCCGCACGGGTGAAGCTCCCCGTGCTGCCGGCCACTTCGAAGGCCTTCAGCGCATTGAGCGCCGGAATCTTGCGTTTCACCCACCCTTCCCTGCCCCGTGGCCGTTGCCGCGCGGGCCTTGTCAGCGCGCTATCAGAAGTAATAGCCGACATTCGCGTACAGCTGGTTCTCCCAGTGGCTGGTGCCACCTTCGGCCAGACTCTGGGTGTAGTTGCTGCCACCGATGTACGGATCGTTGCGGCCATTGAGCCATTCCACGGCGATGTACACCGCCTTCACCGAGAAGGAAGTGCCGAGGATGAAGCGCTGCGAAGTCTTGAAGTCGTCAGCGGATTTGTCGAAGGCGCTGTAGTTGCCATAGACCTTCACGCCGCTGACCCAACCATCGAGGAAACTTCCCGGAATGCTGTAGCTCAGGTCGCCGACATACAGGTTACCGCGACTGGCGACGTTGAACGTACCGTCGTACCCACCGAATGTGACCACCTCGTCGCTCCCCGGATTTCGGGGCGACATCTGCTGGCGCGCAGCCTGCAACTGCACGCCCCAGGGGCCGTTCTGGCCGGCGTAGTGAATGGCGTAGGCATTGCGGCGGCCGTTGTCGTCGGTGTCCTGGTTCTCCAGGCGCGAGGTCAGCGCGGAGAAGCCGACTTCGGATTTCCAGTCGCCCAGCTGCAGCGAACGCGCCAGGCGACCGACCAGGATCTGCCGCTCCTTGTTGCGCGAGCCGTCGCCGACATAGCCGTCCGCCGACGTCACCACGGTGGAATAAGTGGTGCCGTTGCTGGTGCCGTTACCCTCCCAGGCTGGGCGGCTATAGGCGCCGACCTGCAGGTTCCAGTCGCCCTGCTGCTGGATGTACTTCACGCCCACGTCGTTGACGTCTTCCAGGCCGATGACGTTGCCGAGGGTCTCGTAGAAGGTGCTGCCGAAGAAGGGCTGCAGGCCGAAGGGAATCTGGTTGAGGCCGACCTGGATCTGCCGGTCCGGATCGAAGCGATAGCCGATCCAGGCGTACTCGGCGAAGTTCACGTCACCAAAGTGCTGGGTGTACTGGTAGGGATAGTCCTTGCCGTACCAGCGGTAGCGCGCCGCGCCGATCCAGGTGTCGGAGGTGTAGGTGACGCGCAGCATCGCGGTGTCGATGCCGAACTTCTCGATATCGCGGTCCGGGTCGTGGTCCCAGCGTGCGCGCACGGCGCCGCCGATGTCCAGGTTGTCGGTCACCGGTACGGCAATGGCGGTGGAACTCAGGGCGAAGAGTGCGGGAAGCAGGAACGGCAGGTGGAGTCTGGCCACGTTGGAGGTGCCTCGGCTGGTTTCTTGTCGTTATTGGCGTCGCCCGCGCCCGGTGCTCCCCGGTACGCGAGCGCGGCCGAAACTAGCCCTTGGCCGAGCCACCACACAAACGACTAAATCGCAGTCCAAACCCGAGAAAAACGCATACTCCGAAAGCCTCGCCATCGCTAGAATCAGCGAAAAAAGCCCGCGCCCCGAGCGCACCTCCGGATGGCCCCGCCATGCGTAATCTGCCGCCCCTGACCATGCTCCGCGTCTTCGAAGAAGTGGCCCACCACCGCAGTTTCAATCGCGCGGCCGAGGCCTTGAATGTCACCCAGGGAGCCGTCAGCCGGCAGATCAAGCAACTGGAGGAATACCTTGGAATCAGCCTTTTCCTACGGACTCCACGCGGCCTGACCCTGACCGAAGCCGGCGGTGCTCTTGCCCCGCACCTGGGCGATGCCTTCGACCAGATCGAGCGCGCCCTGCAGGCCGTGCGCGTACCCAACCTGCGCCAGCGCCTGCGCATCCTCGCGCCCCCCACCTGGGGCACACGCTGGCTGTCGCCACGCCTGCGCGGCTTCCTGCAGCGCTACCCCGATATAAGCCTGAGCGTGACCAATCACCTGGAAGGCGAGAGCGTTGGCGAGCTGGACTGCCGCATCCGCTTCGGCCAGCAACAGGCCACAAGCTGCCACAGCGAGCTGCTAGTGATGGAGCGCCACATCGCCGTGGCCAGCCCGGAGCTGTTCGATGCAGAGCAACCGCCCGAACTCAGCGCCCACCCGTTGCTGCACATCCTGCATGAAGGCAAGCGCCTGAAGGTCTGGGAAAACTGGCTGGAGGCCGTGGGCCGCAATGATATCGATGCCAGCAGCGGCATCGAGTTCAGCACCCTGGACCAGGTCATCCACACGGCTCTGGCCGGAGGAGGGTTGGCGGTGATCGACCGGCAGATGATCGAGCGTGAACTGGCGACCGGCAGCCTGCTGCCGATCACCCCGGTTGAGGTGATCGGCCCTTACGGTTACTGGTTGGATATCGCGTCCGACAAATGTGGGCTGTCGAAAGTACAGCGCTTCCAGGACTGGCTGAACCTGGTGAGCAACCCCTGAACCTGCGCCTCTGTGGACGACGCCCGCAACCGATCAGCGCTTGGTCAGCGGACGAAAAAGCAGCGCATCGTCACTCGCCACTTCCCCTCCGACCGCCAGATAGAGTGAGTTGAAGGCATTGAGTACCGCCAAGCGGCCGCTCACGGCCTGCAACTCGCCATCAAACAGTTTCTCTTCTGCGGTGGTGACATCCAGGTAAGTGGTATAGCCCCCCTCGTACAACCGACGCGCCTGGCCGGCGTAACTGCGCAGCGCAGTGGTCTGCCGTTCCACCGCCGCCAGTTGCGCAGCAGTCTCCCGGGTATCGACCAGGGCGTTGTTCACATCCACCAGGGCAGACTGCACGGCGCTCTGATAAGCCAGCACCGCCTGCCGGTACTGGGACTTCGCCTGCACCACCTGGCCGGAGATCGAACCGCCATCGAACAGGGTCTGGTTAATGCCCGTTGCCAGCTTCCAGACCTTCGACGCGTTTTCGAACAGTTGGCCGGTTTCCCCGCGACTGAAGCCGATCATGCCCGACAGGTTCAAGGACGGCAGATAGAGCGCCTCGGCAGCGCCCACCATGGCATTGCTGGCAACCACATCCTGCTCCGCCTGCAGCACGTCCGGCCGCCGCGATAGCAGTGTCGCCGGCAGCACACCGGGCACGACGGGCAGCTTCAGTTGCGAAAGACGCTCAGGACGCACGATAGGACCGGGCGCACGGCCCAGCAGCACCGACAGGGAGTTTTCCGCCGCGGCAATCCTGGAGCGCAGCGGCGGAATGGCAGCGGCCGTCGACCAGTAGTCGTTCTGCGCCTGGTTGAGTTCCATCTGCCGGATGACGCCACGGTCGTAGCGCTTCTGGAAGATGTCCAGGGCCTGCTTGCGCGCCTGCAGCGTCTGCTCGGCAACGGCCAGTTGCTCATCCAGCGCCAGCAGGTTGATGTAGCCCTCGCTGATCGACGCCGCCAGGCTGAGGGCCACGCCCCGCTGGGCGTACTGGGCACCGAGCAGTTGCGCGGTGGCGGCCTCGCTCTGCCGACGCAGACGTCCCCACAGGTCGATTTCCCAGCTGGCGCTGAGCCCCGCCTGGTACTGGTTGCTGACGCCGTCGAAGGCGGCCAGCGGCGTACCGACGAATTGGTCACTCAGCGCCCGCTGGGCACCCAGCCCTACGCCCAGCTGTGGGAACAGCCCGGCGCGCACGGACTGCAATTGCCCGCGGTACTGTTCGATACGTTCGGTGGCGCGCTGCAGGTTCAGGTTGCTGTGCAGCCCCTCGCTGACCAGCGCGGAGAGCGTCGGTGAACCGAACTGCCCCCACCAGGGGCCGTCCACTTGTGCCGAACTGCTGGTGAGGTGCGCACGGTAGCTTTCCGGCACCTTCACCTCGGGACGCTGGTAATCGGGGCCGATCATGCAGCCGGCCAGCGATGCCATGGCAATCGCCAGCATGAGTTTACGGGCCTGCATCATTGCGCCTCCTTGACTGCTTCAACAGCGTTGCCAGACGGCTGCTCGGTGGCCTTGCGCTGCTCCCGCCGCTCGGCGACGCGCTCGACGAGGTAGGAGAACAACGGCACGAACAACAGCGCCAGGCTGGTCGCTGCAATCATGCCGCCGATGATGCCGGTCCCAATGGAGTGGCGGGAGTTGGAACCGGCTCCGCTGGCAATGGCCAGGGGCACGGCACCGAAGATGAATGCCAGGGAAGTCATGACGATCGGCCGCAGGCGCAGCTCGGCCGCCTTGAGTACCGCCTCCATGGGCGACAGGCCTGCCTGTCGCTGGAGAATCACGAACTCGACGATAAGGATGGCGTTCTTCGCGGCCAGACCGACCAGGGTCACCAGGCCGATCTGGAAGTAGACGTCGTTGGAAATCCCCCGCGCCCAGATGGCCACCAACGCCCCGAAGATGCCGAAGGGCACCGCGCTCAGAACGGTCAGCGGCAGCGACCAGGACTCGTACTGCGCCGCCAGGATGAGGAACACCATGATGATGCCGAAGGCGAACACCAGCACCGTGGTGTTGCCGGCCTTGTTTTCCTCGAAGGCTTCCCCGCTCCAGGCATAGCTGTAGTCAGCGGGCAATTGTGCGCTCGCTAATTGCTGCATCGCGGCGATGGCGTCGCCCGAGCTGTAGCCGGCCCCGGCGTTACCGGCGATCTTGGCGGCCGGGAAGTTGTTGAAGCGCGTCACCAGACTGGGGCCGGAGGTGAACTCCGTTTTGACCAGCGCGGACAACGGAATCATCTTGCCGTCCTTCTGCTTCACGTAGAGGTAACCCAGGTCCGTCGGCGAGCTGCGGTACTGCGGCGCGCCTTGCAGGATCACCTGCCAGACGCGGCTGCCCAGCACGTACTGGCTGACGTAGGCGGAGCCGAACTGGGTCTGCAGGGCGCTGTAGACATCGGCCATCGGCACTCCCAGGGTCTCGGCCTTGGCGTTGTCCACCGTGACTTTCATCTGCCGGGTCGAGGCCTGGAAGGTGCTGATCAGCCCCGACAGTGCCGGTTGCTTGGCACTCTCGCCAATCAGTTTCCAGGTGGCCGCCTGCAGCTCCTTGGCATCGCCGTTACCACGGTTTTCCACCCAGAACTCGAAGCCGCCCTGGGTGCCGAGTCCAGGAATGGAGGGCGGGTTGATGGGGAGGATGCGAGCCTGGGGGATGGTCACCAGTTTGGGGTACAGCGCGGCGATCACGCCCTGGGCGGAAAGCGCAGGCGTGTCCCGCTGCTCGGACGGTTTCAGGTTGATGAACACCGTTCCCATGTTGGTCTGGTTCTGCCCATCGATGAAGCTGTAACCGGAAATCGCCGAGGCATCCTGAACCGCCGGGTTTTCACGGAACAGAGCAGCCACCTGCTCGGTGGTCGCTTCGGTCCGATCAAGGCTGGCCGAATCCGGCATCATCACCGCCACCAGCAGATAGCCCTGGTCTTCTTCCGGTACGAAGCTGGTGGGAATGTGCGAGAACAGCAACCAGATGCCCAGGAACATCGCGGCAAACAGTGCCAACGCCACGACCAACCTGCGTATGACCAAGGAAACCAGACTGACGTAACCCCGGGTCAACTTCTCGAACGCGCGGTTGAACCACTGGAACACCTTCCAGCGCGCGCCCTGGTCGGGCTTGAGGATCAACGCGGCAAGCGCCGGCGACAATGTCAGCGCGACGAAGCCGGAAATCACCACCGAGCAGGCAATGGTCAGGGCGAACTGGCGATACAACAGGCCGGTGGTGCCACTGACGAAGGCCACCGGAACAAACACCGCGCACAGCACCAGGACGATGGCCACCACCGGCCCTGTCACCTCCTCCATCGCCTTGATCGTGGCGTCACGGGCACTGAGCTTGAACTCCTCCATGTTCCGTTCGACGTTCTCCACCACCACGATGGCGTCGTCCACCACGATGCCGATGGCCAGCACCAGGGCGAACAGCGTCAGCATGTTGATCGAGAACCCCAGGGCCAGCAGCGCCCCGAAAGTGCCCACCACCGCCACCACCACCGCCGCGACGGGAATCAGCGTGCTGCGAACGCTCTGCAGGAAGACGAACACCACCAGCACCACCAGGCCGATGGCAATCAGCAGCGTGTGCACCACCTCGGAGATCGACGAGCGCACGAACTCCGTGGTGTCCAGGGATACCGCATAGGAGATGCCCTGGGGGAAGGTCTTCGACAGGTCCGCCAGGGCGGCGCGCACATTCGTCGACACCTCCAGCGCGTTGGAGCCCGCCTGCTGGTAGACCGCGATCATGGTGGAGGTCTTGCCGTTGAGGGACGAACGCATGGTGTACTGGTTGAGGCCGATTTCCGCGCGGGCGACATCCCCCAGGCGGACGATGGCCGTACCGTTGGCGTCAGCGCGCAGGATGATGTCCTCGAACTCCTTGGCGGTCTTCATGCGCCCCGGCGTCACCAGCGGATACGTCAGTTCCATCATGCCCTGGGAAGGCGCCTGGCCGATGTTGCCGGCGCCGAACTGCTGGTTCTGCTGGCTGACCGCGTTCTGGACGTCGGAAGCGGTGATGCCCAGCTCGGCCATGCGGTCCGGGCGTAGCCAGATTCGCAACGCCAGGTCGGCATCACCCATGATCTGCGCCTGGTTCGCCCCTTGTATGCGCTTGATCGCATCCAGCACATACAGGTTGGTGTAGTTACCGACGTACTGCTGGTCGAAGCTGCCATCGGGCGAGTAGATCGCCACCAGCATCAGGAAGCTGGAAGAACGCTTCTGCACGTTCACGCCATTCTGCTGCACCGAATCGGGCAACTGCGCCAGGGCCTGGCTGACCCGGTTCTGCACCTGGACCTGGGCGATATCCGGGTCGGTGCCAACGTCGAAGTAGACGTTGAGCGTCATCTGCCCGGTGGGCGAACTGACCGACTGCATGTACAGCATGTTGTCCACACCGTTGACCTGCGTCTCGATGGGCGCCGCCACGGTCGAGGCGATGGTCTGCGAGTCCGCGCCGGGATAGGTGGCGGACACGGTGATCTGGATGGGGGTGATGTCCGGGTACTGGGCCACCGGCAACGCGAAGATGGAAACGGCGCCGGCGATGACAATGATCAGCGACAGCACCATGGCAAAGATCGGACGCTCGATACAGAAGCGAGAAAACATGGTTCGTTCCTCACTCTGCCTTGGCGTTCGGTGCAACGAAACTGTTGCTGGCCGCACCGCCCGTCACTTTGACTGGCGCGCCGGGCATCAGCTTGGACGCTCCGTCCACCACGACCTGCTCACCACCCTTGAGGCCACTCTCGACGCGCCACAGCTCGCCATCGGGCTCGGCCATCTGCACCGGTCGAGCCTCGGCCTTGCCGTCAGCAACGACGTAGACCAGATCGCCTTTCGGCCCGTGCATGACCGCACGCTGCGGCAGTTGCACAGCCTTCACGTAGCTTGCGCCCTTCAGGGTTATGCGCACGAACTGCCCCGGGTGCAGCACACCCTCGGGGTTGGCGAAATCGGCGCGAACCAGGAAGGTGCCGGTCTGCTGGCTGAACGCCGTCGAGGTGAAGGTCACCACGCCCGGATGGACATAGCGCGAACCGTCGGCCAGGGTCAGGTCGGCCTGCAGGCGATTGTCGGCCGGCATGCGCAGGAGGCCCTTGGCGATCTGCTCGCGCAGCGCCAGGAACTGCTGCTCGCTGACGCTGAGCACCACCCGCATCGGGTTCAGGGTGGACACCGTGGTCAGCAGGCTGTTGGAGGCGTTGACGTAGGTACCGTCGTTCACCCGCGCGTAGTCGCTGATGCCGTCGACCGGGGAACGCACATAGGTGTAGGACAGGTTCAGCTCCTGGGTCTGAACCTGCGCCTGCGCCGCCTGCATCGAAGCCTCGGCGGCCTTCGCGGTGCCGATGGCATCGTCGCGATCCTTGGGACTCAGTGCATTCTCCGCCGCCAGCGGCAGTACACGCTCCAGGTTCGCCTTGGCGCGATCGTAGCTGGCCTTCTGCGCTGCGTACTGCGCCTTGGCCGATGCCAGATTGGCGAGGAAAGGCGCATGGTCGATTTCGAACAGCAGGTCACCGGCCTTGACCACGCTGCCTTCCAGGTAATTGCGCTTGACCAGGAATCCCTCCACACGAGCCCGGATATCCACCGCTTCCGGACTTTGCGTCTGACCGACGAAGGTCATGCTCGCGGGCAGATCCGCTGGTGTCGTCGTCACCGTCGTGACCTCGACCGACGCAGGGCCGGATGTGGACTTTTCACCCGCCCCACAGGCGGTCAGGCAGGCAGCAGCGAGCAATGCTGCGCAATGGCAGCCCAGGACAGTCAAACGCATGGTGTGTTCCATCGAGCGTCGCCTTGCAGGCGACAGGACAAGAAGCGGCCCCCGCTGACCGGGAGACCGCAATGGCATTACTTGGTGGCTGCCGGATGGGCAGTGACGATCTGCAAGGTGTCCTCGTAGGTCACCGTCAGCATCTGCCCGGGCTGCAGTTCGCTCATGCGGCCGCGAAGCCCGGCATCGTCAACGCTGACGACTTTGGTGGTGCCGTCAGGCCCTTCGAAGGTGAGCTCGTGTTTCTTGCGGTTGACGCCAACGATCTTCAGTTGAACGCGTGCCATGCGGAACGCATCGCCACCAGGATGGGGATTGCTCGGCGTGGCCATCGCCACACCATCGGACTCGATACCGGACGGAGCCTGGGACTGCACCGCCGTATCGAAGTCGAAGACCGCCGAATGGATGACCAGGGCGGCGATGTAATCACCGGCCTTCAGGTGGCCCAGGTCCTGCGCGGCATCGGTCACCTGCACGGTCGCCGGCTTGCCGGCGGCGTCTTCGACCACGATACGGCGGTTGGCCGCATCGACGGACAAGACCTTGGTCACGATCTCATCGGAATCGACGACACCACCCAATGGGATGTCCTTCGCCATGGCAGGCGCTGTCATAGCGGCGGCCAGTACACAGAGCAGCGGAAGAAATTTCGGTTTCAGCATGGGGAACCCTCCTTGGGGGAACTGATCATCGACACAAGTGAAGGAGCGCTGGAGCAGCTTTCCCCCATCGAGCCAACGGATGAACAGTTACCTTAATCGCCCTCTACCACGCTGAAATCGGGGTAAATCCAGATAAGGACGCCCCTTCCGTCAGATACACCAAGTTCCTACGGCATGCGTAAAAATATCCCAGGAACGAACCGACTCAGACCCTGCGCAAGTGCCCAATGGCAAATGGGCGCAACGGTTTCCCGGTGCGCCCATCAGGCTTGCAGTGCTTCAGCTCGATATCAGGCCAATTCGCCCACCCTGGCGGCTACCCCGGCCCCCGCCTGCTCAGGTTCACCCCGCCCACAGTCGGTCAACGTCAGGTACTTGGTCTCCGGCGCCCAGGCGATGGAGATGATCGCCCCCAGCAACAGGATGCCAGCGAGGACCGCCATGGTTGGATTGAGGCCAATGCCCGCCACGCTGACCGGCAGCAGGAAGGTGCTCAGTGCCGAACCCAGGCGGCTGGCTGCCGTCGCCAGGCCTATACCGCCGGCACGCACTTCGGTGGGGAAGCTCTCCGCCGGATAGACGCCGACCAGGTTGCTTACCGCCGACAGCACCAGGGTGAACAGGCCGAAGCACGCCACCATCAGCCAGGCCATGCTGCCCGGCAACAACACCAGCAGGAACAGCGAAGCGGCGAGGATCAGGAAGGAGTTGATGAGGAAACCACGGCGCGTGAACTTGATGGTGCACCAGATGCCCAGCAGGGCCCCGACCACCAGTAGCGCGTTGAGCATCATCTCGGTGCCGAAACCTTCGGCCAGGCCCATCTTCTGCAGGATCGACGGCAGGAAGGTGTAGATGGCGAAGTACGGCATGACGATGCAGATGAAGAACAGGCAGTTGAACGCCGTGCGCTTGCGGTACTCGCGGCTGAACAGCGCGCTGTAGCCGGCGTGCTTTCGGGTGATGACTTCCTCGTCGATCTCCACGTTGGCGCCCAGGTGCTTGCGCACGATGGCACGTGCTTCCTCGACGCGGCCCTTGTGGATCAGCCAGCGCGGCGACTCGGGTGTGCCGATACGGGCGATCAGGATCATCGCGGCGGGGATCGCCGAGGACGCGAGCATCCAGCGCCACGCATCGTCGCCCAACGACAGCAAAGCAGTACCAACGAAGGTGGCGGCGACGTAGCCGAAGGTCCAGATCACGCTGAACGACCCCAGCAGCACACCGCGGTGCTTGCGCGGGGAGAACTCGGCGAGCATGGCGTGGCCGACGCTGAAATCGCCGCCCAGGCCGATACCGATCAGCACCCGGCAGAGGAACAACTGCATCGCGGTTTCGACGTAGAACTGCATCACCGAGGCGATGGTGATCAACACGAAGCTGATGAGGAAGATTTTCTGCCGGCCGAGGTGGTCGGAAATCCAGCCGAAGAACAGGCTGCCGAAGAACAGCCCGAGCAGCGCCGAGCTGCCGATCAGGCCCTGCCAGAACGGCGTCAGCGCCATCTGCGGGTTGATCAGGGTAAAGGCAATGCCGATAAGGCCGAGAATGTAGCCATCGGTGAAGTGGGCGCCGAAGGTGAGGCCGGCGATCTTGATGTGGAACCTGCCGATGGGCAGGTCATCGATTTTGACTGGTTGACCCGACATGATCGTCTCCGACTTGTTGTTATTGGAAACACAGCGAGGTTGAGCCGCCGCGCCCTGGACGGCGCGGCGGATGAGGCAGAACTCCCTGGTGGGGCGTCAGGCGGACAGGCCGCCCATGAGCAGGTACTTGATCTCCACGTAGTCCTCGATGCCGTACCTGGAGCCCTCACGACCCAGGCCCGACTCCTTGATACCGCCAAAGGGCGCCACCTCGGTGGAGATGATTCCTTCGTTGATGCCGACCATGCCGGCTTCCAGGCCCTCGGCCATGCGCCAGACGCGGCCGATGTCGCGGCTGTAGAAATAGGCCGACAGACCGTAGGGCGTGTCGTTGGCCAGGCTCAGGACTTCGGTCTCGTCACGGAAGCGGAAGCAGGCGGCGACGGGGCCGAAGGTTTCCTCACTGGCGATCAGCATCTGCGGGGTTGCCTCGGCCAGTACGGTCGGCTCGTAGAAGGTCCCGCCCAGTGCATGACGACGGCCGCCGCACAACAGCTTGGCGCCCTTCTCCAGCGCATCTCCAACGTGCTGCTCGACCTTGGCCAGCGCTGCCTCGTTGATCAGCGGCCCCTGCTCGGTCTCGCCTTCCAGCGCGTTGCCCACGCGCATGGCGCGCACGGCGTCAGTGAGGCGCGAGACGAAGGCGTCGTACACGCCGTCCTGGATATAGAAACGGTTCACGCACACGCAGGTCTGCCCGGTGTTGCGGAACTTCGAAGCCATGGCGCCGCGCACGGCAGCGTCGATATCGGCGTCGTCGAAGACAATGAACGGCGCGTTGCCACCCAATTCCAGCGAGACCTTCTTCAGCGTCTCCGCCGCTTGGCGCATCAGCAATTTTCCGGTGCGGGTCGAGCCGGTGAAGGACAGCTTGCGCACCGCGCCAGAAGCCTGGATCGCGCCGCCAATGGCCGGCGCATCACCGGAAACGATGTTGAACACACCTGCCGGAATTCCCGCCTCCTCCGCCAGCACCGCGAGGGCGAAGGCCGACAGTGGGGTTTCTTCCGACGGTTTGAGAATCATCGTGCAACCGGCCGCCAGCGCCGGGCCGACCTTGCGGGTGACCATCGCCAACGGGAAGTTCCACGGCGTGATCGCGGCGACCACACCGATCGCCTGCTTGATCACCACAATGCGCGCATCGCCCTTGTGCGAGGGAATCACGTCGCCGTAGACACGCTTGGCTTCCTCGGCGAACCACTCGAGGAAGCTTGCCGCGTAGGCGACTTCGCCCTTGGCCTCGGCCAGCGGCTTGCCCTGCTCGGTGCTGAGCAGGCGCGCCAGGTCGTCCTGGCGCTGTAGCATCAACTCGCCCCAGCGGCGGATGCGCGCGCTGCGTTCCTTGGCAGTCAGCGCGCGCCAGGCCGGCAGCGCGCGTTCGGCGGCGGCGATGGCGGCATTGGTTTCTTCGGTGCCGCCACGGGCAACATCGACGATCAGCGCGCCAGTAGCCGGATTGCGCACCGGGTAGGTAGCGCCACCATTCACCCATTGGCCGTCGATGTAGTGGCCGGATTTCAGCAGCGCGCTCATGCCACCGCCTCCGTCAGCGAGAAGGCTTCATGCATGGGGCGGGCGACGCGCAGGATTCGTTTGCCGGCGGTGTAGTCGTTGATCACATCGCAAGGTGTGTAGTTGCGCTCCAGCTCGTGGATTTCCTCGTCGTCCAGGCGGGTCTCCAGTGCCGCCAGGGCACTGTCGAACTGCGCGGTGGTATCGGCGCCGACCAGCATGCAATCCACGCCCGAATGCTGCAGGACCCAGGCCTGGGCGATCTGTGCGTTGGACACGCCGCGGCGCTGGGCCACGCGCTGCACGGAGCGGGCAATCTCGAAGGAGGCCTCGTCCGCATACATCTGCTGGGTGAAGAAGTCGGTCTGGTTGCGCGTGGAGTTCGCATCGCCGGTCAGCAGGCCCCGTGCCAGCGGGCTGAACACCGAGACCCCGAGGCCCTGGTCGCGGCAGAACGGAATCATCTCGCGCTCTTCCTCGCGGTACGCGCAGTTGAGCTGCAGCTGCATGTTGATCGGCTTGACCCAGCCGTTGCGCTCGCAGGCCATGAGAATCTTCGCCAGCTGGCCGGTGAGCATGGTGGAGACGCCGATGTAGCGGGCCTTGCCGGCGCGGACGATGTCGTTCAGCGCGCCCATCACTTCTTCCACCGGGGTGTTCACGTCGTAGAAGTGCAGCATGTAGATGTCGACGTAATCCATGCCCATGCGCTTCAGGGAGGCGTCGATGCCATCCATGATGTGCTTGCGCGAATGGCCACTGGCGTTGATGCCGGGGCGGGTGCCGTAGCCGACCTTGGTGGTGATCACCACGTCCTCGCGGCGCACCAGGCGCTTGAGGATGCGGCAGACCACTTCCTCGCCGACACCGGCCGAGTAGAAATCGGCGAGGTCGATGAAGTTCACCCCGGCATCCAGCGCATGCTTGATGATCGGCTCGCTCTTGCTCTCATCGAAGATCCACGGTTTCCAGTCCGGGGTGCCCATGTTCATGGTGCCCAGGCACAGCTTGGAAACCTGCAGGCCGGAGTTGCCGAGACGGATGTATTGCATGCTGCGCACCTCAGGCCTTGGGGGTGTAGAAGGGGTTGGCGATGGCGTTGACCACATCGGCCAGCTGCGCGCGCTCGGGCTTGCCGGTCAGCGCTGCGCGGATCGCGGTGCGGCAGGCGTTGTAGTTGTTCAGGTAGACGGCATCCAGATCGTCGCAGGCCGGGTTGACCCAGTTGGCGGTAACGATGGCCCACTCGTCCTCGGCCTCCGGCGGCAGGGTGCCATCCAGCAGCGCCTCGGTGACGGCCTTGGCGATGCCGGCCTGGGAGGCGCCCCAGGTGGCGTTGGCGTGCAGGTCACCGTTGATCTCGGCCTTGTTCACGTAAAGGGTCATCGGTTTGACCGGAATGTTCGGCTGGGCAATCACCATGAACGGGCAGTGACCCTGGCTGGGCGAAGCCAGGCTATTGGCGAAGGCCTGGCCGGCCGGGCCGTTGCGCGGGCCGAGCAGGATGTTGATGTGCGCGGCGTTGACGCCGGGGCCTTCGAAACCTTCACCGATGTACAGGTCGAGCTTTTTCATGGGGTACCTCTTGGAACCGTGGGAGTGTAAGAAAGCCCGGGCCTGCATGCGCGGCCCGTGGCAAAACCGGCGGAGGGCGCCGGGAGAAAGTCGGTGTGGGATCAGGAATCGACGGGCAAGTCGGACGGGTGCGCGAAGGCACCGGACAGGCCGGAACGCGGAGGACGGATCGAGGGCGGGGCAAGCAGGAAAGTGATCATGTCGCGTCGCTCTTTGTTGTTGTCGATGAGCTGGTGCGACGATTTTTAGCACCGGGCCAAATCGGCCCGGTAACCATAAAAACTCAAGGAGCTATGAGTTGCCCTCATAACTCCGGAGGGCGACGAATCTCAGAGGCCGATGCGCTCGAAGAAGCCCGGTCCTTCGACTTCCTTGCCGCTGGCGGCGATGCTCACCGGTTCCTGGACCTGCCGCGTGGCGGGGATTTCCCTCGAGCCCAGCTCCTTGCCCACCAGTTGCAGTGGGCCAGCGCCCTGGCCGGCGGTGTGCTCGTACTTGGGCGGCGTGTGAGTTTCGTCGTAGCGCAGGTAGTAGACCTCGCCGGCACGGGCTTCCAGGGTGAAACCGGCGATCAGGGTGAAGTCCAGGCTGCCGCCGGCGAAGAAGGTCCAGAAACTGCCCAGCAGCGGGCGGCGCATCTGCAGTGGATAGCTGCCGGGGGCGAAGCTCAGGGCGAAGTAGCCGTTGCTCGGCAGGCTGCCGATCAGCTCGTTGTTGATGAACAGCGCGGGCGCTTCCAGCTCTTCGTCGGACCACTGGTTCTGCGGCCGGTAGAGGTACACCGTGGCCTGCTGCGCATCGGCAGGCAGCGCGCCGAACGGTGGCCCGTCCACCGCGCCGAAGAACGCACCGGGCGAGCTGCAACCGGCGAGCATCAGGAGAAAGGCGCACAGGGCCACTCGGAGCATGGAAAGTCCCTCTTATGGTTATCCCCGGAGCATAACCAGCGCTTCGCGCCTTGCCACCCGTCGAAAGTCCGGGTCGATGACTTCTCGGCCATGCCCAGGTCGGCAGCGCCAACCGCCGCTGATCCAGCGACCTGAACACCGACGCCCGTCAGGTCAGTTCCTTGAGCCAGAACATCATCGACTTGGCGGTCTCCCGCTGCTCGCCGATATCGCGCCAGTGGTATTCGGTCTGCAGGGAGGGTTGCGGAGTGAAACCACGCTGCAGCCAGAAGGCATCCGGCGAGCGATAGCCGGCAGGCCGCGCGGAGTGCTCCGGGGGCCGCCGAAGGGCGCAGAAAGCACACCAGTCGAAGCGATTCAGCCCACGCACAAAGCGCTCGCGCTCCTCGAAGAAGCGCAGGTCGAGATCGGAGTTGCGGTATTCCGGCAGGACCACCGACTCGCCAAAGTAGAAGATTCGCTCCGGGTTCCAGCCCTGCGCCAGGAACGGCCGCTGGAAAGCCTCGGCCTCGTCCGGCAACGGCAGCCCGGTCGAAGCCCCTACTACCCGGCCCTCGTCGATCACCAGTACGCAGAGACTCCAGGCCGAGCGCGCATGGCGGTCGAGGTACCCGGCTTCGTATTCCGGGCTGCCGTCGTAGAGATACGGATACTCGCGGAACACAGTGATGCGCAGTCGCGCCAGATCATCGATGAACGGGCGAAGGGCATCGCCGCTGAGCAGACGGAACTCGACAGGCATGGTGGTTTTCTTCCGCAAATGGCCGCAGCGGCGGCGCTGCAGAAAACCTAGCACGGGACAGCGCAGGTCGGCAGAAGCTGGTGAGGGCGGCGCAGTATCTGGTTCGCGAGCAAGCTCGCTCCTACGAAGAGCGCGACCTGTAGGAGCGAGCTTGCTCGCGAACGGCCCAACGATGGATTACGACTCGGTAACCACTCGCCGCCGCGCGGCTGGCGGTGCGGGCGGCGCCGGCAGGAGGTGGCGTACCAGCCATTTGCGCACCGGCACCACGCAGCGCTCCTGCACCAGCACGCAGCTGGTGACCATGAACAGCAGGAACAGCGGGTAAAGCCAGATCGACAACTGCTGATGGGTCGCCGACTCGACACAGAACGCCCAGTCGGCCAGGCAATCGCCCGGCGCGCGGATCAGCTTCTCGGTGCGAGAGAACAGGGTGAACAGCGGCACGTGCAGGGCGAACAGTGACAGCGAGGCGGCCCCCAATCGCGGCGACCAGTGGCGGATCAGGCTGCTCTGCGGATCGCGCGGCAACGCGCTCATGTACACCAGCATCAGCTGCGCCGGCAGTAGCAGGCCGTTGTGCAGCAGGAAGTACCAGAACTTGGCGCCGTGGGTGTAGAGGTAATCGGCGACCAGGAAGTTGCCCAGCACGAAGGCGCCCATCGCCACCAGCGTCCCTCGTCCCGGCAGGCGGCCGGCGTCCTTGTACTCGCGGAACAGCCCGTAGGCGAGGATGCCGCTGAGAAACTCCGGCAAACGCAGCAGCGGGTTGCGGTGCAGCAGGCCGGTCCAGGGCATGCCGTACTGCTCGCTGGCGACCACCAGGATCGGCGGGATCAGGTAGAGCACCCACAGCGCCAGCAACCAGCGCCACTTGTTCTTCGCCCGCGCCAGACGCGGCGCGACGAAGGGGAAGCAGAGGTAGAAGAAGAACAGCGTCGACAGCGACCAGAGCGGCGCGTTGAAGGTCAGGTAATAGGGGTTCCAGGCCTGCAACATGGTGAGCTGGAGGATGCTGTTGAACAGCAATTCGCGGTCGCTCATCCAGTGATGGAACAGCTCCGGCTGCAGGCGGCCGATGGCCTCGTTGGTGTCGTAGATGACGAAGCGCGGCGTCGCCTGGTCCAGGTCCGGGCCGATGCCCAGCCCGCTCACCACCAGCAGCACGGCGATGGTCAGCAGGATCGAGAAGATGTGCAGCGGGTAGAGGTTGGACAGGCGCTTGGTGAAGAAGCTGCGGGGGCTCTCGCGCAGGTGCCCGTCGGTGACGTAGACGTGGCAGAGCAGGAAACCGGAGAGCACGAAGAAGGTGCTGGTGGCGAAAAAACCGAGGGCGGTGAGGTCATCGAGGCCGGCGAATTTCTGCTCCGCCGGGTAGCTGTGCAGCGTGTGGTAGATCACCACATAAAGGCCCATCAGGAAGCGCAGCCACTCCAGCCCGATGAACCGTTCCTTCCGAATCTTCTCCACACCGCTCTCCTACTCGACAGACAACCCTGCGACGTCATCGGCGGCGGTCGAGGAAGTTCACCACCAGTCGGTCCAGCGAGCCCCACAGCCGTTCGCGCAGGCGTTTCCACCAGGGGCGAGCGCGCCAGAAACCCAGGTCGATCTCGCGGCTCTGCGCGAAGTCGGCGGCCAGGCAGTCGGCCACCGCCGCGGTAAATTGCGGATCGAACGCTTCTACATTGGCCTCCAGATTGAACCGAAGGTTCCAATGATCGAAGTTGCATGAGCCGACGCTGACCCAGTCATCGACCAGTACCATCTTCAGATGAAGGAAGCGCGGCTGGTACTCGAAGATCTTCACGCCGGCGCGCAGCAGCCCTGGGTAATAGCGCTGACCAGCGTAGCGCACCGGCGCATGGTCGGTGAGGCGGCCGGTGAGCAGCAGGCGCACGTCGACGCCGCGCTGGGCCGCCTTGCGCAGCGCGCGACGGACCTTCCAGGTGGGCAGGAAATACGGCGTCGCCAGCCACACGCGCTGGTGCGCGCCACGCAGCGAGCGCACCAGCGCCTGAAGAATATCGCGGTGCTGGCCGGCGTCTGCGTAAGCGACCCGCGCCAGGCCTTCACCATAGTTGGGGATCGGCGGCAGGCGGGTCAGCAGGACCTCCTCACGGGGCTTCCAGGCGCGCACGCCGAGGCAGGCATTCCACTGGCGCTCGAACAGGCGCTGCCAGTCGGCGACGATATTGCCGGTCAACTCCACCATCACTTCGTGCCAGTCGCTGCGGTTCTCCCGCGCGGACCAGAACTCGTCGGTGGCGCCGGTGCCGCCGACATAGGCGATGCGCTCGTCCACCAGCAGCAGCTTGCGGTGGTCGCGGTACAGGTTGCGGATGCCGGCCTTCCAGTTCAGCGGGTTGTAGTGGCGCAGCTCGCCGCCCGCCTCCACCAGTTGTCGCGTCCAGGCGCTGGAGAGTTTCAGGCTGCCGAAGGCGTCGAACAGGCAGCGCACCTTCACGCCTCGCCCCAGAGCAGCCAGCAGCCGGTCGAGCAACGCCTCGGCGCAGCTGCCGCTTTCTACCAGGTAAAGCTCCAGTTCGATCTGCCGCTCGGCGCTGTCGATGGCGGCGAACATGCGCGGGAAGAAGCGCTCGCCATCGCAGAGCAGGGCGAAACGGTTGCCCGTCCGCCAGGGGAAGATCGGGCCGCTCACCGCGAGGCGAAGATCAGCACGGCGCCCACCGGCACCGACAGGCCGATGCTCTTCAGCCCGGCCAGTTTGCGCAGCTGTGCCACACCCGGCGCAAGGCCGAAGTCGGCGGCGTTGATCACCAGCGGCGAGAGGGTCACCACCTGGAAGCGGTGCTCGTCCAGGCGGGTGATCAGCACGTCGGTGCGGTAGTCCTTCGCCTGGCCATTGAGTTCCAGACGCAGCGGCAGGCGCGTCTCCAGCTGCACGCCGCTGGCGAGATCGGTGATGGGGCGCAGGTCGATGCGCGAGGTGATGCGCGCCTCGGGGAATTTCTCGGTGTCGAACAGCTTGTCACGCAGGCGCTCATCGCGCAGCGGAATGCCGGTGCTGACCGAGTCCATCTCGATGCGCAACTCCACCTGCCCCTGCTCCTCCACCTTGCCGTGCATCACCAGGAAGCGGTTCACCTCGGCGATATCGGCATTCTTGGTGGTGACGAAGGTCAGCCGCGAGGACTCGTAATCGAGGTACCAGGCAGCCTGGGCGGAGGCGGCGAAGCAGGCCGCGAAGAGGAAGGCGAACAGCGAGCGCATGAAATCCCTTACATGAAAAACGGACGGATCAACGGCCAACGATAGCGGCCTGCCGTCGGCTTGCAAACCGGCCGACCGGCGAGCCCATTGGGCAGGCAGCGGCGCCAATGGTTCAGTCGGCCAGCAGCGCGGGAATCCCGGCGACCAGCGCATCGATGGCGCAGCGAATCTTCGACGGCATGTAGCGGGTCTTGGGCCACACGGCGTGGATCTCCAGCGGCGGCAGGTTGCAGCGGCCCTTCACCACCACCAGTTCGCCCAGCTTCACGTGCCGCGCCAGCAGCCAGGATGGCAGGCGCGCCAGGCCGAAACCGGCCACGGCGGCAGCGGTGATGGCCTGCAGGTCGTCCATGCTCAGCTGCGGGTCGATGTCGATGCGTTTGGCGTGTCCGCTGTCGTCGCGCAGGTCCCATGGCGAGGTAACGCCGGCAACCGAGTAGCTGATGGCCGAGTGACCGGCGAGATCGTCCAGCGCCTCGGGCATGCCGTGCTCGGCGATGTACGAGGGCGCCGCGCCGATGCTGGTGTACTGCACGCCCAATTTGCGCGCCGCGAGCGTGGCGCTGTCGCTCAGCGGGCCGATGCGCACGGCGAGGTCGAAGCCCTCCTCCACCAGGTCGACACGGCGGTCGGTGAACGACAGGTCGATCTTCAGCGACGGGTATTGCCGCGCCAACGCCAGCATCAGCGGCACCACACAAAGGTGGCCGAAAGAGATCGGCACGCTGACCCGCAAGCGCCCGCGCGGCTCCAGGCGCCCGCCTTCCAGCGCGGTGTGTGCTGCATCCAGCTCGGCCAGCGCACGCACGCAGCTGTCGTAGAACACCTGTCCGTCATCGGTGAGGTTCTGGCTGCGCGTGGTCCGCTGCAGCAGCCGTACGCCAAGCCGCGCCTCCAGCCTGGCGACGGCCTTGCCCACCGCCGAACGCGTGAGGTTCAGGCGCTCCGCCGCGAGGGCGAAGCTGCCGGCATCGACCACCTGGACGAAGGTGGCGATGCCATCGAGTCGGTCATCCATCGGCCTGCTCTTTGAATCCCGAGAAGACTCAATGATGGGACGAAATGGAGCCAATGGGGAACCCTGTTCTTTTCGACAATGACGGCTCGCCCCACGGAGCCCGTCCCATGACAGCCCTGCGCAATCTCCATAACAGCAATCCCCAGCACAGCAATCCCCGAAACCTCATCGCCCTGGCGGCGGTGTGCCTGTCCTCGATGATGTTCGGCCTGGAAATCTCCAGCGTTCCCGCCAGCCTCCCTGCCCTGGAGCGCTTGCTGCACGGAGACTTCCAGGACCTGCAATGGGTGATGAACGCCTACACCATCGCCGTCACCAGCGTGCTGATGGCCGCCGGCACCCTGGCCGACCGCTTCGGCCGCAAGCGTCTGTTCGTCATCAGCCTGGCGCTGTTTGGCGCCACCTCGCTGCTCTGCGGGCTGGCGGGCAGCATGCCGGCGATGATCGCCGGGCGCTTCCTGCAAGGCGCGGCCGGCGGGGTCATGCTGATCTGCCAGGTGGCCGTACTGACCAGCCAGTTCAACGACCCCGCCGAGCGCGTGCGAGCCTTCGCCGCCTGGGGCGTGGTGTTTGGCATCGGCCTGGGCTTCGGGCCGATCATCGGCAGCGCCATCGTCGCACTGGCCAGTTGGCAGTGGGTGTTCCTGATCCACGGGCCACTCGCCCTGCTCACTCTGGCGCTGGCGCAGTACGGCGCGGTGGAGTCGCGCGATCCGCAAGCCGAGCGGCTGGATATCGGCGGCATGCTGACGCTGTCGCTGGCCGTGCTCGGCACGGTGTTCTACATCACTCAGGGCGCGGACATGGGCTTCACCAGCCAGTCCGCGCTGGCGATCCTGCTGCTCAGCTTCGCCAGCCTGATCGCCTTCGTCCTCATCGAGCGCCGCGTCGCCCACCCGATGTTCGACTTCTCGGTACTGCGCATCCGTGAGTTCTCCGGCGCGATGTTTGCCTCGGCGGGCATGAACGTGAGCTTCTGGCCGCTGATGATCTACCTGCCGGTGTACTACCACGGGGTGCTCGGCTACGACGATGTGAAGGCCGGCTGGTCGCTGCTCGCCTACACCCTGCCGACGCTGGTGGTGCCACCGATCGCCGAGCGCCTGGCGCATCGCTTCCAGCCCGGCTGGGTGATCCCGGGCGGGATGTTCGTGATCGGCGCCGGTTTCTTCCTGATGCTCTGGGGCAGCGCCGTGGACCACGCCAGCTGGCTGACCCTGCTGCCCGGCTGCGTGCTGGCCGGCATCGGCCTGGGGCTGACCAACACCACGGTGACCAACACCTCCACCGCCGCCGTGCCCGCCGCCCGCGCCGGCATGGCCTCCGGCATCGACATGAGCGCACGGATGATTTCCCTGGCGATCAACATCGCGGTGATGGGGCTGATCCTGCTCTGGGGCGTCGCCGCCGCGCTGCAGGGCTCGGACGGTGGTGAAAAGCTGCAGCTGGCGGCGAGCATCGCCAGCGGCCGGTTGGGCACGGATGATCCTGACGGTGCCCGCGCGGCGCTGGTTCAGGGCTTCGGCTGGGTACTCGGCTACGGCGGTATCAGCGCCTGGCTGTTCGCGGCGGGCAGCTTCCTGACCTTCGGTGCGCATCGGCCGGTGCGGCCTAGACTGGAGGCTGTCCAATCCTGAATGACAGGAGCACCGTCATGAAAACCATCCTGCTGCTCACCTTCGTGATTATCAGTGCTTCCAGTTGCAGCGTGGGTTCCGGGTTTCGCTTCCAGCACGACGTACCGGCAATTGCGGCGCGGGCTTAAGGCGAGAAACAGTGCCGAGCAGTTCGCAAGCAAGCTCGCTCCTACGAAGAGCAGGTTGGCAGAACCTGTAGGAGCGAGCCTGCTCGCGACCCCGTCCCAACGCCGGCCTTGCCGGCGGAGCGCAGGCGCCACCGCTTCTGCAAGATCAAAGGCCCCTCACCCTAACCCTCTCCCGCAAGCGGGAGAGGGGACCGTTCGGTGCCGGATGAAACCCTAGCGTCAGCCGGCACAATCTGCCCCCTCTCCCCCTGGGAGAGGGTTGGGGTGAGGGCACAGGCTGTGCACGGATGCTTCACGAGAGCACAGACGCCCCAATAGGGGAGCGACACCGTAACACACACCATCACGGCGCCTGCTTGATCACCTGACTGAATCCCAGCACCGCGAACACCGGCACCTCGGGGGTGATGGAGGGAACGTTGGCGACTGCCTTGAGTGGCTCGAGCTTCTCTTCCAGGTCGAAGTCGATCAGCTTGAGCACCAGCGGCTCCAGGGTCGTCACTTCGATACGGGTCTCGCTGGGGCGGCTGACCAGCACCTCGGATTTGAGCCGGCGCTGCTGGCCGTGCAGGTCGAGGTTGAAGTCCACGGTTTCCTGGCGCGACTGGCCGGCCTGCAGGTCCTCGTAACGGCTCAGGTCCAGCTGGGTGCTGATGATCGCCTCGGGGAAGCGTTCGATCTCGAAGAAGGAATTGCGCATGCGCTCGTCACGCAGCGCCAGGCCGCTGTCGATGGACTCCAGCGGCACCACCACGCGCACCGCGCCCTGGTCGTCGATCTGCCCGGAGAGACGGTCGAAGCGCTGCACCTCCGCCATCTTGCCGCGCTTGACCGAGACAAAGCTGATCCGCGAAGTGTCGCCGTCGAGTTGCCACTCGGCCAGCGCCAGGGGGCTGGCCAGCACCAGCAACGCGCACACAGCTCCTGTTACAAAAGAATGCATCGTTCCTCCGAAGCGGGTCGCCCCGCTCCGTGGAACGCGCCCGTCAGTGGCTGCCCGATTCGGGCAAATCGTCCGCCTGGGGCATCAGCTGGCATCCCTCGCGCGCACCGAGCCAGGCGGCTGTCTGCGTACTGCCCAGACCACGGGCGGTCACCCGTTTGCGCGCTTCGTCGTCGAGGAAGGCGCTGGTCGGTACGTACTGCTTGGTATAGGCCCGGCAATAGTCCGCCGAGTTCCCCATAACGTAGCGGCAGGAGCAGTACTCCTTGGCGGTGTAGGCGCCAATGATGCCGGGGAAGGCCGCGAGGTGGATGCGGTTCTGCCAGGCCGTGGTCACCAGGGCGAGCAACAGCAGAACCAGCGCGGTGAGGATCGGATGACGGCGGATCATGGCTGCACCTCCCCGTGGGCGAAGGCCGCCTGGGCAAGCTTGAGGAAGGCGTCGTGCTGGTAGCTGCCGTCACGGTCATCGGCGTAACGGACGATCACCAGCTTCTGTTCGGGGATCACATACAGCGCCTGGCCCCAGTGGCCGAGCGCGGCGAAGGTGTCCTCGGGCGCATCCGGCCAGGGCGCGGGAGCGCCGGCCACCGGGCGGTTGAGCCACCACTGGCCGCCGGGCACCGCTTCGTTGGGTTTTTTCGGATCGGGCTGGTACTCCGGGAACGGCGCGAGGACGAACTTCAGCCAGTCCTGCGGCAGTAGCTGGCGGTCCTTCCAGCGTCCGTCACGCTCCATCAGCAGGCCGATGCGCGCCAGGTCGCGGGCGGTCATGTAGGCGTAGGAGGAGCCGACGAAGGTGCCGCTGGCGTCACGCTCCCAGACCGCGGACTGGATGCCCAGCGGCTCGAACAGCGCGGTCCAGGGGTAGTTCGCGTAGTCCTTGCCGACCATCTGCTTGAGCGTGGCGGAAAGCACGTTGCTGTCGCCGCTGGAGTAGCGGAAGCGCTTGCCCGGCTCGGCGTCGGCGGGGAAGCCGGCGGTGAACCTGGCCATGTCGTCGCGGCCACGGGTGTAGAGCATCGCCACCACCGAGGAGCGTACCGGTGCGTACTCGTACTCTTCCTGCCAGGCCAGGCCCGAGGCCCAGTGCAGCAGGTCGCGCATCTTGATGTCGGGGTGGTCGGCGAAGGCCGGGTAGTGCTGGGCGACCGGGTCGTCCAACTGGAATTTCCCCTCGCCGAAAGCTACGCCGAGGACGCTGGCCATCACGCTCTTGCTCATCGACCAGGCCAGGTGCGGGGTCTCGGCACGGGTCGGGCCGGCGTAGCGTTCGTAGATCAGCTGACCGTCGCGTATGACCACCACGGCGTCGGTGCGCACGCCCTTGCGGGTGCCGTCATCGCGGGCGGGGAAGGCGTAGTTTTCGAAGGCTTCGACAGCAGCGCCGCTGGGCGTGGCGCCGTGGGGCCAATCGGCTTCGGGCCAGGTTTCGGTACCGTGGGCGTGGGTACTGAGCAGGCAGGTGGCGAGGGCCAGCGCGCGCAGCGCTGGCCGGAACGATGTAACGGGCATCGGCGGGCCTCTTGTTATCAGGTCGGCCCGCACCCTAGCACGGTGAAGATGACGAATTAAGCGCCGATCGTGCCGTAATCAAGGACGATTGGCGCAATCGGTCAGCGTGGAGCCTGTCAGCGTGGCACCTGGTAGTCGTCCGGCCCCATCAGGTCCATGCCGCACTGCAGATCGCTGATCCAGTCGAGGAAGGCGCCGATCATGGACTTGCCCACGAAAGGCCGGCCGTGCTGCGGGACGATCATCTCGATGTCCAGGCGACGAACCATGTTCGCCCACAGGCGGCCGACCTTGTTCGAGGCCATGTAGCGGCGGTGGAAGCCTTCCATGTGCGGTACGTGGGCGGCGAAGTCCTGCACCGGGCTGGCGTCGTCCACCAGCGAGGCGCCCATGTCGCCGGAGAAGAGGATCTTGCTGACCGGGTCGTAGACCTGGAAGTTGCCCACCGAGTGGAGGAAGTGCGCGGGAATCATCTTCAGCTGGCAGCGACCCAGTTGCACCGATTCGCCACGGTCCGGCAGAGGGATCACGCGGTCATAGGTGGAGATGCCATGGCTCACCGCCAGGTAGCTGGCCGTGAGGTGCGGCAGGAAGCGTGCCCAGAGCTTGGAGCAGATGACCTTGGCGCGGGTGTGCAGCAGCCACTTGTCCAGGGCGGCGATGATGTCCGGGTCCTGGTGCGAAGCGAAGATGTAGTCCAGATCCTGCAGCGGGAACAGCTTGGAGAGCTCCAGCGACAGCGGCGTGTAAGTCAGGTCGCCACCCGGATCGAGCAGCAGGCGTTTGTCGTGGTCGACGATGAGGAACTGGTTGGATTGCACACCATCGCCGCTGACCAGATCGTCGAAACACAGGCATTGGTGTTTACCGTCGTCGAACAGCACGATGGGTTCGCGTCGCATGAGGGGATTTCCTAAAGCAGTGGGAGGGAAAACAGTGGGTAGCCCTGCGGAAATTTCTTGGTATCTCAGAAACTTCTGTAAGGCTAACGTCCCCTCCCCGAGCCCTCACTGACGTGGGTCAAGGCCTATTGCCACCCTCGCTTTCTCCAGGCGTTTGGCCCGCGCGGCACCGGCGATGGCGAGCACGCCCTTGTCCCGTTTCCACACCGCTGCCAGCTCCGGATCAGCGGACGCAAAGGCGGTGTCCAGCGCAGCGGCAAGACCTTCGAACAGGCTGAAGACGCCGGCCAGCAGCAGGTGTGTTTCCGGCTGCGAAGCGGGCTGCCGGCTGACCTCCGCGCAACCGGCGAGCACGCCGGTGAGGCGCAGACTCAGCTCCGCCGGCCACTGGTGCTCCACAGCGAGGCCGTACAGCCAGGCGCAGACCGCCGCCAGCACGTGGGTGTCTTCCAGGGTACGGAAAGGTTTGCTGTAGGCCTCCCAGCCATCGCCGGGCAGCCGTTCGCAGTGAGCGCCGTCCAGCAGCAGGCGCGCGTGAGGAATGTCAGGCATCAGCGGCAGGGCCGGCAGCGCCTCCAGCTTCGCGCCGGGTGCGCCGGCCTGCACCACGGTCATGGCGATGCGCGGGGACTCGCCCTCCTCCTCGTCGCGCGCGGCGACCAGCCACCAGGCGGCGCTGTCGGCGGCCGTGGCGAAGTCCTTGCGGCCATGCAGCACCAGGCCCTCGAGACGGGTCTGCAGGTCTGCAGGGCGCACGCTCTTCTTCTCGGTCACGCACAGCGCACCGAGACTGCGCGGGGCGGCCGGCCAGAGCGCGCGCAACGCCGCCTGGTAGCCCGCGAGAAAGGCCAGCCCCGGTGAGGTCGCCAGGCGTCCGCCGAGCACCGCCAGTTCGAAGCTGCCGGCGCACTCTGCGCGAGTGAGCAATTCGGCGTACCAGTCGTCCAGCGGCAGTCCGGGTGTTAGCCGGTCCTGCGGGCCGAGCAGGCATTTCCAAGGCATCGCGGCGCTCCTTCCTTCGAGATCGTTGTTCTTGTCATACAAGCATCACCGCACCGTCATGGGCGTGACACCGGTCATTCCTAGCCTGAGCTTGCACAACAAAGCCGACCGGCCGCAACCCGCATGGCCGGTTCACGGAGGCACTCGCATGAGTCAGATCGCCCTCTCCTGTGACACCCCGGCAGAACGCCGTCTCAAGGCCGTGCGTCTGCGCGGCGCACGCGCCCTGCGCGAAGCCCAGGCCCTGCGTTACCGAGTATTCAGCAGCGAGTTCGACGCCCAGCTCAACGGCGCGGACCAAGGCCTGGACATGGACGACTACGACCGCCACTGCGCCCACATCGGCGTGCGCGATCTCAACACCCGCGCGCTGGTGGCCACCACTCGCCTGCTGGACCACCGCGCCGCCCAGCGCCTGGGCCGCTTCTACAGCGAAGAGGAATTCGCCCTCGACGGCCTGGACAACCTGCAGGGCCCGGTGCTGGAGATCGGCCGCACCTGCGTCGACCCGGACTACCGCAACGGCGGCACCATCGCCGTGCTCTGGAGCGAACTGGCCGAAGTGCTCAACGAAGGCGGCTACCGCTACCTCATGGGCTGCGCCAGCATCCCCATGCGCGATGGCGGCATTCAGGCCCGCGCCGTGATGCAGCGTCTGCGCGACCGCTACCTGTGCCAGGAAAACCTGCGCGCCGAGCCCAAGACTCCGCTGCCGCCGATGGAAGTGCCGGACAACCTCACCGCCGAGCTGCCGCCGCTGCTCAAGGCCTACATGCGCCTGGGCGCGAAGATCTGCGGCGAGCCCTGCTGGGACCCGGATTTCGGCGTCGCCGACGTGTTCATCCTGCTCAAGCGCGACGAGCTCTGCCCGCGCTACGCGCGCCACTTCAAGGCCGCGGTCTGATGCGCAGCCTGCGCGCCTGGCTGCGCGTCGCCCGCCTGCTGGCACTGCTGCTGGTGGGCCTTGCGCTGGCCAGCTTCGTCAGCCTGCTGGAGCGTCTGCCTGGCGACCGGATGCCGCTGCGCCAGCGCCTGACACGCTGGTTCCTGGCTCGCCTGTCCGGCGCCCTGCCCTTTGAATTGCAGGTGCACGGCGAGCTACCCGGCCAGCCGATGCTGTGGGTGTCGAATCACGTGTCCTGGGTCGATATCCCGTTACTGGGCGGTTTGCTGCCGCTGACTTTCCTGTCCAAGGCCGAGGTGCGCCAATGGCCCGTCGCCGGCTGGCTGGCGGAAAAGGCCGGCACGCTGTTCATCCGCCGGGGTTCTGGCGATTCGCGGATGATCAATGCACAGCTCGCCACACACCTGTTGCGCGGCCGCTCGCTGCTGGTCTTTCCCGAAGGCACCACCACCGACGGCCAGGGTTTGCGCACTTTCCACGGACGCCTGATGGCCAGCGCCATCGAGGCCGGCGTGCCGGTGCAGCCGGTGGCGCTGCGCTACCGCCGCAACGGCGAGGCTTGCGAACTGGCGCCCTTCATCGGTGACGATGATCTGGTCAGCCACCTCAAGCGCCTGTTCGCCCATGATCGGGGAGTCGTGGAAATCCACCTGCTGCCGGCACTGTCCAGCGCCCATCAGGACCGCAACCTGCTGGCCCGGCAAGCGCACGCGGCAATCCACGCGGTGGTGTGTGAAGCTCAGGAAGCGTCGGCCATCGCGGCCTGACGAGAAGAAAGGATTGGAGCCCGCCGTAACCTACGGCCGGCGGGTTCCCACTCTGACGAAACGGCTTTCAAACTGCGCCGGGCGACACCCTCGAGCCGCCCGGTGAAGCCTGAAAACAGTCTCCCGACGCCGCAGGCTCAAGCCTCCGGCGGCACGACCAGGATGTCACAATCCAGTTCGCGCAGAGCGTAGTCGGCAACACTGCCGATCAGGGCACGCTTGACTCCACCCATACCCCGAGTACCCATGACCAGCAGATCCGGCCGATGCTTGTCGACCATCCGCTGCAACACGTTGCCCGGCAGCCCGACGGCCACCAGTTGTTCATCGATGCGATCCTCCAGGTGCTGGTCGTGGAGGAACTTCTTCAGCTCATCCACGGCCTGGCGCGATTCGCTGCTGACGAATTCGTCGATGCGCTCCTCGCTCACCCCGGAATACTGCATCATGCCCTTGGCCAGTGGGCTGAAGGCGTAGACGCCCCGGCGCACGGCACCTTCGAGCATGCCCAGGTCGTTGGCCACTTCCACCGCATGGGCCGAAGCCGACGAGGTGTCCAGGGCGATCAGCAGATCGCGGTACTGCCCAGCGGCCGGCTGATTGACCACCAGCACCGGCAGTTGTCCGGAACGCAGCACTCGCTCGACCGTGGTGCCGACGAAGATGTCACGCAACACGCTCTTGCGGTGTGCGCCCATCACCAGCATTTCGCAGTTCTGGTTCCTCGCGGCGGCGAGGATTTTCTGATTCGGATCGCCACGCTCCACCAGCAGCTTGGGGCAGGTCCCGCCCAGTTCGGTGAGCTCGACCAGGCGCGCTTCGAGCATCATGCGCACCTGGGTAACTTCCTGTTCGACAAGGGCAGAAGGCTGGTCTTCATCGACCACGTAGAGCACGGTCCAGGGGCAGGCGTAGCGCTTGGCCAGCGCTGCCGCGCGGTGCAGGGCCTTTTCGGAACGGCCGGACAGATCCGTTGCGACCATTAACGATTTCATCACGCTGCTCCTCTCGTCGTCCTTCAGATGTGTCTATTGCACACGCTATGGGCCGCCGGGCGGTTGACGCATATCAAGTCAGGCCGGACCGTCCATCGATTTCGGCGGATTTCTGACGAAATCCTGCAACTGGGGATAGAACTCGCGGAAGTCCTCGCTCAGTGGCTCGTACAGCCGCTCCAGCTCCTCCCAGGCGCCGTCCAGCAGGGACGGCCTGGACAGGCGCCGGGACATTCCGGCGACCACGTCCTGCAGCACCTCGAACTCTCTGTAGCTGCCGAGCCAGTCCTGCGCCGCCATGCGCGGTGCAATGCGCGCCAGACGCTCCGGCAGGCCGGGCGTGCGGCCCAGTACACCGTAGACCCGTTGCGTGAAGTGCTCCAGCGGCTCGCCGGAGAAACGCCCCCAATCACGGGCCAGACAATGGTCGAAGAACACGTCCAGCAGCACGCCGGCCATGCGCCGGCGCTCGCTGGGGAAACGCGTTTTGGCACTGTGTATCAGGGCGTGACTGTCGGTGAAGGCGTCGATGCGCCGGTGCAGGCGGATACCCGCCTCGATCTCGGCGGGCCACTGGCCGGCCAGCGGGCCTTTGACGAAATCGCCATAGAGGCTGCCGAGCAGTTGAGCGGGCCGATCGCCGCCCAGGTGAAGGTGCGCTAGATAATTCATGTCGATGAGCTTAGCGCGGACCGATGCTCTTCTGTAGGAGCGAGCTTGCTCGCGAACCGAGCGCGCTCGGAGCCAAGGGGTTCGCGAGCAAGCTCGCTCCTACAAAGAGCAGGAACGGCGTGGGGCGCAACATCGCGGACAGAGTCCGCTCCCACCGTAGCTCAGCCTACTATCACGGGTGTCGATCATTACTATCGCCCCAAACGAATTCATATCGTTTTTGACCGATATATAGTTCGCCTCAACGCGATATACCGATGTGCCCCATGACTGAACAAACCCATCTCGATCCTGGCATCGACCTCGACGAAATCTTCAAGGCCCTGGCCCACCCGGTGCGGCGCGACATGCTGCACTGGCTCAAGGACCCGGAGCAGTTCTTCGTCGAGCAGGAGCACCAATCCTTCGAGATCGGCGTCTGCGCCGGCAAGTTCGACCAGCGCACCGGTCTGTCGCAATCCACCGTTTCCGCGCATCTGGCCACCCTCCAGCGCGCGGGCCTGGTGACCAGTCGAAAAGTCGGCCAGTGGAATTTCTTCAAACGCAATGAAGACACCATCCAGGCCTTTGTTCGCCACCTGAGCGAAGCGCTGTAACCGGCTACTGCCAGCCAAGACCATCCCACTCTCCAGGAGCAGGCACATGCCCACTTCGCTTCTCGTCCTCGCTTTGTCCGCGTTTGCCATCGGCACCACGGAATTCGTGATCATGGGCCTGTTGCCCGAGGTCGCGGGCGACCTCTCGGTGACCATTCCCGCCGCCGGCTGGCTGGTCAGCGGCTACGCCTTCAGCGTCGCCATCGGCGCGCCGATCATGGCCCTGCTCACCGCCCGCCTGCCGCGCAAGACCGCGCTGCTGATGCTCATGGGCATCTTCATCCTCGGCAACCTGCTCTGCGCGGTGGCCGCCAACTATGGCCTGCTGATGCTGGCGCGGATCATCACCGCCCTGTGCCACGGTGCCTTCTTCGGTATCGGCTCGGTGGTCGCCGCCAGCCTGGTGCCGGCCAACCGCAAGGCCTCCGCCGTGGCCCTGATGTTCACCGGCCTGACCCTGGCCAACGTGCTCGGCGTACCGGCCGGCACCGCGCTGGGCCAGATCGCCGGCTGGCGCTCGCCCTTCTGGGCAGTGACCTTGATCGGTGTGTTCGCGCTCATCGGCCTGTGGAGCGTGCTGCCCAGGAAGCACGACGAAGAAGCCGTGAACATGCGCAAGGAAGTCGCTGCACTGCGCAACGGCCCGCTGTGGCTGGCGCTGGGTACCACCGTGCTGTTCTCCGCCGCCGTCTTCGCGCTGTTCACCTACGTCGCACCGCTGCTGGGCGAAGTCACCCAGGTCTCGCCGCGCGGCATCACCTGGAGCCTGGTGCTGATCGGCCTCGGCCTGACCCTGGGCAACATCCTCGGCGGCCGCCTCGCCGACTGGCGTCTGGGCACCACCCTGGCCGGCGTGTTCGCCACCATGGCGGTGGTCTCCACCGTGCTGAGCTGGACCAGCGCCTCGCTGATTCCGGCCGAGATCACCCTCTTTATCTGGGCCGCTGCCGCCTTCGCTGCGGTGCCGGCCTTGCAGGTCAACGTGGTGCGTGTCGGCGGTGCCGCACCGAACCTCGTCGCCACCCTGAACATCGGCGCCTTCAACGTCGGCAACGCCATCGGCGCCTGGGTCGGTGGCAGCGTCATCGACCACGGCCTGGGCCTGACCCGCGTGCCCCTGGCCGGCGCCGTGCTCTCCGTACTCGCGCTGATCGCGGTGATGATCGCCTTCAGCGGCAAGCCCAACCAGACGCAACCCGTCCTCGATTGATCCTCCACCCTCACCCCGTATTGGAGTAACGCAATGACCACGCTTTTCGATCCCATCGTCATCGGTGACCTGGAACTGCCCAACCGCATCGTCATGGCCCCGCTGACCCGTTGCCGCGCCGACGAAGGCCGCGTGCCCAACGCGCTGATGGCCGAGTACTACACCCAGCGAGCCGACGCCGGCCTGATCCTCAGCGAGGCCACCTCGGTGACCCCGATGGGCGTCGGTTACCCGGACACCCCCGGCATCTGGTCGGACGATCAGGTGCGCGGCTGGACCAACATCACCAAGGCCGTGCACGCCAATGGCGGTCGCATCATGCTGCAGCTGTGGCACGTGGGCCGCATCTCCGACCCGCTGTACCTGAACGGTGAAACCCCGGTTGCGCCGAGCGCCCTCAAGCCGGCCGGCCACGTCAGCCTGGTGCGTCCGATCAAGGAATTCGTCACCCCGCGCGCCCTGGAAACCGAAGAGATCGCCGACATCGTCGAGGCCTACCGTATCGGTGCCGAGAACGCCAAGGCCGCCGGCTTCGACGGTGTGGAAGTACACGGCGCCAACGGCTACCTGCTCGACCAGTTCCTGCAGAGCAGCACCAACCAGCGCACCGACCAGTACGGCGGTTCGGTAGAGAACCGCGCGCGCCTGCTGCTGGAAGTCACCGATGCCGTGATCGGCGTCTGGGGCGCCGGCCGTGTCGGCGTGCACCTGGCTCCGCGCATGGACTCCCACGACATGGGCGACGCCGATCCGCTGGCCACCTTCGGCTACGTGGCTCGCGAGCTGGGCAAGCGTGGCGTGGCGTTCATCTGCACCCGCGAGAAAGCCGCTGACGACAGCATCGGCCCGAAACTGAAAGATATCTTCGGTGGCGTGTACATCGCCAATGAGCGCTTCACCAAAGAGACCGCTACCGAATGGCTGGAAAGCGGCAAGGCCGACGCGGTGGCCTTCGGCATCCCGTTCATCGCCAACCCGGACCTGGTGACCCGCCTGCAGAAAGGCGCCGCCTGGAACGAACCGCACCCGGAGACCTTCTACGCCAAGGGCCCGGTCGGCTACCTGGATTACCCGCGCCTGTAAGCGCCGGTATCCGCGCCAATGAAAAGGGCGCCTTCTTGCGAAGGCGCCCTTTTTTATGCCAGAGCCCCCCTGTAGGAGCGCGCCATGCGCGCGATCGCGGGCATGGCCCGCTCCTACAATGAACGCCCTGAGTCGCCTGTCCATGTAGGAGCGAGCTTGCTCGCGAACGGACACCGCTCCGAAGCCAGAAGGTTCGCGAGCAAGCTCGCTCCTACGAAGTGCTGCTCCACCGCAAGGGAGTGGCGGCGGTGTGTCGGGAGAGGCGATACCCCGTCGTCGCGCATCGCGTCGCCTCCGCACACCCTTTGCAACTCCCGCAGGCAGCCGGTTCGGGCGCAATCTTTTCCACCACGCCCATCGCCAGCAGCCGCTCCAGCAGCGCTTCGAGCAGAGCCTTCGAAGCGCCGAGGCGTTGGGCCAGGGTTGGCACATCCGCCTCGCCCATCTCACCCAGCAGGTTACGCACCGCGATTGCCGTGGCCATCAGTGGCAGCTCCCGGCCGGTGCAGCGCGCAACTCACGGTCGCCATCCAGCTCCAGGCCACGCCGGCCGACCCAGCGCAGAATCAGGAACAGCACCAGGTTGAACGCCAGCACCAGGCCGATGGCCACCGAGCTGTACTGCGGATGTTCGGCGAAGCTGAACACCTGGTAGCAGAGGGTCGCCAGCGAATACGCCACATTGAGGCCCCAGAGCACCGCGAAGGTCATCCAGCCGCGACCGCTCTCGCGGGTCAGCGCACCAAGGGTTGCCACGCAGGGCACGTAGAGCAGCACGAACACCAGGTAGCTGTAGGCGGCCAGCGGGCTGCCGAACTTGGCGGCGAAGGTGCCCATGGAGCCCTCCTCCATCTCGCCGTCGGCCATGCTCGCGGCGACCGGGTTGGCCAGCACACTGAGGCTGAAGGCATCGCGCAGGCCATCCAGCGTGTCCGCGCCAGCCTGCTTCAGTTGACCCCAGAGGTCGTAGCCGTCGGCATCGAAGGCTTCGCCCTGGATGTGCTCGGCGGTGTACAGGGTATTCAGGGTGCCGACCACCACTTCCTTGGCCAGCGCGCCGGTGACCAGGCCGACCGTGGCCTGCCAGTTGTCCTCGTGCACGCCCATGGGTTTGAGCAGCGGCGTCACCTGGTGGCTGAGACTGGCGAGCGCCGAGTCAGCGATATCGCCCTGCACCGGACGGCCGTCGAGAGTGACGCTGTTGAGCCCGCCGATCACCAGGCTGACCAGGATGATCACCGTCCCTGCACGGACGACGAAGGCACGCAGGCGCATCCAGGTCTGCAACAGCAGGCTGCGCAGGTGCGGCACGTGATACAGCGGCAGCTCCATGACGAAGGGCGAGGCCTCGCCGCGCATCAGCGTGTGCTTGAGCAGCAGGCCGGTGAGCACCGCGACGACGATGCCCAGCAGGTACAGCGAGAAGATCGCCAGCGCGCCGTTCTGGCCGAAGAAGGCCGCGGCGAACACGGCGAAGATCGCCAGCCGCGCACCGCAGGACATGAACGGCGCCATCATCGAAGTCATCAGGCGCTCGCGCGGGTTGTCCAGGGTGCGGGTGCCCATGATCGACGGCACGTTGCAGCCAAAGCCGACGATCAGTGGCACGAAGGATTTGCCCGGCAGGCCGAGGGCCTGCATCAGGCGGTCCATGACGAAGGCCGCGCGGGCCATGTAGCCGGAGTCTTCGAGCAGGGCGAGGAACAGGTACATCAGGCCGATCTGCGGAATCAGCGGCAGTACCGCATTGATGCCACCGCCCAGGCCCTGGGCCAGCAGCGCGGTCAGCCAGTCCGGCGCGCCGCTGCGAGCCCCCAGCCACTGGATGCCATCGATGAAGAGTGCCGAGGAGCCCTGGTCGAAGATCGGCTGCAGCGCCCCGCCCAGAGTGATGGCGAAGAAGAACATCAGGTACATCACGAAGAGGAACACCGGGATACCCAGCCAGCGGTTCAGCGCAATGCTGTCGAGCATCTGGGTCAGGCGATGGGGTGCGGCCTCGCGGTGGTTGCTGGCGCGCTCGCAGAGCTCGCCGATCAGCCGGTAGCGCGCGTCCACCAGCAGCAGTTCCGGGTCTTCGCCGCAGGCGCAGCGGATCGCGTCACGTGCAGCCAGCAGGCTCGCCGGGTCGAGCTTGAGCTGACGGGCACTGTGCAGGTCGCCTTCCAGTGCCAATAAAGCCATCCACGCCTGGGTTGGCGGCGCATCCGTTGGCAGCAGCTGGGTAACGGCCTTGCGCAGTGCTGCGGGATACGGCACTTGCAAGGGCGGCTGGGCAGTCACGCCATCGATGGCGTCCTTCAGCGCGTCGATGCCCTCGCCGCGAGTCGATACCAGCGGCACGACCGGGCAACCCAGCTCCCGCGCCAGCGCGTCGCGGTCGATGTTCAGGCCCTGTGTGCGGGCGATATCCAGCATGTTCAGCGCCACCACGCAGGGCAGGCCCATCTCGCGCAACTGCACGGTGAGGTAGAGGTTGCGTTCCAGGTTGGTGGCGTCCACCACGTTGACCAGCACGTCCACCTCACCATCGACGATGCAACGCCGGGCGATCTGCTCGTCCAGCGAGGCCTGGGCCGACAGCGTGGTCAGCGAGTAGGTGCCGGGCAGGTCCACCAGGCGCACGTTGTGCCGCGCGGTGCGGAAGCTGCCTTCCTTGCGCTCCACGGTGACGCCGGCCCAGTTGCCGACGCGCTGGCGCGAGCCGGTGAGCTGGTTGAACAGAGTGGTCTTGCCCGCGTTGGGGTTGCCGATCAGGCCGATGCGCAGTTCGTCCATGGTGGATCAGTCCTGCGCTTCAAGCTGGAGGAAGGCCAGGTCGCGGCGGCGCAGCACCAGGCTGCACTGACGCGTATCGACCTGCACCGGATCACCCAGCGGCGCCACGCGGCGCACCTTCAATTCGGCGCCAGGCAGCAGCCCCATGGAGAACAGCCGCTGACGGAAGGCGGCGCCGATCCCGGGCCGGTAACCGGCAATGCGGTACCGGCGTTGCGCTTGAAGATCGTGCATGGGAAGCCTCCGGGCGAATGATCGAACAACAGGAGAATCAGAATGACTCTCATTTGTTAGCGATTATTCGCCTCGAGGCCGCCCCTGAAACTGATTCAAGACAAGAATTGCCCTCACTACCCCCAAAGAGGGATGGCCAGAAAAAAGCCCCGGACCTTTCGGCGCGGGGGCTTTTCTTCGGCAGGGCAATCAGCGGGTGCTGATCTGCTGCTGGAGGTTCTGCATCTGCTGCTGCAGGGTGTTGATGTTGCGCATCACCTGAATGCGGAAGACATCGAACTCCTTGGTGTCGCTGCTGGCCTGACCCTGGCGGCCGTCGACCTCGGAGCGCAGCACGAACAGATCGTCCTGGATGCTCTTGATCGCCTTGGCCTGGCTGCCGTCCTTCTTCAGGTTGGCGATTTCCGTATTGAGCGCCTGGATCTGCTGGTTGGCGGCTGCCAGGTCGGTCTGCAGGCTCTTGTACTTGGCCTGCTCATCGGTGATGGACTTGAGCTTGACGTCGAGCTGCGACATCAGCAGCGCGGCGCTTTCCTGCTGGGCCTTGAGGTCGGCGCTGACCTGCGCCAGGCGCTTGCCCTGGGCGCCGTCGAACTCCGACAGGGAAGTCTGCTGTGCCTTGGCCTGCTCGGCGAGGCGGCCCTGCAGCTGCTTGACCTGCAGCTTCAGCGCTTCGCGGTCGGTCATGCCGTTGGATTCGTTGGCGACGAACTTGCCGCGAATATCGTCCAGGCGACCGGCGGCTTCCTCGCTGATCTTGGCGAAGCTTTCCTGGGTGGCGATCAGTTGCTGCTCCATCAGCAACAGTTGCTGATGGCTCCACCAGCCGACGCCGGCCAGGGCGATGGCCATGGCCGCGACCAACGCCCACAGCGCTCCGGTACCGCCACCACGCTTCACCGGCTGGGGCTGCGGGCGCCCGTTGGGCTCGACCACGCGGCGCGGGTGATGACCGAACTCGTCGCGGTCGGCGGCGTCGGTGGACAGGTGGGGCACATCATCGAATTCGTCGAACGTGTCGTTACGCATGGAATGAACCTGTGGGGATAAAGCGGCGTGTTGCCTGCGCAGGGCGCAGTATATCCGTTCGCATGACTCTGAGAGCAGCCTGGGAGCAGCGTGCCATCACAGGGCGTCACGCACCTCGTCGGCGCACAGAAGACCCGCGACGGAGGTCGCAGTTCCCCAGGCGACCCGCCAATAGTGGCTTTGCGACATCGTGGCACGCCCCTTGCTCCGGCTCTCCCTCACTTGGCGCCGCTCTGGCGCCCTTCGCGGGGGAGGAAGTCGGGTGATCGAACTCAACAAGGCCATCCTGGATTGCATGCGCGAACTGCGCCGTCGGCTGCGTGAAGAACAGGCGCTGGATATCCAGTACCAGCAGAGCGACGCTATCGAGCGAATGTTGAGCGCCTGTGCCGACTCCGCACGGGAAGAAACTCGCCAGCTGGGCGAACGGCTGAGCGAGCTGAGCGGAGTGAAGCTGCCCCGCGTGGTGCAGGAGCCGAGCTTCCTGCCGATGCAGGGTGGCGAGCAGCAATACTCCGGCCCGCTGCGTGGCGGTGCCCGACGTTGACCGAGCGTCGAAAACGTAGGGCGCATAACCTGGAACAGGTTATCCGCCGGCACCTGCACGGCGGATAACGCTGGCGCGTTATTCGCCCTACGCGGATGGCCAGACCCTCAGGCGCCGCGCACCTTCCACCACTGGCAGAACTCGTCCAGCGCATCCCACAGGCTCGCCTGCGGGTCGTAGTCGAGGTACTGGCGGGCTCGGGAAATGTCCAGGGAGAAGTCCTTGGCCATCACCGCCATCCCCAGGCGATGCAGGGTCGGTTCCGGGCGGCCGGGCAGGACCTTGCACACGCCCTCGTTGAGCAGCGCCAGGTTGTAGGCCAGACCGTAGGGCATGTGCTGCTCCACCGGCTGCATATCCAGCCGGCGCAGTACATAGTTCACCACGTCCCACAGCGGCAGCGGCTGGCCGTTGCTGATGTTGTAGGCCTGGCCGAGTGCCTCGTCACCGGCCATCAGGCTGGCGAACAGGGCGTCGTTGAGGTTCTGGATGCTGGTGAAGTCGACCTTGTTCAGGCCCTGACCGATGATGCGCAGACGGCCCTTGCGGTGCGCGGCGATCATCCGCGGGAAGATGCTGGTGTCGCCGGCGCCGGTGACGAAGCGCGGGCGCAGCGCCAGCACCTCCAGGCCAAACTCCCGGGCACCGAGGGCGACCAGTTCGGACTGGTACTTGGTCGAACCATAGTGATTGGCGAAACGCTTGGGCACCTGCTGCTCGGTGATGCCGACATGGGACTGGCCATCGAAGTAGATCGACGGCGACGACAGGTGCACCAACCGCCGTACCTTCTGTTTCAGGCAGGCCTCGACGATGGATTCGGTCATCACCACGTTGGCCTGGTGGAAGTACTCGTGGCTACCCCACACACCCACCGCGCCAGCGCAATGCACTACGGCATCGACATCGCTGCACAGCGCGCGCACCAGCGCCGGGTCCGACAGGTCGCCGGCCATGAACTCCGCCCCACGCGCCACCAACGGTTGCAGCGCCTCCTCGCGGCGTCCGTTCACCCGAACCGCCAGCCCCTGCTCCAGGGCAAAACGGGCAAATCGCCCGCCAATGAACCCGCTGGCTCCGGTGACCAGAATCTTCATGCACGCCACTCCTGTTCTTGTAATGCGGCGACTCTACCAGCCGCCGCACGCTACCACTCTGGCATTGCACGCCAGAAACGAGTCCTTGCAGACCGCAGCGTCACTCCAGGGTTGCACGACTTGCGATCGGCGACATGCCCGGGGTAGTTGCGGCTACCCTTGAAGCACTCTTCGCTTTCTCCCGAGGCCGCATGATGAGCAAGACGCACTGGATGATCTACGGCGCCAACGGCTACACCGGCCGCCTGGTGGCCGAGCAGGCGCAGCGCGAGGGCCTGAAACCGATCCTCGGCGGTCGCAATCCGGCCAGCCTGCATGCGCTGGGCAGTTCACTGGGGCTGGAATGCCGGGTCTTCGACCTGAACGACAGCGCTGCCGCCCTGGCCGCGCTGGAGGATGTCGGCGTGCTCGCCAACTGCGCCGGGCCCTTCTCCGCCACCGCCGCGCCGATGATCGAGGCGTGCATCGCCAGCGGTGCGCACTACGTGGATATCACCGGGGAGATTTCCGTCTTCGAGTACGCCCACGGCCTGGACGAAGTGGCGCGCACGGCGGGCGTGGTGATCTGCCCCGGCGTCGGCTTCGACGTGATCCCCACCGACTGTGTCGCCGCCTGCCTGAAGGAAGCCATGCCCGACGCTGCGCACCTGGCGCTGGGCTTCGACAGCGGCAGCGGCCTCTCGCCGGGCACCGCCAAGACCACCGTGGAAGGCCTCAAGCTGGGCGGCAAGGTACGCGAGGCCGGGCGCCTGCGCGATGTGCCGCTAGGGTACAAGCGACGCGACATCGACTTCGGCCGTGGTCTCAAGCACGCCGTGACCATCCCCTGGGGCGACGTGGCGACGGCCTATTACTCCACCGGCATCGGCGATATCGAGGTCTACCTGCCGGTGCCGCCGGCTGCCGCCATCGGCATGCGGGTGATGGACAGCTTCCGCCCGCTGCTGGGCCGCGACCGCGTACAGGACTGGCTCAAGGAGCAGGTGGACAAGCGCGTCCACGGCCCCGATGAGTTGGCCCGCAGCAAACTACGCACCTGGGTCTGGGGCGAAGTGCGCAACGCCCGTGGCGAACGCCGCAGCGCAAGGCTGGAAACGGCCAACGGCTACGACGTGACCATCCATGGCGTGCTCTTCGCGGTGCGCCATCTGCTGGCCAATCCGAACACGGTCGGCTACTTCACCCCGTCGAAACTCTTCGGCGCGCGCTGCATCGAGCAGTTGCCGGGCAGCGGCAGCATCGTCATTCGCGGCTGATCGGCACCAGCTGGTCCGGCGCCTTCGCCAGCAGGTGCCGGGTCAGCGCGGCGAGCAGTTCGCCGCCGTTGCGCCAGTGGTGCCAATACAAGGGCACGTCAATCACCCGCCCCGGCAGCATGTCCACCAACTCGCCACGCTCCAGTTCGCCGTGCACCTGCTGCTCGGGCACCAGGCCCCAGCCGAGGCCGCCGCTGGTCATGCGCACGAAGCCTTCGGAAGACGGGCACAGGTGATAGCTGAAGTGGCCGTCGACGCCGAGGTCTTTCAGGTAGCGGTGCTGCAACTGATCGTCCGGGCCGTAGACGATGGCCGGGGCCCGCACGAGCCCGGCGGGCGTCACGCCCTTGGGGAAGTGCCGGGCGATGAACGCCGGGCTGGCCAGCCCGCGATAGCGCATGGCGCCCAGCGGCTCGCAGCGGCCGCCGGCCACGGGGCGGGGACTGGCGCAGACACAGCCAGCCACCTCGCCGGCACGCATGCGCTTGAGGCCAACTTCCTGGTCCTCGACCACCAGATCCAGCAGCACACGGCGCTCGCCACAGAAGTCGCCGACCGCATGGGCCCACCAGGTGGCGAGGCTGTCGGCGTTCAACGCCAGGCGCAGGCGCTCGGGCGCTGCGCCGTCATCCAGCGCGGGCACCCATTGCTGCAGATCGCCCTCCAGCAGGCGCACCTGCTGCACATGGTTGAGCAGACGCTGGCCGAGATCGGTCGGCTGCGGCCGCGCCGCGCGCACCAGCACCGGCTGGCCGACCCGCGCTTCGAGCAGCTTGATGCGCTGGGAAATGGCCGACTGCGACAACCCCAGCACCTGGGCGCCACGCTCGAAACCGCCCTGCTCCACCACGGCGGCCAGGGCGGCAAGCAGCTTGTAGTCGAACATGATCAATTTCCCTAATGAGATATCAGCAGTATTGGTTTTTCTTATACAGCCCAAAGCCGGACAATCGCCAGCATTCCCACTGTTTATGGATGGCCCACCATGGCTGGCGAAACTTCCCTGGCCGCGCTGCTGCGCGACATGACTCCGGTACTCAACGACGGCGAGTACGTGTTCTGCACCCTCCCCGACGGCCAGCTCCCGGCCGGCCTGCAGCCGCTGGGCAGCTTCCGCGAAAGCGAGGGGCTGACGCTGATCCTGTCGCGGTCCGAGGCGGAGCAGGCCGGGCTGGCATTCGACTACGTCGCCGCCTGGCTGACCCTGGAAGTGCACTCGGCGCTTCAGGCGGTCGGCCTCACCGCCGCCGTGGCAACGGCGCTGGCGAAGGCCGGGATCAGCTGCAACGTGATCGCCGCCTGGTACCACGACCACCTGTTCGTCGCCCACACCGACGGCCCGCGCGCACTCGACGTGCTGCGCGCCCTCGCCCGCGATCCCTCCGCCGTCAACTGAAAGAGAAGGCCCGAATCATGTGGCAGAGCTACCTCAACGGCGTACTGGTCGCCGCCGGCCTGATCATCGCCATCGGCGCGCAGAACGCCTTCGTCCTCGCCCAGAGCCTGCGCCGCGAGCATCACCTGTCGGTCGCTGCCCTGTGCGTGGCGTGCGACGCCATCCTGGTCAGCGCCGGGGTATTCGGCCTGGCAAAGATCCTCGCCGAGAACCCGACGCTGCTCGCCATCGCCCGCTGGGGCGGGGTTACCTTCCTGGTCTGGTACGGCCTCAAGGCGCTGCGTCGTGCAGTCGCACCCCAAGCCATGGCCGACGCCCGGGAAACCGGCCCGCGTTCGCGCCGCACCGTGCTGATGGCAGCGCTGGCAGTGACCCTGCTCAACCCTCACGTGTACCTCGACACCGTGCTGCTGATCGGCTCCCTCGGCGCCCAGCAGGCCGCGCCCGGCGCTTACGCCATGGGGGCCGCCAGCGCCTCGCTGCTGTGGTTCTTCACCCTCGCCCTGGGCGCTGCGTGGCTTGCGCCCTGGCTGGCAAGACCGGCGACCTGGCGCCTGGTGGACCTGATGGTCGCCGTCATGATGCTGGGCATGGCCGCGCAACTGGTGTTTGCCGGCTGATCAACGGCCCGCACGGGAACAAATCCGAACGACATGGCGTCATCCCGGTCTGTGCATAGTGAAGCGTCGCGCTCCGGCGCAGACGGCTGTGCAGGGCCTTTGCCCCTACAGTTGCTGCGTGGATATGCCGCAGGTCGGGTGCTATGATCGGACCTTCGCGGCGCCGGCGGGCTCTGAGCCTTCCGGACGCAACTGGCGCGCTGCCTGTCCCTTGATGGGGCGCATTGCAGCTACGCCCGGATGCCGCGACAAACATCGAACCGGCCCCGTGTACCGGTCGCGCGCACGTCGCGCTAGCCCAGACTGAGTGAGATAGGAGAGAGACCATGGCTTTCGAATTGCCGCCGCTGCCTTACGCGAAGAACGCCCTTGAGCCGCACATTTCTGCGGAAACCCTGGAATTCCACCACGACAAGCACCACAACACCTACGTCGTGAACCTGAACAACCTGGTTCCGGGTACCGAGTTCGAAGGCAAGAGCCTGGAAGACATCGTCAAGACCTCTTCCGGCGGCATCTTCAACAACGCCGCCCAGGTGTGGAACCACACCTTCTACTGGAACTGCCTGAGCCCCAACGGCGGTGGCCAGCCCACCGGCGCCCTGGCCGACGCCATCAACGCTGCCTTCGGTTCCTTCGACAAGTTCAAGGAAGAGTTCAGCAAGACCTCCATCGGCACCTTCGGCTCCGGCTGGGGCTGGCTGGTGAAGAAGGCCGACGGCTCCCTGGCCCTGGCCAGCACCATCGGCGCCGGCTGCCCGCTGACCAGCGGCGACACCCCGCTGCTGACCTGCGACGTCTGGGAACACGCCTACTACATCGACTACCGCAACCTGCGTCCGAAGTACGTCGAGGCGTTCTGGAACCTGGTCAACTGGGACTTCGTGGCTGAGCAGTTCGCTGCCTGAATGTACCCAGCTTGATACGAAAAACCCGGCCCCGCGCCGGGTTTTTTCGTAATGGGCGCGTAACACCTTCGTGTCAGCTAACCTGAAAGGCCGGTACAGTCACGAAACACAACGATGGCCCTTTGACGTCATTGCGCCAATTGCCAATACTCAGCCCCAGTCGTTCGCCCCTGGCGAGAAACAAGGAACGCCCTTGAAACTGGATCCCCGGCACAGCCTCTCCCTCAAGCTGCTGCGAATGGTATTGCTCGCGGCCCTCGTGGTCGGGGTGGTACTCAGCTGTGCCCAGATCGTCTATGACGCCCACAAGGCGCGCCAGAACGTGCACAACGATGCCCAGCGCATCCTGGCGATGGTCCGCGATCCCTCTACCCAGGCCGTCTACAGTCTCGACCGCGACATGGCGATGCAGGTCCTCGAAGGCCTGTTCCAGCACGAAGCCGTGCGCTACGCCGCCATCGGCCATCCCGACGAACCCATGCTGGCGGAAAAATCCCGCCCGCTGCTGGACTCCAACACCCGCTGGCTGACCGACCCGATCCTCGGCGCCGAGCAGAACTACTCCATCCGCCTCGCCGGCCGTGGCGGCTCCAACGAGTACTACGGCGACCTGAAGATCACCCTCGATACCGCGCCCTACGGTGACGACTTCGTCGCCACCTCGGTGATCATCTTCATCTCCGGCATCCTGCGCGCCATGGCCCTGAGCCTGGTGCTGTTCATGGTCTACCACTGGCTGCTGACCAAGCCGCTGTCGAAGATCATCGAGCACCTGGCCTCGATCAACCCGGACCGCCCCAGCCAGCACAAGCTGCCGATGCCCGACGGCCACGAGAAGGACGAGCTGGGCCTGTGGGTGAATACCGCCAACCAGCTGCTGGCCTCCATCGAGCGCAACGGCCATTTGCGCCGGGAGGCCGAAGACAGCCTGCTGCGCATCTCCCAGTACGACTTCCTCACCGGCCTGCCCAACCGCAAGCTGCTGCAGCAGCGCCTGGACCAGATTCTCGAGGGTGCCTCGCGCCTGCAACGCCGCGTCGCCGTGCTGTGCCTGGGCCTGGATGACTTCAAGGGCATCAACGAGCAGTACAGCTACCAGTTCGGCGACCAGTTGCTGATCGCCCTCGCCGACCGCCTGCGCACCCGCAGCGCGCACCTGGGCGCCTTGGCGCGACTGGGCGGCGACCAGTTCGCCCTGGTCCAGGCCGATATCGAGCAGCCCTACGAAGCGGCGGAGCTGGCCCAGCAGATCCTCGACGACCTGGAGGCGCCCTTCGAGCTGGACCAGCACCTGGTCCACCTGCGCGCCACCATCGGCATCACCCTGTTCCCCGAGGACGGCGAGACCACCGAGAAGCTGCTGCAGAAAGCCGAGCAGACCATGACCCTGGCCAAGAGCCGCTCGCGCAACCGCTACCAGTTCTACATCGCCAGCGTCGACAGCGAGATGCGCCGCCGCCGCGAACTGGAGAAGGACCTGCGCGAAGCCTTGGCGCGCAATGAACTGCACCTGGTCTATCAACCGCAAGTGGATTACCGCGACCACCGTGTGGTCGGCGTCGAGGCGCTGCTGCGCTGGCAGCACCCGACCCAGGGCTGGGTCGCGCCGGACCTGTTCATCCCGCTGGCGGAACAGAACGGCAGCATCTTCAGCATCGGCGAATGGGTGCTCGACCAGTCCTGCCGCCAACTGCGCGAGTGGCACGACCAGGGTTTCGACGACCTGCGCCTGGCGGTCAACCTGTCCACCGTACAACTGCGCCACAACGCCCTACCGCGTGTAGTCAGCAACCTGTTGCAGATGCACCGCCTGCCGCCGCGCTCGCTGGAGCTGGAAGTCACCGAGACCGGCCTGATGGAGGATATCTCCACCGCCGCCCAGCACCTGCTCAGCCTGCGTCGCGCCGGCGCGCTGATCGCCATCGATGACTTCGGCACCGGCTACTCCTCGCTGAGCTACCTGAAGAGCCTGCCGCTGGACAAGATCAAGATCGACAAGAGCTTCGTCCAGGACCTGCTGCTGGACGACGACGACGCCACCATCGTTCGCGCCATCATCCAGCTGGGCAAGAGCCTGGGGATGCAGGTGATCGCCGAGGGCGTGGAGACCGTCGAGCAGGAGGCCTACATCATCGCCCAGGGCTGCCACGAAGGTCAGGGCTACCTCTACAGCAAGCCGCTGCCGGCCCGCGAGCTGACCCTCTACCTCAAGCAGGCGCGGCGCCTGGCCGAAGCGGCCGGCGGCAATCCGGGCGGGTCCGTCGAGCGCCACTGACATCCGCCCCTACCCGAAATATCGCGCCGTGCCCCCTCTCCCCTGCCCTCTCCCTGAAGGGAGAGGGAGCAACTCCGTGCCAGCTGACGCTGAGGCTTCAGCCGGCGCCGAACCAATCCCCTCTCCCTTCAGGGAGAGGGTTAGGGAGAGGGCGATCCCGGGCTGGGCCTGTCAGAGAAGAGACCGTCGCCCCTACACGTAAATCCTTGGCTGCTGGCGACTTGCTGGCCCTGCAGCGGCAACCGCGCCAGCGATCTCTCTTTTCAAAAATGAAAATCTTTCGCATTATGTTGCGGATTTTCTTGCGCAGTCCTTTTTCGTGCGCCTCTTATCCATGCAAAGGAACCCGTCATGACTCGTATGCCCTGGGCCACTGCCAGCCTGCTCGCCATCGCCATTTCCCTCGCCGGCTGCGGCGATGACAAGAAAGCCGAAGCCCCCGCCGCCGCTCCGGCTGCCAGCACCCAGAGCACTGCGCCGGCAGCGGCTGCCAAGGTCGACGAGGCCGCGGTCAAGGCCGTGGTGAAGAACTACCTGGACATCGCCGAAGCCACCTACGGCGACGCCCTGACTACTGCCAAGGCCCTGCAGACCGCCGTCGACGCACTGATCGCCAAGCCCAGCGAAGAAACCCTGAAGGCCGCCCGCGAAGCCTGGATCGCTTCCCGCCCGTCCTACTCGCAGAGCGAAGCCTTCCGCTTCGGCAACTCGATCATCGACGACTGGGAAGGCGCGGTTAACGCCTGGCCGCTGGACGAAGGCCTGATCGACTACGTCGCCAAGGACTACCAGCACGCCGAAGGCAACGCCGGCGCCACCGCCAACATCATCGCCAACACCGAGATCCAGGTCGGCGAAGACAAGATCGACGTCAAGGAAATCACCGGCGAGAAGCTCAAGGGCCTGAACGAGCTGGGCGGTTCCGAAGCCAACGTCGCCACCGGCTACCACGCCATCGAGTTCCTGCTGTGGGGCCAGGACCTGAACGGCACCAAGCCGGGCGCTGGCGACCGCAAATACACCGACTACGCCCAGGGCAAGGACTGCACCAACGGTCATTGCGACCGCCGTGCCGCCTACCTGAAGGCCGCCACCGACCTGCTGGTCGCTGACCTGGAAGAAATGGTCGGCAACTTCAAGTCCGGCGTCGCCGACAACTACCGCGCCAAGGTCGAGGCCGACACTGCCGAGAACAACCTGCGCAAGATGTTCTTCGGCATGGGTTCCCTGTCCCTCGGCGAGCTGGCCGGCGAGCGCATGAAGGTCGCGCTGGAAGCCAACTCCACCGAAGACGAGCACGACTGCTTCAGCGACAACACCCACAACACCCTGTTCTTCAACGCCAAGTCGATCCGCAACATCTACCTGGGCGAGTACAAGCGCACCGACGGTAGCGTCGTGAAGGGCCCGAGCCTGTCCGACCTGGTCGCCAAGGCTGATGCCGCTGCCGACACCGACCTGAAGAACGACCTGGCCAACACCGAAGCCAAGATGCAGGTCATCGTCGACCGTGCCGAGAAGGACGGTGTGCACTTCGACCAGATGATCGCTCCGGAAGACAAGGACGATCAGCAGAAGATCCGTGACGCCATCGCTTCGCTGGTCAAGCAGACCGGCGCCATCGAGAAGGCCGCTACTGCGGTCGGCGTGCAGGACCTGAAGCCGGACAACGCCGATCACCAGTTCTGATCGAGCCGTCCTGAAGGATTGCAGGCGCTGCGGCTCCACGCCGCAGCGGCCTTGAATCCCAGACAAAGCCCCGCCCTGCGGGGCTTTGTCGTTTTCGGGCGGCAAACGATGTCGTTCTCAAATACAAATTTTTCATATTTGCATTTGACGCCCCTGATACCATGGCCCGCTGCCATATCACCGCTTTCGGAACCCCGCCAATGCTCCACCGCCGTACCGTCCTGTGCCTCGTGCCGCTGCTGTCTGCCCTCACCCTTGCCGCGTGCAAGCCGGAGACCTCCCAGCACGCCGTGGCCGAGCCCGGCGAAGCACTGTCCGGCGGCGCCACCACGGTGAAACAGACCGACCGCAACGCCTATTCCATGCCCTCGGCCAACCTCACGCCGAGCCGCCGCCTGGACTTCGCCGTGGGCAACAGTTTCTTCCGCAACCCCTGGGTCATCGCGCCGACCACCACCACCGCGCGCGACGGCCTCGGCCCGCTGTTCAACACCAACGCCTGCCAGAACTGCCACATCAAGGACGGCCGCGGCCATCCGCCAGAGATCAACGACGTCAACGCCGTATCGATGCTGGTGCGCCTGTCGATTCCCGCCGGTTCCGCCGACGTCGAGACCATCAAGCGCCTGGGCGTGGTGCCCGAGCCGGTGTACGGCGGCCAGTTCCAGGACTCGGCGATCCCCGGCGTGGCGCCCGAAGGCAAGGTGCGCGTCGAGTACGACGCAGTGCCGGTGACCTTCAAGGACGGCACCGTGGTCGAACTGCGCAATCCGAAACTGCGCATCAGCGACCTGGGCTACGGCCCGATGCACCCGGACACGCTGTTCTCCGCGCGCATCGCCCCGCCGATGATCGGCCTGGGGCTGCTGGAGTCCATCAGCGAGGCGGACATCCTCGCCAACGCCGAACTCCAGGCCAAGGCTGGCGACGGCGTCCATGGCCGACCGAACCGCGTCTGGGACGACGCCACGCAGCAGACGGTCCTCGGCCGCTTCGGCTGGAAGGCCGGGCAGCCCAACGTCGCCCAGCAGAACGCCCACGCCTTCTCCGGTGACATGGGCCTGACCAGCGACCTGCTGCCCAGCGACGACTGCACGAAGGCGCAGACCGACTGCCTGAACGCCATCGACGGCGGCAAGCCGGAAGTCAGCCAGCACATTTTCAACCAGGTCGCCTTCTACGCCCGCAATCTCGCGGTGCCGGCGCGGCGCAAGGTGGACGACCTACAGGTGCTCACCGGCAAGGGCCTGTTCTTTGACTCCGGTTGCGCCAGCTGCCACACCCCCAAATTCACCACCGGGCCGAACGCCGCCGAGCCGGAACTGGCCAACCAGCTCATCCGTCCCTACAGCGACCTGCTGCTGCATGACATGGGCGAGGGACTAGCGGACAATCGCCCGGAATTCCTGGCCAGCGGCCGCGACTGGCGCACGGCGCCGCTGTGGGGCATCGGCCTGACCGAAACGGTCAACGGCCATACCCAGTTCCTGCATGACGGCCGCGCCCGCAACCTGCTCGAAGCCGTGCTCTGGCATGGCGGCGAAGCCGAAGCGGCCAAACAACGCGTACTGAATTTCGACGCCGGGCAGCGCGATGCCCTGCTGGCGTTCCTGAACTCACTCTAAGGAGCCGAGCCCACCATGTTCCGCCCCCGACTTCTGATCACCAGCCTCGCCATCGCCCTGGGCGCCTGCTCGCCCACCGATCCGCAGGCCACCACCAGCGCCACGCTGGCCCAGCAGGTGATCCTGCCGACCTACAGCCGCTGGGTCGATGCCGACCGCGCGCTGGCCGCCAGCGCCCTGGCCTACTGCCAGGGCAAGGAAGACCTGAGCAAGGCGCGCGCCGACTTCATGGCCGCGCAGAAGGCCTGGGCCGAGCTGCAGCCGCTGCTGGTCGGCCCGCTGGCCGAGGGCAACCGCTCCTGGCAGGTACAGTTCTGGCCGGACAAGAAGAACCTCGTGGCACGCCAGGTCGAGCAACTGCTGAGCAGCGGCAACGCGATTTCCCCGGCAACCCTGGATAAATCCAGCGTCGTGGTCCAGGGCCTCACCGCCTACGAATACATCCTCTACGACGCCAAGATCGACCTGGCCAACGCCGAGACCAAGGCGCGCTACTGCCCGCTGCTGGAAGCCATCGGCAGCCACCAGCAGGCCCTGGCGGAGAACATCCTGGCGCAGTGGAAGCAGGACGGCGGCATGCTCGCCCAGCTCTCCAAGTTCCCCAACGACCGCTACGCCGATGCCCACGAGGCCATCGCCGAGTTGCTGCGTGTGCAGGTCACCGCGCTGGACATGCTGAAGAAGAAACTCGGTACCCCGCTGGGTCGCCAGAGCAAAGGCATCCCGCAGCCTTTCCAGGCCGAAGGCTGGCGCAGCGACATGTCGCTGGCGAGCCTGGACTCCAGCCTGACCGGTGCCCAGGCGCTGTGGGACGGCACCGACAAGAAGGGCCTGCGCGCCCTGCTGCCGGCCGAGCAGAAAGAACTGGCCGGCAAGATCGACGCCGCCTACGCCGATGTCCACGGCAAGCTGAAAGCCATCAACCAGCCGCTGAGCGAATTGCTCAAGAACGAGGCCGGCCTCAAGCAGCTGAACGACCTGTACGACAGCCTCAACGTCGTCCATCGCCTGCACGAAGGCGACCTGGCAAAAGCCCTCGGAGTGCAGCTGGGGTTCAACGCCAACGACGGGGATTGATTCGATCTGCTGCGCGTCGGCCATGCGTCGTTGGAAAGGTGCGTCGGATTGCTCATTGGCTAGAGCCAACTCCGCATCCGCCGCACCTTCCCGCCTAGCCTGGCTCTAGCTCGCAAGATCGATGGGAAGCAAGAAGTGAAAGAGGTGAACGCCATGTTGCGACGTCACGTGATCGGCCTGGGCAGCCTGCTGCTCGGTGCCCTGACCTTCGGCGGCTGGACGCTGTCACGCAAGGGCAAGGAGCCCCTGGTGCTGTCCGCCCGTGACGACGCGGATGGCAAGCACTACGCCGTAGGCTATCGCCTGGACGGCAGCTGCGCTTTCGCCACCGAAGTCGGCCTGCGCTGCCACGACGTGGTGCAACACCCCAGCTTGCCGCTGGCGCTGTTCGTTGCCCGTCGACCGGGCCGCCAGAGCTACCTGATCGACCTGAATGACGGCCGCCTGCTACAGACCCTCGACTCGCAAACCGACCGCCACTTCTACGGCCACGGGGTGTGGCACAAGGACGGCGAGTGGCTCTACGCCACCGAGAACGACACCACCGATCCCGGCCGCGGCCTGCTTGGCGTGTACCGCTTCGACGGCGAGCGTCTGAGCCACACCGGTGAGGTTTCCACCCACGGCCTCGGCCCGCACCAGGTGTCCTGGATGCCCGACGGCGAGACCCTGGTGGTGGCCAACGGTGGCATTCGTACCGAAGCCGAAAGCCGCGTGGAGATGAACCTCGACGCCATGGAACCGAGCCTGGTGCTGATGCGCCGCGACGGCTCGCTGATCTCCAGGGAAACCCTGCCGCAGCAGATGAACAGCGTGCGCCACCTGGCCATCGCCGAGGACGGCACCATCGTCGCCGGCCAGCAGTACATGGGCGACTCCCACGATCGCGCCGACCTGCTCGCCATCAAGCGCCCCGGCCAGCCGTTCCAGCCGTTCCCGCTGGCCGACGAGCAGCGCCTGGCGATGACCCAGTACACCGCCAGTGTCGCCGTGCACAACGAGCTGCGACTGGTCGCCTTGACCGCCCCGCGCGGCAACCGCTTCTTCATCTGGGACCTGGATACTGGCGCCGTTCGACTGGACGCGCCGCTGCCCGACTGCGCCGGTGTCGGCGCAGTGAAGGACGGCTTCGTCGTCACCTCCGGCCAGGGCCGCTGCCGTGTCTACGACTGCCGTAGCGAACGCATCGCCGGCACCCCGCTGGACCTGCCACCTGCCTTCTGGGACAACCACCTGCACCTGGCCTGAACGCCGGCATTCCCCTGTAGGAGCGGGCCATGCCCGCGATCGCGTGCACGGCGCGCTCCTACAGGTCAGTTCCGTCGTTCAGCCGCCCCTCCAGAACGCCCGTACCAGAGCAGTTGCTCGCGGCTACCACTCATCTGCTCAGGCTCAGATTTGCGAACGCCCGGCCGATGCAAAGACTGACCGATTCCCACCTTGCGTCTTAGAGGCGTACCCACGATGTCCCCCACCACTTCCTTGCGTACCCAGATCCTTTCGCTGCTGGGCGGCAGCCTGCTGCTTGTGCTGCTGATCGCCCTCGCCTGCTTCCACTTCCTCTCCGGCAGTGTTGGCGCCTATCAGCGCCTGCTGGACGGCCCGCTGCAATCCTCGCAACTGGTCGACCAGGCCAACCTGGCCTTCAAGGTTCAGGTGCAGGAATGGAAGAACGTCCTCCTGCGCGGCCAGCAGCCGGCCGACCTGAACAAGTACTGGGGCCAGTTCGAGGACCAGGAGCGCGCCGTACAGGACGTGCTCGGCCGCCTGGAACAGAACGCCAGCGACGACCCGCAGCTCAAGGCTCAGGTAACGCGCCTGCGCGATGAGCACCGCCAGCTCGGCCAGGCCTACCGCAAGGGCCGCGACGCCTACCTCGCCGCCGGCAGCGACCCGCGCGCCGGTGACGCAGCCGTGAAAGGCATCGACCGTGCCGCCAGCGACCAGATGGCCGCCCTGGTGGACAGCCTGCACAACGACGCCCAGGAAGAAGCCAAAAGCATCTCCGCCAGCGCCCACGGCACCGTCATCGGCGGCAGCCTGATCCTGCTGATCTCCGGCCTGGTGCTGGGCCTGCTCAGCCTGTGGCTGGTCAACCGCAACCTGATCGGCCCGATCGCCCGCCTGATCGAGCACATCGCCCAGCTCAGCGAAGGCAACTTCGGCGAGCGCGTCGACGCCAGCCGTCGCGACGAACTGGGCCGCCTGGCTCGCGCCGCCAATACCCTGCGTGATTTCCTGGCCGAGACCTTCACCCGCCTCAAGCACAGCACCACCGAACTGGACACCGCCAGCGGCGAGCTGAACGCCATTGCCACCCTGATGGCCGAGGGCACCCGCGAGCAGTTCTCGCGCACCGACCAGGTGGCCACGGCGATGCACGAGATGTCCGCCACCGCCCAGGAAGTCGCGCGCCACGCTTCCGACGCCGCGCGCGCCGCCGACGATGCCGACCAGCACGCCCAGCAGGGCGGCGAAGTGATGAAGACCACCATCGTTACCATCACCGAGATGAGCAACGAGATCGCCAACACTGCCGAAGTCATCCGCCGCCTGGAAAGCGACAGCGGCCGCATCGGCAAGGTGCTCGAAGTGATCCGCGGCATCGCCGACCAGACCAACCTGCTGGCCCTGAACGCCGCCATCGAGGCCGCCCGCGCCGGTGAGGCCGGCCGTGGTTTCGCCGTGGTCGCCGATGAGGTCCGCACCCTGGCCCAACGCACCGCCGAGTCCACCGCCGAGATCCACCAGATCATCGACACCGTGCAGACCGGCTCGGTGAACGCCCTGCGCGCCATCGAGAACGGCCAGACCCGCAGCGAACAGGGCGTGGAACGCGTCACCCAGGCCGGCGAAGTGCTGCGCAGCATCACCCTGGCAGTGGAAGCGATCCGCGACATGAACCGCCAGATCGCCACCGCCGCCGAAGAACAGACCTCGGTCGCCGAGGACATCTCGCGCAACCTCACCGAAATCACCGCCATCGGCGCCACCAACGAGGAGAACGTGGTGCGTACCCAGGGCGCCAGCCGACACCTGCACGGTCTCTCCGGCGAGATCGCCGACGTCACCCGCAAGCTCAGCGCCTGAAACGCTTCCGCCACAAGGATGTGGCGGCTTCCTCGATGATCCTTGCTGCACCGATTCAGCGCGTATTGCTCGTAAACCCTTCACTTATTGCGGGAAACGTCTTGTAAACGCAGCCCTTTGACTCTCCCATGAACTAGGAATAAGGTGCGCAATTCCGCCCCGCAATGGGGCGTCCCACGTATCGGCTTCAAAGCCTGATCGATATCTGCGCGAACGGAAGGCCGCCCGGCAACTTGTGGGCGAGCGATCGCGCCTGATTGCTGCCAGGCACGTACCAAGGAACAGGAAGATGTTGCGCCGCATGCTGATCATGCTGGGCGTAGTTGCCGTCATCGTCGCGGTGCTCGCCGGCTCGAAATACCTCTCCATCAAGAAACAGATCGCCATGTTCTCGGCACCGCGTCCGCCGGTGAGCGTGAACGCGACCCTGGCCGAACAACGCGACTGGCAAAGCCGCCTGGCGGCCATCGGCACGCTGCGCGCGATCCAGGGTGTGACCCTGACCGCCGAAGTCTCCGGCACCGTCAGCGCGGTGCAGTTCGTCTCCGGCGAGAAGGTCAAGGTCGGCCAGCCGGTGGTACAGCTGGAATCCGACGTCGAGCAGGCCACCCTGCGCACTGCCGAGGCAGACCTCGGCCTGGCCCAGGTCGAGTACGAGCGCGGCAAGAGCCTGGTCGGACGCCAGGCGATCTCCAAGAGCGAGTACGACCGCCTCGCCGCCCAGCTGAACCGCTCCACCGCCACCGTCGCCCAGCTCAAGGCGAGCCTGGACAAGAAGCGCATCCTCGCGCCCTTCTCCGGCACCATCGGCATTCGCCAGGTGGACGTCGGCGACTACGTGTCCCCCGGCACCGAGATCGTCACCCTGCAGGACCTCTCGACCCTGCAGGTGGACTTCTTCCTGCCCGAACAGGACTTCCCGTTGCTCAAGCGCGGGCAGAAAGTGGTGGTGCGCGTGGCGGCCTATCCGGGCCAGAGCTTCGACGCGCAGATCGACGCCATCAGCCCGCGCGTGGACAACCAGACGCGCAACCTGCTGGTCCGCGCCAGCATGGCCAACCCCGACGGCAAGCTGCTGCCGGGCATGTTCGCCAACCTGGAAGTGCAACTGCCCGATAGCGCACCGCGCGTGATCGTCCCGGAGACCGCCGTGGCCTTCACCCTGTACGGCAACTCGGTGTACGTGGTGGTGCCACACAAGCCCAAAGAGGCTGAAAAGGCAGAAGAAGCCAAGGCCGACGACAAGGCGCCGAAGCTGGAAGTCGAACGCCGCTTCGTGAAGACCGGCGAACGCCGCGAAGGCAGCGTGGTGATCCTTGAGGGCCTGAAGGCCGGCGAAGAGGTCGTGACCTCCGGCCAGCTCAAGCTGGACAACGGCACCGCCGTCGCCATCGTCAAGGACCCGCAGTAATCGCACAGGCGGCGCGTCGCTGACTCAGCGCGCGCCCACAGGCCCGGTCGCCAACCGACCCCGCCCGCAACAAAGGATTGAGCTTATGGGCTTCACCGATCCCTTTATCCGTCGCCCCGTGCTGGCGACCGTGGTCAGCCTGCTGATCGTCCTGCTCGGCATGCAGGCCTTCAGCAAGCTGGTGATCCGCGAATACCCGCAGATGGAAAACGCGCTGATCACCGTCACCACCTTCTATGCCGGCGCCAACGCCGAAACCATCCAGGGCTACATCACCCAGCCGCTGCAGCAGAGTCTCGCCAGTGCCGAAGGCATCGACTACATGACCTCAGTGAGCCGGCAGAACTACTCGGTAATCTCGATCTACGCGCACATCGGCGCCAACACCGATCGCCTGGTGACCGAGCTGCTGTCGAAGATCGGCGAAGTGAAGACGCAGCTGCCGCCGGATGCCGAAGACCCGGTCCTCGACAAGGAAGCCGCCGACGCCTCGGCGCTGATGTACATCAGCTTCTTCAGCGAGCAGATGAACAACCCGCAGATCACCGACTACCTGTCGCGGGTGATCCAGCCCAAGCTCGCCACCCTGCCGGGCATCTCCGAGGCCGAGATCCTCGGCAACCAGGTATTCGCCATGCGCCTGTGGCTGGACCCGGTGAAGATGGCCGCCTACGGCGTCACCGCCGGGGACGTGGCCAGCGCGGTGCGCGAATACAACTTCCTCTCCGCCGCCGGCGAGGTGAAGGGCGAGCTGGTGGTCACCTCGGTGAACGCCACCACCGACCTGAAATCCCCGGAAGCCTTCGCCGCCATTCCGCTGAAGACCGTCGGCGACCGCCGCGTGCTGATGGGTGACGTGGCCCGCATCGAACTGGGCGCGGCGAGCTACGACGCGGTCAGCTCGTTCAACGGCATCCCCTCGGTGTACATCGGCATCAAGGGCACGCCCAGCTCCAACCCGCTGGACGTGATCAAGGAAGTCCGCGCCAAGATGCCGGAGCTGGAAGAGCAGCTGCCGCCCGGCCTGCAGGTGTCCATCGCCTACGACGCCACGCGCTTCATCCAGGCTTCCATCGACGAGGTGGTGAAGACCCTGGGCGAGGCGATCCTGATCGTCATCGTGGTGGTCTTCCTGTTCCTCGGCGCGTTCCGCTCGGTGATCATCCCGGTGGTGACCATCCCGCTGTCGATGATCGGCGTGCTGTTCTTCATGCAGATGATGGGCTACTCGATCAACCTGCTGACGCTGCTGGCCATGGTGCTCGCCATCGGCCTGGTGGTGGACGACGCCATCGTGGTGGTGGAGAACATCCACCGCCACATCGAGGAGGGCAAGTCGCCGTTCCAGGGTGCCATCGAAGGTGCGCGGGAGATCGCCGTGCCGGTGGTGACCATGACCATCACCCTGGCCGCCGTGTACGCGCCCATCGGATTCTTGAGTGGCCTCACCGGCGCACTGTTCAAGGAGTTCGCCTTCACCCTGGCGGGCGCGGTGATCATCTCCGGCATCGTCGCCCTGACCCTGTCACCGATGATGTGCTCGCGCCTGTTGCGCCACGACGAGAACCCCAGCGGCCTGGCCCATCGCCTGGACCTCATCTTCGAAGGCCTCAAGCGACGCTACCAGCGCGCCCTGCACGGCACCTTGAACAGCCGTCCGGTAGTGATCGTCTTCGCCCTGCTGGTCCTGGCGATCATCCCGTTGCTGATGATGTTCACCCACAAGGAACTGGCGCCGGAGGAAGACCAGGGCATCGTCTTCATCATGGCCAACGCGCCGCAGACGGCGAACCTCGACTACCTGTCGAAGTACACCGCCGAGTTCGAGGGCATCTTCCGCAAATTTCCCGAGTACTATTCGGCGTTCCAGATCAACGGCTACAACGGTGTACAGACCGGCATCGGCGGCATGCTGCTCAAGCCCTGGGATGAGCGCCAGCGCAGCCAGATGGAGCTGCTCCACGCGGTACAGGAAGAGCTGAACAAGATTCCCGGCCTGCAGATCTTCGGCTTCAACCTGCCGTCGCTGCCGGGTACTGGCGAGGGCCTGCCGTTCCAGTTCGTGATCAACACCGCCAGCGACTACCAGTCGCTGCTGCAGGTGGCCGAGCGAGTGAAGAAGCGCGCGGAAGAGTCGGGCAAGTTCGCCTTCCTCGACCTCGACCTGGCCTTCGACAAGCCCGAACTGGTGGTCGATATCGACCGCGCCAAGGCCGCGCAGATGGGCGTCAGCATGCAGGACCTGGGTGTGTCCCTGGGTGCGCTGCTGGGTGAAGGCGAGATCAACCGCTTCACCATCGACGGGCGCAGCTACAAGGTGATCGCCCAGGTCGAGCGCGCCTACCGCGACAACCCGAGCTGGCTGAACAACTACTACGTGAAGAGCCAGAGCGGCCAGCTGATCTCGCTGTCGACCCTGGTGACCTTCCACGAGCGCGCGCGCCCGCGCCAGCTCAACCAGTTCCAGCAGCTCAACTCGGCGATCATTTCCGGCGTGCCGATGGTCAGCATGGGCGAGGCCATCGAGTCGGTGCGCGGCATCGCCGAGGAGGAATCGCCGCGCGGCTTCTCCTTCGACTACGCCGGCGCCTCTCGGCAATTCGTGCAGGAAGGCAGCGCGCTGATGATCACCTTCGCCCTGGCGCTGGCGGTGATCTTCCTGGTGCTGGCCGCGCAGTTCGAGAGCTTCCGCGACCCGCTGGTGATCATGGTCACCGTGCCGCTGTCGATCTGCGGCGCGCTGATCCCGCTGTTCCTCGGCCTGTCGAGCCTGAACATCTATACCCAGGTGGGACTGGTGACGCTGATCGGGCTGATCAGCAAGCACGGTATCCTCATCGTCGAGTTCGCCAACCAGCTGCGCCAGGAGCGCGGATTGTCGGTGCGCGAAGCGGTGGAGGAAGCCGCGGCGATCCGCCTGCGCCCGGTGCTGATGACCACCGCGGCGATGGTGCTGGGCGTCACTCCGCTGCTGTTCGCCACGGGTGCCGGCGCGGTGAGCCGCTTCGACATCGGCGTGGTGATCGCTACCGGCATGAGCGTCGGCACGCTCTTCACCCTGTTCGTGCTGCCCTGCGTCTACACACTGCTGGCCAAGCCGGACAAGAAGCCGGCTGAAGACCTCGCCCCGGCAACGGCGCACTGAAAGAAAAAGCCCCGCATCAGCGGGGCTTTTTTCTGCCAGGAATTGCTAGAGCCCATCCCCCTTTGTAGGAGCGAGCTTGCTCGCGAACCGCCTGATGCCCATGCATCAGGCAAACCCGTGTTCGCGAGCAAGCTCGCTCCTACAAAAACGGCCGGCGCAGGACGCCAGTGTCGGGGAGCACTTGTCGTCACCTGACAGACCATTCATACGCGCATTTCGACCGCCTGCTCCTTTATCTCGGCGTTGATACACAACCTCTAAATTCCCCATACATGCATCGCGTATCCCTGCGCGGCATTCGCCGGGGATTTCCGGCTCACCGTCGGAACCCGCCATGCCGGCAAACGCCCCCAGCCCAGGCTTCACCCTGGTCGAACTGATGGTCACCCTGGCCGTCCTGGCCATCCTCTCGACCCTGGCCGCGCCGATGTTCGGCGACCTGATCCAGCGCAGCAAGGTCGATGCCGCCAGCGGGGAACTGACCCACCTGCTGCAGTACGCCCGCAGCGAAGCCATCACCCGCGCCAGTGCGGTGACAGTCAGCGCCAGCAACGGTAACTGGGTCGGCGCATTGAGCGTCGCGACCAGCAGCGAAACCCTGCGCAGCTATGGCAGCGAAGGCATCAACGGCGGTACTGCGGTGACCGCGACCGGCAGCGCCAACAGCCTGACCTTCCGCGCTGCGGGCACGCTCAGTGGCGCCGCGCAGACTATCCGTTTGTGCCCTGGCAGCGGCAGCAGCAGCGGCCGCCTGTTGAGCATCTCCAGCAGTGGGCAGATCACCAGCACCACCACGGAGTGCTCCTGATGAAGCGCAAGCATGGCGGGTTCAGCCTGCTGGAAGTGCTGATCAGCCTGCTGCTAGTCAGCGTCGGCGCCCTGGGCATGGCGGCCTTGCAAGGCAAGAGCCTGCGCTACACCCAGGATGCGGTGCAGCGTAACGAGGCGATCATGCTCGCCCAGCAACTGCTGGAGCAGATGCGCAGCAACCCCAAGGACGCCCTCAGCAGCACCCACAAATTCAGCAGCAGCTCGGCCTACTACAAGGTCGCCGGTACGGCCTTCGGCTCCTCCTCGCGCAGCGATTGCGCCACCCGCGAGCGCGGCAATGGCGGCTCCGACGTGGCGAAGGCCGATCTTGCCTGCTGGCTGCAAGCGGTGCAGGCAACGCTGCCGGTGACCAGTTCGATCCTCAGCGCCAACTTCACCATCTGCCCCAGCCAGTCCGATGGCGCGTGCAGCAACGACGCCAGCTCCGCTGTACTGATCCAGCTGGCCTGGAAGGACCCCAGCGGCCAATGCGACAACAACCTGTGCATCTACCGCCTGCGCGGCGAACTCTGAGGTCCGGCATGTCTGCACGAACGTTCCCCGCACCAGGACTCCCCCCGCGCCAGGCCGGCCTGTCCCTGGTCGAGCTGATGGTCGCCCTGGCCATCGGCAGCCTGCTGATCCTCGGCGCCACCGAGCTGTACATCAACAACAAGGCGCACTTCCAGTTCCAGCAGGGGCAACTGGGCAACCAGGAAAATGCTCGCTACACGCTCCTGCTGCTGGACCAGCAACTGGCGCGCACCGGCTACCGTTACCTGCCCCAGGACGGCCTGGAGGTGGCCTTCCCGGCACTCGCCAGCAGCGACGGCTGCCCGTCCTTCAAGGCCGGCCAGACCTACCAGGCCAGCAGCGACGGCAAGGGTGTCTGCCTGCGCTACCAGGGCGCCAGCGACAGCACCACGGAAGTCGCCGGCTCCAGTGGCAACCAGTACGACTGCCTGGGCGCCTTCGTCCCGCGCGGCACTCGAGTGCTCACGCGCATCAGCTATGTCGCGGGCAGCACGCCGGGCGATGGCACCCTCACCTGCACCGCGCAGGGGGCCAGCGAGCAGGCCCTGATCAAGGGCGTGGCGGGCTTTGCCCTGTTTACCCTGCCCACCAGCACCGATGACAGCCAGGCGATCAGCTACGCGGCCTTGCTTGCCACGGGCGCATCGAACCGTGGTGGCATGAGCAGCGACGTCGCCAGCCGCTGGAAAACCCTCAGCGGCGCGACCCTCAGCGAGAACACCGCCTACCTCTACCAGATCGCCCAAGGCAGCGTGATGCTGCGGAACCTGATGCCATGAAGCCCACTCACAATCGGCGCGCGCAACGCGGCGCCACGCTGGTCATCGCCCTGGTGATGCTGCTGCTCGGTACTCTGATCGCCCTGAGCAGCATGCGCAGCACCACCACCGAGACACGCATCATCGGCAACCTCAGCGAACAGCAGCATTCGCGGGCCGCTGCGGAGTCGGCGCTACGCGAAGGCGAACGCCGGCTGGCGGCGCAGACCAGCCTGGACCAGGGTTCGGCGAACTGCACCTCCAGCGTCGCGCAACACGCCAACCTGTGCATCCTGGTCAGCGACAAGTACTCCTCCAACGCCAAGGCCAGTGCCGACTGGTGGAGCAGCGACGCCACCTCCATCGCCTACCTGGGCATGGACGGCAGCTCCACTTTCGACCCGGTACCGCGCTGGAACACCGCCTACATCGCCTTCGATCCGGCCGACTCCAACGGCAACGTGCAGATCACCGACCCCGACGAGCGCTCCCAGGGGCGCGGACCGCACTACTACCGGGTGAGCGCCGCCGCCCGCGCCGACGGACAGCGCCTGATGAGCGTGCTGCAGACCGTCACCATCCGCCGTTACTACTGAGGAGCCCGACGTGAGCCGACGTCCCGCCCAGCCCTTCCTGCTGTTCCTGTTCGGCGGCCTGCTGCTGGCCACCGCGTTGCCCACCGATGCCGCGACGCTGACCCTGAGCCAGCAGCCGCTGTTCCTCACCGAGGGCGTGGCGCCGAACATCATGGTGACCATCGACAACTCCAACAGCATGCGCTGGAGCTTCGCCCCGGACGGCCTCAACCCCACGACCAACGCCACCTACAACGGCTATACGGCGGACCAGATCCGCACCAGCCGGCGCGCCAAGTCGTCGACCTTCAACCCGCTGTACTACAACCCCAACGTCACCTACCAGGCGCCCTACAACGTCCTCTACAGCAACGCCGTCACCACCTACACGCCGCTGACCACCAGCTTCACCGCGGCCTACGTGAACGGTTTCAAGAGTGCCAAGGGCAGCCTGGACCTGAGCTCGGCGTACAAGGTTTCCTGGGAATACGACACCGCGCGGGCGACCACCGACAGCACCTACTGGACCTACACCGGCTACAGCTCCTACAGCAGTCCCGACAAGGTCTACTACCTGGCGGCGAACCCATCCTCGGACTTCAGTTCGAGCAGCACCTCGTCCAGCACCAGCAGCACAAGCAGCGTCAGCGGCTCGACCACCTCCACCGGCAAATCAGCCTCGCTCACTGGCGGCGGCACCTATACCGTCACCGCCAAGAGCAACAGCTGCACCGCGACCATCACCAACCCGAAATCCAGCACCGGTTCGACCACCACCAACAGCGACGGCAGCACCTCCAGCACCACCACCGCCGTCAGCTACTCGACGGCCAGCTGCTCCTACACCACCAGTGGCAAGACCACCACCTACACGGTGACGTCGACCGCGACGACCACCCTGACCACCACCACCACTTACCCCGATCGCACCAAGACGGCGGTGCCGGCGTACTACTACGTCTACAACACCGCACTCAGCGGTTGCACCAGCAGCATCAACGACGACAACTGCTACAAGCTGGTGACGGTGTCCTCCACCTCCGGCGCCAATGGCGGCGACGAGCGACAGAACTTCGCCAACTGGTACAGCTTCTATCGCAACCGCGAGCTGGCGACTCAATCGGGCGCCAACCTCGCCTTCGTCACGCTGCCGGAGAACACCCGGTGCAGCTGGCAGGCCCTGGGCACCAGCGATACCTGCATCACCAGCAGTTCGTACCTGTCGAGCTACAACTGCCGTGGCCTGAGCAACACCAGCACCAGCTACTACGACAACCGCCTCGGCACCTTCTCCGGCGCGCACCGGGCCAAGCTTCTTCGAATGGCTGGGGGACATCTACTTCAACCAGGGCACCCCGCTGCTGGACGCCGTCGACCGGGTCGGTTCGCTGCTCAGCGTCACCGGCAAGTACAGCCCCTACGCCTACTCCATCGGCAGCAGCGAAACACCGCTGTACAGCTGCCGGGCGAGCTACAGCATCACCCTGACCGACGGCATCTGGAACACCGCCGGCAGCCATGGCGACTGGGACAGCACCAGCCGTACCCTGCCCGACGGCCAGGCCTACAGCGCACGTGCACCCTACAAGGACAGCGCCTCCAACACCCTCGCCGACCTGGCGTTCAAGTACTGGGCCACCGACGCCCAGCCGAGCATCGCCAACAACGTCAGCACCTACATCGCCGAGAACAACAGCAACGCCACCACCCAGTACTGGAACCCGAAGAACGACCCGGCCACCTGGCAGCACATGGTCAGCTACTTCGTCGGCCTGGGCCTGACCACCAGCCTGACCAGCCCGGCCTGGGGTGGCGACACCTATTCGGGCGACTACAGCAAGCTCGCCGCCGGCACCCTGAGCTGGCCCGCGGCTTCGTCGGGCAGCGCCAACAACGTCTACGACCTGTGGCACGCGGCGATCGACTCCCGTGGCGAATTCTTCAGCGTCGATTCGCCCGACGACCTGGTCTCGGCCCTGCAGAACGTGGTCAACCGCATCTCCCAGCGCGAAGACTCCGGCGCCGCGCCGGCGCTGGTCAGCTCGCCCCTGCTCAATGCCGACAGCAGCACCGCCGACAGCGAGCTGTACAGCTACACCCCGAAGTTCGCCAGCACCGACTGGAGCGGTGACCTCATCAAGTATCTGCAGAACACCGCCAACGGCAGCCAGACTTCGGTGTGGAGCGCCCAGGACGTGATGGACACCACCTACGGCAGCGGCAACAGCGCCTGGTCCACGCGCACGGTGAAAATGGCCGGCAGCACCGCCGGCACGCTGAAAGACTTCACCTGGAGCAACCTCAGCAGCGCCCAGCAGACCACCCTCAACAAGACCCTCGCCAGCGTCACCGACAGCAATGGTGAGAAGCGCGTCGCTTACCTGCGCGGCGACCGCAGCAATGAAGGCTCGCTGTTCCGCACCCGCAGCACCGTGCTGGGCGACATCATCGACTCCTCGCCGGTGCTGGTCGGCCCGCCGAACCGCCTGGCCTCGCTGATGAACGCCACCGTCAGCAGCACCGATACCTCCTACACCACCTTCAAGAGCACCTGGAGCGCACGCCCCACGCGCCTCTACGTCGGCGCCAACGACGGCATGCTGCACGCCTTCAACGCCGACGGTCAGGAAGTCTTCGCCTACGTGCCCAGCGCGGTGATCAGCAACCTCTACAAGCTGAGCGACAGCGACTACACCAGCGCCACCCACCAGTACTACGTGGACGGCTCGCCGGTGACCGCCGACGTCTACTACGACAATGCCTGGCACACCGTACTGGTCGGCACCCTGCGCGGCGGCGGCCGCGCGCTGTTCGCCCTGGATATCACCGACCCGGCCAACATCAAGCTGCTCTGGGAGAAGAGCTACAGCGACAGTGACTACAGCGAGCTGGGCTTCACCTACTCGCGACCGACCATCAGCCTGCTGCACAACGGCACCTGGGCGGTGATCCTGGGCAACGGCTACAACGGCACCAACGACAAGGCGGTGCTCTACCTGATGGACGTCAAGGACGGCAGCCTGATCAAGGCCCTGACCGCCAGCGACGGCAAGACCACCGCCAATGGCCTGGCCACCCCGCGCGCCGCCGACATCAACGGCGACCTGATCACCGACTACGTCTACGCCGGCGACCTCCACGGCAACCTCTGGCGCTTCGACCTGACCAGCTCCGGCAGCCTCACCGCCAGCGCTACCGCCAGCAGCTTCCGCGTCGGCTTCGGCGGCTCGCCGCTGTACAGCGCAACCACCACCGCCGGGCAGGTGCAGCCCATCACCAGCGCACCCTACCTGGTCAAGCACAGCTCCGGCACCGGCTACCTGGTGATCTTCGGCACCGGCAAGTACATCGAGTCCGACGACGCCGATCCCAACACCACCCAGGTCATGGGCCTCTACGGCATCTGGGATCGGCAGACTGCGGGCGAGACCGCCGGCAGTACGCCCACGCTCAGCCGCAGCAAACTGCAGCAGCAGACCATCACCCAGAGCGAAGTCACCACCTCGTTCGACAACAGCGGCACGGCAGTGACCCAGACCATCCGCACCGTCAGCGACAACGCCCTCACCTGGTACGACAGCAGCGGCAACGTCTCGCAGTACGGCTGGTACCTGGACCTCCCCGCCACCGGCGAAATGGTGGTCAACAACCCCTATGCCACCTCCGGCGTGCTGCTCGCCAGCACCCTGACGCCCAACGAAGATCCCTGCGCCGACGGCGTCACCACCTGGCTGATGTCGCTCGACCCGTACACCGGCGGCGCCACCGACTTCGCCACCCTGGACCTGAACAACGACGGCGTGGTGGACGACAACGATCTCTACAACGGCGGTGTCGTCTCCGCCTTGCAGATGTCCGGTCTGAAGGGCGGCTTCACCGTCGGCAGCACCAGCGCCAGCAGCAGCAACGTCAACGCCTGCGGCAGCGACGGCTGCGTGAGCGTGGCCACCAGCGGCTCCAGTTCCGGACGGCAGAACTGGCTGAACATCAAGGAACAGGAATGAACAGGCAACATCGGCAAAAAGGTTTCACCCTGCTGGAAGTCATGATCGTGGTGGTCATCCTGGGCATCCTTGCCGCCATCGCCTACCCCAGCTACCAGGAATACGTACTGCGCGGCAAACGTGCGGAAGGCCAGGCCCTGCTCAACCAGGCGGCCTCGCAGGAAGAGCGCTGGTATGCGCTCAATTCGGTATCCGGCTACGTCACCGATCAGGCTTCGGTGGCGAACCTGAAGCTCACCGGCACCAGCGGCAGCACCGTCACCTCTCCCACCGGCCTGTACACGCTGACGGTGGGAGGCGGCAGCAGTGACGGCGGCTACACACTGACGGCCAACCCGACCTTCACCGACAGCAAGTGCACGCACCTGACCCTGACCGCCCAGGGCCAGAAGGGCAGCAGCGGCACTGGCAGCGTGAGCGATTGCTGGCGCTGAGTGCTCAGTCGGAGCACTCGTTGGCCCCAGAACTGTGTGATGCGTCGATGTAGGAGCGAGCTTGCTCGCGAACTGCCTGACGCCGTAGTGCCAGGCGAACCTCTGTTCGCGAGCAAGCTCGCTCCTACCGGAAAGCTCCACGGCGTCCGGCCCGAATGCCAATGAGCGCCACCGCGTGGGAGCGGACTCCGTCCGCGATAGATTCGCCTCGCACCGGACGCCATCGCGGACACCTGCGCATCACTCGAAATCAGGAATGGAAAACGCCACCAGCCGATAGCCCTTGGCGGTGCGGATGAAGTCGAAGCTGGCGTGCCTGGCCGGCTCGAACGAGCCCTGCTCCCAGTGCTCCATGGCCGAGACCTTGGGCGTCCGCCACTGGGCAAACTCGCCGCAGCCGTCGAAGTACTGCGGATCGCGCTCGGGGTCGAAGGGCCACCCCATGTCGTCCTGGCGAACACCGTAGCCAGCGGTGCTTCGCAGGACCTCCAGCCGCTGGCGCAGTGCCGGGCCATATTTACGCAGCGCTTCGTCCACCGAAACGGAATTCCAGTCATCCAGTGGCTCGCTACCCTGCCCTCTCCAGATCCGGGAATAGCTGTGGCCCTTCAGCGAAACGTCATCGAGGTGCGTGAGGAACTCATCGCGGAACCAGAGGGCGAAGTCTTTCTCGATATCGACGAAGCTGAGGTAACGACCGTCGACTCCCTTGAAGGAGACGCGGCGCGGATCGCTGGAAGGCTGATCGCTGTCCTGCCGGGAAAACCAGTCCAGCGCGTCGGCACGGGAACTGTCGAAGCTCGCCACCAGTGTCCTGCCGCGGCGGTCGAGCAGCGCTTCCGAGCCACCGCTCCAGCCCTTGTGCTCGCACTGTTCCAGGCTCACGTGCGGATCGGCGCAGCTCCGCGCAGCGCCCTTCAGCGCGACGACCATGCCATTGCGCATGGCCGTCGCGTCGCTCAGCTCGGCCGGGATCAGCACCTGGCCATCGCCATCGAGGAAGCCAACCTTGTCGCGCACGCGGTCGCGGAAACGGATGCTGTTCTCGCTCTCGCAGATCGGCGCGTTATCGAAGAAGTACAGCGAGTCCGGTGCCACCTGGCGACCGTCACGCAGCAGGTAGTAGCTGCGGTAACCGTCGGCGGCTTCCTCACCGGTGGCGATGATGTGCTCGAAACGCCGGAGCCAGGGTGAACACAGGGCTGAGCTTCGGCGGGACCTTCACGCTGCCCTGCGCATCCTTGAAGCCGATCAGCTCGTTCTGCGTGAAGGCCATCCAGGGCTCGTCCGCCGCCGCCGAAGCACTCAGTACCAGCGCTCCAACGGCTGCCAGCCAGCCCCCCCTTCTCTTTCCTTCCATGCTGGATACCACTCCACGAATCCGCGTTCCGCCGCATTGTGCCACGCGCAAAGAAAAGCCCCCGCGCATCACTGCGCGGGGGCTCGAACTCGCCAAAGAACGATCAGGCCGGCTGGCGTTGCATCGCGCCCCCCCTCGGCCTCGCCTTTCACGCTCCAGCTCTTGAGGTGTTCGAGGCTCGCGCGGTAGGGCTTCAGACCATTGGCCAGCAGCAATGCACCCGCGACCAGCGCCACGACGCTGACGATCAGCAGCGAGTAGCGCAGCGCCATGTCGTCGCCGAATACATAGTCGGTCACCAGGGCGATGGCGGTCGGGCCGATGCCCAGGCCCAGCAGCGTGACCACGAACAGGTAGATCGCCGAGGCCTGGCCGCGCATGGAGTTGGGCATGATTTCCTGGATCGCCGCCGGGGCGACGCCGAAGGGCATGCTGAGGAAGAACACGATAGGCGCCATCATCGCCGCCGCGGCGTTGCCGCTGTCCAGCAGCGGATAGACCAGGCTCAGCGGAATCGCCAGGCAGGCGGCCAGCAGGCCCACGCGCATGTTGGCATCGGTACGCCCGCGCTTGGCCCAGTAGTCGGCCAGGCGGCCACCGCAGACGATGCCCAGGCAGCCGAACACCGCGACGATGCTGCCGTACACCACGCCTACGTGGCCGGCGTCCCAACCGTAGGTGCGGACGAAGAAGGTCGGCACCCAGGCGCCGCTGCCGTAGCTGGCGAAGGAGATGCAGGCGAAGCCGAAGTTGTGGCAGAGCACGGTCTTGCGGTTGGCGCGCAGGTAGGCACCCACTTCGCTCATCGGCACCACCACGCCAGCACCCACACCACGCCGTGTCGGCTCCTTCACCGCGAGCATCAGCAGGGTGAAGAGCACGCCAGCTGCGCCGAGGATCAGGAAGATCAGCTGCCAGGGGCGCACTTCACCGAGGATCGGCAGGTGCACGTCGCCCTGGGCGGAAGCGAACTTGATCACCAGCCCGCCGAGCAGGAAGGCCAGCCCCGAGCCGAGGTAGATGCCCATGGAATAGACACTGATGGCAGTGGCGCGGCGATTGGCCGGGAAGCTGTCGGCAATCAGCGAATAGGCCGCCGGCGACAATGCCGCCTCGCCCACGCCGACGCCGACGCGGAACAGCAGGAAGTGCCAGTACTGGCGGGCCAGGCCGCAGGCGGCGGTCATGGCGCTCCAGATCAGCACGCCGACGGTGATCAGCCCCCGGCGGCTGCGGCTGTCGGCCATGCGCCCGAGCGGAATGCCGCACAGGGTATAGAACAGCGCGAAGGACAGGCCCATCAGCAGGCTCATCTGCGTGTCGCTGATCTCCAGATCGCGACGGATGGGGCCGACCAGCAGGTTGAGAATCTGTCGGTCGATGAAGGAAAGCACGTAGGCGACCATGAGGATAGCAACCGTGGACCAGGCCACGGCACTGGAGGGGTAGCCGTTATTGTTGTTGTTCATGCCGGGCTCCTGAAACGCCGCCAATCGCGGCGAAGGCGAAGGGGAGAACCCGCAGAGTAGGCATTGCGAACGCGTCGCGCGCGCACTATCAGATCTCTGAATGCGCGCGTCGGCCGTCGGCTGATGAATGGGTGGTCAGGGATTGGATGAAGGGTTTTGCCGGAGTCAGTTGTAGGAGCGAGCTTGCTCGCGAACAACTTGCCGGCAGCGCGAGCGCTGGGCGGGCTCGCGAGCAAGCTCGCTCCTACGAAGTGCCGAATCCTCGTGTAGGGCGCATAAAGCGGAACGCTTCATCCGCCATGGCGGATAACGCCTGAGGCGTTATTCGCCCTACGTGACGGGTTCAGATCGCAGCAGGCGTCCGCTCGCACAGCTTGGCCAGCGCCCGTGCCCACAGCTCCTGGTCATTCAGGCAAGGCACCAGCACCAGCTCTTCGCCACCCGCCGCGCGGAACTGTTCGTTGCCGCGCTGGCCAATCTCTTCCAGCGTCTCGATGCAGTCGGCGACGAAGGCCGGACACATCACCAGCAGGCGCTTCACACCCTGTTTGCCGAGCTTGTCCAACTGCGCCTCGGTGTAGGGTTCGATCCACTTGTTGCGGCCCAGGCGCGACTGGAAGGACACCGACCAGCGTCCGTCCTGCAGGCCGGCGCCAGCGGCGAAGTCTTCGGCTGTGCGCAGGCACTGGCTGCGGTAACAGACAGCCATGACGTCCTCGTGCACACCCCGGCTGGAGCTGGCAGTGAGGTCATGGCCCTTATCCTTCACCAGCTTGCGGATGTGCGACTCGGGCAGGCCGTGGAAGCTCAGCAGCAGGTGATCGTAGGGTTGCTCCAGGTACGGTTTGCACGCTGTCCACCAGCGCCTGGCGGTATTCGGGCTCGGCGTAGAACGGCGGCAACACCTTCAGCTCCAGCTTGAGGTTGTGCTCGCGCATCACCCGGCGGGCTTCCTCGAGGGCGGTGGTGGTGGTGCTGTCGGCGAACTGCGGGTAGAGCGGCGCGAAGGTCACCTGGGTGATGCCCTGTTGGCTCAGGCGCAGCAGCGCCTTTTCAATCGACGGCTCGCCATAGCGCATGCCCAGTTCCACCGGGCCGTGTGGCCAGAAGGGCCGGACGGCCTCCTGCAGGCGGCGGCTCAGCACGATCAGCGGCGAGCCCTCCTCCCACCAGATCGACGCGTAGGCGTGGGCGGATTCCTCCGGGCGCTTGCGCAGCACCAGCGACACCAGCAGCCGGCGGATCGGCCATGGCAGGTCGATCACGTACGGGTCCATGAGGAACTGATCGAGGTAGCGGCGCACGTCCTCGACCTGGGTGGAGGCCGGTGATCCCAGGTTGACCAGCAGGAGGGCGTTTTGGGTCATGCAGTGTCCTTAAACCGGTACGGTAGGAGGTCGTCGTGCGGGCTGCGCAGTTTACACGCAGCCCGTGCTATCCAGAGCAGCCCGAAACTGTTTCAGGGCTGTCGCCGATGTCGCAGGGGTTCAGCGCTTTTCCTGCAGCACATCGGCCAGCGCTTGCTTGAATTCCGGGAAGCGGAACTCGAAGCCGGCATCCAGCAGACGACGCGGCACGATGCGCTGGCCGCCCAGCAGCAGGGTCGACATCTCACCCAGCAGCAGGCGCAAGGCAAAGCCCGGCACGGGCATCAGTGTGGGCCGGTGCAGCGCCTGGCCCAGTTCCTGGGTGAAGTCGCGGTTGCGCACCGGCTGTGGCGCGCACGCATTATAAGGACCGGCCGCGTCCTCCTTGCGCAAAGAAAATCGATCAGGGCGATCTGGTCTTCTATATGGATCCACGACATCCACTGGCGACCATCCCCCAGCCGTCCGCCGGCCCCCAGGCGGAACGGCGGCAGCAGGCGCTTGAGGAAACCGCCTTCGGGCGCCAGCACCAGGCCGGTGCGCACCAGCACCACGCGGATACCCAGTGCCTCGGCCTCGCGGGCGATCTGCTCCCAGGCCAGGCACAGCTCGCTGGCGAAGTCCTCGCCGGCCGCCGCGCTGTTCTCTTCCAGCGGACGTTCGCCGGCATCGCCATACGAACCGACCGCCGAACCGTTGATCAGTACCGCCGGGCGCTGGCTGCGCCCCTCCAGCCAGCTCACCAGGCGTTCGGTCAGGCGCACCCGGCTGTCCCACAGCAGGGCCTTGCGCCGTGCGCTCCAGGGCTTGTCGGCGATGGGTTCGCCGGCCAGGTTGACCACGGCATCCAGCGGCCCGTCTCCGTAGGCCTCGAAGTCGGCGATGCCGCGCACCGTCTCGCCGCACAGCGAGGCGACGCGCTGCGGCTGGCGGCTCAGCACGGTGAGCTGGTGCCCTTGGGCGCTCCACTGGCGGCAGAGGCGGCGACCGATCAGGCCGGTACCGCCGGTCAAGAGAATATGCATGGCGAACTCCTTGTTGCGTTGTTCCACCTTCCATCAGTCTGGACGAGAGGGAGGCGATTGCATTGACACTCCCTCTACGGCGAGGTCTACGCTGTAAGTGCCGGAACCGAAGCCGGGCTCATTCCTGAATGAACCGATGCGGCGCCGAAGGTTCCGATGATCGGACTCCTATCGTTGACGAGCGCGAGCAGCTGAAACGTAATTGTACAGATAGTTTCGTTTGTACAAGAGCGCTTCGCTCGTTACGCTGAAAGACACAGATTACGAGGCATGTCATGAGCGCCCCCATTGCCATCATTGGCACCGGTATCGCCGGACTCTCGGCCGCCCACGCCTTGCGCGATGCCGGACAAGTCGTCCAGCTGTTCGACAAGGGCCACGGCAGCGGTGGCCGGATGGCCAGCAAGCGCAGCGAAGCCGGCGCCCTGGATCTCGGTGCGCAGTACTTCACCGCCCGCGACCGACGTTTCCTCGACGCTATCCAGCGATGGCGCGAGCACGGCTGGGTCGCCGAGTGGGACCCGGCTCTCTACCAGTACCGCGACGGTGAACTGAGCCCGTCCCCCGACGAGCAACCGCGCTGGGTCGGCACCCCGCGCATGAGTGCGATCACCCGTGCGCTGCTGCAGGACCAGGTCGTCACCTTCACCTGCCGCATCACCGAGGTGTACCGCGGCGAGGAGCACTGGCACCTGCAGGACTCCGAAGGCCAGACCCACGGTCCCTTCAGCCGCGTGCTGGTCGCAACGCCCGCGCCCCAGGCCGCAGCGCTGCTGGCCAGCGCGCCGAAGCTGGCCGCCGCCGCCGCAAGCATTCCCATGGAACCGACCTGGGCCGTCGCCCTGGCCTTCCGCGAACCGCTGGATACGCCCGTGCAGGGCTGTTTCGTGCATGAGGGACCGCTGTCCTGGCTGGCCAGCAACCACTCCAAGCCCGGCCGCGACGAGCAGCTGGATACCTGGGTGTTGCACGCCGCCAGCGGCTGGAGCAAGCAGCACATCGACCTGCCAAAGGAAAGCGTGATCGAACACCTGCGCGGCGCCTTCGCCGAGCTGATCGGCTGCGCCGTCCACGCCCCCGACTTTGCCCTGGCCCACCGCTGGCTCTATGCCCGGCCCATGGAAGCCCACCAGTTCGAGCGCTCTCGCCGACGCTGATCTGGGCATCTACGCCTGCGGCGACTGGTGCCTCTCCGGTCGCGTCGAAGGCGCCTGGCTGAGCGGCCTGGAAGCCGCCCGCCGGCTGCTCGAACACCTCTGATCGGCAACGGCCCTCTCCCGGCGGAGAGGGTCGTCGAATCCCCGCCACCACCCCTTCCTTGTACAAGCCTTTGCACTTGTACAAGCCTGCGCCTATTCTTGCCGGTAGTTGTACAAATAAATCCACCTGTACAAGAAATCGGTCACCGCCATGCCCAACTCCCCGTCACGCCCCAAGCTCGCCATCAGCGCCTGCCTGCTGGGCGAGCCGGTGCGCTACAACGGCGGACACAAGGCGTCACGCCTGTGCCTGGACGTCCTCAGCCGCTATTTCGACTTCGTTCCAGTGTGTCCGGAAGTCGCCATCGGTCTGGGCGTGCCGAGGCCGACCCTGCGCCTGGTCGGTGACCGCGATGATCCAAGAGCCCTGATCCAGCGCGAAGGCGGTCGCGATGTCAGCGAAGCCCTGCGCGACTTCGGCCGCAAGCAGGCCGGATTACTGCAGGACATCTGCGGCTACATCCTCATGCAACAGTCGCCGTCCTGCGGTCTGCAGCGGGTAAAGCTCTATCGCTTCGACGGCCAGTTGCGTCCGCCTGGTGTGCGCGGGCTCTATGCGGAAGCCTTTTGTACCGCGCGCCCAGAGTTGCCGGTTGAAGAGGAAGGCCGGCTCAACGACCCGGTGATCCGCGAGAACTTCCTTACCCGCGTGTTCGCCTACGCCGCCTGGCAGAAGCTCTGCGAGAACGGCCTGACACGCCATGCGGTGATCGGCTTCCATTCCCGCTACAAGTACCAGCTGATGGCGCACAACCCGCGCCAGTACAGCGCCCTCGGCCAGCGCTTGGCGAAGATCGGCGAGCAACCGCTGGAAGACTTCGCCCCGGATTACTTCCGCGACTTCATGCAGGCGCTGGGCACCTGTGCCACACGCGGCACCCACAGCAACGTGTTGCAGCACCTGGCCGGCTATCTCAAGCACGACCTGCCCGCTACCGAGAAGGCCGAAATGCAGCGGCTGATCGACCAGTACCGCGAAGGAGTGATTCCGCTCGTGGTCCCGCTGACGCTGCTCAAGCACCACTTCCGCCTGCACCCACACCCCTACATCGATGCCCAGGCCTACCTGCAACCCCACCCCGAAGACCTGAGCCTGCGCAATGCCATCTGACGTAGCCATCAGACGTACTGAAAGGATGCCCATGAATCCCGACCACCCTCACCGCGAATCGGACGACGACTACCGTCAGGCCCTGGCCGAAGGCTGGCTGCCGATCCGCGAAGTCTCCCGGCGCACCGGCGTCAATCCGGTCACCCTGCGTGCCTGGGAGCGCCGCTACGGCCTGGTCGTGCCGCAACGCACGCCCAAGGGGCATCGCCTCTACTCCGAAGCGCAGATCGCACGCATCCAGGCCATCCTCACCTGGCTCGGCAGGGGCGTGGCGGTGAGCAAGATCCGCGCGCTGCTCGACGAGGGCGCACCGCCTCCACTGGAAACCACCGCTTCGCCCTGGGACGAGCTGCGCCAGCAGTGCATCGCCGCCATCGGCCGGATCAACGAGCGCCAGCTGGACGAGCTGTTCAACGGCGCGCTGGCGATCTATCCCGCGCAGACCCTCTGCGAGCAATTGATGCTGCCGTTGCTGGAGGATCTGGAGCGGCGCTGGCAAGGCCAGTTCGGCGCGCAGCTGGAAAGGGTGTTTTTCCACACCTGGCTGCGGACCAAGTTCGGCACCCGCCTCTACCACCATAATCGCCAGCAACGCGGCGCCCCGCTGCTGCTGGTGAATCAGTCCGGCCTGCCGCTGGAGCCGGGCCTGTGGCTTACCGCGTGGCTGGCCAGCAGTGCTGGTTGCCCGCTGGAAATCTTCGACTGGCCACTGCCGCCCGGCGAACTGGCGCTGGCGGTGGAACGCCTGCAGCCGCGCGCCGTGCTGCTCTACTCCAGCCGCACGCTGAACCTGTTGCAGCTGCCCCGGCTGCTGACCGGCGTCGACTGCCCGCGCCTGCTGGCCGGGCCCGCCACGGCAATCCACCCCGATGCGCTGCAGGAACTGGCCATTGCCGAACCACCGTTGCACCTGGCCAGCGATCCGGTCGCCGCGTTCGAACTGCTGCGCGAACTGCACCTGCTCAACGGGGAGGCTGCATGAAGCGCCAACTCGTCTGGCTACGCACCGACCTGCGCCTGCGCGATAACAGCGCCCTGCACGCGGCTGCCGAGCGCGGCCCGGTGATCGCCCTCTACCTGCTCAGCCCAGGCCAATGGCAGCGCCACGACGACGCGCCGTGCAAGGTCGACTTCTGGCTGCGTAACCTGCGCGAGCTGCGCGCCGGCCTCGACCAGCTACGCATCCCGCTGCTGATCCGCAAGGCGGAGTACTGGGACGAGGCGCCGAAAGTCATCGCGCAACTCTGCCGCGAACTGGACATCGAGACGCTGCACGTCAACGAGGAGTACGGCGTCAACGAAGCCGCCCGCGACGCCGCCGTGGAGAAGGCACTGGAGCACGAAGGTATCCGCCTGCGCAGCCACCTCGACCAGTTGTTCTTCACGCCGGGCACCATCCTCACCAAGGGCGGTACCTACTTCCAGGTCTACAGCCAGTTCCGCAAGGTCTGCTACGAACGCCTGAACCTCGGCGTGCCCAGCCTCGTGCCGGCACCTCGCGCGCAGCAGGAGCTGGACATCGCCAGTGACAAAGTGCCCGGACAGGTGGAAGGCTTCGAGCCGCCGCCGGCCGAGCTGAGCGAGCAATGGCCCGCCGGCGAGGAAGCCGCCCACGAGCGCGTGGAACTGTTCACCGACGAAATCCTCAAGACCTACCAGGACACCCGCGACCTCCCCGCCCGCGACGGCACCAGTCGCCTCTCGCCGTACCTGGCCGCCGGCGTGCTGTCGCCCCGGCAGTGCCTGCATGCAGCGCTGGCGAACAACCATGGCGAGTTCGAGACCGGCAACAGTGGCGCGGTCAGCTGGATCAACGAGCTGCTCTGGCGCGAGTTCTACAAGCACATCCTGGTCGGCTTCCCACGCGTGAGCCGGCACCGCGCCTTCCGCGAGGACACCGAAAAGCTGAAGTGGCGCTACGACCAGAAAGACCTGGAAGACTGGCAGCAGGGCCGCACCGGCTTCCCCCTCATCGACGCCGCGATGCGCCAGTTGCTCGCCACCGGCTGGATGCACAATCGCCTGCGCATGGTGGTGGCGATGTTCCTCACCAAGAACCTGCTGATCGACTGGCGCGAAGGCGAACGCTGGTTCATGCGCCACCTGATCGACGGCGACCTGGCGGCGAATAACGGTGGCTGGCAGTGGAGCGCCTCTACCGGCACCGACGCGGCGCCCTACTTCCGCATCTTCAATCCGATCTCGCAGTCCGAGCGCTTTGACCCGGATGGCCGCTTCATTCGCCGCTGGGTACCGGAGCTGGCAGGTTTGCAAGGGCGCGCGATGCACGACCCGTCCCGGCTCGGGCTATTCGGCGCTGAAGGTTATCCACAGCCGATGTGCGACCTGTCGGCCACGCGGGAGCGAGCGCTGGAGGCATTCAAGAACCTGTCCGTATCCCTGTAGGAGCGCGTCGCGCGCGCGATCGCGGGCATGGCCCGCTCCTACAGGGAAAACCTGCCGACAACGGTAACCGGGCACAAAAAAGCCGGGCCCTGGGCCCGGCTTTCCTTGTCAGCGCTCTGTTACAGCGGATGCGTGTAGTAGAGGCTGTAGGATTCGATACCATCGTTCGGCTGGTTGATGCCGGCGTTGGAGTAGTGCATGGCGCGCACACCCAGTGCCTGGCCCTCGCCAAAGCGCAGGCCGACGCCGAGGCGATCCTCGAAGTTGAAGGCGCCGCCCAGGTTCTGATCGCCCACGCGGGAGCCACTGAATACCGCCACGCCGATACCGGCCTCGACGAAGGGTTTGACCTTCTCGCCGGAGAATTCGTAGACGAACACCGGGCTGAAGGACAGCGAATGGCGGCCGCTGGCCTCATCACCGCCTTCCCAATAGGTGTAGCCGGCATCCCAATAGCCGGTCAGACGCCCCGTGGAGCTTTCCCACCAGCTCTTGTCCCAGTCGAAGCCCAGGCCCAGGCGGTAGGTCATGGTGTTCTGCCCGGTTACGCCAACGGCGCCAGTCAGGCCAGCGGCCTGTGCAGAGACCAGGTGCCCCAGCGTCAAAGCTGCCACGGCGGCGAGCGAGAGTAGTTTCCTCATCGAAACATCCTTTATTAGAAAGCTGAATGAAAAATCCCCGCGAATAGCTGGCAATTATAAGGCCATTTGTCAGCATTCGCTGACAGACCAAAGTAGGTAGCTAGCTATGCTTTTCAGTCAGGAAAGAAACTGACGGTCTCGCCGGCACGCCAGAGCACCGGCAATACGCGTTCAAGTCCTTCGACTGCGCCGCTGGTCCATAGCTCAGTTTTTTTCGCCTGCCCTTCCGCCAGACATCCCCCGCACCTGCAACAGGCGCTCGAGTTGGCGGGCCACGGCGGCACCGGTATCGATCAGCGAGACGTCCGCAGGCACAAGCTCGCGCAACAGCGGGCGCAGGAAAGGGTAATGCGTGCAGCCGAGGATCAGCGTGTCGCAGCCTTCAGCCAGCAGCGGAGCAACGTAACCTTGCAGTAGTTCGCGAGTCTGCGGGCCGTTCAGATCGCCCAATTCGATGCGCTCGACCAGCCCTGGGCAAGGCTGGGTGATGACCCGCACATCGTTGGCGAAGCGATCCAGCAGTGCAGCGAAGCGTGCACTCTTCAGAGTGCCCGTGGTGGCAAGCACCCCGACCACACCGCTGCGGGTTGCTTCGGCCGCCGGCTTCACGGCCGGCTCCATGGCGACGATGGGCAACTGTGGATAGTGTTCGCGCAGGTCCGCAGCGGCGGCAGCGGTTGCCGTGTTGCAGGCCAGAACCAGCGCCTTGGCGCCGCGGGAAAGGAGAAACTCGGCGATGACGCGGCAGCGCGCGCGGATGTACTCGGGAGTTTTCTCGCCGTAGGGCACGTGGCCGCAGTCGGCGAGGTAGATCAGGGATTCACGGGGAAGCCGCGCGCGGATTTCGTGGAGGACGCTCAGGCCGCCCACACCGGAATCGAACACGCCGATCGGCGCGGCATCAGCCATGCGTGGCTCCGCACACGGCGCACTGAGGATCGCGCTTGACCCGCAGCTCGCGGAAGCGTGTGCCGAGGGCATCGATCAGCAGCAGGCGGCCCACCAACGGTTCGCCGAAGCCGGCCAACAGCTTCAACGCCTCCAAGGCCTGCAGGCTACCGACCAACCCCACCAGCGGGCCAACCACACCAGCCTCGCTACAGGTCAGTTCAGCTTCGCTGCCGTGGCCATAGAGGCAGTGGTAGCAAGGGCTCTCCTCGCGGCGCGGGTCGAACACCGAGAGCTGCCCTTCCAGGCGGATCGCCGCGCCGCTCACCAGCGGTTTCTTCGCCGCGACGCAGGCAGCGTTCACCGCCTCGCGGGTGCCGAAGTTGTCGCAGCAATCCAGCACCAGGTCGACCGCTGCCACGGCAGCATCGAGAGAGTCGGCGTCCAGCGCGTGGCGGTGAGCAACCAGTTTCACGTCCGGGTTGATCGCGGTAAGGCGGCTGATGGCGGAGTCCACCTTGCTCACACCGACGCTCTGACTGTCGTGGATGATCTGCCGCTGCAGGTTCGTCAGGTCGACCGTGTCGAAGTCCGCCAGGTGCAGCTCGCCGACGCCGGCAGCGGCCAGGTACAGCGCCACCGGGGCGCCAAGGCCGCCGAGGCCGACGATCAGCACTCGGCTGTCCTTCAGCCGCAGCTGGCCGTCCACGTCGATCTGCGACAGGAGAATCTGCCGGCTGTAACGCAGCAGTTCGTTGTCGGTCAGCATGTCCAGCGCCCCAGGCTGATGCGCTCATGGCCACCCAGGTCGCGGCGGCTTTCCACCGCGCTGAAGCCTCGACTGAGCAGCAGGTCGCGTACGGCGTCAGGCTGGTCGAAGCCATGTTCGAGCATCAACCAACCACCGTTTTCCAGATGGTCCGGCGCCTGGTCGATGATCAGGCGGATGTCGTCCAGCCCGTCCTGCCCGGAGACCAGCGCGCTCGATGGCTCGAAGCGCACGTCGCCCTGCTTGAGGTGCGGGTCGGTACTGGGAATGTAGGGCGGATTGCTGACGATCAGCGAGAAGCGCTCGCCATCGACTGCCGAGAACCAGTGACTGGCACGGAAGGCGACGTTGCCCAGGCGCAGGCGTTCGCGATTGCGTTCGGCCAGGGCCACGGCCTCGGGAATTCGATCAACGCCCAGCACCTGCCAGCTCAGGCGTTCGCACGCCAGCGCAAGGGCAATGGCGCCCGTTCCGGTGCCCAGGTCCAGCACGCGCGATGGCGAAGCCGGCAGCAGCGCCAGCGCAGTCTCCACCAGCAACTCGGTGTCCGGGCGCGGAATCAGGGTGTGCGGCGCGACCTCCAGGTCCAGGCTCCAGAAACCCTGACGGCCAAGGATATAGGCCACCGGCTCACCGGCCACGCGGCGGGCCAGGTAGCGGTCGTAGAGGTCGTGGGCCTCGCGGCTGACCACGCGTTCGGGCCAGGTCCGCAGGAAGCTGCGCGGCTTGCCCAACGCGGCGGCGAGCAAAAGCTCGGCATCCAGGCGCGCGCTGGGCGAGTCCGGCAATTGCGCCTCGTTGAGCAGGGTCATGATGGTTGCCATGGTCTGTCGCTCTCTCAGTCGCCCGCTCGTTCAATCATCCGCACTATCAATCGCCCAGTGCGGCCAGCTGGTCGGCCTGGAACTCTTGCAGGAGCGGCTCGATGACTTGCTCCACCGCGCCCTCCATCACTTCACCCAGGGAGTAGAGGGTGAGGTTGATGCGGTGGTCGGTCACCCGGCCCTGGGGGAAATTGTAGGTGCGGATGCGCTCGGAGCGATCGCCCGAACCGACCAGCAGCTTGCGCGTGCTGGCGATCGCCTGCTGTGCCGCGGACTGCTGCTGGTCATTGAGCTTGGCCGCCAGCCAGGCCATGGCCTTGGCGCGGTTCTTGTGCTGCGAACGTTCTTCCTGACACTCGACCACGATGCCCGACGGGATGTGCGTGATGCGCACCGCCGAGTCGGTCTTGTTCACGTGCTGGCCACCGGCGCCGGAGGAGCGGTAGGTGTCCACGCGCAAATCAGCCGGGTTGATCTCGATGGCCGCCTGTTCGTCCGGCTCGGGCAGCACCGCCACGGTGCACGCCGAGGTATGGATGCGCCCCTGGGATTCGGTGGCCGGCACGCGCTGCACGCGGTGGGCGCCGGATTCGAACTTGAGCTTGGCGTAGACGCTTTCGCCTTCGACGCGGGCGATCACTTCTTTATAGCCGCCGTGCTCGCCCTCGTTCTCGGACATGATCTCGACGCGCCAGCCCTGCTTCTCGGCGTAGCGCGAGTACATGCGGAACAGGTCGCCGGAGAAGATCGCGGCCTCGTCGCCACCGGTACCCGCGCGGATTTCCAGGAAGACGTTGCGACCGTCGTTGGGGTCCTTGGGCAGCAGCATGCGCTGCAGGCGATCCTCCAGGCCGACCAGCGCGGTCTTGGCCTCGGCGACTTCTTCCTCGGCCATTTCACGCAGGTCCGGATCGCTGTCCTTGAGCAGCGCCTGGGCGCCCTCCAGGTCCGACTGCACCTTGCGGAACTCGCGGAAAGCGAGGATGACCGGCTCCACTTCCGCGTATTCACGGGAGTAGGCGCGGAACTTGGTCTGGTCGCTGATCACCTCGGCGTCGCCCAGCAGAGCAGTAAGCTCTTCGTAGCGGTCGCTGAGGATATCCAGCTTTTTCAGGAGGGACGCTTTCATCGCTTGTCAGTGCCCTCCTCGAGGGCGAACAGTTCCTGCGCGACGGCCAGCGCATCGATGCGGCCCTCGGCGGAGAGTTTCTTCATCTGCACGCTGGGGGCGTGCAGCAATTTGTTGGTCAGGCCGCGACTGAGCTGGGCGATGACTTCCATCGGATCGGCGCCGTTGGCCAGCAGGCGCTGGGCCTTCTGGGTTTCCTCGTCGCGCAGGCGCTCGGCCTGCTGGCGGTAGGCGCGCAGCACATCCACCGCGGCCAGCTCGCGCAGGCGCAGCATGAACTCGTGCACGCCATCGCCGACCAGCTCTTCGGCGGCCTGGGCGGCGCCCTGGCGGCTCTTGAGGTTCTCGGCGACCACTTCGTGCAGGTCGTCGACGCTATAGAGGTAGACGTCCTCCAGTTCGCCGACTTCCGGCTCGATGTCACGCGGGACGGCGATATCGACCATGAACATCGGCTTGTGGCGGCGCTGCTTCAGCGCGCGCTCCACCGCGCCCTTGCCGAGGATCGGCAACTGGCTGGCAGTGGAACTGATGACGATATCGCTGTTGACCAGTTCGTCCGGCATGTCCGCCAGCAGGATGGCGCGCGCGCCGAACTGCTCGGCCAGCAGGCTGGCGCGTTCCAGGGTGCGGTTGGCAACCACGATGCGCTTCACGCCCTGCTCGTGGAGGTGACGGGCAACCAGGGTGATGGTCTCGCCGGCGCCGATCAGCAACGCCTGGCTGCGGCTCAGGTCGCTGAATATCTGCCGGGCCAGGCTCACCGCGGCGAATGCCACGGACACCGGGTTCTCGCCGATGGCGGTGTCGGTACGCACGGTCTTGGCGGTGCTGAAGGTGGCCTGGAACAGGCGCCCCAGCATCGGCCCGACGGTACCGGCCTCACGGGCCACGGCGTAGGCGGACTTCATCTGCCCGAGGATCTGCGGCTCGCCCAGCACCATGGAATCCAGGCCCGCCGCGACGCGCATCATGTGGCGCACGGCTTCCTCATCCTGGTGGACATAGGCGCAGGCGCGCAGGTCGTCGATCCCCAGGTTGTGATAATCGGCCAGCCAGGCCAGCACGTCGCCGGAGTCCGGATGCTCGATCTCCAGATAGAGTTCGCTGCGGTTGCAGGTGGAGAGGATGGCGGCTTCGCGGCTGGAAGTCAGCCTGCACAGCAGCTGCAGGGCCTCGACCATCTGCTCGGGAGTAAAAGCCACGCGCTCGCGGACGGCCACGGACGCGGTCTTGTGGTTGATGCCGAGGGCAATGAAGGCCATGCAGAATCGCTGAGCTGATCGGAAAGCCCGCAATTGTCCTACTTAGCCTTGTGAAGGACAACCACCCGCGACGGATCGCACACTGCAAATCGCATAGAGGCCCGTAACGGGCGCTTGCCCATGGGATTGGCACTTTCCTTATGTCATGATGGTCCCATTTCGCAGGTCAGGCCCTCGTCCTTCCTCTATGAACAAGTCTCTTGCGCTGCTGACTGCTCTGCTGCTGCTCGGCGGCTGCCAGTCTCTTACACAGAAAAACACCGACAGTGCTTCCGCGGAGAAGGACAAGGCCGCGTCTGCGCAGAAGAACCAGAGAATACGGCTCCTTCAGCGAAGACACGATGTTCTCGCTGCTCACCGCCGAAATCGCCGGACAGCGCAACCGTTTCGACATCGCCCTCGCCAACTACGTCGAGCAGGCCAAGGAAACGCAGGACCCTGGGGTCGCCGAGCGCGCCTTCCGCATCGCCGAGTACCTGGGCGCCGACCAGGAAGCCCTGGATACCTCGCTGATCTGGGCCAAGGCCGCGCCGGACAACCTCGATGCCCAGCGCGCCGCCGCCATCCAGCTGGCGCGCACCGGTCAGTACGACGAATCCATGGTCTACATGGAGAAAGTCCTCAACGGCCAGGGCGACACCCACTTCGACTTCCTCGCGCTGTCCGCCGCCGAGACCGACCCGGATACCCGCGCCGGCCTGCTGCAGAGCTTCGACCGCCTGCTGAAGAAGTACCCCGACAACGGCCAGTTGCTGTTCGGCAAGGCCCTGCTGCTGCAGCAGGACGGCCGTCCACAGGAAGCCCTGCACCTGCTGGAGGACAATTCCGCCAGCAAGCATGACGTTGCCCCGCTGCTGCTGCGCGCCCGCCTGCTGCAGAGCATGAAACGCAGCGACGAAGCGCTGCCGCTGCTCAAGAACGCCATCAAGGAACACCCGGACGACAAGCGCGTCCACCTCGCCTACGCCCGCCTGCTGGTCGAACAGAACCGCCTGGAAGAAGCCAAGGCCGAGTTCTCCGCGCTGGTCGAGCAATTCCCCGATGACGACGACCTGCGCTTCTCCCTCGCGCTGGTCTGCCTCGAAGCCCAGGCCTGGGACGAGGCCAAGGTCTACCTGCAGGAACTGGTCGAGCGCGACAGCCATGTCGACTCCGCCCACTTCAACCTGGGTCGCCTGGCCGAGGAGCAGAAGGATCCGGAAACCGCGCTCAAGGAATACGCCCTCGTCGGTCCCGGCAACGACTTCCTCCCGGCGCAGTTGCGTTCGACCGAAATCCTGCTGGACCAGAAGCGCTATGACGACGCTTCGCGCCGCCTCGCTGAAACCCGCGGCCGCCAGCCGGACTACGCCATCCAGCTGTACCTGATCGAAGCCGAAGGCCTGTCCAACCGCGACCAGGTCGACCGCGCCTGGGGCGTCATCCAGCAGGGCCTCAAGCAGTTCCCGGATGATCTCAACCTGCTCTATACCCGCTCCATGCTCGCCGAGAAGCGCAATGACCTGGCGCAGATGGAGCAGGACCTGCGACTGATCATCCAGCGCGAGCCGGACAACGCCATGGCGCTCAATGCGCTGGGCTACACCCTCGCCGACCGCACCACCCGCTACAGCGAAGCCCGCGACCTGATCCAGAAGGCCCACTCGCTGAACCCGGACGACCCCGCGATCCTCGACAGCCTGGGCTGGGTGAATTACCGCCTGGGCAACCTCAGCGAAGCGGAAACCTACCTGCGCAAGGCGTTGGAGCGCTTCCCCGACCACGAAGTGGCCGCGCACCTGGGAGAAGTGCTCTGGGCCCAGGGCAAGCAGAGCGAAGCCCGCAAGGTCTGGGCCACTGCCCTGCAAAGCCAGCCTGACAGCGCCGTCCTGCGTGACACCATGCTGCGCCTGACCGGCTCCGGAACCCTCTGATTTATGCGTTTACGTCACCTGATCGGCGCCGCCGCGCTTGCCCTGCTCGCCGGCTGCTCCAGCTTCGGCACCCACGAAGCCCTGGAAGGCCAGGGCAATGCCACCGCCTGGAACGCCCACAAGGCCCGTATCGCCACCCTCGATGGCTGGCAGATCGACGGCAAGGTCGGCATCCGCGCACCCAAGGATTCCGGCAGCGGCACCCTGTTCTGGCTGCAACGCCAGGGCTACTACGACATCCGCCTGTCCGGCCCGCTCGGCCGCGGCGCCGCGCGCCTGACCGGGCGTGAAGGTGCGGTGACCCTGGAAGTCGCAGGACAAGGCCGTTTCGAGGCCGCCTCCCCCGAAGAATTGCTGGAACAACAGATGGGCTGGCGTCTGCCGGTTTCCCACCTGCTCTGGTGGATCCGCGGCCTACCGGCTCCGGACAGCAAGAGCCGCCTGACTCTGGACGGCGACAGCCGCCTGGCCAAGCTGCAGCAGGACGGCTGGGAAGTGGAATACACCCGCTACAGCGAGCAGGACGGCTACTGGCTGCCCGAGCGCCTGAAGCTGCACGGCCAGGACCTCGACGTCACCCTGGTGGTGAAGACCTGGCAGCCGCGTCAATTGGGCGCAGCCCAGCCGAACACAGCGGACCAGCAGTGACATGCAGGACCGCCTGACCCTGCCGGCGCCGGCCAAGCTCAATCTGTTCCTGCACATCACCGGCCGCCGCGCCGACGGCTACCACGAGCTGCAGACCCTCTTCCAGTTCCTCGACCACGGCGACGAATTGCAATTCGCCGTGCGCGAAGATGGCGAAATCCGCCTGAACACCGAGATCGAAGGCGTTCCCCACGACAGCAACCTGATCGTCAAGGCCGCCCGCCGGCTGCAGGAGCAATCAGGCTGCCCGCTGGGCGCCGACATCTGGCTGGACAAGCGCCTGCCCATGGGCGGCGGTATCGGCGGCGGCAGCTCCGACGCAGCCACCACCCTGCTTGCGCTGAATCACCTGTGGCAGCTGGACTGGAGCGAGGACCGCCTCGCGGCGCTAGGCCTGGGCCTGGGCGCAGACGTCCCGGTATTCGTACGCGGCCGCGCGGCATTTGCCGAAGGCGTTGGCGAGCAGCTCACTCCGGTTGAACTCGCAGAGCCCTGGTTCCTCGTCGTCGTGCCGCAAGTCTTTGTCTCCACAGCAGAAGTTTTCTCCGATCCCGAGTTGACACGGGATACTCCGCCCATTAAAGTTCGCAGCCTTCTCGGGGTGGACGGTCATAACGACTGCCAGCCGGTCGTCGAGAAGCGTTACCCAGATGTACGTAACGCACTGATCCAGCTAGGTAAATTTACCCAAGCGAGATTGACCGGCACCGGAGCTTGTGTGTTTGGGAGCTTCCCAAACAAGGGCGATGCTGATAAAGTTCGCCGCCAACTTCCGGCCACTCTGCCGAGTTTTGTTGCCCAGGGCCGTAACATCTCGATGTTGCACCGAAAGCTGCAAAGCCTGGACTGAGAAGACAGCAATGTCATCGGTTGTACGATACAGGGGCGTCGCCAAGCGGTAAGGCAGCAGGTTTTGATCCTGCCATGCGTTGGTTCGAATCCAGCCGCCCCTGCCATTAACCCACAGGGTTACACGTACAGCGTCAACGATCACATTGCTCCGCAAGTTGTAAGCTACAGGGGCGTCGCCAAGCGGTAAGGCAGCAGGTTTTGATCCTGCCATGCGTTGGTTCGAATCCAGCCGCCCCTGCCATTTTCTTCTGGCTCAACCGGGCCTACCCTCAAGCCGACACAGGTACCGCAGCGTGTCCAAAATGATGGTTTTCACGGGGAACGCCAACCCCGATCTGGCACGCCGTGTCGTACGGCAGCTGCACATTCCCCTCGGTGACGTCTCTGTCGGCAAATTCTCCGACGGCGAGATCAGCGTTGAAATCAATGAAAACGTTCGTGGTAAGGACGTCTTCCTGATTCAACCGACCTGCGCACCGACCAACGACAACCTGATGGAACTGGTAGTGATGGCCGATGCCTTCCGCCGCTCCTCGGCGACTCGTATCACGGCAGTCATTCCCTACTTCGGTTACGCCCGCCAGGATCGCCGTCCGCGCTCCGCTCGCGTGGCCATCAGCGCCAAAGTCGTTGCCGACATGCTGACCGTCGTAGGCGTCAACCGTGTTCTCACCGTTGACCTGCACGCCGACCAGATCCAGGGCTTCTTCGATATCCCCGTCGACAACATCTACGGCTCGCCCGTACTGGTCGACGACATCGAAGACCAACGCTTCGAGAACCTGATGATCGTCTCCCCGGACATCGGCGGTGTGGTGCGTGCTCGCGCCGTCGCCAAATCCCTGGGCGTCGACCTGGCCATCATCGACAAACGTCGTCCGAAGGCCAACCAGTCCGAAGTCATGCACATCATCGGTGATGTCGAAGGCCGTACCTGCGTACTGGTCGATGACATGGTCGATACCGCTGGCACCCTCGGCCACGCCGCCAAGGCTCTGAAAGAGCACGGCGCCGCCAAGGTCATCGCCTACTGCACCCACCCGGTGCTGTCCGGCCGTGCCATCGAGAACATCGAGAATTCCGTACTGGACGAGCTGGTGGTGACCAACACCATCCCGCTGTCCGCTGCTGCACAAGCCTGTGGTCGCATCCGCCAGCTGGACATCGCTCCGGTTGTCGCTGAAGCCATGCGCCGCATCAGCAATGAAGAATCGATCAGCGCCATGTTCCGCTAAGGCGGGACAGAGCTGACGTAAAGCGCCCCGTCACGTCGACAGGGCATCAGCAAAATCGCCCGAACGCTGGTCGCAAGCGTCCGGGCGATCTTGTCATTTTGGAGATACTCAAATGGTTGATTTTGTACTCAATGCTCAAGAGCGTTCCGACCTGGGGAAAGGTGCGAGCCGCCGCCTGCGTCGTAATGCCGGCCTGATCCCGGCTGTGGTCTACGGTGGCGAGAAAGCCCCGCAATCCCTGACCCTGGAACTGCGTGAAGTTTCCAAGCTGCTGGAAAACGAGGCTGCCTTCAGCCACGTGATCACCCTGAACGTCGGTGCCGCCAAGGAAACCGTACTGATCAAGGCCCTGCAGCGTCACCCGTCCAAGGGTTTCGTCATGCACGCTGACTTCCAGCGCGTCGTTGCCGGCCAGAAACTGACCGCCCACGTCCCACTGCACTTCATCAACGAAGCCACTGCTGTTGGCGTAAAAGTTGGTGGCGGCGAGATCTCCCACGTGATCGCCGAAGTCGAAGTTTCCTGCCTGCCGAAAGACCTGCCGGAATTCATCGAAGTCGACCTGGCCAAAGTAGAACTGGGCCAGATCGTTCACCTGTCCGACCTGAAACTGCCGAAAGGCGTAGAGCTGGTGCAACTGGCCCACGGTAACGACCTGGCCGTCGCCAACATCCACGCTTCCCGCGTAGTGAAAGAAGAAGGTGAAGGCGAAGCTGCTGCCGAGTAATCGCGCGCACCATTGCCTTTAAGGAAGGGGCCCCCGTCGTGACTGCCGTACAACTGATCGTTGGCCTGGGAAATCCAGGCCCTGAATACGACCAGACCCGGCATAACGCGGGGGCCCTTTTCGTTGAGCGGCTGGCGGACGCGCAACGCGCGAACCTGTCTCTCGACAAGAAATACTTCGGCCTGGTCGGCAAGTTCAGCCACAAGGGCCGCGACGTTCGTCTGCTCATCCCCACCACCTACATGAACCGCAGCGGCCAGGCCGTGGCGGCGCTCGCCGGATTCTTCCGCATTCCGGTCGAAGCCATCCTGGTGGCCCACGACGAACTCGACATGCCTCCCGGCGTCGCCAAGCTCAAGAAGGGCGGCGGACACGGCGGGCACAACGGGCTGCGCGACATCATCGCCCAACTCGGCAACCAGAACGGTTTCCATCGCCTGCGGCTTGGCATCGGCCATCCGGGGCACAGCAGCCTGGTCTCCGGCTTCGTCCTCGGCCGCGCCCCGCGCTCCGAGCAGGAACTGCTCGACACCAGCATCGACTCCGCCCTCGGCGTGCTGCCGGAAATGCTCGACGGGGACTGGACCCGCGCGATGCAGAAGCTGCACAGCCAGAAGGCCTGATCACACCTCTATTTCCGCCACCTGGCGCGAGGGACCTAGCATGGGATTCAATTGCGGCATCGTCGGCCTGCCCAACGTCGGCAAGTCCACCCTGTTCAACGCCCTGACCAAATCCGGCATCGCGGCGGAAAACTTCCCCTTCTGCACCATCGAGCCGAACAGCGGCATCGTACCGATGCCCGACGCCCGCCTCGATGCGCTGGCCGAGATCGTCAAGCCCGAGCGCGTGATCCCGACCACCATGGAATTCGTCGACATCGCCGGCCTGGTAGCGGGCGCCTCCAAGGGTGAAGGCCTGGGCAACAAGTTCCTCGCCAACATCCGCGAGACCGACGCCATCGCCCACGTCGTGCGCTGCTTCGAAGACGAGAACGTCATCCACGTCTCCAACAGCGTCGACCCCAAGCGCGACATCGAGATCATCGACCTCGAACTGATCTTCGCCGACCTCGACAGCTGCGAGAAGCAACTGCAGAAGGTCGCGCGCAATGCCAAGGGTGGCGACAAGGACGCCCTGGTGCAGAAAGCCCTGCTGGAAAAGCTCATCCCCCACTTCACCGAAGGCAAACCTGCCCGCTCGCTGATGAAGAACATGGGCGATGACGAGAAGCGCGTCGTGCGCGGCTTCCACCTGCTGACCAGCAAGCCGGTCATGTACATCGCCAACGTCGCCGAAGACGGCTTCGAGAACAACCCGCACCTGGACGTCGTGCGCGCCATCGCCGAAGAAGAAGGCGCCATGGTCGTGCCGGTGTGCAACAAGATCGAAGCCGAGATTGCCGAACTCGACGATGGCGAGGAGAAGGACATGTTCCTCGAATCCCTCGGCCTCGAAGAACCCGGCCTGAACCGCGTGATCCGCGCCGGCTACGAACTGCTGCACCTGCAGACCTACTTCACCGCCGGCGTGAAGGAAGTTCGCGCCTGGACCGTCCGTGTCGGCGCCACGGCCCCGCAGGCTGCCGCCGTGATCCACACCGACTTCGAAAAAGGCTTCATCCGTGCCGAAGTCGTCGCCTACGACGACTTCATCCAGTTCAAGGGCGAACAGGGCGCAAAAGAAGCCGGCAAATGGCGTCTGGAAGGCAAGGACTACATCGTCAAGGACGGCGACGTGATGCACTTCCGCTTCAACGTCTAAGCCCCCGGCAGACCCGAAAAAGCCCCGGCCACCCGCCGGGGCTTTTTCATAGGGGCACCCTGCCCCGCCGCTCATCGCGAAAATCCAGCAAGACTGGCTAAACGATTGATAGATCAGAACAATATTCAAGAAAAGGGGTTGACACCCCCCCTCGATCTGCGGAAAATGCGCGCCACTCGGCTACATAGCTCAGTCGGTTAGAGCGCAGCATTCATAATGCTGATGTCCCAGGTTCAAGTCCCGGTGTAGCCACCATACAAAACAAAGGGTTAGCGAAAGCTAACCCTTTTTTGTTTTGGCCGGCAGACTACAAACCGACTACATCCCGTCTACCGCCAAGTCAGAGCCGCTTCTTCGCTGCCGAATAAGCTTCCCCGCGCTCCCTCTTCCCTGCCGCAATCACTTCGATCACCAGTTGCCCGTCGTCCACTCTGTAGACGAGCCGGTAGCCGACATCCTTCAGTTTGATCTTGTAGCAGTCCTTCATACCGGAGAGCTTGTCCTTCTCAACCCTGGGGTAGATGAGGCGCTCTGCCAGCTTCTTCTTGAAGGAGTCGCGGATAGGGACTGGCAGTTTTCGCCACTCCTTCTCCGCGCTGTCTTTGATTCGCAGTACGTACTTGCTTTGCTCAGTTGCTGATTCAGAGGTCATCCAGCGAAATTTCCCGAGAAGGTTCGTCAATGCGCTCCTTCACGAGCTGAACAAGGTGGGCATCGTCCAGGGCCTCAAGCATCTGTTCGTAAACATCCGGCGGCACGGCATAAAAAGCCGGTGCGTTCCGGTTCAAGATCACGACAGTTTTGCCATGCCCCGCCTCGATGGTCCCCATGGGATCCTTCTTCAGCTCAGTGATGGAAGCTGCAACGTCCGCTAAAACGGCGTGTGCCATAGGTAAAGAGCTCCTAGGCGCATCTGGTGCGCCTGATACATCTCATGCAGGTTGAAATCCCCATTCAGTAACCAAGCCGAACCCCAAAAAAAGGGGCATCAGCTTGCTCTGACAGACTCAATTTAGCACCTTTAAAAGCACCTTTCTATGATTTATAAAGGTGTTCTAATTCCTACAGTCAGACCCAGCTGAGATATTGGAGATAAGCGCAGTGCGGACTCCAGATGCTCCGGCGACAGATGCGCGTACCGCATGGTCATCGTGATCGACGAGTGCCCCAGGATCCGCTGAAGCGTGAGGATGACCGTCTCCGGCTTCACCTCAGTCAGACGGCGCTGCCGATAGCGGGCCCACGCGAGCGAGTCGAACTCGAAAGCCTGCGGATTGCCGAGGCGTTCAGCCAATGCCTGGTAGCGAGCGAAGTACGGATCAGTCCGAGTCCTCCAACAGCTCCGCCGAATCGTTTCTCGTGTCATTGACCCGCAACGACACCCGGTGCCCCGAAAATCTTCTCGCGCATGGTGAATAAGGTCGCTGAGCGCTTCACTGCGTGTGGCGGCGGAGAGCCATTCCTCGAAGCACTCTGGCGCCAGCACCAAGGGCATACGGTGGTGGATGTGTTCGATGTTCGGCGCGGCGGCTCTGGTCAGCAGTGCGCAGGAGAGGACGGGATCGCCATTGGGGTTTATCCACAGGGACCAGAGGCCGGCGATAGCGATAATGGAATCGCTCGGGCTGTGGATGAAATAAGGCTGATGGACCTCGCGGCCGGCAGGGTTGCGAGCGGATTCCTTCTCGTTCCACTCGTACCAGCCCAGCGCGGGCATCAGGCAGCGGGTGCTGCGCAGGGCCTGGCGCCAGAGGGGTTTGCCAGCGGCTTCTTCGCTGCGGGCGTTGAAGGAGAAGCGCGGTGGGGTGGACTCCTTCCACCAGGAGGGGATCAGGCCCCAGCGCGCGGGCAGCAGTTCGAGCTGGCCGCTTTCGTCGTGGCGCAGGATGGGCACGGTCATGGTTGGGGCGACGTTGTAGCAGGCCGCCAACCAGCGCGGTGGTGTGCGCGCACCGATGTGCCAATAGCGTTCGATGGCGGCCTCTTCGGGGCTGACGTAGCGTCCGCACATGCCGGGCACCTTGGGGAAAGGAACACTTTCACCTTGGGTGGCGAATAGCGCGCTGTCCAGGCAGGGCGACGGGCGTCGGACTAGCCCAGCCGCTGCAGAACTCCCCGCCCGATCACCCGCGTCGTCTCGCCCCCGAAATCCACACTTCCCTCTTCCTGCAGGAACGCATCCACCGCCCCATCGATCCGCTCCGCCAACTTCGGCAACTGCCAGTAATGCCGCAGCAGCATGCCGGCGCTGAGGATGGCGGCGAGTGGGTTCGCACGACCGGAGCCGGCGATGTCGGGGGCGCTGCCGTGGACGGGCTCGGCCAAGGCGATGCCGGCGCCGAGGTTGAGCGAGGGCGCCAGGCCCAGGCCGCCGCCCCAGTGGCTGGCGAGGTCGGAGAGGATATCGCCGAAGAGGTTGGTGGTGACGATCAGGTCGAAGGCTTCCGGGCGCTCGACCAGTTGCAGGGCGGCGACGTCGATCAGGCGCTCGTCGAGCACGTCGCTCCAGCCGTCTTCGGCCAGCAGGTCGCGGCAGGTGTCGCGGAACAGGCCGCAGGTCAGCGGCAAAACGTTCGCCTTGTGCACCAGGGTAATGCGTCGGGCATGGCGCAGGCGGGCCAGTTCGGCGGCGCCAGCGGCGAGGCGCGCGCAGGCGACGCGGCTGATGACGCGCTCGGCGATGGCGACGCCTTCGGCTTGCCAATGCTCGCGGCCGCTGTAGAGGCCTTCGCTGTTTTCCCGCAGGACCAGCAGGTCGATGCCGGCGCGGGGCGATACGACTGGGCGGGAGCGCACAGGGCGCAGGTTGAGGTTCAGCGCCAGCGTCTGGCGCAGGCTGAGGATGGCGCTGCGGTAGCCCTCGACCTTGTGGCTGGGCGAGGACACGGCGCCGAACAACCCGGCGCCGCAGGCACGCAGGCTTGCGTAGGTGGCGTCGGGAACAGAGGTGCCATGGCGCTGGAAGCAGCCCCAACCGGCTTCGGCTTCTTCTACCTGCAGATCGGGCAGCAAGCGTTGCAGCACCTCCACTGCGACGGGCACGACCTCACGGCCGATGCCGTCACCGGGAATAACGCACAGGCGTCGGCTCAAGGCTGGCCGAGCGGGCGCAGGCGGTACTGCGGCGGCAACTGGTCGAGGCCGCTGACGGTGACGTTGAGATCCTTCCAGATGCCGTCCTTGATGCCGTAGATGCAGCCGTGCACGGAGATCTGCTGGCCGCGGTGCCAGGCGTTCTGGACGATGCTGGTGTGGCTGACGTTGGCGACCTGCTGGATGACGTTGAGCTCGCAGAGGCGGTCGACGCGCTCTTCTTCCTTTTCGAACTGGGCGAGGTGGTCGCGGTATTCGTAGGCGAGATCACGGATGGTGCGCAGCCAGCCGTCGATCAGGCCGAGCTGGGTGTGATGCAGTGCGGCGCGCACGCCACCACAGCCATAGTGGCCGGTAACCAGGATGTGCTTGACCTTGAGCACGTCGACAGCGAACTGGATGACCGACAGGCAGTTGAGGTCGGTGTGCAGCACGACGTTGGCGACGTTGCGGTGGACGAACAGGTCGCCGGGCAACAGGCCGACGATCTGGTTGGACGGTACGCGCGCATCGGAGCAGCCGATCCACAGGTATTCGGGGGTCTGCTGGCGGGCCAGTTTGGCGAAGAAGTCGGGGTCTTCCTGCTTGATGGCTTCGGCCCAGCGGGCGTTGTTGTCGAACAGTTCCTGCAGGTCGCTCATGTCCGGCTCCTCATCATTGGCTGGCGGCACCTTACGCAGCGCGGGCGTGACTGACAAGCCGCATCAGCGCACAGCATTCAGCCGCCACCAGCGCGGCGGACGCGGCGCCTGTTGCAGCGCCAGCTGGTGCCAGGCGTCGTGCCAGGCCTGGCCTTCGGCAGCGAGGCGCGGCCAGTCCAGCGTGCGCCGATCCAGGGCACTGAGCAACTCGGTTTCCAGCCAGCCGTGGCCGGCGCGCAGGGCGTCGGCGAAGCCGGGGTCGGCCAGGGCGCGCTGGTGCACCGTCTCGAAACGCCACCAGAGCGAATCCTCAACGGCGTCGGTCTCGCGGCTGAGCAGCCCTTCCCCGGCGCGGTCCTCGAAACCCAGCGGCTGGAACATCGACAGGCACGGCGCTGAAGTCGCGGTAGCGGCGAGGCGCGGGGACTCGCCATCAAGTCGAGCAATGAGGCTGGCGGTGGTCTGCGAGGGACGCCAGAAGCTGCCAGCGTGCAGGCATATCTGCCGGTTGTCGTGCAGGTTGAAGCGGTGCCCGCGATGGCCGTGGCTGCGCAGGGCTACCACCAGCGCCAGCCAGTCGACCTGCGCCGGACAGTGGGCGAGGAAGTCCTCGTTGAGCTGGCGGCGCTGGTGGGCGCCGGCGACCCACGGCAGGACTCGGCCGTCGAAAGCGCGGGCAAAGTGGAAGTCACCGCGCCCATTCCAGCAGCCGAAGCGGCGCGCCTGAGTTTCCAGGTTGGGGCTGGCGAGATCGTATTCATGGCCCAGGGTCAGGGCGTTGGAGATGGCCCAGCGCTCGACCTTCTTTGCCGCCCACAGGCGACCGGCGGTTTCCAGCACCCAGGCTTCGTCACGGTCGGCGATCAGGTAACTGTTGTCGTAACGCATGCGCTTGTTGCGATAGCCGGCCGGGCCGCCCTGGCCGTGTCGTTCCAGCAGTTCGGTGATCACTGCCAGTGCCTCGCGGGCGCTGCCGCCGCGCTCCAGGCCCAGGCGCAGGAGGTCCATGCCGAGCAGGGCTTCGCCGTCGCGCTGGGTCAGTTTGGTGAACACGGCTTCGTTGCCGATGGCCACACCCTTGTCGTTGACGCCCATCTCGGCGCCCCACAACCAGGCCGGCTGGCTGAGAATGACGCCGTGGCGATTGGCGGTCTGAGATATCTCCAGATAACTGGTGCGCACCTTGGCTGCGCTATCGCCGCTGACCGCGGGCAGGCGGATCAGGCGTTGCGCTTCGGCGGGTTCGCGGTCGCTGTTCTTAGCGAACCAGGTAGCCCCGCCGCTACGCAATACCAAGGTGTCGCACATAATCTTCCTCCCCGTGATCTTCCCGCGCGCCGAGCACTTCCCGCGCCGCGCGCTCCCCGGCCTCCACGGCCCCGTCGAAATAGCCCATCCAGCGCGTCGCCGTTTCAGTGCCGGCGAAGTGCAAACGCCCGTAGGGTTCGCGTAGGCGCGCCGCGCCGCTGCTCCATAGTCCCGGTGGGAACAGAGCGGCATAACAGCCCCGGGCGAAGGGTTCCTCGGCCCAGGATTTGTCTACGTAGTCCTTCGGCTGGAGCGCCTGCTCGCCGAAGTAGCGAGCGAAGCACTCCAGCACCTGGCCGCGACGCTCGTCGGCGAGGCGGGCATTCCACTGGCGCGCTTCGTCGCCTTCGATAAAGCCCAGCAGCACGCCGCGCCCGGAGTCGGGGACGCTGTTGTCGAAGGTCAGGCGGACCGGGCCGATCTCACTGGTGGCCTGGCCGGAGAGGTTCCGGTCGCGCCAGAACGGCGTGTCATAGAGCGCCATGCACTTGATCACCGAACCTTGCGGCAAGCGCTGCAGGAGCTGGTCGCGCCAGCTGGGTAGCAACGGCTCCTGGGTGATGCGCAGCAGTTGCGTCGGCGGGATGGCGAAAATGACGTGGTTGGCCTGGTGCGTGCCGCGATCAGTCACCAGTTCGACGCAGCTGCCGTCCTGGCGTACGGCACGAACAGGCTCGCCGGTGATGACGTCGCCGACACGCTCGGCGAGCACTTCGCTGATCCGCTGGGAACCGCCGAGGATACGGTCCTGCTGGGCGCCGCCCTCGACGCCGAGCAAGGTGTCGAGGTTGGTGCCGCTATGGATGTAGAACAGTACATGGAGGAACGATAGGTCATGGGGGCTGGCGGCGAGCACGGCACCGCTCATCAGCTCGAACACTTTGCGCCCGATGGACGTACGCACATTGCGCCGTAACCATTCGGCAAAGGTGAGGCTGTCCCAGAGTGCGGCCTTGGGGTGCAGGCTGGGGTCGTTGAGGGGGACTTCCCGCGCCATGCGATCCAGGCGCATTTGGGCCTGAAGGACATCGAGCAGGACATGGGGAGGAAGCTTCGGAATGGCGCCGCGATAGGGCCTCAGACGGTTGCCGAAGAGGGTGAGGTTATCGCCCTGGTTCCATTGCGGATAAGTCGACAGGCCGAGTTCAGCCAGCAGGGAAAGGATGCGCTCCTGGGTCGGGCCGACCCACTGGCCGCCCACCTCGACCACTTCGCCGCTGGCAAAGCGATGGTTGAGGGTACGCCCACCGACGCGCTTGTTGGCCTCGATCACTTTGACCCGTCGCCCGGCTTGCGCCAGACGCCAGGCCGCGGTCAGCCCCGAAATACCGGCGCCCACCACGATCACATCGCTGCGATTCATGTTTGCGACCTTATGTTCTTGTTGTTATTGGTCTTAAGGGTAAGCCAGGAATCGCCCTCGGAAAAACCCGATCGGCAGGAAATTTCTCAAGATTTGTGGGGGAGTCGAGACAGCGGAATTCCCACGCTTTATCGAACGCGCTGAGGAGGCCTGTCGGAGCGGGCCATGCGCGCGATCGCGGGCATGGCCCGCTCCTACAAAGAGCGAATCGGCGAGCTCAGGGATATCCCTTCACGCCAACCCTGTAGGAGCGAGCTTGCTCGCGAACAGAAGGTAGGGCGCATAACGCACCGGCGTTATCCGCCGGTGGCGCGTCTGGCGGAGAACAGGTACCGGGTAAAAGACAGTTGCTCCTACACGTGCACAGGAGCTATTCGTAGGATGGGTGGAGCGGAGCGAAACCCGTGCTGCAGGCGCACCAGTGATGGATATCGCTTTGCGCCACGCCATCCTACGGTGAGGCCAAGCACGCCTTGCAGCGAGGTCAGTCGACCAGCGTGCAGGCCATCACCAGCGCGTCTTCACGACCGCCGACGGCGGGGTAGTAGTCGCGGCGGCGGCCGATTTCGTTGAAGCCATAGCGCTCGTAGAGACGATAGGCGGGGCCGTTGGAAGCGCGGACTTCAAGGAAGCATTCCACCCCGCCCTTCTCGTGGGCGCGCTTCATCAGGTGCTCCAGCAGCGCCAGCCCAAGGCCACGGCCCTGGCTTTCCGGCTTGACGGTGATATTGAGCAGGTGCGCCTCATCGAGGATCAGCTGGATCACGCCGTGGCCGACCTGCTGGCTGCCTTCGAACATCACCCAGCATTCGTAGCTCTTCAGGCCGTCGGCGAAGGTGCCGCGCGTCCAGGGGTGGCTGAAGGCGGCGTATTCGATCTTGAGTACGGCATCGAGGTCCGCCTCGGTCATCGGGCGGAAGGAAACGGCGTCGCTCATGCAGGGTTCTGACTCATCCAGCGTTGCCGCACACGGCGCATGGCGCGCCACAGGTCGGCTTTCAAGGTAGGTTCTTCGGCCAGGCGCTCGAGGCCCGGCAGCGCCCAGGCAACGCCCAGGCCTTCGACCTGCAGCTCGCGCAGCAGGGATTCTTCATCGCCTTCGCCGGCGAAGCGCACGGCAGGCATGCCAACCAGCCACAGGCAGGAGCATGGGGCGCCCTCTTCCAGCCGGGCAGCGACAAAGCCCTGGACGAATTCGCGGGCGGCTTGCGGGCCCTGGTCCATGTTGCCGCGGGAGAACAGCGGCCAGCGTACAGGCTCGCCCATCAGTTGCGGGCTGTCCGGCAGACCGGCGGCGCGCAGCAGGTCCTTCAGCAGCAGATACGCCGGATCACGACTGGCCAGTGGTTCACCGGTGGGCAGCTCGACGAGCAGGATGCACTCGCCGGCTCGGAGCAGTTGCAGGGCGAAGCGTGGCGGCGCTGCAACCGGAGCGCGGACGGCCGGTTCGGCTTCCGCCTCGGCCGGCTCTTCAGCCTTGATCGGCGAGGGCTTGGTCGGAGCAGCGACCTTGGGCAGCAGGCGCGCGGCAATCGAGCCGGGCTCTCCGGCGGTGACCGGCGCAGCCGAGGGTGCAGCCACCGGTGCAACGGACTCGCGGGCCACGGCGCTGGGCACAGGAGCCACGGGCTCGGCAACGATGGGCGCGGGCGTCTCCAGCAGCTCCGGGCGCGACGGGGCGGCGAACGGCAGCACCACGCGCGGCAGCCAACTGGCGACCTGCATGGCGCCAAGGTAGGCGCGGCGACGGGCTTCTTCGATCAAGGGGCGTTTACCTGTGGGTGGTGCCTGCACGGGCAGGCCGACACGACGAGGCGGGATTGTCGCGTGAAACGCGCCGGGGGGAAAGGCCGGCGGGCGGAGCGCCTGTGCGAATCGCTTAAGGCGTACCGAAGACGTAGACGTTGCCGGTGAGCTTGACTGCGCCGGTAGCCTGGTAGGTGAGCAGGTTGGTCTGCTGCAGGCCGCTGCCGGATACCTTGCCCTGGTTGGCGCCGCCCAGCGTGAACTGCAGGTTGGTAGCGCTGGCGTTGGTCAGGCCGATCTTCATGGCCTGGCGGTTGAACAGCGCGCCGTCACCATTGAAGCCGTTGTTGATGGTCACCATGTCGATGGACATGCCATCGAAACTGAAGGTGCCCTTGATGTTGTCCAGCACGATGTAGCCGGTGCTGTTGAGCGGTTGAATCGCCAGGCGCGCGCCGCAGCCGCCGGTACAGCGGGTATCACCGGCGTTGGCGGCGAGGTTGAAGTTGACGCTCAGGCTGACACCGTCCTGGCCACTGACGTCGGCCATTTCGCTGTCGTCCAGGCCGCGCATCTCGCCGTAGGCGGTCGCGGCAGCCAGCACCAACAGGGGGGCCAGGAGTCGGCTCGAAAGGCGTGCGGTTTTCACGGCGAGTCTCCTCATGCGCTAGCGCGGCAGGTTCACGGTTCGGACGTTCAGGTAGTCGATACGCAGGCCGCGAATGGCCTGGGAACCGACGTCGGTGCCGCTGATGTTCAGGTTGCCGATGCTGATGTTGCTCTTCTGCACATTCTGGTAGAAGGCCTCGTGGTTGGCCCAGGTGACGCCCGGCGCGCTGAGCATCAGGTCGCCGTTGCTGGCTACCGAGAGCGTCGCCGGCTGGTAGTTGGCGTCGCCCAGGTTGAGGTCGAAGTAGACGTTCTTGGCCACCACCTTGTTGGTGTCCGCGCAGTTCTCGCAGCCGGCGATGATCAGCTTGTCGGCGTACATCTGCAGGCTCATGGAGGCCTTCAGGCCTGCGGCGTCGCCCCACAGGTTGAGGTAGGAGCCGTTGAGGGTGAAGTTCTCCAGGGCAATGGAGAAGAAGTCGGTGCGGGTGGTAGTAGCGCCAGCGCTGCCGTTGCTGTTGTAAGCAGTGCTGGGCAGGGTGAACTTGGTGGCAATGCCGATATCCAGGCCCTGGATGCGGGTGCCGGATGAGCTCTGCATGGCGCCCGCGACCAGTTGCACCGTGGAGACGTTCTTCTCGGTGCGGGTAATGGTGCCGCTGACGCAGGTGGTGGCGCTGCCGCCCTGAGCGCCGCAGAGCTGGACGAACTTGTCGTAGTCGCTGGCGCGCTGGCTCAGGGTGACGCCGTTGCGGCTGACGTTCCAGGCGGCGCTGAGGTTCTGCTGGGCGGTGGTGAGGTCGCTGGTGCTGGTGTTGTAGGTATCCACCGAGGCGTTGTAGTTCTTCACCGCAGTGTTGTTGTTACAGGCGGCGAGGATGCCGCAATCGTACTTGGTCCCCAGCGCCGGGCGGTCCACGCACCACAGTCCGCAGACCTGTGAGGGAGCGGCGTTGTAGCGGGTATTCATGCTGTTGTAGTTGGTCTTCTGCGTCACTTGCGCGGTAGTCACCTGCGCCTCGCGCTGGTTGACCACCACCATGTCGGCGTCGATGCCGCTCTTGAGCGTCACCATGTTGTTCGAATAGGTGGTCAGAAGCGTGTCACGCTGGGTCTTCAGGGCGCTCAGTTCGGCGTTCGATCTTGTTGGTCGCCTGGGCTGGGTTGGTGCAACCGGCGTCGCCATACAGGCAGCCCTGGTAGTAGGACCACAGGCCGAACTTGTGGGTGTCGTTGATCGGGTCGGTCCAGGTCGGCGTCATCAGTTGCAGCGCCTCCTGGCTGGCCGGAATGTTCAGCCCCGCCTTGTACTTCACCGGACCGAGGGTGAAGGGGTGCATGGGCGTGCCGAGGTAGGCCTTGGTATCGAGCGTGCCGCGCTGGCTGCCGGCGCCTTTTATATAGGCGCCGGTGATATCCACCTGCACATCCTGGTTGGCGCTGTTCTTCACCCCGGTGACCTTCGACGTGGCGGTGGCCTGGTCGTAGCTGAAGCCATCGATGAAGAAGCCCAGGCCGGCGCCGCTGACTTCTTCCAGTTGCTCATCATCCAGGGCCTTCATACCCAGCGCCGGCAGGCTGACCAGGCAACCGGCGAGGCAGGCCAATGCCGCTGCGCGCCAGCCCATGTCAGCAGCCCGCCGCTTGCGAGCCCATGCAGGTGGACTGCCGGGGCAGGCCGCGCAGGGCGTCGTAGAGGTTGATCAGGATGGGATACACCGCGTCCGCGCCGCTGCCCACCTTGGGGAAGTTGGCGAAGGCGCCGGACTGGGTGTTGACGAAGTTGCCGGCGTTGGCGAGGTCCTGCCAGGGCACGTTCTGGTTCTGCAGGGAGAAGAAGATGCCCTGGGCGCCAGTGTTGATGTCGGTAGAGCCCGGCTTGCCGATATAGATCGTCTTGTAATTGGTCAGGTCGAAGCAGGTCGTCAGGCCCAGTGCCTGGCAGTTGCTGGTGGTCGACAGGGTCGGGATCAGCGAAGCGATCAGGCCGCCGGCGTCCGAGTGCAGCGAGTCGCCCTTGGCGATACCGATCTGCTCGGCGCGGTTGATCGGCTGGCCGTTGATGGTGGCCTCGCCGGTGCCGGCCTTGAGCAGTACCACATCGGCGTATACCGGGGTATCGCCGGCCACGGCCAGCGCCAGGCAGTTGATGATGTTCGGGCAGCCATTGCGGGTGTAGTAGTCGTAGGCGATGGAGGCCGGGCCGTAGATCTGCCCCTGCAGGTTGCCGGTGATCGACAGGATGTCGCCGGAGAGATCGCCCTGCGCCTTGCCGAAACCAACCCGCGCCCCCACCAGCTGGCGCACGCCGTTGTTGGTCTGGAAGGCGAATTCGACGTAGGGGTCCTGGATCTGGAACGGCACCACCTTCGCGTCGGCGGTGTTGGCGTTATCCACCCGGCCGAGGGCGAAGTTGTTGATCAGGATGTCCGCCGGCTGGCCGGAAACGGTGGTCGAGCCGGTGCGGCTGTAGTTGCCCAGGCTCAACTGATCGATGTTGGTCAACAGGCTGATGTCGGCACCGAAGTTGAGCCGGGTGTACTGGTAGTTCTGGTAGGTGGAAGCGTCGACGGTGAGCATCGCGCCCTGGCCGGAGATGGCAGACAGCTCTTCATCGTCCATCGACTGCATGCGCGCCTGGGCGGAAAAGGCCAGCAGGCCGCCACAGAGCAAGGCAAGGGCACGCATGAGCGGACCGGAGGACTGACGCATGGCACTCTCCTTTCCTGGCCTCCTGTTGGCGGAAGCCTGTTGTTATTCGTCGGGCGTAACGGGTCAGGAAACAGCTCGAGACTCGGCGCCGTGATGCCACTATAGGAATTCACCCGCCACGGCGGGCCGACCCATAGTCGAGTAAATCGCTTCGAACGATAGACGAGGAAAGGAAAGTCAGGGGGCGGTTGTTACCCATCGTCACACCCGGGTGACAGCCGCAGGCTTACTGGTGGCGGAACAGGCCGATCAGATGCTCGGCAATCGCGCCCTTGATGGCATCGAGGTTCAACCGCGAATGGGCCTGCAGCTTGGCGGTGTTCAGGCGGTGCAGGTGCAGCGAGGGCATGCGTGCCTCGTACTCGCGCAGGTCGCCCTTCACCAATACCGGCAGGAAGATGTCCCCCCGCATGCGGTAACGGTTGATCAGCAGCTTCAGGCCGTCCTGGAAGGGCAACTCCCGCGAAGCCACCAGTCGGTGCTCGCCGGGAATCTTCAGGTACAGACCGCTGTAGCCCATGGTCTCGCCGGGCAGAATGTGGATGCCGGTGGGCTCCACCGCGTCGCCGGGGATGTCGTGGAAGGTGTCGAACCAGGCCTGCTCGTCCGGGAGGATGGTGATGCCGCCCTCCTGGTTCTCCGGAATCACGAAGCTGTAGTTGCTGTAGAGCTTCTCGACGTACGACGAGTAGATGCACAAGCGATTCTCGAAGCGCTGCAGGAAGGCGATGGCTTCGTTGCGATCAGTGATCGCATCCAGGTCCCAGTCAAGGTCGTTCTGGCGTTCCAGTTCGGCCCAACGGGCTTTGGCGAGTGCGGCGTCGTAGGTCATCGGCGTAAATCAGACTCTGATATCTAGGTCTCTGATACAGACTTTGGCAAAAAACTTGCCAGAAAATTCAGCCATTTAGGCCCGATTTTCCGTGAGATGCGTCACACGGACGCTGCTCGTGCAGTCGCAAACTGACGCGTTTCGTCACCCTGTCGGCCAGGGGTAGGCCTTTGCAGTACAATCGCTCCCTTTGTTCATTCCGGGCCCAACCAAGCCGATGATCGACCCACGACGCGTACTACGCGCCCTCGCCGAACACTGGGTGCTGCTCGAACCGCTGTGCGAGCGCTTCGACGCCGGCACCCTGAGCCTGGTGGAGCTGCGCATCCAGCTCACCAGCCAGCTGCCCGACAGCACCCCGGTGGACATCACCGCCCTGCTCGACCAATGGGTCCGCCTGGACATCCTCGTCCCGGTGGCCAAGAGCCCCAACCGCTTCGAGCTGAACGCGCAGATCCACGACTTCCTCGCCTACCTTCGCCAGGAACACCGCCTGGGCCTGTGCCTGGAGATCGAAGCCTACCTGCGCCACCTCGAGCGTCTGGCCGGCTATATCCGCGAAGCCTTCGAAGCACGCGACGGCAACGACCTGGCCCGCCAGCTGCGCCTGCTCGACATGCGCGTGCGCGACGTGCTGAAGAAACTCGCCAACGACGAACAGGCGCTGGTTGCCGTGGCCGAACGGGCCAAGACCCAGGACCGGCAGATTCCGCTGCGCCAGCGCTACGCGGAAGTCCTCGCGACCTGGGACGAATACGTCGAACCGATGATCCAGCTGGTCTCCGCTGACGGCGCCTTCGAACAGGGCGTGCACCGCGTGGAGCAGGTGCTGCTGCGCCTGCTCAGCGAACAGGCCCGCCTCGGCCAGCTGGTGGATGACGACCAGTTGCTGCGCACCCACGCGCGCATCCTGGAAATGCAGACCACCGCCCAGCTCACCCTGCGCCGCGCCCGCGAGCTGCTGCTGCCGCTGCGCGAGGAAGCGCGCCGGCACAACGCGATCACCCGTGGTGCCGCCCTGGCACTGTCGGTCATCCGCCGCAAGGGCATCGACGCCGTGCCGCAGGCCGCCCTGCCGATGTTCACCCGGCCGCAGAGCAACTTCCTCGGCACCGCTTCCCAGGTCGAAAGCTACGTCTTCGCCCTCGCCAGCTTCCAGCCAAAGCCGGCGCACTTCCCCAAGGCCAGCGGCAATCGCAAGAGCGATGGCCCGCAGCGCTCGCCGCGCACCGCCCGGGAAATGCTCGACCGCTGCCAGGCTGCGCTGCCGCTGCCGGACCTCATGCAGTGGCTGCTGGAGCAGGAGCCAGAAGGCGCCACCGACGAGCTGCTCTACTGGTTCTCGCGCCTGTCGCGCGACGCCCGCTTCCAGCGCGACCGCCTCGAGCGAGCGCAATACGACACTCTCCAGCACAGCGTCAGCCTGTGCTCCTTCGCCCTGATCGCCGGCCCGACCGCTGGCAAGGACAGCAAGAGCGAATCGCATGCAGATTAATCTCACCGAAATGACCCAGCTCGCGCCGATCTTCCGCGAGCTGTTCAAGGGCTTCCACATCAGCCGCCGCGACCCGGAGCTGTACAGCCAGCTGTCCAACCAGCAGGACGCCTACCGCGCGCTGTTCCGCAGCCTGGGCTACGAGCTGGTCTGCGACACCCGCGGCTTCTACTACTTCGTCCCCGAGCAGATCGGCGCCCAGGTGAACAAGACCGCCCAGCGTCTGGCACTGTTCACCTTCATCCTCGTCGAGCACCTGGCCGACCAGGGCCGCGACCCGCTGGCCGTCCTCGATGGCGGCAGCATTGGCCGCGACGAGTTGCCGCCGCTGCTGGAGAAGTACCGCGACCTGTTCCTGCAGGCCGAGGTAACTACCCAGGAAGAACTGGAAGAGAAGGTCATGCGCCGCCTCACCCAGCTCGGCTTCGCCGCCGAGGACAACGGCGTGTACCGCTTCCTGCCGCCGATCCACCGCTTCCTCGATGTCTGCCTGTCGGTCCAGCAGGACCGCGACCTGGCTGCCAACCTGCACGCCAGTGAAATGCAGTTCACCGCGCCGGTACTGATGGAAGAAGACGACGAGCCGGTGGTGATCCTCGAGTCCTACGCAGACGCACCGGCCGCTGACAGTGAAGACGCCATCGTGGTGATCGACGAACCGATCCCCCCTGCTGAAATTGCCGAAGAAGAGAGCGAAGAAGACGCCCTCGCCCGCGCCATCGCCGAAGAACAGGAGGCCCAGGCATGACCCAGGAACGCTACGGCATCCGCCGCTTCGCCCTGCTCAACACCGCCGGCTACAGCCTCGGCATCTTCCCGCTGGAACAACCGCTGTCGGTGTACGGCGCGAACAACCTCGGCAAGTCGGCGTCGATCAACGCGCTGCAGTTCCCGATCCTCGCGCGCATGTCCGACATGAGCTTCGGCAAGTACAGCCTGGAAGCCTCGCGCAAGTTCTACTTCGCCACCGACACCAGCTACATCCTCGTCGAGCTCGACCTGCCCAACGGCCGCCATGTGATCGGCGTCGGCGGCCGCGGTCCGGGTGGCGGCTTCGGCCACCAGTTCTTTGCCTACCAGGGCGAGCTGGACCTGGAGCACTACCAGAAGAACGGCACCTGCCTGCGCCTGCGCGAGCTGTATGCCAACCTCGAACGCGAGGGCATCAAGTCCTACGAGCTCAAGCCCGACGAGCTGCGTCGCCTGCTGGTTGGCGGCCACACCTCGATCCCGCTGGACCTGACCCTGATCCCGCTGCGCTCCACGAGCGAACAGAGCCTGAAGACCTTCCGTTCGCTGTTCATCAACCTGCTGCACATGCGCGAGATCACCGCCGCCAAGCTCAAGCAGCTGTTCCTCGATGCCTTCGAGCACAGCCTGCGCTCGGGCAGCGTCGATTACATCGCCGCCTGCGAGGAAGCCTTCCGCGACGTGCGCCGCATGGAAGGCGACTACCAGGCCCTGGTGGCCGCCGGCCCGCTGGTCGAGGCGCTGGCCAACGGCGTGCAACAGCGCGAACTGCTGCGCGGCAAGATGCACCGCCTCTCGCCGCTGCTGGATAACCTGCTGGGCACCTGGGAAGACTATTCCGGCGCGCGCAAGGAAGAGCTGGTGATCCAGGCCGAGCACTACAAGCGCGAGCAGGACGGCCTGCAGAACGAGCAGCGCGGCAGCACCGCCGAACTGATGCGCCTGGAGCGCGAGATCAGCGAAATCCAGCGCTGGATGGGCGAACTGGCCGTGCTGAAGAACCGCTTCGCGCTGGTCGACGACGTCAAGGTGCTGGAGCAGCAGCTGCTCGCCGCCAAGGACGCCCACGACGAACTGGCCGGCGCCCTGGCGCACTCCCGGCAGTTCTCCAGCGAAGACCTGGAAGAGCGCATGCGCGACCTGGAGAAGCGCCTGAAGGGCGTTCGCCAGCAGCTCGAACACGCCGACAACAACAGCTACGCCCGCCTGCGCGAGGAGTTCTCCCAGCAGGACGTCGAGCGCTTGATGCGCCTGTTCAACGGCGCGCTGTTCAGCCTGCCGCTGGGTGAAAAGGGCGTGGACCTGGACGAGGCCGGTCAGTGGGTCGGCAGCGTCGAGAAGATCCTCGATGCCTTCAAGGGCGAGCGCTTCGAAGTACCCGGCCTGACCATCGACCTTTCCACCATCGAGCCGCCGGCCCTGCAGGCCCTGGCCGACCGCGCCGCCCTGCGCGATCAGAAGGAGCGCCTGGAGAAGGAGCTCAAGCAGCTCAAGACCCAGCAGGCCGTGGCCGCCGACCGCAATGCCAGCAAGGCACAGGCGGACAAGCTGTATCAGGACGTGCTCGACGCGCAGAAGGCGCTGGAAGACTTCCGCCGCAGCCAGACGCTGAACGCCGAGGAGCCGGGCAAACTGGAGCAGCTCGCCCAGCTGGAAGCCACCCAGGACGAACTCAAGCGCTCCGCCGACGCCTTCACCGAACGCGTCCAGCAGCTCTCCGCCAAACTGCAGTTGATCGGCCGCCAACTGGCCGATATGGAAGCCAAGCAGCGCACCCTCGACGACGCCCTGCGCCGTCGCCAGCTGCTGCCGGCCAACCTGCCCTTCGGCATCCCGTTCATGGACCCGGTCGACGACTCCATGGACAACCTGCTGCCGCTGCTCAACGACTACCAGGACACCTGGCAGTCACTGCAACGCGTGGACGGCCAGATCGAAGCGCTGTACGCCCAGGTACGCCTCAAGGGCGTGGCCAAGTTCGACAGCGAGGATGATCCGGAGCGTCGCCTGCAACTGCTGATCAACGCCTACGCGCACCGCACCGACGAAGCCATGACCCTGGCCAAGGCGCGCCGCGCGGCAGTCACCGACATCGCCCGTACCCTGCGCAACATCCGCAGCGACTACGACAACCTGGAACACCAGCTGGCGCTGTTCAACCGCGAGATCAACAAGCGCCAGGTGTCGAACCTGCAGAGCTTCCGTATCGTGCTGGCGCCGAACAAAGACGCGCTCAAGCACATCGACCAGATCATCCACAGCGCCGGCCAGTACGAAGAAGGCGAGAACCTCTCGGTCTTCGACCTGACCCAAAGTGCCGAGCAGGATGCGAAGAACGAGGAAGCCAAGGACTACCTGTCGCGCCTGGTGGCAGCGAACAACAACCAGCTGGGCCTGAAGGACCTGTTCGAGCTGGCGTTCGAGATCACCAAGATGGGTGGCCAGCCGATCATGCACACCGACATCGACGGCGCGGCGTCCAACGGCACCACAATGACCATCAAGGCGCTGACCAACATGTACCTGTTGCTGCACCTGATGGACCGTGAGCAGGCCGGCCGCGTTCGTCTGCCCTACTACCTCGACGAGGCCGCGGATATCGACGAACGCAACCAGTCGGCGCTGCTGGAGACCAGCCTGCAGCTGGGCTTCGTGCCGATCCTGGCGAGCGTGAAGCCGCAGGTCTCGGCTCAGGTGGCCATCGACCTGGAAGGCGGCAGCGGCCCCAACGGCATCTACATCGACGAGGCGGACTGGAAGTACATCCGCCGCCGGGATACCGAGAAAGCGGCGCACAACGATGTGGAAGCGAGCGCCGAGCCGGCGTGATGCGTTTTTAGCGCTGCCCCAAAAGCCCCGCCATGCGGGGCTTTTTCTTTTCCGACTCTGCGTAGTAGGAGCGAGCTTGCTCGCGAACCGCATGACACTGAAGCCCATTTCGTAGGATGGGTGGAGCTTGCGATACCCATGCAGCCCCAGCCGGCGATGCTGATAGGTATTGCAGCGCTCCAGGCCACACTACAAACGTTGCTCGCGCATCCACCGAGCCCGTGGAATGAAAAGGGCCGCGAGCGCGGCCCTTTTCCTGTACGGCTGAAACTCAGTTCGCCTTCCCCAGCGGGATCTTCGGCGCCCAGTCCAGCCACTTCTCGTCATACTCGTCGAACAGCGCGAAGGTCTGCCCCGGCTTGGCCGGCGAGCCCATCTCGTCGTTGTTCGGGGTCGCGAACGCAACGCCGCCGGACAGGATGGTTTCCATGGACTCCGTCCGCACCTTCACCCCTTTGAACAGGCCGGCATCCACACCGACCCCACTGGTGTTCCAGAAGCGGCTGCCCGTGCGCACCAACCCTGCATAACGCGGCTCGATGAGGATATGGATCAACACACGGTCGGCCGTCTCACCGAGCTCGAAGGACGTCACCTTGCCGACCTGCACCTCGCGGTAGGTCACCGGCACGCCGGCCTTGAGCGAACCACGACGGGCAGCACTCAGGGTCAGGCGCAGGCCGTCGGCGTCCAGCAGCCGGTTGGGCTCGCTGCCCAGCAGGCTGAAGCTGGTCTGTGCCTGGCCAGTCTTGGGCGCCGGCAATACTTCGATGTACTGACCACTGACGATGGTGCTCAGGTTGGACACTCCAGAGAGCCCTACCTGCGGGCCTACCACCCAGAAGCGCGTGCCCTGGCGCGCGATGCGATCCGCGCCGCGGGTAAGGCGCGCCTTGAGCTGTACGGTCTGCAGGTCCTTGCTCAGCTCCACCTGCTCGACGCGACCAACTTCGAGGCCCTTGTAGCGCAGGACAGTGCCCTCCTTCAGGCCATCCGCCGTGTCGGCGCGCAACTCGATCATCTGGCCCTTGAGGTGCGCATCGTCCTCACTGTCGAACAGCGCGAAGCGGCGCACCTTGGTGATCGGAGCAGCCTTGGGGTCTGGCGTATCGAAGGCGATACCGCCGGCGATCAGCGTCTGCAGCGATTCGCTCTTCAGCTTGATGCCATCCAGTCCGCCGCTGATAGTGACGCCGCTGATATTCCAGAAGCGCGACGAGGTGTTCACCAGCTTGGCGTACTCCGGCTCGATGTGAACACCGATGACCAGACGCGAAGGGTCGCGACGGGAAAGCTGATAGCTCTGCACGCTGCCGACCTTCATCTGGCGATAGAGGATCGGTGTGCCAACTTCCAGCGAACCCAGTTGATCCGTGGTCAGCACCAGGTGCAGGCCTGGCGCATCGAGATTCAAGGGTGGCGCTTTCGGACGAATGACGAAGTCACGGGTCGGTTCCCCTCCGCTGGCAAAGCGCACGCTCAGATAGTTGCCCTTCACCAGCGCTTCGAGCCCGGTGATGCCCGCCAGCGAGATACTCGGCTTGACCATCCAGAACTCGGTCTTGCTGTTGAGGAAATCCTCGGTGCGCGGGTCCATGGACAGGGTGGCGGTGGCGCCGTTGAAATCCTTGTCCATGTCGATGCTCTTCACGGTGCCGACCTGCACACCGTTGTACATCACGGGAGTGCTGCCGGGGGTCAGGCCGCTGACGTCGCTGACCTTGACCTTGACACTGAGACCGGCCTGGGCAGCGTCGAAGTCTTCGTACAGGCGGAAGGGCTTGGTCGGGGTCGGTGGGCGGGCTGTCCGGATAGTTCTCCGGCGTGGCAAAGGCAATACCGCCGGCCGCGATGCTGGCCAACGACTCGGTACGCAGCTTCAGGCCGCTGAGACTGCCGGACAGGGTGATACCACTGGCGTTCCAGAAGCGCGTATGTTTGCGCACCAGATTGGCGTAGGCCGGCTCGATGTGGACCTTCACCTCAATGGTCTTCTGGTCTTCCGCCAGGCGATAGCTCTTCACCTGCCCAACCTGAATCTGCCGGTAATAGATCGGGCTGCCTTGCTCAAGCGAACCCAGGCGCTCGGCTTTCAATGTCAGGTGCAGCCCCGGCAGCGAGTCCGACAGTGGCGGCGGCTCCTTCAATGCGACAAAGTTCTTTTCCTGCTCGCCCTTCACCGGATCGATGGCGATGTAGTTGCCTGAAACCAGGGTCTCCAGTCCCGTAACACCAGCAATCGAAACACGCGGTTTGACCAGCCAGAAGCGCGTGCCCTTGCTCAGGTACTCGGCGGCCTCCTTGCGCATCTCCACGCTCGCCGTAACGCCGAGGGTGGGCTTGTTCACGTGCAGGTCGACCACCTTGCCAACGCCGATCCCCTTGAAGATCACCTCGGTCTTGTTGGCCTGGATACCCTCGCCGCTCTCGAACTGGATGTTGATCACGATCCCCGCCTGGTCATAGGCGCGCCAGGCCAGCCAGGCACCAATGGCCAAGGCGATCAGCGGCAGGATCCAGATAGCCGACCAATTGGTGGTCTTGCGCATCTTGGGTTTGGGGAGATCACTCATCGTCGTTTTCCGCGTCCGTGTTATCCCAGATCAGCCGGGGATCGAAAGTAACAGCTGCCAGCATGGTGAGGACTACCACGCAGGCAAAAGCGGCCGCACCAAGGTTCGCCTCGATACTGGCCAGGTTGCCAAAGTTCACCAGCGTCACCAGGATCGCGATGACGAAGATGTCGAGCATCGACCAACGACCGATCCATTCGATGAAGCGGTACATGATGATGCGCTGCTTGGCCGACATCGGCTGGTGCCGTTGCACCGAATAGAGCAGCAGGGCAATGCCCACGAGCTTGAAGGTGGGCACCAGGATGCTGGCGATGAATACGACTGCCGCGACTGGCAGCATGTCCGCATTGATCAACTCGACTACGCCTTCCATGATGGTGGCCGGCATACCATTGCCCAGGAAGTTCACCGTCATGATCGGCAGCAGGTTCGCCGGGATGTAGAGCACGGCGGCGGTGATCAGCAATGCCCAGGTGCGGGTGATGCTGTTCGGACGGCGGTCGTGCACCACCGCGCCACAACGGCTGCAATGAGTCTCTTCCTCTTCCCGGCGATTGAGCTGATGGCATTCGCCACAGACCAGGATATCGGCATCAATGGCCCGCATCGTCGAACTCCCCGGCCAGTTCACCCCAGACCTGATGGTGGGACATCGTCACCTCCAGCCACACTTGCGTAAACAGCAGGGCCACGAAGCAGGCCAGACCGATACTGACATGCAGTTCCGCCATATCGATCAGTTTGACGATCGCGACGATGATGCCCATCAGGTACACCTCCAGCATCCCCCACTCGCGCAAGTGCTGATAACCGCGCAGTAACAGCATGCCGTGTTCGCGCAACACCTTGAACCGAATGGTCACCAGCACGAACAACTGGCAGAGCAGCTTGGCCAGCGGGATCACCATGCTGCACAGGAACACCAGGATGGCGACGCCGGCCATGTTCGAGTCGTACAAGCCAAGGACTCCGCTCCAGACGGTATCCATACTCGTCTGGCCCAGGATGGTGATGTGCATGATCGGCAGGAAGTTCGCCGGGATGTAAAGAAACAGAGCCGTCAGCACCAGCGCCAGGGCACGGCGGATCATGTGGGGACGGTGGATTTCCAGCTCATATCCGCAACGCGGACAGACGGATCGATGCCCCAGGGGAACGGGCTCGCGGCGCATCAGCAGGTCGCACTCATGGCAAGCCATCAGCTCGTCCAGAGGCAGATCCTGCAAGGCATGTCCTTCGATATCGGCCATATAGGCACTCAGGGAAAATTTGACGCTATTGTAGACGACGCAACCGCCTCTCCGGTGCGCGAAACTTGCCTCAAATATCGTCGAGAAACCTGCCCGCAATACCGCCTGGCCAAACCTGCAACGGTGCCCTTTTGCGCGCCAGAAAAGCAAAACCCCCGGCCAGCGAAGCTGACCAGGGGTCTTGGGATAGGAGCTTGACGATGACCTACTCTCACATGGAGAAACTCCACACTACCATCGGCGATGCGTCGTTTCACTACTGAGTTCGGGATGGGATCAGGTGGTTCCAACGCTCTATGGTCGTCAAGCAATTCTTTATGGACGCTCGTGGCAGGTGCACACGCTCATCCAGATTCGGGTATGTGACAGGTAATTTGCGGTTCACACGAACTTTCGGTTCGTTACGTCTTCACCGTACAACACACAAATTGTTTGGGTGTTATATGGTCAAGCCTCACGGGCAATTAGTATCGGTTAGCTCAACGCCTCACAGCGCTTACACACCCGACCTATCAACGTCGTAGTCTTCGACGGCCCTTTAGGGGAATCAAGTTCCCAGTGAGATCTCATCTTGAGGCTAGTTTCCCGCTTAGATGCTTTCAGCGGTTATCTATTCCGAACATAGCTACCCGGCAATGCCACTGGCGTGACAACCGGAACACCAGAGGTTCGTCCACTCCGGTCCTCTCGTACTAGGAGCAGCCCCTCTCAAATCTCAAACGTCCACGGCAGATAGGGACCGAACTGTCTCACGACGTTCTAAACCCAGCTCGCGTACCACTTTAAATGGCGAACAGCCATACCCTTGGGACCGGCTTCAGCCCCAGGATGTGATGAGCCGACATCGAGGTGCCAAACACCGCCGTCGATATGAACTCTTGGGCGGTATCAGCCTGTTATCCCCGGAGTACCTTTTATCCGTTGAGCGATGGCCCTTCCATACAGAACCACCGGATCACTAAGACCTACTTTCGTACCTGCTCGACGTGTCTGTCTCGCAGTCAAGCGCGCTTTTGCCTTTATACTCTACGACCGATTTCCGACCGGTCTGAGCGCACCTTCGTACTCCTCCGTTACTCTTTAGGAGGAGACCGCCCCAGTCAAACTGCCCACCATACACTGTCCTCGATCCGGATAACGGACCAGAGTTAGAACCTCAAGCATGCCAGGGTGGTATTTCAAGGATGGCTCCACGCAGACTGGCGTCCACGCTTCAAAGCCTCCCACCTATCCTACACAAGCAGGCTCAAAGTCCAGTGCAAAGCTACAGTAAAGGTTCACGGGGTCTTTCCGTCTAGCCGCGGATACACTGCATCTTCACAGCGATTTCAATTTCACTGAGTCTCGGGTGGAGACAGCGCCGCCATCGTTACGCCATTCGTGCAGGTCGGAACTTACCCGACAAGGAATTTCGCTACCTTAGGACCGTTATAGTTACGGCCGCCGTTTACCGGGGCTTCGATCAAGAGCTTCGCTTTCGCTAACCCCATCAATTAACCTTCCGGCACCGGGCAGGCGTCACACCCTATACGTCCACTTTCGTGTTTGCAGAGTGCTGTGTTTTTAATAAACAGTCGCAGCGGCCTGGTATCTTCGACCGGCATGGGCTTACGGAGTAAATCCTTAACCCTCGCCGGCGCACCTTCTCCCGAAGTTACGGTGCCATTTTGCCTAGTTCCTTCACCCGAGTTCTCTCAAGCGCCTTGGTATTCTCTACCCAACCACCTGTGTCGGTTTGGGGTACGGTTCCTAGTTACCTGAAGCTTAGAAGCTTTTCCTGGAAGCATGGCATCAACCACTTCATCATCTAAAAGATGACTCGTCATCAGCTCTCGGCATTAAGACCCCGGATTTACCTAAGATCTCTGCCTACCACCTTAAACTTGGACAACCAACGCCAAGCTGGCCTAGCCTTCTCCGTCCCTCCATCGCAGTAACTAGAAGTACAGGAATATTAACCTGTTTCCCATCGACTACGCTCTTCAGCCTCGCCTTAGGGACCGACTAACCCTGCGTCGATTAACGTTGCGCAGGAACCCTTGGTCTTTCGGCGTGGGAGTTTTTCACTCCCATTGTCGTTACTCATGTCAGCATTCGCACTTCTGATACCTCCAGCAAGCTTCTCAACTCACCTTCACAGGCTTACAGAACGCTCCTCTACCGCGCATCTTACGATGCACCCGTAGCTTCGGTGTATGGTTTGAGCCCCGTTACATCTTCCGCGCAGGCCGACTCGACTAGTGAGCTATTACGCTTTCTTTAAAGGGTGGCTGCTTCTAAGCCAACCTCCTAGCTGTCTAAGCCTTCCCACATCGTTTACCACTTAACCATAACTTTGGGACCTTAGCTGACGGTCTGGGTTGTTTCCCTTTTCACGACGGACGTTAGCACCCGCCGTGTGTCTCCCACGCTGACACTTCCAGGTATTCGGAGTTTGCATCGGTTTGGTAAGTCGGGATGACCCCCTAGCCGAAACAGTGCTCTACCCCCTGGAGTGATACGTGAGGCGCTACCTAAATAGCTTTCGAGGAGAACCAGCTATCTCCGAGCTTGATTAGCCTTTCACTCCGATCCACAAGTCATCCCCTACCTTTTCAACGGGAGTGGGTTCGGTCCTCCAGTCAGTGTTACCTAACCTTCAACCTGCTCATGGATAGATCGCCCGGTTTCGGGTCTATACCCAGCGACTAAAACGCCCTATTAAGACTCGCTTTCGCTACGCCTTCCCTATACGGTTAAGCTCGCCACTGAATATAAGTCGCTGACCCATTATACAAAAGGTACGCAGTCACCTAACAAAGTAGGCTCCCACTGCTTGTACGCATACGGTTTCAGGTTCTATTTCACTCCCCTCTCCGGGGTTCTTTTCGCCTTTCCCTCACGGTACTGGTTCACTATCGGTCAGTCAGTAGTATTTAGCCTTGGAGGATGGTCCCCCCATATTCAGACAAAGTTTCTCGTGCTCCGTCCTACTCGATTTCACTTCAAAGAACCTTTCACATACGGGGCTATCACCCACTATGGCCGCACTTTCCAGAGCGTTCTGTTAGATTCAAAGAAGCTTAAGGGCTAATCCCCGTTCGCTCGCCACTACTAAGGGAATCTCGGTTGATTTCTTTTCCTCAGGGTACTTAGATGTTTCAGTTCCCGTGGTTCGCCTCTTACACCTATGTATTCAGTGCAAGATACCCAGGTTATCCCGGGTGGGTTTCCCCATTCAGAGATCTCCGGATCAAAGTCTGTTTGCCGACTCCCCGAAGCTTATCGCAGGCTACCACGTCTTTCATCGCCTCTGACTGCCAAGGCATCCACCGTATGCGCTTCTTCACTTGACCATATAACCCCAAGCAATCTGGTTATTGTCTCGAACGTGAAGACGACATTCGCCGAAAATTCGCGCTTGAACTCGCAAATTTTACCTTGACTTGAATAATCACCAGTGAAAGAGATTATTCAGTCTACTTCTATCACATACCCAAATTTTTAAAGAACAGTTCTGGCACAAAGACCAGACATCAATGTTCGTTCAACCTGAACATTCATGTCTGAGCTTTCGACGATTAATGGTGGAGCCAAGGAGGATCGAACTCCTGACCTCCTGCGTGCAAAGCAGGCGCTCTCCCAGCTGAGCTATGGCCCCATTCGGATCAGCAGCACACCACAACAATTGGTGGGTCTGGGCAGATTCGAACTGCCGACCTCACCCTTATCAGGGGTGCGCTCTAACCAACTGAGCTACAGACCCAATCGTCTAACCAGTGAATCAAGCAATTCGTGTGGGAGCTTATGAAGAAGCTGAGATCTTCGATTAAGGAGGTGATCCAGCCGCAGGTTCCCCTACGGCTACCTTGTTACGACTTCACCCCAGTCATGAATCACTCCGTGGTAACCGTCCCCCTTGCGGTTAGACTAGCTACTTCTGGAGCAACCCACTCCCATGGTGTGACGGGCGGTGTGTACAAGGCCCGGGAACGTATTCACCGTGACATTCTGATTCACGATTACTAGCGATTCCGACTTCACGCAGTCGAGTTGCAGACTGCGATCCGGACTACGATCGGTTTTATGGGATTAGCTCCACCTCGCGGCTTGGCAACCCTCTGTACCGACCATTGTAGCACGTGTGTAGCCCTGGCCGTAAGGGCCATGATGACTTGACGTCATCCCCACCTTCCTCCGGTTTGTCACCGGCAGTCTCCTTAGAGTGCCCACCATAACGTGCTGGTAACTAAGGACAAGGGTTGCGCTCGTTACGGGACTTAACCCAACATCTCACGACACGAGCTGACGACAGCCATGCAGCACCTGTGTTCCGATTCCCGAAGGCACCCTCGCATCTCTGCAAGGTTCCGGACATGTCAAGGCCAGGTAAGGTTCTTCGCGTTGCTTCGAATTAAACCACATGCTCCACCGCTTGTGCGGGCCCCCGTCAATTCATTTGAGTTTTAACCTTGCGGCCGTACTCCCCAGGCGGTCGACTTATCGCGTTAGCTGCGCCACTAAGATCTCAAGGATCCCAACGGCTAGTCGACATCGTTTACGGCGTGGACTACCAGGGTATCTAATCCTGTTTGCTCCCCACGCTTTCGCACCTCAGTGTCAGTATCAGTCCAGGTGGTCGCCTTCGCCACTGGTGTTCCTTCCTATATCTACGCATTTCACCGCTACACAGGAAATTCCACCACCCTCTACCGTACTCTAGTCAGGCAGTTATGGATGCAGTTCCCAGGTTGAGCCCGGGGATTTCACATCCATCTTACCAAACCACCTACGCGCGCTTTACGCCCAGTAATTCCGATTAACGCTTGCACCCTTCGTATTACCGCGGCTGCTGGCACGAAGTTAGCCGGTGCTTATTCTGTTGGTAACGTCAAAACAGCAAGGTATTAACTTACTGCCCTTCCTCCCAACTTAAAGTGCTTTACAATCCGAAGACCTTCTTCACACACGCGGCATGGCTGGATCAGGCTTTCGCCCATTGTCCAATATTCCCCACTGCTGCCTCCCGTAGGAGTCTGGACCGTGTCTCAGTTCCAGTGTGACTGATCATCCTCTCAGACCAGTTACGGATCGTCGCCTTGGTAGGCCTTTACCCCACCAACTAGCTAATCCGACCTAGGCTCATCTGATAGCGCAAGGCCCGAAGGTCCCCTGCTTTCTCCCGTAGGACGTATGCGGTATTAGCGTTCCTTTCGAAACGTTGTCCCCCACTACCAGGCAGATTCCTAGGCATTACTCACCCGTCCGCCGCTGAATCATGGAGCAAGCTCCACTCATCCGCTCGACTTGCATGTGTTAGGCCTGCCGCCAGCGTTCAATCTGAGCCATGATCAAACTCTTCAGTTCAATACTGCTTGGGTTTTGAGAAAACCCTAAACTTGGCTCAGCAATCGCATGCTCTATTTAAAGAGCTAAAACTCTCGAATTCACGAGTGTTACTTGCGTTGCTGATAATCAGTCGATCATCAGTCTTACATCACAAGCACCCACACGAATTGCTTGATTCAACTTGTTAAAGAGCAGTTGGTTAAGGCTTTCGCCTCAACCGAGGCGCGCATTCTACGCTAACCTCATCTTTCGTCAAGCTTTATTTTTCGAAAATTTCTTTTCTACTCAATCGCTTGGGCTTCAGTGAAGGAAACCTTCTCATCAGCGGCAAGCACAAACTGTGTGCTTACACTAATAGGCAAAGCCCCGGACAGCGAAGCTGACCGGGGCTTTGGGATAGGAGCTTGACGATGACCTACTCTCACATGGAGAAACTCCACACTACCATCGGCGATGCGTCGTTTCACTACTGAGTTCGGGATGGGATCAGGTGGTTCCAACGCTCTATGGTCGTCAAGCAATTCTTTATGGACGCTCGTGGCAGATGCACACGCTCATCCAGATTCGGGTATGTGACAGGTAATTTGCGGTTCACACGAACTTTCGGTTCGTTACGTCTTCACCGTACAACACACAAATTGTTTGGGTGTTATATGGTCAAGCCTCACGGGCAATTAGTATCGGTTAGCTCAACGCCTCACAGCGCTTACACACCCGACCTATCAACGTCGTAGTCTTCGACGGCCCTTTAGGGGAATCAAGTTCCCAGTGAGATCTCATCTTGAGGCTAGTTTCCCGCTTAGATGCTTTCAGCGGTTATCTATTCCGAACATAGCTACCCGGCAATGCCACTGGCGTGACAACCGGAACACCAGAGGTTCGTCCACTCCGGTCCTCTCGTACTAGGAGCAGCCCCTCTCAAATCTCAAACGTCCACGGCAGATAGGGACCGAACTGTCTCACGACGTTCTAAACCCAGCTCGCGTACCACTTTAAATGGCGAACAGCCATACCCTTGGGACCGGCTTCAGCCCCAGGATGTGATGAGCCGACATCGAGGTGCCAAACACCGCCGTCGATATGAACTCTTGGGCGGTATCAGCCTGTTATCCCCGGAGTACCTTTTATCCGTTGAGCGATGGCCCTTCCATACAGAACCACCGGATCACTAAGACCTACTTTCGTACCTGCTCGACGTGTCTGTCTCGCAGTCAAGCGCGCTTTTGCCTTTATACTCTACGACCGATTTCCGACCGGTCTGAGCGCACCTTCGTACTCCTCCGTTACTCTTTAGGAGGAGACCGCCCCAGTCAAACTGCCCACCATACACTGTCCTCGATCCGGATAACGGACCAGAGTTAGAACCTCAAGCATGCCAGGGTGGTATTTCAAGGATGGCTCCACGCAGACTGGCGTCCACGCTTCAAAGCCTCCCACCTATCCTACACAAGCAGGCTCAAAGTCCAGTGCAAAGCTATAGTAAAGGTTCACGGGGTCTTTCCGTCTAGCCGCGGGATACACTGCATCTTCACAGCGATTTCAATTTCACTGAGTCTCGGGTGGAGACAGCGCCGCCATCGTTACGCCATTCGTGCAGGTCGGAACTTACCCGACAAGGAATTTCGCTACCTTAGGACCGTTATAGTTACGGCCGCCGTTTACCGGGGCTTCGATCAAGAGCTTCGCTTTGCGCTAACCCCATCAATTAACCTTCCGGCACCGGGCAGGCGTCACACCCTATACGTCCACTTTCGTGTTTGCAGAGTGCTGTGTTTTTAATAAACAGTCGCAGCGGCCTGGTATCTTCGACCGGCATGGGCTTACGGAGCAAGTCCTTAACCCTCGCCGGCGCACCTTCTCCCGAAGTTACGGTGCCATTTTGCCTAGTTCCTTCACCCGAGTTCTCTCAAGCGCCTTGGTATTCTCTACCCAACCACCTGTGTCGGTTTGGGGTACGGTCTCCTAGTTACCTGAAGCTTAGAAGCTTTTCTTGGAAGCATGGCATCAATCACTTCATCGTCTAAAAGATGACTCGTCATCAGCTCTCGGCATTAAGACCCCGGATTTACCTAAGATCTCTGCCTACCACCTTAAACTTGGACAACCAACGCCAAGCTGGCCTAGCCTTCTCCGTCCCTCCATCGCAGTAACTAGAAGTACAGGAATATTAACCTGTTTCCCATCGACTACGCTTTTCAGCCTCGCCTTAGGGACCGACTAACCCTGCGTCGATTAGCGTTGCGCAGGAACCCTTGGTCTTTCGGCGTGGGAGTTTTTCACTCCCATTGTCGTTACTCATGTCAGCATTCGCACTTCTGATACCTCCAGCAAGCTTCTCAACTCACCTTCACAGGCTTACAGAACGCTCCTCTACCGCGCATCTTACGATGCACCCGTAGCTTCGGTGTATGGTTTGAGCCCCGTTACATCTTCCGCGCAGGCCGACTCGACTAGTGAGCTATTACGCTTTCTTTAAAGGGTGGCTGCTTCTAAGCCAACCTCCTAGCTGTCTAAGCCTTCCCACATCGTTTACCACTTAACCATAACTTTGGGACCTTAGCTGACGGTCTGGGTTGTTTCCCTTTTCACGACGGACGTTAGCACCCGCCGTGTGTCTCCCACGCTGACACTTCCAGGTATTCGGAGTTTGCATCGGTTTGGTAAGTCGGGATGACCCCCTAGCCGAAACAGTGCTCTACCCCCTGGAGTGATACGTGAGGCGCTACCTAAATAGCTTTCGAGGAGAACCAGCTATCTCCGAGCTTGATTAGCCTTTCACTCCGATCCACAAGTCATCCCCTACCTTTTCAACGGGAGTGGGTTCGGTCCTCCAGTCAGTGTTACCTAACCTTCAACCTGCTCATGGATAGATCGCCCGGTTTCGGGTCTATACCCAGCGACTAAAACGCCCTATTAAGACTCGCTTTCGCTACGCCTTCCCTATACGGTTAAGCTCGCCACTGAATATAAGTCGCTGACCCATTATACAAAAGGTACGCAGTCACCTAACAAAGTAGGCTCCCACTGCTTGTACGCATACGGTTTCAGGTTCTATTTCACTCCCCTCTCCGGGGTTCTTTTCGCCTTTCCCTCACGGTACTGGTTCACTATCGGTCAGTCAGTAGTATTTAGCCTTGGAGGATGGTCCCCCCATATTCAGACAAAGTTTCTCGTGCTCCGTCCTACTCGATTTCACTTCAAAGAACCTTTCACATACGGGGCTATCACCCACTATGGCCGCACTTTCCAGAGCGTTCTGTTAGATTCAAAGAAGCTTAAGGGCTAATCCCCGTTCGCTCGCCACTACTAAGGGAATCTCGGTTGATTTCTTTTCCTCAGGGTACTTAGATGTTTCAGTTCCCCTGGTTCGCCTCTTACACCTATGTATTCAGTGCAAGATACCCAGGTTATCCCGGGTGGGTTTCCCCATTCAGAGATCTCCGGATCAAAGTCTGTTTGCCGACTCCCCGAAGCTTATCGCAGGCTACCACGTCTTTCATCGCCTCTGACTGCCAAGGCATCCACCGTATGCGCTTCTTCACTTGACCATATAACCCCAAGCAATCTGGTTATTGTCTCGAACGTGAAGACGACATTCGCCGAAAATTCGCGCTTGAACTCGCAAATTTTACCTTGACTTGAATAATCACCAGTGAAAGAGATTATTCAGTCTACTTCTATCACATACCCAAATTTTTAAAGAACAGTTCTGGCACAAAGACCAGACATCAATGTTCGTTCAACCTGAACATTCATGTCTGAGCTTTCGACGATTAATGGTGGAGCCAAGGAGGATCGAACTCCTGACCTCCTGCGTGCAAAGCAGGCGCTCTCCCAGCTGAGCTATGGCCCCATTCGGATCAGCAGCACACCACAACAATTGGTGGGTCTGGGCAGATTCGAACTGCCGACCTCACCCTTATCAGGGGTGCGCTCTAACCAACTGAGCTACAGACCCAATCGTCTAACCAGTGAATCAAGCAATTCGTGTGGGAGCTTATGAAGAAGCTGAGATCTTCGATTAAGGAGGTGATCCAGCCGCAGGTTCCCCTACGGCTACCTTGTTACGACTTCACCCCAGTCATGAATCACTCCGTGGTAACCGTCCCCCTTGCGGTTAGACTAGCTACTTCTGGAGCAACCCACTCCCATGGTGTGACGGGCGGTGTGTACAAGGCCCGGGAACGTATTCACCGTGACATTCTGATTCACGATTACTAGCGATTCCGACTTCACGCAGTCGAGTTGCAGACTGCGATCCGGACTACGATCGGTTTTATGGGATTAGCTCCACCTCGCGGCTTGGCAACCCTCTGTACCGACCATTGTAGCACGTGTGTAGCCCTGGCCGTAAGGGCCATGATGACTTGACGTCATCCCCACCTTCCTCCGGTTTGTCACCGGCAGTCTCCTTAGAGTGCCCACCATAACGTGCTGGTAACTAAGGACAAGGGTTGCGCTCGTTACGGGACTTAACCCAACATCTCACGACACGAGCTGACGACAGCCATGCAGCACCTGTGTTCCGATTCCCGAAGGCACCCTCGCATCTCTGCAAGGTTCCGGACATGTCAAGGCCAGGTAAGGTTCTTCGCGTTGCTTCGAATTAAACCACATGCTCCACCGCTTGTGCGGGCCCCCGTCAATTCATTTGAGTTTTAACCTTGCGGCCGTACTCCCCAGGCGGTCGACTTATCGCGTTAGCTGCGCCACTAAGATCTCAAGGATCCCAACGGCTAGTCGACATCGTTTACGGCGTGGACTACCAGGGTATCTAATCCTGTTTGCTCCCCACGCTTTCGCACCTCAGTGTCAGTATCAGTCCAGGTGGTCGCCTTCGCCACTGGTGTTCCTTCCTATATCTACGCATTTCACCGCTACACAGGAAATTCCACCACCCTCTACCGTACTCTAGTCAGGCAGTTATGGATGCAGTTCCCAGGTTGAGCCCGGGGATTTCACATCCATCTTACCAAACCACCTACGCGCGCTTTACGCCCAGTAATTCCGATTAACGCTTGCACCCTTCGTATTACCGCGGCTGCTGGCACGAAGTTAGCCGGTGCTTATTCTGTTGGTAACGTCAAAACAGCAAGGTATTAACTTACTGCCCTTCCTCCCAACTTAAAGTGCTTTACAATCCGAAGACCTTCTTCACACACGCGGCATGGCTGGATCAGGCTTTCGCCCATTGTCCAATATTCCCCACTGCTGCCTCCCGTAGGAGTCTGGACCGTGTCTCAGTTCCAGTGTGACTGATCATCCTCTCAGACCAGTTACGGATCGTCGCCTTGGTAGGCCTTTACCCCACCAACTAGCTAATCCGACCTAGGCTCATCTGATAGCGCAAGGCCCGAAGGTCCCCTGCTTTCTCCCGTAGGACGTATGCGGTATTAGCGTTCCTTTCGAAACGTTGTCCCCCACTACCAGGCAGATTCCTAGGCATTACTCACCCGTCCGCCGCTGAATCATGGAGCAAGCTCCACTCATCCGCTCGACTTGCATGTGTTAGGCCTGCCGCCAGCGTTCAATCTGAGCCATGATCAAACTCTTCAGTTCAATACTGCTTGGGTTTTGAGAAAACCCTAAACTTGGCTCAGCAATCGCATGCTCTATTTAAAGAGCTAAAACTCTCGAATTCACGAGTGTTACTTGCGTTGCTGATAATCAGTCGATCATCAGTCTTACATCACAAGCACCCACACGAATTGCTTGATTCAACTTGTTAAAGAGCAGTTGGTTAAGGCTTTCGTCTCAACCGAGGCGCGCATTCTACGCTAACCTCATCTTTCGTCAAGCTTTATTTTTCGAAAATTTCTTTTCTACTCAATCGCTTGGGCTTCAGCGAAGGAAACCTTCTCATCAGCGGGAGGCGCATTCTACAGCGATCAAACTCGCTGTCAACCACCTCGGCGATCTTCTTTTCAGTGAGCCGCCGAAGCAGCTGGTGAAAAGCAGCAAGTGAATCACTTGCCTGACCACCACTCCCAACTTCGAATCTCTGTAAGTACTTGATTTTCAAGTTATTTCAGCGCTTCGTCGCTGGGAGTGGTGCGCATTATAG
>JASGKM010000022.1:0-17868 GCA_049840615.1 Pseudomonas sp.
GGTTTTGCTTTTCTGGCGCGGGAAAAGGACGCCGCTCGACATGGAAACGTTGATTTCTACTCTTCATCCTGCTGGGCGTCCTCGAGCCTCAGCGTCGGTCAATTGCTCGCCTTCTGCCTGCTTGTTAAACGAGCCGGGCCAGCCGCGCTTCTCGCCTTGATCATTCCGGGTTTCGGCTTCTTTCTCGGGCGCCGGCACGGCATCTACAAATGGCTCCTGCTGCCGTACCTGCTGTGCATGGGGTGCTTCCTCGTTGCCATGATCATGGCTGGTTGAGGCACGCTGCGCGCCTGCAAACCTTCGCTGGCTGAGCTGGGTTCTGTGCTCAAAGCCCCTCTAGATCAACTATTTCAGCGCTTTCTTCCCTCTCCCGCGGAGAGCAGCGTTCCTGTTACAAAGCGCATGCTGTCTTACTGATGGCATTTCATCCAGCTGTCACATTTGCGTCATAGAGTCTTCATGCGGCCTGATGATACTGGCCCCCGTTCCATCCAACCCCATTCTCCTTAAGGAGCAAGGCATGAAACTCAAGCGTTTGATGGCGGCCCTGACTTTTGTCGCCGCAGGCGTAGGCACCGCCAGTGCGGTGGCCGCGATCGATCCGGCTCTGCCGGACTACCAGAAAGCCAGCGGTGTGTCGGGCAACCTGTCGAGCGTCGGTTCCGACACTCTGGCCAACCTGATGACCATGTGGGCGGAAGAGTACAAGCGCCTGTACCCGAACGTGAACGTGCAGATCCAGGCCGCCGGTTCCTCCACCGCGCCGCCGGCTCTGACCGAAGGCACCGCCAACCTGGGCCCGATGAGCCGCAAGATGAAGGACGTCGAGCTGCAGGCCTTCGAGCAGAAGTACGGCTACAAGCCGACCGCTGTTCCGGTTGCCGTGGACGCCCTGGCGATCTTCGTGCACAAGGACAACCCCATCAAGGGCCTGACCATGCAACAGGTCGACGCCATCTTCTCCTCCACCCGCCTGTGCGGCGGCAAGTCGGAAGTGAAGACCTGGGGTGATCTGGGCCTGACCGGCGACTGGGCCAACAAGCCCGTCCAGCTGTTCGGTCGTAACTCCGTTTCCGGCACCTACGGCTACTTCAAGGAAGAAGCCCTGTGCAAAGGCGACTACAAACCGAACGTGAACGAGCAGCCGGGTTCGGCCTCCGTGGTGCAGTCGGTGAGCCAGTCCCTGAACGGCGTTGGCTACTCCGGTATCGGTTACAAGACCGCTAGCGTGAAGACCGTTGCCCTGGCCAAGAAAGAAGGCGGCGAGTTCATCGAAGACAACGAGGCGAACGCCCTGAACGGCTCTTACCCGCTGTCGCGCTTCCTCTACGTCTACGTCAACAAGGCGCCGAACAAGCCGCTGAACCCGCTGGAAGCCCAGTTCCTGAAGATGGTGCTCTCCAAGACCGGCCAGCAGGTTGTCGTGAAAGACGGCTACATCCCGCTGCCGTCCAAAGTCGCCGAAAAAGCGATCAAGGACCTGGGTCTGTAATCAGCCTTCAAACCGGGCGGAGATCCCCGCCCGGCATGGGCTGACGCTTACTCGACCGAGCCCGCCAGCATGGCTCTGCTGGTGGGCTTTGTCGCGTCACCTCCATGTCATCTTTCTGTCATATAGGGCCGCTAGGGTGTCACCCCATGAACGACATGGCCAACTCCCCGATGACTTCTTCTCTCCCCGAGCGGATCGATTTCAATACGCCTGCCCTGCAGCGCAAGCGCCGTATCCGGGCGCTCAAGGATCGACTGACCCGTTGGTACGTTCTGGTCGGCGGTCTCGCCGTACTGGCCGCCATTACCCTGATTTTCTTCTACCTCGCCTACGTCGTGCTGCCGCTGTTCCGCGGCGCCGAACTGGAGTCGCGTGATCCCCTGGCCCCGGCCTGGCTGAAGACGGCCCAGGCGCCGCTGCTGCTGAGCATCGAAGAGCAGAACATGGTGGGTATGCGTGTCGCCGCCAACGGCGAGGTGGTGTTCTTCGACGCCAAGAAAGGCGACGAGATGAACCGTGTTGCGCTGAAGCTGCCCGCTGGCACCAGCGTCACCTCCATCGCCGAGGACCAGCCGGGTCATCCGACCGTCGCGCTGGGCCTGTCCAACGGTCAGGTGCTGGTGTTCAAGCACAACTACAAGGTCACCTACCCGGACAACAAGAAGACCATCACCCCGCACATCGACTATCCCTACGGCGAAGCTCCGATGAACCTGGATCCCCAGGGCCGTCCGCTGGAGCACGTGGCGATCGTCTCGGGCGATGACAGTCTGTTGCTGGCCGCGTCCACCGGCAGCGAAATGCTGCTGCTCGGCCTGACCCAGCAGGAAAACATGCTGACCGGCGAGAGCACCCTGCAGGAAGAGCGCATCAACCTGCCGCAGATCGCCGATCCGGTGAAAGCCATCTACATGGACCCGCGCAAGCAGTGGCTCTATGTGCTCAATGGCCGTGCCCAGGCCGACGTGTTCAACCTGAACACCCATCAGCTCAACGGCCGCTACAAACTGCTGGATGACGCCTCCGCCGAAGTGACCGCCAGCAGCCAGCTGCTGGGTGGCATCTCGCTGATGGTCGGTGACTCCAAGGGCGGCATCGGCCAGTGGTTCATGGCCCGTGGCGAAGATGGCGAACCGCGCCTGTCCCACGTGCGTGACTTCAAGCTGGGCGACCAGCCGATCACCAGCATTGCACCTGAGCAGCGCCGCAAGGGCTTCCTGGCCCTCGACAAGCAAGGCAACCTGGGTATCTTCCACAGCACCGCGCACCGCACGCTGCTGGTGGAGAACGTTGCTCCGTCCGCCGGTCCGATGGCTCTGTCGCCGCGCGCCAACCGCCTGATCCTCGAGCAGGGTGGCGAGCTGCGCCGTTTCACCCTGAGCAACCCGCACCCGGAAGTCTCCTTCAGCGCGCTGTGGGGCAAGGTCTGGTATGAGAGCTACGACAAGCCCTCCTACGTCTGGCAGTCCACCGCCGCGACCACCGACTTCGAACCCAAGCTGAGCCTGTCGCCGCTGACCTTCGGTACGTTGAAGGCCGCGTTCTACGCGATGATCCTCGCCGCTCCGCTGGCCATCGCCGCCGCCGTCTACACCGCCTACTTCATGGCTCCGGGCATGCGCCGCAAGGTGAAGCCGGTGATCGAGCTGATGGAAGCGTTGCCGACAGTGATCCTCGGCTTCTTCGCCGGCCTGTTCCTGGCGCCGTACGTCGAAGGTCACCTGCCGGGTATCTTCAGCCTGTTGCTGCTCACACCCCTGGGCATCCTGGCCGCTGGCCTGATCTGGAGCCGGCTGCCGGAGCGCATCCGTCTGAGCCTCCCGGCTGGTTGGGAAGCGGCGATCCTGATCCCCGTGGTCCTCGCCACCGGTGCCTTCGCGCTGTGGATGAGCCCGCACCTGGAAACCCTGTTCTTCGGCGGCGACATGCGCCTGTGGATCAGTCACGACCTGGGCATCACCTACGACCAGCGCAACGCCCTGGTGGTCGGTCTGGCCATGGGCTTCGCGGTGATCCCGAACATCTTCTCCATCGCCGAAGACGCCATCTTCAGCGTGCCGCGCAGCCTGACCTACGGCTCCCTGGCCCTGGGCGCCACGCCCTGGCAGACGCTGACCCGCGTGGTGATCCTGACCGCCAGCCCGGGCATCTTCTCCGCGCTGATGATCGGCATGGGCCGCGCCGTGGGCGAGACCATGATCGTGCTGATGGCCACCGGCAACACCCCGGTCATGGACGTGAACATCTTCCAGGGCATGCGCACGCTGGCGGCGAACGTCGCGGTGGAAATGCCCGAGTCGGAGGTGGGCGGGACTCACTACCGTGTGCTGTTCCTTTCGGCACTGGTGCTGCTGTCCTTCACCTTCGTGATGAACACCCTGGCAGAGCTGATCCGTCAGCGCCTGCGCAAGAAATACGCGTCGCTCTAAGCGACGCCCGACGAGGCTACGTTCCGTGAAACAGAAACAGGAATCCGTCAAAGCGTGGTTTGCCAGCGGTTCTCCCTGGGTGTGGATGAACGCGGGTGCAGTGTCCATCGCCGTGATCATGACCATCGGCCTGCTCGCCGTGATCGCCGTGCGCGGTCTCGGCCACTTCTGGCCGGCCGACGTGATCGAGGCGACCTACACCGTCCCCGGTGAAGCCCCCAAGACCCTGATCGGCGAAGAAGTGCAGATCGAGCAGGTGCCGCGCGAGCGCCTGCGCGGCGCTGGCCTGCCCGTGCCGGACAACGGCCCGGAGTTCATGACCCGCGAGCTGCTCAAGCTGGGTAACCGCGACCTCTACGGCAGCGACTTTTCCTGGGTGATTGGCGAGTGGCTGAACGACCGTCGCCACCCGGCTGACCTGGTGACCCTGGAGCGCCGCGAGTGGGGCAACTTCTATGGCTACCTGCTGAGCGTGAAGGAGAACGGCAAGGTGGTCGCCGAAGGTCCGGGCGCCATGGCCGAGCTGCAGAACCGTCTCAAGCGCGTCGATGAGCTCTACGCCAAGCTGTATCGGCTGGAGAAGAAGGACATCGGCGGCATCAACCACGGCCTGGAGCGCCTGCGCCTGAAAGAGCGCGGCCTGCAACTGAACAACAAGCTGGACGCCACCGCCGAGGCTGACATCGCTGCCGGCCGCGCTGAGCTGAACGCCCAGTACAAGGTGCTCGAAGAGCAGCTCAACGGCCTGCACCAGGAGTTCAACCGCGACAGCATCGTCATGCGCGATGCCTCCGGCCAGCAGACCGAAATCAGCGTCGGCAAGCTGGTGCATGCATACCAGCCGAACCAGATGGGCGTGGCCACCAAGCTGAGCTTCTACTTCAAGAAGCTGTGGGAGTTCCTCAGCGACGACCCGCGTGAAGCCAACACCGAAGGCGGCATCTTCCCGGCCATCTTCGGCACCGTGATGATGACCCTGGTGATGGCCGTGATCGTCACCCCGTTCGGCGTGATCGCTGCTGTCTACCTGCGCGAGTACGCTCGCCAGGGCCTGCTGACCCGCATCATCCGCATCGCGGTGAACAACCTCGCGGGCGTTCCGGCGATCGTCTACGGCGTGTTCGGCCTGGGCTTCTTCGTCTACGTGCTGGGCGGCTCGCTCGACCGGATGTTCTTCCCCGAAGCCCTGCCGGCGCCGACCTTCGGCACGCCGGGGCTGTTCTGGGCCTCGCTGACCCTGGCCATCCTCGCGGTGCCGGTGGTGATTGTGGCCACCGAGGAAGGTCTGGCGCGCATCCCGCGGGCTACCCGTGAAGGCTCTCTCGCCCTGGGCGCAACCAAGGCCGAGACCCTGTGGAAAGTGGTCCTGCCGATGGCCAGCCCGGCGATGATGACCGGCCTGATCCTCGCCGTGGCCCGTGCTGCCGGTGAAGTGGCGCCGCTGATGCTGGTGGGCGTGGTGAAGCTGGCTCCGGCGCTGCCGGTCGACGGCAACTACCCGTACGTGCACCTGGACCAGAAGATCATGCACCTGGGCTTCCACATCTACGACGTCGGCTTCCAGAGTCCGAACGTCGAGGCCGCGCGTCCGCTGGTGTACGCCACTGCGCTGCTGCTGGTGATGGTCATCGCCCTGCTGAACTTCTCGGCCATCGCGATTCGTAACCGCCTGCGCGAAAAGTACAAGGCGCTGGAAAACTGATTCTGCCGGCGGCGGGCCGCGCCCGCCGCCAAGCCTCCCAAGGAGACTGAACATGCCACATGAAACTGCATCCCACGGTATCGACATCGGCGCGCTCGGCCGCGGCGGCCGCCAGGGCATGAACCTGGACAGCGAGACCGTCGCCCTCGAAGTACCCGGCCTGAGCCTGTTCTATGGCGAGAAGCAGGCACTGTTCGACGTCAGCATGAACATTCCCAAGCAGCGCGTGACCGCCTTCATCGGCCCGTCCGGCTGCGGCAAGTCCACCCTGCTGCGCTGCTTCAACCGCATGAACGACCTGGTTGACGGCTGCAACGTGAAGGGCGAGATCCTGCTCGACGGCCACAACATCTTCGCCAAGAACGTCGACGTCGCCGAGCTGCGCCGCCGCGTCGGCATGGTGTTCCAGAAGCCCAACCCGTTCCCCAAGAGCATCTACGAGAACGTGGTGTACGGCCTGCGCATCCAGGGCATCAACAAGAAGCGCGTGCTCGACGAAGCGGTCGAGTGGGCCCTCAAGGGTGCTGCGCTGTGGGACGAGGTGAAGGATCGCCTGCACGAATCCGCACTCGGCCTCTCCGGTGGCCAGCAGCAGCGTCTGGTCATTGCCCGCACCATCGCCGTGGAGCCGGAAGTCCTGCTGCTCGACGAACCCTGCTCGGCACTGGACCCGATCTCCACCCTGAAGATCGAAGAGCTGATCTACGAGCTGAAATCCAAGTTCACCATCGTCATCGTGACCCACAACATGCAGCAGGCCGCGCGCGTCTCCGACTACACGGCGTTCATGTACATGGGCAAGCTGATCGAGTTCGGCGATACCGACACCCTGTTCACCAACCCGGCCAAGAAGCAGACCGAGGACTACATCACCGGTCGTTACGGCTAGTCGCGCGGACTTGCGTGCGCGGTAGAACTTCCCGGAGAACATCACAAGCCAGCGGCCCGGAGCCTGCGGCTTTCGCGGAGCGAACATGATCAACAAAGAAAGCCTCACCCACCACATCTCGCAGCAGTTCAACGCTGAGCTGGAAGATGTGCGCAGCCATCTGCTGGCCATGGGCGGCCTGGTGGAGAAGCAGGTCAACGACGCGGTCAACGCGCTGATCGACGCCGACTCGGGCCTGGCCCAGCAGGTGCGCGAGATCGACGACCAGATCAACCAGATGGAGCGCAACATCGACGAGGAATGCCTGCGCATCCTTGCCCGCCGCCAGCCGGCTGCCTCCGACCTGCGCCTGATCATCAGCATCTCCAAGTCGGTGATCGACCTGGAGCGCATCGGTGACGAAGCTTCGAAGATCGCCCGCCGTGCCATCCAGCTGTGCGAAGAAGGCGAGTCGCCCCGCGGCTACGTCGAGGTACGCCACATCGGCAACCAGGTGCGCAAGATGGTGCAGGAGGCGCTGGACGCCTTCGCCCGCTTCGACGCGGACCTCGCGCTGTCGGTGGCGCAGTACGACAAGACCGTCGACCGTGAGTACAAGACCGCCCTGCGTGAGCTGGTCACCTACATGATGGAAGACCCGCGGGCCATCTCCCGCGTGCTCAACGTCATCTGGGCCCTGCGTTCGCTGGAGCGCATCGGCGACCACGCGCGCAACATCGCCGAACTGGTGATCTACCTGGTGCGCGGCACCGATGTCCGCCACATCGGCCTGACCCGCATGAAGGAAGAAGTGCAGGGCACCGCTGGCAAGGCCGACAAGGCCGAATAAGCCAGACGCCCGTACCAGAACGAACCCGGCCAGCGCGCCGGGTTCGTCATTTTATGGCCGAGCGGTCCCTCACCAATGGCATGTAGCCACCCGGCAAGGCTATTCTTCGCCCTATCGTTTTCGGGAGATGCCGATGGGCAAGGTCAGTGTGCTGGTCGTGGATGACGCTCCGTTCATCCGTGACCTGGTGAAGAAGGGGCTGCGGGACCATTTCCCCGGTCTGCAGATCGAAGAAGCGGTCAACGGCCGCAAGGCGCAGCAGTTCCTTGCCCGGCAGGCCGTGGACCTGATCCTCTGCGACTGGGAAATGCCCGAGCTGTCGGGCATCGAGCTGCTCACCTGGTGCCGCGAGCAGGACAACCTGAAGACCACGCCCTTCATCATGGTCACCAGCCGCGGCGACAAGGACAACGTGGTGCAGGCCATCCAGGCCGGCGTCTCCGACTTCATCGGCAAGCCGTTCTCCAATGACCAGCTGGTGAGCAAGGTGAAGAAGGCATTGTCGCGCGCCGGCAAGCTGGAAGCCCTCGCCGCCCAGGCGCCGCAACGCAGCCTGGTTGGCTCCATGCCCAATGACTCTCTCGCTGCGCTTACCGGCGGCAAGGCCGAGGTAGTACGTCCGGCGGCAGCTCCAGTGGCACCGCGCCCGGCTCCGGCAGCCGCCGCCGCTCCTGCAGCCCAGGCCGCCCGCAGTGGCGCCAAAGGCCAGCAAGGCCAACTGCGGCTGCCGTCTGCGAACCTGCCCTGCGTGATCAAGGCGCTCAGTCTCAAGGAAGCGCTGCTGGTGGTGAAGCGCGGCACGCCGTTGCCGCAGGTGCTGGAAAGCGCCGTGCTGGACCTGGAAGAAGACAGCGACGTCGCCCGCCTCAACGGCTACCTGCATGCCGTGGCCGCGCTGGAGCCCAAGCCGGACAGCGAGTGGCTGCAGCTGACCTTCCGCTTCGTCGACCGCGACCCGCAGAAGCTCGACTATCTGTCCCGCCTGATTGCCCGCGGCAGCTCGCAGAAGCACTACGTGCCCGGCGCCTGATCCGGTTACAAATCCTCCCGCCGGCAATTGGGACTGTTTCACAGGCCGACCGGCGGCAGGTCGCGACGCAGGGGCGACGCTGCTAGTCTTGCCAACGTCGCCATACCTATAACCAGAGTCGACATGCTAGGGCGCAGTATCCTCCTGTGTGGCCTTTTGGCTGCATCCGGGACGGCTTCGGCCGTGACCATCTACAAGTACACCGACGCCAACGGCGTGGTCACCTACACGGACAAGGCCGTGGCGGGTGCGGCTGTCTTCGTTTTCCGCGATCGCATGGTCGAGCACCTGGAGGAACAGGTGAAACTGGAGACGAAGAAGCATGCTGGCGGTGAGACCCTGCAGGTGCGCAACGACCTGTATGCCCCGGTGGAAGTCGAGCTGAGCGTGACCGGCGCGCAGAACGCCGTGGGTGTGCCGGAGCGGCCGATTCGCTGGGTGCTGCCGCCGCGCAGCGCCATTCGCCTTGCGACCCTGACGCCGCTCGATCCCGCCAAACCGCTGCGCTACAAGCCCAAGCTGCGTTATGCGCTGGGCGATCCGCGGCCTACGCCGCTGTCCTACCAGTACGCATTGCCATGGACCGGTGGCCCGTTCCGCCTGACCCAGGGTGCCAATGGCCGCTACAGCCACTTCACGCCCAAGGGTCGCTACGCCATGGACATCGCCATGCCGGTGGGCACGCCCATCGTTGCGGCGAGGGGAGGCACCGTGGTGAAGATCGAGAATGGCCAGAGCGGGCGTGGCAAGAATCCGTCCGGCAACTTCGTGCGGGTTCTGCATGACGACGGCACCATGGGTGTGTATCTGCACCTGATGCGCGGTTCTGTGCTGGTTCGCGAGGGCCAGCGCGTCGGCACCGGCACTCCGCTGGCGCAGTCGGGCAACACCGGCAACAGCAGCGGGCCGCACCTGCACTTCGTGGTGCAGCGCAACGTCGGGCTGGCACTGGAGTCGATTCCCTACGACTTCTCCCAGCCGGTGGATACGCTGCCCAATTTCGCGGTGGTGAAGGGCAACTGACACTCGGAGCTCCCTGTAGGAGCGGGCCATGCCCGCGATCGCGCATGGCGCGCTCCTACAATTGAGCAATGGCATTGCCCCCGCTCCGCACCATAAAAAAGGCTGCCCGAGGGCAGCCTTCGTCATTCAGGGGTGGATCGCTCAGTCGAGCTTGACCACCTTGGCGAGGGACGATCTTCGGGCCCTTCATCTTCTTCACGATGATGCGCAGGCCCTCGGTATCCAGTACTTCCTCTTCTTCCGGCACGCGCTTGAGGGTGTCGTAGACCAGGCCGGCGAGGGTGTCCGCCTCGACGTGGTCCAGGTCCAGGCCCAGCAGACGTTCCAGCTTGAACAGCGGAGTGTCGCCACGCACCAGCAGCTTGCCGGGCTGGTAGGCGACGATGCCGCGCTCGGCCTTGCGGTGTTCGTCCTGGATGTCGCCGACCAGCACTTCCAGTACGTCTTCCATGGTCAGGTAGCCGACGACCTTGTGGTCGGCTTCCTCGACCAGCGCGAAGTGCGAGCCGCCCTGGCGGAACTGCTCCAGCAGGCGGGCCAGCGGCAGGTGCTTGGTGACCATCTCCAGCGGGTGGGTCAGCTCGTCGAGGTCGAAGGACTCCGGCAGGCTCTCCAGCGTGGTCAGGGCCAGCAGCAGGTCCTTGATGTGCAGCAGGCCGATGAATTCGCCCTTCTCGCTGTCGTACACCGGGTAGCGGCTGTACTTGTGGCGGCGGATGGTGGCGAGGATGTCGTCCAGTGGCGCGGTGCGCTCGAGGTAGACCAGGTCTTCACGGGAGTTGGCCCAGTCGGCGACTTCCAGCTCACCCAGCTCCACCGCCGAGGCCAGTACGCGCATGCCCTGGTCGCTGGGGTCGTGGGCGCGGCTGGAGTGCAGGATCAGCTTGAGCTCGTCACGGCTGTAGTGGTGCTCGTGGTGTGGCCCCGGCTCGCCCTGTCCGGCGATCTTGAGGATGGTGTTGGCGCTGGCGTTGAGCAGCCAGATCGCCGGGTACATCGCCCAGTAGAACAGGTACAGCGGCACCGCCGTCCACAGCGACAGCAGCTCTGGCTTGCGGATCGCCCAGGACTTGGGTGCCAGCTCGCCGACCACGATGTGCAGGTAGGAGATGATGAAGAACGCGGTGAAGAACGACACGCCGCGGATGACTTCCTCGGAGTGCACGCCGACCGCGGCCAGCAGCGGCTCGAGCAGTTCGGCAAAGGCCGGCTCGCCGACCCAGCCCAGGCCCAGGGAGGCCAGGGTGATGCCCAGCTGGCAGGCGGAAAGGTAGGCGTCGAGCTGGTTGTGCACCTTGCGCAGGATGCTGCCGCGCCAGCCGTGCTGGTTGGCGATGGTCTCCACACGGGTGGAGCGCAGCTTGACCATGGCGAACTCGGCGGCCACGAAGAATCCGTTGAGCACGACGAGGAACAGGGCGAACAGGATCAGGCCGAAATCGGCGAAATAGGTGAGGAAGTTGCTACTGGGGGAAGGGTCCATGGTTCTGTTGGTTTGAGAATGGACGGACAAGAATGCGGTTCAGCGGGCCCGGCTGGCAAGCCCGACTATGGCCGCGTGTGGGTCGAGTGTCGTTATGCGCGGCTCTCGACCTGCTGCGGCGGGAAGTGGCAGGTGAAGCTGCTGCCCTTGCCCGGCACACTGCTGATGTCCAGGGTGCCGCGGTGGCGCAGCAGCACGTGCTTGACGATGGCCAGGCCCAGGCCGGTGCCGCCGGTGCTGGCGTTACGGCTGGAGTCGACGCGGTAGAAACGCTCGGTCAGGCGTGGCAGGTGCTTGGGGTCGATACCGATGCCGCTGTCCTGCACCGCCAGGTGCGCGCCTTGCTCGTCCGCCCACCAGCGAATGCGGATCTCACCTTCGTCGGGGGTGTACTTCACGGCGTTGAACACCAGGTTGGAGAAGGCGCTGCGCAGCTCGGCCTCGCTGCCCTTGAGCTTCACCTTCGAGTCTGCCTCCAGGCTGATGCGATGGCTGCGTGCGCCGGACAGTGCCTGGGCGTCGTTGCGGATCGACAGCAACATCAGGTCTACCGCCACCGGCTTGTTGTCCGCCGGGTAATCGGTGGCTTCCAGCTTGGCCAGCAGGAGCAGGTCGTTGAGCAGGTTCTGCATGCGCCCGGCCTGCTGCTGCATCTGCTGCAGTGCGCGGGTCCAGCGCGGATTCACATCCTCGACGTTGTCCAGCAGCGTCTCCAGGTAGCCAGCAATCACCGTCAGCGGCGTGCGTAGCTCGTGGGAGACGTTGGCGACGAAGTCCTTGCGCATCTGCTCCAGCTGATGGACGCGGGTCACGTCGCGCACCAGCATCAGGTGCTCGCCGGCGCCGTAGAGGGTGATGTGGAATTGCAGGCGCAGGTTGTCGTTGATCGGCGAGGACAGTTCGAGTGGTTCGCGGTAGTCCTCGCCCTCGAAGTATTCCTTGAAGCGCGGATGGCGCACCAGGTTGGTCACTGGCTGACCACCGTCCTGCGGGCTCTTCAGGCCCAGCAGGCGTTCGGCGGACTGGTTCCACCACTCCAGGTTGCCGTCACGGTCGAGCAGGATCATGCCGTCGCGCAGCGCCGCGGTGGATTCCTGCATGCGGTCGATCACCGCCTGCAGACGCCCGCGGGCGCGCTGGTTGCGCCGCTGCAGGTGGTAGATGCTGTCGAACACCTCGCCCCACAGGCCGTAGCCATCGGGCGGGGCTTCATCGGGCTGGTGGTTCTTCAGCCATTTGTGCAGGCGCAGCAGTTGCCAGGTCGACCAACCGAGGTAGGCGGCCAGCGCCACGGCGATCGCCCAGCCGTACTGGCCGGTGATCAGGCCAAGCAGTGCGCCGGCGGCGACGACTAGCAGCAGGTGGCGTATCAGCACGCCACTCCAGTTCTGGGTCACGAAATTCCGTTCCTTGTACCCGTCGAGCCAGAGACCCGATCAGCTTTTGGTCGAGAAACGATACCCGGTGCCGCGCACGGTCTGAACCAGATTTTCGTAGACCTCGCCCAGCGCCTTGCGCAGACGGCGGATGTGCACGTCGACGGTGCGCTCCTCGACATAGACGTTGCCGCCCCAGACCTGGTCCAGCAGCTGGCCGCGAGTGTAGGCGCGCTCCTGGTGGGTCATGAAGAACTGCAGCAGGCGGTATTCGGTCGGGCCCATCTCGGCGGGCTTGCCGTCGATGGTCACGCGGTGGCTGATCGGGTCGAGCAGCAGGCCGCCGACTTCGATCGGCGTCTCGCTGTCGCCGGCGCCGGTGCGGCGCAGCACGGCCTTCAGGCGGGCAACCAGTTCGCGCGGGGAGAAGGGCTTGGTGATGTAGTCGTCCGCGCCGACTTCCAGGCCCTGGATCTTGTTGTCCTCTTCGCCCTTGGCGGTGAGCATGATGATCGGGATGGCCGAGGTCAGCTCGTCGCGCTTGAGGCGGCGGGCCAACTCGATGCCGGAGGTGCCCGGGAGCATCCAGTCGAGCAGGATCAGGTCCGGCTTGCGATCGACGATCACCGCGTGAGCCGTCTGGGCGCTTTCGGCCTCCAGGCATTCGTAGCCGGCCATCTCCAGGGCCACGGCGATCATTTCCCGGATCGGAGCTTCGTCATCGACGATGAGGATTGTCTTGCCAACCATGCTGAGGCCTCAGAAATTCTGTAATGCGCCGCATTAGATAACGGAAATATTTCATGAATGTGACACCGCGATGGTAGCTGAGCCTCGTGCCAGAGCGCTCGTCTATGCTCATTGGGTCGCCACGCGTTTACCGCGCGGCACAAGCGGAACCCACCGGCCCGGTCGGCGGTGGGCCCGGCAGAGAGTCTGCCGGAGCCTTGCGATGACGGTAGTGAGTGCGTTGTCGATGTCGCCCAGGCCGGCCCTGCCCGCAATCCCGCCTGCCTTTGCACCGGTGCTCGCGCCGTTTCCACCTCACCAGAGGAGAAGCATGATGAAACTGCTATTCCCGGCCCTGGCACTGGGCCTGATGCTGCCCGCGATATCCGCCCTGGCCGCCGGCCCCGGCATGGAGAAGAACGGCATGCTGGTCGATGCCAAGGGCATGACGCTCTACACCTTCGACAAGGACAGTGGCGGCAAGTCGATGTGCAACGGTGGTTGCGCGCAGAACTGGCCACCGCTGATGGCCGCTGCGGATGACAGCGCCATGGGCGACTGGACGCTGATCAAGCGCGATGACGGCAGCGCCCAGTGGGCCTACAAGGGCAAGCCGTTGTACACCTTCGTCCAGGACAAGAAGGCCGGCGACATGGCCGGCGAAGGCAAGATGGGCGTCTGGCACATGGCCAAGCCCTGATTCGGGAAAGCCGCACCCTGTAGGAGCGCGCCATGCCCGCGATCGCGCGCATGGCGCGCTCCTACAGGTGCAGGTCAGCGCAGGGCGAAGTCCAGCACGGTGCCGAGGAAGATCGCCAGCCCGGCCCAGTGGTTATGCAGGAAGGCCTTGAAGCACTTCATCGGCTCGCGGTCGCGGGTCGAATGGAACTGCCAGGCGAAGCAGCCTGCCGCCACGGCCAGGCCCAGGTAGTAAGCCAGGTGCATGGACAGCTTGCTGCCGGCGAGGATCAGCAGCAGGAGCATCAGGCCCTGCAGCGTCAGGTTGATTGCGCGGTCGGCGTCGCCGAAGAGGATCGCCGTGGACTTCATGCCCATCTTCAGGTCGTCCTCGCGGTCAGTCATCGCGTAGTAGGTGTCGTAAGCGACCGTCCACAGCACATTGGCGAAGAACAGCAGCCAGGCCACTGCCGGCAAGGTACCGCTGGCGGCGGTGAAGGCCATCGGGATGCCCCAGGAGAAGGCTGCGCCCAGCACCACCTGCGGGTAGTAGGTGTAGCGCTTCATGAAGGGATAGAGCGCCGCCACCGCTGCGCCGCCGAACGACAGCCAGATGGTCTGCTCGTTGGTGCACAGCACCAGCAGGAAACTCAGCCCCAGCAGCGTGAAGAAGGCAATCCAGGCCTCGCGCACGCTGATCCTGCCGGTTGCCAGCGGGCGTGCCTTGGTCCGTTCGACGTGGCCGTCGAGCTTGCGGTCGGCGAAGTCGTTGATCACGCAGCCCGCCATGCGCATCAGCACGGTGCCCAGGACGAAGATCACCAGGTTCTTCACGCTGGGCACGCCGCCGCTGGCCATCCACAGCGCCCAGAGCGTCGGCCAGAGCAGCAGGTAGATACCGATCGGCTTGTCCATGCGCGTCAGCTGGATGAAGTCCCAGGCGCGGGGATGCAGGCGGGCGAGGGGTTTGATCAGGGCGACGAACATGGCGGCCTCCGGAAAACGATCCGGGAATTATACGGGCTGTTGTTCCACGCGGTGCCACAGCGATGGCAGGAAAACCTCGGCGACCAGCACGCCCAGGCCGTCGCGGCTGAAGCAGGAGCGGCGGCCCCAGAGGCGTTCGGCGCGCACTTCGGCCGGCAGGCTGGCGGCCGGGTAGCGACAGACCTCGATGGGGCCGCGCTGGAAGGCGCGGTCGCTGAACAGCAACTCACCCAGGGAACGCGTGCCGAGCAGACGCAGGTCGAAGCCGGAACCTTCCAGCGCCGAGCGCGCTGCTACGCTGCGGGCGAACACCCAGGGCGTGCCGTGGCCTTTGAGGTACACCTCGCGCACCCAGCCCTGGCTACCGTCCGGCACGCCCAGCGCGGCGCACTCGTCGGGGCGCAGGCGGTGCCAGCCCTCGGCCAGCGGCTGTACGGCAAATGCGTTATCGGACAGCGCCGTCAGCCGGCGCGTCAGCGAGCCTTCGTCGAACAGCCAGTCCACGACCTGGGCGGCGGGAGCGGGGTGCAACTGGGCGGCGGTGAGCCAGCGGGGCGGGTGGATCAGGGCGGCTTCGGGCACGGCTTCGACTGCGGTTGGCCAGGGACGCGGCAGCTTAACATGGCACCTTTGCGCGGCCGATTGCGTTGTCCGCAAGAGTGCCTTACGCAATACCCCACCAAAGGTTTGGCCGGTCGCCCGGCATTTTTCCGGGGGCTTGCGCGCGGGCGGCATCGCCAGTACAAAGCCGGACATTGGATGCACTGACGTCCAAGTGACAAGAACATGAGGGTGATAGCTGATGAAGAAGTGGCAATGCGTGGTTTGTGGCCTGATCTATGACGAGACCAAGGGGTGGCCGGAAGAGGGCATCGCCGCCGGTACCCGCTGGGAAGACGTGCCGGAAGACTGGCTTTGCCCGGATTGCGGCGTCGGCAAGCTGGATTTCGAGATGATCGAGATCGGCTGATCCCGCCAGGATGGATTCCCGCGACGGCGGCCTTCGGGCCGCCGTCTGCGTTTGCGGGGCCGGCAAAGCCACGGTCAGGCGCGGTAGACTGCCTGACTCCGGGTTGGCTTTGCTGACGCTGCCCGGCGGCAGGGGCGCCGTTGGCCGGCGCCGGTAAAGTGGGTTAGGTTCACTTCGCAATCGCAGGAGGGCTTGGCTGATGCGCAAATGGCAATGCGTGGTCTGTGGCTTCATCTACGACGAAGCACTGGGACTGCCCGACGAGGGCATCGCCCCTGGCACGCGCTGGGAAGACATCCCGCCGGACTGGGTCTGCCCCGATCGTGGTGTCGGCAAGATCGACTTCGAGATGATCGAAATCTCCTGAGCCCACCCCAGCACGACGAATTCATGCGGCGGCCCGGTGGCCGCCGTGCTGTCTTCAGACAATGAGCATTTTCAGAAGTGGAGAGCGCAATGAGCGAAAACGCACCGTTGGTAATCGTCGGCACGGGCCTGGCCGGCTACAACCTGGCCCGCGAGTCGCGCAAGCTGGACAGCGAGACGCCACTGCTGCTGATCACCGCCGACGACGGTCGCTCCTACTCCAAGCCGATGCTCTCCACCGGCTTCTCCAAGGACAAGGACGCCGACGGCCTGGCCATGGCCGAAGCGGGTGCCATGGCCGACCAGCTCAAGGCGCGCATCCTCACCCACACCCGTGTCACCGGCATCGACCCGGGCCATCGGCGCATCTGGATCGGCGAGGAAGAGATCCACTACCGCGACCTCGTGCTGGCCTGGGGTGCAGAAACCATTCGCGTACCGGTCGAGGGTGATGCCCAGGACCTGATCTTCCCGATCAACGACCTGGAAGATTACGCACGCTTCCGCAGCGCCGCCGCCGGCAAGCGCCGTGTGCTGTTGCTGGGGGCCGGCCTGATTGGCTGCGAGTTCGCCAACGACCTCTCCAGCGGCGGCTTCCAGATCGACGTGGTGGCTCCCTGCGAACAGGTCATGCCCGGCCTGCTCCACCCGGCCGCGGCACAGGCCGTGCAGCACGGGCTTGAGAGCCTCGGCGTGCGCTTCCATCTCGGCCCGGTGCTGAACAGTCTGGTGCGCGCCGGCGATGCCCTGGAAGCGCACCTCTCCGACGGTCAGGTGATCACCTGCGATCTGGTTGTCTCCGCCGTGGGCCTGCGCCCGCGCATCGACCTGGCCGCCGCCGCCGGCCTGGATATCAACCGCGGTGTGATGGTGAACCGCGAACTGCGCACCTCCCACGCCAACATCTACGCACTGGGCGACTGCGCCGAAGTCGATGGCCTCAACCTGCTCTACGTGATGCCATTGATGTCCTGCGCCCGCGCGCTGGCGCAGACCCTGGCTGGCAAGCCGACACCGTGGCCTGCGGCGCCATGCCGGTGACCGTGAAGACACCGGTTTGCCCGCTGGTAGTGTCGCCGCCGCCGCGAGGCAGCGAGGGCGAATGGCAGGTGGAAGGCTCTGGCCCGGACCTCAAGGTGCTGTGCCGGGATACCGCCGGTCGATTGCTCGGATACGCCCTGACGGGGGCCGCCGTGAGTGAAAAACTCTCCCTGAACAAGGAGTTGCCAGCGCTGCTGGCGTGACAGGCGTCGCCTATGGCTGTTTTGCCGTGGGAAAGAGCCCGCAAATTGTCAGACGATACTGGCGTACCAGCTTTCGGCGTGCCATTCTCCCCCCGCTCTGCCGCAGCCCTTGAGGCCTGTACGGCAAGCCTGCGGTGCCTTGGGGCGCTGTTGGGAAGACAGCACGGACACAACAACAACAAACCGTCAAAGAGGCATTTATGCGTAAACCAGAACTCGCCGCCGCGATCGCCGAGAAGGCCGACCTCACCAAAGAACAAGCCAACAAGGTGCTGAACGCGCTGCTGGATGAAATCACTGGCGCGCTCAACCGCAAGGACAGCATTCCTTGTCGCTTCGGTCCTTTCGTTCAGCGCCACCGTGGCGCCCGTACCGGCAAGAACCCGCAAACCGGCCAGCCGGTCAAGATCAAAGCCAGCAACACCGTTGCCTTCAAACCGGGCAAGGCGCTGAAAGACGCCGTCAACTGATCGCGTCTGACCCGGAGCCAGAGCGGCTCCGGGTTGCCTCCTGCAGCATGATTCCTTGTTCAAAAGACCGGATGTCATCCATTTTCAAACTGGCTACAATGCGCAGACTATTGTCTCGATAGGTGCTGTTCGGATTCTATCGTGTTTCCCTATTAACCTTAGCAATACATA
>JASGKM010000023.1:0-141914 GCA_049840615.1 Pseudomonas sp.
AAGGTTGATAGGGAAACACGATAGAATCCGAACAGCACCTAGGGCGTTGAGCAGCGGCCAGTCGGACACGGCGTCGGAGCCGTCGCGCATGGCTTCGGTCTCACGGTTCGGGCTGGACACCGAGCCGGAGTCGAGGTGGTCGCGGCCGATCACGATCGGCGCCTTCAGCTCGCCGCGACGGACCATTTCGTTGAACGCCAGGCCAAGCTTGGCGCGCTGGCCCAGGCCGACCCAGCAGATGCGCGCCGGCAGGCCCTGGAAGCTGATGCGCTCCTTGGCCATGTCCAGCCAGTTGTGCAGGTGCGCGTCATCCGGGATCAGTTCCTTGACCTTGGCGTCGGTCTTGTAGATGTCCTCGGCGTCGCCAGACAGCGCGGCCCAGCGGAACGGGCCGATACCGCGGCAGAACAGCGGGCGGATATAGGCCGGGACGAAGCCGGGGAAATCGAAGGCGTTGTCGACGCCCTCTTCCTTGGCCATCTGGCGGATGTTGTTGCCGTAGTCGAAGGTCGGCACGCCCTGCTTCTGGAACTCCAGCATGGCTTTGACGTGCACGGCCATGGACTGTTTGGCGGCCTTCACCACGGCAGCCGGTTCGGTCTGCGCGCGGTCGCGGTACTGTTCCCAGGTCCAGCCGGCCGGCAGGTAGCCGTTGAGTGGGTCGTGGGCGGAAGTCTGGTCGGTGACCATGTCCGGGCGCACGCCACGCTTGAGCAGTTCCGGGAGGATTTCCGCGGCGTTGCCCAGCAGGGCAATGGAGATGGCCTTGCCTTCGGCGGTGTATTTCGCGATTCGCGCCAGGGCGTCGTCGAGGTCCTTGGCCTGCTCGTCGACGTAGCGGCTGGCGAGGCGGAAGTCGATGCGGCTCTGCTGGCATTCGATGTTCAGCGAGCAGGCGCCGGCCAGGGTTGCGGCCAGCGGTTGGGCGCCGCCCATGCCGCCCAGGCCGGCGGTGAGCACCCACTTGCCTTTCAGGCTGCCGTCGTAGTGCTGGCGGCCGGCTTCGACGAAGGTTTCGTAGGTGCCCTGGACGATGCCCTGGCTGCCGATGTAGATCCACGAACCGGCGGTCATCTGACCGTACATGGCCAGGCCCTTGGCATCGAGTTCGTTGAAGTGCTCCCAGTTGGCCCAATGCGGCACCAGGTTGGAGTTGGCGATCAGCACGCGCGGGGCGTTGGCGTGGGTCTTGAAGACACCGACGGGTTTGCCGGACTGCACCAGCAGGGTCTCGTCCTCATTCAGCTCCTTCAGGGTTTCGACGATCTTGTCGTAGCACTCCCAGTTGCGCGCGGCGCGGCCGATGCCGCCGTAGACCACCAGTTCCTTCGGGTTCTCGGCGACTTCCGGGTCGAGGTTGTTCATCAGCATGCGCAGCGGCGCTTCGGTCAGCCAGCTCTTGGCGTTCAGTTGGGTGCCGCGCGGGGCACGGATTTCGACGTCGCGGAATTTGGTCACGGAAGGCTCCTTCGCTTGCTCGGATCGTTAAGCCGGTGAGGGCTCTGGCGGTTCGGTGGACGGCTGCGAGGGGCTCGAAACCGTCATGTCTATGCTTGTATGTACAAGTATAAGCAAAGCAAAGGCCAACCTTGCCCTGCGGAGCCTTTCGCCCACCAAGACTTCCAATCAACTAATTGATTTATAAGAATAAAAAACGGAGCAGCGGGAAACTTTAGCGGCTGACAGAAACTGCCGTCTGAAAGACAAGCGCACCAGAAGAAGGCTTACGTGCACCGTTTCGTTGCGTTCGGTAACACCGCTCGCTACCAAGGAACACAGGTTGTATAGACAAGCCATTTCCGAGCAGGGAATGGAGGTCGGCTACGGCCATGTTCGCGAGCAAGCTCGCTCCTACAGGGCAGGCACCGATAGGCTCTTCGTAGGAGCGAGCTTGCTCGCGAACCCATCCGAACGCGGCGCCTACTTCAACGCCGCATCGATCCTCCCCGCTGCCTCTGCCGTCACCCACTTCGACCAAAGCTCCCGGTGCTCACGGAAGAACTTTGCCCGCACATCCGCTACGTCCCGGTGGTGCTCGGCCATGTCCGCCAGCAGCGCGTTGAACATCGGCAAGGGCAGCTCGACCTTCTCGAATACCTGCACCAGCGCCGGCGCCTTGTCGTGGAAGTCACGGGATACGCCGATGCTGATTTTCGCCGGCAACGAACGCGAACCCTTCGGATTGGGATTGTTCGGGTCGGTCAGCGTCTTCCAGGCTTCCTCATTGAAGGGAGGCTCCTCCAGCTGCACCAGCTTGAAGCGCCCCAGCAGCGGCGTCGGCGCCCAGTAATAGAAGAGCACCGGCCGGCCCTGGGCGATGGCCGAGCTGATCGCCGCGTCCAGCGCCGGGCCGGCGCCGGTGCGGAAATTCACGTAGCTGTCCGTCAGGCCATAGGCCTTGAGCTTCTGCGTGTTTACGATCTCGCAGGTCCAGCCGGTGGGGCAGTTGTAGAAGCGACCCTTGTCCGGCTCCTCGTCATCCTTGAACAGCGCCTTGTAGCGGGGCAGATCGCTGACGGACTTCAGCTCCGGCGCGGAGGCCTTGATGCCGCGCCTGGCGTCGCCGTGCACCACGTAATCAGGCACCCACCAGCCTTCACTGGCGCCCTTCACCGTCTCGCCCACGGAGAACACCTGGCCGGCCTTCTCCGCCTGCTGCCAGACGGTGCTACGCCCCGCCCATTGCTCACCGGTGACCTGGATGTCGTTCTGCTTCAGTGCGTTTTCCATGGTCACGGTGTTACCCGGTACCGCGTCGGTCTGGCAACCGTAGCCTTTCTCCAGGATGAAGCGCAGCACTTCGGTGGTGAACATGCCGCTCTCCCAGTTCAGCCCGGCGAACACCACGGGTTTCGGGTAAGGGCAGCCAGCGGCGAGGGTTTGGGTGCAAAGCCCGAAGGCGAGCAACAGCGCGAACAGGCAGCGGGGGACGGACATGGGCGACTCCGGGCGCGTTGGTGTCCTTTGGGTTTAGCCGCCGATCGACGATTTGCCCACGACCACCGGACTGGAAATGCCACCGGCGGTGACACTCACTCTCCCCTGAATCAATTCACAGCCATGCGGACGACGCACACACGGGCCCTGGCGCGCCATGGCACAACGATTGCTATACCTGTATATACAGGAACGATCCACGGTAACACTTCACCGAATCCAGGATGCCGCCATGCCCGAAACCCTGCTCCTGACGCCCGGCCAGTTCGACCTCGACCAGCTGCGCGCCATCTACCAGTCCCAGCCCGACCTGCGGCTCGCCGATGAATGCCGCGAGGCCATCCTGCGCAGCGCGCAGACGGTCAGCCAGATCATCGCCGACCAGCGCACCGTCTACGGCATCAACACCGGCTTCGGCCTGCTGGCGCGCACCTCCATCGCCGAGGACCAGCTCGCCACCCTGCAGCGCAACCTGATCCTCTCCCACTGCACCGGCACCGGCCCGCTGCTGGACGACGCCAGCGTGGCGCTGATCATGGCGCTGAAGATCGGCTCCCTGGCGCGCGGCTTCTCCGGCGTCGGCCTGCCGGTGATCGAGACGCTGCTCAAGCTGTACCGGGCGCGGGTCTACCCGTGCATCCCATCGCAGGGTTCGGTGGGCGCCTCCGGCGATCTGGCGCCGCTGGCGCACCTGTCTTCGACGCTGCTGGGCGGTGGCCAGGTTCGCCATGAAGGGCGCATCCTCGAAGCCGCCGAGGGCCTCGCCATCGCCGGCGCCGAGCCGCTGGTGCTCGGCCCCAAGGAAGGCCTGGCGCTGATCAATGGCACCCAGGTGTCCACCGCGCTGGCCCTGCGCGGGCTGTTCGCGGCGGAGAAACTGTTCATCTCGGCGGTAGTCGCCGGCAGCCTCACGGTGGAAGCGCTCAAAGGCTCGTTCGTCCCCTTCGATGCGCGTATCCAGGAAGTGCGCGGCCAGCCGGGGCAGATCGCGGTCGCCGCGCTGTACCGCGAGTTGCTGCACGACAGCCCGATCAACCAGTCGCACATCGACTGCAAGCGTGTGCAGGACCCGTACTCCCTGCGCTGCCAGCCGCAGGTGATGGGGGCGTGTCTGGACCACCTGCGCTTCGCCGCCGGGGTTTTCCTGCGCGAGGCCAATGCCGTTTCCGACAACCCGCTGGTGTTCAGCGCTGACGGCGATGTTCTGTCAGGCGGTAACTTCCACGCCGAGCCGGTGGCCATGGCCTCCGACGTCCTGGCGCTGGCCATCTCCGAGATCGGCGCACTGTCCGAGCGGCGCATCGCCCAGCTGGTGGACCCGGCGATGTCCGGGCTGCCGGCCTTCCTGGTCAAGGAAGGCGGGTTGAACTCCGGTTTCATGATCGCCCAGGTCACTTCGGCGGCGCTGGCCTCGGAGAACAAGACCTGGGCGCACCCGGCCTCGGTGGACAGCCTGCCCACTTCGGCCAACCAGGAAGACCACGTCTCCATGGCCACCTTCGCCGCCCGCCGCCTGCAGGACATGGCCGGCAACAGCGCCGGCGTGGTGGCCATCGAGCTGCTCGCCGCTGCGCAGGGCGTGGACTTCCATGCGCCGCTGCAAAGCTCGCCGCAGTTGCAGGAAGTCCGCACGCTGATCCGCAGCCAGGTGCCGCATTACGAACAGGACCGCTACTTCGCGCCGGACATCGCCGCTGCGCGGGCGTGGGTGGAGGATGGGTTGATGAGCCGGTGGATCGGTTACGCGCGGCTTTACGACTGATTCAACGATGGCGTTTTACGCCATCGCGGGCATGGCCCGCTCCTACGCCCTCCTGTAGGAGCGGGCCATGCCCGCGAACAGGCGTAGAGCGCATAACGCCTACGGCGTTATCCGCCGCCCGGTATTGACGGCGGATAAAGCGTTCCGCTTTATGCGCCCTACGAACGCTCTCTGCACGCATGGACCGGGTAGCGCAGGCCCGTAGGATGGGTGGAGCGAAGCGATACCCATGCGGATCGCCGCAGGGTGATTGATGGGTATCGCTTCGCTCCACGCCATCCTACAAAAGACAAGGGCGCCCTGAAGGCGCCCTTTCTGTTCAACGTGCTTCGAGTTCGATCACGCAGATATCCGCCGTGCCCGCCACTGAAAGCCGCCACTCGCGCAGCGCGTCTTCCCCCTCGGCAAACAGCGTGTCATGCAGACCCAACAGACCGGCGACCTCGCCGTTCAGGCCGGCGTGAATCCCCTCGCCCGCGCTGAACAACAACACCGTGGAAGCGCTGCTGAAGAAGTGCGCCGCACCTTCCAGCTTCAGCCACTGCAAACGCGCGCGGTAGCGAGCCGGCGAATAGATCAGGTTGAAGTCGCGGATCGCCCCACCCAGCAGCGTGCAGTCCACCGCGCTGGCGCCATCGAAGGCGAAGGCATCGAGCGCTCGCAGGTCGCGGGAATCGGCACCCTCCACCTTCAGCCGCATGCCTTCGCCTTCCAGCACGCTGATGACGCGCTGGTAGCCGGTGAAAGCGGAGAACGGCCCCGGTGCGCCAACGTCAGCGATGGACACGCGCCAGCCGAAGCCTTCCAGGCCGTCGCCGGCATCACGGACGATTTCACGGGTAGTGCCCGCGCCATTCTTCCAGGGCATCGCCGGGTAGTCGGCAGCACGCAGAATTCGCACTTCACTCATGAACTGAAACGTCCTTCCAGGCGGTAGCGCGAGCCCGGATAGAGCAGGCGCGCGCTGGTCACGGTATTGCGTCCCGACCAGGTGCGCCGACGGATCAGCAGGCACGGCTCATGGCGGTCGACGGACAGCAGCTTGCATTCCTCGGGACTGGGCAGCACCGCCTCGACCACGTGCTCACCCTCGCTCAGCGGCGCGACCTGGGTGAGGTAGGCGAACGGCGTTTGCCCGGTGAAATCCTGCTTGAGATAGTCCGGCGCCACGGCCGCGTTGACGTAGCGATCCTCGATCTGCACCGGGATGTCGTTCTCGTAGTGCACGATCACCGAGTGGAAGATGCGCTGCCCTTCGCGCACGTCCAGCGCCAGCGCACGCTCGGCGCTGGCCAGCTCTTCGACCAGGCTGACCACCACCAGGTGGTGCTTGTGGCCGCGGGCGGTAATTTCCTCGGCGATGTTCTGCACCTGGAACAACGCGGACTGGCCCTTGGGCTCGGCAACGAAAGTGCCCACACCCTGCATGCGCACCAGCAGGCCGTCGGCGGTCAGCTCGCGCAACGCACGGTTGATGGTCATGCGGCTGACACCCAGTTCGTCGACCAGCTCCGCCTCGGACGGCACACGGTGGTGCGGCGGCCAGGTGCCGGACTGGATCTGCTGGATGATCAGCTGTTTGACCCGGGCATACAACGGCGCGGGAATTTCCCCCATCTGCGCGGCGAGCGACGAACCCTCGGCGGGCGGGGTAGGCGTGGGCGATGCGGGCACGGGAAACTCCTTGTCTGGGCGACGGTGGGCGAAGGCCTGGGTCTGACTCCGGCATGTACCGGATTCGACCGGTGCATACAAGTCCTCTGACGACCGTCGGGTGCCTGGCAGTTTACGGTCTCGGCAAACGTCTGTATATGTATATACAAATTCCCCGCCTATTTAACAAGAACCTTGCGAGGCCTCCGCGCATGTCCGTCCTGTTCGCCGAATCCGCCCTGCTGCCCTCCGGCTGGGCACGCAATGTCCGCTTCGAGATCGATGCCGACGGCCTGTTCACCGCGATCACCCCGGACGCCAGCGCAGAAGGCGCCGAACGGGTCGCCGGGCCGCTGCTGGCGGGCATGCCGAACCTGCACTCGCACGCCTTCCAGCGCGCCATGGCGGGCCTGGCGGAAGTCGCCGGCAACCCCAACGACAGCTTCTGGACCTGGCGCGACCTGATGTATCGCCTGGTCGGCCGCCTCTCGCCCGATCAGGTCGGGGTGATCGCCCGCCAGCTGTATATCGAGATGCTCAAGGCCGGTTACACCGGCGTCGCCGAATTCCACTACGTGCACCACGACGTCGACGGCAAGCCCTACGCCAACCCCGCGGAACTGGCCCTGCGCGTCAGTCAGGCGGCGACGGATGCCGGCATCGGCCTGACCCTGTTGCCGGTGCTCTACTCCCACGCCGGCTTTGGCGGCCAGGCGCCGAGCGAGGGCCAACGCCGTTTCATCAACAGCACCGAACGCTACCTGAAACTGATCGACGGCCTGCGTGCGCACCTGGCGGCGCAGCCGCAGCAGAGCCTCGGCCTGTGCTTCCACTCCCTGCGCGCGGTGACGCCGCAGCAGATCGCCGAGGTGCTGGACGCCGATTCCAGCGGTTGCCCGGTGCACATCCACATCGCCGAACAGCAGAAGGAAGTCGATGACTGTCTGGCGTGGAGCGGCCGCCGTCCCCTGCAATGGCTGTACGAGAACGTCGCCGTGGACGAGCGCTGGTGCCTGGTTCACGCCACCCATGCCGAAGCCGACGAAGTTACCGCCATGGCCCGCAGCGGCGCGGTGGCTGGCCTGTGCCTGACCACTGAGGCGAACCTGGGTGACGGCATCTTCCCGGCCGTGGATTACCTGGCCCAGCACGGCCGCTTCGGCATCGGCTCGGACAGCCACGTGTCGCTCAGCGTGGTGGAAGAACTGCGCTGGCTGGAATACGGCCAGCGCCTGCGCGATCAGCGTCGCAACCGTCTCTATGGGCAGGACCAGCCCATGGTCGGCCGCACCCTGTTCGACGCGGCGTTGTCCGGCGGTGCCCAGGCCCTTGGCCAACCCACGGGCGAGCTGGCGGTGGGCAAGCGCGCTGACCTGCTGGTGCTCGACGGCGGCGACCCTTACCTGCAGACCGCCCGTGGTGACGCCATCCTCAACCGCTGGCTGTTCGCCGGTGGCGATCGCCAGGTGCGCGATGTGATGGTTGCCGGGCAATGGCGCGTGCGCGGCGGCCGGCATGCGCTCGAAGAACAGAGCGCCCGCGAGTTCACCGACGTGCTGCGCGAACTGCTGGACTAAGACGCCCTTGTAGGATGGGTGGAGCGCGGCGATACCCATCGATCCGTGCGCACACAGCATGGGTATCGCTGCGCTTCACCCATCCTACGAGCCAGGGACCACAGCTGTAGGAGTGAGCAAGCTCGCTCCTACGAAAAGCCCGCGTCGGTCATACCGGGCGAAATGGCCGCAATGAAAAAACGCCCCGAGGGGCGTTTTTTCATTGGGTCGTCGGACTGGAATCGGCCGCCCGCCAGATCAGGTCATCGGTCTGGTAGCCCCGCGCATGGGCCAGCTCCAGCAGCTTCTGCCGCGTCGCATCCGGCACCACCGGTTGGCGCGACAGCAGCCAGAGGTATTCGCGGTTGGGATTGCCGACCAGCGCGGTCTGGTAGTCGTCATCGACGTAGAGCACCCAGTAGTCGCCCTTGGCGATGCCGGGGAAGAGTTTCGTGAAGGTGTTGTCGAAGCGCACCCAGAGCTTGTCGGTACGGCCCGGCACCTGCGCCTCGGCGCGGCCGGTGGCCTGGTCCCAGTCGCCATCGGTGGTCAGACAGCGGTTGGTCACGGCGATGCTGGAGTCGGGCTGCAACTGGTAATGCGCTTCGGACTGCGTGCACTGGCGCTGGAAGAACATCGGCTTGCGCGCCAGCTCATACCAGGTGCCCTCATAGCGCTTGAGGTCGACCTGCACGGTCTGCGGCGGTTGCTGGGTGGAACCCGCACAACCGCTCAGTACAACCAGGCAGGCCAGCCAGGTCATGGATCGATGGATGTATCGATGCATTCGCTCCTCCTTGGCCGCCTGCCCTGCCCGGGCGGGTTACTTCAGGCCCTGGGCGGAGAACAGCAGCACTTTGTCGCCAGCGTACTGGATGCTGATGAAGGCCTTGTCGTCACCCCAGGTGCAGCTGGAAACGCCCAGCGCGCCGGAGCATTCGGCAGGCTTGCCGAGCAGGTCCTCGACTTCGGCCTTGGTCATGCCGGTTTTGATCTTGGAATAGTTCTCCTGGTTCACTTTGCTGCAAGCGGCCAGGACGACACAGAACGCGACGAGCGCGAGGCGGCGGAAGGACATCGACAACTCCATTGTTTTGGGGGGCAGGCCAACAAGCTTGGCACAGGGCGACCGATTCGGCCGCCGGGTTGGAGTCAGAAACGCGAGCCAGGTTCCGTGAGGAACTGCGCTTCTTCAGCCGTGGACTGGCGGCCGAGGATGGCGTTGCGGTGGGGGAAGCGGCCGAAGCGCTCGACGACCACCTGGTGCTTGCGTGCGTAGGCGAGGTAGCCGGCGAACAGTACCTTCTCGCTCTCGCTGGATTCACCCTGCAGTGCTTCGTACAGGCGCACCGCCTCGTTCTGGCTGGCCAGATCCTCGGCGTGCTCCAGCACGATGTAGACGAACACCCGCTCGATGCGCGGCAGCTGGCGGTCGAACCCGGCTTCCAGGCCCTGGCGCACCAGTTGCTGGGCGCGGGCGTCACCGGCGTAGGCGCGCGGGGTGTCGCGGAAGATCATGCGCGGCAGCTGGTCCAGCAGCAGGATCAGCGCCAGCCAGCTCTGCGGCTCGCGCTCCCACTCCTGCAGACCACCGTCCAGGGCCTGGCGCACCAGGCCGCCGAAACGATTTTCCGAGTCCACGTCCTGGCAGCCGCTCTTGCCGAACCACAGCGCATTGCGCTGGGCGGCAACTTCATTGGCATCCAGCGCAGTGCCGAACCACCAGTCGAGCAGGGTCTGCCAGGGCGCGGTGCTCATCAGCCTTCCTGGTGGTAGGCAGTGGCGCGCTCGACTTCTTCTTTCGAGCCCAGGAATACCGCAACGCGCTGGTGCAGGCTGTCGGGCTGGATGTCGAGGATGCGCTGACGGCCGTTGGTGGCGGCGCCGCCGGCCTGCTCGATGATGAAGGACATCGGATTGGCTTCGTACATCAGGCGCAGCTTGCCGGGCTTCTCCGGCTCGCGGGAATCACGCGGGTACATGAACACGCCGCCGCGGGTCAGGATGCGGTGCACGTCGGCCACCATGGAGGCGATCCAGCGCATGTTGTAGTTCTTGCCCAGCGGGCCTTCCTTGCCGGCCAGCAGCTCGTCGACGTAGCGCTTCACCGGGGCTTCCCAGTGGCGCTGGTTGGACATGTTGATGGCGAATTCGGCGGTGCTGGTCGGCACGGTGATGTTGTCGTGGGTCATCACGAAGCTGCCCAGTTCGCGGTCCAGGGTGAAGCCTTTCACGCCGTTGCCCAGGGTCAGGATCAGCATGGTCTGCGGGCCATAGATGGCGTAGCCGGCGGCGACCTGGGTAGTGCCCTTCTGCAGGAAGGCCTCTTCACGCAGGCTGTCGTTCTGGCTCAGGTATTCCTGCGGGCAGCGCAGCACGGAGAAGATGGTGCCGACCGAGACGTTGACGTCGATGTTGGAGGAGCCATCCAGCGGGTCGAAGACCAGCAGGTAGGCGCCTTTGGGGTACTTGCCCGGAATCTGGTAGGGGTGGTCCATTTCCTCGGAGGCCATGCCGGCCAGGTTACCGGCCCACTCGTTGGCTTCCAGGAGGATTTCGTTGGACAGGACGTCGAGCTTCTTCTGCACCTCGCCCTGCACGTTCTCGGTTTCCATGCTGCCGAGCACGCCGCCCAGCGCGCCCTTGGACACGGCGTGGCTGATTTCCTTGCACGCGCGGGCCACCACTTCCACGAGGTGACGCAGGTCGGCCGGGGTGTTGTGACTGCGGGTCTGCTCGATCAGGTAGCGGCTCAGGGTAACGCGGGACATGGAAGACTCCAGGGGAGAAGATAAAAATCAGGGCGCATTCTAGCGTGGAAACGACGGCGATGCCTCCTTGCGCAGAGGCACGCAGAATGCTTGGAGCCCGCCGCGCACGGGCAGTTCCCCAGCGGCGATCGACACCGCGACCTTCAGCCGCGTGGCCAGTGCTCCACTGAAAAGAAAGCGGGGTGATGGCCGCAACCGCCCATCACCCCGCCACGCTCACCTCAGGCGGTCAGAAGTCCAGGCTCAGCGCCAGGTTCACGCCCTGGGCCAGGTCGTCGCTGCTGCGGTGCGCACTGTAGCCGCCGCGCAGCGACAGCTCCGGGGTCAGCTTCTGGGCGAAGCCGATGGTGGCGCGCTGCAGGTGGCTCTGCGGGGTGTAGCCCTGCAGGCTGAAGCCGATGTCCGGCAGGCTGGTGAAGTTCATCCCGACATTCTGGGTGTCGTCGGCGTATTCACGCTCCACCGCGACCTCGCCGAACAGCTGGGTTTCCTGGGACAGGTCCAGCTTGCCCTGCAGACCGACACCGAGGCGCCGGGAGTAGCGGTCCTGCTCGTCATAGGCCAGCGCGGTGGAACGGCCGCTGCCCTCTTCGTAGCTGTCCACTTTCACCCGCGCCCAGTCGGCACTGACGAACGGCGACAGGTGCCAGTTCTCGCCGCCCTGGGCGATGTCGTAGCCCAGTCGGCCGCTGAAGGCCAGCAGGCTGCCGTCGGTATCGGCCTTCTCCTCCACTTCGTGGTTGATGATGGTGAACTTGCGGTTCGCCTCATCGAAGTCGAGCTTGCCGCCGGTCACGGAGGCGTCAGCCCACCAGCGATTCTGCTGGAACTGCACGAACAGACTGCCCAGGTAGCTGTTGAGCTTGTAGTCGGAGTCGTCGGAGCCCAGCTCCAGCTTCTGCCGGTAGAAGCCCAGCGAGCCGCCGACGCGCCAGGCCTCGTCGAGGCGGTAGCTGGTGCCCAGGGTCAGGTTGGCGCCGTAGCCGTCGCCATCGGCTGCGCTGTCCTGGTCGTCGTAGTCCAGGTGCTGCGCGCCGCCGGTGACGAAGCCGCGCCACTGGTTGACGCCCTGCCAGTTTTCCCAGTCAGCCAGCCATTGGCTGCGCAGTTGGTCCTGGTAGGCGTTGTAGGTGCCCAGGGCCATTTCCGGCAGCATGGTCGCTTCCCAGGGGGCGGAGAGCACCGAGTAGGCGTAGTCGGCGATGAGGCTCTGGCCGGCGATGGTCGGGTGCACGCCGTCGTTGAAGATCAGCTTGGTCGGGTCGGGATTGCTGCCATGACGGCCATACACCGCGTTCTCGGGGCAGCTGTTGCCGCTGAAGCAGGTACCGACCAGGTTCTGGTCGGTCGCCAGGCCATAGGCGCCCGGGTTGGCCAGCACTTCCTTGAACATCGCCGGAATGTTCAGCGGGATGACGTTGGCGTCGGAGGCGGCCAGCTGACTGACCAATTCCTCGTTGAAGATGCCCGACAGCTGGGTACCGAAGGATTCCAGCGCGGTGCCGTTGGTGGCCGGGGTCTGGCCGAGGTCGGGCAGCAGCCAGACCATGATGTAGCGCGCCCCCGCGTTATGCAGTGCATCCACGCTATCCACCAGGCGGCCGGCTGCAGCACGGGCGGTCGGGTCGTTGGTGATGCGCAGCTGGAGGAAGTCGTTGCCACCACCGGTGAGGTAGTACAGCGCATTCGGGTCAGCGCGGTTGTTCACCAGGTAGCCATCGCGGGTGCGGCTGGTGGAGCCGGAAGTGACCACCGAGCCACCGGCAGCGGTGATCGAATCGTAGATCTGGTCGGTACGGTAGCCACCGACCGCCCAGTTGTTGCCGTCCACGGTGCCGGGGACCAGCGAGGTGGAGGGGTTCAGGTCGGCGCCATTGATGCCCAGCTTGCCGCCGAGAATCATCGGTGCGGTGGGGCCGAAGATTTCGCCGCTGCCGTCCAGGTAGGTCGGGCCGACACGGTTGGTGAAGCGGGTACTGGCACCGGCGGGGCCGCCGGCATCGGCGAACTGGCCGGAATCGCTCAGGCTGTCGCCGAAGACGACCATGGTGGAATACGGCGAAGGGGCTGCGGAGGCCTGTGTGGCAATGGCCATCGCGCACGCAGCCGCCAGCGGGGTGAGCGCCTTTCTGATCATTCTGCTACTCCATGCTTTGTTGTTATTCGGTAATCAGAACAACCCAGACAGTATCAGAATTTCTACAGGCGACACCCCTATCTTGCGGCGATCCGCGCCGATCAGCTCGCCTGGCGGTTGCTCCGCAGCAGGCTCAGCGCCATCAGCGCGAGCAGGCCGACGCCCGCCAGCAGCAACGCCCACAGGCCGTAGCGTTTCCAATGCGTATCGGCTTTCGCGACATCGGCGGGCAATTGTGTCGCCGGCGCCTGCAGAGTGCCCTTGAGGCGTGCCTCGCCCAGGCTCGCCAGGCGCTTGGGCTCGTAGCCGGGCACCAGGGTGCTCAGCGGCAGGCTGCCATCGGTGATCGAACCACTGCCCACCGCCAGTTCGTAGGGCGCGCCGCCGCGGGCGAGGAACACCAGTTCGCTGGCGCGAACGCCCACGCTCAGGTGCGCCGTCGAACCGCCAAGGCCGCCGCCACGCGCGTCCACCTGCAAGCGCAGCTGGCTCAGGGTGGTGCCGGGCAGTTGCAGCTCCTCCTGGGTGATTTCGCCGCCCTGCCCCGGCAGGCGATACAGCACGCCGCGCGCCAGCGCTGACCACTGCACTTTGCCATCATGGCGGCCGGAGATCACCACCGGCGCCAGGGTGTTGTCCTGCTGCAGGGGAATCCGCACGCGCTCTACCGGCAACGCCAGCGGCAGGCTCCAGCTGAAGTCGCCCTTATTGTCGGCCTTGGCTGCCAGCGGTTCGGACCAGAGCATCGGCACCGGGCCGGTACTGCTGCGGCTGCCACTGAGCGTGGCGCCGACCAGTTGCGCGGCCTGCTCCGGCGATTCCCACCACAGGCGCAGATAGCGCGCCGTCTCGCCGGGCAGCGCAATGTCGTTCTGCTCGATGCGCTGGCCGTTGAAGTCCAGCCGCGCCAGTTGCCCTTCGCCCAGGGAACGCCAGTGCTCCAGGTCGTCGCTGGCTTCGATGCGCAAGCGCTGGAAGCCGTCGCTGTCCGCCGTCCAGTCCAGTTGCAGGCGATCCAGCGGCAAGTCGCCGGAACCGGTTTCCAGCAGCCAGCCGCGCAGCATCTGTGCCTTGTCCTGCGCCGTCGCGTTCGGGGTGATTTCCAGGATGGTGCCGGTGGTGCTGCGGACAATCTTCAGGTTGTCACCGGCCGTGCTGCCAGAGGCGCCCCGCAGCGGGAAGATGCGCGCCTGCACTTCGCTGCGCACCTCTTTCGCGCTGGCCGCGCTGGTGCGCAGGCTGTAAGGCAGCGCCTCGCCTTCGGCGTTGAAGATGCGCACGTCGCGCAGGTCACCATGGCGGGCGGCGAACAGGACCTCGATGGGCAATTGCACGCGGTACCACGGCCCGTTGCCGGAGACCTCCAGCGGCACGCGATGGGCGAAGTCCGCCGGAGCGGGCGCGGCACTGGCGTGATTGCCCAGCAGGCAGGCACCGGCGAGCAGGACGAGGGTATTGAGCTTCATGCGGAGGGTTGCTCCTGTTGCGGTTGCTCTTCGGGCACCGGCCGGCGCGGCGGCAGCGGCGCGAAGTAGCCGACGATCAGCATCAGCACGCCGACGCCGATGAAGGAAATGATGCGTTCCAGGCTGCCGCCGCTGGCGCGGTCGACGAGGAACAGCTTGATCACCACGACCACCAGCAGCACCGCCCCGACCAGCCAGAAGTCGCGGCGACCGCGCAGGTGCCCGGCGATCATCAGGCCGAGCGCGATCAGCGCCCAGACGATGGACAACCCGGCCTGTACCAGCATGGACTGGCTCAGCGCGTCGAACTCGAACGGCACGCCGCCCCAGTGGTGCGCGGTGCGGCACACCGCCATGGTCAGCAGGGCGAACAGCGAAGCGCCCAGCAGCGCCTGCACCGGCAGGCGCAGGGTCGATTCGGCCAAGCCCAGTTGCGGCAGGCCCAGGCGCGTCCACTGGAAGATCGCCGCGAGCACGATGAGCATGCCCAGCTCCAGCGGGTTCACCAGCGGCAGGTACGGTAGCGGGTCGGCCGCACCGTTGCTGAACAGGTTGACCAGCCAGAACCAGCCCAGCAGCGCCAGGGCCACCGGGGCGGCAGCGATCGCGCGGTACTCGCGCTCGAAGGCCGCCACCGGCCACGGCAGACGCGCCACGCCCCCCATGAGGATCAGGAACAGGCTCGGCACCAGCGCCCAGCCCAGCCAGCGCCAGGCGTTGTAATGCTCGGCCAGGGCGAAGAACAGGTAGCGCAGCTCCAGCGCCAGCACGCCAAGGATCAGCCAGCAACCCAGTACATGGGCCACCTGTGCAGCGCGGTGCGGCAGCAAGGCGTCGAGCCGGCGCAGGGTGAAGAAATGCACCGCGAACACCGCCAGCCAGCCGAGCCAGCCCAGTTCCGCCAGCGGGTGATATTGCAGGTTCCAGGCACTGGCCAGCGCCACCAGCGATACCGGCACCAATGCCAGGCACAGCAGTGCCAGCGCGCGCCATGGCTCGCGACGCGCCAGCAGCGACCAGAGGCCGACGCTGACCGCCGCCACCAGCAGCGCCAAGTGTTCACGCATTTCGCGGGGCACGAAACGGGCGATCTCCCACAGCGCAGTCAGTGCCCACCAGCCAGCGCCCCACACCAGCAGCAGTTGCGACAGCTGCTCCAGCCCAAGGCCGCCCAGCGCCAGGTTGCGCTCGCGCTCGCTGGCGCGGTGCAGGCGCCAGGCGCCGATCATCGCGGCCAACGCCAGAACGGCGGGCGTCCAGAAGCCCATGTGCGCCAGCGGTTTCAGGCCTTCGCTGGGCAGGTCGCCGAACAGCGCCGCGCCACCGAAGAGGAAGGCGCCCGCGCCGATCACCTGCAGCACCAGACCGAAGACGAAGGCCGCACGCTGCTGCAATTGCAGGCTCAGCCAGAGGATCAGCAACCCACTGCCAGCCCAGACAGCGGCGGCGGTCTGCCAGGGCAGCACGAAGAGCACGGCGAGGTTGATGAAGGCCAGGCCCAGTAGCAGGACCACGCTCAGGCCGAGCATCAGCCGGCGGTCGTCGCGCACCATCGAATCCCGCGCGGCGATCAGCATGGCGGCGATCAGCGCCAGACCGATCAGCGAGGCCGTCACCAGCCCGCGCCAACCCGAGCCGAGCACACCACCACCCTCCTGCGCGCCGTGCAGATGCAGGAGGAACACCGCACCGCCCAGCAGTTGCACCGCAAAGGCGCAGGCCAGGAAGGTGCGCGAACGCAGGCGCAGCGCGGCGAACAGGGTCGCCAGCCCAGCGACGGCCCAGGCCATGGCGGTGCCGTCCGCGCCCATCAGCAGAGGAGCGATCAGGTAGAGGAACGCCAGACCGAAAGCCGCCAGCACCGGGCGAGCGTTCGGCTCCCAACTGCGCAGGGTCTGCGGAGCGGCATTGCGCAGGTTCCAGAAGCTGAACAGCAGTGCCACACCGAGCATCAGTGCGCCCAGTGGCGCGCCGTCGAGCAGCGTCAGCGACAGCGGGCTCACCTCCAGGCCGGCAAGGAAGGCCAGCGCCGCGCCCACTTGCAGCAGCAAGGCAAAGATCCGCGCCAGCGGCCGTTGCTGGCGCAGGCCGAGCCAGAAGATGCCGGCGCCTTCCACGGCCCAGGCGGCTGAGGTCCAGCGCGCATCCAGGCCCAGCGGGATCGCCAGCGTGCCGAATACCACGCCCAGCGCCAGGCAGGTTTCCACCAGAAGGAGCGCGCGGCCGGCGGTGCGCCCGGCCAGCAGGCGGGCAAGCACCATGTAGAACAGACCCAGCGCCAGGGCGCTGAACGCCGCGCCGAACTCCAGGTGCTGGATGATCCCGTATTGCAGGCCGAAACCCACCAGCGGCGTACCGAACAGCACGGTGCCGTCGACATAGTCGGTCTGCCGCGCCGACCAGCGCAGCAACGCCTCGCGGGAATCATCGTCCGGCGCACCGCCCGCCTCGCGCAGGCGACGGCGGGCGAACAGCAGGCCGATGGCGACGTAGGTGAGGAAGAACAGGATCAGGAACGGCTCGGTGGTGGCGAAAAGCTCCGGCTGGTACGAACGCAGCTCCCAGGCCAGGCCGATGCCGAAGGTGCCGAAGAAGCCGATCAGGTTGAGCATCCGCCAGGCCTTGAACCAGGCGATGGCGAAGATGCCGGCGTTGAGCAGGGCGAAGTAGCTGAACAGCGCGACATGGCTGCCACCGCCGGTGGACGCCAGGATCGGCGCGGCGAAACCGCCCAGCGCCGCCGCAGCGGCAAGACCCACTGCATCCTGCAGGATGGCGAGAATCGCCGAGAACAGGGTGACCGCCACCAGCAGCACGAAGCCGGCCTTCGGGTCGATCAGCACCTCGCCATGGTTCATCGCCGGGTAGAGCTTGATGCTGGCGAACACCGTCAGGTAGAGCACGGCGATACCGGTGCCCTGGAGGATCAGCGCATAGGCCGGGCGCCGGTGACGCAGCCACCAACCCAGGCCAAGCAACGCCAGTGCAGCAGCGGCGGTGCCGAGGTACGGCCCCTGCGGCGGCATGGTCATGCCTTCGGTGGCGTAGCGCAGCAGGAAGGCCAGGCCGAGGAACAGCAGCACCACACCGACGCGAAGCACGGTGTTGCCACCCAGCAGCCAATCACGGGCGGCGCCGAAGGCACGGTCGAACAGGGATGGAACGGGCGGAGCCGGCGGCAGCGGAGGTGCAGCGGGAGCCAGCTGCGGCTGAGCCTCGGGTTCCTCGACGCGGGCCTGGGCAGCAGGCCTTTCCATCGGCTCGAGCACCAGGTCGGACCACTCGATGGGGGCTTCCACCCGCGCGGCAGCCGCCGGAGCCGGCGCCAGTTCGTCGGCGGGCAGCTCGATGTTCCACTCCAGCTCGGTAGCCGCGGGTGCGCTGACGGGCGCTTCGACCTCGGGCTCGACCCCGGTCGGCGCAACCGGCATTTCCGGCGCGACCGGCTCCACGCTTGCAGGCGGAGGCGTCTGCCCGACCGCGCCACGCTCCACCTGCAGCAACCGCTCATACAGGGCCTTGGTGCCCTGGTCGAAGCGTTCGCCGAAGGTCTTCAGCTCACTGCGAAGGCTGGCGTTCTCCCGCTGCAGGCTGTGCAGCGCGAAGGTCTGCCCCAGCGCGAGGCCGACCACTGCGCCCAATACCGCCCCGGTGATCGACTCGCCCGCAGCGGTGCCGATGACCAGGCCGACCAGCATGAAAATCCATTGCATGCTTTCGAATCCTTGAGGTTCTGTGCGAATCCATCCCGATCCGGGCGGCAACGCCCGGGAAGCTGAGTATATCGGCCTGGCACCCAGGCCTGCGTTCACTAACGCTCAGCTTCGAATACTCTGACGTCGCGAAGTTGCCTCGTAGCCACGCCTCGCTGAAATTTCAAAGACGAGGCTGCCTTTCGCAGGAGCGAGCTTGCTCGCGAACCGCCCCGCTTCAATGCCACCGGAGAATCCATTCGCGAGCAAGCTCGCTCCTACATATCCAGTGAAGCTGCCTGGAATACGGGCAAAAAAAAAGCCGGGCAGATGCCCGGCTTTTCCTTGTTACCCGTCGATCAGACCTTGGCGCGCTCGTAGCGCTTGCGGTCGTTCTCGTTGAGCATTTTCTTGCGCAGACGGATCGACTTCGGCGTCACTTCCACCAGCTCGTCATCAGCGATGAACTCCAGCGCCTGCTCCAGGGTGAAGCGGATCGGCGGAACCAGGGCGATGACTTCGTCCTTGCCCGAAGCGCGCATGTTGTCGAGCTTCTTGCCTTTGGTGGGGTTGATCACCAGGTCGTTGTCGCGGCTGTTGATGCCGGCCAGCTGGCCTTCGTAGATCTCGTCGCCTGGGCCGAGGAACAGCTTGCCGCGGCTTTGCAGGGTTTCCAGCGAGTAGGTCAGCGCGGTACCGGTGGCCATGGAGACCAGCACGCCGTTCTGACGGTTGGTCACTTCGCCGGCCTTGATCGGGCCGTAGTGGCTGAAGGTCGAGGTCAGGATGCCGGTGCCCGAGGTCAGGGTCAGGAAGTTGTTACGGAAGCCGATCAGGCCACGCGCCGGGATGGTGTATTCCAGGCGCACGCGGCCCTTGCCGTCGGGGATCATGTTGGTCAGATCGCCCTTGCGCAGGCCCATCTGCTCCATCACCGAGCCCTGGTGCTGCTCTTCGATGTCGATGGTGACGTTCTCGTACGGCTCCTGCTTCTCGCCTTCGGCGGTCTCGATGATGACCACTTCCGGACGGCCGACGGCCAGCTCGAAGCCTTCACGGCGCATGGTTTCGATCAGTACCGAGAGGTGCAGTTCGCCACGGCCGGAAACCTTGAATTTCTCCGGGGAGTCGCCTTGCTCGACGCGCAGGGCCACGTTGTGCAGCAGTTCCTTGTCCAGACGGTCCTTGATGTTGCGGCTGGTGACGAACTTGCCTTCTTTACCGGCGAACGGCGAGTCGTTGACCTGGAAGGTCATGCTCACGGTCGGCTGGTCGACGGTCAGCGGCGGACGCGCTTCGACGTTCTGCGGGTCGCACAGGGTGTCGGAGATGTACAGCTCGTCCATGCCCGAGACGCAGACGATGTCGCCGGCTTCGGCTTCAGCGACTTCGACGCGCTGCAGGCCGGAGTGACCCATGATCTTCAGGATGCGGCCGTTGCGCTTGGTGCCGTCGTCGCTGATGGCCACGACCGGGGTGTTGGTCTTGACCTTGCCGCGGGCGATACGGCCGATGCCGATCACGCCGAGGAAGCTGTTGTAGTCCAGCTGGGAGATCTGCATCTGGAACGGGCCGTCGACGTCGACTTTCGGCGCCGGGACGTGGTCGATGATCGCCTGGAACAGCGCGTCCATGTTGTCGTCCATCTTCTCGTGGTCCATGCCGGCGATGCCGTTCAGGGCACTGGCGTAGACGATCGGGAAGTCCAGCTGCTCGTCGGTGGCGCCGAGGTTGTCGAACAGGTCGAAGATCTGGTCGATGACCCAGTCAGGACGCGCGCCCGGACGGTCGATCTTGTTCACCACGACGATCGGGCGCAGGCCGGCCTTGAAGGCCTTCTGGGTCACGAAGCGGGTCTGCGGCATGGGGCCGTCCTGGGCGTCGACCACCAGCAGTACGGAGTCGACCATGGACATCACGCGCTCAACCTCGCCACCGAAGTCGGCGTGGCCGGGGGTGTCGACGATGTTGATGCTGTAGTCGTTCCATTTCAGGGCGGTGTTCTTCGCCAGAATGGTAATGCCACGCTCTTTTTCCTGGTCGTTGGAGTCCATCACGCGCTCGTTTTCCGCTTCTTTGCGGTCGAGGGTGCCGGACAGGCGCAGGAGCTTGTCTACGAGGGTGGTCTTGCCATGGTCGACGTGGGCGATGATGGCGATGTTGCGCAGTTTTTCGATCACAGTGTCAGTCTCGATAGTGAATCTTCGGCTGCCGTTTTCGGCAGCGGGGGCCGGGCCGTGGCGCGGCGGTGCAAAAGGTCAGGGCGTGAGCCTACGCACCGAATGTGTCGGGAGGTCGGTGGCGGATACTGCCGCCGAACAGTCCGGGCTGGCGGCGTTGGTCCGCGCCTTTATTGCGGACGGTAAACACGCACATTGGTGTGCCCTTCGTTGACCAGGTGGTGGGCGTGCAGGCGACTCATCACGCCCTTGTCGCAATACAGGAGGTACTGGCGGTTGGGGTCCAGTTCCTTGAACTTGCTGTTGATCGCGTAGAACGGCATGGCCAGGACTTCGATGCCCTCGATGGCCAGCGGTTCATCTTCCTGGGCATCCGGGTGACGGATGTCCACGACGATCTGGCCGGCCAGCACTTCGTCGACCATTTCCACCGCGAGGTCCTTGCCCAGCTCGTCGATCACGCGGTCGACGGTCATCTGGGTGGAACGCTCAAGGGCGCGGTCGAGCACGGCCATGTCGAACTTGGTTTCTTCGTGGTCGACGCGGTACGGCTTGGCCTGGGTGGTCGGGTTCACTGAGATCACACCGCAATATTCTGGCATGTGCTTGGCGAACTCGGCGGTGCCGATCTGCGTGGCGGTGTCGATGATGTCCTGCTTGTGGCTGACGATCAGCGGGCGCAGGACCAGGGTGTCGGTCACCCGGTCGATCACCGAGAGGTTCGGCAGGGTCTGGCTGGACACCTGGGAAATCGCCTCACCGGTCACCAGCGCGTCGATCTCCAGACGCTCGGCCACTCGGCTGGCGGCGCGCAGCATCATGCGCTTCAAGGTCACGCCCATGTAGCTGTCGTCGACCTTGGTGAGAATCTCGCCGACCACTTCCTCGAAGGGCACGCTGACGAACAGCACGCGCTGGGAGCTGCCGTACTTCTTCCACAGGTAGTGCGCGACTTCCATCACGCCCAGCTCGTGGGCACGGCCACCGAGGTTGAAGAACACGAAGTGGCTGATCATGCCGCGGCGCATCATCTGGTAGGCCGCCACGGTGGAGTCGAAACCACCGGACATCAGCACCAGCACCTGCTCCAGCGCCCCCAGCGGGTAGCCACCCAGGCCATCGTGCTGGGCGTGGATCACGTAGAGGCGGTCGTGGCGGATTTCCACGCGCACTTCCACTTCCGGGTTCTTCAGCGAGACGCCCGCCGCGCCGCAGTGCTGACGCAGACCGCCACCGACGTAACGCTCCACATCTATAGAGGTGAAGGGGTGCTTGCCGGCGCGCTTGCAGCGCATGGAGAAGACCTTACCCGGCAGTTTGTCGCCGAAGTGGGCCTTGCACTTCTCGAGGATGTCGTCGAAATCACCCAGCGGGTATTCGTGCACTTCCAGGAAGTGGCCGATACCCGGCGTGCAGGTCAGGCGCTCGATCATCTCGCGCAGGGTTTTCGGGTCGGTGACCCTGGTCTCGACCTCGAGGTTGTCCCACTCGCCCTCGACCAGCAGCTCGGGGTCGAGATCGCGGAGCACCGTGCGAATGTTCTTCGCCAGCTGGCGGATGAAGCGCTTGCGCACCGGCCGGCTCTTGATGGTGATTTCCTGGAAGACCTTGACGATGAGTTTCATGCGGATCGGGCGATTGCCATGGGACTGAAAAAAAGGGGCGGAATTATATCCGAAATTGCTCAAGACTTGAGCAGAAATCGGAGACTTTCTTTTTGCTGCACCAAAATGGACTCATGCACCACGATGGAGCACCAAAGCGGTGCACTATTATCGCGCAATTCTCTGTAACACCCGCTACAGCCCGTGATTTCAGGGCCTCTGCCCATTTACGGGCACTGGCACGCAACTTGCTCTCTTGTGAGGCAGGTTGCCCTGGCGGAGTATTCCGGCCGGCATCACCCGATACTGGGGCACAGAAAGCTCCCAGCTCTAATCCCTCCTGGAGGACAGCATGTCGTACAAGTCGCAACAACTGATCAAAGATCATGACGTGAAGTGGGTTGACCTGCGCTTCACCGATACCAAAGGCAAGCAGCAGCACGTCACCATGCCCGCCCGCGACGCGCTGGACGACGAGTTCTTCGAAGCCGGCAAGATGTTCGATGGCTCCTCCATCGAAGGCTGGAAGGGCATCGAAGCCTCCGACATGATCCTGCTGCCGGACGACAGCACCGCCGTGCTCGACCCCTTCACCGAAGAGCCGACCCTGATCATCGTTTGCGACATCATCGAGCCGAGCACCATGCAAGGCTACGAGCGCGACCCGCGCAACATCGCCAAGCGCGCCGAGGAATACCTGAAGTCCACCGGTATCGGTGACACCGTATTCGTCGGCCCGGAGCCGGAGTTCTTCATCTTCGACGAAGTGAAGTTCAAGTCCGACATCTCCGGCTCGATGTTCAAGATCTTCTCCGAGCAGGCCTCCTGGAACACCGACGCTGACATCGAGACCGGCAACAAAGGTCACCGTCCGGGCGTCAAGGGCGGCTACTTCCCGGTACCGCCGGTCGACCACGACCACGAAATCCGTACCGCCATGTGCAACGCCATGGAAGAGATGGGCCTGGTCATCGAAGTTCACCACCACGAAGTGGCGACTGCCGGCCAGAACGAAATCGGCGTGAAGTTCAACACCCTGGTTGCCAAGGCTGACGAAGTTCAGACCCTGAAGTACTGCATCCACAACGTCGCTGACGCCTACGGCAAGACCGTGACCTTCATGCCGAAGCCGCTGTACGGCGACAACGGCTCGGGCATGCACGTGCACATGTCCATCTCCAAGGATGGCAAGAACACCTTCGCTGGCGAAGGCTATGCCGGCCTGTCCGACACCGCCCTGTACTTCATCGGCGGCATCATCAAGCACGGTAAAGCCCTGAACGGCTTCACCAACCCGGCCACCAACTCCTACAAGCGTCTGGTTCCGGGCTTCGAAGCCCCGGTCATGCTGGCCTACTCGGCCCGCAACCGTTCCGCCTCGATCCGTATCCCGTACGTTTCCAGCCCGAAAGCCCGCCGCATCGAAGCGCGCTTCCCGGACCCGGCTGCCAACCCCTACCTGTGCTTCGCCGCGCTGCTGATGGCGGGCCTGGACGGCATCCAGAACAAGATCCACCCCGGCGATGCCGCCGACAAGAACCTGTACGACCTGCCGCCGGAAGAGGCGAAGGAAATTCCGCAGGTTTGCGGCAGCCTGAAAGAGGCGCTGGAAGAACTCGACAAGGGCCGTGCGTTCCTGACCAAGGGCGGCGTGTTCACCGACGAGTTCATCGATGCCTACATCGAGCTGAAGTCGGAAGAAGAAATCAAGGTGCGCACCTTCGTGCACCCGCTGGAATACGACCTGTACTACAGCGTCTGATCCACGAATACCTATAAATAGCGACAGCATTAAGGCCTCCTTCGGGAGGCCTTTTTTATGGGCTGGAGAAAACCGCTGGTGTCTGCGTCTGCGCCTGTAGGAGCGAGCTTGCTCGCGAACCGTACAGCACTGGAGTCACCGGATAACGCATTCGCGAGCAAGCTCGCTCCGACAACGGAAGGCCGGCTTCAGACCCCGCCGTCCGCCGGCGCGCCTTGCTCCTCGTCGTCCTCGCGGCGCGATTTGCGCAGGCGCGAGAGCTGCACATTCAGGCGTGGCATGGAGAGCTCCAGCCCGGCCTTGTCCAGCTTCTGCCGCAGGCGCAGATTGAAGGCGCGCTGCACTTCCCACTGGCGGATCGGCGCGGTCTTGAAACGGAAGCGCAGGATCGCCTGGCCGGCATCGAAGCTCTCGATGCCCTGGATTTCCAGCGGTGACCAGATGGCGCGGTTGATGGTGCGGTCGCCGCGCAACTCGCCGGAGACCTCCTTGACCAGCGCCAGCGCGTCGTCGATGGGCATGCTCGCCGGCACCGGCCAGCGGAACATGGCGTAGCCGAACTGCCGCGAGTAGTTCTTGATGCTCTTGATCTCGCTGAACGGGATGGTGTGCACCACGCCGTCCAGGTCGCGCAGGCGCACGGTGCGGATAGTCAGGCCCTCCACCGTGCCGAGGTGGCCGCCAACGTCGACATAGTCGTCGATGGACAGCGAGTCCTCGATGATGATGAACAGGCCGGTGATCAGGTCCGCGACCAGCGATTGCGCACCAAAGCCGATGGCCAGACCGATGACACCGGCACCGGCGAGCAGCGGTGTGACGTTCATGCCCATGTTCGCCAGAGCGACGATCAGCGCAATCACCGCGATGGTCACGAACAGCACGTTGCGGATCAGCGGCAGCATGGTCAGTGCGCGGGCGTTGGCGCTCTTCTTGCCGCCCAGGCCGAGGCTGTGCTGCACCGCCGTATCGGTGAGGATCCAGACCAGCCAGGCAACCAGCAGGGTGGTGCCGAAGCTGAACAGCTTGAGGCTGATCTGCGAGCCGTCGCCTTCGGCGAAGCGCACCAGCGACATACCCCAGACGCGCAGGCCGATCTCCAGGAAGAACAGCAGGCTGGCGATGTGCAGCAGCGTGTAGCCGAAGCTCTGCAACTGCTCGATGTACGGCGCATGGCGGCGCGCACCGCGCCGGGCGGAGCGCTGGTGGGCGCGGCGGATCAGACCGTTGACGGTCATAGCCACTACCGCCACGACAGCACAGACCAGGGCGCGGCGCAGGGCGTAACTGCTGTCGCCGGCCGTGACGATGGTGGCGAACAGCGAGATGCCCACCAGCACCAGCACCGGCAGGAACCAGATCGAGCCGACCAGCTCCACCAGGTCGCTCAGGCCCCGACGCTTGAGGCGACGCTCCAGCGGCTGGTTGCGGATCAGGTGGGCGATGGGCCGGCGGAACTGCAGGACGAACAGCGCGGTCAGCAGCGCCGCACAGATGTTCGCCACGGAGCCGACGAACAGCGAGATGTTCATCCCCAGGCTCTCGATGACGCGGGGGTCGTGCATCACTTCACCCATCGCCGCGAGGCTGCCGATCAGCCAGAGCGGGCGGAAGGCGCGGCGACGCAGGATATCCAGCGCCCGCATGCGGTGCGGGCCACTGAGCAGCGACAGGGAAATCACGCAGAGCGCGGAGAACAGCGTGCCGCACACCAGGGTGTAGGCGATCACCATCGCCACCAGCTTGCCGAGCGAGCTGGGCAGTACCACCGAGAGATAAACGGTTATCAGGAAAGCCACCAGCCAGGGGCCGAGCTTGCGCAGGGCGAACAGCAGCAGGTCGCGGGTCTTGGGATGCTGGGGCAGTTCGTCTTCCAGGCCGAAGCGCTTGCGCATGCGCCCGGCGATCCAGCGCAGGCCGAGGGCAACGCAGGCCCAGATGAGGATGACCAGGGCGAAATCGAGGACCATGCCCGGCCATTCCGCCAGCGACGGGGTGCGCGCTTCGAGCTCGAAGCCAGCGCCCTGGAACAGCTCGGACCAGCGCACCAGCGGGCTGTTGGCGCCTTCGAACTGCTTCTCCAGGCTGCCCAGGGTATCGCCGATCAAGCCCAGAACGCCGCCCTGCTCTTCAGCGCCCTTCTGCGTGGCGTCGCGCAACTGCTTGAGCTTCTTCAGCAGGTCGGCGCGCTGCTGGTCGTTCTCCAGGGTCTTGATCACCTGGTTCAGCGACTGCTCCAGCTGGGCATCGCTGACCTTCGCCTCGCCACTGCCCGTCACCCCGGCGAGAGCCCCGGGAAGCGCTGCCATGGCGGGTACGGCGAAGGACAAGCCCAGGCCGAGGCAGCACAGCAGCAGCCACTGACGAAGCAGGTAACGAATCAGAATCACAGGCACACCCCGGAACAATGGAAAATCACGCTTGCCCGCATCATACAGACGCCGGCGTCTGGCTCGGACCCGCCCCGCACAGGAAAGGTCCGTGCACGAGTAGCAGCGCACAACGCGCGCTGCCCTGCTGAAAGACAATAGGCAACTTGCCAGCTGCCGTCGGCAGTGCAAGGCTTGGCACGACCCTCCGGAGATTCTTCATGCGCCTGATCCTCACCGCCCTGCTGCTCGCCGCCGCATTGCCAGCCAGCGCGCAGATCTACAAGTACACCGATGCCAACGGCAAGACAGTGTTCACCAACCAGCCGCCGACCAACGTCGACGCCAAGCCCGTGGAGCTGCCGCCGACCAACACCGTCGGACCGCAGGGGCCGGTCGCTGCGCCCGCCGACAGCGGCACCGCGAACCAGGCCAGCAGTGCCTACGCGATTCTCGCCCTGAGCAACCTGCCCGACGACGAATCACTGCGACAGAACAACGGCACCTTCATCGTCAATGTCGTGGTGCAGCCTGCCCTGGCGGGCGGCCATCTGCTGCAACTGGTACTCGACGGCCAGCCCTATGGCGCACCGACCAGCAGCACCAGCATCGCCATGCAGGAAATCGACCGCGGCGACCACACGCTGGCCGTCCAGGTCCTGCAGGGCAGCCGCGTGATCCAGGCCAGCGCGCCGGTGAGCTTCACCCTGCAACGCATCAGCACCAACAGCCCGCAACGGCCCAAGATCCAACCCCGGACGGGCGGCTGACGATGCGCCATCTGGTGATGCTCCTGTTGTCGGCGCTGTTCTGCCTGTCGGCCAGCGCCGAGGTCTACACCTACATCGACAAGGAAGGTAATCGCGTCTTCACCGATCAGCCGCCGCGCGGCAACGCGCAGAAGCTGCAACTGGCGCCGATCAACTCCCAGCCCGGCTCGCCCAACGGCGTGCGCATGCCGCCACCACTCTACGCGCCAGCCACGCCCGCGCTACCGCCCGGACCTCCGGCCTACCAGCTGCTGCGTATCATCGTGCCGGAGCCCGACGCCACCGTTCGAGCCAATGACGGCGCGCTGATCGTCTCGGCTACCAGCGACCCGGCCCTGCTCCCCGGCCATCTCTACCGCCTGCTGCTGGACGGCAAGCCCGTGGGCGAGCCCGGCCGCAGCCCGGTATTCCCGCTGAACAACATCGACCGGGGCACCCACCAGCTTTCGGTGGAGATCATCGACACCCTCGGCCGCACCATCGAGCAGACGCCCAGTCAGCCTTTCCACATGTTCCGTGTTTCGGTGGCCGAATCGGCCGATCTCGACACTTCCCACCCGCTCGCCGCCGCCGACCGCTGACGCGGCGTGCGGCCGGACACAAACGCACCATATCGGTGCATACCCCTGCACCACTTTCTATACTCTCCCCATTTCGGGTCATTTCTGCTGACCGGATCGACCGCCTGCGCACCGCAAATCAGCGCGATGCCGCGAAATACGCGTCTTTTCAGGGCCTGGTTTGCTTTTTGCATTTTCCCGCACAGTCTTGGGACATCTCTTACGCCATGCCTACAGAAACCCAGCTCCGCCTGTTGCTCGACAACCTCACCACGGCGGTGATCCTGCTCAATGCCGAGCTGCGCCTGGAGTACATGAACCCGGCGGCGGAAATGCTGCTGGCGGTCAGCGGCCAGCGCAGCCACGGGCAGTTCATCAGCGAGCTGTTCACCGAATCGCCCGAGGCGCTGCAGTCCTTGCGCCAGGCAGTGGAAGAGGCGCACCCCTTCACCAAGCGCGAGGCGAGCCTGACCTCGCTGACCGGCCAGACCATCACCGTGGATTATGCGGTGACGCCAATCCTCGACCGCCGCGACACCCTGCTGCTGCTGGAAGTCCACCCGCGCGACCGACTGCTGCGGATCACCAAGGAAGAGGCGCAGCTGTCCAAGCAGGAAACCACCAAGCTGCTGGTGCGCGGCCTGGCCCACGAGATCAAGAACCCGCTGGGCGGCATTCGTGGTGCGGCACAGCTGCTTTCCCGCGAGCTGCCAGAGGAATCGCTGAAGGACTACACCAACGTCATCATCGAAGAAGCCGACCGCCTGAGGAATCTGGTGGACCGCATGCTGGGCTCCAACAAGCTGCCGCAGCTCTCGGTGACCAACGTCCATGAGGTGCTGGAGCGCGTCTGCAGCCTGGTGGAAGCCGAGACCCAGGGCACCATCCCGCTGGTGCGCGACTACGACCCGAGCATCCCGGACCTGCTGATCGATCGTGAGCAGATGATCCAGGCCGTGCTCAACATCGTGCGTAACGCCATGCAGGCGATTGCCGCGCAGAACGAACTCAAGCTGGGGCGCATCACCCTGCGCACCCGCACGCTGCGCCAGTTCACCATCGGCCACACGCGTCATCGCCTGGTGTGCAAGGTGGAGATCATCGACAACGGCCCGGGCATCCCGGCCGAACTGCAGGACACCATCTTCTATCCCATGGTCAGCGGCCGCGCCGACGGCACCGGCCTGGGACTCGCCATCACCCAGAACATCATCAGCCAGCACCAGGGCTTGATCGAATGCGAGAGCCATCCAGGCCACACCGTATTCAGTCTGTTCCTGCCCCTGGAACAAGGAGTGCATTGAACATGAGCCGATCAGAGACCGTCTGGATCGTCGACGACGACCGCTCCATCCGCTGGGTACTGGAAAAAGCCCTGCAGCAGGAAGGCATGACCACCGTCAGCTTCGACAGCGCCGACAGCGTAATGAGCCGCCTGGGCCGGCAACAGCCGGACGTGATCATCTCCGACATCCGCATGCCCGGCTCCAGCGGCCTGGACCTGCTGGCGCAGATCCGCGAGGTACACCCGCGCCTGCCGGTGATCATCATGACCGCGCACTCGGACCTGGACAGCGCCGTAGCCTCCTACCAGGGCGGTGCCTTCGAATACCTGCCCAAGCCCTTCGACGTCGACGAGGCCGTCTCCCTGGTCAAGCGCGCCAACCAGCACGCCCAGGAACAGCAGGGCCTGGAAGCGCCGGCCAACCAGACGCGCACCCCGGAGATCATCGGCGAGGCGCCGGCGATGCAGGAGGTGTTCCGCGCCATCGGTCGCCTCTCGCACTCCAACATCACCGTGCTGATCAACGGCGAGTCGGGCACCGGCAAGGAGCTGGTCGCCCACGCCCTGCACCGCCACAGCCCGCGCGCGGCCTCGCCGTTCATCGCGCTGAACATGGCGGCGATCCCCAAGGACCTGATGGAGTCCGAGCTGTTCGGCCACGAGAAAGGCGCCTTCACCGGCGCGGCCAACCAGCGTCGCGGCCGCTTCGAGCAGGCCGACGGCGGCTCGCTGTTCCTCGACGAAATCGGCGACATGCCGGCCGACACCCAGACCCGCCTGCTGCGGGTGCTGGCGGACGGCGAGTTCTACCGCGTGGGTGGCCACACCCCGGTGAAAGTGGACGTGCGGATCATCGCCGCGACCCACCAGAACCTGGAAAACCTGGTACGCGAAGGCAAGTTCCGCGAAGACCTGTTCCACCGCCTGAACGTCATCCGCGTGCACATCCCGCGCCTGGCCGACCGCCGCGAGGACATCCCCGCGCTGGCCCGGCACTTCCTCTCTCGCGCCGCACAGGAGCTGGCGGTCGAGCCCAAGCTGCTCAAGCCGGAAACCGAGGAATACCTGAAGAACCTCGGCTGGCCGGGCAACGTGCGCCAGCTGGAGAACACCTGCCGCTGGATCACCGTCATGGCCTCCGGCCGCGAGGTGCATGTCGATGACCTGCCGCCGGAGCTGATGACCCAGCCGCAGGACAGCGTGCCGGCTGCGAACTGGGAACAGGCCCTGCGCCACTGGGCCGACCAGGCGCTGGGGCGCGGGCAGTCCAGCCTGCTGGACACCGCCGTGCCGGCCTTCGAACGGATCATGATCGAGACCGCGCTCAAGCACACCGCCGGTCGCCGCCGCGATGCCGCCGTGCTGCTGGGCTGGGGCCGCAACACCCTGACCCGCAAGATCAAGGAACTGGGCATGAAGATCGACGGCCCGGACGACGACGGCGAGGACTGAGGTCCTGCGATTGAAAAGGGGCCGGAAGGCCCTTTTTTCTTGCATCACCGTGAGCACCGTGCCGGCTTTGGCCAATCGCGGACAGAGTCCGCTCCTACGTAGTTTGGGATTTCTCAGCGAGGGCTAGCCCTCTCCCTAACCCTCTCCCTGAAGGGAGAGGGGACTGGATCGGTGCAGGTTGAAACCGATGCTCCAGCCGGCACGGACGGCTCCCTCTCCCTTCGGAGCGGGGCGCGCAGCCAGGGCTGGGGAGAGGGAATTCCCTCGGTCACGGGCTCACCGGGAAAAGACAGTTGCTCCTACGCTCGGGGTCAGGTGTAGGAGCGGACTCCGTCCGCGATCAGCGTCAGCAAGGCGCGGTCACATCCCGGCAACATCCATCCCCAGAACCTGTGGATAACACTGTGCACGGAACGGGGAAGGAACGTGCTACAGCCCAGAGCACGCGCGGTCTAGGGGTTTGCGTGGTTTCTGTGCAGGAATTTCCGGCTTGCCCACATCCACTGTGTGCCTGCCTGTGGATAAGCTTGGGGCAAGCCGCTGCACTCCCCGTCCGGCGCGGGTTTGCGCGAGTCGATCAGAAAACGCTCAATCCATCGAGAAAGCGTGCTGGCGCCAGGCTTCGTAGACGGTCACAGCCACGGTGTTGGACAGGTTCAGGCTGCGGCAGCCGGGGCGCATCGGCAGACGCACGCGCTGTTCCGGCGGCAGGGCGTCGCGCACTTCTTCCGGCAGGCCACGGCTTTCCGGGCCGAACAGGAAGGCGTCGCCGCGCTCATAGGCCACTTCGTGGAACGGCTGCGAGCCCTTGGTGGTAAAAGCGAACAGGCGCGGCTGGCCGAGCTGCTCCAGGCATTCTTCGAGGCTCGCATAGCGGCGCACGCTGGCGTACTCGTGGTAATCCAGCCCGGCGCGACGCAGACGCTTGTCGTCCAACTCGAAGCCCAGCGGCTCGATCAGGTGCAGGCTGCAGCCCGCGTTGGCGCACAGCCTGATAATGTTGCCGGTGTTTGGGGGGATTTCCGGTTGAAAAAGGATTACGTGGAACATGCAGCGCTCCGAGCCTGAGAACGACGGGCATTCTACCCCCGCCAAGGAGCAAATGCGGCCCAGGCCGTGGCTGAAGGTGCTGGTTTCGCTGTGCGTGCTCGGTCTGCTGCTGGGCCTGATGCTGGGCCGTCTGGTCAACCCACCGCACGAGGGGCCACCGCAGATCCTTGCCGTAGAGCCTTCTGCCAATGGCCTGGTGCTCACCCTGGACGCGCAGCCCGCCGTTCGCGCCGGTCATCTGGAGGGCGCGCTTGCCCTGCAGATCGATGCCAACGGCGGCGCTCAGCAGGGCCAGTTGCGCATTGGTGATGCGCCAGTGCGCTGGAAGTTGGAACCAGGGGAGCGTGGGGTTCTGCTGACACTGCTGTCGACCCGACGCCTGCAAGGCACCTGGGACAGTGCCGAGGTCGAGGGCCGATGGCGCCTGACTATCAGCGCGCGGCCCGAATAAAAGCGGGGTTTTCCCGGCCTGCCTGGTCCGGGGCCCCGAAGCGGAAAGCGAGTCCTCCAGACGGAGAATCGCGGCATAAAAGAGGGGTTTACCCGGCCTGCCTGTACCAGGACCCCTAACGGGTGCGAGGCTCGCCGTGGCGCGCCTGCGGGCATAAAAAGGGGGCTTTCCCGGCCTGCCTGTACCAGGACCCCCGAACCGGCTGCGACGGCCACCGCTTCGGGTGGCGCGCTCGCAAGTTGTAAAAGAGGGGTTCCCCAGCCTGCCTGTACCGAGGCCCCTGAAATCGCTGTTGTCTGGGGTATTGCAGAGGGCGTGCCAAGATTGGCGCAGACCTCAAACGGTATACCTCGAAAACAGCTCAAGGCCCGCAACGGCGGGGCTTCCGCCGATTCGCCAAGTGCTTGACCCACCCGTCCAGCGGGGCTACCGCCGAGATAGCAAACCGGTGCCCGCCTGCGCCCCTCTAGTGCGCATGCACCAAACTTGAACGCCCTGCCTTGGCCTGTGAGCGGACTGTTGATGTCGGCGCTGACCTGTAGGAGCGGGCCATGCCCGCGATCGCGCGCACGGCGCGCTCCTACAACGCTCCGCCGCTGAATCGCAGGCAAAGAAAAAGGCGCCCGAAGGCGCCTTTCTCGTTCGGCGTCAGTGATTACTGGGCCGGGATCTCGCCGGAAGCCTGCATGCGGGCGATTTCCTGCGCGTACAGCGCATCGAAGTTCACCGGGGACAGCATCAGCGCCGGGAAGGAGCCGCGGACAACCAGGCTGTCCAGGGTTTCGCGGGCGTACGGGAAGAGGATGTTCGGGCAGAAGGCACCCAGGGTGTGGCTCATGCTGGACGCGTCCAGGCCCTTGATCAGGAAGATACCGGCCTGCTGCACTTCAACGATGAAAGCGGTTTCTTCGTTGTTCTTCACGGTTACCGAAACGGTCAGGACCACTTCGTAGAAGTCGCCATCGAGTTGCTTCTGACGGGTGTTCAGGTCCATCGAAATGGCCGGCTGCCACTCCTGGCGGAAGATTTCCGGAGCCTTGGGGGCCTCGAAGGAGAGGTCGCGCACGTAGATGCGCTGCAGCGAGAACTGCGGGTTGTTGTCTTGTTCGGCTGCGCCGTTGCTGGCTTGTTCAGTCATTTCGGGACCTTCTTGTGCATCGTTTCAGAATGAGGAATTACGCCGAGAGCAGCGTATCCAGCTTGCCCGCGCGTTCCAGCGCGTAAAGATCGTCGCAGCCGCCGATGTGGGTTCCGTCGATCCAGATCTGCGGCACCGAAGTGCGACCCGCCTTGCTGGCCATCTCGGCGCGAACGCCAGGCTTGCCGTCCACGGAGATCTCCTCGTAGGCGACACCCTTCCTGTCCAGCAGGGCCTTGGCGCGGATGCAATAAGGGCACCACGCGCTGGTGTAGATCAAGGTCGACGGCATCTCACTTCACCAGGGGCAGGTTGTCGCCACGCCAGCTGCCAATGCCGCCCGACAGCTTGGCGGCGGTGTAGCCGGCCTTCTGCAGCACGCTGCACCAGGTGCCCGAGTGCTGGCCCATGCCATCGACCACGATGATGGTCTTGGCCTTGTGCTTGTCCAGCTCGCTCATGCGGGCGTTCAGCTTGTCCGCCGGAATGTTCAGCGCACCGACGATGTGGCCGGTGGTGAATTCCTTGGTCGGGCGGATATCCAGCACCACGGCCTGCTCGGCGTTGACCATGGCGGTCAGCTCGCGGGTGGACAGCGCGCGGCCGCCCTTGCGCATTTCATGCAGGGCCAGCAGCACCAGCAGGATGACCAGGGCACCGACCAGCAGGTAGTGGTGGGTGGCGAATTCGATCAGACGAGGAAGAAACGAAGACATGCGCAGGACATCCAGACGTAAAAATGCCGGCCAGTATACACGCGCGTATCTGACGGCTGAACCCTGCGGATCATGGCGTCTGTCGGCACCAAAAGGTAAAATGCCGGTCCTTTTCTGACCCCTATTCTCGGAAAGAGCCGTAACTATGACTGCAACGCCCAAACCGCTGGTCCTGATCATTCTGGACGGCTTCGGCCATAGCGAGAGCCCGGAATACAACGCCATCTACGCCGCGAAGAAGCCCAACTGGGACCGCCTGCTGGCCAGCCAGCCGAACGGTCTGATCTCCGGCTCGGGCATGGACGTCGGCCTGCCCGATGGCCAGATGGGCAACTCCGAGGTTGGCCATATGAACCTGGGCGCCGGCCGCGTCGTCTACCAGGACTTCACCCGCGTCACCAAGGCGATCCGCGACGGCGAGTTCTTCCAGAACCCCGTGCTGACCGGCGCCGTGGACAAGGCAGCGAAAGCCGGCAAGGCCGTGCACATCCTCGGCCTGCTCTCCGATGGTGGCGTGCACAGCCACCAGGACCACCTGATCGCCATGGCCGAACTGGCTGCGCAGCGTGGCGCCGAGAAAATCTACCTGCACGCCTTCCTCGACGGCCGCGACACACCGCCCAAGAGCGCCGAGCCCTCGCTGAAGCTGCTCGACGACGCCTTCGCCCGCATCGGCAAGGGCCGCACCGCCAGCATCATCGGCCGCTACTTCGCCATGGACCGCGACAACCGCTGGGACCGCGTCGAAGCTGCCTACAACCTGATCACCGACGGCACCGCCGAATTCACTGCCGAGACCGCCGTGGGCGCACTGAACGCGGCCTATGAGCGCGGCGAGAGCGACGAATTCGTCAAGGCTACCCGCATTGGCGAGCAGGTACGCGTGGAAGACGGCGACGCCGTGGTCTTCATGAACTTCCGCGCCGACCGCGCCCGCGAACTGTCTCGCGCCTTCGTCGAGCCGGGCTTCAAGGAGTTCCCGCGCCAGCGCGAGCTGCACCTGGCCGAGTACGTGATGCTCACCCAGTACGCGGCCAGCATCCCGGCGCCCAGCGCGTTCAAGCCCGAGTCCCTGGACAACGTCCTGGGCGAGTACCTGGCCAAGAACGGCAAGACCCAGTTGCGCATCGCCGAGACCGAGAAATACGCCCACGTGACCTTCTTCTTCTCCGGCGGCCGCGAAGAGCCCTTCGAAGGCGAAGAGCGCATTCTCATTCCGTCGCCCAAGGTCGCTACCTATGACCTGCAGCCGGAAATGAGCGCGCCGGAAGTCACCGACCGGATCGTCGACGCCATCGAGAACCAGCGTTTCGACGTGATCATCGTCAACTACGCCAACGGCGACATGGTCGGCCACACCGGCGTGTTCGAGGCCGCGGTGAAGGCCGTCGAGTGCCTGGATGCCTGCGTCGGTCGGATCGTCGAGGCACTGGACAAGGTCGGCGGCGAAGCCCTGATCACCGCCGACCACGGCAACGTCGAGCAGATGGAAGACGCCATGACCGGCCAGGCGCACACCGCGCACACCTGCGAGCCGGTGCCTTTCGTCTATGTCGGCAAGCGCAAGCTGAGCATCTGCGAGGGCGGCGTACTCGCCGACGTGGCCCCGACCCTGCTGAATCTGATGGGTCTGGAGCAACCAAAAGAGATGACCGGCAAGTCGATCGTGACCCTCCTTTAAGGGTCACGATTGGACGGGAACGTGAGCCATCTCCCGCCGGTCAGAGCAAACGCCCCACGCCATGCGGCCTGGGGCGTTTTTTTTAGCGCCCGCCACGGGCGTACTAGCCCGGTCCAGAATCCAGGTGCCTGCCACCCAATGCCTCGTGCCCTCCTCCCGCTGCTGCTGATCTGCCTCCTGAGCCCGCTCGCGGCCGTTGCCGACGAACGCGCCGACGCCCAACGTCAGCTGGAGCAGACGCAGAAAGACATCAATGAGCTGAAGAAGAACCTGAAGAACATCCAGGACGAGAAGTCCGGGGTGCAGAAGCAGCTCAAGTCCACCGAGACCCAGATGGGTGACCTGGAAAAGCAGATCAAGCAGATCCAGGACGAGATGAAGAAGAACGAGGAAGAGCTGCAGCGCCTCGATTCAGAGAAAAAAAACTCCAGGGCGCACGCCTTGAGCAGCAGCGCCTGATCGCCATCCAGGCCCGCGCCGCCTACCAGAGTGGCCGCCAGGAATACCTCAAGCTGCTGCTGAACCAGGAGCATCCCGAGAAATTCAGCCGCACCCTGACCTACTACGACTACATCAACAAGGCGCGCCTGGAGCAGCTCTCGGCCTTCAACGAGACCCTGCGCCAGCTGAGCAACGTCGAGCAGGAAATCACCTCGCAGAAGGACGAGCAGGTCGCCCAGCAGACGGCCCTCGAGGCCCGACGCCAGGAGCTGGCCGACGCCCGCAAGGCGCGCCAGGAAACCCTGGCCAAGCTCAACAGCGACCTGAAGGATGGCAGCAGCAAGCTCAAGGATCGCGAGCAGAGCCAGGACGACCTGAACAAGGTCCTCAAGACCATCGAGGAAACCCTCGCCCGCCAGGCCCGCGAAGCCGAGGAAGCGCGCCAGCGCGCCCTGGCCGCCGAACGCGAGCGGGTCAAGCGCGAGCAGGAACTGGCCGCCCGCGGCGAAAAGCCTGCCACACCCTCCAAGCGACCGGATTACAGCGGCCCGCTGGTCTCCAGCGGCGCTGGCTTCGGAGGCGCCTTCGCCGCCACCAAGGGCAAGCTGCCCTGGCCGGTGGATGGCCGTCGCCTGGCGCGCTACGGCAGCCCGCGTGGCGACGACCCCGGTGCCACCTGGGATGGCGTGCTGATCGGTGCCTCCGCCGGCAGCACCGTGCGTGCCGTGCATGGCGGCCGCGTGGTGTTCGCCGACTGGCTGCGCGGCTCAGGCCTGCTGGTGATTCTCGACCACGGTGGTGGCTATCCTCAGCCTTTATGGGCATAATCAAAGTCTTCTGAAGGACGCCGGCGATACCGTCAAAGCGGGCGATCCCATTGCAACCGTGGGAGCCAGCGGTGGTCAGAGTACCCCGGCGGTGTATTTTGCCATTCGCCATCAGGGCCGCCCGGCGGACCCTTCGACCTGGTGTCGTACGCAGGGATAAGCGTCGAACACGCATTAGGAGCCAAACATGTCGCATGCTTTCCGTCTCACTACCCTGGCCCTGGCCTTGCTGCTCGGTGTCGGTGCGGTCCAGGCCGCCGACGCGCCGGCTGCATCCCCCGCGGCCAACGGCAAGGAGGCTCCGCTGCCGCTCGACGAGCTGCGCACCTTTGCCGAGGTCCTGGACCGGGTGAAGGCGGCCTACGTCGAACCGGTGGACGACAAGACGCTGCTGGAGAATGCCATCAAGGGCATGCTCAGCAACCTCGATCCGCATTCGGCCTACCTGGGCCCGGAGGAATTCGCCGAGCTGCAGGAAAGCACCAGCGGTGAGTTCGGCGGCCTGGGTATCGAGGTCGGCAGCGAGGATGGCTTCGTCAAGGTGATCTCGCCGATCGACGACACTCCCGCGGCCAACGCCGGCATCCAGCCGGGCGACCTGATCGTCAAGATCGACGGCAAGCCGACCAAGGGCCAGTCGATGAACGAGGCGGTGGACAGCATGCGCGGCAAGGCCGGCTCGCCGATCACCCTGACCATCGTGCGCGGCGGCGGAAAACCGTTCGACGTCACCCTCAAGCGCGCGATCATCAAGGTCAAGAGCGTGAAGAGCCAGATGCTCGAACCGGGCTACGGCTACCTGCGCATCACCCAGTTCCAGGTCAACACCGGCGAGGAAACCGTCAAGGCGCTGTCCAAGCTGCGCAACGACAACAAGGGCAAGCTCAAGGGCGTGATCCTGGACCTGCGCAACAACCCCGGCGGTGTACTGCAATCGGCCGTGGAAGTGGCCGACGCCTTCCTCACCAAGGGCCTGATCGTCTACACCAAGGGCCGCATCCCCAACTCCGAGCTGCGCTTCTCCGCCGATCCGGCCGACCCGAGCGACGGCGTGCCGCTGGTGGTGCTGATCAACGGCGGCAGCGCCTCGGCGGCAGAGATCGTCGCCGGCGCCCTGCAGGACCAGAAACGCGGGATCCTCATGGGCACCGACAGCTTCGGCAAGGGCTCGGTGCAGACCGTGCTGCCGCTGAACAACGACCGCGCCCTGAAGCTCACCACCGCGCTGTACTACACCCCCAATGGCCGTTCCATCCAGGCCCAGGGCATCACCCCGGACATCGAGGTGGAGCGCGCCAAGGTGACCCGCGAGAAAAGCGAGTTCGACGGCTTCAAGGAAGCCGACCTGCAGGGCCACCTGGCCAACGGCAATGGCGGCCAGGATCGCCCGACCGCCTCTGGCAAGCCGCCGGTGGATCGCCCGCAGGATGGCGATTACCAGCTCAGCCAAGCCCTCAGCCTGCTGAAAGGACTCAGCGTCAGCCGCGGCAACAACTAAGCGATGCGCCCGGCCCGGCTGCTGTTCGGCCTGTGCCTGGGTGCGCTGCTGTGCCTGCCGGCGGCGGCCGCGCCCCGGCCGGACGGCGGCAAGCCGCTGGTCAGCATCGTCATCGACGACCTCGGGCAGAACCTGGCGCGCGACCGCCAGGTGCTCGACATCTCCCCCGCCATCGCCCTGGCGATCATCCCGGACACGCCCCACGCCGCCGAGCTGGCGCGCGAGGCGCATCAGCGCGGGCGCACCATCATGCTGCACATGCCGATGGACCCGGCCGGCGGTGACTACGCCTGGCGTCCGGAACTGACCCAGGAGGAACGCGCGCGCCGCCTCGACGCCGCGCTGGCGAAAGTGCCCTACGTGCAAGGCCTGAACAACCACGAAGGCAGCCGCATGACGGCCGACCGCCCGGCCATGGCCTGGCTGGCGGCGGAACTGCAGCGTCGCCACCTGTTCCTCCTCGACAGCCGTACCAGCGCCGCCACCGTGGCCGCCGCCGAGGCACAGAAGATCGGTCTCGCCAGCCTGTCGCGGGACGTGTTCCTCGATGACGACCCGAGTGAAGCGGCGGTGATGGAGCAGATGCAGCGCGGCCTGGCACTGGCGCGCAAACAGGGCACGGTGGTGATGATCGGCCACCCGAAGCCGGCGACCCTGGCCGTACTCAAGCGCGTGCTGCCAACCCTGAAGGCTCAGGGCTTCGAGCTGGTGAAACCTTCGCTGATGATCGCCGAACGCGGCAACCGCGCCATGGCAGGGCATGGGCCGAACGGCATCTACCGCTGAAACGCAGCGTTCTGTAGGAGCGAGCTTGCTCGCGAACAGCGCACGACACCGGAATCCCCGGAAGCTGGGTTCGCGAGCAAGCTCGCTCCTACAATGAAAAGCCGACCTTACAGGTAGTTATTGGTCGCCTGCTCGATGAAGCCATCCGCGCGCATTTCATCCAGCGCCTTCTGCAGCTTCGCCACCACCTCGTCCGGGGTGTCCTTGTTGATCGCCAGGTACAGCTGGGCCTCGTTGAAGCGCAGGACGGTCTGCAGGCCGGACACGCCTTCCTGCTTGGCCAGGTAGCGGCCCACCGGGTCGGTGGTGGCCCACAGGTCGATCTCGCCGGTGGTCAGCTTCTTCACGTTTTCCTGGTCGCGCAGCGCGTTGAGCACCGGGATGCCCTGGCTTTCCAGGTTCTGGCTGACGGCGTCGTTCTTGTAGGCGCCGAGCTTGTACTTGGCGGCATCCTTGAGGTCCTTCACCTTGATCGAACTACCCGGCGGCGCCAGCAGGACCCAATGGGTCTTGGCGATCGGGCCGACCCACTTGAACAGCGGCACGCGCTCGGGCGTGTAGGTGGTGGAGAACAGCCCGTAGTCGGGCTTGTCGAGGGCCAGCTTGTACAGCCGATCCCAGGGGAAGCGCAGGCTCAGGCTGTACTGGATGCCAGCACGCTTGAACATCTCGCGGACGATGTCGGCGCTGATGCCGTCGATACCATCGTCGCGGGCGAAGTTCTTGTCGTCCACCGCCATGTTGAACGGCGGGAAGTTCTCGGTGAGCAGCACCATCTTGTAATCGGAGGGCAACTCGGCGCGGGCCGTGGCGGCCCCCAGCAACAGACCCCAGGGTCAGGGTCTTGATCAGGACTTTCAGCATGGTCATACCGCTCGCTTGGTTATCGTTATTGGGCTTGCGGCATCCCTGCAGAGGGGACGGAATACTTCGCTCGTCTGCCTTCCGTGGCAAAACCGGCGCCGAGGGGTGTCGGCGCCAAACACGAAGGCCGGCGAGTGGCCGGCCTTCGGGTGTTACAGGTAACTGTTGAGCACGTCGTCGACGAAGCCTTCGGCGCGCATCTTGTCCAGCGCCCCTTGCAGCTTCTGCACCACGGCGTCCGGGGTTTCGCGGTTCAGCGCGAGGAACAGCTGGTCGCTGTTGAAGCGCAGCACGGTCTTCAGGCCGGTGACGCCGACCTGCTTGGCCAGGTAGCGGCCCGCCGGGTCACCGCTGGCCCACAGGTCGATCGAGCCTTCCTGCAGCTTTCCGGCGTTCTCCTGGTCGCGCAGCGCCAGCACCGGCTCGAAGCCGTGCTCGGTCAGGTAGTCAGCCATGGCGTCGCCCTTGTAGGCACCGACGCGGTACTGCTTGGCTTCGTCCAGATTGTTCAGGGTGATCTTGCTGTCGGCCTTGGCCAGCAGGACCCAGTCGTCCGGGCCGATCGGACCGACCCATTTGAACTGGCTCTCGCGCTCGGGCAGGCGGGCGGTGACGAACACGCCGTAGCCGGGCTTCTCCAGCGCCAGCTTGTAGATACGGTCCCAGGGGAAGCGCAGGGTCAGGCTGTACTGCACACCGGCACGCTTGAACATTTCCTTGACGATATCCACGGCGATGCCGTCGATGCTGTCTTCCTGGGCGAAGTTCTTGCCGTTGATGGCCATGTTGTAGGGAGGGAAGTTCTCGGTGAGCAGCACCACGCTGTAGTCCGAAGAATCCGTTTCAGCCCTTGCCGCGCTGGCCAGAAGCAGGCCGCAGCCTAGCCATGCGAGCAGAATGCGCTTCAGCATCGAGATATTTCCTGCGTATGACATTTCTGAGAAGGCGCAGAGCTTACTCGGAGAATTGACGCCAATAAACCCTATGAATATGGCAATGGGACACAGGTACGCCAGCACATTCACTTTGGAACGCCAGTACCTTGACTCGGGAGCGCCAGCACCTTGACTTGAGCCTTTGGCTAGCAAGCTTCGTGCGCAGGAAGGGGATGCGGCCACCGGACGCAGGAGAAGGACGGCCCAGGATAGAGCCATCGGGCCGGGAGAACCCCGGCCCGGAAGGGATCAGCGCACGACGATGCCGCGGCTGGCCAGGTAGGCCTTGGCCTCCGGCACACTGTACTCGCCGAAGTGGAAGATGCTCGCCGCGAGGACCGCGTCGGCCTTGCCTTCGATGATGCCGGCGGCCAGGTGCTCCAGATTGCCGACACCGCCCGAAGCAATCACCGGAACGCCCACCGCTTCGCTGATGGCGCGGGTCACACCCAGGTCGTAGCCGCTCTTCACGCCGTCCTGGTCCATGCTGGTCAGGAGGATTTCACCGGCACCCAGGCCTTCCATCTTCTTCGCCCATTCGACCGCATCGAGCCCAGTGGGCTTGCGGCCGCCGTGGGTGAAGATTTCCCAGCGCGGGGCTTCGCCGGGGCCCGACACTTTCTTGGCGTCGATGGCGACAACGATGCACTGCGAACCGAAGCGCGCGGCGGCTTCGCCGACGAACTCGGGGGTGAACACCGCGGCGGTGTTGATCGAGACCTTATCCGCACCGGCATTGAGCAGGTTGCGAATGTCCTGCACCGTCCTGACGCCACCGCCCACGGTCAGCGGGATGAACACCTGGCTGGCCATGCGCTCGACGGTATGCAGGGTGGTGTCGCGGCCATCAACGCTGGCGGTGATGTCGAGGAAAGTAATCTCGTCCGCGCCCTGCTCGTCGTAGCGACGGGCGATTTCCACCGGGTCACCGGCGTCGCGGATGTTCTCGAACTTGACGCCCTTCACCACGCGGCCGTTGTCCACGTCGAGGCAGGGAATGATGCGTTTAGCCAGTGCCATAGCAATGCTCTCGTAGGATGGGTGGAACGCAGCGATACCCATGCTGCAAGCCACCCGATGCCCTCATCGGTGGGATACGCCGCCGCGCGGCACGCCCACCCTACGTTCGAATCAGCCCTTGAAGCTGTCGCACAGCGCCTGTGCTTCGGCAACGTCCAGCGTGCCTTCATAAATCGCGCGGCCGGTGATGGCGCCGACGATGCCCGGGGTACGGGCGTCCAGCAGCTTCTGAATATCACCCAGGTTGTGGATGCCGCCCGAAGCGATCACCGGAATGCGCGTGGCATTGGCCAGGGCAGCGGTGGCTTCGACGTTGCAACCCTGCATCATGCCGTCCTTGGAGATGTCGGTGTAGACGATGGCGGAGACGCCGTCGGCTTCGAAGCGCTTGGCCAGATCGATCACCTGCACTTCACTCACTTCGGCCCAGCCGTCGGTGGCAACGAAGCCGTCTTTGGCATCCAGGCCGACGATGACCTTGCCCGGGAAAGCGCGGCAGGCTTCGCCGACGAATTCGGGCTGCTTGACCGCCTTGGTGCCGATGATCACGTAGCTGACGCCGGCGCGGACGTAGTGCTCGATGGTTTCCAGCGAGCGGATGCCGCCGCCGATCTGGATCGGCAGGTTCGGGTAGCGCTTGGCGATGGCGGTGACCACTTCACCATTGACCGGCTTGCCTTCGAAGGCGCCGTTCAGGTCCACCAGGTGCAGACGGCGGCAACCGCCCTCCACCCACTTGGCGGCCATGGAAACCGGGTCGTCGGAGAACACCGTGGCGTCTTCCATCAGGCCCTGGCGCAGGCGCACGCAGGCGCCGTCTTTCAGATCGATTGCGGGGATGATCAGCATGGGTTGAACCTGCTCGAATCCAAAGATGAATGGGGTCGGGTCAGCTCTTCTCGAGCGCCCACAAGTCGCTTTCGATGCTCTCGAACCGGTCTTTCAGGTGAGATTGCACGTCGAAGATCGCCTTGTTGTAGAACAGCGGGCCGAACTCGCGCAGGAAGAAGTCCAGCGCCTCTTCGGCCTCGAAGGAACCCACGTCCAGCTCGAAGCGGTCTTCGAGGAAACGCTGGATCGCCCTCGCCGCGCTCTGGCGTTGGGCGCCATCGAGGTCGAGGATCGCGGGCTTGTCCTTCTGGCGGGCCATGGCTTACCAGCGCCCGTCCCAGGCGGCGAAGTTCTGCAGCAGCTGCAGGCCATGGGTATGGCTCTTCTCCGGGTGGAACTGCACGGCGAAGCGCGAGCCATCAGCCAGCGCGGCGGCAAAGTCGACACCGTAATGGCCGCGACCGACCACCTGACGCGGGTTGCCTGCCTGGATGTAGTAGCTGTGCACGAAGTAGAAGCGCGCGCGCTCCGGGATGTCGTGCCACAGCGGGTGGTCCACGCTCTGAGCCACTTCGTTCCAGCCCATGTGCGGCACCTTCAGATGCTCGCCGTCCTCATGCAGGTCCTTGCCGAAGAAGCGTACCTGGCCAGGGAACAGGCCGATGCAGTCGACGCCGTCGTTCTCCTCGCTGCGCTCCAGCAACGCCTGCATGCCGACGCAGATGCCGAGGAACGGGCGGTCCTGGCTGACCTCGCGCACCAGGCTGTCGAAGCCCAGGCGCTTGATCTCGGCCATGCAGTCGCGGATCGCGCCAACGCCGGGGAACACCACGCGGTCCGCCTCGCGGATCACGTTGGCGTCGCTGGTCACCAGCACACGCCCGGCACCCACGCGCTCCAGCGCCTTGGACACCGAGTGCAGGTTACCCATGCCGTAGTCGATGACGGCTACCGTCTGCATTACAGGCACCCTTTGGTGGACGGCATCTGGCCGGCCATGCGCTCGTCCAGCTCGATGGCCATGCGCAGTGCGCGGCCGAAGGCCTTGAACACGGTCTCGATCTGGTGGTGGGTGTTGTGCCCACGCAGATTGTCGATGTGCAGGGTGACATTGGCGTGGTTGACGAAGCCCTGGAAGAACTCCATGAACAGGTCCACGTCGAAGCCGCCGACGCTGGCACGGGTGAACGGCACGTGCATCTGCAGGCCGGGACGACCGGAGAAGTCGATGACCACGCGCGACAGCGCCTCATCCAGCGGCACGTAGGCGTGGCCGTAGCGACGGATGCCTTTCTTGTCGCCGATGGCCTTGGCGAAGGCGTGGCCGAGGGTGATGCCGATGTCTTCGACGGTATGGTGGTCGTCGATATGCAGGTCGCCCTTGCACTCGATGTCCAGGTCGATCAGGCCGTGGCGGGCGATCTGGTCCATCATGTGCTCGAGGAAGGGAACCCCGGTATCGAAGCGGGCCTTGCCCGTTCCATCCAGGTCGATGGAAACCTTGATCTGGGTTTCCAGGGTGTCGCGCGCGACGGATGCCTTGCGTTCGGCCATCACCAGCTCCACAGCTAACACTGCACGTAATTATAAGAAGGGCCGGCATTATAGGCGCGCCGGGCGCTGCGCGGCTATGGGCGGTGGTCGGCGCTGGCCGATGGTCCTACACTGCCCGGCCGGAAACCGAGGATTGCCCATGCCCGTCGTCGTCCAGCACCTGACCCAACCCAGCGAGCAGGACCGCCAGGACTTGCTGAATATCTACGCCGATGCGCCGGACTGGCTGCTGGCGCCCTTCAGCGATGCCCAGCAACTGGTCGCCCACGGGCTTGCAGAAGGCCGGCTGTTTACCGGGCGCTTCAACGACCGCCTGCTGGGTGCCGCCTGGATCGAGCGCGATGGCGACACCTGGCGGCTGTCCCGCCTGTGCGTGCGTCAGCTCACCCGCAATCGCGGTGTTGCCCGGCGACTGCTGGAAGAGGCACAACGCCTGGCCATCCTGCAGGGCGCCACGCTGCGGCTGATCGCGGCTGCGGATCAACCGCAAGCCGTTGAATTCGCGCATCACTTCGGGCTGACGCTGCAACCGGACTGAATCGGGAACCGAGCGCAAAGTCCCCGTTCAAACTCCGCAATACCCGCACCTTGCCTTCCGGGCTGGGGCGCCGTCGCGTCATTGGTATACTTTCTCGCCATTCCACCCGCCGCCTGAACAAGGACCCGTACATGAAAGCGTTCGGCAAAATCATCGGCATTGCTGCCCTGGTCCTGCTGCTGCTCATCGTCGCCGCCGGCTTCGTGCTGACCCACTTCTTCGATCCGAACGATTACAAGGACGAAATCCGCCAGCTTGCCCGGGACAAGGCCAACCTCGAGCTGAACCTCAAGGGCGACATCGGCTGGAGCCTGTTCCCCTGGCTGGGCCTGGAGCTGCATGACACCAGCGTGGCAAGCCTGCAGACGCCGGACAAACCGTTCGCCGACGCGCAGCTGCTGGCCATGTCCGTGCGCGTACTGCCGCTGCTGCGCAAGGAAGTGCAGATGAGCGACATCCGCGTCGAGGGCCTGACCCTCTCCCTGAACAAGGACAAGAATGGCGTCGGCAACTGGGAAAGCATCGGCAAACCCGCCCAGCCTGCCAATGGCACAACTCCCGCCGCCCAGCCGACGCCCGCATCGAGCGAGCCCGCCAAGACCGACGCTGGCGAAGGCCACCAGGCGATGAAGCTGGACATCGACAGCCTGAGCGTGAAGAACGCCCGCATCGATTACGCCGACGCCCAGAGCGGCAAGAACTACAGCGTCGAAGGCATCGAACTGACCACCGGCGCCATCCGCGAAGGCAGCAATATCCCGGTCAAGCTCAGTGCCTACCTGGGCACCAACCAGCCGGTGATCCGCGCCCGCACCGAACTGACCGGCAGCCTGCGTTTCGACCGTGCGCTCAAGCGCTACCAGCTCGAAGACGCCAAGCTTTCCGGCGAAGTCTCGGGTGATCCGTTCCAGGGCAAGACCGCCAACTACAGCGCCCAGGGCCAGCTGGTGCTCGATCAGGCCGCCCAGGTCGCCGAGTGGAACGGCCTGAAGGTCACCGTCAACCAGCTGCGCGCCCTTGGCGAGATCAAGGCCCGCGAACTGGACAAAGAGCCCAAGCTCGACGGCGGCCTGTCGCTGGCACCATTCAACCTGCGTGAATTTCTCGATAGCATCGGCCAGCCCTTGCCGGAAATGGCCGACACCACCACGCTGACCAGGCTGGAGCTGGCTACCCGCCTGAGCGGTAGCCGCAACAGCCTGACCTTGAACGACATCAAGCTGAAACTGGACGACAGCACTTTCAACGGCAACCTCGGCATTGCCGACTTCGGCAAGCAGGCCATTCGCGCTCAGCTCAGCGGTGACAAACTCAACCTCGACCGCTACCTGCCAGCCAAGGTCAAGAAAGCCCAGGAGGCCACCAACAGCGCGCGCAAAGCCGAAGTCGCCAGCACCGAGCAGAGCGCCATCAAGGGCGATACCCCACTGCCCAGCCAGCCTACCCAGCACGCCTGGAGCGATGCCCCGCTGCTGCCGGTTGCCCGCTTGCGCGCACTGGACCTGGACGCCAGCCTGAACCTCGGCCAGCTGACCCTGGACAAACTGCCCATCGAGAACGCCGCGCTCAAGCTGCGCGGCCAGGGCGGCCTGCTCAACCTCGACGACCTGCGCGGCGAGCTCTATGACGGCAAGTTCAACGCCAGCGCCACACTCGACGTGCGCCAGGACGTACCGACCCTGCAGGCGAAAAAGCACATCGCCGACGTACCGGTGGAGCGCCTGCTCGAATCCCAGGGCCAGAAGCCGCCGGTGAAGGGCCTGTTGGACCTTGATGCCGACATCACCACCCAGGGCAATAGCCAGAAGGCCTGGATCGACAACCTCAACGGCACTGCGCGCTTCGTCCTGACGCAGGGCGTGCTGCTCAACGCCAACCTCGAACAGCAGCTCTGCCAGGGCATCGCCACGCTCAACCGCAAGTCCCTGAGCGCCGATCACGGCGGCAAGGACACGCCGTTCCGCGAGCTTCAGGGCAACCTGGTGTTCCGCAACGGCGTTGCCAGCAATCCGGACCTCAAGGCCAGCATCCCCGGCCTGACCGTCAAGGCCGATGGCGACCTCGACCTGCGCGTGCTGGGCATGGACTACCGCGTCGGTGTCACCATCGAAGGCGACAAGAGCGACATGCCCGACCCCGCCTGCGAAGTGAACAAGCGCTACGTCGGCATCGAATGGCCGCTGCGCTGCCGCGGCCCGCTGGAACTGGGTGCCAAGGCCTGCCGCCTGGACAAGGACGGCATCGGCAAGATCGCCGCACGTTTGGCCGGGGACCGGCTGAACCAGAAACTCGAAGAGAAGCTCGGCGACAAGGTCAGTCCCGAACTCAAAGACGCACTCAAAGGGCTGTTCAAGAAGTGACCCCGCAAAGCTTCAACTCAGCCGTGCTCGACTGGTTCGACAGCCACGGCCGCCATGACCTGCCCTGGCAGCAGAACATCACGCCCTACCGGGTGTGGGTCTCGGAAATCATGCTGCAGCAGACTCAGGTCAGCACGGTGATGGGCTACTACGACCGATTCATGACTGCCCTGCCGACGGTGGCCGATCTCGCCAACGCACCGGAAGACGAAGTGCTTCACCTGTGGACGGGCCTGGGCTACTACACCCGCGCCCGCAACCTGCACAAGACGGCGAAGACAGTAATGGGGCAGCACGGCGGAGAATTCCCCCGCGACGTCGAACAGCTCGCCGAACTGCCCGGCATCGGCCGCTCCACCGCTGGCGCCATCGCCAGCATCTCCATGGGCCTGCGCGCGCCGATCCTCGACGGCAACGTCAAACGCGTGCTCGCTCGCTACATCGCCTGCGACGGCTATCCGGGCGAGCCCAAGGTAGCGAAGCAGTTGTGGGAGGCCGCCGAGCGCTTCACCCCATACGAACGAGTCAATCACTACACCCAGGCGATGATGGATCTGGGCGCCACCCTCTGCACCCGCAGCAAGCCCAGCTGCCTGCTCTGCCCGCTGCGCGAGGGCTGCCGCGCGCACTTTCTCGGCCGCGAGACCGACTTCCCGGTCTCCAAGCCGCGCAAGGCGCTGCCGCAGAAGCGCACACTGATGCCGATCCTGGCCAATCGCGAGGGCGACATCCTGCTCTACCGCCGCCCGTCGACCGGCCTCTGGGGCGGCCTGTGGAGCTTTCCTGAACTGGACGACCTGGCCGCCCTCGACCCACTCGCGCAGCAACACGCCCTGCGCCTGGGCGAGCGCCGCGAGCTGCCCGGCCTGACCCACACCTTCAGCCACTTCCAGCTGGCCATCGAGCCCTGGCTGGTGCGCGTCGAGGACGCAGCCCCTGCCGTGGCCGAGGCCGACTGGCTCTGGTATAACCTCGCCACCCCGCCGCGGCTCGGCCTTGCCGCCCCGGTGAAGAAGCTGCTCAAACGAGCTGCCGACGTGTTGAACGCAGGAGAAATGTCATGACCCGACTGGTGATGTGCCGCAAATTCAAAGAAGAGCTGCCCGGCCTCGATCGCGCGCCCTATCCCGGAGCCAAGGGCCAGGACATCTTCGAGCACGTCTCGAAGAAAGCCTGGGACGAATGGCAGAAGCACCAGACCATGCTGATCAACGAGCGTCGCCTGAACATGATGAACGCCGAGGATCGCAAGTTCCTCACCGCCGAAATGGACAAGTTCCTCTCCGGCGAGGAATACGCGCAGGCCGAGGGCTACGTCCCGCCCAGCGCGTAAGCTTCGGTATTATTTGAAAAATTTTTTCGCGGCACGCTTGACACCCTTTCCGAAAACCCTTTTAATGCGCGCCACGTTGCCCAGGTAGCTCAGTTGGTAGAGCAGGGGATTGAAAATCCCCGTGTCGGCGGTTCGATTCCGTCCCTGGGCACCAAGCCTTCCGAAAAGCCCCTGAAATCGCGAGATTTCAGGGGCTTTTTCATTCCTCTCCGCACAAGTCACTCCCCCGCCCCAGCACGCTCCCACGATTCGTATCGAATGTTTGCCTAAGCACAGTGTCTACTGGCACATAGCACGTCGATCTTTCAGAATCATGACCATCCGGACGATTTCCACACTTCAGTGGGATACCCTCCGGGATTCGATGTTTCGTAGCGGAGTCACTGTGCGCAAACTCATAAGCTGGTGGAATTCCCGGGGCAACCTGGTTTCTCTGTCTGCCCTCTTCCTTCTGGTCCCGGTGATCGGCCGCTACAGCCTCGGCTGGGCCTCGCCGCTGGGCTACCTGTCGGACCTGGCACTTGGCACCCTGTTGGTCATTGCCCTGCACAACCGGCGGTTGTTCATCGCCATTCCGGTCATGCTGATCTGGGCACTGTCGGTAATCGGCACCGCCGAGCTGGTCAGCGCCGTGGGCCGCATGCCCGCGCCGGAAGACCTGCACTTCCTCGCCGACCCGACCTTCGTCGCCAACTCCACCGAGGGCGGCGGTCTCAACCACCTGCACCTGGCGATCCTGATCGGCGCCGGCATCCTGCTCTGCGCACTGTTCTGGCGCCGCCGCGAAACGCCGCTGCCGCGCTACGCCTATGCCGTGCCGGCCGCACTACTGGCTGCCCACGCCGGCGTGCAATATTTCCAGCCCAGCGATGCGGAAATGTGGAAGCAGTTCAACCTGCCGCACCAGCTGGTTTCCCGCGCCGTCACTAGCGGCGAGATGGCCTATCAGGACTGGCGTGATCGCGACCTGCCGGAAGTCCGTCCGGACGTCACCGGCCTGACCCAGCACGACCTCAACGGCACTCCGCTGCTGGCCGGCCGTGGCCAGGCGAAGAACGTGCTGATCATCGCCATGGAAGGTATCCCTGGTGCCTACGTCGCCACCAACCGTGCCGCCCTGAGCAGCAGCTACGAAGAATCGATGATGCCGCGCCTGAGCACCTGGGCCGAGCGCGCCATGACCACCCCGGACTATGTGGTGCATAGCCACCAGACCATCCGCGGCCTGTACGCCATGCTCTGCGGCGACTACAGCAAGCTGGACAACGGCACGCCCAAGGGCGTCGAACTGCTGGGCAACCCGACCCGCGCCGCCGAGTGCCTGCCGGCGCAGATGCACCAGGCCGGCTTCAGCACCCACTTCCTGCAAGGCGCCGGACTGCGCTTCATGGCCAAGGACAAGGTCATGCCGGCCATGGGCTTCGACAAAACCCTGGGCCGCGACTGGTTCAAGAAGAAACCGTACCTGGAGTTCGCCTGGGGCATGGATGACAAGGCCTTCTTCGAGGGCGCGCTCGACTATGTCGGCCAGCTGCGCCAGAAGAAACAGCCGTGGATGCTCACGCTGCTCACCGTCGGCACCCACCAGCCGTATTCAGCCACACCGGAGTACCTGGCCAAGTACCCGACGCCACGCCAGGCGGCGGTCGCCTACCTGGACGACGCCGTCGACGCCTTCCTCAAGGGCCTCGAAGAGAAAGGCGTGCTCAAGGACACCCTGGTGATCGTCACCTCCGACGAGTCCCACGGCATCGACAACGTGCGCCTCGCCTCGGCCTGGGGCCTGAACCTGATCCTTGCACCGGAACAGGCTGCGCTGCCGCCGGTCAAGGCCGGCGTCTACGGCCACGTCGACCTGGAGTCCTCGGTACTCGACTACTTCGCCATCAAGGCGCCGCAGGATATCGCCGGTCGTTCGCTGTTCCGCGAATACACCAACGGTCGCGAAATGGTGTCCTTCACCAACGGCATGCAGCGCTATCACGACGGCAAGGGCAACTTCATCGAGTGCGACTTCCAGCAGGTCTGCCGGCGCTATCAGAGTGACGGCTTCATCGCCGACACCGCCAAGTTCGAAGGCCGCTTCAGCGGTCGCGATGCTCGCCTGATGACCGCCCGCGCGGACATCCTCGACCAGTCGGTGACCAAGGCCCAATCGGCCCGCGAGTACCAGTTCGCGACCAAGGAACGCATCCGCCTGAAGCCGCAGATCGACAACGAGTACACCGACAACCTGATCGGCGCGCAGTACCTGGAGTTTCCGGCCAACACCCACACCACGGTGCGCCTGAAGATCCGCGCCATCCAGATGGACGCCAATGGGGCGAAAGTGACGCTCAAGACGCGCTCCTTCGAGAAGCCGGTGCCTATCGAGATGCCCGAATTCCCGCTGGTGAAACGCAACCAGCCGCTGGAAGTGACCTTCGGCTTCGACAACGAGGAAGCGCGCAAGGCGTTCTCCTTCCACCTGCTCGCCGAGGGCAAGGGCATCATCGAAATCACCGATTTCCACGTGCTGACCCAGCCGCGCAAATCGACGATCAACGCCACCGAGAGCGGCGGTACGAGCCTGGCCGACGCCAACAAGCCGCTGACGATTCCGCGCCTGTCCGGACACCCGAACCTGATGGCCAGCCAGCCACCGGAGTCTCAGGACGACATCACGCCCGCCGAAGCCATCGAAGATCCGAGCCCGCAACTGCGGCAGATGATGCAGTAACCCCAACCGGCGGCCCCAGGGCCGCCGGACTTTATCGGCCGGCCTAAACTGGCACTATCCCGCCCCCGCGCCGCCAGCCGACGCCCCGATTCAGCGCAGCTAGTTCAGCCCAGGCGACAACGCCGAGCGGCAATGCGACAACTTGCCACTACAGCCGACGGCCGCGGCAGATGGGCGCTTGGCGCACTCCGGAGTGCGTGTTAGGTTGCCCCTCGCCAGGATGGCCCCGATTCTGCAGCGAACTGCTGTGAAAGCCTGCTGCGAAAGCGCCCGAATAACAATAGAGGAGCCCCCTATGGCCACGGCCATACCCGCACTGGAAATCCGTAACCTGCACAAGCGTTACGGTGACCTGGAAGTGCTCAAAGGCATTTCCCTGACCGCCCGCGACGGCGATGTGATTTCCATTCTCGGCTCCTCCGGTTCCGGTAAATCCACGTTCCTGCGCTGCATCAACCTGCTGGAGAACCCGCACCAGGGCCAGATCCTGGTCGCCGGTGAAGAACTCAAGCTGAAGAAAACCAAGGACGGCTCGCTGGTTGCCTCGGACAACAAGCAGATCAACCGTCTGCGCAGCGAACTGGGCTTCGTCTTCCAGAACTTCAATCTCTGGCCGCACATGAGCATCCTCGACAACATCATCGAGGCGCCGCGCCGTGTGCGGGCAAGACCAAGGCCGAAGCCACCGAGATCGCCGAGGCCCTGCTGGCCAAGGTTGGCATCTCCGACAAGCGCCACAGCTTCCCCGCGCAGCTTTCCGGTGGTCAACAGCAACGCGCCGCCATCGCCCGCACCCTGGCGATGCAGCCCAAGGTCATCCTCTTCGACGAGCCGACTTCGGCACTGGAACCGGAAATGGTCCAGGAAGTGCTTAACGTTATCCGCGCGCTCGCCGACGAGGGTCGCACCATGCTGCTGGTGACCCATGAAATGAACTTTGCCCGCCAGGTATCCAGCGAGGTGGTGTTCCTCCACCAGGGCCTGGTAGAAGAGCAGGGACCGCCGCAGCAGGTATTTGACAACCCGCAATCGGCACGCTGTAAACAATTCATGTCCAGCCACCGCTAACGGAGCATCACTGCATGAACAACTATAAGAAGATCGTTCTGGCTATCGCGGCCACCTTCGCACTGGGGAGCCAGGCCATCGCCGCAGACAAACTGCGCATCGGTACCGAAGGCGCCTACCCGCCCTTCAACGGCATCGACGCCAGCGGCCAGGTCGTCGGTTTCGATATCGAGATCGGCAAGGCGCTGTGCGCCAAGATGAAGACCGAGTGCGACGTCGTCACCTCCGACTGGGACGGCATCATCCCGGCCCTGAACGCCAAGAAGTTCGACTTCATCGTCGCTTCCATGTCGATCACCGACGAGCGCAAGCAAGCCGTTGATTTCACCAACGCTTACTACACCAACAAGCTGCAGTTCGTGGCGCCCAAGTCGACCGACTTCAAGACCGACAAGGGCTACCTGAAAGGCAAGGTGATCGGTGCCCAGCGTGCGACCATCGCGGGTACCTGGCTGGAGGACAACATGTCCGACACCGTCACCATCAAGCTGTACGACACCCAGGAAAACGCCTACCTCGACCTGTCCTCGGGCCGCCTCGATGGCGTACTGGCCGACAAGTTCGTGCAGTACGACTGGCTCAAGAGCGACGCCGGCAAGGACTTCGAGTTCAAGGGCGAACCGGTGTTCGACAACGACAAGATCGGCATCGCCGTGCGCAAGGGCGACCCGCTGCGTGACAAGCTGAACGCTGCTCTGAAGGAAATCGTCGACGACGGTACCTACAAGAAGATCAACGACAAGTACTTCCCCTTCAGCATCTACTGATGCACGTGCCGCGCCGCCCCTCGCCGGGCGGCGCGCGCCTTCAGGCGTGACTCCCCATGATTTTCGACCTGCACGGCTTTGGCGATCAGTTGATCGCCGGCACCTGGATGACGCTCAAGCTTTCGCTCGCCGCAGTCTGCGTGGGACTGGTCCTCGGCCTGCTCGGCGCCATCGCCAAGACCTCGAAGAATGGCTTCCTGCGCATGCTCGGCGGTTTCTACACCACCGTGGTGCGCGGCGTACCCGAGACGCTCTGGGTACTGATGATCTATTTCGGCACCGTGGCCGGCCTGAACGCCATTGGTGACCTGTTCGGCTATCCCGAATTCGCCCTCTCGCCCTTCGCCGCCGGCACCTGTGCCCTGGGCCTGTGCTTCGGCGCCTATGCCACTGAAGTCTTTCGTGGCGCGCTGCTGGCGATCCCCAAGGGCCACCGCGAAGCCGGCCAGGCGCTAGGGCTCTCCGCCCCGCGCATCTTCTGGCGCATCGTGCTGCCGCAGGTATGGCGCGTGGCGCTGCCCGGCCTGGGCAACCTCTATCTGATTCTGCTGAAGGACACTGCGCTGGTTTCGCTCATCACGCTCGATGAAATCATGCGCAAGGCCCAGGTCGCCTCCAACGCGACCAAGGAACCCTTCACCTTCTACATGACCGCGGCCTTCATTTACCTGGGCCTGACCGTCTTCATCATGGCCGCCCTGCACTTCCTCGAGCGTCGCGCCGGCCGTGGCTTCGTGAGGAACGAGCTATGACCGATCTCGAGCTGATCCTCAAATGGCTGCCGAAGATGCTCCAGGGCGCCACCCTGACCCTGGAGCTGCTGGCCATCGCCGTGGTCGCCGGCCTGTGCCTCGCCGTACCGCTGGGCATAGCCCGCGCCTCGCGGCACTGGTACGTGCGCGCAGTGCCCTACGCCTACATCTTCTTCTTCCGCGGCACGCCGCTGCTGCTGCAGCTGTTCATCGTCTACTACGGCTTCGCCCAGTTCGAGAGCGTGCGCAAGGGGCCGCTCTGGCCGTATCTGCGCGACCCTTACTGGTGCGCCCTGCTGACCATGACACTGCACACCGCGGCCTACATCGCCGAGATCCTGCGTGGTGCCATCCACGCCATCCCGGTGGGTGAAGTGGAAGCCGCCCGCGCGCTGGGCATGTCCCGTCGCCAGGCGCTGTTCCACATCATCCTGCCGCGCGCCGCGCGCATCGCCATGCCAGCCTACAGCAACGAGGTGATCCTCATGCTCAAGGCCAGCGCCGTCGTGTACACCGTGACCCTGTTCGACATCATGGGCATGACCCGCACCATCATCGCGCGCACCTACGAGGCCATGCTGTTCTTCTGCCTCGCCGGCCTGTTCTACCTGGTCATCACCCTGCTGCTGACCCGCATCTTCCGCCTGCTGGAACGCTGGCTGAAGGTGGACTCCATGCAGGGCCGCTGACCGGCGCGCCGCTCGTCCACGGGGCCGCTATAATGCGCGCCCCCGTGACTTGCTCCCGCTTCGCACCGTGCTCCCGAACGATATCCCCCTGACCGGCTCCGACCTGCTCCAGCGCTTCCAGGCACTGGATGGCTTCCTGCTGGAACATCAGGCGCTGTGGCGGCCGAAGCCCTTCACGGAACTGGAGCTGCCCTGGGAGCGCGCACACGCCGAGCTGGCGCTCTGGCTGCGCAGCCGCAGCCTCGAGGATGCCGATGCCGCGCATAACACGCCCGAGCAGCTCGACGCTCCCGCCCCCTTCCCCGCACTGGCCACCACCGCCGCGCAGCTGTCCGCCGTCGGCGAACTTCGGGCAACGCCACTGGGCAAACTGCCGAACCAACTGACGGTCGATGTTCCCGGCCGCAAGTGGCAACAGATCGAAGCCTTCGCCAGCCGCCTGGATTTCGCCGAAGCGCCGCAACAATGGCTCGACTGGTGCGCCGGTAAAGGCCATCTTGGCCGCCTGCTGGCTCGCGACGGCAAACCGCTGCTGAGCCTGGAATTCGACAAGGCCCTGGTGGATGACGGCCAGCGCCTGAGCGACCGGCTTCAGCTTCGCACCCGGCATCGCCAGCAGGACGTGCTAGCACCCGACGCCCACCAGCACCTGCAGGCCGGCCACACGGCTGTCGCCCTGCACGCCTGCGGCAACCTGCACGTACGCCTGCTGCAAGTCGCCAGCGCCCAGGGCTGCCGTCAGCTTGCGGTGGCGCCCTGCTGCTACAACCGCATCGATAGCGAGCACTACCAGCCTCTCTCGCAGGCCGCGCAAGGCTCCGCTCTGCAGCTATCGCGGGACGATCTGCGCTTGCCACTGGCCGAAACCGTAACCGCTGGCGCCCGCGTGCGCCGCCAGCGCGACGGATCGATGGCGCGGCGACTGGCTTTCGATCTGCTGCAACGGGAAGTCCGCCGCAGCAACGACTACCTGACCACGCCCTCGGTGTCGCCAACCTGGCTGGACAAGCCTTTTACCGAGTACTGCCGCGACCTCGCCGCACTCCGGGGGCTCGACCTGCCGGCCGGCACGGACTGGCAGGAACTGGAGGCAAGGGGCTGGCAGCGCCTGGCCCAGGTCCGCAACCTTGAACTGGTGCGCGGGCTATTCCGCCGCCCCATGGAGTTGTGGTTGCTGCTGGACCGCGCGTTATTCCTCAAGGAACAAGGCTATCGCGCCACCCTGGGCGCCTTCTGCGCCACGCAACTGACCCCGCGCAACCTGCTGTTGCTGGCCGAACGCATCTGAGACGGCCGTTCCAGAGTTTCACCCACAGCCCCTGTGGATAACCCTGTTCGTAACCCGGGAAAAACCGCCCCTCACTGACCGTCCAGACCGCCTCACTGCGATCTGGTCATTTTCTGTACAAACATATTTAATCTTTAAAAAACGGCAAGTTAGGACAATTCGTGATTGCTATCACATCTCATATGCTATTTGGGCCCTAAATCTTTCCCTCTTGTGCATAAAGGGCCGACGGCGGTGTAGGAAATCGGCCATTCCTGTTGCTAATCCTGCCCCAATAGCGCTTGGTGGAACGGATTGTTGCGCAATCGCGACAATAGAATCTTGTCAATTGCTGCCTAGGCAGTATCATTTCGAAACATTTCACTGCCTAAGCAGCTATCTGTTTTGACATGAATCACTACGACGTCGCGGATTTTCCGTTCAAAGGCTCCATCGGCCAGTTGCTGGGCGCCACCGCCATCCTCAAGGACCGCCTGCTGGACAAGCACCTGGCGCACCTGGACATCACCGCCGCGCAGTTCAAGGTACTGTTCTTCATCGGTAACGATCGCGCCAACACCCCAGTCGAGCTGTGCCGCGAGCTGTCCATCGACAGCGGCTCCATGACCCGCATGCTCGATCGCCTCGCGCGCAAGGACCTGCTGCTCCGCGAGCCCTGCCAGAACGACCGCCGCAGCGTGCGCCTGAGCCTGAGCCCCGCCGGACAGGCCGTGAATGACGAGGCCCCACGCATCGCCGCCGCCGCCATGAACGAACTGGTCGGTGGCCTCTCTCGCGACGAACTGCAGACCCTTACCGGCCTGCTCGACAAGATCCTGCGCGCCCACGGCGCCGCCGCCCATTGCGCGGCACAGGAGAAATGAACATGAACTCCCTTCGCATCTCCCTGCTGCCGGCTGCCGTGTTCGCCGCCGTGCTGGGACTCTCCGGCTGCGTCAGCTATTCGGGCCTGAACACCAGCGGCAAGGCAACCGACCCCACCAGCCTGAAGGCCGGCGTCAGCCTTGACGGTACTCCACTGTCCGCCACCGCTTGGCCCAGCGAGCACTGGTGGACCAGCCTGGGCGACCCGCAGTTGGACAGCCTGATCGGCGAAGCCCTGAGCGGCACGCCAGACCTGGACATCGCCAGCGCCCGCGCCCGCCAGGCCATCGCCGCCGCGCAAGCGCAGGACGCCGAACGCCTGCCCAGTGTGAAAGGCACCGCCAGCTACGCCGGTATCCGTGCGCCGGAAAGCGTCCTGCCGGCACCAATCGGCGGTCGCTACTCGGCGGTGAAATACCTGTCAGCGAGCTTCAGTTACGACCTCGACCTCTGGGGCGGTCAGCGCGATGCCTGGGAAGCCGCCCTCGGCCAGGCAAACGCCGCCGAGGTCGACCGCCAAGCCGCCTCGATCACGTTGTCCACCAATGTCGCCCGTGCCTACAGCAACCTGGCCCACGCCTTCGTCGCCCACGACCTGGCCAAAGACGAACTGGAGCGCTCGCAGCACCTCTTCCAGCTCAGCCAGAAACGCATGGACGCAGGCCTGGACAGCAAGGTCCAGTTGCAGCAGACGCAGTCCCAGGTCGCCAGCGCCAGGCAGCAGTTGGCCGCCGCGGAGCAGGAGATCGCCAGCGACCGCATCGCCCTCGCCGTCCTGCTCGGCCAGGGCCCGGATCGCAGCCAGGACCTGCAGCGCCCGCAGGTGCTCAAACCCGGCGCGCTGAGCCTGCCGTCGAACCTGCCGGCCGAGCTGCTGGGGCGCCGCCCGGACATCGTCGCCGCGCGCTGGCGGGTCGAGGCAGCATCGAAAAGCATCGATTCGGCGAAGACCGAGTTCTATCCCAATGTGAACCTGGGGGCGATGGTCGGTCTGGCCGCCCTGCACACCAGCGACGTGCTGAAGGCACCGAGCCGGTTCTTCCAGATCGCCCCGGCGATCTCCCTACCAATCTTCGACGGCGGCCGCCTGCGCGCCAACCTTGCCGGGAAGGACGCCGACTACGACCTGGCCGTCGCCCAGTACAACAAGACGCTGGTCAACGCCCTCGGCGAGGTCACCGACGACCTCGGCAAGCTGCGCTCGCTGGAGCAGCAGATCGACGACCAGCGCGATGCCCGCGACATCGCCAAATCCAACTTCGACCTGGCCATGCGCCGTTACGGCGAAGGTGTCGGCAACTACCTCGACGCCCTCAGCGTGCAGCAGCAGCTGCTCCTCGCCGAACGCCAGCTGGCCAGCCTGGATGCCGAGCGTATTGATCTCTCGGTGCAACTGATCCAGGCCCTGGGCGGTGGCTACCAGCCCGACTCCACTTCCACTCCCGCCCCGCTCGCCCAGGCGAACGCGGCCGCCGCGCACTGAACGAGGCACCCGACATGAGCACCGCCACCCAAGAAACCCCGAACGGCAACCCCAAGCGCAAGCGCTGGCTGCTGATCCTGCTCGCCGTGGTCATCCTCGCCGGCCTCGCCAGCGTCGCCTGGGAGGTCCTCTACGGCCGCTGGCACGAGGACACCGACGATGCCTACGTGAATGGCAACGTCGTGCAGATCACTCCGCAGATCACCGGCACCGTGGTCAGCATCGGCGCTGATGACGGCGACCTGGTGCACAAGGGTCAGGTGTTGGTGAAGTTCGACCCCAGCGATGCCGACATCGCCCTGCAGCAGGCTGAAGCCAACCTCGCGCGCACCGTGCGCCAGGTGCGCGGGCTGTTCAGCAACGTCGACGGCTACAAGGCCGACGTCGCCACGAAGAAGGTCGCCCTGGCCAAGGCCGAGGCCGACTTCAAGCGCCGCCAGAACCTTGCCAACGACGGTGCCATCTCCCAGGAAGAACTGGCCCACGCCCGCGACGCACTCGACACCGCGCGCAGCTCGCTGACCAACTCCGAGCAACAACTGGACACCAACCGCGCCCTGGTCGACGACACCGTGATCGCCTCGCACCCGGACGTCGAAGCAGCCGCCGCCAAGCTGCGCCAGGCCTACCTGGATGATGCTCGTGCGGTGATCATCGCGCCGGTCACCGGCTACGTTGCCAAGCGCACCGTACAGGTCGGCCAGCGCGTTCAGCCTGGGGCTGCGCTGATGGCGGTGATCCCGCTGGACCAGGTTTGGATCGACGCCAACTTCAAGGAAACCCAGCTCAAGCACATGCGCATCGGCCAACCGGTGGAAATCCGCTCTGACCTCTATGGCAGCGAAGTGAAGTACTCCGGCACCGTCGACAGCCTCGGCGTCGGCACCGGCAGCGCCTTCTCCCTGCTGCCGGCGCAGAACGCCACCGGCAACTGGATCAAGATCGTCCAGCGGGTGCCGGTGCGCATCCGCGTCAACGCCGAAGAATTGGCAAAGAACCCGCTGCGCATCGGCCTGTCCATGGACGTCAACGTCAGCCTGCACGACCAGAGCGGCCCGGCCCTCGCCCAGCAGCCCCCACATGAGGCGGTGTTCTCCACCGACGTGTACCAGGAGCAACTGGCCTCGGCCGACCAGCTGATCGAGAAGCTGATCCAGGCCAACCTGGCCGATGCCAACCACCGTACCGCGCAGCGCTGATCCGAACGCCGTCATGAGCCAGCCCAACAGCAGCAGCTTCAGTCCACCCAGCCTGGTGATGGCCACCATCGGCCTGTCCCTGGCGACCTTCATGCAGGTGCTGGACACCACCATCGCCAACGTCGCCCTGCCGACCATCTCCGGCAACCTCGGGGTGAGCTCCGAGCAGGGCACCTGGGTCATCACCTCGTTCGCTGTGAGCAACGCCATCGCCCTGCCGCTTACTGGCTGGCTCAGCCGAAAAATCGGCGAGGTGCGGCTGTTCATCGCCGCCACCCTGCTCTTCGTGATCGCCTCTTTCCTCTGTGGCGTCGCCCAGCAGATGGGCATGCTGGTGGGCTTCCGCGCCATCCAGGGTTTCGTCGCCGGGCCGCTCTACCCGATCACCCAGACCCTGCTGATCTCCATCTATCCCCCGGCGAAAAGGGGGATGGCACTGGCACTGCTGGCGATGGTGACGGTCGTCGCACCCATCGCCGGGCCGATCCTCGGCGGCTGGATCACCGACAGCTATAGCTGGCCGTGGATCTTCTTCATCAACGTCCCTATCGGCCTGTTCGCCGCCATGGTCGTCTATCAACAACTGCGCGCCCGCCCTGTGGTGATCAAGCACGCGCCCGATGGACTACATGGGCCTGGCAATGCTGGTGATCGGCGTAGGCGCCCTGCAGATCGTGCTCGACAAGGGCAACGACCTGGACTGGTTCGAGTCCGGCTTCATCATCGGCGGCACCGTGATCGCGGTCATCGCTCTGGCGGTGTTCGTGATCTGGGAGCTGACCGACAAGCACCCGATCGTCAATCTGCGACTCTTTGTGCACCGCAACTTCACCGTGGGAACCCTGGCGCTGGTCGGCGGCTACGCGGGCTTCTTCGGCATGAACCTGCTGCTGCCACAATGGCTGCAAACGCAGATGGGTTACACGGCGACCTGGGCCGGCCTGGCAGCCGCCCCCATCGGTATCCTGCCGGTGTTCCTGTCGCCGCTCGTCGGCCGCTACGCGCAACAATTTCGATCTTCGCCTGCTGGCTGGTCTCGCCTTCCTGGCCATGGCGGCGACCTGCTTCATGCGCGCCGACTTCACCACCGAAGTCGACTATATGCACATCGCCCTGGTGCAGTTCGTTCATGGGTCTGGGCGTGGCGCTTCTTCTTCATGCCGATCCTGAGCATCCTGCTCTCCGACCTGCCCCCGGACCAGATCGCCGACGGTTCGGGCCTGGCCACCTTCCTGCGGACCCTGGCCGGCAGCTTCGCCGCGTCCCTGACCACCTGGATCTGGAACCGCCGCGCCACCATGCACCACGCCTACCTGACGGAGAACATCAGCCAGTATGACCCGGCCACCCGTGCCACCGTCGAACAGCTTGGCGGCCCCGGCCAGCACAGCGCTGCACTGCTGGAACGCATGGTGGAAAGCCAGGCCTACATGATCAGCACCATCGACTACTTCACCCTGCTCGGCTGGGTCTTCCTGGCGATGCTGGTGGTCATCTGCCTGGCCAAACCGCCCTTCGGCGCCAAGCCTGGCGCAGCCGCCGCCGGCGGGCACTGACACGGTACTGCATCACACTGAAAAATCAGTGGTTTACACCCGAGGCGCGGTGGCTATAATGGCCACCCTCCTTGCCGGTATAGCTCAGCTGGTAGAGCAACTGACTTGTAATCAGTAGGTCCCGGGTTCGACTCCTGGTGCCGGCACCATTTCACAGAGTCCTGATCGACAGGGCTTTGCAGACTTGATTGATCAGATCATCACTCGCAGTTTCGCCGCATAACACACGCCCCCTTACGCAAGCCCAAAATTATGTTGGGACACGTCGACCTCAGGAATTCAGTAGACACTCGCTCAACAACGCACACCTCTCGCCGATAATCCACAAGGACGGTTAGAATGGATGCTTTTGCAGGCGAGATACTCAATGATTTTTGTCACTGGCGGCGCTGGTTACATCGGCTCGCATACCTGCCTTGAACTACTGACTGCAGGCCAGGAAGTCGTTGTTTTTGACAACTTCTGCAATAGCCATCGAGAGTCCTTGCGCCGCGTCGAGGAGCTGACCGGAAAACCGATCATCCTGGTGGAAGGTGACATACGCGACCAAGCGGCAGTCGAGCACGCTCTGCGCACCTACAATTGCAGCGCAGTCATCCATTTCGCCGGCCTCAAAGCAGTCGGAGAATCGGTCGAGCAACCTCTTGCCTACTATGACAACAACGTCATTGGCACACATAGGTTGCTCGCCGCAATGGCCTCCTGCGGTCTGAGGCGCCTAGTCTTCAGCTCCTCGGCAACTGTGTACGGTGAACCACAGCACCTGCCTTTGGCTGAAGATCATCCGCTGTCAGCAACCAACCCTTATGGCCGCAGCAAACTGATCATCGAAGAGATGCTGCACGACCTCTATCGCTCCGACCCGACCTGGCAGATCGCAATACTTCGGTATTTCAATCCCGTTGGGGCACACTACAGCGGGCGCATTGGTGAGGACCCTCAAGGCACGCCGAACAATCTGATGCCTTTCGTTGCTCAGGTCGCTATCGGGCGCCGAGAGCAGCTGATGATCTGGGGCAACGACTACCCGACCCCGGACGGGACCGGTATGCGCGACTACATTCATGTCGTCGATTTGGCGCGAGGACACCTGAAAGCGCTTGAGCGCCTGGATGGGCCGCAATGCTTCACAACCAACCTGGGCACCGGCATCGGCTACAGCGTGCTGGACGTGGTCAAGTCCTTCGAACAGGCGAGCGGCCGATCGATCCCCTATCAACTCGCCGCGCGCCGGCCGGGAGACGTCGCCTCTTGCTTCTCCGACCCTTCCCACGCCAAGCAATACCTCAACTGGGCCGCAGAGAAGGACTTGCTGACAATGTGTATCGATGCCTGGCGATGGCAGACACAGAACCCGAATGGATACCAAACGGAGTGAACACTCCGTTGGCCCGCAACCACAGACCAACGCCCGCTACCTCGAAATGCCCTCAGGCATGCGCGTAGCCCCCGAGTGAAAACCTCAAACAACCATCCGGCCTCCCAAGCCCCTAGCGAGGGTGCGCCGGAGGACGCGCCACAGCCTCCCTCCGTCAAAACCCGAGCCGAGCCCAGTAAGGCACAGACGGTCACACCCGAGAAGCCGCAGGTCGCCAGATATTGCCTACCAATGGCCTGCAGCACTTGAGCAGCGCATCATGACAATCGATCTCTGCAACGCTCAACGCAGCGCACAATAAGCATGTCGCTTCATATAATCACTACAGCATTCTCTTTTGCTCGCAAAGCCAAGCTGCAGCCTCTGCTTTCCAATGGTGACGCTGGTCGTGACACCATTATCGAGGGACTCCTGATACTCGCATCCTCCTTGCAACAGGATGTCTCGCCAGCCTCCGGCAAGATCTTCTCTGGCATTCAGATTGCTCGGCGAGACCCAGGAATCCGCACTACGGCTTAAGAGGTGAAACTTTTTACCGTGAACCGAATCTAAAGCATATTTTTCGTAAGCCTGAGGATGGACGCGCCTGCCTGGACCCGGCTACTTGAGAAACCCTTGATTAGAGACGATTTACTCACCGAGCAAGAAACATAACAATGTCCACCCCTTTTCCGGCGCACCCAGATCCGCGCCCACGATTTTTTTCCGACAATGGATGGAAGCACAGCATCCATCGAAGGCGCCTGCCGGAGATTTTGAATTGATGCCCCTCTCTCCCGCCCCCCTGGAAAAGGAGCCGAGTTCAGCAATGCATCCGGAACAGGTGGCCATTCTCCTGTCCACATACAATGGTGCCGGATTCCTTGCAGAGCAACTGGACTCGCTCGTCGCTCAGACTCATCCGCACTGGACAATCTACGCTTCGGACGACGGATCTACCGACGCGACACTGGAGATTCTCGATCGCTACCAAGCTCAGTTGGGCACTGATCGGATCGTCATTCACAAAGGCCCGCAGCGCGGATTCGCGGCAAATTTCCTGAGCCTGCTGCACCGAAGCGATATACAGGCCCCCTATTTCGCCTTTTGCGATCAGGACGATCACTGGACGCCGCAACGCCTGGAAACCGGCCTTGCGTGGATCAGCAAGGCAACCAGTGAGCGGCCGGCCCTGTTCTGCTCTCGAACTCGATTGGTGGATAGTCTCGGATCGCCAATCGGCCTGTCGCCACTCTTCAGACGCCCGCCGTCTTTCGAGAACGCTTTGGTACAATGCATCGCCGGCGGCAACACCATGCTGTTCAACAGTGCAGCTCGCGACCTATTGCGGCAAACAGCCACCGGCGAGCGAATCGTATCGCATGATTGGTGGACCTACCTGCTGGTTACGGGATGTGGTGGCAGCGTCGCATACGAACCGCTGCCAACGGTCGACTACCGGCAGCACCATCAGAATCTCATGGGGTCCAACTCGGGCCTGCAAGAACGTGTAGTGCGCGTGAGAAAGATGCTCAACGGTACATTTCGTGACTGGATAGACGCGAATCTAGCCGCATTGGCGCCATTTCGCGACCAGCTCACCCCTGACAATCAGACGTCTCTGAATCTCTTCGAGCAGGCTCGACACTCGGGTTTTCTGGGGCGCCTTAAATTAATCCGGCAATCCGGCGTCCACCGCCAATCTCCGGTTGGCACGCTTGGTTTGATCGCGGCAGCCATACTTCAAAGGATTTGACCTGATGACCATCCTCGTAACTGGAAGCGCCGGTTTTATCGGCGCCAACTTCGTACTCGACTGGCTGGCTGGCAATGACGAAAAGGTCATCAGCCTCGACAAGCTGACCTACGCTGGCAACCGTCAGAACCTGGCTAGCCTGGACGGCGATGAGCGCCATGTCTTTGTTCATGGCGACATCGGTGATGGCGACTTGGTCGCTCGGTTGCTGGCCGAGCACCAGCCGCGCGCTGTGCTCAACTTTGCCGCAGAATCCCACGTGGATCGCTCCATCCATGGTCCCGAAGACTTCATCCAAACCAATATCGTCGGCACCTTTCGTCTGCTCGAAGCAGTGCGCACCCACTGGAATAGCCTTGGTAAAGTCGAGCAGGCGGCCTTCCGCCTCCTCCATGTTTCCACCGACGAGGTTTATGGCTCCCTGAGCCTAAGCGATCCGGCATTCAGCGAAACCAACAAGTACGAACCCAACAGCCCGTACTCGGCGTCCAAAGCCGCCTCCGACCATCTGGTTCGCGCTTATCACCACACCTACGGGCTGCCCGTACTGACCACCAACTGCTCCAACAACTACGGCCCCTACCACTTCCCAGAGAAACTCATCCCTCTGGTCATCCACAATGCGCTTGCCGGCAAGGCCCTGCCGATCTACGGCGATGGCCAACAGATCCGCGACTGGCTGTATGTGAAAGACCACTGCACGGCTATTCGCCGAGTCCTAGAAGCAGGCCAAACCGGCGAGACCTACAACGTGGGCGGCTGGAACGAAAAGACCAATCTCGACGTGGTCCATACCCTCTGCGACATCCTTGATCAGGAAAAAGCCCGGACCGACGGACGGAGCTATCGCGAGCAGGTCACCTTCGTCAAGGATCGTCCCGGCCATGACCGTCGTTACGCAATCGACGCTTCGCGGCTGGAGCGAGAGCTCGGCTGGAAACCGGCAGAGACTTTCGAGACGGGCATCCGCAAGACCGTGCGCTGGTATCTGGACAACCAAGAGTGGGTGAACAACATAACCAACGGCGCGTACCGGGAATGGGTGGGTAAGCAATACGCATGAACAAGATTCTTCTGCTGGGTGCCAATGGCCAGGTCGGCTGGGAGCTTCAGCGCTCACTGGCCCCCCTAGCACCACTGGTAGCCTGCGACCGGCAACAGGGCGACCTCAGCGATCTGCAAGGCCTGACCAAGCTGATCGCCGAGGAGCGTCCGAGCATCATCGTCAATGCAGGCGCCTACACGGCGGTAGACAAGGCCGAAAGCGATATCGACGGCGCCCGGCGGGTGAATGCCGAAGCGGTTGCCACCCTGGCAAAGGCGGCACGCGAACATGCAATCTGGCTCGTACACTATTCGACAGACTACGTGTTCGACGGCTCCGGCAATCACCCCTTCGACGAAGACGCAATCACTGGCCCACTGAGCATCTATGGACAGTCCAAGCTTGAGGGCGAAGAGGCAATTCGCGAAAGTGGTTGCCATCACCTGATATTCCGCACCAGCTGGGTATATGCATCTCGCGGGGCAAACTTCGCCAAGACAATGCTACGCCTGGCCAAGGATCGCGACGAGTTGCGCGTGATCGCCGATCAGTTCGGCGCACCGACCAGCGCAGAACTAATTGCCGACGTCACAGCTCTGGCACTGCAACGACTGGCATGCGACGCCAAACTGCGTGAGCAGGCCAGCGGCACTTACCACTTGGTCGCCAGCGGTGAGACCAGTTGGCACCGGTATGCCCAGTTCGTCATAACCGAAGCCATTCGGCTGGGCAGCTCACTGCGCACCACGCCGGAAAACATCGCACCGATTTCCACCAGCGAGTATCCACTGCCGGCCAGGCGACCGACCAACTCGCGCCTGACCAATAGCAAACTGCAACAAACCTTCAATGTGGTGCTTCCCGCCTGGGAATACCACGTCCAGCGCATGATCAGAGAACTTGTGGATCAGGGAGTGATATGAAACGGAAAGGAATAATCCTGGCGGGTGGCTCGGGTACCCGCCTGCACCCAGCAACCTTGGCCATCTCCAAGCAATTGCTGCCGGTGTACGACAAGCCGATGATCTATTACCCGCTGAGCACACTAATGCTGGCCGGCATCCGGGACGTCCTGATCATCTCCACCCCCCAGGACACGCCTCGCTTCGAGCAGTTGCTTGGCAACGGCAACCAGTGGGGGCTGAATCTGCAGTATGCCGTCCAGCCCTCCCCGGACGGCCTGGCTCAGGCCTTCCTGATCGGCGAAGAGTTCATCGGCAAGGATCCAGTAGCACTAGTGCTGGGCGACAATATCTATCATGGGCATGACTTCCAGGAACTGCTGGTCAACGCCATGCAGCGCCCAACGGGTGCCAGTGTCTTCGCCTACCACGTGCACGATCCCGAGCGCTACGGCGTCGTCGAGTTCGATGCCGATGGCAAGGCCATCAGCCTGGAAGAAAAGCCTGCCGCCCCGAAGTCCAGCTATGCCGTCACCGGCCTTTATTTCTATGACAATCAGGTGGTGGACATCGCGAAGAGCATCAAGCCTTCAGCGCGAGGTGAGCTCGAGATTACCGATGTCAACAAAACCTACCTGGCGCGAGGTGCCTTGTCGGTCGAAATCATGGGGCGTGGCTATGCATGGCTGGACACCGGCACCCATGATTCCCTGCTGGAAGCCAGCAGCTTCATCGCTACGCTGGAAAATCGGCAGGGTCTGAAAGTAGCCTGCCCGGAAGAAATAGCATTCCGCCAAAAGTGGATTACTGCGGAGCAACTCGAGGAGCTCGCCAAACCTCTCTCTAAAAATGGCTATGGCCAGTACCTGAAGCGCCTGCTGACCGAGATTGTCTACTGATGAAAGCTACCCGCCTTGCAATCCCTGACGTCATATTGCTGGAACCCAGAGTCTTCGGTGACGACAGGGGATTCTTCTTCGAGAGCTTCAACCTGCGCCAGTTCCATGAAGCGATTGGCAGCACTCCTGACTTTGTCCAGGACAACCATTCCCTCTCTGGTCGTGGAGTCCTCCGTGGCCTGCACTATCAGCTCCACCAGCCGCAGGGAAAGCTTGTCCGCGTCGTCAGCGGCGAAGTATTCGACGTCGCAGTCGATCTGCGCAGAAGCTCGCCCCACTTTGGCAAGTGGGTAGGCGAGATCCTCAGCGCTGACAACAAGCGACAACTGTGGGTACCACCGGGATTCGCCCACGGTTTCCTCGTGCTCAGCGAGACTGCGGAGTTTCTTTACAAGACCACTGACTATTACGCCCCCCAGGACGAGCATTGCTTGGTCTGGAATGATCCGAACATCGCAATTGAGTGGCCGGCCATGGGCGACCTGAAACCCACTCTGTCCCCGAAGGATCAAAGCGGAAGAAGCCTGCGGGATGCGGAGGTTTACCCCTGATGCAGGCCTATTCATATTCGCCGATAGGAATGCTCAAGTCCTTCTGGGGAAATAGAAGCTTACTGTTGGCGCTAATCAGAAGAGAGGTAATTGGCCGTTACCAAGGGTCAACACTGGGGTTACTATGGTCGCTTTTCAACCCCATCCTGATGCTAAGTGTCTACACCTTCGTCTTCAGCGTGATATTCAAAGCCCGCTGGAGTGGCGGAAGTGATTCCAAATCAGAATTCGCCCTCGTACTCTTCTCAGGCCTTTTGGTTTTCAACCTCTTTGCTGAATGCCTCAACAGGGCGCCTTCGCTCATCATATCGAATGCGAACTATGTTAAGAAAGTCATATTCCCCCTGGAAATACTCCCCATTGTTTCCTTCGGGGCAGCACTCTTTCACACACTAGTTGGCTTTCTTGTTTGGCTGGTATTTTATATCTTCCTGATAAAGTACCCACCGACCACAATATTCTTGACACCTGTCATGCTATTGCCTGTGTTATTCATGTCTTTGGGAGTAGGGTGGTTGCTTGCATCTCTGGGTGTTTTCTTCAGAGATGTTTCGCAGATCGTCGGGGTCTTTACGACAGCACTGCTTTTCCTGTCTCCGGTTTTCTATCCAGCCTCCTCACTACCCGCCGAGTATCAAGAGCTGCTCTATTACAACCCGATGACGCTCTCCATCGAACTGGTCCGCATGACTATGGTCCAAGGAACCAGCCCGGACTGGGGACAGTTCACGCGCTACCTTCTCGCCTCCCTCGTCTTTGCACTATTAAGTTACGCTTGGTTCCAAAAGACTCGAAAAGGATTTGCCGATGTCCTCTGAAGTTGCGATCAAGGTCGATCAAGTTCATAAGTGTTTCCACATTTATGAGCAGCCAAGAGATCGCATGAAGCAGTTTTTACTCCCTGCCAGCCAGACCTTGTTGGGCTTGAAGAGAAAAAACTATTTCAGGGAGTTCTGGGCGCTTCGTGAAATCTCCTTCGAAATCCGCAGGGGCGAAACGATTGGCATCATTGGACGAAATGGCGCGGGCAAGTCAACCTTATTACAGATCATCTGCGGAACCTTATCACCGACAAGTGGAAACACCGCAGTAAATGGTCGGGTCGCCGCACTTCTTGAACTAGGGGCCGGCTTCAACCCTGAGTTTAGCGGTCGCGAAAATATATATCTCAATGGCAGTATCCTCGGGCTAAGCAAAGAGGAAATCGACTCGCGCTACAATGAGATCATCGAATTCGCAGATATCGGCGATTTTATCGATCAGCCGGTCAAGACCTACTCAAGTGGAATGTACGTCAGGCTTGCATTTGCAGTACAGGCCTGCGTAGATCCTGACATTCTGATTATCGATGAAGCGTTAGCCGTGGGTGATATCGGCTTTCAGTACAAATGCTTCAAGCGCATCGAGAAGCTGCGTGAGCAAGGGACAACCATCCTTATGGTGACCCACTCGACCGGCAGCATTCTGCAATATGCCAGCCGATGCCTGGTCATGGAAAACGGCAGACTGATTCAAGACACCCACGATGTATTATCTGCAGTATTGGCCTACGAAAAGGGCATGATACTCGCGCAGAATGCCCCCATCATCAAAAGTCTCCCCGACAAGTCCAACGAGGAATACACTCACGAACAGCTGCAGGGTATGCAGGCCGAGGAGTTCAATCGAGAGACCGGAGAGCGGCGATTCGGCACAGCGCGCGCCATCATAAAGGACCTCGAAATCCTGAGTTCCGACGGGCAAAGCTTCAGCGAAAAGCCGGTACTCAAAGCGGGCGACGAGCTTCGCTTCGTCATGTCCATACTGGCAAGTGAGTCAATCAAGGAAGTAGCGCTGGGCATATCCATCAGCAAGGCCCAAGGCGGAGACCTTTGGGGAGACAATAATCTCAGTGCTGGCGTGCCCATTACCCTGTCTGCGGGAAAGACCGTTATAGAATACAGCGTCCGTCTTCCGCTTAGTGCCGGCGAATATCTTGTTCATTGCGGCTTGTCGTGCACCAACTTAGGCAAGAGAGAAGAGCTAGACCAACGCCGACCAATGCTCAGACTTCGCTTCTGGTCGCCTAGAGAACAGGTCGGATACATCTACTCACCTATATCAATCAACATACAGTCGAAAACCTGATGCTGACGATATTCCTGCCACCGTATCCATTCAGAGGAATAGAAGCGCCCTATCTTTGGGTCTTCTACAAGTTCCTCAGCGAAGCAAAGGAGCCACTTCATTTCCTGACAGGGAAAAGCTATTTACAGCCACGCGATTATTTCGTCTTGCAGAATCGCTGGGAGTTAGACCCGGAAACCTGCCAGAAACTGAAATACACGCCCCCCACTGCAGAGGACATTTCCAGACACAGCTTTACATTTCTTAATCAAGATTTCTTCGAAGAATTACTAAGGCTAAACTCCGGAAACCCTCGCGCGGCATTTCGAGAGTTCCTGAGCGAACGAATTCCGTTGCTCGAGCAAGAACTTGATGCGGCACTAAAAGACTCCCAAACAGAATCCATAATCTCTTGGACGAACTGCCCTTCGCTGAAAGCAGTCGCCGATAAATATGGCATTCCAGTTATACACTCCGAGATAGGACCGCTGCGATCCCCCATCTACAGAGATACCGGCTACCTAGACTTCTCCGGCGTCAACGGAAATACTGAAGCAGAAAGCCGTTACTCAAAAGCTGCTGTAGACCTGAACAAGGAAAACTTCGAGCTGCTCGGGATTCGCAACTTTTTCCTGAACTCACCAGAAGCGCTGGACACTTCGGAAGCGAAGTACCTTGGACTTCCTCTGCAAGTAGAGGATGACTCCAACCTGGTAGCCTATGGCAATGATTTCGACAATCAGGGATTAATAACCTTCGCCACCCTGAAAGAGCAGCCAGAAAATTTACTGATTCGCCCCCACCCAAGTAGCCTATTCACTACCAAGAGTTCCAGAGTTCTGGTGGATGCATCCCCGAACAGCATCGAATTCATGCGAAGATGCAGAGCTCTGATCACAATAAATTCCAGCATTGGAATAGAAGCGCTAATCTTCGAAAAACCGGTACAAGCCCTGGGAGATGCTTCGTACTCATATATCTTATCTGCCGATAACCAGGAAGAAACTGCAAATCGCCTAAGCTTTTACCTATTCTGCTACCTAGTACCATTCACCGAAATCTATAATTCAGAATACATCAGATTCCGCCTAAGCAATCCTAAAGAAGTAGAAATTCTACACTGGCACTTAAGAACCTACGGGATTTCCGTGAGTGAACACCTCACTCTAAGCGAGATGATGCTCAAAGGGATAGAGCAGCAAATGAGCAATATGATAGCAAACACCAACGCTAAACTTAGTACAGAGAATGAAAATCTGCGAGACAAAAACGCAGAAATCGTCGCAGCGCTTAAGAAATCCGAAGAAGAAGCAGCAAAAGCTATCCAATACAGAGACGAGCTTCTGCTAATGCTCGGTAGAAAGGAGGAGGAACTTTCACGAGCGCTCGATAAAAAAGAGGATACAATTATCGCACTTTCCATGGATTTGGGGCGATATATCGAGAAGCAGGAAGAACTGGAAAAAAGACTCAGCCAGTTCCAAGTCGAGATAAATCAGGAAAAGGCCCGCACTGCAGAACTCCTGAATAGCGCATCTTGGCGCGTCACCTCTCCCTTGCGAGCAATGAGAAGAAGTCTGGGTATCATTACCCTGAGACTCCCCGCCTATCGCAACAAGCTCAAGTATTTAGTCAAAGTAATAGCCGATGATCCGAAAGTCGTGCAACGCGCGTTTCGTCACCTTCTGAAAAATGGACTGAAGGATACTATCAGCCAATCAAGGCGAGCACTCCAGTATCGATATGCTCCCGCGGCAACTCCTGCGAAGGCAACCATTCGCCTGAACCGGCAGGAAACCACCTTCATTCTAAGCACCGAACACTGTTTATTTGTAGCGGAGCAGATCAAGCGCAATCTGGAAGCTGCGGGATTCCCCAGCAAAATAATATTCCAGGAGCCAGAGAGCGGATTTTCCAACTCGCTACACTTCGTTATTTGTCCGCAAATTTTCAAAACGCTGCCAGGGCTTTATGTAGCGTTCCAGATGGAGCAATCTGTCAGTTCCAGATGGTTTAGCAAAGACTACCTGCAGATGCTGGAGAACTCGTTTGCCATCTTCGATTACTCTCTCACCAACATAAAATACCTCCAGGAGAATGGGCTGAGTCTGCGTCAGATTTACTACACGCCCATATCGTACATTCCAGACTACTACAGCACTGAAAGTCCTGCCAAAGAATATGACATCCTCTTCTATGGCGACGCTAACAATGAGCGCCGAAAAGACTACCTCAACGTAATCAGCAAAAGATATAAAACCAAGATAATCAATAATATTTTCGGTGAGGAGCTCTACCAGGAAATTGCCAAATCCCGCTTGGTGGTAAATATTCATTACTATGAAGGGGCATTACTGGAAACCACCCGCCTTTACGAGTGTCTTTCTCTCGGCGCGATGCTTATTTCGGAAAGCAGTCCGGATGTAGCTGAGAACAGTCAACTGCAAGAATTGGTTGACTTCGTCGCGGTTGGTGATATTGAAGCTATGACGCGCCGCATCGATCACTGGCTCGAAAACCCGTCTGACCTTGTGGAGAAAACCAAGCAGAATGAAGCGATATTAAGAAGTTCTCCGAACTCCTTCAATTACTACTTCAATCGCTTCCTGCTAGCATCCGACAACATCAGCTTCGATGAATTTTACGATCTCGCTGGCCATAATGTAGAGTTCCGAAAGGACCTAGTCTGCCTGGGGCTTCCCGAGTCGACAGAGCGGAAAGCCGACTTTGAGAATGACAACTCGGAGGGATTCCAGTATTTCCCAGGATTGCGCCATAGCGTGGGCTGGATCGGCTGTGGCCTGAGCTATAAGTTCATCATTCGAAAAGCCTACGAGCAGCAGTTCAACGAAATCACGGTATGTGAGGATGACGTCGACTTCCTACCGGGCTGGAAGGCGCGATTCGATGAAATTCATTCGCACCTGAAGAGTGACGAAAAGTCTTGGGACATATTCTCTGGTCTTATTGCCAACCTCCATGAAGAAACCAGTGTAAAAGCCCTAGATTACTTCGAAGGGTTCGAACTTATTCACATCGACAAGATGACCAGCACGGTTCTCAACACATACAACGCCAGATCATTCCCCAAAATTCTCGGCTGGAATGAAAATGACCGAAACCCTGCGTCCAACACAATAGATCGATTCATCGAAAAGCAATCAGGAGTGGACATAATTACTACCTTCCCATTCCTGGTCGGCCATAAGGAGGAAATGTCGTCGACTCTGTGGGGCTTCAAGAACACCCAGTACAGGGACATGATCGCCGCAAGTGCCGCACTTCTTCGCCAGAAAGCGGACGCATTCAAGAAAAAACTAAACTAATAAAAAGCTACGGGCGCCAATCACGGCGCCCGTAGCTTTTATTCGATCACGTAGCGCAGTTGGAAGCCTCAATCGTTCGACGAGCCAAGACACGCCCTTTGTCATCTTTCAGAATAAACGTCAAACCGTCGCCCACCCAGGGATCTGTTTTCTGGCTTCCGACTGGATCGCCTTCCGTCCAGAGCCTTTCTTTTTTCCCAACTTCTTTCACATAAATGCGAACAAACTTCGTTTCAGTCGCCTCCACTTTCCATGCAACCACACTACTTATCCTATCCAAGCTACATCCGGAAACCTTGTTAGGCACTATATCCAGGGCGACATTGAACGGAGATTCAACATATACAGACACTGCAATAACAATTGCAAAAAATAAACAAATGACCACTTTCACTTAGCCATCTCCATATTCTTAACCACACCGGAAAGTTTTCCGCCGACCTGCAAGCGCGCGACCGAGATGAAGTCTGAAACAAGTGACACCTGCGAGTCCTGCCCGTCCGACTCGAGAGATCGTCCGACTTTACGAGTCAAGCTGAAATAGCGCCCTCCACGATAACCAGCAACTCTCAAGATATTAGAGCCTAAGACCCAGGACTGAGGAACGTGAATCTCTGGCGGGTTGCCCACATTACTGACAATCAACCACGGAACCTTCTGCTGCGGAGCACTCATTCCATTCTTGAAGCCAACTTCCTCATAGACATACTTGAAGCCAGGCAGGTGGTCACCATAGAAAGCCAGAACATAAGGCCTCTTCCTTTTCTCTAGGAACCCCAGAAGTCGGCCCAATTCGGCATCTGCATTCTGGATGTGATACAGATAATTCTTGTACTCAATTGCCGCAGCCTCGCTAAGTCCAGTTGGTGCAGTCAAAGAGTTCCACTTGACCTGGTCTCGAATCGGACTTCTACCGTATGGCCCATGCCCTTCAATACTGATAGCGAAGATGAATTTCGGCTGAACGGTCGAAGAGAGCCGCTCCATGATCATGGTGGTCATTGCATTATCCGAAGCAAACCACCCCTCCTGGCCTTGCTCGCCTGGGAAGTCGTCGATAGTCAAAAATCTATCGAACCCTGCCTTCTGAAAGGTTTTGCTCCGATTCCAGAATGACCCTTTATTTCCATGGATCGCGACAGTCTCATATCCCTTATCCGATAACTTACTGGCCATACCATGCAATTGCCCCATATCGACTTGCGTATAAGGGAACTGCACACGGGGGTACGCCAACAAAGGAATCCCCGTCAAGACCTCAAACTCCGTTCGCAATGTTCCACCGCCAAAAGTCGGCACCAACATTTCACCTCCGAAACCTAAATTCTTTGCTCGCCTAAAATTAGGCAATATCTTGCTATCCTCCTCGACTCCGCTCAGCACTGCGGGATCAAAGAAAGACTCACTTTGGATGACAACAATATCTGGGCTTTCATCGGCAGCATGGGGTGGTAATTTTTTTACGCAGGCCGGGTATTTATCAAGTATCCTGCTAGCCGCACCTATATCTACCGGCTCATCAGTACTGGATTTTTGCTTGATTCCATTATATATAAGCGTACTCATTAGCCCGGCATGAAGGGAGCTTTCTTCATCTACCCAGCCCAGTTTCAAGCGTTCGTAGTCATATATGCTCTCGAATGCCCGATTCCCCGACGCCATGCCATAAGTGGCGACCACAGAAGACAACAGGATGAACAATCGAAGCCTCGGCCAAACCACGAAGAAGCGCCTTTCAACTACGAACACCACTCCCAACATAACTAACGGCACCACAGCCATCGTCAAAAGACGCGGATCTAAGTAGTTCCCCAGCAAACTGACCACAGACCAGTCTATTTCTTTCAGGAACATTGTATCCTGGATAGATAAGGGTCTTTCCAGCAAGGCTAGTTTCTCTTTATTCACCAAATAGACAACAGCCGACATCAACAGCGTCAATCCACCGGAAAATATTGCTCTATTCGTCAGTGCCAGAAGCAGCAGAAAAAATATTACAAATGGAAAGCTGTTAGCAAAAAAACCCGCACTACCAATATAGCTATTCAACTGTAAACCAAGGGAGTAGCGATCGAGCCACCACGAGACAACCGCAATAGTAATTACGGACAAAAGCAACACAACTCTCTTATTTAAAAACACTACGCCCCCGCATTCACAGCTTCTTCGATTCCAACATTTTCGCGCCGTCAGAGGTATAATTCTTCATAGAAATCACCGCTTCAGGAGCATCCAGGACACTTGTCCTTCGGAAAATTCCGAGATCATAACATTACAATGACATTACAGCCTGGGCCATTCGTCTTAGCCTGAGATAATTGCCCTCATCTAATCGCTCATCACCGCCAGGCGTAAATCGATGAATCTGCTGCACCTCTCTGCCCGCTGGCATTCTCCACTCTTGCTGATTCTGCTGCTTCCAGCACTACTCTGGCCCCTGCACTACTTCGCCGAGCGCTACTACAGCGAGCAACTGGCCGAGCAGAACCAGCAGACCCTCGACCTCTACGTCGCCAACTTGCTCGGTACCCTGCGCCGTTACGAAGACCTGCCGCCGATCCTCGGTGAGCTGCCAACCCTACGTGCCGCGCTGCAGGCACCGGAAAGCCCGACGGCACAGAGTGGCGCCAATCTGGAGCTTCAACGTATCCGCGGGCGCACCGGGGCAGACGTCATCTATCTGATCCAGGCGGACGGCATGACCCACGCCGCCTCCAACTGGGATCAACCGGACAGTTTCGTGGGCCGCAACTTCGCCTTCCGCCCCTACTACAAGGAGGCGACCCAGGGCCGGCAAGGTCGCTTCTTCGGTCTGGGCACCACCTCAAAGCGGCGCGGCTATTACTTCGCCAGTGACGTGCGCGACAGCGGGAAACTGCTCGGCGTGCTGGTGGTAAAGGTCGACCTCGAACACATGGAACAGCTCTGGGGTAATACACCCGAACAATTGCTGGTGATGGATTCCAACGGCGTCGTCATCCTTTCTTCCAGCAATGCTTGGCGCTTCCACACCGCCAAGGAGCTATCGCCTGCCAAACAACGCGAAATTGCAGAGAACATCCCCTACCCGGTGCTGCACCCGGCACCACTGAAGATCGACCAACGTCGATGGATCAGCCAAAGCCGCCAACTGCCGGAGACCGGTTGGACGGTGAGCATCTACACCCCCCGCACCCAGGTCGATGCTCCCGTGCGCAGCGTCGTGCTGATTGGCGCCGCCACCCTGATCGCACTTCTGCTGCTGCTGTCGCTGCTGACCATCAGCCGTCGTCACTATCTGGAGCGTATCGCGCTCGAAGCCCAGGCCAAGCACGAACTGGAGCTGCGCGTTCAAGAGCGCACCCAGGAGCTAGAGGGCGCGAACACGCGGTTGCAGGAAGAAGTCAGCAACCGCGAGCAGGCGCAGCGAGAACTGATGCATGCCCAGGACGAAGTGGTGCAGGCCGGCAAGCTCACCGCCCTGGGCACCATGTCCGCCAGCATCAGCCACGAGCTCAATCAGCCGCTGGCAGCGATCCGCAGCTATGCCGACAACGCCCGTGTACTGCTAGACCACGAGCGTTATGACGACGCACGCGGAAACCTGCAGCAGATCGGCGAACTGACCGGACGTATGTCCTCGATCATCGGCCACCTCAAGGCTTACGCCCGGGGCGCCCGCCGGGCGCCAGAGAATGTGGCATTGCAGCCGGCGATCAACGACGCCCTGGCGCTGGTCGCCCAACGTCGCCAAGCGATGAACGTGGAGCTGCTCCGCGACCTGCCGGATGCAGCGATATGGGTCCAGGCCGGCGAGACACGGCTACGACAAATCCTTTCCAACCTGATCTCCAACGCCCTCGACGCCTTGGCCGAGAAAGGCCTGCCAAGGCGTATCTGGCTGACCGCCGAGCAGACGCCCGAGCGCATCATCCTGTCCTTGCGCGACAACGGCCCTGGCTTCTCCGAGCAGGCACTGGCCCATGCCCGCGAACCCTTCTTCACCACCAAGACCAGCGCTAAAGGCCTGGGCCTGGGTCTGGCCATCTGCGACACCTTGTTGCGCACGCTGGGCGGACATCTTGAATTGGGGAATCACCCTGAGGGCGGCGCTCTCGTACAATTACACCTGTTGCCGGGCATCCCCGGCGTGACCCTGACGCCGCAAGAGGAAACCCGCGCATGAGTTCTGGCCGAGCCGTTCGACTCCACCAACCAGGTGCTGCTGATCGATGACGACCCGCACCTGCGCCAGGCGCTCAGCCAGACCCTCGACCTGGCCGGTTTCAAGGTGGTCGCCCTGGGCGATGCGCGGCAGATTGACCCGCAGCAGGCGCGTGATTGGCCGGGGGTGATCGTCAGTGATATCCGCATGCCAGGTATCGATGGCCTGCAGCTGCTGGAACAACTCCACGCTCAGGACTCCGAATTGCCAGTGATCCTGGTCACCGGCCATGGTGATGTGCCGCTCGCCGTGAAGGCCATGCGCTCGGGCGCCTACGACTTCCTCGAGAAACCCTTCCCCAGCGACGCCCTGCTCGACAGCGTGCGCCGCGCGCTGGACGTGCGACGGCTGGTGCTGGAGAACCGCAGCCTGCGCCTGGCCCTGACCGAGCAGAAGGAAGTGCGCGGCCGGCTGGTAGGCCAGTCTGCGCCGATGCAGCGCCTGCAACAGCAGGTCCGCGTCGCTCGCGGCGATTCAGGCGGACGTGCTGGTCCTGGGCGAAACCGGCTCGGGCAAGGAAGTGGTCGCCCGCGCCCTGCATGACCTGTCGAGCCGCCGCAACGGCCCCTTCGTCGCCATCAACGCCGGCGCACTGGCCGAATCAGTGGTGGAAAGCGAGCTCTTCGGCCATGAACAGGGCGCCTTCACCGGGGCGCAGAAGCGTCGCATCGGCAAATTCGAATTCGCCAACGGCGGCACCCTGTTCCTCGACGAGATCGAGAGCATGAGCCTGGACGTACAGGTCGAAACTGTTGCGCCTGTTACAGGAGCGCACCGTCGAGCGCCTGGGCTCCAACCAGCTCATCCCGCTGGACATTCGCATCATCGCGGCAACCAAGGAGGACCTGCGCCTGGCCTCCGATGAAGGCCGCTTCCGTGCCGACCTCTACTACCGCCTCAACGTGGCCAGCCTGCGGATACCTTCGCTGCGCGAACGGGGCGATGACATCCTGCTACTGTTCCAGCACTTCGCCGAACGCGGTGCGGAGCGCCACGGGCTGACCGCACGCCCACTGGACTCGGCGCAACGCGCGCAACTGCTGGCCCACGGCTGGCCGGGCAATGTCCGGGAATTGCAGAACGCCGCGGAGCGCTATGCGCTGGGCCTGGACCTGGGCCTGGACGACAGCCGTGGGCAGACCATGACCATTGCGCCCGGCGCGGGGCTGAACGAGCAGGTGGAATCCTTCGAGCGCTCTCTGATCGCTGCCGAGATGAGCCGCTCGCACAGCTCCCTGCGCAGCCTGGCCGAAGCTTTGGGCCTGCCACGCAAGACCCTGCACGATAAGCTGCGCAAGCATGGTCTGCTGTTCTCCGGAAGTGGCGGAAATTCCGCCGACGACAGCGACATCTGAGCAGAAATCCGCCGATCGCGCCGACTGCTACCAAGGGCGAACAGCGCTGCGGCGCGCTCTGACGTAGTCTTCGGCTCTGGCACACACCTTGCTCTGCGACATGGGTGCGATTGCCTTGTGCATCACATCTCGCGACGTGCCAGCCACGTCGCGCCCGCCGGGCCACGAACCTGGCGGTGTCCTTCGGGCTTCTTGCCATCTCGCGCCTTCGATTCGACAGGCGCATCGCCGGGTGCAGCGATCCTGCCCTCGGCCAATCCCCCCCTTCCGCACCATCGTTCAGGACTTTCCTACATAGCGGTCCTGTCCTTGCGCGCACCTGAGAATCAAGCGCAACGGCACACCCGCCGCGGACCTGAAGAAATCGACTGCCATTCAGCGGTCATGAAACCACGCTCAAATCTTCACGAAATCCCCTCTAAATCGGGCGCTAATGCAAAACCTCTCCTATGGTTTATCCGGGCTGGGCAGCAGCAGGAAGTACTGCCCGATACATTGGATAGCAAGCTATTGACCTGAATCAGGGTCGTCCCCCGGGGATAGGCGCCTAATAGCTTCACTCTCCAACTTCTCTATAGGGAGATTCTTTAATGTCGCAAGAAATCAGCCAAAAACTACAACTCGGCGCGCTGATAGCGCTGGTCGTAGGTTCCATGATCGGCGGGGGCATTTTCTCCCTGCCACAAAACATGGCGGCTAGTGCAGACGTCGGCGCCATTCTCATCGGTTGGGCCATCACCGCGGTCGGCATGCTGACCCTGGCATTCGTCTTCCAGACCCTGGCCAACCGCAAACCCCAACTCGACGGCGGTGTGTACGCCTACGCCAAGGCCGGTTTCGGTGACTACATGGGCTTCTCTTCAGCCTGGGGTTACTGGATCAGCGCCTGGCTCGGCAACGTCGGTTACTTCCTCCTGCTGTTCAGCACCCTGGGTTATCTTCTTCCCGATCTTCGGCGAAGGGCGATACCGTCGCGGCGATCGTCTGCGCGTCGATCCTCTTGTGGGCCCTGCACTTCCTGGTGCTGCGCGGGATCAAGGAAGCGGCGTTCATCAACACCATCACCACGGTGGCGAAGATCGTCCCGCTGTCCTGTTCATCCTGATCTGCCTGTTCGCCTTCAAGCTGGACATCTTCACCGCTGACATCTGGGGCAAGAGCAACTGACCTGGGCAGCGTGATGAACCAGGTGCGCAACATGATGCTGGTCACCGTGTGGGTGTTCATCGGCATCGAGGGCGCGAGCATCTTCTCCTCCCGTGCGGAAAAACGTTCGGACGTCGGTAAGGCCACCGTGATCGGCTTCATCACCGTCCTGCTGCTGCTGGTACTGGTGAACGTGCTGTCCATGGGCGTGATGACCCAGCCGGAACTGGCCGAGCTGCAGAACCCGTCGATGGCGCTGGTGCTGGAGCATGTGGTCGGTCACTGGGGCGCGGTCCTGATCAGCGTCGGCCTGCTCATCTCCCTGCTGGGTGCCCTGCTCTCCTGGGTCCTGCTGTGCGCCGAGATCATGTTCGCCGCCGCCAAGGACCACACCATGCCGGAGTTCCTCCGCAAGGAGAACGCCAACCAGGTGCCGGCGAACGCTCTCTGGCTCACCAACATCTGCGTGCAGGTCTTCCTGGTCATCGTGTTCTTCACCTCCGGCAGTGCCGACGGCGAAATGGACCCGTACACCAAGATGCTGCTGCTGGCGACCTCGATGATCCTCATCCCGTACTTCTGGTCCGCAGCCTATGGCCTGCTGCTGGCAGTCAAGGGCGAGACCTACGAGACCGACTCGGCCGACCGCACCAAAGACCTGATCATCGCCGGTATCTCGGTTCTCTACGCGGTGTGGCTGATCTACGCAGGCGGGCTGAAGTACCTGCTGCTGTCGGCGCTGCTGTATGCGCCCGGCGTCATCCTCTTCGCCAAAGCGAAACATGAAGTGGGCCAACCCATCTTCACCAATGTCGAGAAGCTCATCTTCGCAGTAGTCGTGATCGGTGCATTGATCGCGGCCTATGGCCTCTACGACGGCTTCCTCACTCTGTAACTCCTGGAGACATCTCATGAGCACGGAAAAAACCAAACTTGGCGTCCATTCTGAAGCTGGCAAACTACGCAAAGTGATGGTCTGCTCGCCCGGACTCGCCCATCAACGCCTGACCCCGAGCAACTGTGACGAGTTGCTGTTCGACGACGTTATCTGGGTGAACCAGGCGAAGCGTGACCACTTCGACTTCGTCACCAAGATGCGCGAGCGTGGTATCGACGTCCTGGAAATGCACAACCTGCTGACCGAGACCGTCCAGAACCCCGAGGCCCTCAAGTGGATCCTCGATCGCAAGATCACCAATGACAGCGTCGGCGTCGGCCTGACCCAGGAACTGCGTGGTTGGCTGGAAAGCCTGGAACCTCGCAAGCTGGCGGAATTCCTCATCGGCGGCGTGGCCTCCGATGACATCCCGGAAAGCGAAGGCGCGAAAGCGCTGAAGATGTACCGCGACTACCTGGGCCACTCCAGCTTCCTGCTGCCGCCGCTGCCCAACACCCAGTTCACCCGTGACACCACCTGCTGGATCTACGGCGGTGTGACCCTGAACCCGATGTACTGGCCGGCGCGACGTCAGGAAACCCTGCTGACCACCGCGATCTACAAGTTCCACCCGGAATTCACCAACGCCGAATTCGAAGTCTGGTACGGCGATCCGGACAAGGACCACGGCATGTCCACCCTCGAGGGTGGTGACGTCATGCCCATCGGCAACGGCGTCGTCCTGATCGGCATGGGCGAACGCTCCTCCCGTCAGGCCATCGGCCAGGTAGCCCAGGCGCTGTTCGCCAAGGGCGCTGCCGAGAAAGTCATCGTCGCCGGCCTGCCGAAATCCCGCGCCGCGATGCACCTGGACACCGTCTTCACCTTCTGCGACCGCGACCTGGTCACCGTCTTCCCGGAAGTGGTGAAAGAGATCGTCGCCTTCACCCTGCGCCCGGACGAGAAGAGCCCCTACGGCATCAACGTCCAGCGCGAAGAGAAGGACTTCATGACCGTCGTCGCCGAGAGCCTGGGCCTGAAGAAACTGCGCGTCGTCGAAACCGGCGGCAACAGCTTCGCCGCCGAGCGCGAACAGTGGGACGACGGCAACAACGTGGTCTGCCTGGAACCGGGCGTAGTGGTCGGTTATGACCGCAACACCTACACCAACACCCTGCTGCGCAAGGCCGGTGTGGAAGTCATCACCATCAGCGCCGGCGAACTGGGCCGGGGCCGTGGCGGCGGTCACTGCATGACCTGCCCGATCATCCGCGACCCGATCGACTTCTGATCCGCGGTCACGCCAGGAACGCGACTACCTCCAACAGAGCGCATTGATCTGAAAAAGGCGGCCCTAGCCAGGGCCGCCTGCCCCGCCAGCCACGAGCTGTACTGACGAGGCCTAGCTTTCCATCCCACAAGGAGAACGAACATGGCTTTCAATATGCACAACCGCAACCTGCTCAGCCTGATGCACCACAGCACTCGCGAGTTGCGCTATCTGCTCGACCTGTCCCGCGACCTCAAACGCGCCAAGTACACCGGTACCGAGCAACAGCACCTGAAAGGCAACAACATTGCGCTGATCTTCGAAAAGACCTCGACCCGCACCCGCTGCGCCTTCGAAGTCGCCGCCTATGACCAGGGCGCCAACGTCACCTACATCGACCCGAACTCCTCGCAGATCGGCCACAAGGAGTCGATGAAGGACACCGCCCGCGTACTGGGCCGCATGTACGACGCCATCGAATACCGTGGCTTCAAGCAGGAAATCGTCGAAGAACTGGCGAAGTTCGCCGGCGTACCGGTGTTCAACGGCCTGACCGACGAATACCACCCGACCCAGATGCTGGCCGACGTGCTGACCATGCGTGAGCACAGCGACAAGCCGCTGCACGACATCAGCTACGCCTACCTGGGCGACGCCCGCAACAACATGGGTAACTCCCTGCTGCTGATCGGCGCCAAGCTCGGCATGGACGTGCGCATTGCCGCACCGAAAGAACTGTGGCCGACCGACGAACACGTTGCTGCCTGCAAGAAATTCGCCGAGGAAAGCGGTGCCCGCATCACCATCACCGAAGACCCGAAAGTTGCCGTCAAGGGCGTGGACTTCATCCACACCGACGTCTGGGTATCCATGGGTGAGCCGGTGGAAGCCTGGGGCGAGCGCATCAATGAACTGCTGCCGTACCAGGTCAACATGGACATGATGAAGGCCGCCGGCAATCCGCGCGTGAAGTTCATGCACTGCCTGCCCGCCTTCCACAACAGCGAGACCAAGGTCGGCAAGGAAATCGCCGCCAAGTACCCGAACCTGAAGAACGGCATCGAAGTGACCGAAGACGTCTTCGAATCCCCGTACAACATTGCCTTCGAGCAAGCGGAAAACCGCATGCACACCATCAAGGCAATCCTCGTTTCGACCCTCGCCGACATGTAATGCCGGGCCGCCCCCGGACCGCGCCAGCGCGCCGGTCCGGGGCGCGTTTCCACTCTTTCGGAGGAATTGAATATGCGTATCGTCGTCGCATTGGGCGGTAATGCCCTGCTGCGTCGTGGCGAGCCCATGACTGCCGACAACCAGCGCACCAACGTACGGATCGCTGCCGAACAGATTGCCAAGGTTGCCCCGGGCAACGAACTGGTGATCGCCCACGGCAACGGCCCGCAGGTCGGCCTGCTGGCCCTGCAGGGCGCGGCCTACGAGAAGGTCAGCCCCTATCCGCTGGACGTTCTCGGTGCCGAGACCGAAGGCATGATCGGCTACATGATCGAACAGGAAATGGGCAACCTGCTGCCGTTCGAAGTGCCGTTCGCCACTCTGCTCACCCAGGTCGAGGTCGACTCCAAGGACCCGGCCTTCCAGAACCCGACCAAGCCCATCGGCCCGGTCTACTCCAAGGAAGAGGCCGAAGCCCTCGCCAAGGAGAAGGGCTGGAGCATCGCTCCGGACGGCGACAAGTTCCGCCGCGTGGTCGCAAGCCCCCGTCCGAAGCGCATCTTCGAGATCCGCCCGGTCAAGTGGCTGCTGGAGAAAGGCACCATCGTCATCTGCGCAGGTGGTGGCGGTATCCCGACCATGTACGACGAGTCCGGCAAGAAACTCTCCGGCGTCGAAGCGGTAATCGACAAGGACCTCTGCTCCTCGCTGCTGGCCCAGGAACTGTCCGCTGACATCCTGATCATCGCCACCGACGTGGACGCGGCCTACATCGACTGGGGCAAACCGACCCAGAAGGCTATCGCCCAGGCCCACCCGGACGAACTGGAGCGTCTCGGCTTCGCCGCTGGCTCCATGGGGCCGAAAGTCCAGGCCGCCATGGAGTTCGCCCGCAACACTGGCAAGGACGCGGTGATTGGCTCGCTGGAAAACATCGTGGCCATCACCAAGGGCGAGTCCGGCACCCGCGTCAGCACCAAGAAAGCTGGCATCGAGTACCGCTAAGCCCTGCCCTCAGCAAAGGCACTATCGAAACGGGAGCCCTCAAGGCTCCCGTTTTCGTTCAGGGCCCGGCGCGATCTGCCTGGAAACTCGTCGCCTTCTTCCGACAATTCCTGGCGCGAGCGTGACTCGGCGGTCATCATCCTCGTCAGCTAAAGCATTCCGAATCACTAGAAGCCACGCCTGGCTTTGTGCCACCGGGCTGCCCCTCCATGGGCCACCGTCGTCCGGCGCGCAAGATGCACTTGCTGAAGGAGTTTCCGAGAGATGTCTCGACTACCGGTCATCGTTGGTTTTGGTGGATATAACGCGGCAGGCCGCAGTTCCTTCCACCATGGGTTCCGCCGTACTGTCCTCGAATCCATGGAGCCCGCTGCCCGCCAGGAAACCCTCGCCGGCCTCGCAGTCATGATGAAGCTGGTCAAGGTCGTCGACGGCAAATATCAGGACGCCGACGGCAATAGCCTCGATCTGGCCGCCATCGAGCAGCGCTTCGAGCAGCAGATTCGCCAATCCACCCTGATCCGCCGCATCGAACTGCAATACCTCGACGTCGACGCCGCGCACTGCCACAAGAGCCTGACCGTCAGCGCCGCTGGCAGCCCGGTGACCTTCACCACCCTGCGCAAGCAACTGCCCGAGCCGCTGCCAGCCAACTGGTCGGTGGAAGAGCTCGAAGGCGGCGAAGTCCGCGTCACCCTGCACGACAGCTGCGAATTCAAGGTCGACAGCTACCGCGCACTGCCGGTGAAGTCCGCCGGCCAATTGCCCACCGGCTTCGAGCCGAGCGAACTGTACAACTCGCGCTTCCACCCGCGCGGCCTGCAGATGTCCGTGGTCGCCGCCACCGACGCGGTGCGCTCCACCGGCATTGACTGGCAGACCATCTGCAATGCCGTACAGCCTGACGAAATCGCCGTGTTCTCCAGCAGCATCATGAGCCAGCTGGACGAGAACGGCTTCGGCGGCCTGCTGCAATCGCGCCTGCGCGGCCACCGCGTATCGGCCAAACAGCTGCCGCTGGGCTTCAACAGCATGCCCACCGACTTCATCAACGCCTATGTACTGGGCAGCGTCGGCATGACTGGCAGCGTCACCGGCGCCTGCGCCACCTTCCTGTATAACCTGCAGAAAGGCATCGACGTCATCACCACCGGGCAGGCCCGCGTCGCCATCGTCGGCAACGCCGAAGCGCCGATCACCTCCGAGATCATCGAGGGCTACGCCGCCATGGGCGCGCTGGCCACCGAGGAAGGCCTGCGCCACATCGAAGGCCGCGACGACGTCGACTTCCGCCGCGCCAGCCGCCCGTTCGGCGACAACTGCGGCTTCTCCCTGGCCGAGTCCGCGCAGTACGTGGTGCTGATGGACGACGCTCTGGCCCTGGAGCTGGGCGCCGATATCCACGGTTCGGTGCCGGACGTCTTCATCAACGCCGATGGCTTCAAGAAATCCATCTCCGCTCCCGGTCCGGGTAACTACCTGACCATGGCCAAGGCCGTGGCCGCCGCCGCGCAGATCGTTGGCGAGAAGAGCGTGCGCCAGCACAGCTTCGTCCATGCTCACGGCTCCAGCACCCCGGCCAACCGTGTCACCGAATCGGAAATCCTCGACCGCGTCGCCACCGCCTTCGGCATCGAAGGCTGGCCGGTTACCGCAGTGAAAGCCTTCGTCGGCCACTCCCTGGCCACCGCCAGCGCCGATCAGATGATTTCCGCCCTGGGCACCTTCCGCTACGGCGTGATTCCCGGCATCAAGACCGTGGACAAGTTCGCCGACGACGTCTTCAAGGACCACATCGCCCTGTCCAACAGTGACGTGCGCCGTGACGACCTGGAAGTCTGCTTCATCAACTCCAAGGGCTTCGGCGGCAACAACGCCACCGGCGTGCTGCTGTCTCCGGCCGTCACCGAGAAGATGCTGCGCAAGCGCCACGGCGACGCCGCCTTCACCGACTACCAGGGCCGCCGCGAAGCCACCCGCGCCGCCGCCCGCCAGTACGACGAGGCCGCGACCCAGGGCCGCTTCGACATCATCTACAACTTCGGCAACGACATGATCGACGAGCAGGCCATCGAGATCAGCGATCAGGGCATCCAGGTCCCCGGCTTCAGCCAGACCATCGCCTACAAGAAGGATGCACGCTTCAGCGACATGATCGACTGATCGCCGACGTTGAACGAAAAAGCCGGGCAGATGCCCGGCTTTTTCATATCCTGCACCAGTGTAGGAGCGCGCCATGCGCGCGATCGCGGGCATGGCCCGCTCCTACAGGGTGCCCCGACGCCGGCAGACTCAGTACGTCCCCTGCCCCACACCCAACTCGAGAATGCTCGCCTTGAGGTTCTCGAAGTCGTACTCGCTGAGCCCGACGTAATCCAGCACCAGCGCGCGCACGCTTTCCCACTCGTGGTCTTCGTCCTGATTGCCCAGCACGCGGTAGGAACCGCAGATGTGCTCGGCCATCTTGAGGATCGCCAGCAGGTTCTTCAGCTGGGTATCGCGGCAGTTGTCCTCGCTGAAGATCGACAGCGCATTGTGGTGGTTGGCGATGGCCTCGCAGACGTGCTCCGGCAGGCGCCAGGAACGCGCGGTGAAGTAGCCGACCACCGCATGGTTGGTGTTCAGCACGCGGTTCTCGGTATCCACCACACGGCGCTCATCGCTCGCGCTGGCGTAGGCCTCCTCCAGCACCGTCATGTAGTGCGGGAAGCGCTTGAGCATCAGCGGGATGCCGCAGTTATGGAACAGCCCTAGCGCATAGGCCTCGTCCACCGACTCGTAGCCGATGCGCTTGGCCAGGGTCAGACAGCTCATGGCCACGTCCTGGGCGGTGTCCCAGAAGCGGTTGAGGGTGACGATGGTGGCGTCGGTCATTTCGCCCTTGATCGACTGGGCGTTGATCAGGTTGATCACCGACCGGCTGCCCAGCAGGTTCACCGCGCGCTGGATCGAGGTGATGCGGTTGGCCAGGCCGAAGAACGGTGAGTTCACCAGCTTCAGCAACGCGCCGGACAATCCCGGGTCCTGGCTGATCAGCTTGGCGATCGCCTTCAGGTCCGGGTTGGGCATGAACTGCTCCATCTGCAGGTCAACCATGATCTGCGGCTGCGGCGGCACGCTGATGCCCTGCAGGGCCTGACGGATCTGTTCGGCGGAGAGTTCTGGGGACATGAAGGACGGGCTGAAGAAGTTGACGGGGCGCACAGTTTACCCAGAGCGGAGCGTTCTGGAACTGCCGTTTTAGACTGAACTTTCATCGGCTGATGTGTCGGAACCTTTACACCCAAGCGGAAGAAATGGGAGACAAGCCATGAGCCAGACACTCAAGGGCAAGACCATCGCCATCCTGGTCACCGACGGTTTCGAGCAGGTTGAACTCACCGGCCCTCGCGACGCGCTGAAGGAAGCCGGCGCCCAGGTGAAAATCCTCTCCGACAACAAGGACAAGGTGCGCGGCTGGAACCACGATCAGCCGGCGGACAGCTTCAAGGTCGACGGCACCTTCGAAACCGCCCGCATCGACGAGTACGACGCCGTGCTGCTGCCCGGCGGGGTGATCAACGCCGACCAGATTCGCAACCTGCCCAAGGCCCAGGAAATCGTGCGCAAGGCCGCCGAGGCGGACAAACCCATCGCAGTGATCTGCCATGGCGCCTGGCTGCTGGTCTCTGCCGGGTTGGTCAAGGGCAAGACCCTGACCAGCTGGAACTCGCTCAAGGACGACATCAACAACGCCGGCGGCCACTGGGTCGATCGCTCGGTGGTCAAGGACGGACTGCTCATCAGCAGCCGCAAGCCCGACGATATTCCTGCCTTCAACAAGCAACTGATCGAAACCCTGGCCGCCTGAGCGCCGCCGATCAAAAGCCCGTGCGCCGCGCTCCGGCGGCGCCCGCTGCTGCGCTATAATCCCGCTCTTTTGCCGGAGCCCTTCCCCATGACCCTGCCCAGCCTGCGTCTGAAAGCCAACGCCGAGCGCCGCCTGCGCGCCGGCCACCTGTGGGTCTACAGCAACGAGGTGGACGTCGCCGCCACCCCGCTGAACGGATTTGGCGCCGGCGAACAGGCCATTCTCGAAATGGCCAACGGCAAGCCGCTGGGCATCGTCGCGATGAGCCCGAACAACCTCATCTGCGCCCGCCTGATTTCCCGCGACACCAAGCACGTTCTCGACAAATCCCTGCTGGTTCACCGTCTGAACGTCGCACTTAGCCTGCGCGAGCGCCTGTTCGACAAGCCCTTCTACCGCCTGGTCTACGGCGACTCCGACCTGCTGCCAGGCCTGGTAGTGGACCGTTTCGGCGACGTGCTGGTGGTCCAGCTTGCCTCGGCGACCATGGAGAAGCACCGCGACGACGTGCTCGCCGCCCTGCTGCAGGTACTCAAGCCCAGCGCCGTACTGTGGAAGAACGACTCCAGCGCCCGTGACGCCGAAGGCCTGGAGCGCTATGTCGAGAACGCCTACGGCGAAGTCCCGGAATGGGTCGCCCTGGAAGAGAACGGTGTGAAGTTCGAGGCCCCGGTGCTGGCCGGCCAGAAGACCGGCTGGTTCTACGACCACCGCATGAACCGCGCCCGCCTGCAGCCCTACGTGCAGGGCAAGCGCGTACTCGACCTGTTCAGCTACATCGGCGGCTGGGGCATCCAGGCCGCGGCCTTCGGCGCCAGCGAAGTGATGTGTGTCGATGCCTCCGGCTTCGCCCTCGACGGCGTGGAGCGCAACGCGACCCTCAACGGCCTGGCCGAGAAAGTGGCCTGCGTGGAAGGCGACGTGTTCGACGCCCTGCGCGAGCTGAAGGCCGCCGACGAGCGCTTCGACGTGATCGTGGCCGACCCGCCCGCCTTCATCAAGCGCAAGAAGGACCTGAAGAACGGCGAGGCCGCCTACCGCCGCCTCAACGAACAGGCCATGCGCCTGCTGTCCAAGGACGGCGTGCTGGTCAGCGCCTCCTGCTCGATGCACCTGCCCGAGGACGACCTGCAGAACATCCTGCTGGGCAGCGCCCGCCACCTGGACCGCAACATCCAGCTGCTCGAACGCGGCGGCCAGGGCCCGGACCACCCGGTCCACCTGGCGATCCCGGAAACCCGTTACATCAAGAGCCTGACCGTCCGCCTGCTCCCCAACGGCTAAAAAGCTCCTGCCGCGCCTTACGCAACGTAGGGCGCATAAAGCGCAACGCTTTATCCGCCGTCTCTGAATCCGAGGCGGCGGATGGCGGATAACGCTTGAGGCGTTATCCGCCCTACGGGCGGCAATGACGCCTCACTTCATCGGCATCAGCGAATCCGCCTCGCTGATCACCGCCTTGCCGGTGCTGCGCTGGAACAGGCACAGCTCGCGGCCCTGTTTGCCCTGCATGTGCTTCTGCGGGTAGCGCCCGCCGATCATCAGCGCCGTGTAGCCCACGCTGTCGTCGAACAGCACCGGCGCGCCCAGCACCTTCTTGTTCTGCAAATGGCTCAGCGCCAGGCAGGCCTCGCGTTGCTGCTTGTCCTGCGCCTGCCAGGCCGCGTCGGAAGAGGCCTGTACGCTACCGGCGAAGGCGGCGGCCAGCAGGGCGATGGGGAGGACTTTCATGGGGTTGCTCCTTCAACGAACAGTACCGAAAAGCGTCGATGGCCATTCTGACCACGCCAGGACGGCGAAAGTCTATGGCTTGTGCCGACCGCCAGCCTTTCCCTGCCAGCAAGGGCCGGCGTAGAATCGGGCCTATTCCTGCCATCTATCCCCCGGCGGGCCAGTGAGCCCCGGCCGAGCAGGCGGTGACCCCGCCAAGCCCCGTGCCGACCTCGCCCATGCAAGGCCATCTGCTGTTTGCATCCGGTGCGTACCGCGCTCACGATACGACTTAGAGTTTGCTCAAGGTCTCGCCGGCCAGCCCTACCCGCTGTACGCCGCCGCACAGAAGACCCGGATCGACTCCCACCGCGACCTGATGCGCAGGAACCTGTCATGCCCGATTACCGCTCGAAAACCTCCACCCACGGCCGCAACATGGCCGGCGCCCGCGCCCTCTGGCGTGCCACCGGGATGAAGGACGAAGACTTCAAGAAACCGATCATCGCCATCGCCAACTCCTTCACCCAGTTCGTGCCCGGCCACGTGCACCTGAAGGACCTGGGCCAGCTGGTCGCCCGCGAGATCGAAAAACACGGCGGCGTGGCCAAGGAATTCAACACCATCGCCGTGGACGACGGCATCGCCATGGGCCATGACGGCATGCTCTATTCCCTGCCGTCGCGCGAGATCATCGCCGACTCCGTGGAATACATGGTCAACGCCCACTGCGCCGACGCCATTGTCTGCATCTCCAACTGCGACAAGATCACCCCCGGCATGCTGATGGCCGCCCTGCGCCTGAACATCCCGGTGGTGTTCGTCTCCGGCGGCCCGATGGAAGCCGGCAAGACCAAACTGGCCAACCACGGCCTGGACCTGGTGGACGCCATGGTGGTCGCCGCCGACGACTCCTGCTCCGACGAAAAAGTCGCCGAGTACGAGCGCAGCGCCTGCCCGACTTGCGGCTCGTGCTCCGGCATGTTCACCGCCAACTCGATGAACTGCCTGACCGAGGCCCTGGGCCTGTCCCTGCCGGGCAACGGTTCGACCCTGGCTACCCACGCTGATCGCGAGCAGCTGTTCCTGCGTGCCGGCCGCCTGGCCGTCGAGCTGTGCCAGCGCTACTACGGCGAAGGCGACGAGTCCGTGCTGCCGCGCAACGTCGCCAGCTTCAAGGCGTTCGAGAACGCCATGACCCTGGACATCGCCATGGGCGGCTCGACCAACACCATCCTGCACCTGCTGGCCGCCGCCCAGGAGGCGGAGATCGCCTTCGACCTGCGCGACATCGATCGCCTGTCGCGCAAGGTGCCGCAGCTGTGCAAGGTGGCGCCGAACATCCAGAAGTACCACATGGAAGACGTGCACCGCGCCGGTGGCATCTTCTCCATCCTCGGCGAGCTGGCCCGTGGCGGCCTGCTGCACACCGACGTACCGACCGTGCACAGCCCGAGCATGGCCGACGCCATCGCCGAGTGGGACATCACCCAGACCCAGGACGAGAAGGTCCACACCTTCTTCAAGGCCGGCCCCGCCGGCATCCCGACCCAGGTAGCGTTCAGCCAGAGCACCCGCTGGGACACCCTGGACGATGACCGCGCCGAAGGCTGCATCCGCAGCGTCGAGCACGCCTACTCCCAGGAAGGCGGTCTGGCCGTGCTGTACGGCAACATCGCCCTCGACGGTTGCGTGGTGAAGACCGCTGGCGTGGACGAATCCATCCACGTGTTCGAAGGCCGCGCGAAGATCTTCGAAAGCCAGGACGGCGCCGTGAAGGGCATCCTCGCCGACGAAGTGAAGGCCGGCGACATCGTGATCATCCGCTACGAAGGCCCGAAAGGCGGCCCGGGCATGCAGGAAATGCTGTACCCGACCAGCTACCTGAAGTCCAAGGGCCTGGGCAAGGACTGCGCCCTGCTCACCGACGGCCGCTTCTCCGGCGGTACCTCGGGCCTGTCCATCGGCCACGCCTCGCCGGAAGCGGCCGCAGGCGGCGCCATCGGCCTGGTGCAGGACGGCGACAAGGTGCTGATCGACATCCCCAACCGCAGCGTCAACCTGCTGGTGAGTGATGAAGAACTGGCCGCCCGCCGCGCCGAACAGGACAAGAAAGGCTGGAAGCCGGCTCAGCCGCGCGCGCGCAAGGTGAGCACCGCGCTGAAAGCCTACGCCCTGCTGGCCACCAGCGCCGACAAGGGCGCGGTACGCGACAAGTCGCTGCTGGACGGTTGAGTCTGGTGGTGGCATGAAAAAGCCCGGCGAATGCCGGGCTTTTTTGTGTGCAGCGAACGCTGGCTATCAGCCCTCCTTCGCCGTCTTGGCGCAACCACCGGTCCCAGGCTTGATGCCTCGGTCAGCGTCGCAAATCGAGCCTTCGACTTTCCAGGTCAGATTGGCGGCTCCCACCTTGATCTCCGGCGTCATCACCATCTCAAGATTCTCTCCAGCTGCGTTAGTCGCACTAATCGTGGTCTTTATCACCCCTTTCGTAACGTCATAGGCAATGACGTTGTCAGTCGCAACACTGGCCGGAATGCCGAACGTCCCCTTGTCACACTCATCCGACTTTCCCGTTTCCGTCACGCAAAGCCCCACAGACGTTTTCACGGCGGACAGCTCCACCATCGCCGCTGCCGCCTTCGAGCGCGACGAATAGTCGGAATACAAGGGAATGGACACCGAAGCCAGAATCCCGATGATCGCCACCACAATCATCAACTCGATCAGGGTGAAGCCCTGTTGTTTGCGCATCTTCGTATCCTTCTGGATTGAGCCGGAAGCCCGAATGACTCCGGATGCATTCCAGTGAAGCCACGCCAGCGGGCCCGCACACTCAGATGCGTCCGCGCACCCTGTTGAAAATTCGGCAGTTTTTTCCAGGCCGAAAGCTTCCCGAGTGCCGCTGCACGGAGGCGCCGTAGGAACCTGGGCTTCCCCATTCATCCCTCCTTGCCTCATGGCACTGTGCGATCCCGCCTCAGGCCAGTAAAATCGCGCTCTTTTTTCCCGGACCGCCGCCCATGAGCTCCCTCGAGAACCCGTCCGCCGCCAAGGACCAGCCCGACCTGGTCTACGGCCTGGAAGACCGCCCCGCCCTGCCGATCGCCCTGCTCGCGGCACTGCAGCACCTGCTGGCGATCATCGTGCCGATCGTCACCCCCGGCCTGCTGATCTGCCAGGCGCTGGGCGTGTCGCCGCGCGACACCAACCTCATCGTGTCGATGTCGCTGGTGATCTCCGGCATCGCCACCTTCGTCCAGTGCAAGCGCTTCGGGCCGTTCGGCGCGGGCCTCCTGATCGTCCAGGGCACCAGCTTCAACTTTGTCGGCCCGCTGATTGCCGGCGGTGCGCTGATGGTGAAGAACGGCACCCCAGTGGAAGCGGTGATGGCGGCGATTTTCGGCGTGGTCATGGCCGGCTCCTTCGTGGAGATGGGCGTGTCGCGCATCCTGCCCTTCGTGAAGCGCCTGATTACCCCGCTGGTCACCGGCATCGTGGTGCTGATGATCGGCCTGACTCTGATCAAGGTCGGCCTGATCAGCATGGGCGGTGGCTTCTCCGCCATGGCCAACGGCACCTTCGCCAACGGCGAGAACCTGATGCTGTCGGGTCTGGTGCTGGCGATCATCGTCATCCTCAACCGCATCCCGGTGGTGTGGATGCGCAGCGGCGCCATCGTCATCGCCCTGGCCGTGGGCTACGCGCTGGCCGGCTACCTGGGTCGACTGGACTTCACCGGCATGCACGAGGCGCCGGCTTTCCAGGTCCCGGTGCCGCTGCACTTCGGCCTGGGCTTCTCCTGGAGCCTGTTCATCCCGATGCTGGTGATCTACCTGGTGACCTCGCTGGAAGCCATCGGTGACGTCACCGCCACCAGCAAGATTTCCAAACAGCCGGTGGAAGGCCCGCTGTGGATGCAGCGCATCAAGGGCGGCGTACTGGTCAACGGCGCCAACTCGCTGCTGGCCGGCCTGTTCAACACCTTCCCCAGCTCGGTGTTCGCGCAGAACAACGGCGTGATCCAGCTGACCGGCGTCGCCAGCCGCCATGTCGGCCTGTGGATCGCCGCGATGCTGATCGTGCTGGGCCTGTTCCCCAGCGTCGCCGGGGTGATCCAGGCCGTGCCCGAGCCGGTGCTCGGCGGCGCGGTGATGGTGATGTTCGGCGCAGTCGCCGCCTCCGGCATCAACATCCTCGCCGGCACTCACCTGGACCGCCGCGCGCTGCTGATCATCGCCGTCAGCCTGGCGCTGGGCCTGGGTATCTCCCAGGTGCCGGAGTTCCTCGCGCACATGCCGCATGCCATCCGCAACGTGCTGGAATCCGGCGTCGCCACCGGCGGCATCTGCGCCCTGCTGCTGAACTGGTTCCTGCCCGAGTCCGACGCCGCCAAGGCCTCGCACAACGCCTGAGCCGCTACGACGCCACCCTCGGGTGGCGTCGTCGTTTATGCTCCCCTGATGACCACTTCCCTGCGCATCGGCGTCATCGCCGACACCCATGGCCTGCTGCGCCCCGAAGCGCTGGCGGCGCTGCGGGGTTGCGAGCGCATCCTGCACCTGGGCGACATCGGCCCTGCCGCCCTGCTGGATCAGCTGCGCGCACTGGCGCCGCTGGAGGTGGTGCGTGGCAACAATGACACCGACGATTGGGCCGCCACGCTGCCGGAAACGTTGCTGCTGGAGCTGGGTGGGCTGCGGCTGTACCTGATTCATGACCTCAAGCAACTGGCCGTCGATCCAGCCGCCGAGGGCATCGACGTGGTGCTGGCGGGGCATTCGCACAAGCCGCTGAACGAGGTTCGCAATGGAGTGCTGTACCTGAATCCGGGCAGCGCGGGGCCGAGGCGGTTCAAGTTGCCGATTGCGTTGGCGATTCTGCAGATCGTCGACGGGCAACCCAGGGTGGAGATGGTTTCGCTCGTCTGAGAGCGTTCGCGAGCAAGCTCGCTCCTACAGGTTGCGCACACAAACTGTCGTAGGGCGCATAACGCGCCAGCGTTATCCGCCGCACTTTGGCCGGCGGATAACCTGTTCCAGGTTATCCGCCCTACGGACGGGTCTAACGCTGAGTTCGTAGGAGCGCGCCATGCGCGCGATCGCGGGCATGGCCCGCTCCTACAGGGAGCCTCAAGGTTCGAGCAGTTGGATTGCCAACTGCGCCACTGTCTCCTGCCGCTCGGTTTTTTCGCTGCGGCGGCGACCATTGAGGCCCGACCACTCCGGATGCGCCCGCGCCTTGCGCAGCGCCTCGGGCAGCTTGCCCTCGCGCCACTGATTGTCCTCGGGCGATTGCACCTGGATCGCCTCCACGGCGGCATGTCCGCGCGTCTGCAGGGCCGCCAGCAGTTGCCGCTGTCGCAGTGCCAGCAGGCGCAGCACGTTGTCATCCACGGACAGCTCGCGGCTGCCCTTGAGCTTGCCCAGCAGGCGCTGGCCATAATGGCCGACGGTCTGCCAGGCGCCCCCGGCGATGGCGCCCAGCGCAGTGGCCGCACCCAGCGTCAGGCCGCCGACCAGCAGGTCGATCCCCGCCCCCGCCGCCGCGCCGGCTGCCACACCGCCGCCCAGGCGAATGCCCAGCTGGCGCAGGGTTTCCGGGTTGAACAGGTCGTCGCCCCAGCGGCCATCCAACAGCGGCAGGTCCGCCGCGCGAGCGTCGTCCTTGCGGAACGCATAGAGACTGAGCAGCGCCTTCACGCAGCTGTCTTCGCGCTTGCGTACCTGGTTGCGCAGCGTCTCGGTGGCGGCGCGCACGGCAGCATCGCCGGCGGGCACCATCTGGCGGCAGGCGGCGACATCCACCAGCAGTTCGGCGATCAATCGTGCCCCGGCCTCGCGGCGAGCCACGGCCTGGGCCTCGTGATCGGCCACCAGCCGATCCAGCTGCGGGCGTGCGCGCTCCAGCAGCAATGCCAGGCTTTCATAGAGACGCCGCTCGCCGTCCAGCGGCGGAGCCACGCTGTCGAAACGCACCAGTGCATGCAGGCCGAGACGGGACAACGCCTCGCGCCACTGCTCCTCGCGGTGCTGCGGGCTGGCGACGAAATTCAGCACCGGCAACAAGGGCCGCGCGCAGGCGGCGAGCACCGCCAGTTCGTCGCGGTACTTGGCCAGCACCGGCTCGCGGGCGTCGATCACGTAGAGGCCGGCATCGGAGGCGAGCAACTGGCGCAGCACCTTGGCTTCCTGCTCGAAGCGGCCACGGGCTTCGCTGCCGTCGAGGAAGCGGCGCAGCTTCTCCGGGCCGTCCAGGCGTTCGCCGGGGCGCTCCAGGCCATCGAGAAAGTCGCGCAGGGCGATGGCGTCCTCCAGGCCGGGCGTGTCGTAAAGCTCCAGCAACGGCTCGCCGTCCACCGACAACCGCGCGCCTTCCACATGCCGCGTGGTGCTGGGGCGATGGGACACCTCGCCGAAGCCAACATCGCGGGTCAGGGTGCGCAGCAGCGAGGTCTTGCCGACGTTGGTGTGGCCAACCACGGCCAGTTTCAGCGCATCAGTCATGCCCGGTCTCCAGCCAGCCCAGAGGCGATGCCGAGGTGTGCGGCAGTTGCAGCCGCTCGATACCGGCGTGCCAGTCGCCCAGGCGCTCGGCGTCCAGCGCTTCGCCTGCCGGCGCCTGCAGCAGCCAGACGCGGGTAGCGGCGGCGCAGCGAGAGAGTTCAGCGATCAATGCCAAGGTGCCGCGATCCGGCGAGCGGCGTGGATCGCAGGCGATCACCAGGCGCGCCGGCGGGTAGCGGGTAAGTTGCTCCAGCAGGCGGCGGCGCTGGGCGCCGTCGTCGAGGTCGCCGGCATTGGCGATGCTGTCCGGCAGTTTCGGCGGCCAGTTGGCCCGGTCCAGTAGTTCGATGGAGACCAGCACGGCGCCGTCAGCGATGCTCGCGGGCGCCTGCGCCTGCGGTTCGATCAGTTCGTCCGGCGCGGCATCGCTGACGCCCAGGCGCTCACTGGCCGGCATCAGCCGTTCACGCAGCAAGGCGTAGCCGGGCAGCGAGACATCCAGCGCCAGCTGCGCACGCCCGCGCTTCCACTGCCACAGGCAGAGCAGCCAGAGCGCGCCGCGCAACAGCACGCCATAGACCAGCAGGATGCCCACCAGCCAGCCGGCCCAGGCGTGTCGCGCATTCTCGCTGGCCACCAGGGCATCGCCGCTGGCACGCACCAGCTCCGAATCCGGCTGCGGGAAACCAAGCAGCGAGGGCAACGCGCCGAGGCCGTGGGTCAACGCAATGAAGGTGTCACCACCGAGGATGGTGGTCTCCCAGACGAAGCCGTAGCGCCGCGTCGCCAGCAAAGCCAGCATTACGCCCAGCGCGGTCGTGAGTGCAACGAACCACAGGCCATGGACCAGCAGGCCGAGCGCCCAGCGGGTGAGCTTCTGCCGGTCCAGCAGCACCAGCAGCGCCGGCGCCAGCTGCGCGGCGTGGGCATCGCGGGCGAGCTTGCCGCTCAGCCACAACCACAGGCGGCCGAGTGCACCAGCCGCCTCGCCGCCGGCGAAGAAGGCCAGGGCCCAGCCGATCAGGGTAATCAGGTGCAGGCCAAGCAGGCTGGCCAGGGCCCAGAAGACGTTGACCGGGCGCTGGCCATCGCCCAGCGCGGCGAAGGCCAGGCCGCCGCCGGTGAACAGCGCCAGCGCCAGCAGCAGGTAGATGGAAAGACGCGCACCCTGGCTCCAGGTGCGCAGGGCGGCACGCTGGCCGTCGCGCTCAGCCAGCAGCAGGGCGCGGTGCTGCAGGCGCTGCGCGAGGTCGCCACCGCCAACGATGGCGCGGCGATTGGCCTCGCTGTCTTCCAGGGGACCGACCTGTTCCTCGCGCAGGCGCACGGCCTCGCACAGCCACAGGGATTGGAGGGCGGACTCGCTCACGGGTGCTCCGACAATCGGTATTCGCCAGCAAGGATAACCGCTGCTCGCCGTGGCGTCCCGGCGGCGCCGGTAACACCCGGTATCGTCAACCAAACCAAGGAAGGGCTCTCGACAGGCGCGGGCGGGCTCAGACTCAGCCGATAGCACTGCCCCTATAAAAACAACAATGAGGCCTCGCCATGCTGCGCTCGCTGCTCAGTGCCTTGCCCCTGCTGTTCGCCGCCGCCAGCGCGGCGGCAGTGGAAACTCCCCCGGTGCGGCCCTCCGACTGGGGCCCGGACACCCCGCTGATGCAGGCGGTGCCACCGCGCGTGCTGGACGCCAGCGTCAGCGCCCGGCAGTCCGCCAGCAACACCTCGCAACTGTGGATCAGCCAGACCGACTTCCGCCTGCACGACGACATCGGCTTCTTCATCCGCAAGATGCTGATCCAGATGAGCCCGGTGGCAGGCAGCGGCACGCCGCTGATGCTCGACGACCCGAAGTCGATGGTCGCGCGCATCCAGGCCGGGGATATCTTCGTCGCCGACGCCACCCTCGCCAGCCTGCTCAACGAGGAGCTGCGCAATGCCAACGCGCCGGTACGCAACCTCAAGCTCAGCACCCGCGCCAACGGCCAGGAAGTCCACGGCGAACTGCTGCGCAAGGGCCGCTGGCGACCGCTGCGGATGATCACCGGGATCGAGCAGGCCGGGCCGCTGAAGGTGGCGCTGGTGCCGCAGCGGATCTTCGTCGACAACGTGGACGTCACGCCGTCGCTGACCGCTGCCTCTATCGAAATGTCCGAGGTGCTGCAACTGCACACGGCGCACATGCAGCTGATCGGCAACCGTATCCTGGTCGACCTCGACGGCCTGTTCCCGCCGCCGCGCCTGGACTTCACCGTCAGCAGCCTGAAGCTCGCCGACGGCGGCATGGACCTGCTGCTGGGCAGCGACCTGGCTGAGCTGAAATGGCCGCAGTTGAAGGCGCCGCAGAGCTACATGTTCATCGAGGGCGGCGACATCAAGATGGCGCGGACCATCCTGGTGAAGGCTTACGCGCTGTTCACCAGCCTGAGTCCCGACGCGCCCCTGCTGTTCAATCTCTACGACTACCGCCGCCAGCTGCAATACGGCGAAATCCGCCTGCGCGAGGACGGCATGGTGCACATCGCCGTCTCGCCGGTGAAGGCGCCCGCCCCGGAGGAGAAAGCCCTATGAGAACCCTCCTCGCCTCCCTGCTCTGCCTGACGCTGGCCGGCCAGGCCGCCGCCGAGAGCGCCATCGACAAGCAACAGCGTGAACTGGGCGTGCTGCGCCAGGGCTGGTTCCAGCAGACGCCGCCAGCGGCGGACTTCAAGGCCAGTCGCCCCGGAGGCCTGCGCGATTCCGGCCAGGACGGTGTGGGCATCCTGCTGAACAACGTGGACATGTACTTCCAGGACAACATCGGCTTCCACAGCCCGCAGCTCAAGGGCTGGCTGGTGCCGCTCAAGGCCGGCGAGCCGATCGACTTCGACCGCCCGCAGGACATGCGCATCAACGTCTCCGAGGGCGAGGTGATCCTCAGCCCCGAGCAGCTGGCCAACCTGTTCAACCAGCACATCCTCGCCTACCCGCAGACCATGCTGCGCGACTTCAAGCTGAGCATCGAGGGCGACCGCCTGCTGGTGGCCGGTGAGGTGCAGCCGCTGGGCGTCGGGCCCTGGCTGCCGCTGCGACTCTCCGGCACGGTGAAGCTCGACGGCGACAACCTCGACTACCAGCCCGACAGCGTGAAAGTGCTCGGCGTGCCCAGCTACGGCGCCATGAGCCTGGTGGGCCTGCGCCTGGACTCGCTGGTGACGCTTGAGCGCCCCGGTGCGGTGCTGCAGGACAACGTGATGCACCTGAACTACCACCAGGTCTTCCCGCTGGTGGGCATCGATGGCCGGGTGGAATCCAGCTGGCTGGACGCCAAGGGCCTGCACCTGAAGTTCATGCCCAAACCCGGTACGACCTCGCTGGCCTTCGAGCCGCCGCGCCAGGCCGGGCAGTCGTACATCTGGCTGCAGTCAGGCGACCTGAAGATCTTCGAGATTCTCATCACCTACTCCCAGGTGCTGCTCAAGGCCGAACGCCCGGACCAGACGCTGGCCTTCAACCTCAAGGACTATCGCAAGGTGCTCTCCACCGGTATCACCCAGGTCAACGAAGACGGCACCTTCTTCATGCGCGTTCCGCCCGCCGCCGGCCCCGCCGAGGGCGAGCGACTGGTATCCTCTGGCAATGGGAGTTCCCACTGATGTTCAGCACTGGAGTCACGATGTCCGAAGCCCTGCCCCTGGCGATGATCGCCGCCCTTGCCGACAACCGCGTGATCGGCGTCGACAACCGCCTGCCCTGGCACCTGCCGCAGGACCTCAAGCACTTCAAGGCGATGACCCTGGGCAAGCCGGTGATCATGGGCCGCAAGACCTGGGATTCGCTGGGCCGCCCGCTGCCGGGCCGGCTGAACATCGTGGTCACCCGCCAGGCCGGGCTGAAGCTGGAAGGTGCAGAAGTCTTCACCAGCCTCGACGCCGCACTGGAGCGGGCCGAGCAGTGGGCCAAGGAAGAGGAAGCCGACGAGCTGATGCTGATCGGCGGCGCGCAACTCTACGGCGAGGCCCTGGGCCGCGCCGACCGCCTCTACCTGACCCGCGTGGGCCTGGCCCCGGCGGGCGACGCGCACTTCCCCGAGGTGGATGAAGCGTATTGGCATCTGGCTTCGAGCATCGAGCATGACGCCGAAGGCGAGACGCCGGCTTATGCGTTCGAGGTGTGGGAGCGGGCCTGAGCGTTCAGAGCAAGAGCCCCTCTCCCTAACCCTCTCCCTGAAGGGAGAGGGGATATCCCTATCAAGCGCCGCTTCCCGCGTCACCGGCGAGACTATCGCTTGCCGCATACGCCGAACGGCTCCCTCTCCCTGAAGGGAGAGGGATATCCCTATCAAGCGCCGCTTCCCGCGTCACCGGCGAGACTATCGCTTGCCGCATATGCCGAATGGCTCCCTCTCCCTTCAGGGAAAGGGATATCCCTATCAAGCGCCGCTTCCCGCGTCACCGGCGAGACTATCGCTTGCCGCATACGCCGAACGGCTCCCTCTCCCTGAAGGGAGAGGGATATCCCTATCAAGCGCCGCTTCCTGCGTCACCGGCGAGACTATCGCTTGCCGCATACGCCGAACGGCTCCCTCTCCCTGAAGGGAGAGGGCGGGGGAGAGGGAGCGCCCCGCTCCGAGCCCTCAAGGAAACACCCTCGTTGCTTCCTTGCAGCCCCCTCTAAAGCCGTCATCGCGGCCTGTAACTTCCGCTCACAGACCCGTACCTTGACCCTGTAGCCACTACAGGCCGCCCAATGATCCCACCCCACAACGGGAAACCGGAGGTAGATCATGGGTTGGCTCGAACGTTTGATGATGGGCGGTCACCACGGACGTGGTGGCTATTACGGCGATCGCCGACATGGGCATGCATCCGGCCATGCAGCGCCCGACTGCGGTCCGACACAGCCACCCCAGACAAGCCCGCCGCCGACGCTGGCCTGTTCGCAATGCAGCGCGCCCAATCCCCTGAACTCGCGCTTCTGCCAGAACTGCGGCACATCCCTGCAGCCCGAGCCCTGCCAGCGCTGCCGGGCGCCGATGGCCTCCCGGGCGCGCTTCTGCGCCGAGTGCGGCCAGGAGCGCAGCACGTGATGGCCCCTGAGCATCCCAGGGGCCATTCGCTCAGAACGCAAAGTGCTCCGCGTCCAGCCCCATCAGGCAATCCGCGCCGCCCAGCAGAGCCTCGCGGTGCATGCTGGCGCGCGGCAGGATGCGCTTGACGTAGAACTCGGCGCTGGCGAGCTTGGCGCGGTAGAAGTCCGCGTCGCCTTCGCCGGCCGCCAGCTTCACCTGGGCCACGCCGGCGGCCTGCACCCACAGCCCTGCGAGCAGCACGTAGGAGCAGTACTGCAGGAAGTCCACCGAGATGGCGCCGATTTCCTGTGGATCACGCTGACAGGCAGCAATCACTTCGGCGGTCAGGCTGCGCCACTCCAGCAGGCGTTGGCGCACGGTTTCCGCGAGACCCGCCAGTTCAGCGCGGGCCCCCAGGGTTTCGCAGACGGCCGCCAGTTCGGCGATCAGCGCATTCAGCTCCGCACCGCCGTCGCCCAGCAGCTTGCGGCGGATCAGGTCGAGGGCCTGGATGCCGTTGGTGCCTTCGTAGATCTGGGTGATGCGGCTGTCGCGCATCAGCTGTTCCATGCCCCACTCGCGAATGTAGCCGTGGCCGCCGTAGACCTGCACGCCAAGGCTGGACACCTCCTGGCCGACGTCGGTAAAGAAGGATTTCACGATGGGGATCAGCAGCGCCGCGCGCTTGCTCGCTGCCTTGCGCGCGTCGGCCTCGGGGTGGCCGTGCTCCAGATCCAGCTCACGGGCGCAGAGCGCCGATACCATGCGGCAACCTTCGGTGAGGGTCTTCTGGGTCAGCAGCATCCGGCGAACATCCGGGTGGACGATGATCGGGTCGGCAGCTTTCGACGGCTCGGCCGCACCGGTCAGCGCGCGCGATTGCAGGCGCTCGCGGGCATAGGCCAGCGCCCCCTGGCAGGAGCGCTCGGCAATGCCCAGGCCCTGTAGACCGACCTGGAAGCGCGCGTCGTTCATCATGGTGAACATGCACGCCAGGCCCTGGTTGGCCTGGCCGATCAGCCAGCCGGTGGCGCCGTCGAAGTTCATCACACAGGTGGACGCGCCCTTGATGCCCATCTTGTGTTCGATGGCGCCGCAGCTCAGCGAGTTGCGGGCACCGGGCGTGCCGTCGGCATTGGCGATGAATTTCGGCACGAGGAACAGGCTGATGCCTTTCACCCCGGCCGGCGCATCGGGCAGGCGCGCCAGCACCAGGTGGACGATGTTCTCGGACAGGTCCTGCTCGCCGCCGCTGATGAATATCTTGCTGCCGCTGACGCTGTAGCTGCCGTCAGCCTGCGGCTCGGCACGGGTGCGCAGCAGGGCGAGGTCGGTGCCGGCCTGCGGCTCGGTGAGGCACATGGTGCCGCTCCACACGCCGCTGACCATCTTGGCCAGGTAGTCGCGCTGCAACTCCGCCGCGCCGTGCTTGTACAGCGCCAGCACCGCGCCTTCCGTCAGCCCGGAATAGACGCGGAAGGACAGCGAGGCGGCCATCAGCATTTCGTGGAAGCTGGCGGAGACCATCTGCGGGAAGCCCTGGCCGCCGAACTCGGTCGGCCCGGTCATGCTCGCCCAGCCGTTGTCACAATACTGCTGGTAGGCCTCACGGAAGCCATCAGGCGTGGTGACTTCGCCATCGAGCAAGGTCGCGCCTTGCTCGTCGCTGTTGCGGTTCAGCGGCGCCACCACCGCGCCGGTGTAGCGCGCGCCTTCTTCCAGCACGCCGTCGATCAGCTCACGGTCGAGGCCGTTGCCCAGCAGCTCGCAGTGGGCGCTGACATCGAACAGTTCGTGGAGGACGAAGCGCATGTCGCGCAGGGGTGCCTGGTAACTCATGTTCAGTGCTCCTGTTTGACGTCGGCGAAGCGGCCATTGGCGGCGGCCAGGCGCTCGATCAGCGCGGCCGGCTGCCAGTGCGCACCGTGCTCGCCGGCCAGGTCACGCAGGCGCGCCAGCACGCTCTGCAGGCCCTGGGCATCGGCCCAGGCCATTGGGCCGGACTTCTCCTTCGGGAAGCCATAACCATTGAGGTAAACGGTGTCGATGTCGGCGCTGGTGGAGGCGATGCCTTCGTCCAGAATCTTCGCGCCTTCGTTGACCAGCGCGAGCAGGCAGCGCTCGAGGATTTCCTCGGGGCCGATGTCGCGGCGGGAATAACCCAGGCGCTCGGATTCGCGCAGCACTAGGGCGTCGACTTCCGGGTCGTGCTCGGCCTGGCGGCTGCCCGGCTCGTAGTGGTAGAAGCCGTTGCCGCTCTTCTGGCCGAAGCGGCCCATCTCGCACAGGCGGTTGTCCACCTGCACGGTCGGCGCGTCCTGGCCCTTGCCGGCCAGCTCGCGGGCGCGCCATTCAAGGTCGATGCCGACCACATCGAACATGCGGAACGGCCCCATGGCGAACCCGAAGCCCTGGATCGCTGCGTCCACCTGATGCGGCAGCGAGCCTTCGAGGATCAGCCGGCGCGATTCCTGGACGTACTTCTCCAGCATGCGGTTGCCGATGAAGCCGTGGCAGTTGCCGGCCACCACGCTGACCTTGCCCATGCGCTCGCCCAGCTCCAGCGCGGCTTCGAGCACGGCGGGGGCGGTCTTCGCGCCGCGCACGATCTCCAGCAGCTTCATGATGTGCGCCGGGCTGAAGAAGTGCAGGCCGAGCACCTGGGACGGCCGCGAGGTCACCGCGGCAATCGCGTCGACGTCCAGGTAAGAGGTATTGGAAGCCAGGATCGCCGAGGGTTTCAGCGCCGCATCCAGCTCGCGGAAGATCGACTGCTTGAGCTCCAGGTTCTCGTACACCGCCTCGATCACCAGGTCCACCTCGCGGATCGCCGCGTAGTTCGCCGCCTGGGAGATGCGTGCGCGGCGGCGGGTGGCCTCGGCCTCGTCGATGCGGCCCTGGCGCACGTTGTGGGCGTAGGTGTCGGCCACGGCGCCGAGGGCCTGGGTGAGCATCTGCGGGTTGTTGTCCAGCCACAGGACATTCACGCCGGCGTTCGCCAGGCACATGGCAATGCCCCGGCCCATGGTGCCGGCGCCGATGACGGCAGCGCTGGCGATGCGGATGTTCTGGCTCATGTTGTTCCTCTTGTCAGCCTGAAACGCTCGTTTGAAGACCACTCACCTTAGGGAAGGCGGTACTATTTTTGAAATTTTGAGTTGTGATAAGTGGAATTCAGCCAATGAATATGACCACCTTCGACCTCAACCTGCTGCGGGTACTGGACGCGCTGCTGCGCGAGCGCAACGTCTCACGCGCGGCGGAGCGCCTGTCGCTGAGCCAGCCGGCGGTGAGCAACGCGCTCAATCGCCTGCGCGAACTGCTCGATGACCCGCTGCTGGTGCGCGTGGGCCGGGCGATGCAGCCGACGCCACGGGCGCTGGAGCTGGAAGCACCGATCCGCGACGCGCTGCAGCGCATCGGCCAGAGCCTGGCCGGCGGCGATACCTTCGAACCGGCACGCAGCCGCCAGCGCTTCACCCTGGCGCTGACCGACTATGTGGAAGCGTTGTGCATGCCACACCTGCTCGAAAGTCTGGGCAGCACGGCGCCCGGCATGAGCCTCGCCATTCAGCACCTGACACCCACGCTGCCGGCCGAGGCGCTGGACAAGGGCAACCTCGACCTGGTGCTGGGCCGTTTCGAGGAACTGCCGGCGCGCTTCCAGCGCCGTCCCTGGGCAAGCGAGACGCTGCGCCTGCTAGCCCGGCGCGGGCATCCGCAGGTGCACGGCGCAATCGACCTGGAGACCTTCCTCGGCCAGCGGCACCTGTGGGTTTCCGGTGGGCAGACCAAGGGCATGGTCGACCAGTGGCTGGCCAGCCAGGGGCTCAAGCGGGAAATCGCCTACACCACGCCCAACTACCTGCAGGCGGCGCATCTGGTGGCAACCACGGAGTTGCTGGCGGTGCTGCCGACGCGGCTGGCGAATCATTTCGCGGGGTTGTTGCCGTTGCAGGTGCTGGAGCTGCCATTCGACGTGGGGCAGTTCCACCTGGAGCTGGTGTATCTCGCCCAGCGCGAGCGGGATGCGGCGTTGCAGTGGTTGATCGAACAGATTGTCGAGGCAGCGCCGGAGTGACCGTGTAGGAGCGCGCCATGCGCGCGATCGCGGGCATGGCCCGCTCCTACAGGGGTAAACCGTCGCTGCCAACCTACAAAAAACGCGCCCGGAGGCGCGTTTCGTGGGATCAGAAGCGATCGCGGATGATCGTCTCTTCCAGCGGCAAGCGGCCGATGCGCGGCTTGGCGTCCACCGCCTGCTTGCCCACGGCGATCATCAGGCCGATGGCATGGTTGGCCGGCAGGTTGATCAGCTTGCCCACCGCATCGAAGTCGAAACCGACCATCGGCACGCTGTCCAGGCCGCGGCCACGGGCGGCGAGCATCAGGGTCTGGGCCACCAGGCCGCTGCTGCGCATGGCCTCGTCGCGCTGGGTCTGCGGTTTGCCTCTGTAGTAGCCGTCGATGGCGCCGACCATGTAGTTCTTCACTTCAACCGGTGCGCCGTCCCACACGCGTTCGGCGTTCTTCTCCCAGCTGTCGACCTGCGCGCAGACGATCACCAGCATCGAGGCGTCAGTCATCTGCACCTGGTCCCAGCCGGCTTCGCGGATCTGCGCGCGCAGCTGCGGGTCGCTGACTTCCACCAGGCGCACGTGCTGCAGGTTGAACGAGGTGGGAGCGAGCAGCGCCTGTTGCAGCAGGTCGTCCTTCTCTTCACGGCTCATCACATAGGAAGTGTCGAAACCCCGAATGGAGCGGCGGCTGCGGATGGCGTCTTCGATCAGCATGGAAAATCCTCTGGCTGGCATGGGCGGAAATGGCGCGCATGGTAAGCCCAGAGGAAGCCTGGTTGCAGATCGGCGTATCGATAATGTCTATCCGCTGCCTCGATAGAACGAAGCCCGCCAGGACCGGCGGGCTCCGACCGGGGATCAGCTCTCCAGCGCTTCCACCGGCGCAGCCGTGGCCTGGCGCTGCTTGGGCGAGGTGAAGCTCAGGTAGCCGTCCTCGACCTTGCCGAAGCGCAGCAGGGCGAGGTCCAGCGCGTAGTTCTGGTAGAGCTTCCACGGCGTGCGGTCGCCCTGCTTGGGCATGCGGTCGGCGGCGCGCTGGATGTAGCCGGAGTTGAGGTTGAGGAAGGGCTCTTCCTTCACCGCCCCATCGGTCTGGCGCGGCGTGCACTGGCGCATGCCGACGGCATCGAGGTGGTTGATCAGGCGGCAGAAGTACTCGCTGGACAGGTCCGCCTTGAGCGTCCAGCTGGCATTGGTGTAGCCGACGATGGCCGCGAGATTGGGCAGGTCGCGCAGCATGATGCCGCGATAGCCCATGCTCTTCGTGACCTCGAAGGGCTTGCCGTCGATGGCCAGTTCGGCGCCGCCGAACATCACCAGGTCCAGACCGGTGGCGGTGACGATGACGTCCGCCTCCAGCAACTGTCCGGACTTGAGCAGGATGCCTTTCTCGGTGAAGCGCTCGATATGGTCGGTGACCACCGAGGCGCGCCCCTGGCGCAGCGCCTTGAACAAGTCGCCGTCAGGTACGCAGCACACGCGCTCATCCCAAGGCTTGTAGCGCGGGCTGAAGTGGCGCATGTCGAAATCCTTGCCCAACTGCAGGTTGGCGAGCTTGAGCATGAGTTTGCGCACCGCGCCGGGGAACGCCTTGGAGGCCATGAAGAAGATCATCTGCATGGTCACGTTGCGTGCACGGGCCTGGCGATACACCCACTTCTCCGGCAGGAAGTTGCGCAGGAAGTTGGAGATCGGGTCCTTCGCCGGCAGGGTGATCACGTAGGACGGCGATCGCTGCAGCATGGTGACGTGGGCGGCCTTGTCGGTCAGCGAGGGGATCAGCGTGACGGCGGTGGCGCCGCTGCCGATCACCACGATCCGCTTGCCGCTGTAGTCGAAGTTCTCCGGCCACAGCTGCGGGTGGATCACCTGCCCGGGGAAGCTCTCGCGGCCGGGGAAGTCCGGGGTATAGCCGGCGTCGTAGCGGTAGTAGCCGGTACACATGAAAAGGAACTGCGCGCTCATGCGCACCGGCTCTGCCTCGTCGCCGCGCTGCACAACCAGGTTCCAGCGCGCACTCGCGCTGTCCCAGTCGGCCTTGAGCACGCGGTGGCGGTAGCGCACCTTGTCCTCGACGCGGTACTCACGGGCGGTCTCGCGGATGTAGTTGAGAATCGACGGGCCATCGGCGATGGCCTTGGGGTCGGTCCAGGGCTTGAAGTTGTAGCCCAGGGTGTACATGTCCGAGTCGGAGCGGATGCCCGGGTAACGGAACAGGTCCCAGGTGCCGCCCATGGCCTCGCGGCCCTCGAGGATGGCGTAGGACTTGCCGGGGCACTGCTTCTGCAGGTGACAGGCGGCACCGATGCCGGACAGGCCGGCGCCGATGATCAGTACATCCAGGTGCTCGGTGGACATGCGAGGGCTCCTCGGCCGGTAGGCAGGCAGTGCCTGATGAGTCTAGGAGGAATTTCCTCCCCGCACCCTACAAGGAGCCCCGCCGGCGCCACGCCGACCTTTAGTCGTGCGTGGCACCGGCGTCTTCAGGCGGTCACAGTTGCGCCTGCACCCAGTCACGGACCTGGGCGTAGGGATAGTCCTCCAGCGTCGCGTATCCCGGCAACGTGCGGGCGCGCATGCGGGTGAAGGCTGGCACGCTGATGCCGCAGAGGAAGCGCGTCACGCAGTCGGCACTGGGCGCAAGACCTCGGGCGCTGCGGTATTTCTCCAGGAAGGCGGCGCAGCGATTGTGCAGCGACTGGCCGTCCAGTGGCGGCAGCACGGGCGGTTCCGGCAGCCGGGCGACGCGACCGGCGCAGACCGAGCAGTGCCCGCAATGGCGCGGCGCCTGCTGGTCGCCGAAGTACTGCGCCAGGCGCCAGCTCAGGCACTCCGCGCTACCCAGCAGTTCGAGCATCGCGCCGATGCGGGCGATCTCGCTGCCCTCGTGGCGCTTGAAGTAGCGATGCAGTTCCTCGCTCAACTCATCCACAGCGAAGGACGCGTCGCGCACCGAGTAGACCTCGGTCATCTGCTTGCTCTCCAGCTCCACCCAGCCACGCTCCTGGAAGTAGTCCAGCGCCTTCACCACCCGCGCGCGCTCGGCGCCATGGCGGCTGTAGAGGGTGTCGAAATCCAGGGTCGCCCAGGTCCGGGCGCGTGCCGAGGTGGTCAGGATGGCATCGACGAACTGCCTCCGCTCGCCCTCGAAGTGCCCCAGCAATTCGTTGGAATCAATCAACAGTTTGTAGCGATATTCGGCGAAATAGGCGAATCGCGGCGCGATGATGCCGCGAAGCTCCAACTGCACCAGCAAGGTCTTCAGCGGCAGTTGGCGGATATTGGACTGGTCCGACAGCGGCACCAGCATGGTTTCCCACTGCGCGTTCGGCGCCTGACGGATTTCCTCCAGCACCAGGCGGATGCCTTCACGCTCGGGCGTGTCGCCGTAGACGAAGTTCTCCAGCACATTGAGGCTGTCTCGGTTGGCCAGCACCAGGCACTCCGAACGCTGGCCGTCGCGGCCGGCACGGCCGATCTCCTGGCTGTAGTTCTCCAGCGACTTGGGCAGGTCGTAGTGCACCACCTGGCGGATGTTGCTCTTGTCGATGCCCATGCCGAAGGCGATGGTGGCGACGATGCAATTGAGCTTGCCGTCCATGAAGCGGCGCTGGATGCCCTCGCGCTCCGGGTGCTCCATCCCCGCATGGTAGGCGCAGGCGGGAATACCGCGTTCGGCCAGGTGCGCGGCAACGTCCTCGGCAGTCTTCTGCTGGGTGACGTAGACAATGGCCGGCCGCCCGGCGCGCTCGCCCAGCCACTGCACCAGTCTTGCGCGGCGGTCGGAGCTGGCCACCGGCTCCACCTGCAGGTCGAGGTTGGCACGGTAGAAGCCGGTGGTGACCACGTCGTCTTCGGCAATGGCGAACTTACTGCGCATGTCGGCAATCACCGCCGGCGTCGCCGTGGCGGTGAGCAGCAGTACCTGGGGAATGCGGAACTGTTTCTGGTAGTCCGGCAGCTTCAGGTAGTCGGGGCGGAAGTTGTGGCCCCATTCGGAAATACAGTGCGCTTCGTCCACCACCAGCAGGGAAATCGGCACCTCGCTGATGAAGTTCCGGAAGCGCTCGTTCTTCAGGCGCTCCACCGAGATCATCAACACCTTCAGCTCGCCGCTACGTGCGCGGGCCATGGTCTGCGCGGTCTGCTCGCGGCTCTGCGCCGAATCGATGCTGGCGGCGGCGATGCCATGGCGGGAGAGGAAGGCAAGCTGATCCTGCATCAGCGCCAGCAGCGGCGAGACCACCAGGGTCAGGTGTGGCAGCAACAGCGCCGGCAGTTGGTAGCACAGCGACTTGCCGGAGCCGGTGGGAAAGATCGCCGCTGCCGAGCGCCCGGCCAGCACCGCGCTCACCGTCGCCTGCTGGCCGGGGCGGAACTGGCGGAAACCGAAGACGCGTTCGAGGGTGTCGTGCATGGGGGAAACTCCAATAACAGGGCGGTTCACCCAGATCAGGAAGCACCATTGTAGGACCGAGGGCGGCGCCTAGTCCTTTGCTCGCGAACGGGATCCAGCCCATTCGCGAGGGTAAGGAATCTGCCACTCTGTAGGAGCGCGCCATGCGCGCGATCGCGGGCATGGCCCGCTCCTACAGAATCACGCACCAATGAAAAAGCCGCCCGAAGGCGGCTCTTTCCAGAACAGGCTCGCTTACAGCTGCGGGCCGGCGTTCTTGATGGCGTCGCTCACGTCGAACTTCTGGAAGTTGTCGATGAACTTGGTCGCCAGGCCCTTGGCCGCTTCGTCGTAGGCAGCCTTGTCTTCCCAGGTGTTGCGCGGGTTGAGCAGGACGGTCTCGACGCCCGGAACGGCCTTGGGCACGTCCAGGTTGATGATGTCCAGGTGCTCGGTTTCGGCGCCGATCAGAGCACCGCTCTGGATGGCGGCGATCACGCCACGGGTGGTCGGGATGTTGAAGCGCTTGCCGACGCCGTAGCCACCACCGGTCCAGCCGGTGTTGACCAGGTAGACCTTGGAACCGAAGGCCTTGATGCGCTTGATCAGCAGCTCGGCGTAGACGCCGGCCGGACGCGGGAAGAACGGTGCGCCGAAGCAGGTGGAGAAGGTCGACTTGATGCCGCCGCCCGAACCCATTTCGGTGGAACCGACCAGCGCGGTGTAGCCGGACAGGAAGTGGTAGGCCGCCTGCTCGTTGTTCAGGATCGACACCGGCGGCAGAACGCCAGTCAGGTCGCAGGTCAGGAAGATCACGGCGTTCGGCTCGCCGCCGAGGTTCTGCTCGGAACGCTTCTCGACGTTCTCCAGCGGGTAGGCCGCGCGGGAGTTCTGGGTCAGGCTGTCATCGGCATAGTCCGGAGTGCGGTTGTCGTCGAGGACGACGTTTTCCAGCACGGCGCCGAACTTGATGGCTTTCCAGATGACCGGCTCGTTCTTCTCGGACAGGTCGATGCACTTGGCATAGCAACCGCCTTCGATGTTGAAGACAACGCCTTCGCCCCAGCCGTGCTCGTCGTCGCCGATCAGGTAGCGGCTTTCGTCTGCGGACAGGGTGGTCTTGCCGGTGCCCGACAGGCCGAAGAACAGGGTCACGTCGCCGGCTTCGCCGATGTTGGCGGCGCAGTGCATCGGCAGCACGTCTTTTTCCGGCAGCAGGTAGTTCTGCACGCCGAACATGGCCTTCTTCATTTCACCGGCGTAGCGCATGCCGGCGATCAGCACTTTCTTCTGGGCGAAGTTGAGGATCACGCAGCCATCGGAGTTGGTGCCGTCACGCTCGGGCACGCACTCGAAGTTGGCGACGTTCAGGACCTGCCACTCTTCGCGGCCGGCCGGGTTGTACTGCTCGGGCTCGATGAACAGCGCACGGCCGAACAGGTTCTGCCAGGCGGTAGCGGTGGTCATCTTCACGGCCAGGTAGTGGTCGTGGGCCGAACCTACATGGACGTGGGAAACGAAATGGTCCTGGGCGTTATTGAAGGCCTGGACGCGGTCCCACAGGGCATCGAACTTGTCGGCCGGGAACGGACGGTTGATGGCGCCCCATGCGATGGAATCCTTGCTGCCCGGCTCTTCGACGATGAAACGGTCGGCAGGCGAGCGGCCGGTGCGGTGGCCGGTACGAACGACCAGCGAGCCGTTGTCGGCGAGTTCGCCTTCGCCGCGGCGAATGGCTTCCTCGACCAGTTGGGCAACGCTGATGTCGGTGTATACGGCTTTATTGGCTTGCGTCATGTGGGTCCCCGTCGGCCGAAGCCGAGTCCTCCAAACATTGCGTAGTGACTTCTAATTCCCACTACCGCGGAAAAAAGTCGCGGGATTATGCCAGAAAAGAACTGTTCTCGTGCAGCCTCTGATCTGGCGAGAGCGCCATTGGTTCGGCTATCGGACAGATAGAAGCGGTCAATGGCGGGTTTCTGACGGTGTCTGGCTCCCGCCGCCCGAGAACAACTGGGCAACGTCCGAACCGTCGAAGCGATAGCGCTGATTGCAGAACTGGCAGTCGATGACGATCTCGCCATCCTCCTCGGCCAGCAGACGCTCGGCGTCTTCCTGCCCAAGACTGACCAGCGCATTTGCCGAGCGTTCCCGCGAGCAGCTGCAACGGAACACCAGCGGCTGCGGATCGAACAGGCGCACGTCGTCTTCGTGGTACAGGCGGTGCAGCACGGTGGCGTTGTCCAGCCCCAGCAGTTCCTCGGCGGTGAGGGTATCGGCCAGGGTGGCGACGTGCTGCCAGCTGGCTTCCCGCGACTCAGCGTCGCGCTGACGGTCGGCCGGCAGTTGCTGCAGCAGCAGGCCTCGGGCGCGACGACTGTCGGCGTTCAGCCAGAAGCGGGTCGGCAGCTGCTCGGACGTCGCGAAGTAGGTCGACAGGCAGTCCGCCAGGGTTGCGCCCTCCAGCGGCACGATGCCCTGGTAGCGCTTGCCGTTCTTCGGATCGACAGTGAGCGTCAGCACGCCATGGGGCATCAGCTCCGGCAAGCCGGCGGCATCACCGACAGCCGCCTCGTCGTAGCGGGCCAGGCCGCGCACTTCGCGGTTGCTGGAGCACTCCACCATCAACAGCGGCACAGCGCCGCTGGAGCGCGCCTGCAGCACCAGCAGGCCGTCGAACTTCAGGGTGCCGCACAGCAGCGCGGCGGCGGCGAGCATTTCACCCAGCAACTGGGCGACCGGCTGCGGATAGGGGTGCTTGGCCAGCACTTCGGCGAAGCTGCGGTCGAGCTCTACCAGCTCACCACGGACATCGGTGTTGTCGAACAGGAAACGCTGACTTTGATCGATCTGGGACATGCTTGGCACAACGCTGCGATAGGCACAAATAAATGACAAGTTGATGGCAAAGGCCTATAAAGCGCGCTTTGCAGCACCCACCCATACTCGAGTGGTTCCGTAAGGGGGTATCGATTTTATGGACAAAACCACGCCGTTCCAAGCCACCTGGTCCTGGAAGCCCTTCATCGCCTGCCACCTGATGGCAGTTGTACTGCTTCTGCTGTGGCTCTGGGAGCCCACTCGCAGCGCGATGGACCTGTTCGATTTCAGCCTGTTCAGCCTGCTCAACCAGCCGCTGGCGACCAATGAAGCCTGGCGCCTGACCTGGGGCGTGGCCAGCACCCGGCCGTTCGACCTGCTGGTCGGGGTGATCCTGCTGATGCTGATGATCCGTGGCGACTGGATCTTCAAGGCGACCCATGTCCGCGCGGCGACCTTCGGCTTTTTATGTGCAGCCGTCGTGCTGGTGGTGGTGCGCATCCTTTACGCCAAGATCGCCCACAAGCTGGGCTGGCAGCACGCGAGCATTTCCAGCATCGCGCCGGATGCCGTACGCCTGGAACACTTCTTCCCGCAGTGGGAAGACACCCCCTTCGAGGTGAAGGACGAGTCCGCCCGCAGCTTCCCCGGTGACCACGCCTCGGTGCTGCTGATCTGGGCACTGTTCCTCACCCTGTTCGCCCGCAACGCCCTGCAGTGGGTGGTGATCTGGGGCCTGGCGCTGCTGTTCATGCTGCCGCGCCTGGTGGCCGGCGCGCACTGGGGTCAGGACGATTACATCGGCGGCGTACAGATGGCGCTGGTGGCCCTGGCCTGGAGCTGCTTCACACCCTTCGCCGCCAAGGGCAGCGCCGCGCTGCTGCGCTGGACCGACCCGCTGTTCCGCCTGGCCGCGAAGATTCCGCTGGTCAATCGCCTGAGCGTCGTCGCGGCCTGACCGCCGCCCGATCCCGGCGAGGCGCCTGCCGCCCTCGCCGGTCGATCACTCCTGATCGCGGAAACTGAATAGCTGGCGGCGTTGCTTCTTGGTCGGCCGCCCGTCGGTCTGCACGCCCAGTGCACCCGCCTTGCGCATGGCCGAAGCATCCTCGCGACGCTTCACACTGTCGGCAGTCTCTTCATAGAGCAGCTGCGCCTCGGGCGCGCCGCGGCGCACCATGGACAGCGCCTTCACCACCACCGTGCGTTCGTCGAAGCCGGTGCGGATCACATATTCCTCGCCGACCTTCGGCTCCTTGCCCGGCTTGCAGCGCTCGCCCCGACAATGCACCTTGCCACCGTCGATGGCTTCCTTGGCCAGGGAGCGGGTCTTGTAGAAGCGCGCCGCCCACAGCCACTTGTCCAGGCGGACCTTGTCGTCGTCTTTTTCGCTCACTTCACAACCTCGTCATGCGGGTCTGAGAGTGTACCCCGCGCCCCGCTGGCGGGGCACAATCGGCCTGACTAGAATGCCGGCAAACGCCGGGGACACCAGCCTTGAAGACTTTCGACCAGCTGTCGGTAATTGGTCTGCGCGAATGGATCGCCCTGCCCGAACTGGGCATGGTCGGCCTGCGCGCGAAGATCGACACCGGCGCCAGTACCTCCAGCCTGCATGCCAGCGATATCGTGCCGTTCCAGCGCGACGGCCAGGACTGGGTACGTTTCGTCGCCCACCTGGGCACCCAGGTGCAGCGTCGTCATCGCTGCGAGGCGCCGGTGGTGACGATGAAGACCATCAAGAGCTCCAACGGCCAGGCCCAGACCCGCTATGTGATCCGCACCCTGCTGGCCCTGGGCGACCGCGCCTGGTCGGTGGAATTCACCCTGGCCTGCCGCAAGACCATGCGCTACCGCGTACTGCTGGGCTCCAAGGCCCTGGTGCAAGGTCAGCTGGTGGTCAACCCGGGCCTCACCTACGTGCAAGACAAACCCCTCATCATGGTTCCCGCCACCCTTCCAGGTGATCAATGAAAATTGCTGTGCTGTCGCGCAATCCGCGCCTGTATTCCACCCGTCGGCTGGTAGAAGCCGGGCAGCAACGTGGCCACGAGATGGTGGTGATCGACACCCTCCGCGCCTACATGAACATCGCCAGCCACAAGCCGCAGATCCACTACCGCGGCAAGCCGCTGGAAGATTTCGACGCGGTGATCCCACGCATCGGCGCCTCGGTGACCTTCTATGGCTGCGCCGTACTGCGCCAGTTCGAAATGATGGGTGTGTTCCCGCTCAACGAGTCGGTGGCCATCGCCCGCTCCCGCGACAAGCTGCGCTCGCTGCAGCTGCTCTCGCGCAAGGGCATCGGCCTGCCGGTGACCGGTTTCGCCCACTCCCCCGATGACGTGCCGGACCTGATCGAGATGGTTGGCGGCGCACCGCTGGTGATCAAGCTGCTGGAAGGCACCCAGGGTATCGGCGTGGTGCTGTGCGAGACGGAGAAGGCCGCCGAATCCGTGCTCGAGGCCTTCATGGGGCTCAAGCACAACATCATGGTGCAGGAGTACATCAAGGAAGCCGGCGGCGCCGACATCCGCTGCTTCGTGGTGGGCGACAAGGTGATTGCCTCGATGAAACGCCAGGCCGCGGCCGGCGAGTTCCGCTCCAACCTGCACCGCGGCGGCAGCGCCAGCCTGATCAAGATCACCCCGGAAGAGCGCATGACCGCCATCCGCGCCGCCAAGGTGATGGGGCTGCACGTCGCCGGCGTCGACATCCTGCGCTCCAACCACGGCCCGCTGGTGATGGAGGTGAACTCCTCGCCGGGCCTGGAGGGCATCGAGACCACCACCGGCAAGGACATCGCCGGGGTGATCATCGAGTACCTGGAGAAGAATGGCGGGCCGCACCTGGCGCGGACCAAAGGCAAGGGGTGAGCAGGGCTCTAGCTTTTTGTAGGAGCGAGCTTGCTCGCGAACCACCTCGCCCCACGCGCATCACGGCGGATAAAGCGTTCCGCTTTATTCGCCCTACGGGACCGCCCCCTGGCTTCACGGCCAGACGGAACCCTCCGCGAGCAAACTCGCTCCTACAGTCTCACCTGCCGTAACGGAACTCAGACATGCCCGCTTCCCGCCCCCACGCCGATCTCAAGTGGTCCCCCATCGAAGGCCGCATCGCCCTGGTCGCGCCCGCCTCGGCGATTGCCGAGGAGGTACTGGAAGCGACCCTGCGCCAACTGGAAGTGCAAGGCGTCGACTATCACCTCGGTGCCCACGCCGACGCCCGCTACCGTTACCTGGCCGGTACGCCGGAGCAGCGCCTGGAAGACTTCCACGCCGCCTTCGAGCTGGAAGAGGTCAGCGCCGTCTGGTGCCTGCGCGGCGGCTACGGCTGCGGACAACTCATCCCCCAGCTGAACTGGCAGCGCCTCAAGGCCGCCTCGCCGCGCCCGCTGATCGGTTTCTCGGACATCTCCATCCTGCTCAGCGCCTTCCACCGCCAGGGCCTGCCGGCAATCCACGGCATGGTCGCGACCGGGCTGGGCCTGCAACCCCTGAGCGCGCCCAGCGAACAGCGCGAGCGTCTGGCTTCACTGGCATCCATCAGCCATGTACTGGCCGGCGAGCCCGGCAAGCTGGCGGTGCAACATCTGGCGGGTGCGAAGACGGCGGTGCAAGGCGAACTGATCGGCGGCAACCTCACCGCCCTGGCCTGCATGGCCGGCACCGCTGGCGCGCTGTATGTGCCGGACGGCGCGATCCTGATCCTCGAGGACGTAGGCGAGCCCTACTACCGCCTCGAACGCAGTCTCTGGCAACTGCTTAACAGCCTGGACGGAGCCCGCCTGGGCGCGATTTGCCTCGGCACCTTCACCGACTGTCCGCGCAAGGGCGTGGCCCACAGCCTGGAAGAAATCTTCGCCGAGTACGCCGCGCAGCTGGGCGTGCCGCTCTACCACGGCCTGCCCAGCGGCCATGGCGCGCACAACCGCGCCTGGCCCTATGGGCGGCAGGCGGTGCTGGAAGGCAAAGCCCTGCGCTGGGATTAATGCGCGTCGCGCGGTAGCAGCAGGCCGAGCGGCAGGCAGACGCGCGCTTCCACGCCACCACCTTCGCGGTTGCGCAGCTCGATGCTGCCGCCATGCTGTTCGGCGATGCGCTTGACGATGGCCAACCCAAGACCGGTGCCCTTGCCGCCGCGCGCCTTGTCGCCACGGAAGAAGGGATTGAAGATGTTGTCCAGCTCCTGCGGATCGACGCCCGCGCCGCGGTCCAGCACGCTGAGCACCACATAGGGCGCGCCGCCACCGCCGGCCACGTGGGCCGCCACTTCAACCTTGCCGCCGCCGTGGTTCAGGCCGTTCTCGATCAGGTTGCCCAGCAGGCGCTTGATCGACACTCGGCGGAAGCGGAACAGCGGCAGCGTTTCCAGGCACAGGCGCACGCGGTTGCTGGTCTGGTTGAAGGCATCGGCCACTTCGCGGATCAGGTCGGCGAGGTCGCCCTCTTCCACCGATTCGTCGCGGCCATCGCGGATGAAGGCGAGGAACTGGTCGAGGATGGCGTCCATGTCCTCGATGTCGCGGACCATGTCCTCGACCATTTCGCGGTCGCTTTCGGGCATCAGCTCCAGCGACAGGCGCAGGCGCGTCAGCGGCGTACGCAGGTCGTGGGAGACGCCGGCCAACATCAGCTCGCGTTCACGCCCGACCTGTTCCACGTCGTCGGCCATCTGGTTGAAGGCGCGGTACACCTCGGCCATCTCGCTGGGGGTTTCCTGCCCCAGCGGCAGGCGCACGCTGCGCCCCTTGCCGAACTCACGGGAAGCGAAGACCAGGCGTTTGAGCGGCTGGCTGAGCTGCCGCACGAAGATCCAGGCCGCCGCGGTGGACAACAGACCAATGCCGAGGAACCAGCCCAGCACGCTCCAGATCTGCTGGCCGCGCAAAGGGTGCGGGTAGAGCGGCACGCCGATCCAGCCGTCGCCCAGGGTCGGTGCACGCACCCAGAGCATCGATGGATGATGAATGCGCAGGCGCGTCTCGGTGTCGATGCCCAGCTCCATACGCATCTGCCGCTGGAAGATTTCCGTGTATGGCCAGTGCACTTCCTCCGGCTGCCCCTGCTCGTGGGGCGCCCACTTCAGCCCGGCGGACTGGGCGATCGCTTCGCGCGATTTCTCGTCCGCCGCCCAGTAGGCGCGCACGGTCAGCGCCGCGCCGTGGCTGTACTGGCGGTCGACCAGCATGTCTTCGTTCATCAGCAGGTAGACCAGGGTCAGCGCCTTGGAGAACAGCACGACGATGAGCACCAGCCAGAGGGTGCGGGCGAAGAAGCTTTGCGGGAACCAGAGGGGTGTTTTCAAGAACGGCTTACCAGGGAACGGCTGTAGTAGGAGCGAGCTTGCTCGCGAACCTGCATCGAAGCGAAGCATTGTTCGCGAGCAAGAACGATGGCATCCCCTCGCTCCTACAGGAAGGACATCACTTGCGGGCGGCGCCATCCGGCACGAACACGTAACCCACGCCCCAGACGGTCTGGATGTAGCGCGGCTTCGACGGATCGGGCTCGATCAGCCGGCGCAGGCGGGAAATCTGCACGTCGATGGAGCGCTCCAGGGCGTCCCATTCGCGGCCACGGGCCAGGTTCATCAGCTTGTCGCGGGTCAGCGGCTCGCGGGCGTGCTGTACCAGGGCCTTGAGCACGGCGAACTCACCAGTGGTGAGCATGTGCACTTCCTCGCCCTTCTTCAGCTCGCGGGTGGCCAGGTGCAGCTCGTAGTCACCGAAGGTGACGATCTCGTCCTCGCCTGCCGGCGCGCCCGGCACCAGCGGCGCCTGGCGGCGCAGCACGGCCTTGATCCGCGCCAGCAGCTCGCGCGGGTTGAAGGGCTTGGCCAGGTAGTCGTCGGCGCCCTGCTCAAGACCGGAGATGCGGCTGGACTCATCGCCTTTGGCGGTGAGCATGATGATCGGGATCTGGTTGTTCGACTCGCGCAGGCGCTTGCACGCGGAAAGGCCATCCTCACCGGGCATCATCAGGTCCAGCACCACCAGCTGGAACAGCTCGCGGGCCAGCAGGCGGTCCATCTGCTCGGTGTTTTCGACGGCGCGGACACGGTAACCCTGCTCATCGAGGAAGCGTTCCAGCAGACGGCGCAGGCGAGCGTCGTCATCGACCACGAGGATCTTTTCGCCTTCGGGCAGGGTGGCAGCGTTGCTCATGGAAACTCCCAGAATCTGATTCGACGGGCATTATCGCCCAGCCGCCGCGCATCACGGCCTGTCCATTGTTAGCAGATTTTTCCCCGACCAGTCGCGCGCCCGGTGAAATTGTCGTGGGTATAATGCGGCGCTTTTGCGGCGGGGCGTTGTCATAGACGCCTGCCAAGCGCCACGGCGCGGCAGCCTAGCCCCGTATTTCGTTGGTTTCACCAGGTGGATTCATGGACAGCATCAACACCCGTATCGCCGAAGAGCTTTCCGCACTGCCCTCCGGCCGCGTTCAACCGCAGCAAGTCGCCGCTGCCGTCGCCCTGCTCGATGAAGGCTCCACCGTCCCCTTCATCGCCCGTTACCGCAAAGAAGTCACCGGCAGCCTGGACGACACCCAGCTGCGCATGCTCGAAGAGCGCCTGCGTTACCTGCGCGAGCTGGAAGACCGCCGTGGCGCGATCCTCGCCAGCATCGAGGAACAGGGCAAGCTGACCCCGGAGCTGGCCCGCGAGATCAAGCTCGCCGACACCAAGACCCGCCTCGAAGACCTTTACCTGCCCTATAAGCAGAAGCGTCGCACCAAGGGCCAGATCGCCCTGGAAGCCGGTCTCGGCGAGCTCGCCGACGCGCTGTTCAACGACCCGAGCCTGACCCCGGAATCCGAAGCTGCGCGCTTTGTCGATGCCGAGAAGGGCTTCGCCGATATCAAGGCCGTGCTCGAAGGCGCCAAGTACATCCTCATGGAGCGCTTCGCCGAGGACGCCACCCTGCTGGACCGCCTGCGCGGCTTCCTCAAGGACAACGCCACCCTCACCGCGCGCCTGGTGCCGGGCAAGGAAACCGAAGGCGCCAAGTTCAGCGACTACTTCGAGCACGACGAGCCGCTGAAGAACGCCCCGTCGCACCGCGCCCTGGCGATCTTCCGTGGCCGCAACGAAGGCATCCTGAGCGTCTCCCTGAAAGTCGGCGAAGAGCTGCCGGGCACCTCGCACCCCTGCGAAGTCATGATCGGCGAGCGTTTCGGCGTCGCCAACCAGGGCCGCGCCGCGGACAAGTGGCTGTCCGAAGTGGTGCGCTGGACCTGGAAGGTCAAGCTCTACACCCACCTGGAAACCGACCTGCTGGGCGAGCTGCGCGACGGCGCCGACGCCGAGGCGATCAACGTCTTCGCGCGCAACCTGCACGACCTGCTGCTGGCCGCCCCGGCCGGACCGCGCGCCACCCTGGGCCTGGACCCGGGCCTGCGTACCGGTGTGAAAGTCGCCGTGGTCGATGCCACCGGCAAGCTGCTGGACACCGCCACCGTCTACCCGCACGTGCCGAAGAACCAGTGGGACCAGACCATCGCCGTGCTCGCCGCGCTGTGCGCCAAGCACCAGGTGGAACTGATCGCCATCGGCAACGGCACCGCCAGCCGCGAGACCGACAAGCTGGCCGCCGAGCTGATCAAGAAATACCCGGCGCTCAAGTGCACCAAGATCATGGTCAGCGAAGCCGGCGCCTCGGTGTACTCGGCGTCCGAACTGGCCGCCAAGGAATTCCCGGAGCTGGACGTCTCGCTGCGCGGCGCCGTGTCCATCGCCCGTCGTCTGCAGGACCCGCTGGCCGAGCTGGTGAAGATCGAGCCGAAATCCATCGGCGTCGGCCAGTACCAGCACGACGTCTCCCAACTGCAGCTCGCGCGCAGCCTGGACGCCGTGGTGGAAGACTGCGTGAACGCCGTGGGCGTGGACGTGAACACCGCTTCGGTCGCCCTGCTGGCGCGCATCTCCGGCCTCAACAGCACCCTGGCGCAGAACATCGTCGCGCACCGTGATGCCAACGGCGCGTTCCGCACCCGCGATGACCTGCGCAAGGTCAGCCGCCTGGGCGACAAGACCTTTGAGCAGGCTGCCGGCTTCCTCCGCGTGATGAATGGTGACAACCCGTTGGACGCCTCCGCGGTGCACCCGGAAACCTACCCGTTAGTGCAGCGCATCGCCGAAGGCACCGACCGCGACGTGCGCTCGCTGATCGGCGACTCGGGCTTCCTCAAGCGCCTGGATCCGAAGAAATTCACCGACGAACAGTTCGGTCTGCCCACCGTCACCGACATCCTCAAGGAACTCGACAAGCCCGGCCGCGACCCGCGCCCGGAGTTCAAGACTGCCGAGTTCCAGGAAGGCGTCGAGAGCCTGAAGGACCTCACCCCCGGCATGGTGCTCGAAGGTGTGGTGACCAACGTCACCAACTTCGGCGCCTTCGTCGACATCGGCGTCCACCAGGACGGCCTGGTGCACATCTCCGCGCTGTCGGAGAAGTTCGTCAAGGACCCGTACGAGGTGGTCAAGGCCGGTGACATCGTCAAGGTCAAGGTCATGGAAGTGGACATTCCGCGCAACCGCGTCGGCCTGTCCATGCGCATGAGCGACACCCCCGGCGAGAAGGTCGACGGCCCGCGCGGCGGTAGCCGCCCCGGCAACGGCGCGCCGCGTGGTGAGCGCAGCGCTGCCCCGCGCCAGCAGGAGAAGGCCCCGGCAAACAATGCCATGGCCTCGCTGTTCGCCAACGCCAAGCAGATCAAGAAGAAGTAAGGAAGGTCCATGAGCGAGATGCCCGCCCGCGAGCTGATGATCAGCCGCTTCAGCGACACCCTCGGCGTGCAGCCGATCCGAGTCGCTGACGGCGAAGCCGAGGTGCTGCTGCCCATGGCCGAGCACCTGCGCAACCGCGGCAACGTCATGCATGGCGGCGCGCTCTTCACGCTGATGGACATGACCATGGGCCTGGCCTGCTCCAGCGCCCATGGTTTCGACCGGCAGAGCGTCACCCTGGAATGCAAGATCAACTACATCCGCGCGGTCGCCGAAGGCGAAGTGCGCTGTGTGGCAAAAGTCCTGCACGCCGGGCGCCGCTCGCTGGTGGTCGAAGCCGACATCCACCAGGGCGACAAGCTGGTCGCCAAGGGACAAGGCACCTTCGCCCAGCTGTAATTCGCGCTGCGACAACTGACCTATGCTGTACGCCGGAGCCCCGGATTTGCGGGCGCCGGCGCAGCGCCTCGATAAAGCCAGGCGACCACGCCGGTTGTTCTCCCCTTGTAGACCGCCCAGTCCACCCCCATAGTGGGGCGATTGCCGTGTGAAGGACTTCCAACTTGAGCGACCAACTCTCCCGCCGCCTGGCCCTGCTTGGCGATGCCGCCAACCTGTCCCTGCTCACCCAGTGCCTGCACGGTATCGAGCGCGAATGCCTGCGCGTCGATGAACGCGGCAAGCTCGCCCTGACCCCGCACCCGCGTGCCCTGGGCTCGGCGCTGACCAACCCGCAGATCACCACCGACTACTCCGAATCGCTGCTGGAGTTCATCACCCCGACCTCCACCAGCGTCGAGAAGACCCTGGACGAGCTGGGTGAAATCCACCGCTTCGCCAGTGGCAAGCTCGACGGCGAATACCTGTGGAGCCCGTCCATGCCCTGCGAGCTGCCGGATGAAGAGACCATCCCGATCGCCCGCTACGGCAGCTCGCATATCGGCCGCCTGAAGTACGTCTACCGCAAGGGCCTGGCCCTGCGCTACGGCAAGACCATGCAGTGCATCGCCGGCATCCATTACAACTTCTCCCTGCCCGAAGGCATCTGGGAGCTGCTGCGCGAAGATGAAGGCAGCGAGAAGAGCGCGCGGGACTTCCAGTCGCACCGCTACATCGCGATGATCCGCAACTTCCGCCGCTACAGCTGGCTGCTGATGTACCTGTTCGGCGCGTCGCCCGCGCTGGACGCCGGCTTCCTGCGCGGCCGCCCGCACGGCCTGGAATCCTTCGACGAGCACACCCTCTACCTGCCCTACGCCACCAGCCTGCGCATGAGCGACCTGGGCTACCAGAACAACGCCCAGGCCGGCCTGACTCCCTGCTACAACGACCTCGACAGCTACATCGACAGCCTGCGCCGTGCGGTGAGTACGCCCTACGCGCCGTACGAGAAGGTCGGCACCAAGGTCGATGGCGAGTGGGTACAGCTCAACACCAACATCCTGCAGATCGAGAACGAGTACTACTCGAGCATCCGCCCGAAACGCGTCACCTACACCGGCGAGCGCCCGATCCAGGCACTGATGGCCCGCGGCGTGCAGTACGTCGAAGCGCGCTGCCTGGACATCAACCCCTTCCTGCCGCTGGGCATCGACGTCACCGAGGCGCGCTTCCTCGACGCCTTCCTGCTTTACTGCGCGCTCTCCGACAGCCCGCCGCTGGGCGGTTGCGAGTGCGGCTCGGCCACCAGCAACTTCCTCAAGGTGGTCAAGGAAGGTCGCCGCCCGGGCCTGAAGCTGGAGCGCGGCGGCCAGCAGATCGAGATGAAGGACTGGGCGGGTGCCCTGCTCGACGCCATTGCGCCGATCATCGACCTGCTCGACCGCGCCAACGGCAGCAGCCTGCACGCGCAGAGCCTGGCCGAGCAGCGCGCCAAGGTGGCCGACGCCGACCTGACCCCTTCGGCGAAGGTCCTGGCGGAAATGCGCGAGCGTGGCGAGAGCTTCGAAGCCTTCGCCCTGCGCTACAGCCGCCAGCACGCCGAGACACTGCACAGCGAACCGTTGTCGGCTGAAGAGCAGGCGCGCTTCGAAGGCATGGCCAGCCAGTCACTGGCGGAACAGGCGGATCTGGAGAAGCAGCCCGAGGGTGATTTCGACACCTTCGTTGCCGCCTACCAGGCGAGCATTCTCGGTCTGATCAGCGTGTAATCAAGAGAACTTTCCGGCAGGCCATTCATACAATTCTGCTCCGCAGAACGTCCGTCCATACGGAGAATCGCAGCATCTGGAGCCCCACTACCTGACGTGCGGGCTTCAGAGTCGATCACAGCCTGGACGATGCCCCTATGTCTTGCCCTCCCCATGACTGGACGCTGGACGACCTGGACGCGGCTTACCTTGATGGCCACCGGACCGGTCTTGCCGGACAGAGAGCCATCCCTCCGCTGGATGCCATCCTGGCACTCAGCTGGGAGGCTGGCTGGGAAGACGGTGCCGAACAACTCCGATGCCGCCTGGTTCGATCGGACACGCCTTTCGTCTGGGATCATTTCCCTCCTCTGCTGAGCGTACGAATCCACAACAGCAGCGCTCGCCCACCACTGGGAAAATCCGACTTCGGACTACGCATGCAGGTCATGCCCCAGCCCGTCCGGCTGAGGCCGGACAAGGACCCAACACCGCGAAGCACCTCTCTGCTGAGCGTGCAGATCGTCAACAGCACCGCGCGCCCGCCGCTCTCCGCCCCCAACTTCGGCCTGCGCATGCAGCGCCTGGTACTGGCGCCGCGCCGCCGTTAAGCCGCAGAGTGGCTGCTCAGAGGGTCTTCTCGAATACCTGGGAGTTGCGCTGGTAGTTGTACAGCGACGCCCGTGCCGCCGGCAGACGCTCTACGCTGCTGGGCTGGAAGCCGCGCTCGCGGAACCAGTGGGCGGTTCGCGTGGTGAGGACGTAGAGGGTTTTCAGGCCAAGGTTGCGCGCACGCTGTTCAATGCGTTCCAGCAGGTCGTCGCCGCGTCCCCCGTGGCGATACTCCGGGTTCACCGCCAGGCAAGCCAGCTCGCCCGAGTCGGAATCGGCGATGGGATAGAGCGCCGCGCAGGCGATGATCAGCCCTTCGCGTTCGACGATGCTGAACTGCTCGATCTCGCGCTCCAGCACCTCGCGGGAACGGCGCACCAGGATGCCCTGCTCTTCCAGCGGGCGGATCAGCTCCAGCAGGCCGCCAACGTCCTCGATGCCCGCCTCGCGCAGTTGTTCGAACTGCTCCTGGGCGACCAGCGTGCCGTTGCCGGTGCGGGTGAAGAGTTCGCTGAGCAGCGAACCATCTTCGGTGTAGCTGACGATATGGCTGCGGCGCACACCCGCGCGACAGGCCTGGGCGGCGGCATCCAGCAGCTCGCCCTGGTAGCTCGTTCCGAGGCGCTCCAGGTGCGCCGGCACCTGCTGCGGGCGCAACTCGCGCACCAGCTTGCCGGCGTCGTCCATCAGGCCGCGCTCGGCTCCGTAGAGGATCAGCTTGTCCGCGCCCAGGTCGATGGCCGCGCGCATGGCCACGTCCTCGCAGGCGAGGTTGAAGATTTCACCGGTGGGCGAATAGCCCAGCGGCGAGAGCAGCACGATGCTGCGCTCGTCGAGTTGGCGGTTGATGCCCTTGCGGTCGATCCGCCGCACTTCGCCGGTATGGTGGTAGTCGATACCGTCAACAACGCCGATGGGACGCGCAGTGACGAAGTTGCCGGAGGTCACGCGCATGCGCGAGCCCTGCATGGGCGAGGCGGCCATGTCCATGGACAGGCGCGCCTCGATGGTAATGCGCAGGCTGCCCACCGCATCGATCACACAGCCCAGAGTCGGCGCGTCGGTGACCCGCAGGCCACGGTGGAAGCGCGGCGCCAACCCGTGAGAAGCCAGGCGCGCCTCGATCTGCGGGCGCGAGCCGTGCACCAGCACCAGGCGCACGCCCAGGCTGTGCAGCAGCACCAGGTCGTGGACGATATTGCCGAAATTGGGGTCTTCGACGCCCTCGCCGGGGAGCATCACCACGAAGGTGCAGTCCCGGTGCGAGTTGATATAGGGCGAGGCGTGGCGCAGCCAGTTGACGTAGTCGTGCATTGCTTGGAAAGCCTGTCGTTCGAGTGGGCGGAAATCTGTCGGATGCGGCCGGAGCTCGGCCAGGGCGGCGCGGTTATCGTCGTCGCATGAACATCGACAGGTTTCTCCTCTTGGATAGGGTGGGCCCGTTGTCGGGGCGCTCTACAGGCAACTCTTCATCAACAGTTGTTGCGGACCGTCGAACGAATTGCTCTACACGGACTGCCGTTCATAGACTGCCTTTCATAGACAGTAGTGACGGATCAGTCCGCGCAGCAGTTCAACGGTGGGCTCGATGCGATCGAGCTCGAGGTGTTCGTCCGGCTGGTGGGCGCAGGCAATGTCGCCAGGGCCCAGCACCAGGGTCTGGCAGCCGAGCTGCTGAAGATACGGTGCTTCGGTGCCAAAGGCTACCGCTTCCGCCGAGTGCCCGGTCAGACTTTCGGCCAGGCGCACCAGCTCGCTTTGTGCCGATTCCTCGAAGGGCGGCACGGCGGGGAACAGCGGCGCGTAGTCGATCTTCACGGCATGGCGTTCGGCGACGGGCTTGAGCCGCTCGCGGATGGCCTGGCGCAGGGCTTCGGGCTGCATGCCGGGCAGCGGGCGCAGGTCGAATTCCAGCGCGCACTGGCCACAGATACGGTTGGGGTTGTCGCCGCCGTGGATGCAGCCCAGGTTGAGGGTCGGCTGCGGCACGCTGAACTGCGGATTGCTGAATTCCTGCTGCCACTGGCGGCGCAGGCCCTGCAATTCGCCCATCACCGCCTGCATCGCCTCCAGCGCGCTGCGTCCCAGGCTCGGATCGGAGGAATGGCCACTCTGCCCAAGGATATCGATGCGCTCCATCATCACGCCCTTGTGCAGGCGGATCGGCTTCAGGTTGGTCGGCTCGCCGATCACCGCCGCGCGCCCCAGCGACCGCCCTGCCTCGGCCAGCGCGCGGGCGCCAGCCATGGAGCTTTCCTCGTCACAGGTAGCAAGCAGGATCAGCGGCTGTTTGAACGGCTGATCCAATAACGGCAGCAGGGCTTCGATGGCGAGGGCGAAGAAGCCCTTCATGTCGCAGGAGCCCAGGCCGAACCAGCGACCATCGCGCTCGTCCAGGCCCAGCGGATCGCTTTTCCACAGGGCATCGTCGTAGGGCACGGTATCGGTGTGCCCGGCCAGCACCAGGCCGCCGGGGCCGCTGCCCAGGGTCGCGACCAGGTTGAACTTGCCCGGCGACACCGGCTGCATCTCGCAGGCGAAGCCCAGGTCGACCAGCCAGTTGCCCAGCAGCTCGACCACCGGACGGTTGGACTGGTCCAGCGCAGGCTGGGTGCAGCTGACCGAGGGGATCGCGATCAGCTCGGCGAAGCGTTGTTTCAGCGGCGGCAACGGCATGGCTTTCTCCAGAAGATGGACTCCACTATGGACCATGCGACGGTGCGGTAAAACCTCGCGGCGTCCGGCAGGAATGCCGAAGTCCTGTAAACTGCATGACTTTGAAGTCTTTTTCGCGCCCGTCGTTCCGTCCTTCCTACAGCAGGTCGGGAATCCGGGCGCGTCCGCTCTGAACCGGACCCCCGCCATGCAGAAAGAAACCGAAATCAAATTGCGCGTCAGCCGCGAGACCCTCGAAGCCCTGCGCGATCACCCGGCGCTGAAAAAGCGCAACAAATCCGGCTGGGAGCCCCGCGAGCTGTTCAATCAGTACTACGACACCCCCGGCCGCGACCTGGCCCGCGCCCGCGTGGCGCTGCGCATGCGCAAGGATGGCGAGCAGTTCATCCAGACCCTGAAGACCCGCGGCCAGAGCGTCGCCGGCCTGTCCGAGCGCAACGAGTGGGACTGGTACCTGGAGAAGAACAAGCTCGACCTGAAGAAACTCGACGACCAATGCTGGCCGGCCGCGCTGGCGGACCTGGACAAGAAGTCCCTGAAGCCGATCTTCAGCACCGACTTCACCCGCCAGCGCGCCGAGATCGCCTGGGGCCGCGGCAAGGCCAAGGTGGTGATCGAGGCCGCGCTGGACCTGGGCAAGGTGGTCGCCGGCAAGCAGCAGGAGGAAATCTGCGAGCTGGAACTGGAACTGCGCCAGGGCGAGCCCGAAGCGCTGCTGGACCTGGCTATCGAGCTGGCCGCGGACCTGGCGCTGATGCCCTGCGACATCAGCAAGGCCGAGCGCGGCTACCGCCTGTTCGATCCGGCCAGCTACAGCATCCAGCCCGACACCCAGAAGCTGCTGCATGAGACCCCGCTGGACGGCGCCTTCGCCGCGCTCTCCTGGTCGCTGCTGGGCAGCAGCCAGCGTCTGGCCGAGCAGTACCGCTTCAACGGCCACTGGAGCCTGCTGGAAAGCTGGCTCCAGCAACTGGTCGACCTGCGCGCCCTGCTCGGCAGCCTCGGCCAGGCCGTGCCGCGCGCCAGTACCCGCGAGCTGCGCGCTGCCCTCGACGCGCTGATCGCCGACTGGCAGCCGCGCATCGAACAGGGTCGACACGACGATGCCGTGCGCCAGCAGATGCCGTCTGCCTTCCTCGAGGAACTGGCCAACGTGCGCTGGGGTCAGTTCTCCCTGAGCACCTCGCGCTGGCTGCTGGGCAAGGCCTGGACCCTTGAGCGCAACGACCGCGCCAACCGCCTGGGCGGCTCCGCCGTCGGCAAGTGGCTGCAGCGCACCCTGGCCGAAGAGGCCCAGGCCATGCCGCTGCAGCGCGCCCAGCAACTGCCCGAAGTGCTCGCCGACCAACTGCCGCGCCTGCAGCGCATGCTGGTCTGGTTGCGCCTGGCGCGCAGCGTGCTGGAGCTGCCGGAAACCGACCGCCTGTATGGCGAACTGGCCAAGCTGCAGGAGCTGCTCGTCACTCCCGACGCCGAGGGGCGCCTGGATGCCCTCGCGGCCCAGGCCCATACTGTGCTGACCCTCAAGCCGTGGAAGGCGCTTTTGAAATAAGCTTCAGAGGAGCCGCGCTTTCGGAGCTCTTCGTAGGAGCGAGCTTGCTCGCGAATCAAGTGGTGCCGTGCCCGACCTGGTTCGCGAGCAGGCTCGCTCCTACAGGAAACTCTTTCCGGCCCGTCGCTCCCGCCACGACCAACAGGAGTTCCGATGTCCGTCTTTGCCCCATCCGCCCAGGACCGTCCGCTCGACCTGGGCGACATCCTGCGCGAGCTGGTCACCCAGGGCCGCGTTGCTCAGGATGACGCCGAACAGTGCCTGGCGATCCGCCGCAGCGCCGTGAAGAACCAGCAGCACCCGCTGGAATTCCTCGCCGCGCAGCAGGTCGCGGACCGCCAGCGGCCGGGGCACAAGCTGGACCTGGATACCCTGGTGAGGTGGCTGGCGGATTACTCCGGGCAGCCCTACCTGCGCATCGACCCGCTGAAGATCGACGTCGCCGCGGTCACCCCGCTGATGTCCTACGCCTTCGCCCAGCGCCACCAGATCCTCGCAGTCGCGGTGGCGCCGGATGAAGTCACCATCGCCAGCGCGCAGCCCTTCGTGCACGCCTGGGAGAGCAACCTCACCCACGTGCTCAAGCGCCCGATCAAACGCGTGGTGGCCAACCCGGTGGACATCCAGCGCTTCACCGTGGAGTTCTACCGCCTCGCCAAGTCGGTCACCGGCGCCAGCTCGCAAGACCAGAAGATCAGCGGTATCGGCAACTTCGAGCAGTTGCTCAACCTGGGCGCCAGCGACCAGGAGCCCGATGCCAACGACGCGCACATCGTCACCATCGTCGACTGGCTGTTCCAGTACGCCTTCCAGCAGCGCGCCAGCGATATCCACATCGAACCGCGCCGCGAGCAGGGCACCGTGCGTTTCCGCATCGATGGCGTGCTGCACAACGTCTACCAGTTCCCGCCGCAGGTCAGCATGGCGGTGGTCAGCCGCCTGAAGTCCCTCGGCCGGATGAACGTCGCCGAGAAGCGCAAGCCGCAGGACGGCCGGGTGAAGACCAAGACTCCCGACGGCGCCGAGGTGGAGCTGCGCCTGTCGACCCTGCCCACCGCCTTCGGCGAGAAGATGGTGATGCGGATCTTCGACCCCGAAGTGCTGCTCAAGAGCTTCGACCAGCTCGGCTTCTCCCCCGACGACCTGCGTCGTTGGGAGAGCATGACCAGCCAGCCCAACGGCATCATCCTGGTCACCGGGCCCACCGGTTCGGGCAAGACCACCACGCTCTACACCACGCTCAAGCAGCTTGCCACGGATGAAGTGAACCTCTGCACCATCGAGGACCCGATCGAGATGATCGAGCCCTCGTTCAACCAGATGCAGGTGCAGCACAACATCGACCTGAGCTTCGCCAGCGGCGTGCGCGCCCTGCTGCGCCAGGACCCGGACATCATCATGGTCGGCGAGATCCGCGACCTGGAGACCGCCGAGATGGCGATCCAGGCGGCGCTCACCGGCCACCTGGTGCTCTCCACCCTGCACACCAACGACTCGCCCACCGCCATCACCCGCCTGCTGGAACTGGGCGTGCCCTACTACCTGATCCGCGCCACCGTGCTCGGTGTCATGGCCCAGCGTCTGGTGCGCACCCTGTGTCCGCACTGCAAGGCGCCGATGGAGCTGCAAGAGGAAGACTGGCAGGAAGTCACCCGCCCGTGGAACGCCCCGCTGCCCACCGGTGCGCAGCAGGCCGTCGGCTGCCTGGAATGCCGCGACACCGGCTACCGCGGGCGCGCCGGCGTGTACGAGATCATGCTGTTGAGCGAATCGCTGAAGGAACTGATCACCGCCGACACCGACCTCATTCCGCTACGCCGCCAGGCCTTCAAGGAAGGCATGCGCAGCCTGCGGCTGTCCGGCGCGCAGAAGGTTGCCGCCGGCCTGACGACCATCGAGGAAGTCATGCGGGTCACCCCGCAAAGCGAGCAGAAGTAAGCCGCCGACGGCCGCCTGAGGAACAACCCTCGGGCGCCTGCTGCACTTTCCTGCATGCGCGCCTGGCGCGCCGGTTACACTCGATCTACGCACCCATTACCCAAGCAGACAAGGAGTCTCTCGCATGGAAATCGGCAGTGTTGCCCTGCTGTTCGTCATCCTCGCCATCGTCATCGTCCTCATGGGGTTCAAGGTCGTGCCCCAAGGCTACGAATGGACCATCGAGCGTTTCGGCCGCTACACCGTCACCCTCAAGCCAGGCCTGAGCCTCATCATTCCGGTGGTGGACCGCGTAGGGCAGAAGATCAACATGATGGAGCGCGTGCTCGACGTGCCGCCGCAGGAAGCCATCAGCGCCGACAACGCCATCGTGCAGATCGACGCCGTGTGCTTCTTCCAGGTCGTCGACGCAGCGCAGGCCGCGTATGAGGTGAGCGGACTGGAAAACGCCGTGCGCAATCTGGTGATGACCAACATCCGCACCGTGCTCGGCTCCATGGAGCTGGACCACATGCTCAGCCAGCGCGACGCGATCAACGAACGCCTGCTGCGCACCGTCGACGAAGCGACCGCGCCCTGGGGCCTGAAGGTCACCCGCATCGAGATCAAGGACATCAGTCCGCCGGCCGACCTGGTGGAAGCCATGGCCAGCCAGATGAAGGCCGAGCGCCTCAAGCGTGCGCAGATCCTCGAAGCAGAAGGCCGCCGCGCGGCGGAAATCCTCACCGCCGAGGGCAAGAAGCAGGCGCAGATTCTTGAAGCCGAGGGCCTGCGCCAATCGGCCTTCCTCGAATCCGAAGCCCGCGAACGTCAGGCCGAAGCCGAAGCCAAGGCGACCCAGGTGGTCTCCGAGGCGATCGCCAGCGGCAACGTGCAGGCGATCAACTACTTCGTCGCCCAGAAGTACGTCGATGCCCTCGGCCAGCTGGCCAGCTCCAATAACAGCAAGATCGTGCTGATGCCGCTGGAAGCCAGCCAGGTGATCGGCGCGGTCGGCGGTATCGGCGAGATCGTCAAGGCCACCTTCGGCGAAACCAAGGGCCGTAGCTGATGGCCGCCTTTCTCCAGAACCTCGGTTTCTGGGACTGGCTGGGCCTGGGCATCGTCCTGCTGATCCTGGAAATCTTCGGAGCCGGCGGCTACCTGCTGTGGATCGGCATCGCCGCGGCGCTGACCGGCGTGCTGTCATTCCTGCTGCCGGGGCTGGACTGGGTCTGGCAGTGCCTGGCCTTCGGCGTGCTGGCGATCCTCACCGCGTTGTACTGGTGGAACCACCAGCGCCTCAACAAGCGCACAGCGGAACCCTCCAGCCTCAACCGCCGAGGCAGCGAACTGGTCGGCCGGCAGTTCGCCCTGCATGACGCCATCGTCGGCGGGCGCGGCAAGATCCGCGTCGGCGACAGCGTCTGGCTGGTCAGCGGGCCGGACCTGCCCGTGGGCACGCAGGTGCGCGTGACGAGACAGGATGGCGTGCTGCTGATCGTCGAGCCCGTCTGACCATTGGCCGACCGGCACAATAACTCTGTAGGAGCGCGCCATGCGCGCGATCGCGGGCATGGCCCGCTCCTACAGGAGACGTGCAACGGCGGTATCACCTGAATGAAAAAGCCCGCCAATCGGCGGGCTTTTTCATTCAAGCGAGGCTCAGCTCGCGGCCGGCTGCGCCGGGGCCCGGCGGTACGCCCAGACCATCAGCGCGATGCCGCCCAGAACCATCGGCACGCACAGCACCTGACCCATGGTCAGCCAGCCCCAGGCGAGGTAGCCCAGCTGGGCATCCGGTACGCGGACGAATTCGACGATGAAGCGGAAGATGCCGTAGCAGAGCACGAACAGGCCGGACACCGAAGCAGTCGGGCGCGGCTTGCGGGTGAACAGCCAGAGCACGACGAACAGCGCCACGCCTTCCAGCGCGAACTGGTACAGCTGCGACGGGTGGCGCGGCTCCGGGCCACCGGTGGGGAAGATCATCGCCCAGGGCACGTCGGTCACCTTGCCCCACAGCTCGCCGTTGATGAAGTTGCCAATACGCCCGGCGGCCAGGCCGATCGGCACCAGCGGCGCGATCAGGTCCATCAGCTGGAAGAAGCTCTTGTTGTTGCGCTTGCCGAACCACCAGGTGGCCAGCATCACGCCGATCAGCCCACCGTGGAACGACATGCCGCCCTTCCAGACCTCGAAGATCAGCGTCGGGTTGGCGATGTACTCGTCCAGGTTGTAGAACAGCACGTAGCCCAGGCGTCCGCCCAGGACCACGCCGCACGCCACCCAGAACACCAGGTCGGAGAGTTTCTCCTTGGTCCAGGAGGGGTCGAAATCCTTCAGCTTGCGCGAGGCCAGCAGCCAGGCGCCGCCGATACCGATCAGGTACATCAGGCCGTACCAGTGGATTTTCAGCGGCCCGAGCGCGACGGCAACCGGGTCGATCTGTGGATAAGGCAGCATCCGCTTCTCCTAGCAGGAACTCAGATCAGAAAACTCAAACCCACGCTGAACAGCAGCAGGGCAAACAAACGCTTCAGGACCTTGGCCGGCAGGCGATGCGCCAGCCGCGCCCCGATGCGGGCAAAGAACATACTGGTGACGGCGATGCCCAGCAGCGCCGGCAGGTAGACGAAGCCCAGGCTCAGCTCCGGCAGCTTCTCGTTGTGCCAGCCGACGACGATGAAGGATATCGCGCCGGCAATGGCGATCGGCAGGCCGCACGCCGAGGAAGTCGCAACCGCCTGTTGCATGGAGACGCCCCGCCAGGACAGGAAAGGCACGGTCAGCGAACCGCCGCCGATGCCGAAGATCGCCGAAGCCCAGCCCACCACACCGCCAGCCACCCCCAGGCCGAACCGCCCGGGCAGTCCACGTTCGCCCTTTGGCTGCAGGCCCAGCGCCATCTGGATCGACACCAGGATGGCGAAACTGCCGATGATCTTCTGCAGCACCGCCCCCTGGATCTTCGACGCGGTAATTGCACCCAGCGCGCCACCGACCAGAATGCCGACGGTCATCCAGGCGAATACCGGCCAGAGCACGGCGCCACGGCGGTGATGTTCGCGAATCGAATTGACCGAGGTGAAGATGATGGTTGCCAGCGAAGTACCGACTGCCATCTGGGTCAGCACGTCGGGCGAGAAGCCATGGGCGGTGAAACTGAACACCAGCGCCGGGACGATGATCAACCCGCCGCCGACGCCGAACAGGCCGGCGAGCACGCCAGCACAGGCGCCAAGCACCAGGTAGAGCACGAACTCCATGGGCAACCTCGGGCAACAAAGCGGGCATGGTAGCCGAAGGCACCCGGGCGCTCCAGCCACTCCGGGACATCGGCGGATGTTGATAGACTGCCGGAACACCACGGAGTTCGCCCCATGTGCCTGATCGTCTTCGCCTGGCGTCCCGGCCACGCCACGCCCCTGATCGTCGCGGCCAACCGCGATGAGTTCTATGCCCGCCCGACGCTGCCGCTGGCAGCCTGGGAGGACTACCCCGGCCTCTACGCCGGCCGTGACCTGGAGGCCGGCGGCACCTGGCTGGGCGTGGCGCCGGATGGCCGCTTCGCCGCCCTGACCAACGTGCGCGACCCCGGCCAGCCGCTGGGCCCGCGCTCCCGTGGCGAGCTGGTGGCGGCCTACCTGCAGGGCCGGCAGTCGCCGCTGGAGTATCTGCAGCAGGTCGCGCGCCGCGCGACGGACTACAGCGGCTTCAACCTGCTGGTGGGCGACGGCGCACAGCTCTGCTACTTCAACCCTCGCGTCGGCCCGCCGGTGGCGGTGGCGCCGGGTGTACACGGGCTGTCCAACGCCGCGCTGAACACACCCTGGCCCAAGCTGCTGAATGCCCGTAGCGGACTGGAAGGCGCTCTGGAGAAACCGGACACCCGCTCACTGGTGGCGCTGCTGGCCGACAACCGTCAGCCCAGCGAAGCCGAACTGCCGGACACCGGCGTCGGCCTGGCCACCGAGCGCCTGCTCTCCAGCGTGTTCATCGCCAGCCCGACCTACGGCACCCGCGCCAGCACCGCGTTGATCGTCCACGCCGATGGCCGCCGCGAACTGCTGGAACACAGTTTCGGTCCCAGCGGTGCACGCCTGGGCGAAGTCGCCCTGTCTCTCTAGCAGGCGACGATGCAGTCGCGCTGGCGCTTGGCGCGATAGAGTCCGTCGTCCAGACGACGCAACATCGCCATCAGGTCCTCGCCAGGCCGCATCGCGGTCACCGAAAAACTGGCGGTGAGCTGGGTGGGCAGTGAGACATCCGCCCGACGCAGGCTCAGACGCAGCCGCTCGGCCAGCTCGCGCGCCGCCTCGCAGCTGGTTTCCGGCAGCAGCACGATGAACTCCTCGCCGCCCCAGCGGGCGAAGCAGTCCTCTTCGCGCAAACGCCGCCGCACCACCTCGGCCACCGCCACCAGCACGCGGTCGCCAGCCTGGTGTCCGAGGCTGTCGTTGATCCGCTTGAAGTGGTCGAGGTCGAACATCATCAGCGAGCAGCCGTGGCCATGTCGCTGCAGACGCTGCCATTCGGCATGCAACTGATGCTCGAAGCGCCGCCGGTTGGCGATCTGCGTCAGCGGGTCGATCTCGGACAGGCGCAAGGCAACAGCGGCCTGCTCGGCCAGCGCCTGGTTGACCTGGCGCAGCGCTTCGGTACGGGTCTGCACCAGCAGCTCCAGGCTGAGGTTGAGCTGGTGCAGCTCGTGGTTCTTGTCCTGCAGGGCCAGCTCGGCCAGCTTGCGCTCGTGGATGTTGCGGTGCGCGCCGATCATCCGCGTCGGCTTGCCGTCTGTGTCGAACTCGAAGAAGCGCCCGTGATCGCTGACCCACAGGTAGCTGCCATCCAGGCAACGACAGCGGTATTCCTCGCGGTACATGCCGCTGCGCCCCTGCACATAGGCATCGAAGGCGAACATGACCCGCCCGAAATCCTCGGGGTGGATGATCTCGTGCCAGGTGGCGACGTTTTCCGGGAGGCTGTCAGGGTCATAGCCGAGCATGACGTACCAGCTCGGGCTACGGGTGACATGGTTGCTGCGGATGTCCCAGTCCCAGATGCCATCACTGACGATGCTCAGGGCGTAGCGCAGGGTGCGGGCGCTGGTATCGGCCTCCGTGCAAGGCGTGACGTCGAGCTCTTCCATAAGCTTCGTCCTGGCCGGTGTGCCGGCCCTGTCGTCTTCGAGCCTCCCGGAAATGCACGGCTCCGGGGGCGTTGTTCGCCAGCGTCAGGCCTGGATGGTCGCCGCCGGGTTGATCACGCGGCCGAGGCCGAGGTTGCGCAGGGCCAGGTGCAGCGAGCTGTGGATAACCTGCGGGTTGTCAAAGGTCATCAGCTGGTTGAGCAGCTCGCGCGCCTTGGACAGGGTCATCTGACGCAGCAGCCACTTCACCTTGGGCAGGTTGGTGGCGTTCATCGACAGCGAATCGAAGCCCATGGCCATCAGCAGCACGGCGGCCGCCGGATCGCCGGCCATCTCACCGCAGATGCTCACCGGCTTGCCTTCGGCGTGGGAGTCGTCGACCACCTTCTTCAGCGCCTGCAGCACGGCCGGGTGCAGGTAGTCGTAGAGGTCGGCAACGCGCGGGTTGTTGCGGTCCACCGCCAGCAGGTACTGCGTCAGGTCGTTGGAGCCGACCGAGAGGAAGTCCACCTGGCGCGCCAGCTCGCGGGTCTGGTACACGGCCGCGGGGATCTCCACCATCATGCCGATCGGCGGCATGGGGATGTCGACGCCTTCGTCGCGCACTTCACCCCAGGCGCGGTGGATCAGGTGCAGCGCCTCTTCCAGCTCGTGGGTGCCGGAGATCATCGGCAGCAGGATGCGCAGGTTGTCCAGGCCTTCACTGGCCTTGAGCATGGCGCGGGTCTGCACCAGGAAGATTTCCGGGTGGTCGAGGGTGACGCGGATGCCGCGCCAGCCGAGGAAGGGGTTGTCTTCCTTGATCGGGAAGTAGGACAGCGCCTTGTCGCCGCCGATGTCCAGGGTACGCATGGTCACCGGCAGCGGGTGGAAGGCGGAGAGCTGCTCGCGGTAGATGGCGAGCTGTTCCTTCTCGCTGGGGAAGCGGTCGTTGATCATGAACGGTACTTCGGTGCGGTACAGGCCCACACCCTCGGCACCGCGCTCCTGGGCACGCGCCACATCCGCCAGCAGGCCCGTGTTGACCCACAACGGCATGCGATGGCCGTCCAGCGTCTCGCAGGGCAGCTCGCGCAGGGCGGCCAGGCCCTTGCTCAGTTCCTTCTCTTCGGCGACCACTTCGCCGTACTGCTTGACCAGCTGCGGCGACGGGTTGGTGTAGATCTCGCCGTGATAGCCGTCGACGATCAGATCGATGCCGTCGACCTTGGAGTACGGCAGGTCGACCGCGCCCATCACCGTGGGAATACCCATGGCGCGGGCGAGAATGGCGACGTGGGAGTTGCCCGAGCCGAGTACCGAGATCAGGCCCACCAGTTTGCCTTCGGGCACTTCGCCGAGCATGGCCGGCGACAGCTCCTCGCTGACAATGATGGTCTGGTCCGGGTAGGTCAGCGACTGCTTACGTTCTTCCTGGAGGTAGGCAAGAATGCGCCGTCCGATGTCCTTCACGTCCGATGCCCGCTCGCGCAGGTAGGCGTCGTCCATCAGTTCGAAGCGCTGCACGTGCTCCATGACCACCTGGCGCAGCGCGCCCTGTGCCCACTGGCCGGTGCGGATGATGCGTTTGACTTCCAGGCCGATGGAAGCGTCGTCGAGCATCATCAGGTACACGTCGAACAACGCGCGCTCTTCCTTGCGCAGCTGGGTAGCCAGCTTGCTGGAAAGGTTGCGCATGTCCTCGCGGACCGATTCCAGCGCCTGCTTGAAACGCTCGACCTCGGCCTCGACGTCGTCGATGGGTTTGTCCGGGACCACTTCCAGGTCGGCCGGCGGCAGCACCACCACAGCCTTGCCCACGGCCACGCCGGGAGCGCCGGGGACGCCGACGAACTTGGCTTCGCTGATGCCTTTGCCCATCTTGCCCAGGCCGCGGATCGAGCCGGTGGCCTCGGCGTGGGCGATAACACCGGCGAGCTGCGCGCTCATGGTGACGAGGAAGGCTTCTTCGCCCTCGTCGAACTGGCGCTTCTCCTTCTGCTGCACGACCAGAACGCCCATCACCCGACGGTGGTGGATGATCGGCGCGCCGAGGAAAGAGGCGTAGCGTTCCTCGCCGGTCTCGGCGAAGTAGCGGTAACGGGGGTGTTCGGAGGCGTTCTCGAGGTTCAGCGGCTCCTCGCGGGTGCCGACCAGGCCGACCAGACCCTCGTTGGGCGCCATGCTGACCTTGCCGATGGAGCGCTTGTTCAGGCCCTCGGTGGCCATCAGCACGAAGCGGTTGCTCTCCGGGTCCAGCAGGTAGACCGAGCACACCTGGGTGCCCATCGCCTCCTTCACGCGCTGCACGATGATGCCCAGCGCCGCCTTGAGGTCCTTGGCGGAGTTCACTTCCTGGACGATCTTACGCAGCGTGTTGAGCATGCTCAGGGTCTAACTCCTTGGTCTTGCGTGCTAGTCGCGCGCCAGCAGGCGCGGTGCCAATTCCTTCAGGGCCCGGCGGTAGACCTCGCGCTTGAAGGTCACGACCTGGCCCAGCGGGTACCAGTAGCTCACCCATTTCCAGCCGTCGAATTCGGGCTTGCCGGTGACATCCATGCGCACCCGGCTTTCCTCGCCGGTCAGGCGCAGAAGGAACCACTTCTGTTTCTGCCCGATGCACAGCGGCTGGCTGTTGGTACGCACCAGGCGCTGCGGCAGGCGGTAACGCAGCCAGCCCCGGGTACAGGCGAGGATCTTGACGTCCTGCTCTTCCAGGCCGACTTCTTCGTTCAGTTCGCGGTACAGCGCTTCCTCAGGGGTTTCTCGGGCGTTGATGCCGCCCTGGGGAAATTGCCAGGCTTCCTGGTTGATGCGCCGTGCCCACAGTACCTGTCCGACATCGTTGCAAAGGATGATGCCGACATTGGGGCGAAAACCATCGGGATCGATCACGGCGGTACATCCTCGAAATCGCGTGTGCCCGCATTGTTCCACAAAGCTTGTGACAGCGGCAACGCGGGCTGCGGCGTCCTGTGCTGGGTGGGCAAAAGCCGTTACTCTAGGCGACTTTTCCGTATTGGCAACTGGCGGTATTTCATCGTGCGACTGGCTCTCTTCGATCTCGACAACACCCTCCTGGCCGGCGACAGCGACCACAGCTGGGGCGAATGGCTGTGCCAGAAGGGACTGGTGGATGCCGGCGAGTACCAGGCGCGCAACGATGCTTTCTACGCCGATTACGTCGCCGGCACGCTGGACGTGTTCGCCTACCAGGCGTTCACCCAGTCCATTCTCGGCCGCACCGACCTGGCGCAGCTGGCCACCTGGCACCGCCAGTTCATGGAAGAGGTCATCGAACCCATCATCCTGGCCAAGGGCGAAGCCCTGCTGGCCGAGCACCGCGCCGCGGGCGACAAGCTGGTGATCATCACCGCCACCAACCGCTTCATCACCGCGCCCATCGTCGAGCGCCTGGGCGTGGACACCCTGATCGCCACCGAGTGCGAGATGCGGGACGGCCTCTATAGCGGCCAGACCTGCGGCATACCCTGTTTCCAGGGCGGCAAGGTGACCCGTCTGAACCACTGGCTGGAAGAAACCGGTCTGACGCTGGACGACGCCTACTTCTACAGCGACTCGCGCAACGATCTGCCGCTGCTGGAGCGGGTCGCCAACCCGGTGGCCGTCGATCCCGACGACACCCTGCGCGCCACCGCTATCGAGCGTGGCTGGCCGGTGATCAGCCTGCGCGACTGAGTCATCAGAAGCGCTTGTTGACCATCAGGTGGAAGATCGCCAGGAAGGCCAGGAACGCCGGCCAACCCAGAGCGAACCACCAGCGCATATAGAGGAAGGCTCGCGGCGGTAAGGCGGTGCCTTCCCGGTGCGCAGTCTCGGCCATGTCCCGCACGCGGATCTGCAGCCAGACCACCGGCAGCCAGCAGGCGCCCGCGAACACATAAAGCCCCAGACTCCACAGCAGCCAGCCCGAATCCAGAGGCCAGCCGGCCATGTGCGCCATGGCGATGCCGCTCAGCGGCTGGAACACCGCCGTGGTGGCGATGAACAGCCAGTCGGCGGTGACCAGGTGGCGGAAGGTGATGCGGATCGCTTCCAGGTTGCCGCTGCGCCAGGCGCGCCAGCTGTAGTAGGCCGAACCCAGCCCGGTGCCGAACAGCAGCGTGGAAGACAGGATGTGCAGGGTCTTGAGCAGCAGGTAGAGGTTCACGCGGCGGGCATCACACCGGCTTGCTGATCATCAGCACCAGGATGGCGACCACGCACAGCAGCGCCAGCGCGAAGAAGGCCAGGCCGAACTTCCACTGCCGTGCCGCACCAGCGGAGATTGGTTCGCCGCTGCTTTGCGCCACCAGCGCCAAGTCGCGGATACGCCACAGGCGGGTGGTGAAGAGCAGCCAGAAGATCGTCGCGACGATCAGCAGGCACGCGCTGCCCAGCAGCCAGGTCTGCCCCAGCGGCCAGCCGATGGTCTGCACCATGCGATAGCCGGTGACCGGCAGGCTGGCGACGCTGCCGGCGACCAGCACCCAGCCGATCAGGCCGATGCGTTGCAGGGCCTTGGCGATCACCCCGGCGTCGCCACCACGCCAGCTGCGCCAGCCGTACCAGGCCAGGCCGATGATGGCCAGCAATGGCAGCACGGCGGCGATGCCGTGGAGGATGCGCAAGGTCTGCAGGCTTTCCATTTCAAGTCCCTGTGAAGAAGGCGGCGTTCCGACAAGCCTAGCAGCAGTCGCGCCGCCCCTGCCTGATCCTCAGCCGAGGAACAGGCGATAGGCCGGGTTGTCGGTCTCGTCCCAGTAGGGATAGCCGATCTCTTCCAGCGCGGCCGCCACCAGGTGACGCTCGTCTTCCGGAACCTGCAGGCCCGCCACCACGCGACCGTCGGCCGCGCCGTGGTTGCGGTAGTGGAACAGGGTGATGTTCCAGCGCCCGCCCAGGCGGTTGAGGAAGTTGAACAGCGCGCCGGGGCGCTCGGGGAACTCGAAGCGGAACACCTGCTCGCCGGAAACGCGCGGCGAATGGCCGCCAACCATGTGGCGGATGTGCAGCTTGGCCAGTTCGTTGTCGGTCAGGTCCAGCACCGGGAAGCCCTGCTCCTGCAGTTGCTGCACCAGCGCCGCGCGCGGGTCGTTCTCCGGGTGCGTCTGCACGCCGACAAAGATGTGCGCTTCGCTGTCGGTGTTGTAGCGGTAGTTGAATTCGGTGATCTGGCGCTTGCCGATGGCCTCGCAGAAGGCCTTGAAGCTGCCCGGACGCTCCGGGATGGTCACCGCGATGATCGCTTCGCGCTTCTCGCCCAGTTCCGCGCGCTCGGCCACGTGGCGCAGGCGGTCGAAGTTGATGTTGGCGCCCGAGTCGATGGCCACCAGGGTCTCGCCCTTCACGCCTTCGCGCTCGACGTACCTTTTGATCCCGGCCACCGCCAGCGCGCCGGCCGGCTCGGTGATCGAACGGGTGTCGTCGTAGATGTCCTTGATCGCCGCACAGATCTCGTCGGTGCTGACGGTGATCACCTCATCGACGTAGTCCTTGCACAGCTCGAAGTTGTGCTTGCCGATCTGCGCCACGGCCACGCCGTCGGCGAACAGCCCGACCTGGCCCAGCACCACGCGCTCGCCGGCGGCCATGGCGGCCTGCAGGCAGTTGGAGTCGTCCGGCTCGACGCCGATGACCTTGATCTCCGGGCGCAGGTACTTCACGTAGGCGGCGATGCCGGCGATCAGGCCGCCGCCACCGACGGGCACGAAGATCGCGTCGATGTGGCCCGGATTCTGGCGAAGGATTTCCATGGCCACGGTGCCCTGGCCGGCGATCACGTCCGGATCGTCGTAGGGGTGGATGTAGACGTAGCCCTTCTCTTCGACCAGCTTCAGCGAGTGCGCCAGCGCATCGGGGAAGGCGTCACCGTGCAGCACGGCCTTGCCGCCACGGGCGCGCACGCCCTGGACTTTCAGCTCCGGCGTGGTGCGCGGCATCACGATGGTGGCCTTGATGCCCAGCTCGCGGGCGGCCAGCGCCACGCCCTGGGCATGGTTGCCGGCGGAGGCGGTGACGACGCCGCGGGCGAGTTCTTCCGGGCTCAGCTGCGCCAGCTTGTTGTAGGCGCCGCGAATCTTGAAGGAGAACACCGGCTGCAGGTCTTCGCGTTTCAGCAGAATCTGGTTGCCCAGGCGCTCGGAGAGCTGGCGGGCGGGCTGCAGGGGCGTTTCCACGGCAACGTCGTAGACACGCGAGGTGAGGATCTTCTTGACGTAGGTTCGAGCATCGGAAGGGCTATATCGGCGGCTTTTCGAGGAACCGCGAGTCTACTCCAGCGGGCGCGGCGCGGGCCACCGAACAATCCGTGCGCAGATGATCGTAACATTGCCCGGCGGCGCAACACCGGCACGCCCCAGGCCGCTATAATCCGCCCTCTCGACTATTCCCCGGCGCTTTCGCGCCCAGCCAGGTAAGAAGACCCTTCGCCATGAACCAGGATCAGCTCAAGCAGGCAGTGGCCCAGGCCGCCGTCGACCACATCCTTCCGCACCTCGACAGCAAGAGCATCGTCGGCGTGGGCACCGGCTCCACCGCCAACTTCTTCATCGACCTGCTGGCCAAGCACAAGGCCGAATTCGACGGCGCCGTGGCCAGCTCCGAAGCCACTGCCCAGCGCCTGAAGGGTCATGGCATCCCGGTCTACGACCTGAACACCGTCAGTGAGCTGGAGTTCTACGTGGACGGCGCCGACGAGACCAACGAGCGCCTGGAACTGATCAAGGGCGGCGGCGCCGCGCTGACCCGCGAGAAGATCGTCGCCGCCGTCGCCAAGCAGTTCATCTGCATCGCCGACGCCAGCAAGCTGGTGCCGATCCTCGGCAACTTCCCGCTGCCGGTGGAAGTCATCCCCATGGCCCGCAGCCACGTGGCGCGCCAGCTGGTGAAGCTGGGCGGCGACCCGGTGTACCGCGAGGGCGTGCTGACCGACAACGGCAACATCATCCTCGACGTGTACAACCTGCGCATCGACAGCCCGGTGCAGCTGGAAGAGGCGATCAACAACATCGTCGGCGTGGTCACCAACGGCCTGTTCGCCGCGCGCCCGGCCGACCTGCTGCTGCTGGGCACCGCCGAAGGTGTGAAGACCCTCAAGGTCTGATGCTCTCGGGCGCCATCCGCCGGATGGCGCCTTCCAGAGCACCTGCTGCCGTCTACGCTGGGATGACCTCAATCCCCAAGGGAGATGCAGCATGGCCGCCAAATACCATCTGAAGAAGGCCAGTGATGGCCAGTTCCACTTCAACCTGCACGCCAGCAACGGCGAGATCGTCCTGACCAGCGAACTGTACAAGGCCAAGACCTCGGCCGTGGATGGCATCGAGTCGGTGCGCAAGAACTCCCAGCGTGAAGGCGCCTTCGAAGTCAGGTGCTGTTCGGATTCTATCGTGTTTTTACCTATAACCTTAGCAATACG
>JASGKM010000024.1:0-30873 GCA_049840615.1 Pseudomonas sp.
CTGATACCTTGGCTCAGTTAGTATTGCTAAGGTTAATAGGGAAACACGATAGAATCCGAACAGCACCTTGATCCGGGCGAGTTCGAAATCGAAGTGTCAGCAGCAACTCCTTGGCTTTGTCGACACGCATCTGCAGACGCCGAGTCCTGGGGGTTGACGCCGGTGCTCTGGCGAAACGCCCGGCTGAAGTGGCTTCGCGACAGGGAGCACTCCCGCGCCAGCTGCTCCAGCGACAGGCTGTCGGTCAGATGGTGGGCCAGCAGTTCCTTGGCCCGGCGCAACTGCCAGGGCGTCAAGCCGGCGCGCGATCTCGGCGGCGGGCTGGCATTACCGTAGCGGGGGCCGATGTGCAGGGCCAGGGCGAGCATGACCTGGTCGATGAATAGCCGGTTGCCTTCGGCCGGCTGCTCCAGCGTCGGGAGCAGGGCCTGGGCCAGGTGATAGATCACCGGGTCGAGGACGTCCAGGGCGCTGTCCAGGTTGGCGTGGCCGCGCAAGCCTTCCTCGCGGAACAACTCTTCCAGGCTGCTGCGCGGCAGGCCCAGACGCAGATTGTCGTAGGCCGCCCTGTGCTGGCAGCGCAACTCCGCGCCCAGGTTGGCGATCGAACTGCTGCCCTGGCGGTGGCCCCCTTTGTAGGCCAACTGGTTACCACGCCACAGACGGTGCTCGGGGAAGTCCTGCAACTGCACGATGATGGCGAAGCCATCGCTGCCGGGAATCTCCAGCACTTGCTCCGGGTCGGGGGCGACGTTGCGGTTGCGCTGGATGGAGTAGAACTGGGGCGCGACGGGTGGGTACATCGAGTGGATTTCTCCGACAAGCTCTGCTGTTGGGGCCAGGTAAAAGGATAATGGGTTCTCTGTCGCGCCGGCTGGCGGGGAGATGAGCGGGCTCGACGCCCGCGCCTGGTTTCAGAAGACGAGGCACGAAGGGCCGCAGGTGCTCCGGGGGCCCTGGAAGTCGCTCACCGGCACGCTCGACTTACTGGCTCCTGCTCGTGGGCAGGAGCCGTTATTTTGCGTATCGGATCGGCGTGCATATTGGATAATTGCGGTTTTTTTGAACGCTTGTGTTGCGGCAGGAAAAGTCCTGGTCAGGTTGCTCGCCTCAGGCGAATCCCGTCGGCTTCGTCGCTCGGGTTTCCGAAGCGAGCGCTGGTCTTCGCCGACCCGGAATACGCTGACAGGCGTGAGCAGACGACAGTCCGTCGAGCTTGCCCGAGCCTCCTTCAAAGGGGGAGCGACTGCATGCTTCGGAGCGGGGAAAGTACCTCTGCTGGCCGGCAGTAGCCTTGGAAAGACGCACCCGAAGGCATACTGGCCTTTTGCCGCAGAATAATGCACCGTTGCCAGCTCTGAAAATCATCTTCAAAGGACTACCCAAGTGAGCAGTACGCGATTCGTAGGGAATGCGAAAGAGCTGAAAAGTGCCCTGAACGACAAGACGGACAACATCGTGATCACTGATCGCAAGCTGGCACTGGCTGTTCGTGTGATCAAGTCCGTGACGTACACGAAGCTTGTGCTGATAGCGGGCGGAGCAGGGGTGGCAGCGGCCAGTTTCTGGAGCCCCGTGGGGATTGTCTCTGGCGGCGTTGCCGGGGCCAGCGGTCTGGCGGCCTTCGGAGCGGCTGCAGGTACGCTAGGTGCCGCCGGTATCAGTGGAGGTACAGCTGCGGTTGCCGTTGCTGCGATTGCCACCGTAGGCGTGCTCGGATTGGCAGCGATGGTCATGCATAAAGACTACGCCCTGACACTGGATGGCGGCGCCAATGGCAAAGCCACCGCCACCGAAGACAAGCCAGATGTGAATGGAAAGGTCTCCTTCAAAATGACCTTGAAGCGCAACGGCAGCAGCTGACCGTCCAGAGCAATGGATGCTCTGTGCAAGCGTCCGTTACGGACCCGAAGCAGACTATGGAAAGCATTGACTTGTGGAGCTCCTGACGCGATCTAGACTCCGTACTCCATGGAGCCCGGAAATGTGGAGCGTGTGCGTCATCTGAACGCCCACCGCAGTTCCCAGGTTCGCCTCCTTCGCGCACCCTCAACGCAAGGAAGTCGACGATGCCGCACCCGCTGAAACTGCTTTCCATAGCCATCCTGAGTCTTTCCATCGGCGTGCCGGTGCTGCATGCCGCCGAGCAATCACCCGTCGTGCAGATCACGCTCCCGCCACGGGTGTCGTGATGCATCCCGAGTACGCCAAGGCGGTGGCACGCATGGCGTACCTCTGGGGCTGGCCGATGGTGAACATGATCAACCGCAACGCGCGACCATCACCAAGGCGCCGCATCCCGGCCTGCTCGGCGGCGTCCTTCCGGTCGCGCCGCGCGGGCAGCTCGCCATGCTGCACGACTACATCGACCCCGTCGGAGACCTTCGTCACCTGCCCGAACCAGGATGTGGTCTACGGCCTCGGCTTCTTCTCGCTCGATGAAGAGCCGGTGATCGTGCAGGTGCCGGACTTCGGCGACCGCTTCTGGGTCTACCCCTCTACGACCAGCGCACTGATCAGTTTGGCGAGCTGGGCAAGCCGTATGGCAGCAAGCCGGGCTTCTACCTGCTGGTCGGCCCGAACTGGAAGGGCGAAAAGCCCGCCGGCGTGGAGGCGGTCATCCGCAGCCCGACGGCGCTGGCCAACGCTATCCCGCGCATCTTCATGGACGACACCCCGAGGACCGTGCGGCGATCCAGCCGATGATCAACCAGATCGTCGCTCTACCCGCTGAAGGACTTCGACGGCAAGATGAAGACCATCGACTGGAACGAGCACCCCGACATTCCGGGCCCGAAAGTCCCAAGGCCAGTGGCGGCGAAACCAAGTGGGTGGTCCCGGAGAAGTTCTTCGACCAGTTCCCGCAAGGTGCTCGAGATGGTACCGCCACTGCCGGGTGAAGAGGCGCTGTACGCGCCAGTTCCGCCTGCTGATGGACGCCGCCGCCAAGGACCCGGAGCTCGAAGAAAGTGCTTGTGCGAGACGGCGATGGAGACCGAGAAGGAGATCATCTAGCCGTTCTTCGCAGTGGAAGCACAATGGACTCCCGGCGGGCAACGGCTGGAACCGCTCGACGAACAACGCGCAGTTGGGCATCGACTACTTCAACCGCACGGGTACGTCGAAGTCGAACATGTTCGACAACCGGCCCAACGAGACGCAGTACTTCTACACCGACTTCGACGAGTCCGGCGCCCCGCTCAACGGCGCGCACAGCTACGAAGTGACGTTCGCCGCCGGGCAGGAGCCGCCCGGTGAATGGCTTCTGGTCGCTGACGCTGTACAACGAGAAAGCACCTGTTCCACACCAACAAGCTCAACCGCTACTCCCTGGGCACCAAGAACAAGAACCTCAAGCGCAATGCCGATGGTTCGCTGACGATTTATGTCGGCCCGAAGTCGCCCGGCAAGGACAAGGAGAGCAATTGGCTGCCTTCGCCCAAGGAGCCGTTCTCGCTGTACATCCGCGCGTACTGGGGCAAGGAGCCGATCCTCGATGGCAGCGTGGAAGCCGCCGGTCATCAAGAAGATCAAGTAAGCCTTGCGCTGCAGTTGATTCCCGTCGGGGTCGGCACAGCGCCGCCATCTATCTTCAGGAGACCGCTCCATGGGTTCCATGCATCGAGTGTTCGTGCTGTCACCGCTGGCCGCTGCGCTGACCTATTGGCCGGCGGTACAGGCGGCGGATCAGGCGCCTGCCTCACCGCTGATCCAGCAGATCAACAACGGCAACTGGCTCGATCCGAAGGAGGCCGAGAGCCTGCGCGACGAGCTGTACTACCAGCGCGCGGTGTACGCCTACATGACCATGCTGCCGGCGCTCAACGTGATCGGCATGCAGCGACGGTTCGGAGAAGGCGTTCGGCGCCGGCTACAACGTGCTGCCGATCTGGAAGGAGCGCATGGATAGCGCGTACCATGGTGCCCACGCCCAATGCCGACGTGATCTATTCCATGAGCTACCTGGACTTGAAGGAGACCGGGCCGCTGGTCGTTGCAGGCGCCGCCCAACGTGATCGGTATGTTCACCGACTTCTTCCAGCGCACGCATCACCGATGTTGGCGCGGTCGGACCGGATCGTGCGCGTGGCGGCCTGTATTTGCTGCTGCCGCCCGGCTACAACGGCAGAAGTGCCGGAGCGGTTACTTTGCTGTCAAGTCCCGGACCTACAACGTGTTCCTGTTCTTCCGCACGATCATGAAGCCAAGGGCGAGGGCAAGCCTGACCCGGCGCCAGCGGTGACGCATCGCCGAGCATGACGCGCGTCTATCCGCTGTTGACGGTCGAGAAGGACGTCAAGCCCATGGAGTTTCCCGGACGCCAGCGGCAAGCGCGCTCGAACATGATGTATCCGGTCGACAACACCTACTGGACCAAGCTCAAGGCGTTCGTCGACTACGAGCCGGTCGAGGCCATCGATCCTGAGCTGCGCGGCGTGCTGGCGTCGATCGGCATCGTCAAGGGCGAACCCTTCAACGCCGACGCGCGAAGCAGGAAGAATTGCTGAAGAAGGCCGTGGAGACCGCGCCGAAGATGATCCTCGCCATCCGCCAGCTGGGCCGCGAGGACAAGCGCAATCTTTACTACAAGGACCGCCAGTACGAAAACACCTGGGCCGGCGGCACCAACGACTGGATGCAGGACAGCTACCTGGACGTGAGCCAACGCGCCAACTTTTTCCAGTTCGCCTACTCCTCGGCGCCGGCCATGGTGATGCACACCATGGGCGCCGGCTCGAAGTATCCCTTCACCGGCCGCGACAAGGACGGCAAGTTCCTCGAAGGCGGCAGCACCTACAAGCTGCGCCTGCCACCCAATCCCGCCCGCTGCGCTGTTCTGGGCGGTGACCGCCTACAACGTCACCGATGGCACGATGCCTGAAACCAGCCAGCTGCTGCCCTCGACCAACAGCTACTACGACGTTCGCCAGGCAGCAGGACGGCTCGATCGAAATCTGCTTCGGCCCGGAGAAGCCCGCCGATGTGGCCGACGCTGCGTTCATTCAGACCATCGCGGGGCGCAACTTCCTCGTGGCGCTGCGTCTCTACGGCAGCGAAGACGCTTTCTACGATCAGACGTGGAAGCCGGATGATGTGGTGAAGGTGAAGTAAGGCGCTCGGCCACGCTGGCGGGGCATCTCCGTCAGCGTCCGCTACTGGCCGTTAGCTGCCTCTGGCGAGAGGCAGCTAACGGCCCATAGCGGACAACTACGCCTTGACGTCTGACGCCACACAGTCTGAACCCGATGGTCGATGACGTAGAGTTGCTGGCAGGAGCAGTCGGGGTGCTCGCTTCAAGGAGGCGTGGGGACCCACTTTGTTTACCGGAAACTGGCAGAAACGCCCTGGCATCACCCATCGACAAGGCGTCATTTCATCTTTAATGTCGCCACGCCATTACGGACGCACCGCCTACGTCACGAACGTTGCTCGATAAGAGACTCGACGCCTGCTATCTCGCCTACAAGGATTGGACATGCGAGCTTTTCGCACGCCGTTTTTCCTCGCTTTGCTTTCCCCCTTTGTCATCCTTCAGACAGCCTGCTCATCCATCGATCGCACAAGCGAAATCAAGCACGCGCGCCTCAGCGTCGGCGCGAGCTCGAAGAACGACGTAGTACAGGCCATCGGCCTGCCCCGCGAAGTGCGCAAGGATGATCGACGGAACCTCGAGCTTTGGCTCTATACCGGCAAAGCGGCGACGACCAGTTATTTCATCCCCCTGCCGGTGGGCTCCGTTTCCACCGGCGACAGCGTGATCACCTACTACCGTGACATCGGTCCAAAATTTCTCAAGGACGGCGAGGCGATTTCGCTCATCTGCGTGTTCGATAGCAGCGGCCACCTGCTCGATGTGAAGCGCCCCGACCAGGAGAATTAACCATGAAGAAACTCGTGCTTTGCCTGTCGGTACTGCTGTTCCTGAGTGGCTGCACCTACCACCAGCAGCAGGTCGCTGCGGTGGAAGGCAAGACATTCCAGCCTGACAAGACGCAAAGGATTGCCGTCAGCTACAACCTGGTCTCCAAGCGCATCAATTACGTCGAGACGCTGTATCGCGTGTTGTGGCTGGAAACCAAGACCTCAAGCCAGGACTTTTCCGGGGTCTGGTCGCCGGACCGCGAATTGAGCGCAGACCTGGCGAACCGCCTGCACCAGCAGGGCTTCACTGCCGACAGTGTCTTCGATGTGGTGGCGCCGGAGGTGGTCAACGCGGCCAACGACAGCCTCGCGGCGGATTGTCTGACCCAGGCCTCCGGTGATCATCCGGCCATGCCCGGCGTCAAGCTGCCGCCCATCGCGGACTTCTTCCTGGCGGATCGACAGAATACCGAACTGAACAAGCTGACCGGCGAGCTTCGGGGCAAGGGGTACCGCTACTTGGTGCAGCTCACGGCCATGGATATCTATGGTGCTGCGTTGGGCTTTGGCGCCGTGGGCATTTCGGCGTTCCCCAACGCTCGGGTGATCGATCTGCAGAGTAACGAGGTGGTGTGGAACACGCCGTTGGTTCACGGGGAGGACTTCCAATCGGGCGGCGGGAGCCTCAAGGCCCTGGAAGTCGACGGCATGGCCAAGACCCGGGCCGGGATGGCGACGAGCATCAATCGATTGGACTTCGCCGCCATGTGGGGCCTGGCACTGCCGCAGCCACACTGAACTCCTTAGTGCCTACCTACCCGGAGCCACCGGCCATGCATAACCATGCCCGTAATTTCCCTATCGCCTCACTGGTTGCCGTCAGTCTGCTACTGGGTGCCTGCGCCGAGCAATACGTGCCACCGACCACCGGAGAGCTGGCCACAATCAAGCTCATGGGCGGCAATTACGCCTTCCTCGATACAGGCAACAGCTGCGATACGAGAAAGCGTGTTGACTACGCCGACCGAGAACACTACGTCAATTTGCCCGCCGGCAAACGCGTCTTCCTCGAGCAGGGTATCGATGGCCGTGCCACCACGGGCCTCTTCTGCGGGGTCGCCCTGTCCTTCGAGCCACAAGCGGGCCACAAGTATGTCACTCGATACCTCTACCAGGGGGATTGTCAGCTCACCCTGATGGAGGTGGACCCGCGCGGCAGTACCTACCCGGTACCGGGTGTCACCCAGCTAGAACCGAGAGAGTGTTGGCTGTCCGGGCGCTAGGGCTCGGATGCCCTTGGATCGCGTAGATGCGCGTCTTAAAGGGATGTTGGCGGCGATAAATCCGGATGCGGCACTATGCCGGCACAATAAAGAACGGATAGGGAACTTCGTGAATAGTATTTCCAGGACTGTATTTCTGGCGCTGTTAATGGTGTCCATGACGGGATGTATCCCCGGACGAAGTGTCATTCCGCAAGGCGATGGGTCCCGCTTTGTTTTGCGCGAGGATGCAATTCGAAAATACCCGCCTCGCTATTCCTTTGGCGAAAGTATGGTGGAGGGGCTCAAACGCGGTGAGTACATTGCCGTTGCCCATGATGATGAAGGCATTTACTACCGTGGCCCGCGGGAGTGTTACGTGCGCCTAATCGCGGAGCTGGGTGACCAGTACCTGGAAACTGGACAGCGGCCAGACCCTGGCACGGTCTTTTACCGACAATTCGGGCTAGATGGTTCGGAGGGTGGAGTCTATGTGCCACATGACCCGAAGAGCACGCCGTTCTACTTCTTCTATATGGATTTCCGAGTCGCCACAGGAGAGACGGAAGCCCGTGTTCCTACCGCCCCCGAATCAGCGTTGAATCAGGCATTGGCTACTCCGCCAGCAGTGGTCTCGGTAATGAGTCAACCACCTGATGCTGAAGGGGTTAGAGACTTGGCAGACGTCGCAGCTCGGGGCGTGGTGCCCGGGGATTCGCTGCAAGCGATGCAGGTACGAGCAGCAGGAATTCCCATCGGTATCGAACTTGGCAAATCCATGGGGACGGCAGCGCAACGCAATGCCCAGGGCAAGATCATGCTTGGTGGCTACGTGATGGATGAGCGCCTCCTTGCAGCGCTAAAACATCTAACTCATGCTCCGGCGCCTGGATTGGCGACGGACGGGAGCATTCCCGAAAGCACCCGGTAGTCTGTGCACACTACGGAGGTCGTCGTTGCGATCTCGTTGAGGAGCTACGCACCTACCTGCGCGATGATTTCGAATTGCAAAGGCAACGCCGCTCCTCCGAAGCAACTGGCTTGCAGCTCCCGCTGCTCGCTGACGCAATGAGTGTATCTACGTTCGTTAATGGCCGATTACTGCCCCTGGCGAGAGGCTGCGTTCGACCCATAGCGGACATGCACGGGTGCGAGCCTGCAGGCATCGTTGGTTTCGGTGAATCAAACAAAGGCGGGGCGCTCGCCATCTGTGTTCGGCTTGTTCACCCCCACGTTGGCCCGTACCAGCCTATCGGGGTGCAGCACTAACTCCGTTACAAGTGCAGCCACGCTCTTGCGAGAGACTTCCGTGCCCTTGAATGGCTGGTTGCGGGTGGTGATCTCGAAATCCACCTCGTCATCGTCCTGCAGCCAGGCCGCACGCAGAATGGTGTAGTCGGTATCAGACGTTTCGATCAGGTCGGCTGACTTGCGATAAGGAGGCAGGTACTGGCCTATCTCGCGGCGATTCCACTCGCCGAATGCCCCTGGCACTTCGTCATAGATACCCAGCGAGTTGACGAAGATCAGGCGCTTTACGCCTTCGGCCTGCATCGCCTCAAGTATCCGTCCTGTCTGCGCATCCACCTCGCCCGCAAGGTTGGCGTAAACCACATCCTGACCCTGCATCACCCGAGCGAGGAGCCTCTTGTCCATCACATCGCCGATAACCACACGGGCGTTTGCCGGTTCCTGGCTGGCCAGTTTCTTCGGATCGCGAACCAGCAGGGTCTGCTCGATCTCCTTGTGTTCGCCCAGCATCTGAACTGCCCAGCCAGCAATCTGTCCGCTGGCACCCAGGATCAATACTTTGGTCATCGAAATAGTTCCTCGCGCTCTTGGACATTACGCGGCCGGATACACGTTGAGGTGCCCACAGTTCACCTCAACGTGTACCCGGCCGCAGTCGTTGTCAGAGGCTTTCCTTGTAGAACGGAATCAGCTTGGCCAACGCCTGGCCCACCGGCTCCGGCTTGTCGTACAGGTCGTAGTGCGACCAGCCTTCGATGACCACCAACTCCTTTTTCTTCGATGCAGCACGACCGATGATTTCGCAGCCATCGCGATAAGCACCGAACGCACCCACCTGATCGCCCACCACCACCATCAGCGGTTGAGTCAGCAGGGTTTCGCACAGGTGGAATGCATCCCAGCCGATGGCTACCGCCTGGTGCGAATACAGGGCACGGTTCAGACCGTTGGGCGCACGACCGCGATCAGATCGGTAGTATTCGGTGGCACCCAGCACGTCGATTTCCTTGATTCCCGCTGCCTTGGCTGCATCGGGCGACGGAGGCAGCAAGTCATCGACGCGCAGAGCTTCGCCGCGAGCTTCAGCGGTGCGCTGCTTGGCCATGGCCTCCAAAGCGCCGATAGGGTCGAAGCCGCTGAAGCCCTCGCGCATCAAGCGACCATAGTTGGCACCCGTGACCGTGCCTACGGCCTTGATGCGGCGTTCGGTCATGGCAGCATTAATGGCGTAGCCGCCACCACCGCAGATGCCCAACACGCCGATGCGATCCTCATCCACGTAAGGCAGTGTGACCAGGTAATCGCAAACCACGCGGAAGTCCTCGACGCGTAGTGTGGGATCTTCGGTAAAGCGTGGCTCACCGCCACTGGCACCCTGGAAGCTGGCATCGAAAGCGATCACAACGAAACCTTCCTTGGCCAGTGCCTGGCCGTAGACGTTGCCGGAGGTTTGTTCCTTGCAGCTGCCAATGGGATGGGCGCTGATGATCGCCGGGTACTTTTTGTTCTCGTCGAAGTTGGGCGGGTAGTACAGGTCTGCGGCAATGTCCCAGTAGGTGTGCTTGATCTTGATGCTTTTCATGGTTCGCTCCGTGGCGGATTGGAATCGCTGGCCGCTGCATTCGGGATGCCTGGTGGCCTGGCCGACCATGGAACTGTAGGCCCAAGATTGGGTTTGTTATAGGCATCAATGGCGACTACAGTGGTATTTGTAAATTGACAATGAGGCATGCATGGATCCGTCGCTCTTACCGTCCCTGGCCTGGTTTGCCCATGTTGCCCACCACGGCAGTTTCACCAAGGCGGCTGCGGAGATGGGGGTTTCCCGCGCCAATCTCTCGCAGAACGTGAAAGCACTTGAGCGTCGCCTGAACGTGAAACTGCTTTACCGAACCACGCGTGATATGTCGCTGACCGAAGCAGGGCAACGACTCTACGATGTGTGGTATCCCGCGCTGATTTCTGTGGAGCGGGCCGTGCGTGACATGAATGACACGCGCAATGACCCGGCTGGCGTGGTGCGCGTCAACACGTCCCGCGTTGCGGCCAAGACCCTGATCGAGCCGCATATCGAAGAGTTCTGTAGCCGCTATCCACGGCTCAACCTGGAGCTGGTCACCAACGATGCATTGGCCAACATCGTGGCCGAAGGTTTCGATGTTGGCATCCGCGTGGGTGAAAGCCTGGCCGAGCATATGGTGGCGGTGCCCATCACTCCTCCGCTGTCGTTGGCCGTGGTGGGGACACCGGCCTATTTCAAACGACACGGAGTGCCATCCACACCGGCTGACCTCGCGCAACACCACTGTCTGAGGTTCCGCAGGCCAGGTGGCGCGATTCTGCCGTGGGAGTTCACATCACCCGAGGATGGCCACTTCTTCAGCGTGGAGCCCAGTGGCGGCATTACCACCAACGACGATGACAGCATGATCCGCTGTGCCTTGCAGAATGTCGGGCTTGTGCAACACATCGATATCGCCGTCAGAGAGCAACTGAAATCAGGCGAATTGGTTCGAGTTCTGCAGCATTGGTGCAAGCCGTTCGCAGGCTTTTACATCTATGCGCCGACGCGTGCGCAAATGCCTGCCAAGGTGCGGGCGCTGATCGACTTCCTGGTGGAGAAGCGTGAGGCGATGACGCCACTGAATGCATAAAGCCCTGGCGGAAAAGGCCGCCCCAGCAGGTTGTAAACTCCAGATTGATTCTGTAGTCGGATTGGCAGTCTTGTTGACCAGAGCGCTTGCCTCCATCGTAGCGGCCACTTGAGTAAGTGGGCCCAATGGGCAGGCATTCGACATGCGTTCCGAGTTCTCCCCGCTGTTTCAATCCTTCACCTTTGATAACGGTTTGCTTCTGCGCAACCGCATTGTGATGGCCCCCATGACTACATGGTCTGCCACTTCGGATGGCCTCATCTCCGATGAGGAGCTGCTGCACTATCGCAGTCGTGCACAAGAGGTGGGCCTGGTTATCACCGGCTGCACGCATGTGGCAGCAAATGGCATTGGATTCACCGACGAGTTCGCCGCTTACGATGATCGCTTCATACCCAGCCTGCGTCGTTTGGCAGAGGCGGCCAAGAGTGGCGGAGCTCCAGCCGTCCTGCAGATTTTCCATGCGGGAAATAAGGCAGTGGTGGAAGCCGTGCCAAACGGGGAATTGGTAAGCGCCAGTGCAATAAATGCCATCGGCGGCCCCTTCAACCGCGGCGATGTGACTCCGCGCGCCTTGTCGCAGGATGAGGTGGCAGAGATGGTACTGGCGTTTGGAGAGGCTACGCGCCGAGCGATAGAGGCCGGGTTCGATGGTGTGGAGTTACACGGCGCCCATGGCTTCCTACTGCAGAACTTCTTCTCGCCTCGCTACAACCAGCGCAACGACACCTGGGGTGGTTCGCTGGAGAAACGCATGCAGTTTCCCTTGGCAGTGGTGCGGGAAGTCCGACGTGTCATTACCGCCCACGCCAATCGGCCGTTTCTCGTGGGTTACCGAATCTCCCCCGAGGAGCGTGACGAGGGTGGCTACCGCTTGCCGGACATGCTTGCGTTTGTGGATACCCTGATTGCCGAAGGGATCGATTATCTGCATGCCTCACTGCACGAAGTGCTTGTATCACGACCGCAGGGCAGCAGCTCCCTTCTCACGGTGGAGCACCTCATTGCGCATGTCGGCGACCGCGTCCCCCTGATGGCAGCAGGTGCGCTTCGCACGCCAGAGCAGGCGGAGAGTGCACTGGCGCTTGGTCTTTCAGCGGTCGCTGTAGGCAAGGGGCTGGTGATGAATCAGGACTGGGTGGCGTTAGCCAGATCGGGAAATGATGCTGCGATTCGGCAGGCCCTGGATGTGGATCGACGTATTGAGCTGGCCATCCCTGAAGGGCTATGGCGTGCGGTCGAGGCATCGCCAGGCTGGATACCCGTCAGTCAGTAGAGGCGCTAAGGCACATAGCGGTATCTGGAGGTGATGGAAGCCTCCTAGTCAGAACGCGTAATGCCAGTGTCCGCTAGTGGCCGATTACTGCCAGTGGTGAAAGATGGCTATCTGGGGCGAGCGAAAGCTTCTGGGCCAGGGAGGCGGCAGCCCATTAATGCTCGTTAGGCCCACTGTTTCCTCGTCGGTAGTGCCGGGCAGGTCTGTCATCCACTGTGTAGAGAGATATCACTTAGCAGCCTTGCTGAGCGTGGCCTTCATTCGTTTAGATGATGTCAATTTGCCTTGGCTTGCTTATCCTTCAACACCATACGCCGACAAGCATTGGGTCGGTACTTTGGCTACAGATTTGTACCAACTCGCTGTCGGCATCCTGTGTTTGACGTGGATAAAGGTCAGCTTTCGCAAGGTGGAGTCATGGACATGGCGCGGAGTTTCATTTTGGGGGTTGCTCTTTTCCTGTTATCTGAACTCGTCGGTGCTTCCGAAGCTGCTAAGTTTCCCGTTCCTGCATTCATGGTTCGTTTTGATGAAGGATTTACCGTGTCTAATGTGCATGTTCTCTCAAATATGCCAAACGAAACAAACCAGTTTGGCATGGGTATGTGCTACAGCCACGCAGCGACAGGGGTGCTCAATTACTATTTGTGCAGGTACGATAAATTAGATTGCTCCAAGGCGCCGCCTGAGTCTCTAGCTTCTACATTAGATATGGCGCGTTTCACATCCGATGTCGGCGATGATGAGGTCGAGTATTCTAGCTCTTATCAGGGCATTCAGGAGGGCGGGTCGCCGGCAAAGGTATTGCAGGCAGCGACGATACTTGTAGGAAACGTATCCAGCCAAGCGTGCTTCAATGAAAAGATGATTTTTGGTGACTTGATCATTGAAGACAAGCTTGCCAGTGATGCAGATATTGCAAGGCAGCGTGAGTTTCTAGCTGGTTTTTCCAGCTTCTATAATAAATATCACAAGAGTAGTTTTGATGAGACGACCCTGCCGGAGCCTGTCGTCAACGAGGCATCCCAGCTCTATCAAGCGAAGGACTATGACCTTAAGGCCACGCGTCGACGTATCACGAGAAGCCTGGCGGAGGAAAGCTTTGACCGATTCTTTGCACAGTTTGTATATCCGAAAGAGTGTGCTCGTGCGAAAAATCGGGTGTTTTTTGAGTATAAGAATCGGGCTGAATTTCATTATTATCCAGTTGAAGGGCAGAAGTTTACCTACAAAGGCATGATGCGTGAGATTAAGACTGCTATTGATAAAGGCAATCCCGTTGTAGTGGGCGGTGCATGCCTGTTGGGGCTGAAGGGGAAAAGATGCCCTGGCGACTTGCATGCAGTGATTGTTTATGGTTATGCAACCCTGTGTGATCCGGCAGGAAATTGTTATGAAGGGTTGAAGTTTCAAAACAGTTTTGGCCCGAAGATGCAGGCGTTTGAAAGGGCGAACTGGTTCTCGGCAAAGGAATATTATGCTCAGTCGATTCCCGAAAAATCAGACATGGCTTGGGTCGAAATTAAGGAGAAGAAAAAATAGCCTGTTTTGTCTCATGCCTCGGAATTCGACGTTCTTGTTAGAGAAGCCCTTCACGATCAACGTCTGCTGCCGGCCGGTTGCCACCCCAGGTTAGAGTCAACTACCGATCCAGAGCGGAATCTGCCGGAAGCGGCCAAGACGGGGGCCCGTAGCGGGCCGTTCAGCAAGAGCTATACCGTCTCCGGCATCACCCACGAATGTGGCAAATCGGCGAAATGGCCCCACTGTGACCACGGAGCGCCGACCTGACCTGCCTGTCGAGAGGCCAGCCCCCATTCTGGAGGGTCTGGGAAACCATGCCAGGTGTTGTGGATCAGGATCAGCTCTTCGCCGTCGAAGGTCGCGTAAAAAGCGATGTCATTCGAGACGAACCAGCCGCGATCACGACCAAAGATGCCTGACGGAGGGAAATCGCCCCATGGAGCGCGCCTCCAAGGGATTGGTTTCATCGCTCGCGCGTGAAAGCCTAGTTCCTGTACGTCGACAGCTGTCCCTTCCATGTCCCATGGGTTGGGCTCCCACTCAGGATGTATATCGTGTCGGCGGTAGATACTCATAAGAGCCATCACATAAGAGGCTACGCGTTCGCGGGGCGGCGGTAACGATCCGCCAGCTAGCCAACGACACTGACTTCCAAGCCGCAGAGAATCGTTCTGACCACGATTGTCGACGATTCGGGGCATTACGTCGAACGTCCGCTAGCTGCCCCTGGCGAGAGGCAGCTACCGGCCCAAAGCGAATACCTCAGAAGTCGGCCTTCAAGGTGACGGTGTAGTTGCGTGGGTCGCCGTACTGGTTGCTCGCGTTCAGCCAGCCGATGGAGGAGTAGTACTTCTTGTCGAACAGGTTGTTGCCGTTCAGGGCGACGCTGAAGTTCTTGTTGATCTGGTAGCCCAGGCGGGCGTTCCAGATGGCGTAGCCGGATTGCTTGATATCGCCGACGCCACCGGTGCCGCCGAAGTTGGTGTTGTAGTTTTCACTCTGGATGCTGGCGCCCGCGCCGGCGCTCCACTGGCTCAGTTCGCCCGGCAGGTTGTAGTCACCCCAGAAGCGCAGCAGGTGGCGCGGCGTGTAGCTGTTGAAGGTGGAGCCGGATGACGAGGTGCCGTCGCCCGGATCGTTGAGGAACTTGGTCGAGGTGTAGGTGTAGCCGGCGAACAGCTGCAGGCCCCTGAGCACTTCGCCGCTGATCTCCGCATCGAAGCCCTCGGCGCGAACCTTGCCGCCAGCCACGTAGCAGTTGTCTTCGCCGTTCTGTCCGCACTCCGAGGCGTAGTCGTACTGCGCACGGTTCTCCTGGTCCACGCGGAAGATCGCGAAGCTGGTGTTCACTCGGCCATCCATCAGCTCGCCCTTCAGGCCGACCTCGTAGTTCGAACCTTCGATGGGCTTGAGTGCGGCGCTGTCCTGGGTCAGCTCGGTCTGCGGCTTGAAGATGTCCGTGTAGCTGACGTAGGCCGACCACTGGTTGTTCAGCTCGTAGATGAGGCCGCCGTAGGGGGTGAACTCACCGGTTTCCTTCGAATGCGCAGGGGCGGGCGAGGAGGTGGTGAAGCGGGTGAGTTCGTAGTCGTACTGGTAGTTGCTGGTGCGCCCGCCCAGGACCAGGGTCAGTGGCTCGGCCAGCTTGTAGCGCACCACGCCGTAGAGGCCGTTCTGGCGGATATGGCCCTTGGAGGTGCCGGCGTAGGTGGTGCTCAGCATCTCTTCTTCGGTTGGCTTGCGCGGGGAGACCGGGTCGTAAATGTTGATCGGCCCGAGGTTGAGCAGTCCGCCCTGCAGGTCGTCGGTCTTCAGGTCGCTGGCGTTGGCGCCGACCACCACCTGGTGCTCCAGGTCGAAGGCCCGCCACTTGCCGGCGAGGTTGATGTCGGCGCCCTTGTTGATGTTCTCGAAGTCGTAGAGGTAGGCACGCGACTGCATGCCGTCACCGGTGGCCGGGTCGACCGCGCCCCGGCCGAAGCTGTAGAGAATGTCGTTGGTCTCGCGCATGTAGCTGCCGGAGGCGTTCAGGCGCCAGTCAGCGTTGAAGTCGTGGGTGACGTCGGCGAAGTAGGTGGTCTGCTTGTTGTTCCACTTGTTCCAGTCCGCGCCGGTGAAGGTGGAGCGGCCCGCATGTACCGCGCTGCCGTCCTTGTTGCGCGGCAGGCCGCCGAAGGACGGTGTCGAATGCAGGTCTTCAACACTCGCACCGGCGGCAACCCGCGTGTCGTCGGTCAGGTCGTACTCGAGGATGCCGTAGAGCACGTTCTTGCGGCTTTCTGCGGTGTCGTAGAAATAGTCCCGGTCCTCGTGGGCGGCCACTACCCGGCCGCGCAGCCTGCCGTCTTCGGTGAGCGGAGCGCTGCCATCGAGGGTCTGTCGGTAGGTGTCCCAGGAGCCGGCGCTGGCGGTGAGCGAGAGCGACGGTTCGGCCTTCGGGCGTTTGCGTACGAGGTTGATGGCCGCGCCGGGGTGGCCGCTGCCCTGCAAGAGGCCGTTGGCGCCGCGCAGCACCTCCACGCGGTCGTAGAGCAGGGTGTCGGAGGTGAAGCTGCTGCCGATGGCGTAGTAGCGGCGGTCGAGGGGGACGCCGTCGTACTGGATGGTCTCCACCTCGAAGCCGCGGGAGTAGATGTACTTGCCGCCGGACGGACTCTGGTAGGTGGTGATGCCGGTGGTGTTTTCCAGCACCTGGTCCAGGGTGTCGAGACGCTGGTCGTCCATCGCCTTGCGCGTGATGACGGTGACCGACTGCGGGATGTCCCTGAGGCGCTGGGTGGATTTGCCGATGGTGGCTTCGCTGGAGGTATAGGAACCGGAGTCTTCGGTCGTCGGCCCCAGGCCCTGTCCGGTGATGACCGTGTCGCTCATCGCCAGGGCTGCCGGAACTTCCTCCAGCACGTAGCTGCCGCCCTGGTCCACCGCGCGCAGCCCGGTGCCAGAGAGCAGGGCGGCAAATCCGGACTCCCGCGAATAGCTGCCATGCAGGCCAGCCGACTGGAGATGGGCGGTCTTGCTGGCATCGAAGGAGAGCGCGACTCCGGCCTCGCTGGCGAAGCGGCTGAGCACTTCGGTCAGCGAACCTGCGGCGATGTCGTACTGCCGAATGCTCTGTACCGCGCCGGGTGCCGTGAGTTCTGCACTCTCAGCGACGGGAATGCCCGCGACGGCGACACTGAAGAGGGCAGCCTGCACGTGAATGGCAAGCCGATGGCGAACGAATGGATACAGCATGGTCTCTCCCCGGTGGTGGTGACCAAGTGGGTCACTGATGCCGGAGTAGCCGAACCAGGGACGAAGAAAGTGCACGTTGATTGGAAAAAAAATCTTTACCCACTCCCACGCAGGCTTCAGCCGCGCGGAACCACGGTCACCCAATACCCTGTGCGATACACCACCGCGACAGGGAAGCTGCGTTCCAGGGCCCTGAGTGCGAGGTCGGTGTCGTCCACCGGGAAGGCGCCGGAAATGCAGCAGGCCACTGATGCGTGGGTCGCACCTCAGCCAGCCGTGGCGGTAGCGCCCCAGCTCTTCCAGCAACTCGCCCAGCGGGCGGTCGATGGCAATCAGGCTGCCTTGTGCCCAGGCCCCCACCGAAGCGGTGTTGGCCTGTACGGGGGCGATATTCCCGGATGAAATGCGGCTGGCTGGCCGGCCTCCAGGCGCAGGGGTGCGGCCTGCCCCGGTACGGATATTTCGACCGCTTTTTCCAGTACCGCCACCTCGGTTCCATTGCCCCAGCTGCTCACACTGAAGCGAGTGCCCAACGCCCGCACGGTGGCGTCGGCGCTGCGCACACGGAAGGGTCTGTCGAGTCCATCGCTCGCGGTGCTCACCAGTACTTCGCCGGCACGCAGGAGAATCAGGCGCTGATTGGCATCGAAGAGCACATCCACCGCACTGTCGGTGCCCAGCTGCATCTGGCTGCCGTCTGCCAGGGTGAAGTGGCGGCGCTCGCCAACGGCGGTCTTGTAGCCGGCGGTGTAGCGCTGGCGTGCGTCGCTGCGCCAGCCCAGGGTCGCCAGGCCGCCCAGCGAGGCGAGTACGACGAAGCTGCGCAGCACCTGGCGCCGCGACTGCCCGGCCGAGGCCAGTGTGGCTGCCGCCAGGCGACCCGGCACGCGGGCCATCTGCAGGTTCACCGATTCGATGCGCTGCCAGGCGCGCTGGTTGATCGGGTCGGCTGCCAGCCAGCGCTGCCAGGCTCGCTGGTCGCCGTCGCCCGGCGCCGCATTGGCCAGGCGTGCATACCAGCGGGCCGCTTCGCTGATGGCTTCTCGTTCCTTGGGGTGCAGGGCGTCGCTCACAGGACGCCCGCCATGGCCAGGCAGCAGTGCTCCATGGCCTTGGCCATGTACTTGTTGACGGTGCGGATAGAGATGCCCAGTCGCTCGGCAATCTGGCTGTAGGTCAGCCCTTCGAGCTGGGACAGGATGAAGGCCTGCCGGGTCTTTTGCCCCAGGCCGTCGAGCATCCGGTCGATTTCCGTCAACGCTTCGAGCAGCAGGGCCTGCTCTTCGAGGGACGGCTGGACCGCCTCGGGAAGCAGGGCCAACGCGTCCAGATAGGCGCGCTCCAGCGAGCGGCGACGGTAGCAGGTCGATGACCAGTCCCCGGGCGATGGTCTGCAGGTAATGCCTGGGTTCGCGAATCACTCCAGCGCTCTTGGCCATCAGCACGCGCACGAAGGTGTCCTGCGCCAGGTCGGCTGCGTCAGCGGAGTCGTTGAGGCGCTGACGCAGCCAGCCGCGAAGCCAGCCATGATGGTCGCGGTACAGCATCCCTACCGACTGCAGCGATGAGTCTCCCTGCATTGCAATCCCCTAAGAACAATTTGCAAACGACAATCGTTATCAAATATACGGGATGTAGCAGTGCTTGAAAACTGCAGACTGATGGGGGCCGCTTCTGGCCGTTGGCGGAGGTCATTCTTGCCTTCTGCATCAGGCCTCGCTGGCGACAGCGAAGGTGCAGCCATTCGCCCGCGGGCCGCTCGTCCTCCAGGGGAGCATCACCAGCGACGTAATACTGCCCTGAAGTTCGCCGCGCTATTTGCCGGTTGTGTGAACCAACTGGCGGTGCTTCGTGGGGTGGAAGGCGCCCGCCTGAACTTTCAGTTCAGGCGGGCAGGTCAGGTCGCTGATCCAGGTGAGCAAGCGAATCGGGCCTTGTGTGTCCATGCGTTCGAGGTCGCGGGACTCGACCATCGCTTTCATGCGCCAGGCGAGGGCGAACAGGTGTTCGACGAAGGTCGGTCCGACGCTGCCCTGGGTCTCCACCGAAAGACCGCTGCGGTTGTGCAGGATGGCCAGGTGGTAATGGCTGACACCCTCGCCGTCGTCACTGCTGGCGAGGACGATGCTGTAGGACGGGCCGAGCAACTGCGCCAGGCACGCCTGCACGTCATCCAGCAGTCGCAGGGGAACCTGGTCGACCAGGGTGGGGAATTCGAGGGGCTGCATGCCGGTGCTCCCGTGGGCTGTGGGTGGTCCGGCCCATGCTGTGCGGGGCCGTTGCGAAGGGTTCACAGCTTAAGCAGGGCGAATGTGAACTTGGGTTAAGGGCGGGTAAAAGCGGGTAATACTGGCGCGCCTCAGAAGGTCTGGCCGAGGGAGAACTGGAAGAACTGCGACTCGGCGCCATCGGGCTTGCGGATCGGCGTTGCCAGACTGAAGCTCAGTGGCCCCAGCGGGCTCTGCCAGGTCAGGCCGAGGCCCACGGAACTGGCCATGCCGTCGAGGCTGACGGTGCCGCAGCCCTGGGTGGTGGAGAGGTAGCACTTGTCGGCGAACACGCCGCCCACGTCCCAGAACAGCGAAGTGCGCAGCTGGCGCTGGTCTTTCACGAAGGGCAACGGGAACAGGTACTCGGCGCCACCGGCGATGAGGATGTTGCCGCCGAACACATCGGCGTCGCGGTCGGAGTAGTAGGCCTGGCCGGCGCTGGCATAGTTGCCGGTGGCAGGCGTGCTGCGAGGGCCGATGGTGCTGTCCTTGAAGCCGCGCACTGTGCTCAGGCCACCGGCGGTGTAGTTCTCGTAGAACGGCAGCCCGTCGGTGGAGCCATAGCCATTGCCGTAGCCCAGTTGCGTATGGAAACGCATGGCGGTGCGGTCGCTGACCGGGACGAAGGCCTGGGCACTGTAGTCGAGCTTGTAGAAGGACAGGTCGCTGCCCGGCACGGTGGCCATCAGCGTCAGGCTCTGGGAGTGTCCGCGAGTCGCCATCACCCCCTTGTTCAGGGTCGACTCGGACCAGCCGATAGACGCCTTGAGGTTGTTGAAGGAGTCGCCCTCGCGATCGAGGAAGTCATAGATTTCGTCCGCGCTGTAAGTGCCGGGAGTGATGTCGTCGTGCTGCAGGCTCAGGCCGTAGGTGAGGCGCGAGGTCTCGCTGATCGGGTAGCCGATGCTGACGCCGGCACCGAAGCTGTTGATCGAGTAGTACGACACCTCGTCATCGTCGTCGTAGTACTTGCTGTAGTCGGTGCTGCTGTAGAACAGGTTGTAGCCCAGGCTCACGCCGTCCGGGGTGAAGTAGGGATTGGTGAAGCCGAAGTTGTACTTGGTCTGGTAGTCCGAGCGGGTCAGGCCGATGCTGGTGTAGTTGCCGCTGCCGAGGAAGTTGGTCTGGCTGATGGAGCCGCCGAGGATCAGGCCGGAACTCTGGGCGAAGCCCACGCTGGCAGAGATCGAGCCGGAAGGCTGCTCTTCCACGCTGTAGTTGACGTCGACCTGGTCGTCGGTGCCCGGCACGGCCGGCGTCTCGACGTTGACTTCCTTGAAGTAGCCCAGGCGCTCGAGACGCTGCTTGGACTGATCGATCAGGTAGGTCGAGGCCCAGCCGCCTTCCATCTGGCGCATCTCGCGACGGAGCACTTCGTCCTCGGTCTTGGTGTTGCCACGGAAGTTGATGCGGTTGACGTACGCGCGCTTGCCCGGATCGACCACGTAGGTGATCGATACGGTCTTGTTCTCGTCGTTCGGCTCGGGAACGCCGTTGACGTTGGCGAAGGTGTAACCCTCGTTGCCCAGGCGGCGGGTGATCAGGTCCGAGGTGGTGGTCATCACCTTGCGGGAGAACACCTGGCCCTTCTTCACCAGCAGCAGTTTCTTCACTTCGTCTTCCGGCACCTTCAGGTCGCCGGAGAGCTTCACGTCGCTGACGGTGTACTTCTCGCCTTCGTTGACGTTGACGGTGATGTAGACGTGCTTCTTGTCCGGGGTGATGGACACCTGGGTGGAGGCGATATCCATGTGGATGTAGCCACGGTCCAGGTAGTACGAACGCAGACGTTCCAGGTCGCCGGAGAGCTTCTCGCGGGAGTACTTGTCGTCGTTCTTGAAGAAGGACAGCCAGTTGGTGGTCTTCAGCTCGAACAGGTCGGTCAGGTCTTCTTCGGAGAAGACGGTGTTGCCCACCACGTTGACATGGGCGATGGCCGCCACGGTGCCTTCGTTGATGTTGATCTTCAGGGCGACGCGGTTGCGCGGCTGCGGCACCACTTCGGTCTCGATCTCGGCGGAGTAGCGGCCCTGGGCCACGTACTGGCGCTGCAGCTCGTTGCGCACGCCCTCGAGGGTCGCACGCTGGAAGATTTCGCCTTCGGAAAGGCCGGACTGCTTCAGACCCTTCATCAGGTCTTCGGTGGTGATGGCCTTGTTGCCGACGATCTCGATGCTGGAGATGGAGGGGCGTTCCACCACCTCGATCACCAGCACATCGCCGTCGCGTCCGAGATGGATGTCCTGGAAGAATCCGGTCTTGAACAGCGAGCGCGAAGCCTGCACCAGACCCTGTTCATCGACCTGGTCACCGACGTTCAGCGGCAGGGCCGCAAACAGGCTGCCAGCGGAGACCCGTTGCAGGCCGTTGACCCGAATGTCGGTGATCCTGAAGGCCGCCGCCTGGACCACCGAGGCGTTGAGCAGCAGGATCGAAAACAGCAGTCGCGGGTAGTTCATCGGGTACTTCCAGGCAGGCATTTGCGGTGGGCGTGGCGGGCTCGAGCGGTGGCGCGGGCCCGGCCAGGTCAGCGGGCGATGAGGATACGGGCGGGGTGTGTTCGGCGCGGTTAACCCAAGGTAAAGATGTGTAAAGTTTGACCAGCCGGCGATGACATCGCAGCGCCTGCCGGGCGATCATTGCGCCCCGCAAAGCCCCGAACGACGTGCCTTTCATGATTCCCGTACTGCTGGTCGACGATGACCGCGAACTCACCGACATGCTTGCCCAGTACCTCGCCCGCGAGGGCTTTCGCGCCACCGCGGTGGGCACTGGGGAGCAGGGCGAAATCGAAGCTCTGGGAGGCGACTATCGCCTGGTGGTGCTGGACGTGATGCTGCCGGGGATTTCCGGTATCGAGGTGCTGCGGCGCATCCGTGCGCGCAGCCAGGTACCGGTGCTGCTGCTCACGGCCAGGGGTGACAACATCGATCGCATCGCCGGCCTGGAGCTGGGCGCCGATGACTACGTGCCCAAGCCCAGCTCGCCGGGTGAACTGGTCGCCCGGCTGCGCGCCATCCTGCGCCGCGTGCAGCCGCAGGGTTCGGCCGAAAGCGGCGCGGCAGAGTCGTTGGGCAGCGGCAGCCTGGCGCTGTGGCCGGGGCGCCGTCAGGCACAGTGGCAGGGGCACGGTCTGGAGCTGACCGGCACCGAGTTCAGTCTGCTCGAAGCCCTGGTGCGTCAGGCCGGGCAGCTGGTGAGCAAACAGGACCTTTCGCTGAATGCCCTGGGCCGCCCGTTGACTCGTTACGACCGGCGCATCGACGTACACATCAGCAGCATCCGCCAGAAGCTCGGCCCGCGAGGCGACGGCAGCAGCTGGATACAGAGCGTGCGTGGCATGGGCTACGTGCTGATCGTCGAATGATGCGCAGGCGTCTGTTCTGGAAGCTTTTCCTGGCCTTCTGGCTGGCCAATACCCTGACCTTCGTGGTGGGCGCCGGCGCCTTCATGCTCGACGAATTGCGCGGTGATACTCCGGCCCTGCGCTCGCTGCTGGCGACCGAAGTGCGGATGGTCGAGACCTTCGGCGAGCAGGCCGGCCGCCAGTTGCTGGAAGCCTCGCCGCAACCCGATGACGTGCAAGTGGGGTTGTATGACGCGCAGGGCGGCTTGCTGGCCGGGCGCGAAGTGACCCAGCCGCGCTTCGAATACCCCCTGGCCAGCCACGATGGGAGGGCGCTGATCCTGCGGGCCTCGGTGGCCAGCGTGCTGGGCGAGGGGCCACGCCCACGCAGCTGGGGCCCGTTTCTACCGGCACCTTGATGAGCGCGCTGTTCGCCTTCCTCCTCAGCCTGTACCTGACTCGCCCGTTGGCCTGGCTGCGTGAGGCCATGGGGCAGGTCGCCCAGGGGAAGTTCGACGTGCGGGTGAAGCCACGCCTGGGCCGTCGCCGCGACGAGATCGTCGATCTCGCCGAGGGCTGCGACCGCATGGCTGGCCAGCTCAAGGCGCTGGTCGAAGCGCAACAGCATCTGCTGCACGACATCTCCCACGAGCTGCGCTCGCCGTTGACCCGCCTGCATGTCGCCATCGGCCTGCTCCGGCAACAGCCGGAACGACGCGAGATGCTCGATCGCATCGAACGTGAATCGCGGCGCATGGATGATCTGATCGAACAGTTGCTGACCCTGGCCCGCGCCCAGGCGCGCGAGGGCAATGGCGACGGCGAGGCGCTGGACGTGGTCGAGTTGCTGGCCGAGACCGTCGAGGACGCTCGCTTCGAGGCGGCCATGAAACAGTGCCGGGTGACACTGCTGGCGGAGCAGAGCTTCCCCGGCCGTGGTCATGAGGAACTGTTGTATCGCGCCTTCGAGAATGTCATCCGCAACGCTGTGCGCTACACCGCGCCGGGCACCGAAGTGTGCATCGAGACACGGCTGGAGGAGGGCGGTGAACGTCTGGTGGTGAGCGTTCGCGATCACGGGCCGGGCGTCGATCCGGCGCGTCTGCAGCGCATCTTCGAGCCTTTCGAACGGGGCAATGGCAGCCTGGGTGACGGCTTCGGCCTGGGGCTCGCCATTGCCCGTCGGGCCATTGAACTGCATCAGGGGAAAATCGCCGCACAGTCCGCGCCGGGCGGCGGCCTGCTGGTGCTGCTGGAGTTGCCACGCCAGGCGTGAACCGGTGTCTCGCCGGATCGTGTACCGAGGCCGATACACGATAGAAAGGAAATGCAGGAGAAATTAGCAAATGGGATGTATTACCATTTGCGACGAATAATCACTACCTGCCAATTTCCAGACACAAGGCTGTTCTCCATGAAACCCCGTTTCTCTGCTCTGTTGCTCACCGGAGCCTGTAGCGCGATGCCTGCCGCCTACGCCGCGGATGATGTACTGAATATGTCCGACAGCGTGATCCAGGCCCCCGATCGCTCCGATGCCCCGAGCGAGGGCTATCAGACCAAGCCCTCGCGCAGCACCACGCGGATGAAGCTGACCGACCAGGAGACACCGCAGGGCGTCACCACCATCACCCGCCAGCAGATGGACGACTTCGGCCTCACCGATGTGCGCGATGCGCTGCGTTCGGCGCCCACGGTGACCGTGGAGCAATTCGAGACTGACCGCACCATCTTCACCTCGCGCGGCTATCAGATCGACACCTTCGAGTACGACGGCATGGGGCTGCCGTTCGCCCAGACGCTGTTGGGTGGCGGCCAGGACTTGGCCGAGTACGAACAGATCGACGTGCTGCACGGCGCCAACGGCCTCATGAGCGGCACCGGCAACCCGTCGGCCACCGTCAACTTCGTGCGCAAGCGCCCCACCGATACCTTCCAGGCGAAGATCGGCACCAGCGTCGGCTCGTGGGACAACCGCCGGGTGGAGGCCGATGTTTCCGGCCCGCTGACCGATAGCGGCAATGTGCGCGGGCGTTTCATCTACGCCCACGACAAGGGCAACTCCTGGCTCGACCGCTACAGCCATGAGGTCAACGTCGCTGCTGGCCTGCTGGCGTTCGACCTGTCCGATGCCGACACCCTGACGGTGGGCTTCTCCCAGCACAATTCGGACTCCAACGGCACCACCTGGGGCAACCTGCCGCTGGTAGACAGCAGCGGCAATCCGATCCACTACAGCAGCCGCAGTTCCAGCGTCGGGCAGGACTGGACCTACTGGAACCTGCACACCCAGCGCGCCTTCGCCGAGCTGAACCACGACTTCGGCAACGGCTGGAACGGCAAGCTCACGCTGACCGGCATCACCCAGTACCAGGACACCCAGCTGTTCTACCTCTATGGCATCACCGACGACGCCGGCACCGCCTATTCCAACCAGACTGCGAGCACCCAGCACCAGGTGATCGGCGAAGGCCAGCTCTCCGGCCCGTTCCAGCTGCTCGGCCGTGAGCATGAGCTGACCCTTGGCGTGAACTATGGCCGCACCCACCTCAAGGCCAGTGCCAATACCATCGGCGAGAACGGCTACTACAGCGCCAACCTGTCCGACGCCCTGGCCGGCAACCTGCAACGCCCGGCCATGCCTTACACCAACGACACCACCAACGCGCAGAACTTCGAGGACACGCAGAAAAGCGTGTACGCCGGCGCACGCTTCAGCCTGATGGATGACCTGCACTGGATCGTCGGTGCGCGCATGCTCAGTGCCGATGGCAGTGGTGACAGCTATGGCGCCGCCCACGACACCCGCGAACACGGCAAGGTCACTCCCTACACCGGCCTGGTCTACGACCTGAACCCGGAATGGGCGGTGTACGGCAGCTGGACGCGGATCTTCTCCCCGCAGTACGTGATCGGCACCGATGGCGGCCTGCTCGATCCACTGGAAGGCACCAGCAAGGAAGTCGGCATCAAGGGCAACCTGCTGGACAGCCGCATGAGCCTCAGCGCTGCGCTGTTCAAGACCGACCAGCGCAACGTCCAGGAATACGCCGGCTATGTCGACGGCCATTACGTCTACAACGGCGTGGACAACAAGAGCCACGGCGTCGAGTTGCAGGCTTCCGGCGAGGCGCTGCCCGGCCTGGACCTGTTGGCCGGCTACACCTATGTGCGCATCGATGACGATAACGGCGACCGCACCCGCAAGTACGTGCCCAAGCACACCGTACGCGGCTCCGCGACCTACCGCCTGCCGGGCCTGCCGCAGGTCAAGGTCGGCTCGCGTGTCAGCTGGCAGAGCGGTGTTGAAAGCGACAGCTACAGCGCGGTGCGCCAGAGCGCCTATGCGCTGGTCGACCTGATGACCAGTTACGACATCGATTCGAACTGGAGCACCTCGCTGAACCTGAACAACCTCACCGATCGCAAGTACCTGCTCTCGCTGGAAAGCGGTAGTACTTCCAACTACGGCGCACCGCGCAACCTCACCGCGTCGGTGACCTGGAAGTACTGACGGATGCACATCGCCGGGCTCGCCGCATGCGGGTCCGACGATGTGCCATGAGGTCGGTTGAGCGGCCCCGAAGCGGACCGCCTTTCCGGCGTCGCTACATCCCGTTGTGGAAGTCGCGGTGCTCCAGCTGGATACGGTCCCGCAGGCCCTTCATGCAAAGGGCGTATTCGCTCAGCACCCGCAGCGACCAGTCCGCCCGGCGGCGGATACGCAGGTCATCTTCTCCAGCGGGTTCGGCGGTGTTCAGGACCTGATCGACCTGGCGGATGACCAGTTGCTCGGGCAGGTAGCAGATGCGCGAGTTCTTGTAGCTGGAGGCGCGCAGTTCGGAAAGCGGGTAGGACCCGCCCAGGCCCGCCGACACGCCCACCAGCAGCGCCGGCTTGTGTGCCAGCTCGGCGTAGCCGGCGTAGAGGAACAGGTTCTTCAGCGCCGGGCAGGCCATGCCGTGCCATTCGGGGGAGATCACCACCAGGGCATCGGCGCGCTGCAACTTCCCGGTCTGTTCCAGCCAGGCGTGGTCTTCGATTGGTGCCGGCCAAAGTGGCAGCGGGGTCTGGCCGAGATCGACGATGCTGGCGGTGACGCAGATTTCCAGCGCCTGCAGACGCTCGGCGAGATAGCGGGCCACCTTGGCGGACTGGCTGGATGGCTGGCTGGAGCCGGCGATCAGGGTGACGTTCAGGTTCATCGGGCGATCTCCGTGCCGTCCTGCGACTGTGTTTGTGGTTGTGCGTCACGCACCAGCGGCCAGAACACTTCCTGCTGCCAGCTCACCGGGTGCATGTCCTCGATGCCATAGGCCGGCGGCCGGCGGCGGGTGATCTTCGCGGTGCCGAACAGCACGTCCCAGAAGAACAGCAGGTTGCCGAAGTTGCCCTTGTAGTTCGTCACACCGTCTTCGGCATTCAGGCCGTGGTGCGCCGAATGGGTGGAGGGCGTCGAGATGGTGCGCTCCAGCAGCCACATGAGCGGGCGCAAGGCGCGGATGCGATAGAGCTTGTCGTCCCAGGCGACGCTGCTGTGTGCGCCGAAAATCACCAGCATCTTCACGATCAGGTAGCCGTAGTAGAAGTTGGCCAGCCCCAGGTAGACCAGCGCGCTGGTCAGCCAGATGCCAGGCATCAGCAGGTAGTAGAAGCTGTTGTTGCGATAGACGATGCGGATGCTCATGTACGGCGCCGAGTGATGGGCACGGTGCAGGGCGTAGAGGAAGGGCACGCGGTGGGTCAGATCGATGCCGCCAGTATTGGGTCATGTCGTCGAGTACCAGGAACAGGCCGAGGGCTGGCGTACCACGGCAGGTCCGCCAGGCGACCCTGCAGTTGCGGCGCGAAGTGGCCCAGCAGCTGGTTGGTGGTGACCAGGATCAGCGGGAAGGTGACCAGCAACAGGATCCCCGAGCCGAAGATTTCCACCATGGCGTCGCGGCGTCGGGAGGGCGGGTTGGCGGAAACGGGGCGCAGGCCATTCCCGAGCAGCATGAAGGCAATGAAGATGGCGACCACCACGGGGGTGGGATGATTGGCGAGCAGTTCGGAGTTCATGGCACTGCTCTCGCTCGGTTTGCCCCTCGGGGGCGCGGCATGAACAATGAAGAAGCAAGGGCTCGGCCCGCGTCAGGCGTGAAATGGACAGAAATCCCGAGAAGTGGCCAATCCGCAGCGTTACCACCGTGGCTCGCTGGGTCAGGTGCTGGAGCGCTACCTGCTGGGCATGCGCCGGCACCGGGAGGGCGACTACAGCATGGTTGCCCTGGAGGAACTGCTGGCCGAGGCCCAGCAGCATGACCCGGCCATCGGCCTGCATCTCGTCGGCCAGTTCACCATTCAGGACCGCCATATCCTGGCGCTCTCGGCCAGCTATTGCGCCGACCTGGGCGAGGCCCTGCGGCTCTGGGCGCGCTTGGGCGACTGGCTTCGGACATGGACGATCTTCGATCGCCTCGAGGATGAAGCCGAAGCCGCCATCGAGATCATGATCGACGCGCCGGGCGATCTCGCCCGCTTCACCGTCGAGCACTATTTCGTCATGAGCCTGACCGTTATCCGCGAGGTCACCGGCTGCCCGATCACGCCATTGCGCGTGCAGTTCAGCCATCCGCGTCCCGCCTATCACGCGCAGTACGTCGAGGCATTCGGTGGCCCGGTGGAATTTGGCGCTGGCGGCAATCGCCTGCACTTCTCCACGACGGATCTGGCCAGGCCGCTGCTGAGCCGCCATGCCGGCATGCTCGAGATCATCTGCCAGGAGCTGGATCGCCGACTGGGGCGCCAGCGTCAGCTCAGCGGTTGGGCCGGGAAGCTGGCGCGGAACATGCGCCGGGCCCTCGCCGAAGGGAGCGTGCCTGGACTGGAGGAGCAGGCGGCAGCATCGTACCAGAGTGCCCGCACCTTGCGCCGGCGCCTGGAGGAGCAGGGGCTGAGCTTCCGCCAGTTGCTGGACCTGGTACGCGGCGAGCTGGAGCAACACTTCGAGTTGCAGGGACTGGCGGCCGGCGAGATTGCCATGCGCCTGGGCTACGGCGACCTGGGCGCGTACCAGCACGCCCGCCGTCGCTGGCGCGAGCCCGAGTGACTGGCGCCAAGTAACGCAGCCACGCGCAGCCGCCCTCGAAGGTGCGCGTCGGCACTGTTCATTTCACGACAGGCGCCATCATGGCGCGCGGCTTCCCGCTTGCTACAGTTACCTCGCAGGCGATGGCACGGCAGTGTGTCGGAAGAACAGTTCCAGCACGCCATCGGCAAGGAATCCGAATCGACAGAACAAGGAACATGCCGTGTCCACGCGTGAACAGATTGCAAGTCTGGAAGCCGCCGTATCGGCGCAGGTGCTGGGCCGGGAAGAAACCGTCCGGCACATCCTGCTGCGCCCGTTGGGCAGTGATCCTGTTCTTCCGAAAGCCTGCGGGCTCAGGCCAGGAGCCGAGCCGTCGAGGTGCGGCCCAGGCACCTGAATGCGCGGCAGTTGACCCTGGATGATGGCGCCAACCCCTACTACCGGTGGTTCCTGGGCGGCCCCTGAGTGACCGCCGGGGCACGGCCCGGCGAACCTGTTCGAGGCGAGTTCCGGTTACCCTTGGCGTCGCCTGCGCCCGTGAAGGGCGCAGGTCGATGCGTTACAGGAGATAACATCTGATGGAGACTTCCTCCCGCCCCCGCAGCACACTCAATCCACCCGTCTTCTATACCAGCGCCTTGCTGATCTTCCTCCTCGTGCTCTACGCCGTGGTATTCCAGGCCCAGGCACAGGCGCAGTTCGATCGGGTTCAGCAATGGATAGTCGCCAACGCCAGGTGGGCTCTACATTCTGGCCGTGGCGCTGATCCTGATCAGCGTGGTGTTCCTCGCCATCAGCCGCTATGGCGATATCAAGCTCGGCCCCGATCACAGCGAGCCGGAGTACCGCAGCAGCAGTTGGTTCGCCATGCTGTTCTCCGCCGGCATGGGCATCGGCCTGATGTTCTTCGGCGTCGCCGAGCCGGTCATGCACTTCACCAGCCCGCCAGTGGGCGAGGCCGGCACCGTGGCTGCCGCCCGCGAGGCGATGAAGATCACCTTCTTCCATTGGGGGCTGCACGCCTGGGCGATCTACGCCATTGTCGGGCTGATCCTGGCCTACTTCAGTTTCCGCAAGGGCCTGCCACTGACGTTGCGCTCGGCGCTCTATCCACTGATTGGCGAGCGTATCTACGGGCCGATCGGCCATGCGGTGGATGTCTTCGCGATTCTTGGCACGGTGTTCGGCGTTGCCACTTCGCTGGGCTACGGCGTGCTGCAGATCAACAGCGGTTTCCATCACCTGTTCGGCGTGCCGGTGAACGCCACCGTGCAGATCGTCCTCATCACCGTCACCTGTGCCCTGGCGACCCTGTCGGTGGCCAGCGGCCTGGACAAGGGCATTCGCATTCTCTCGGAGCTGAACCTGGCGCTGGCCGTGATCCTCATGCTCTTCGTCCTGCTGCTCGGGCCGACCGTGTTCCTGCTGCAGACCTATGTGCAGAACACCGGCTCCTACCTCTCGGACATCGTCAACAAGACCTTCAACCTCTACGCCTACCAGCCGACTGACTGGATCGGCGGCTGGACGCTGCTCTACTGGGGCTGGTGGCTGTCCTGGTCGCCCTTCGTGGGGCTTTTCATCGCACGCATCTCGCGCGGTAGGACGATCCGCGAGTTCGTCTGCGGCGTGCTCTTCGTACCGGCCGGTTTCACCCTGCTGTGGATGACGGTGTTCGGCGATTCGGCGATCCACATGATCCTCAATGAGGGCGTGCGCGACCTGGCTGCCGTGGTCGACCAGGACAGTTCCCTGGCCCTGTTCGCCTTCCTCGAACACTTCCCGCTTTCGGGCGTGGTGTCGATGGTCGCGGTGCTGATGGTGGTGGTGTTCTTTGTGACGTCCGCCGACTCCGGTGCTCTGGTGGTCGACATGCTGGCTTCCTCCGGCCACGCGCATTCGCCGCTCTGGCAGCGCATCTTCTGGTCGGTGAGCATCGGTGTGGTAGCGATAGCTCTGTCCTGGCCAACGGGCTCAAGGCCTTGCAGACGGCGACCATCGCCAGTGCGCTGCCGTTCTCGGTGATCCTGCTGGCGTCGATCTGGGGCCTGTTCCGTGCCCTGCACCTGGACGCGACCCGCCGCGGTCTGCGTAACCAGGCAATGCCGAGTCCACGGCATG
>JASGKM010000025.1:0-17359 GCA_049840615.1 Pseudomonas sp.
AAAGTTAATAGGGAAACACGATAGAATCCTGTCAGCACCTAGCAGGTGGATACCGCCTACGCCGAACCCGGTGAGCACGTGCATTTCGCTGATGGCTTCCCGCTGCTGCTGATTGGCCAGGGTTCGCTGGACGATCTGTCGGCCAAGGTCGGTCGCCCGCTGGAGATGCTGCGCTTCCGCCCGAACCTGGTGATCACCGGCGCGGAACCTTTCGCCGAAGATGGCTGGAAGCGCATCCGTATCGGCGAGGTCACCTTCAGGGTGGCCAAGCCCTGCTCGCGTTGCATCCTGACCACCATCGACCCGCACACCGGCGAGCGCGATGCCGCTCGCGAGCCACTGGCGACCCTGCTGGGCTATCGCAACGTCAATGGCGAAGCCCTGTTCGGCCAGAACCTGCTGGCGGAGAACCGCGGCGAGCTGAAGCTGGGCATGCCGGTGGAAGTGCTGGAATAACGCTGGAATGACGCTGAGGCGGCGCGCCCGGACGGGCGCGCCGGATGACGCGGGAACTTACAGCTTGCTGTCGACGCAACCGGTGCTCTGGCACTCGCGCTCGCGTTCGCGCAGCACCACCAGGCGCTCGTTGGTCTTGTCCACGGCGCATTGCAGGTTGACGAAGTAGCCGCCGTCGCGCTCGTAGCTGCACTGGGCGTCGCGGTCCTTGATCCAGGCAATCTGGCTTTTCTTCAGCGCAGCCTTCTGGCCATCGTTGAGCATCTTGCGCAGGGTGCCGAATTCATTGTTCAGCTCGCGGTCCACCTGGGCGTACTCGGTGCTCAGGCAGTACACGCTGTCGAAGGCGTTGCGCGGCTTCTCGCAGGCGGCGAGAGCCAGGTTCGCGCTGAGCAGGCCGGCGGTCAGGACGGTGAGGGAGAGGAGCGACTGGCGCATGGAATTTCCTTTTCCTTGAGGAGATGAAGACCGCCCGGCGGGTGCCGGGCGGTAAAGGGGTCAGAGTTCGTCGAAGAAGCGTTCGTGCCAGTCGACGATGGGCTGCGGCGCGTTGAGCTTCTGCCCGTAGATCACTGCGTAGGACAGCACGTTCTGCACGTAGGAGCGGGTCTCGTCGAACGGAATGGTCTCGACCCAGACATCGAAGGCCAGGTGACGCGCATCCTTCAGCCGCTGCCGTACACGGCCGGGGCCGGCGTTGTAGGCGGCGGTGGCGAGCACGCGGTTGCCGTTGAACTGGCCGTGCACCTGGCTCAGGTACGCGGCGCCGAGCTGGATGTTCACGTCCGGCACGATCAGTTGCTGTGGCGAGGCCAGCGGGATACCGAATTTCTTCGAGGTTTCCTTGGCGGTGGCGGGCATCAGCTGCATCAGGCCGGTGGCACCGACGCCGGAGCGCGCATCGGACATGAAGGCGCTTTCCTGGCGGGTGATGGCGAATACCCAGCTGGAGTGCAGGCCGCGGTTGCGCGCCTCGCGCACCAGAGTGTTGCGGTAGGCCATGGGGAAGCGGATATCCAGGTCGTCCCAGTACTTGGCCTGGCTGATCGCGCGGATGGCCGGGAAGTACCACTGCATGTCGTAGGCGATCTTCGCCTGGGCCAGCAGCTCGTCGTGACTCAGGTGGCGAGCGGCGTGGTACCACTTCGCGGCGGGCGTTGATGATCTCGCCACGGGCGTAGAACTCCAGGGCGCGGCGAGTGCTCGGCGCATTGCGCACGCGCTGCATCGTCGCCGCGTCCAGCGATACCGGGCGATTGTTCAGCTGGTAGGGGGCGTTGATCCGGTCGGCGGCGGGAAACCATAGAAATCACGTTCGCCGGCCACCGGCTGGTACAGGCTGATGGCCTGCTTGTTCTGCGGCTGCGCCAGTTGCAGCGAGCGCGCCTGCCAGTATTTCCAGCGGTTGGTCTCAGCAAGCGACGGCGGTAGGGCGCGGGTCAGCTCGTAGGCTTCTTCCCAACGGCCCAGCCGCAGCAATAGGCGCAGGCGCCATTCGGTGACGGTGTCGTCGCGCAGTTGCGGGTCGTACTTGACCATCATCGGCAGCGCGCGTGGGTCGTAGCGGCGCGCCAGGCTCAAGCCGATCTCGCGGGCGATGGAGACTTTCTCGTCGCTGGAGAACGGCAGCACCGAGCTGTAGTAGTCGAGCAGGTTGATAGCCTTTTCCGGGTCCTGCTTGGCCAGGCGGCGCAGGCCCAGGCCGACTACGTCGGCGGTGGCGTGGTCGCGGGCGCCGAAGCGCGTGGTCTGGCTCAGTTGCGCAGGGTTCTGCGCCACATTGACCATCAGTGTGCCCTGGCTGCCGAGGGTCGGCAGGCGCTTGGAAAGAACGGTGGCGAGGCTGTAGTTGCCTTTTTCGGCAGCCAGCTTCAGGCGTTTCCAGACCTTCTCCTCGGTGAGCTGGCCATCGGCCTGCCACAGGGCGAAGGTGGTGTCGCAAGCGTCGGGTTGCGGCTTGCCCACCAGCCAGAGCTTCTCGGCGGTGGCGTAGCCTTCGGCCTTGTTGCCGTGGCCCAGCTGATACTGGCCGTAGAGGCAGTCCAGTTCGGTGAAGTTCATCTTCGGGTCGTAATAACGGACGAAGGTGTTCCAGTCACCGCGGTCGGCGAGCTGGCGCATCCAGCGCAGCTTCAGCCAGTTGATCTGCGGCAGGTCGCCATGCTGCTCGATGAAGCGCTCGATCTCGGCGTTGCTGGCGCTTTTCAAACGGTTGGTCAGTTCGTCGTAGGCCAGGTACGGCTGCAGCGGATAATCGGCCAATGCCGATTGGTAGCTGAAGTACGGGCCGCTGTCGCCGCGAGCAAGGGCCTTCTGCGCCTCGTCGTACATCTGGCGCTGCTGGGGCAGGGACGCTGCGTTGGCTGTCGAAGCGGACAGACTGAGGATGAGGCAGGAGAACAGTGAGAAAAGGCGACCGCGCATGGCTCTTCCGGGAAGGTGATCGGTGGGCGCTGGATGGCGCGCGCCCGCTGCCACGTAGCTTAGCCTGTTGCGCGCGGGGGGCGAAAGCGCCGCCAGGGCTGCCTGGCTCAAAGGCGGACGAATGTCTCGTCAGCGCACTTTATCCGCACCCCTCTGACTTTTCCGCGCTTTCCCTTAAACTGCGCGCCCTGTTTGTGGAGATACCCAATGACCCTGCTCAAGTTCACCGACGTGTCCCTTGCCTTTGGCACCACTCCGCTGCTGGATAAGGTGTCCTGGCAGATCGCCCGGGGTGAGCGGGTCTGCGTCATCGGCCGCAACGGCACCGGCAAGTCGAGCATGTTCAAGCTGGTCAAGGGTGAACAGAAGCCCGACGACGGCGACATCTGGCGTGCACCTTCGCTGAAGATCGGCGAGTTGCCGCAGGAACTGCCGCGAGCCGACGACCGTACCGTCTACGACGTGGTTGCCGAGGGCCTTGCCGAGGTCGGCGAGCTGCTCGCACGCTACCACCATCTGAGCATGCACATCGAAAGCGAAGAGGACCTGAACAAGCTGGCGCGCGTCCAGCAGGACCTCGAAGCCCGCGACGGCTGGCGCCTCGGTCAACTGGTGGATACCACCCTGAGCCGCCTGCAACTACCGGCCGACAAGACCCTCGCCGAGCTTTCCGGTGGCTGGCGTCGCCGCGTGCTGCTGGCCCAGGCGCTGGTGGCCGAGCCCGACCTGCTGCTGCTCGACGAACCGACCAACCACCTGGACATCGGCGCCATCGCCTGGCTGGAAAACGCCCTGGCGGACTTCCCCGGCGCCGTGCTGTTCATCACCCACGACCGCTCCTTCCTGCAGGCCGTGGCCACCCGCATCCTCGAACTGGACCGCGGCCACCTGATCGACTGGAACGGCGACTACGCCAGCTTCCTCGTGCATAAAGAGCAGGAACTGGCGGCGGAAGAGGCAGCCAACGCGCTGTTCGACAAGCGCCTGGCCCAGGAGGAAGTGTGGATTCGCCAGGGCATCAAGGCCCGTCGTACCCGCAACGAAGGCCGCGTGCGCGCGCTGAAGGCGATGCGCAACGAGCGCGCCGAGCGCCGCGAGCGCCAGGGCAAGGCCAGCTTCCAGATGGAGACGGCCGAGAAGTCCGGCAAGCAGGTGATCGTCGTCGAGAAGGCCGGTTTCGCCCATCCGGGCGGCCCGGCGCTGATCCGTGATTTCTCCCTGGTGCTGCAGCGCGGTGACCGTATCGGCCTGCTCGGCGCCAACGGCACCGGCAAGACCACGCTGCTCAAGCTGCTGTTGGGCGATCTGCAGCCGACTTCCGGCAGCGTCAAGGAAGGCACCCGACTGGAAGTGGCTTATTTCGACCAGCTGCGTCACCAGCTGGAGCCGGAAAAGACCGTTATCGACAACATTTCCGAAGGTCGCGAATTCATCACGATCAATGGGCAGAATCGCCACGTCCTCAGCTACCTGGGCGACTTCCTGTTCTCCCCGCAGCGCGCCCGTACCCCGGTGAAAGCGCTCTCCGGTGGCGAGCGGGCACGCCTGTTGCTGGCGAAGTTGTTCAGCAAGCCGGCCAACCTGCTGGTGCTGGACGAACCGACCAACGACCTGGACGTGGAAACCCTGGAGCTGCTGGAAGAAGTGCTGCTGACCTTCGACGGCACCGTACTGATGGTCAGCCACGACCGGGCCTTCCTCGACAACGTGGTGACCAGCACCCTGGTGTTCGAAGGCGAAGGGCGCGTGCGCGAATTCGTCGGCGGTTACCAGGACTGGCTGCGCCAGGGTGGTTCGCCGCAAGCTGCTCGGCGTAGGTGAAGAAAAGGGCGACAAGCCCGCTGCCGCCCCCGCACCCGAGCAGCCGGCGGTTGTGAGTGCGCCGGTGGAAGCCGCGCCGAAGAAGAAGCTGAGCTACAAGCTGCAGCGCGAGCTGGAAGCCATCCCCGGGCAGATCGAAACCCTGGAGGCGGAAATGGCCGCATTGCAGGAGGAGACCGCGTCACCGGACTTCTACCAGCGCCCGCAGGACGAAGCCCAGGCCGCCCTGGCGCGGCTTGGTACCCTGCAGGAAGAGCTGGACCGGCTGATCGAGCGCTGGGCCGAACTGGAAGAGTGATCCGTTCGGTCCGGTGATGTGCCCGTGCGTATCGCTGATCAAAGACTGTTAGGGATGGCCGAATGGCAATCGAGTACCGCATCACCCTGGATGATGAGCACGAGTTCAGTTACCGCATCGAGCTGGAGCGCCAGTACGACCCGCACGTAGCCGCCCAGACACCCACGCTGGACGCGTCTGGAGAACAACCGTTGCAGCAACTGTCCGCTGAATCCGGCGCAGTACAGCCACTGCCCGGCGGCGGTCGATCTGCATCGGGTGATCGAGGATTTTCGTGGTTTACCGGCCTTCAAGAAGGTCTCGGTGCAGGTGCGCACGCCGGAGCGCGAGTACATCAAGCACGCCGGGCTGGAAGAGGGGCTGCGCGCACTGCTCGGCGTGATCATGGCCACCAGCGCCTGCCCGCTGCTGGGCAAGCTCAAGCCGATGGCGCAGCAGCACCTGCCGTTCGCCAGCAACCAGGAGTTCATCCTGCGCGCGGTGTCGCTTTACCTGATGCGCCAGTACTTCAACTTCCGTGAAGGGCGGCATGCGGATTGGGAGCTGAAGGGGTTGGTGAAGCAGTTTCAGCAGTTGCAGCTGGTGAACCAGGCGTTCTGGCAGCGGATTCACGAGACCTGCGACGGAGACTCGAACCTGAAGGCCTTCCTTAGCTTCTTCTCCATGGCGTCGAGCATGAGCTATTCGCTGGAGGCGCAGTTGCAGAAGGTGCGGCCGCTGCTGATGAGCGGGGATATGCTCGGCGCCTGAAACGAAACGGGCCCCGCAGGGCCCGCTCTCTACATGGGTTGGCTCAGCTGGTTTTCTGCAGGCGCACGGCGAGGACATCGCAGGGCGCACCGTGCAGCACGTCGTTGGCGGTGGAGCCCAGCAACAGGGCGAGACCGTGGCGGCCGTGGCTGCCGACGACGATCAGGTCGCAGTCCTGCTCATCGGCGAGACGGTGGATTTCCTGGCGCGGCTGGCCATAGACCAGGTGGCACTGGGAGCTGGTGATCTCGGCGTAGGTGAGAGTGAACTGGTGCAGGCGTTCCTTGGCCTGGTCGAACTGCTGTTGTTGCAGCATCGACAGGTCCATCGGTACGTCGCCGCCGAAGGCCATGGCCATGGGCTCGACCACATGCACCGCCGAGAGCCGGGCGTCATTGGCCTTGGCCAGGGCGACCGCCCGCTTCATCACCGGATCGCATTCTTCGGTGAGGTCGACGGCGACCAGAATGTGTTGGTAGGGCATGAGCGTCTCCTCCGGGGGACTCGTTATCAATCAGTATGGCCCCAATGGCCGTGCTTGACCTGTTTGACCGGTATAACCGATATGACCACATGGATGGTAATTCTTCTCATCGCATTGGTGCTCAGCCCACTGACATGGCTGATCCCTTCGCGCGGCCAGCGTGGGCAGATGGACTTGCGCCTGCAGGCGCGGCGCCTGGGCCTGGCGATGCAGATGGCGCAACAGGAGTGGCCGCACTGGTTGGAGCGGCAGCCGCCGCGCCAGTGCGCGCAGTACCACCGCGCCCGGGGCAGGAACCGCGATGTCTGGTGCTACTGGCAGAGCGAGCCGGGCGTCTGGCTGGACCGCTGGCGCGAGGCAAGCGCGCCCGCCGAGCTGGCTCAGGCGCTGGCCAGCCTGCCGAAGGACGTCTACATGGTCGAGGCAACGTCCCAGTTCCTCGCGCTGTATTGGGGCGAGCGGGGCGATAGCAGCGACCTCGAGCGGGTCGCTACCTTCCTTAAACAGCATGCCTGAGGCGATCAGCTCTGTTGCGCGGCATAAAGACCAGAGACTTTCTCCAGGTCTTCGATGATGCGGTCGGAGTACTTGTTGATCAGGAAGGGCACGCTGTTCTGGTTGTAGTTCTGCAGCGACTTCTCGATGTAGCGCCACTTGATCGCCACGCCGCGTAGCTCCTGGCCGATCTCCGGCGTGGTCTGCGGCGCCTGTTGCAGCTTCACCAGGTTGATCGCGAAGCGGTTGGCCAGGTCATCCAGCGGGCGCTCCTCGCCGCCGCCGAAGAAGCTGGCGCCCACCGAAGCGTTGCGCGAGGCGTAGTCCACCGCGATGTCCTGCATCAACAGGCTCTGCTCGCGGGTCTGCTGGGTCAGCGGCGGTACCTTGCTGCCGCTTTCGTCCTGGATCTTCGCATAGAGCTGCTCGGCGGTATCCAGCAGCTTGCGGTTCTGCGCGGCGAGGTCGGCCACCGGTTGCAGGTCGGTGTAGCCGCTCTTGTCCAGTGCACCGGTGAGGGTGTGCAGCTGGGATGCATAGGCCTTCCATTCATCCAGCAGCTCGGTCTTGAGCTTCTTCGATTCGTTGCCGGGCATTTCTCCGAGCTTGCCCAGGGCGTCGGTGGCGCTCTGTGACGACGCCTCAACCATCTTGGCGTACTTCTGATCGCCTTCCATTGCGTTGAACATGAAGAAGTCACCGAGGCTGCGCTGGGCGGCGAGGCGTGTCTGGTGAACGTTGAGCAGGTCGCTGGCGGCGTCGGCGGCAGCGATGAGGGGCAGGGCGGTGAGCGCGAGCGCAGACAGCAGACGCACGAGCGGACGGCTGGACATCGTTCCAACTCCTTGGAGCCATGGGCTTCTTGTTGTTTTGTTTTGCACAGGTTCCAGGCGTCTGCCGGCGTTGGCAGAAGGCAGATCGCCATTGCGCCCGACTCTAGCGCGGGCCATGGGGTTTGAACAGTGGCTGTCGGGACGTCGGTGCCAGGTGACAACTGTCACGATAGGCATGGTGAATAGGACGTCAGGGCTGCGCTGAATGCTCCGGCCCAGACGCCCTGGCCGCTTTGCGACTGTTACGTCTCGCCGATTGACAAGCATTGGCTTTTGCTAGAAGGTGGGCGCACCCAAATCAAACGGGCGTATGAATCGAGCGTTTGCCACGTGCAGCGACTCGGACAGAACGCCCCGGCTATCGCGTCGGCGGGTGTGCCGCAAGCTTTGGGACTATCCTCGGCGACTGCCGGGCCGTCCCGATACACGGTGTCCGACGTGTGATTTCAAGCTTCCCTAGCGTGGAGATCAGTTGATGATTTACCAAGGTAAAGCCATCACGGTTAAGGCTCTTGAGAGCGGCATCGTCGAACTGAATTTCGACCTCAAGGGCGAGTCCGTCAACAAGTTCAACCGACTCACCCTGAATGAACTGCGCCAAGCAGTCGATACCATCAAGGCCGATGCGTCCGTCAAGGGCGTGATCGTGACCAGCGGCAAGGGCGTGTTCATCGTCGGCGCCGACATCACCGAGTTCGTCGACAACTTCAAGCTGCCTGACGAAGAGCTGCTGGCCGGCAACCTCGAAGCCAACAAGATCTTCAGCGACTTCGAAGACCTCAACGTTCCGACCGTAGCCGCGATCAACGGCATCGCCCTGGGCGGCGGTCTGGAAATGTGCCTGGCGGCCGACTTCCGTGTCATGAGCGCCACCGCCAAGGTCGGCCTGCCGGAAGTGAAGCTGGGCATCTACCCGGGCTTCGGCGGCACCGTTCGCCTGCCGCGCATCATCGGTTGCGACAACGCAGTCGAGTGGATTGCCTCGGGCAAGGAAAACCGTGCCGAAGACGCACTGAAAGTCGGCGCCGTCGACGCTGTCGTGGCTCCGGAACAACTGCAAGCTGCCGCCCTGGACCTGGTCAAGCGCGCCATCGCCGGCGAGCTGGATCACAAGGCCCGCCGTCAGCCGAAGCTGGAAAAGCTCAAGCTGAACGCCATCGAGCAGATGATGGCCTTCGAAACCGCCAAGGGCTTCGTCGCAGGCCAGGCCGGCCCGAACTACCCGGCTCCGGTCGAAGCGATCAAGTCGATTCAGAAAGCTGCCAACTTCGGTCGTGACAAGGCGCTGGAAATCGAAGCCCAGGGCTTCGTGAAACTGGCCAAGACCTCGGTTGCACAGAGCCTGATCGGCCTGTTCCTGAACGACCAGGACCTGAAGAAGAAGGCCAAGCAGTACGACGAGATCGCCAAGGACGTGAAACTGGCCGCCGTACTGGGCGCCGGCATCATGGGTGGCGGTATTGCCTACCAGTCCGCTTCCAAGGGCACTCCGATCCTGATGAAGGATATCCGCGAAGAGGGTATCCAGATGGGTCTGAACGAGGCCTCGAAGCTGCTGGGCAAGCGCGTTGAAAAAGGCCGCATGACCCCGGCCAAGATGGCCGAGGCCCTGAACGCCATTCGCCCGACCATGTCCTACGGCGACTTCGGTGCCGTCGACATCGTCGTCGAAGCCGTGGTCGAGAATCCGAAGGTCAAGCAGATCGTTCTGGCCGAAGTTGAAGGCGTCGTGAAGGAAGATGCGATCCTCGCATCCAACACCTCCACCATCTCCATCAACCTGCTGGCCAAGGCGCTCAAGCGTCCGGAAAACTTCGTCGGCATGCACTTCTTCAACCCGGTGCACATGATGCCCCTGGTCGAAGTCATCCGCGGCGAGAAGTCCAGCGACGTTGCCGTTGCCACCACCGTGGCTTACGCCAAGAAGATGGGCAAGAACCCCATCGTGGTGAATGACTGCCCCGGCTTCCTGGTCAACCGCGTGCTGTTCCCGTACTTCGGCGGCTTCTCCAAGCTGCTGGGCTTCGGTGTGGACTTCGTGCGCATCGACAAGATCATGGAGAAGTTCGGCTGGCCCATGGGCCCGGCCTACCTGTCCGACGTGGTCGGCATCGACACCGGCCACCACGGCCGCGACGTGATGGCTGAAGGCTTCCCGGACCGCATGGCCGTGGAAGGCAAGACCGCCGTCGACGTGATGTACGACGCCAATCGCCTGGGCCAGAAGAACGGCAAGGGCTTCTACGCCTACGAGACCGACAAGCGCGGCAAGCCGAAGAAAGTGACCGATCCGCAGGCTTATGAGCTGCTGAAGTCCATCGTCACCGAGCAGCGCGAGCTGACCGACGAGGACATCATCAACTTCATGATGATCCCGCTGTGCCTGGAAACCGTACGCTGCCTGGAAGACGGCATCGTCGAGACCGCTGCCGAGGCCGACATGGGTCTGATCTACGGCATCGGCTTCCCTCCCTTCCGTGGCGGTGCCCTGCGTTACATCGACTCCATCGGTGTGGCCGAATTCGTCGCACTGGCCGACCAGTACGCCGACCTGGGTGCGCTGTACCACCCGACCGCGAAGCTGCGTGAAATGGCCAAGAATGGCCAGAAGTTCTTCGGTTGAGTGCGCAACGAATAGAGCGAGAGTGAATTTATGAGCCTGAATCCGAGAGACGCCGTCATTGTCGACTTCGGCCGCACCCCGATGGGCCGTTCGAAGGGTGGCATGCACCGCAACACCCGCGCGGAGAACATGTCCGCGCACCTGATCAGCAAGCTCCTGGAGCGCAACCCGAAGATCGACCCGGCGGAAGTCGAGGACGTGATCTGGGGCTGCGTGAACCAGACCCTGGAGCAGGGCTGGAACATCGCGCGCATGGCGTCGCTGATGACCCAGATCCCGCACACCAGTGCCGGCCAGACCGTCAGCCGCCTGTGCGGCTCGTCCATGAGCGCCCTGCACACCGCCGTGCAGGCAATCCAGACCGGCAACGGTGACGTCTTCGTCATCGGTGGTGTGGAACACATGGGCCACGTCGGCATGATGCACGGCGTCGATCCGAACCCGCACATGTCCCTGTACGCCGCCAAGGCGTCGGGCATGATGGGCCTGACCGCCGAGATGCTGGGCAAGATGCACGGCATCACCCGCGAGGCGCAGGACAAGTTCGGCGTGCGTTCGCACCAGCTGGCCTGGAAAGCGACCCAGGAAGGCAAGTTCAAAGACGAAATCATCCCGATGGAAGGCTACGACGAGAACGGCTTCCTGAAGGTCTTCGACTTCGACGAAACCATCCGTCCGGAAACCACCCTGGAAAGCCTGGCGGCCCTGAAGCCGGCCTTCAACCCGAAAGGCGGCACCGTGACTGCGGGTACTTCCTCGCAGATCACCGACGGCGCTTCCTGCATGATCGTCATGAGCGCCCAGCGCGCCCAGGACCTCGGCGTGCAGCCGATGGCCGTAGTTCGCGCCATGGCCGTGGCGGGCGTTGATCCGGCGATCATGGGTTACGGCCCGGTTCCGTCGACCAACAAGGCGCTCAAGCGCGCCGGCCTGACCATCAATGACATCGACTTCTTCGAGCTCAACGAAGCCTTCGCCGCACAGGCCCTGCCGGTGCTGAAGGACCTCAAGATCCTCGACAAGATGGAAGAGAAGGTCAACCTGCACGGCGGCGCCATCGCCCTGGGTCACCCGTTCGGCTGCTCCGGTGCGCGTATCTCCGGCACCCTGCTGAACGTGATGAAGCAGAACAGTGGCACCCTGGGCGTATCCACCATGTGCGTGGGTCTCGGTCAGGGCATCACCACCGTCTTCGAACGCGTCTAAGCTTTCGTCGATGGCAGAGCCGGGGCCTTGTGCCCCGGCTTTCGTTTTTGTCGGGTGGGGATTGCCCGGCGGCCGCGCAATCAGCACAATCGCCGCCTTTTGGCTGGCCGAGGGACAACCGACATGCACTTGCAGCCCGGACTGTATCGACACTACAAGGGACAGCAGTACCGCGTGCTCGGCGTCGCCCGGCATTCGGAAACCGAGGAAGAGCTGGTGATCTACCAGGCGCTGTACGGCGAATTCGGCCTCTGGGTACGCCCGCTGAGCATGTTCACCGAGGCGGTGGAAGTGAATGGCGAGAACGTTCCGCGCTTCGCCCTGGTGAGCGCCGAAAACGATCCGCTGGGTCTCCAGACCGGCCCGTCCGGCGAAACCCAAGCTTGACCTTGGCGCGACCGCCACTATATATAGCGGTGCCGCTCCAAGCTCCTCCCTCCTTATAAATTCATCTTTTCGACGCAGGAATCTTCCGATCCATGGGTAAATCGCTGGTCATCGTGGAATCACCGGCCAAGGCCAAGACCATCAACAAGTACCTGGGCAACCAGTACGTGGTGAAGTCGAGCATCGGCCACATCCGCGACCTGCCCACCAGCGGCTCGTCCGCGTCGAAGGAGCCTGCGGCAAAAACGCGCAAGACCGCTGCCGAGGCGCCGGCCCTGTCGCCGAAGGAGAAGGCCAAGCGCCAGCTCGTCACCCGTATGGGCGTCGACCCGGAGCACGGCTGGAAGGCCAAGTACGAGATCCTGCCCGGCAAGGAAAAGGTGATCGAGGAACTGCGCCGCCTGGCCAAGGATGCCGACACCATCTATCTCGCAACCGACTTGGACCGCGAAGGGGAGGCCATTGCCTGGCACCTGCGCGAGGCCATCGGCGGCGACGACTCGCGCTACAAGCGCGTGGTCTTCAACGAAATCACCAAGAAGGCCATCCAGGAGGCCTTCTCCCAGCCCGGCGAGCTGGATATCAATCGCGTGAATGCCCAGCAGGCGCGCCGCTTCCTCGATCGCGTGGTGGGCTACATGGTCTCGCCGCTGCTGTGGGCCAAGATCGCCCGCGGCCTGTCCGCCGGTCGTGTGCAGTCGGTGGCGGTGAAGCTGGTGGTCGAGCGTGAGCGCGAGATCCGCGCCTTCGTCCCGGAAGAGTACTGGGAAGTGCATGCCGACCTCGGCACGCCGAAGAACGACAAGGTCCGCTTCGAAGTCGTGCGCGAGAAGGGCGAAGCCTTCAAGCCGCTGAACGAAGCCCAGGCCACTGCTGCCCTGGAGAAGCTCAAGGCGTCCAGCTACAGCATCGCCAAGCGCGAGGACAAACCGACTTCCAGCAAGCCCTCGGCGCCGTTCATCACCTCCACCCTGCAACAGGCCGCAAGCAATCGCCTGGGCTTCGGGGTGAAGAAGACCATGATGATGGCCCAGCGTCTCTACGAAGCCGGCTACATCACCTATATGCGTACCGACTCGACCAACCTGTCGGCCGACGCCATCGACATGGTGCGTGGCTTCATCGACAGCGAGTTTGGCAAGAAATACCTGCCGGCCAAGCCGAACTTCTACTCCAGCAAGGAAGGCGCCCAGGAAGCGCACGAAGCGATTCGTCCTTCCGACGTCAACCTGCGTCCGACCCAGCTGTCGGGCATGGAGCGCGATGCCGAGCGCCTGTACGACCTGATCTGGCGCCAGTTCGTGGCTTGCCAGATGCCGCCGGCCGAGTACCTGTCCACCACCGTCAGCGCGGCTGCCGGTGACTTCGAGCTGCGCGCCAAGGGCCGCATCCTCAAGTTCGACGGCTACACCAAGGTGCTGCCGCAGCAGAGCAAGCCGGGTGAGGACGACGTCCTGCCGGAAATGAACCAGGGCGATGCGATGAAGCTGCTCAAGCTCGATCCGAGCCAGCACTTCACCAAGCCGCCGGCGCGCTTCTCCGAAGCCAGCCTGGTCAAGGAGCTTGAAAAACGTGGCATCGGTCGTCCGTCCACCTACGCGGCGATCATCTCCACCATCCAGGAGCGCGGCTACGTCACCACCCACAACCGCCGCTTCTACGCGGAGAAAATGGGCGACATCGTCACCGATCGTCTCAACGAGAGCTTCTCCAACCTCATGGACTACGGCTTCACCGCCGGCATGGAAGAGAACCTCGATGACGTGGCCCAGGGCGAGCGTGACTGGAAAAATGTGCTGGACGAGTTCTACGGCGACTTCCGCAAGAAGCTCGACCTGGCTGAGGCCGCCAACGACGGCATGCGCGCCAACCAGCCGACTCTGACCGACATCCCCTGCCGCGAGTGCGGCCGGCCGATGATGATCCGTACCGCCTCCACCGGTGTGTTCCTCGGCTGCTCTGGCTACAGCCTGCCGCCGAAAGAGCGCTGCAAGGCGACTGTGAACCTGATTCCGGGCGACGAGATCGCTGCCGATGACGAAGGTGAATCCGAATCCCGCGTGCTGCGTGGCAAGCACCGCTGCCCGATCTGCAGCACCGCGATGGATGCGTACCTGGTCGACGAAAAGCGCAAGCTGCACATCTGCGGCAACAACCCGGACTGCGCCGGCTACGAGATCGAAGAGGGCCAGTACCGCATCAAGGGCTACGAAGGTCCGAGCCTGGAATGCGACAAGTGTGGCAGCGAGATGCAGCTCAAAACCGGCCGTTTCGGCAAGTTCTTCGGCTGCACCAACCCGACCTGCAAGAACACCCGCAAGCTGCTGAAGAATGGCGAGCCTGCGCCGCCGAAGATGGACGCCATCCGCATGCCGGAACTCAAGTGCGAGAAGGTGGACGACATCTACGTGCTGCGTGACGGTGCTTCGGGCCTGTTCCTCGCCGCCAGCCAGTTCCCGAAGAACCGCGAGACCCGTGCTCCGCTGGTGGCCGAGCTGTTGCCGCACAAGGAACGAAATGGATCCGAAGTACCACTTCCTGCTTCAGGCTCCGGCGAAGGACCCGGATGGTCGACCGGCGGTCATCCGTTTCAGCCGCAAGACCAAGGAGCAGTACGTGCAGTCCGAGGTCGACGGCAAGCCAACCGGCTGGCGGGCGTTCTTATGACGGCGGCAAGTGGAAGGTCGAAGACAAGCGCTGATGGAAGGCGCGCCCCGCTGAGGCGGGGCGTGCTTATACTGCCGAAGTCGACTGCAGAGGGCCCGGTCATGGCGAACGAACTCTATACCCGCACCAATCAGAAGCTGTTCTTCGCCGGCCTTGCCTTGGAAGCATGGCGCAGCGCCGAGTCCGCGCGCGCGATGAATGCCCAGGCGCGTATCCAGGCCGAGCGCGAGGCAGCGCTGTTCCATCTCTATGGAGCGGTGCTGGGTGTGGCCCATGAGATCGCTGGTTTCTACCGCCTGCCCCAGGCCGGTGCGCCGCGTGTTGATATGCTGCTGAACGCCGAGGTGCTGCGCTGCTCGCTCCAGCCCGGAGCTGGCGGAAATGGTCGAGTTGGCGCAATCGCCGGAAGCCTGGCTAGGTCGCCTGCTGGCGGCCTATTCCGCATTGTTCCAACCGCCGAGCGAGCCGAAGAAAGCCAAGGTCGATCCAACCCAGCCGCTGATCCAGGCGGTGAATGTCGACGACGAGGTGCCGGTTGAGTTGGGCAACGATGAGCTGGAAGCCTGGCGTAAAGCCCTGAAGGATCTGGTGCTGCGCTTCCGCGCTTCGCTCACCGAGCTCTGATCTCTGCGTCACAAGGTGCCGGCCTTCCGGTCGGTCCGTGCAAGCTTTGGCTAGGGTGTAGCGTATGTGGCTGTTACACTACGCGTTCTGCTGTGGAGAACGTCGCTATGCCAACCTCATTTCTGGAAATTGTCGAGCTGCCTGACGGGCGTATTGTGCTGCGTCGTGCGGACGAGGAGGAGGCGCTGGTGACCCTGGAGTTCTCCGCCGATGCCAAGGGCTTCCTGCAGGGCCAGCACATCGAGATCGCCAAGGCGATGTTCAATGTCGGCGTACAGATGGCCGGTCGCCTCGCCGAAGGTGGCGACATGAGCATGGACGACGAAGGTCCGCGCGTCCTGCACTGAGTCCTACCGCTTCGCCGCGCTCGCGGCGAAGCTTCTCGATCAGATTATCCCAGTCGAATATTCAGGCTCTGCGCCTGACCGGCAACGGCGGCGCGGGACAGTTGCGCGCGTGCTGTAGCGCTGAGGCTCAGCCAGCTCACCACGGTGTGGCTGTTGCCCAGGCGCAGCGCCTCGCAGGCCAGGGCCTGTGCAGCAGCCTGATCGCGGGCCGGCAACAGCAGGATGCCCTGGCGGTTCAGGCCGGCCTTGCGCAGCCAGTCCGGTGTCAGGCTGGACGGCGGGGCGATCAGGGTTAGCCAGCGAGAATCGCTTTCCTCGCTAAGCTCGCGGAGCATCGGCGCCAGCAACATCAGGCACTGACCGGGGAGGCCGCGCAAGGCGATCTCGCTGAAGGCGCCTTCGTCGACGATGGGTTCTTCTTCCATCAGCTCCGGGAGCAGGGGAGCAGTACCGCTTGCCAGAGTGCTTCCTGGAATAGCGGGAGTTGCGGCAGGTTCTGCGGCTGCGGGTACTGCATGGGTATCTCCTGTTCAGCGACGGATTACGCCGACGCTCAAGCCTTCGATGACCAGTTCCTGTTCCTTGAGATCGACCTCGATGGGGGCGAACTCCGGGTTCTCGGCGAGCAGCCAGACCTTGCTGCCTTCGCGCTTGAAGCGCTTCACCGTTACCTCTTCACCCAGGCGGGCGACCACGATCTGGCCGTTTCGCGCCTCGCGGGTGACGTGCACAGCAAGCAGGTCGCCGTCCATGATGCCGACATCCTTCATGCTCTGGCCGCGGACACGCAGCAGGTAGTCGGCCGGCGGGTTGAAGAAGGTCGGGTTGATCCGGCAGGTGTCATCGACGTTCTGCTCGGCGAGGATCGGCGCGCCGGCGGCGACGCGGCCGATGATCGGCAGTTCGTCGTCATTGGCGGCGGCCTTGGGTTCGAAGCCGGGAATGCGGATGCCACGGGACGCGCCCGGGGTCATTTCGATGGCGCCTTTGCGGGCGAGGGCTTTCAGGTGCTCCTCAGCGGCGTTGGGCGACTTGAAGCCGAGTTCCTGGGCAATTTCCGCGCGGGTGGGCGGGTAGCCGTTGGCTTCCAGGCAGCGTTTGATGAAGGCGAGGATCTCGGCTTGGCGCGGCGTGAGCTTCAGCATGTCCATACTCTGGCTTTTTATACAGTGCCTGGAATTATATACAGTGATGGCGGGCTGGCAATGCTTTTATTGGGAGCGGATGTCGGTGGAACGTTCGTGCATGTAACCTTTGGGGCTTGGCAAGCGTCTTGCTGTAGATACGGTGTCTCGTCGCATTGCCATGATATTGGTAACAATCCATCGCACTTTGCTTGACAATACAAGACGCTGAAACGTATGTTTCAAACAAGTGTTTGTCAGGCGGAGTAGCCATGGCCCAGTCGGAAACCGTCGAACGCATCCTGGATGCTGCGGAACAGCTGTTCGCGGAGAAAGGCTTCGCCGAAACCTCCCTGCGTCTGATCACCAGCAAGGCGGGGGTGAACCTCGCGGCGGTGAACTATCACTTCGGCTCGAAGAAGGCGCTGATCCAGGCGGTTTTCTCGCGCTTCCTCGGCCCGTTCTGCGCCAGCCTCGAAAAGGAGCTGGATCGCCGCCAGGCCAAGCCCGATGCGCCGCGCGCCTCCCTGGAGGAGCTGCTTGAACTGCTCGTGGTCCAGGCCATGGCTGTCAAGCCGCGCAGCGGCAACGACCTGTCGATCTTCATGCGCCTGCTGGGTCTGGCCTTCAGCCAGAGTCAGGGCCACCTGCGCAAGTACCTCGAAGAGGTCTACGGCAAGGTGTTCCGCCGCTACATGCTGCTGGTGCACGAGTCTGCACCGCGCCTGCCGCCGCTGGAGCTGTTCTGGCGCGTGCACTTCATGCTGGGTACTGCGGTGTTCAGCATGTCCGGCATCAAGGCGCTGCGTGCCATGGCCGA
>JASGKM010000026.1:0-69726 GCA_049840615.1 Pseudomonas sp.
CCATGAACAACAGGTCATGCTCGCCGGCCTTGGCGCGGCGGATCAGCTCGCCCCACTCGATCACGCGGATCTCGGCCTGGATGCCGATCTGCGCCAGGTCCGCCTGCAGCAGCTGCGCGCCGACGCTGGGGTTGGGGTTGAGCAGGCTGCCGGAGGGACGGGTCCAGATGGTGGTCTTGAAGCCGTCCTTGTGCCCGGCCTCGGCCAGCAGCGCGCGAGCCTTGTCCAGATCGCGGGGGTAGCCGGGGATGTCCTTGGCGTAGCTCCAGGTGTTGGGCGGGTAGACGCCGTCGGCGGCAGTGGCGCTGCCGGCGAACACGCTCTTGAGGTAGGTGCCCTTGTCGAAGGCGAGGTTGATCGCCTGGCGCACCTTGGGATTATCCAGCGGCGGGTGCTGACTGTTGATGCCGACGAAGGCGGTCATGAAGGCCGGGGTCTGTTCGACCTTGAGCTCGGCACTCTTCTGCGCGGCCTCGACGTCCAGCGGTTTGGGCGACAGGGCGATCTGGCATTCGCCGCGCTTGAGCTTCTGCAGGCGAACGCTGGCGTCCGGGGTGATGGCGAACACCAGGTTATCCACAGCCGGCTTGCCGCCGAAGTACTCGGTGTTGGCGGCGTAGCGCACCACGGCGTCCTTCTGGAAGCGCTTGAAGACGAAGGGGCCGGTGCCGATCGGCTGGGCGTTGAGCTTCTCCGGGGTGCCGGCCTTCATCAACTGGTCGGCGTACTCGGCGGAATAGATGGAGGCAAAGCCCATGCTGAGCATCGCCAGGAAGGTGGCGTCCGGGTGGTTGAGGCTGAAGCGCACGTGGTGCTCATCGACCTTCTCCACGGCCTTGACCAGGGTCGGCAACTGCATCGACTGGGCGTGGGGGAAACCGCTCTGGGCAACCTTGTGCCAGGACTGGGCCGGGTCGAGCATGCGCTGGAAGCTGAACACCACGTCGTCGGCGGCAAGCGTCCGGCTCGGCTTGAAGTAGTCGGTGTGGTGGAAGGCCGCGCCTTCGCGCAGCTGGAAGTCGTAGGTCAGGCCATCGTCGGAGACCTTCCAGCTCTCGGCCAGGCTCGGCACCACTTCGCCGCGGGCGGCGTCGAAGTCCACCAGGCGGTTCATCAGCACGTCGGCCGAGGCGTTGGTGGTGGTCAGCGAGTTGAACTGGACCACATCGAAGCCTTCGGGGCTGGCTTCGGTGCACACGCTCAGCGAGGCGGCGCTGGCGAGGGCAGGGGAAAGCAGGAGGGCGAGAAGGGCAAGACGCATGACGGACTCCGTGTAAGCTGGCAAGATGCCCATCCGCGAGGCTGGGCGGGTCATGCAAGGCTGTTGGCAGCCTCGAAGGAGCTACCCTAGACCAAGCCGCCGCCCGTCACAACGATGACAGGCGACGAACGGCACCAGTGCCGCGGCCCGCGGGGGCTGGCGTCGGCTTTTTCGAGTCATGCTTTCCCTTGCAGCTGCAAGTGACTTTCTGATATAAAGCTGCGCTCTTTTCTGGGGCCCTGCCTGATCCTGCGACTCGATCGCGGCGAAGCGGCAGTTAAGACCCCGGTGAAACTGAGAATCCTATTGAGTTAAGCAGCCAACCCATGCCGGGTTTGGCATGTGGTTTACAGAGGGCTGAGCCATGTCGAGAGTTTGCCAAGTGACCGGTAAGGGTCCGGTTACCGGGAACAACATTTCCCACGCACACAACAAAACCCGCCGCCGTTTCCTGCCGAACCTGCAGCACCACCGTTTCTGGGTTGAATCCGAGAAGCGCTTCGTGCGTCTGCGCGTTTCCGCCAAAGGCATGCGTATCATCGACAAGCGTGGCATCGAGGCCGTTCTGAACGACCTGCGCGCCCGCGGCGAAAAATTCTAAGGAGCTGCAGTCATGCGCGAACTGATCCGTTTGGTGTCCAGCGCCGGTACCGGCCACTTCTACACCACCGACAAGAACAAGCGTACCAAGCCTGAGAAAATCGAGATCAAGAAATACGATCCGGTTGTTCGCAAGCACGTGATCTACAAGGAAGCCAAGATCAAGTAATTGATCTTCGCCCTTGTGAAGAAACCCGCCCCTCGTGGCGGGTTTTTTCTTGCCTGCCGTTTTTCCTGTGAAACGGCAGGCACAAAAAAGCCCGCCATTCGGCGGGCTTTTTCAGGTTCGGGTGCTCAGGCCTTCTGCTCGAAGATCACATAGACCTTGCGGCAGGGCTCCAGTACTTCCCAGGTGCCGCTGAAGCCGGCCGGGATGACGAAGCGGTCGCCGACGCGCACGGTCTTGGCGCCGCCATTGGCGTCACGGATCACCGACACACCCTGGAGAATCTCGCAGTACTCGTGCTCGGTGTAGCTGACGTTCCAGTGGCCCGGCTCGCCTTCCCAGATGCCCACGTTGAACTGGCCGCAGTCGCTGGCGTAGTGGTTGCGTACGTTCTGCGCCGGGTCGCCCTTGATGATGCGGTCCGGGGCGGGACGGTAGTGTTCGGGGGCGGTGGTGGCCTGGGCGAAATCGACGATCTGCTCGACGTTCATGGCGGTCTCGGTTCTTTAGAGTTGTTGGCGAGAGTGCGTGCGGGCACGCGCAGCGCTGTTGGATATTTACTCCGAAGCGGCTGTCGGAAAACCATCAGCCGACGAATCAAGGCAGTCTATGTTTAATAAAACGAACGTGACAAGGCCATTTGGCCGCTTAGTGTAAAAAATATTGAAAATTGGCTGCCTCCGGTTTAGGGTGGCGAACAGCATGCGTTCGCTCCGCCTTGCGATATTTTTGACAGCGCGCCCGCCGGGCGCCTGCACCTGATAAGTACATTAATAAGAGGACACGTTGTCATGGGTACCCTCACTCGCGCCGATTGGGAAGCTCGCGCCAAGGACCTGAAGATCGAAGGCCGCGCCTTCGTCAACGGTGAATACGTCGACGCCGCATCCGGCGCCACCTTCGATTGCATCAGCCCTGTGGATGGCCGCTTCCTGGCCAAGGTCGCCAGCTGCGACCTGGCCGATGCCGAAAGTGCCGTGCAGGTTGCCCGTGCCGCCTTCGATTCCGGCTCCTGGTCGCGCCTGGCCCCGGCCAAGCGCAAGAAGGTCATGATCCGTTTCTCCGAGCTGCTGCTGGAGAACGCCGAGGAACTGGCCCTGCTGGAAACCCTCGACATGGGCAAGCCGATCAGCGATTCGCTGAGCATCGACGTGTCCAGCGCCGCCAACAGCCTGCGCTGGAGCGGTGAGGCGATCGACAAGATCTACGACGAAGTCGCCGCCACCGCCCACAACGAACTGGGCCTGGTCACCCGCGAGCCGGTCGGCGTTGTTGCCGCCATCGTGCCGTGGAACTTCCCCCTGCTGATGACCTGCTGGAAACTCGGCCCGGCGCTGTCCACCGGTAACTCGGTGATCCTCAAGCCTTCCGAGAAGTCCCCGCTGACCGGCATCCGCATCGCCCAGCTGGCCATCGAGGCCGGCATTCCGAAAGGCGTGTTCAACGTCCTGCCGGGCTTCGGTCACACCGTTGGCAAGGCCCTGGCCCTGCACATGGACGTCGATACCCTGGTGTTCACCGGTTCGACCAAGATCGCCAAGCAACTGATGGTCTACGCGGGCGAATCCAACATGAAGCGCGTCTGGCTGGAAGCCGGTGGCAAGAGCCCGAACATCGTCTTCGCCGACGCTCCGGACCTGAAAGCCGCTGCTGAAGCTGCCGCCAGCGCCATCGCCTTCAACCAGGGCGAAGTCTGCACCGCCGGCTCGCGCCTGCTGGTGGAGAAGTCGATCAAGGCCGAGTTCGTGCCGATGGTCGTCGAAGCCATCAAGGCCTGGAAGCCGGGCAACCCGCTGGACCCGGAAACCAACGTCGGTGCGCTGGTCGACACCACCCAGATGAACAACGTGCTGAGCTACATCCAGGCTGGCCACGACGACGGCGCCAAGCTGGTGGCCGGCGGCAAGCGCACCCTGGAAGAGACCGGCGGCACCTACGTCGAGCCGACCATCTTCGACGGCGTGACCAACGCCATGCGCATCGCCCGTGAAGAGATCTTCGGCCCGGTGCTGTCGGTCATCGAGTTCACCGATGCCGAAGAAGCCGTGCGCATCGCCAACGACACCCCGTACGGCCTGGCCGCCGCGGTGTGGACCAGCGACCTGTCCAAGGCTCACCTGACCGCCAAGGCGCTGCGCGCCGGCAGCGTGTGGGTGAACCAGTACGACGGCGGCGACATGACCGCTCCGTTCGGTGGCTTCAAGCAGTCCGGCAACGGTCGCGACAAGTCGCTGCACGCGTTCGACAAGTACACCGAGCTGAAAGCCACCTGGATCAAACTCTGATCTTCGGCTGAAGCAGGTCGGCCCCGAGTCAGGGGCCGGCTCTGACACAGAGCCACACCCGCGGCCGGGTTTCCCTCAGGGAAGCCCGGCCGCTGTGCATTGCGCATCGGGCACCCCTCGCGCCTGGCGTGCGCTCCGGATGGAACGGGAGAAAGACAATGCGTTGGGGACCGTATTTTGCCGTGTGTGCTGCCGTCATCAGCATCGGTCTGGCCCTGGGCCTGACCATGCCGCTGGTCTCGTTGCGCCTGGAGGGCTGGGGCTATGGCAATTTTGCCATCGGCGTCATGGCGTCCACGCCGGCCGTGGGCGTACTGCTGGGTGCGATGATTGCCGGGCGCCTCGCCGCGCGCGTCGGCACGCCGCTGTTGATGCGCCTGTGCCTGCTTTCCGGGGCCTTCTCGGTGGGCCTGCTGGCGCTGCTGCAGAGCTACCCGATCTGGCTGTTCCTGCGCCTGCTGATCGGTGTGCAACTGACCGTCGTGTTCATCCTCGGTGAGAGCTGGATCAACCAGCTGGCCATCGAGAAATGGCGCGGTCGCCTGGTTGCCCTGTACGGTACCGGCTACGCGCTGAGCCAGCTGTCCGGCCCGGTGCTGCTGACCTTCATCGGCACCGCCGACAACCGTGGCTTCTGGTTCAGCGTCTGCCTGCTGGTGGGCGGCTCGCTGCTGCTGCTCGGCCGTACCGGCGCGCCCAAGGTCGACCCCCATAGTGCCAGCGGGCGGGGACTCTTCGCCTTCTGCGGCCAGCTCCCGGCGATTGCCTGGGCGGTGGTGCTGTTCGCCGGCTTCGAGGCGATGATTCTCACGCTACTGCCGGTCTACGGCATCCAGCAGGGCTTCACCCAGGCGGTGGCACTGGCGATGGTGAGCACCGTGGTGGTCGGCGATGCGCTGCTGCAACTGCCCATCGGCTGGCTGGCTGACCGAATCTCGCGGCAGACATTGTTCAAGGGCTGCGGCATCGTGCTGTTCCTCAGTAGCCTGGCCATGCCGCCCCTGCTGCATCACATCGCCATCTGGCCGGTGCTGGTGTTGTTCGGCGCCAGTGCTGGCGGGCTGTTCACCCTGTCGCTGATCCTCATCGGCGAGCGTTATCGCGATGACGCACTGGTCCGCGCCAATGCCCACATTGCCCAGTTGTGGGGCATCGGTTGCCTGATCGGGCCGCTGGCCACGGGAGCAGCCAGCCAGTGGATCAGCGGCCACGCGCTGCCGTTGGTGATGGCGCTGGGGGCGGCCGGTTTCGTGATTCTGGTGAGCCTGCGCGGCTTGCCGCCGGTGATGCGCTCGACCGACGCCGACCTGCAGCAGGAGCGCTCCTAGAGCATCTTCTCCAGCCCGATGGCGCCGGCGATCCATGCGTTGAGCCGGCGCCAGGCATTGCCCGGCTCGCGCTCCAGCGCCACCAGCTTGCCGCCGCGCTCCTCGATCCAGACCAGCTTCGGCGGGTCGCTGTTGGGTGCGACCTTCACCTGGTAGCTGACGCTCGGCGACATACTCGCCAGCGCCAGGCGGCGCACCTGATCGGCCAGTTCCGGGCTGTCGACTATGATGCCGACCTCGGTGTTCCAGAGCACCGAGCGTGGGTCGAAGTTCAGCGAACCGACGAACACTTTCTGCTGGTCGAACACTGCCGCCTTGCTATGCAGGCTGGCGCTGCTCGACCCGCGCACCATCCAGGGCGCCCCGGACAGGCGCTGGTCTGGATCGGCACGGAGCTCGTAGAGTTTCACCCCGTGCTCCAGCAGCTCCATTCGATAGGGCGCATAGCCGGCATGCACGGCGGGCACATCGGTCGCCTCCAGTGAGTTGGTCAACAGGCGCACGCTGACGCCGCTGTCCGCGCGCCGGGTCAGGTAGTCGACGCCGGCGCTGGTCGGCACGAAGTAGGCCGAGACCAGGATCAGTTCCTTGGACACGCCGTCGAACAGCGGCTGCAGTTGGGTGCTGAGCAGCTGCTCACCCTTCGGATCGCCCTGGTCGAGCACTTTCAGTGGCGTATCCCAGACCGCCTTGCCCGGCGCCCAGACCAGGTCGTCCAGCCAGTTCTGCAGGTGCGGGCGATCGCTGTTGCGGTTCAGCCGGGCGATGTAGCTGGAGCTTTTCACCCGCTCCTTCGCCAGGTAATGATCCAGCTTGCGACGCATGCGGTTGAGCTCGTCGAGGTCCGGCTCGCCCCACAGGTAGTCCTCGATGGGGCGGCTGATGCGACTGTTCCAGTACTGGTCGAAGCTCTGCCCCAGCGCCTGCGCCACCGGACCGACGCCCATCAGGTCGAGGTCGCTGAAGTTCATCTCGGCCTTGGCGTCGAAGTACTCGTCGCCCAGGTTGCGGCCGCCGACGATGGCCACGCTGTTGTCCGCCAGCAGCAGCTTGTTGTGCATCCGCCGGTGCTGCTCGGAGAGGTTGAACAGCCGCCCGAGGTTGCGCGTCACACCGGTGCTGCGGCCCAGGTGCAGCGGGTTGAACAGGCGCACCTGGATGTTCGGGTGCGCGGCGAGGGTGCCCAGTTCGTAGTCCCAGCCGTCGCTGCTGGTATCGTCGATCAGGATGCGCACGCGCACCCCGCGATCCGCTGCGTGGAGCAGCTCGCGGATCAATGCGCGGGTAGTGAGGCCGTCGTGGACGATGTAGTACTGGACGTCGAGGCTGCGCTGGGCCTTGCGGATCAGCTCGGCACGGGCGAGGAAGGCGTCGACGCTGGAGGCCAGCAGGTGGAAGCCGGACTGGCCGGGGTGGGCCGCGGCCTGTTCGCTGATCTGGTTGTCCAGCCGGGTTCCCTGCACCGGCAGCACGTGCGAAGGCTCGGGCGGCGGCGCGCTGGCGCAGCCACCCAGGGCCAGCAGGATCAGCAGGAGCAGGCGTGGAAGCAAAGAGGAGTCTCCGACAAGCCCGCCGGTGACGGGCTGCGGAAGATTCTAGCCGCTGCAACGCAGCGGCGGTCAGCCGCCGAGGGTTTCCTTGAAGCGGTACCAGGCCATGCCCAGGGCCAGCAGCGGCGAGCGCAGCAGCTTGCCGCCGGGGAAGGTGATGTGCGGCACCTTGGCGAACAGCTCGAAGCCGCTGCCGTGCTGGCCGGCGATGGCTTCGGCGAGCAGTTTGCCGGCCAGGTGGGTGGCATTGACGCCGTGGCCGGCGTAGGCCTGGGCGAAGTACACGTTGGGTTGGTCGGGCAGGCGACCGATCTGCGGCAGGCGGTTGGCGCCGATGCCGATCATGCCGCCCCACTGGTAGTCGATGCGCACGTTCGCCAGGTGCGGGAACACCTTGAGCATCTTCGGCCGCATGTACGCGGCGATATCCGCCGGATCGCGCCCGGAGTAGTGGCAGGCGCCGCCGAACAGCAGGCGGTTGTCGGCGGAGAGCCGGTAGTAGTCCAGCGCCACGCGCTGGTCGCACACCGCCATGTTCTGTGGCAGCAGCGCGTGCGCCTGCTCGGCGGACAACGGTTCGGTGGCGATCACGTAGCTGCCGGCGGGCAATACCTTGCCGTCGAGATAGGGGTTCAGCCGGTTCTGGTAAGCGTTGCAGGCGATCACCAGGGACTTGGCGCGCACGCTGCCGTTGGCGGTGCGCACACGCACTTCGTTGCCATAGTCGATGCCGGTGACGGCAGCGTTCTCGAACAGCCTGACGCCCAGGCTCTGCGCCGCGGCGGCCTCGCCGAGGGCGAGGTTGAGTGGGTGCAGGTGGCCCGAACCCATGTCCACCATGCCGCCGACGTACTGGTCGGAGCCGACGATGGAGCGCATGTCCTCTTTCGGGATCATGCGCAGTTCGTGGCGGTAGCCGAGGCTTTTCAGCTCGTCGAAATCTTCCTGGAAGCCCTCGACATCCGAGGGCTTGTTGGCCAGGTCGCAGTAGCCCCAGGTCAGGTCGCAATCGATGGCGTACTGCTCGACGCGGCGGCGGACGATCTCCACCGCTTCCAGGCCCATCAGCTTCATGGCGTGGACGCCGTCAACGCCCACCACCGGCTCGAACTGCTCCAGGCCGTGGCCGACACCCCGGATCAACTGGCCGCCGTTGCGCCCGCTCGCGCCCCAGCCGATCTGGTGGGCTTCCAGCAGGATCACCGAGAGCCCGCGCTCGGCCAGCTCGATGGCCGTGTTCACCCCGGAGAACCCGCCGCCGATGACGCACACGTCGGCCTTTTCCTCGCCGGCCAGGGGCGGTACTTCGAGGCGGCGGTTGACGCTCGCGGCGTAGTAGGACGGGGCGTGGCGGTCGGTGTGCACCGGCTGGTGAACGCGGGCGTTCATGTGCGATATCCTGATTTTTGTGTTGTTAAAATTTTACGCAGGATAAACGCCGACTTCCCGCGCAGCCAATAGCCTTGGCCGGAAAAAGCACCGGGAAGTTGTAAATAAATCGGATGAGCTTGCCGCGAACGGCGGGGAATCGGCCCGCTTTTCAGTCCGGGATGGGCAGTGTGAGGCTTTCCTTCACCTCTTCCATCACGATGTAGCTCTTGGATTCGCGCACGTGGGGCAGCTTGAGCAGGATGTCGCCCAGCAGCTTGCGGTAGGAGGCCATCTCGGAGATGCGCGCCTTCACCAGGTAGTCGAAATGGCCCGACACCAGATGGCATTCCAGCACGTGGGGCAGCTTGAGCACCGAGCGGCGGAAGTCCTCGAAGGTATCGCCGGACTTGTAGTCCAGGCTGATCTCGACGAATACCAGCAGGCTGGCCTTGAGGTACTGCGGGTTCAGCCGGGCGTTGTAGCCCATGATGATTCCCTCGCGCTCCAGTCGGCGCACGCGCTCGGTGCACGGCGTGGTGGAGAGGCCGACGCGTTCGCCCAGTTCGGTGAAGGAGATGCGACCTTCTTCCTGCAGGATGCGCAGGATGTTGCGGTCGATCTTGTCCAGTTCGCGGCGGCTTTGATGCTGGGTTCGCATGGGAAGGACTCTGGGATGAGCTTTGGGGGAATGTCGGCAATATAGTCGGTTGTGCAGGGAATATCACTGGCATCCCTTGAACTTCCCGCGCCGGACGGCCAGCCTGTAGGCCAACGCTTCGTCCCTTTCGGCGAGGCCGGCCGCTTTCCGCCGAGGTTTTTGCATGTCGCTTCCCCGCCTGCGCACCGTTCTCCTGCTGCTGTTGCTACTCCTGGCACTGGCGGTCGGTGCGGCGTGGCTGGCGGTTCCGCGCCTGTTGGCGAATGCCGGGGTGAGCATCGAGCAGTGGCAGGGGCTGAGCATTTCCGGCCAGGGTTTGACGCTGCAGCGCCTGGCTCTCCAGCGACAGACAGCGGACGGTTCGCGCCTGGCAATCCAGCTGCAGGACCTGCGCGTCGGCTGGCCCGAACACGCAGACGGACGCTGGCGCCTCAAGGAGCTGGCCGCCGGCAGCATCGACGTACGCCAGTGGCCGGGGCAGGCCGCACAGGATGAAGACGCCGCGCTGCCGGACATCGCCCAGCTCAATCGCTGGCTGGCCCTGCTGCCCGGTCGGTTGGCGCTGGAGCACGTCGCCGTCGAGTTGCCCTGTGCCCGCGAGCAGCGCTGCACCCTCAATGGCAGCGCGCACTGGCAGCAGATTCAGGGCGGCGCCGCGGCGCTGGGGGGAGAGCTGCGCCAGGGCGGCCAGCAACTGGCGTTCAACGGCCTGCTGCAACCCGGCGATGGCCAGTGGCGCCTGCAACTGAACAGCTACCTGGACAACGAGCAGCTGCTTTCCCTGGACTCCAGCTGGGCGCCGGCCAGCCGGCAGCTCAGCGGCAGTATCGCCAGCCCAGCCGTGCCGCCGGTGCAGGCCGTGCGCAACTGGCTGGGCATGTGGCTGCCGACGCCGAACCTGCCGTTGCCGATCCCCGAGGCCGGGCGCCTGCGCCTGAGCTGGGACACGCAGCTGGCCGGAGACGCCGCCTGGCCGGACTGGCCGGGCCTGCGCGATGGCCGTGGCAGCGTCGATCTTTCTCTGCAACTGCCGCAGCCCTGGCCGCTACCGGGCGCGGGCAGCCTGCAGGGTGATCTGCGGCTGATCGCCAGCGGCACCGATATTGGTTGGCGGCCCTCGGTGATCAGTGGTGACCTGCGTCTTTCCGATCTCTACGGCGACTGGTTACAGGCGCTGCCGGTCGGTTTGCGCCCGGCGCGACTGACGCTGCATATGGAGCCCGGCGTGGACGAAGAGGCCGGTAGCGTGCGCGCCGACCTGCGCGCCGTGGGCGCAGCCGACCTGCGCTTGCGTGCCCGTGTGGCCCTGCTGGAGGCGACCCCGCTGGCGTTGCAACTGAACGACTCGCGGCTGGAGGGCAAGATTCCGCATATGGAACTGGCTGGCCTGCGCGGAGATAACAGCCGTGTCGACCTCAGCTTCGACGCCCGGGTCGATCAGCAGTCGGCGAGTTTCAACCTGGCCGATGGCGCGCAACTGCAGATCGGTACGCTGACCGGCCCGCAGTCGCTCAAGGCCAGCAAGCTCGCCATTAGCCTGGGCAAAGGCGGGCTTAACCTGGGCTATGCGAGTGAGGCGCCCGTCAGCCTGCAACTGAATGCCCCGCTGAAACTGGCCGTGGGCGAGCTGCGCCAGCCCCACGTCAAGCCGCTGTCCTGGAATGCGATGGGTACGCTCGCCGCAAGCCTCGACGCCCAGCAGTTCAAGGGCCGCCTGTTGAACAGCGGCGGCCTGAATGCCGAGGTCGACCTGAATAACTCGACAAAGCAGGGCGTCGCGTTGCTCGCGCGACAGCCGGAGTTCTTCCTGCGTACCGGCAACCCGCTGGAAAGGTCTCTCGGAGACTGGCCGGGCCTGCTCAGCCTGAACAACGGCAAGGCGAGCTTCGATCTGGATTGGCGACTGCCACCGGGCACTGCGCCGCTGAGCCTCGACCTGAACCTGCGCGGCAGCGGGCTGGAAGGTGTCTATGACCGCAGCGAGGTCCATGGCCTCGACCTGCAGGCGAAGTTCGCCCTCAAAGGCTCACAGATGGACCTGCAATTGCCGCAGGTGAAAGTCGCCTCGCTGAACCCCGGCGTCAGCCTCGGCCCGCTGTCCCTGCAGGGCAGCTACAAGGCCTCGCTGAACGCGCCATTGGCCGGACGGATCGACTGGCAGCAGGCGGAACTCGGGTTGTTCAACGGGCGTGCCTGGTTGCCGGCCGGCGCCGTGGATCTTTCCACCCGTGGGCAGGGTCTTACCCTGAAGCTGGAAGGGCTGGCGCTGGAGGCGATCCTCGCGGCGTATCCGGCGGAAGGGCTGTCCGGTAGCGGGATCATCGACGGCAACCTGCCGCTCGGCCTGCATGATGGCAAGCTGGTTATCCAGGGCGGCGAGGTAGCGGCTCGTGAACCGGGCGTGTTGCAGTTCCGCTCGGCGAAGATCCAGGCGCTCGGCCAGAGCAACCCGGCCATGCAACTGGTGGCCACGGCCATCGACGATTTCCGCTACGACAAGCTCAGCAGCCGCGTGGATTATGATGAATCCGGCAAGCTGCTCCTCGCCCTGAGCCTGAGCGGGCGCAAACCCGAGCTGGAGCAGGGTCGGCCGATCAACCTCAACGTCAACCTGGAGGAGAACGTGCCCAAGCTGCTCACCAGCCTGCAACTGAGCGACCGGGTCAGCGACACCATCCGCAAGCGCGTGCAGGACCGCCTGCGCAACGACCCGGCCGCCGCGCCATGACCGCAAGGAGAACCCCGATGCGCCTTCGCGCCGTTTTGCCCTTCCTGCTCCTGGCGGGCGTCGTTCAGGGCTGCACGCCTACCGTGCAGCTCGCCGCGCCCAAGGAGCCGATCAACATCAACCTCAACGTGAAGATCGAGCACGAGATCTATATCAAGGTCGACAAGGCGCTCGATGGCATCATCAACGAGAACAGCGGCCTGTTCTGAAGAAGGGAGCCTTTTCATGAAATTGCACTTCAAGCTGGGTGCCGCGCTGGTTGCTTTCTGCCTCAGCCTGCCGGTCATGGCGATGAGCCTGGAGCAGGCCATGTCTGCCCTGGGTGGCGCCAAGTCTCAGGGTCTGGTCGGCGAGCAGGCCGACGGTTACCTGGGCGTCGTGAAGAACGGCGGTGACGCCGCCGAAGTTGCCGCGCAGATCAACGCCGCCCGCCGCGCCGAGTACCAGAAGGTCGCCAGCCAGAGTGGCGCCACCCTCAAGGACGTGGAATCCCTGGCGGGCAAGAAGGCCATCGAGCGCACGCCCTCGGGGCAGTACGTGCAGGTCAACGGCCAGTGGGTGCGCAAGTAAGCGCGCCAAGGGGATTTCCCTGCTCGCCGTCGCTTCCGGCGGCGAGCCCCGAAGGCGTCGGCGGAAGCAGGTAATTCCCGTCAGGCGATGGTTCGGCGCGATAAGTTCTGGCCAATCCCTTGCTGTTCGCTATTTCCTCTGGATCTGGTGAAATAATCGCCAGATTCTCGACCATTCGGTTTCGGGTGAAAAGGCGGTAATCCTGGTGGATGTCCCTCCGTGAAAGCGACTTTTGCCAGGAATTTTCGTCAAAACACGCATCGCAATCAGTGAATATCGCTGAGCCTGACTTCCTATACTGCGCGCATCTACGTTCAGAATAAGAAACGTCCGCGCCACTGGCGCGACGTAGGAGGCAAAGATGCGCGTTCTGGTGCTTGGCAGCGGTGTGATCGGTACCGCCAGTGCTTACTATCTCGCCCGTGCCGGCTTCGAAGTGGTCGTCGTCGACCGCCAGCCAGGCCCGGCCCTGGAAACCAGCTTCGCCAACGCAGGACAAGTGTCCCCTGGCTACGCCTCGCCCTGGGCTGCCCCGGGCATCCCGCTCAAGGCCATGAAATGGCTGATGCAGACCCACGCCCCGCTGGCCATCAAGCTCACCGGCGACCCGAGCCAGCTACAGCTGGATGTGGCAGATGCTGCGCAACTGCAACGCCAAGAGCTACGCGGTGAACAAGGAGCGCATGGTGCGCCTGTCCGAGTACAGCCGCGACTGCCTCGACGAACTGCGCGCCGAGACCGGCATCAGTTACGAAGGCCGCTCCCTGGGCACCACCCAGCTGTTCCGCACCCAGGCCCAGCTGGACTCCGCCGCCAAGGACATCGCTGTCCTGGAAAGCACTGGCGTTCCCTATGAAGTGCTGGACCGCGCCGGCATCGCCCGCGTCGAGCCGGCCCTGGCCAAGGTGGCCGACAAGCTGGTCGGCGCCCTGCGCCTGCCCAATGACCAGACCGGCGACTGCCAGATGTTCACCACCAAGCTGGCCGAGATGGCCAAGGCCCTGGGTGTGGAATTCCGCTTCGGCCAGGACATCCAGCGCCTGGACTTCGCCGGCGACCGCATCAACGGCGTCTGGGTCGATGGCCAACTGGTCACCGCCGACCGCTACGTGCTGGCGCTGGGCAGCTACTCGCCGCAGATGCTCAAGCCGCTGGGTATCGACGCCCCGGTCTATCCGCTCAAGGGCTACTCGCTGACCGTGCCGATCACCAACCCGGACATGGCACCGACCTCGACCATTCTCGACGAGACCTACAAGGTCGCGATCACTCGCTTCGACCAGCGCATCCGCGTGGGCGGCATGGCGGAAATCGCCGGTTTCGACCTGTCGCTGAACCCGCGTCGCCGCGCCACCCTGGAAATGATCACCACCGACCTCTACCCGGAAGGCGGCGACGTCAGCCAGGCGGAGTTCTGGACCGGCCTGCGCCCGGCGACCCCGGACGGCACTCCGATCGTCGGTGGCACCCGCTTCCGCAACCTGTTCCTCAACACCGGCCACGGCACCCTGGGCTGGACCATGGCTTGCGGCTCGGGCCGCTACCTTGCCGACCTGATGGCGAAGAAGCGCCCGCAGATCAGCACCGAAGGCCTGGACATCTCCCGCTACGGTTCCACCACGGAGGCTCAGAATGGCCATCCAGCGCCTGCACACTAATCAGCGGATGAGCCAGGCCGTCGTCCACAACGGCACGGTCTACCTGGCCGGCCAGGTGGCCGACGACCTCACCGCCGACGTCGAACAGCAGACCCGCGAAGTCCTCGCCAGCGTCGAGCGCCTGCTCGACGAGGCCGGCACGGACAAGTCGCGGATCCTCTCGGCAACCATCTACCTGAAAGACGTCGCTGCCGATTTCGCCGGCATGAACGGCGTCTGGGACCAGTGGGTCCCGCAGGGCAGCGCCCCGGCGCGCGCCACCGTCCAGGCGGCGCTGTGCTACCCGGAAATCCTCGTCGAGATTTCCATCGTCGCCGCCTTGCCCTGATCGTTTTGCGTGGCCCGGCCGGAGCGCCGGGTTTTTTTCGTCCGTCGCTTTTGTTCCACACAGACCATAAGAGAGCCTCGCCATGCGTCCCGCCCGTGCCCTGATCGACCTCGCCGCCCTGCGCCACAACTACCGCCTGGCCCGTGAAGTCACTGGCGCCCGAGCGCTGGCGGTGGTCAAGGCTGACGCCTACGGCCATGGTGCGGTGGTCTGTGCTCGTGCACTGGAAGCTGAGGCCGACGGTTTCGCCGTGGCCTGCATCGAGGAAGCGCTGGAGTTGCGCGAAGCCGGCATCCGTGCACCGATCCTGCTGCTCGAAGGCTTCTTCGAAGCCAGCGAGCTGGAACTGATCGACGCCCATGACTTCTGGTGTGTGGTGCATTCGGCCTGGCAGCTGGAGGCCATCGAGCGAGCGCGCCCGAGCAAGCCGCTGACCGTCTGGCTGAAGATGGACTCGGGCATGCACCGCGTCGGTTTCTTCCCGCAGGATTACGCCGCCGCGCTGGCGCGCCTGAAGGCGCTGCCCCACGTGGCCAAGGTCGTGCTGATGAGCCACTTCTCCCGTGCCGACGAGCTCGACTGCTCGCGCACCGAGGAGCAGGTCGCCGCTTTCCAGGCCGTGCGTGAAGTCGCGGGACAGGGCCATGAAATCAGCCTGCGCAATTCTCCCGGCATCCTCGGCTGGTCTGAAGTACCCAGCGACTGGGTGCGCCCCGGCATCATGCTCTACGGCGCCACCCCCTTCGAACAGGCACACCCGCTGGCCGATCAGCTGCGTCCGGTGATGACCCTGGAGTCCCAGGTCATCAGCATCCGCGAACTGCCGGCCGGCGAGCCGGTGGGCTATGGCGCGCGCTTCATCGCCGACCGCCCGGTGCGCGTGGGCGTGGTCGCCATGGGTTACGCCGACGGCTATCCGCGCCACGCGCCGGACGGCACGCCGGTGTTCATCGACGGCAAGCCCAGCCGCATCATCGGTCGCGTGTCCATGGACATGCTCACGGTGGACCTGACCGATCTGCCGGCTGCCGGCCTGGGCAGCCGTGTCGAGCTCTGGGGGCCGAACGTGCCGGCCAGCGACCTCGCCGCCCGCTGCGGCAGCATCCCCTACCAGCTGTTCTGCAACCTCAAGCGCGTCCCGCGGGTCTATAGCGGCGAATGACGGATACCGCCCGTAAAGTTTGCGCAGGATCGACGGGCGATCTGTTGTAAATACTGAACGGTGTTGCCATGATACGTGGCACTTGGAACCCGCTCGGCTCAAGCCGTTGCGGGTTCTGCCTTTCAGAGCCTGCCTGATCACAAGAATAAGGAGGACCCCACCCTTGGACGTCGGTGCTCGTCTGCAAGCCATCCGTAAGCTCAAAGGTTTGTCCCAGCGCGAACTCGCCAAACGGGCGGGTGTGACCAACAGCACAATCTCGATGATCGAGAAGAACAGCGTCAGCCCCTCCATCAGTTCGCTGAAGAAAGTGCTGGGTGGTATTCCGATGTCCCTGGTCGAGTTCTTTTCCCTCGATCTTGAGCAGAGCAGCAACACTCCTGTGGTCTACAAGGCAGACGAACTCAGCGACCTGTCCAGCGGCTCGATCATCATGAAGCTGATCGGCAAGGACTACCCCAGCCGCGCCATCACCCTGCTCGACGAGACCTATCCACCGGGCTCCGACACCGGTGACGACATGTACGCCCACGAAGGCGAAGAGACCGGCGTGCTGGTCGAAGGTCGCCTGGAACTGACCGTCGGCGACGAGACTTTCGTTCTCGAATGCGGTGACAGCTATTATTTCGACAGCACCAAGCCGCACCGCTTCCGCAACCCGTTCGAAGCCCCGGCTCGGCTGATCAGCGCGACCACACCGGCAAATTTTTGAACAGCCGGTAGGACCGGCCAGACCCGCTGCGACCTAATGCCGCAAGACCCCGCTAGAGGGTGCAATTGTTTCGAGCTTCCCGGCTTTGCCGTTATACTTGCGCCCGCTCGCGCGGCCCGAGACTGTGACTGCACCGCGACCGGGCGTGATAAGCCACGATGAGGGTGAAAGGGTGAACCTGATTAGAAAAATCCTGGCAGCCCAAGCTGCCGTACTGGCCCTGTGGGCAGTGAGCGTTCAGGCCGCGACCAACGATGACGCCATTGCCAAGCGTCTCGAACCTGTCGGCAAAGTCTGCGTCCAGGGCAAGGAATGCGAAGGCGTTGGCGCCGTCGCTTCTGCCGGCGGTGGCGGTGCCCCGCGTTCGGGCGAAGAGATTGTCGGCAAGGTCTGCACCACCTGCCACGGCAGCGGCCTGCTGGGCGCGCCGAAAGTCGGCGACAAGGCTGACTGGGGCAAACGTGCCAAAGAGCAGGGCGGTATCGACGGCCTGCTGGCCAAGGCCATCTCGGGTATCAACGCCATGCCGCCCAAGGGCACCTGCGCTGATTGCTCCGATGACGAGCTGAAAGCTGCGATTCACCACATGTCCGGCCTGTAAGAGCCGACCTGTGCGAAAAAGCCGCCCAAGGGCGGCTTTTTCATGCCCGCGATTTGTCACCGCGTGAGTCGCGGGAGCAACTTTTGTGTAAAGCCGGTCCAAACTCCAGTCGTTGAAGCGAACCAGGAGGGACGCCCGGTGCAATCCTGCTCGATCGAAACTGCCGTCGAACACCTGCTGCAGCGCCTGGAGGGGCACATCCGCCTTGGCCTGCCGCTCGGGCTGGGCAAGCCCAACCAGCTGGCCAACGCGCTGTACCGGCACATCCGCGAGAACCCTCGCCGGCAGCTGACGCTCTACACCGCGCTATCACTCGGCCGCCCGCAGGCCGGCGGCGAGCTGCAGCGGCGCTTCCTCGAACCCTTCGTCGAGCGCATCTACGGCGACTACCCCGAACTGGACTACCTGCACGACCTGCGCAGCGGCAGCCTGCCGGAGAACATCCGTGTCGAGGAGTTCTACCTGCAGCCCGGCAGTTTGCTGGACAGCGCCCCGGCGCAGCAGAACTACATCAGCTGCAACTACAGCCACGTGGCGCGCGACATCAACGCCAAGGGCGTCAATGCCGTCGCCCAGTTGGTGGCCCGCGACCCGGCCCGACCGGGCAAGCTCAGCCTGGCCTGCAACCCGGATATCACCCTCGACCTGCTGCCGATGCTGCAGCGACGCCGCGCAGCGGGCGAAACCATCGTCACCATCGGCGTCGTCCACGACCAACTGCCCTACATGCCCGGCGACGCCGAAGTGGACGAGGACTTCTTCGACCTGCTGGTGGACGCGCCAGGCGACAGCAGCACGCTGTTCTCCACACCCAACATGCCGGTAGGGCTGCAGGATCACTGCATTGGCCTGCACGCCAGCGCACTGGTGCGCGACGGCGGCACACTACAGATCGGCATCGGCTCCATGGGTGATGCCCTGACCTCGGCCCTGCTTACCCGCCACCGCGACAACCCCGGTTATCGAGCGCTGCTCGACAGCCTCGACTCCACCGCCCGCCACGCCGAGCTGATCGAGCGCGACGGTGGTCTCGCTGGTTTCGAACAAGGCCTCTACGGCTGCAGCGAAATGTTCGTTCCCGGCCTGCTGGCGCTGGCCGAAGCGGGCGTATTGAGCCGGCGGGTCGCGGCGCGGCCGGGTTCGTCGCCCAGCGAGCCGGGCGTCTGGCTCCACGGCGGCTTCTTCCTCGGCCCGCAGGCCTTTTACCGGCGCCTGCGCGAGATGCCGCGCGAGGAGCTGGCCGGGATCGGCATGACCGGCATCGGCTTCGTCAACAATCTCTATCGCGACGAAGAGCTCAAGCGCGAGCAGCGCCGCGATGCGCGCTTCATCAACAGCGCCTTCACCGTGACGCTGCTGGGCGCCGGTGTGGCTGACCAATTGGAAGACGGGCGCGTGCTCAGCGGCGTTGGCGGGCAGTACAACTTCGTCGCCCAGGCCCATGAGCTGGAAGGTGGGCGCTCGATCCTGATGCTGCGCAGCTGGCGCGAGTCCGAGGGCGAGCTGAGTTCCAACATCGTCTGGAGCTACGGCCACACCACCATCCCCCGGCACCTGCGCGACATGGTGGTGACCGAGTACGGTGTCGCCGACCTGCGCGGCAGGAACGACGCCGAGGTGATCGCCGCGCTGCTGGCCATCGCCGACTCGCGCTTCCAGGACGAGCTGATCGCCCAGGCCCAGGATGCCGGCAAGCTGCCGAAGGATTTCGAGCTGGACGCGCGTTACCGCGACAACACTCCGCAGCGCCTGCGGGAGGCAGCGCGACAGCATGGCCATCTACTGCCCGAATTCCCCCTGGGCTGTGACTTCACCGACGACGAGCGCGACCTGCTGCGGGCGCTGGGCTGGCTCAAGAGCAAGCTGAAGCTGAGCGAGATACTCGAACTGGGCAAGGCGACGCTGGATGCGCCGGAGCCGGGAGCCTTCCCAGCACACCTGGAGCGTATGGGCCTGGCCAAGCCGGACGGTCTGCGTGAGGAGCTTTACCAGCGGCTGGTGCTGGCCGGCCTGAAAGCCAGTCAGGCAAAGCTGTAGGAGCGGGCCATGCCCGCGATTGCGCGCATGGCGCACTCCTGCATCCGGACATGAAAAGGCGGGCCCTGTCGGCGCCCGCCTTTTTTCGTGGAGCGGTGGATCAGTCTTCGAGGAACTCGACCTGACCGTTGGCCAGCGACTTCACGCGAGCCAGGGATTCCACGCGATAGCCTTCGTTCTCCAGCAAGGCGCGGCCTTCCTGGAAGGACTTCTCGATGACGATGCCCAGACCGGCGACGCTGGCGCCTGCCTGCTGGATCAGGTCGATCAGCGCCTTGGCGGCGTGGCCGTTGGCGAGGAAGTCGTCCACCACCAGCACGTGGTCAGCGGCGGTCAGGTGCTTGGCGGAGATGGCGATGGTGCTTTCGGTCTGCTTGGTGAAGGAGAAGACCTTGGAGATCAGCAGGTCGTTCTTCAGCGTCAGCGACTGGAACTTGCGGGCGAAGATCACCGGGATGCCCAGCTCGAGGCCGGCCATGACCGCCGGGGCAATGCCCGAGGCCTCGATGGTGACGATCTTGGTGATGCCCTGGTTCTTGAAGCGTTCGGCGAACTCGTGGCCGATCAACTTCATCAGCGCCGGGTCGATCTGGTGGTTGAGGAAGGCGTCTACCTTGAGGACCTGTTCGGAGAGAACGATGCCTTCGCTGCGAATTTTGTCTTTGAGAGTGTTCACGGGGGGTGCTTCCGGAGCGGCTGTCGCTGATGAAGCGCGTAATTCTACAACGCCAGTGGCCATCTGCGCGACGTTCCGACCAATGCAATTGCTGATCGAGTGGACAGTTTTTCGATGGATGGCCGCGCGTGATCCCGCTGCGGTGCCTTTCTGTAGGAGCGAGCTTGCTCGCGAACCGCACGGCGAAAAGCTTCGCGAGCAAGCTCGCTCCTACAGGGAACAACCTCAGCGCTTGAGCATCGCCCGGATATCCGCCAGGGCCGAGTTGCCCTTGGCGACCTTGACCTCCTGCGGTGCGTCCTCCTGGCCTTCCCAGACCAGGTCTTCGGGCGGCAATTCGTCGAGGAAGCGGCTGGGCGAGCAGTCGATGATCTCGCCGTACTGCTTGCGCTTGGCGGCAAAAGTCATGGCCAGGTTCTTCTTCGCCCGGGTGATACCCACGTAGGCCAGGCGTCGTTCTTCCTCGATGGTGTCGGCCTCGATGCTGGAGCGGTGCGGGAGGATTTCTTCCTCCACGCCGAGAATGAACACGTAGGGGAATTCCAGACCCTTGGAAGCGTGCAGGGTCATCATCTGCACGCCGTCGGCGCCTTCTTCCTCTTCCTGCTGGCGTTCGAGCATGTCGCGCAGCACCAGCTTGGCGATGGCCTGCTCGATGGTCATGTCGCCTTCTTCGTCGCGCTCCAGGGTGTTCTTCAGTGCTTCGATGAGGAACCAGACGTTGCCCATGCGGAAGTCGGCGATCTTGTCGCTGGACGCGTTCTGCCGCAGCCAGTTCTCGTAGTCGATGTCCATCACCATGCTGCGCAGCGCGCCGATCGGGTCGCTGCCGGCGCACTGCTCGCGGACCTTGTCGATGAAGCGCTTGAAGCGCTGCAGACGCTCGATGTAGCGGGCGTCCAGGTGTTCGGACAGGCCCAGCTCGCCGGAGGCGTTGAACATCGAGCAGCCGCGCTCGGTGGCGTAGTTGCCGAGTTTCTCCAGGGTGGTGGAGCCAATCTCCCGGCGCGGCACGTTGATCACGCGGAGGAAGGCGTTGTCATCGTCCGGGTTCACCAGCAGGCGGAAGTAGGACATCAGGTCCTTCACTTCCTGCCGTCCGAAGAAGCTGGTGCCGCCTGACAGATGATAGGGAATCTGGTGGTGCTGAAGTTTCAGCTCGATCAGCTTCGCCTGATAGTTGCCCCGGTAGAGGATGGCGAATTCGCTGTAGGGCCGTTGCGTCTTCAGGTGGATGGTGAGGATTTCCATCGCCACCCGCTCCGCCTCGGATTCTTCGTTGCGGCAACGAATCACGCGGATCGGGTCGCCCTCGCCCATCTCGCTCCACAGTTGCTTCTCGAACACGTGGGGGTTGTTGGCGATGAGGATGTTGGCGCATTTGAGGATGCGGCTGGTGGAGCGGTAGTTCTGCTCCAGCATCACCACCTTCAGCGAGGGGAAGTCCTCCTTCAGCTGCATCAGGTTTTCCGGGCGGGCGCCGCGCCAGGCGTAGATCGACTGGTCGTCGTCGCCCACCACGGTGAAGTGCGCGCGCTGCTGCACCAGCATCTTCACCAGCAGGTACTGGCTGGCGTTGGTGTCCTGGTATTCGTCCACCAGCATGTAGCGCACGCGGTTGCGCCACTTGTCGAGGATCTCCGGATGCTCCTGGAACAGCTTCACCGGCTGCAGGATCAGGTCGTCGAAATCCACCGCGTTGTAGGCCTTGAGTGTGCGCTGGTAGTGCAGGTAGACCATCGCGGCGGTCTGTTCCTTGGGATTGCGCGCCTTTTCCAGCGCTTCTTCCGGAAGGATCAGGTCGTTCTTCCAGCTGCCGATCAGGCCCTTGATCTCGTCCAGACCGTCATCACCGGAATATTCCTTCTGCATGATGTCGGTCATCAGCGCCTTCACATCACTCTCGTCGAAGATCGAGAAGCCGGGCTTGTAGCCCAAGGCCGCGTGTTCCTTGCGGATGATGTTCAGGCCCAGGTTATGGAAGGTCGAGACGGTCAGGCCCTTGCCTTCGCCGGGGCGCAGCAGGGTGCTGACGCGCTCCTTCATCTCGCGGGCGGCCTTGTTGGTGAAGGTCACGGCGACGATGTATTGGGCGCGGATGCCGCACTGCTGCACCAGGTAGGCGATCTTGCGGGTGATCACGCTGGTCTTGCCGGAGCCGGCGCCGGCCAGCACCAGGAGCGGGCCGCCGACGTAGTTCACGGCCTCTTGCTGCCGGGGATTGAGTCGGGACATGAAAGGCGGGGTCTGTAGTGGAGCGGGCGCGTATTCTAGCAGGCCGTGCCGGGCGTCGGGGTGCCGCTCGGAATAGCGGCGATCTGTGACACGATCGTACTTATGTGTTTTGGATAAATCTGTACATGTATTAGGCTTGTGACAGCATTACTTGAAGAAAACTCTTAAGAGTTTCTCTGAAGTTTCGTCTACATCCGGTGGATGTCCGGATGACGTCGCTTCAAAACCGGGAGAAGTGGGCGCACGGAAGGTGCCTGGAGTTTCTTCCCTTTCTAGAGATACATGGGGGTCGCTTGGCAGCGTCGGTCGAACCAACGCGCCTGCTCCTGCTGGCGGAAGCGCCGCAGTGGGCCCAGCTACTGCGCGGGCATCTGGCCGCGTTGGGGCAGGGCTATTCGCTGATCACGGCCCCGTCCTGGCAGGCGGCCAGCAGCCTGTTCGACGAGGACCAGGTCGGCCTGGTGCTGGCCACGCCCGGCAAACTGCCGTCCGCCCACCAATGCCATCTGCCGCTGATCCTGCTGCTGGAGCGCGAGCCCGCGGATGAGCCGGTCGGCGTTGCCGACTATCTGGTGGCCGAATCCCTCAGCGTCGAAGTCCTGCGCCGCACGCTGCGTTACGTACGTGAACGGACCTCGCTGCAGAACACCCTGCAGAGCCTGGCCGAACAGGACCCGCTCACCGGCATCGCCAACCGCCAGGGCTTCCAGACCCTGCTCGCCGCCCGCCTCAGCGAAAGTGAAGGGCGCGGCCTGGCGCTGGGCCACCTGGACCTGGACAACTTCCGCCACGTCAACGACGCCCTCGGCCATCAGGCCGGCGACCGCCTGATCTTGCAGGTGGTGGCGCGCCTGAAGGCGCACCTGGACAACGGCGACGACATTGCACGTCTGGGCAGCGACGAGTTCGCCCTGCTGCTGGACACCCGCCGCGACCCGGCGCGGGTGGAGAAGATCGCCGAGCTGATCGTCGAATCCCTGGGCGAACCCTACTGGGTCGAAGGCGAAAGCCTGCTGCTGGGCTGCAGCCTGGGCATGGCCCACGCCCGCGCCGGCGAAGCGGCCGACCCGTTGCTGTGGCACGCGCACATCGCCATGCAACAGGCCAAGTCGCGCCAGGGCTGCACCTTCCACGTCTTTGACGAACGCATCAACCGCGGCGCCCGCAGCCTCGCCGATCTGGAAAGCGAACTGCGCCGGGCGCTGCGCCGCGACGAACTGGAACTGCACTACCAACCGCGCCTGGACCTGCACACCGGGCAGATCGTCGGCCTCGAAGCCCTGGTGCGCTGGCGCCACCCCGAGCGCGGCCTGCTGACCCCGGGCGACTTCGTGCCGCTGGCGGAGGAAAGCGGGCTGATCGTGCCGCTGGGCTACTGGGTCATCTCCCGTGCCCTGCGTGACATGCAGTGGCTGCGCGGGCGCGGCCTGCCGCCGTTGCACATGGCGGTGAACCTGTCGTTCCGCCAGTTCCAGGACAGCCAGTTGTTGCCGACCCTGGAGCGGCTGATCCGCGAGCGCGGCGTCGACGCCCAGTGGCTGGAATTCGAACTCACCGAAACCGCCGTGATGCGCCGCAGCGATCAGGTCCTGCAGACCATGCAGGCGCTGGGCCGGCTGGGCGTGCGCTTCTCGCTGGACGATTTCGGCACCGGCTTCTCCTCGTTCGTGCACCTCAATAGCCTGCCGATCACCCTGCTGAAGATCGACAAGAGCTTCGTCGGCGGCATGCACGAGCGCCCGGAAAACCTGCAACTGGTGCGGGCCATGATCAACCTGGCGCACAACCTGAACCTGGAAGTGGTGGCCGAAGGCGTCGAAACCGCAGCCCAGCAGGATGAGTTGCGCCAGTTCGGCTGCGATCAGGTGCAGGGCTACTGGATCAGCCGCCCGCTGCCGTTGGCGGAGCTGGCGCGCTTCCTGGTGTTCGGCGCCAACCGTGCGCTGCGCCTGCAGGACTCGGTCAGCTAGCTACCAGCACCGTGCCGGCCGTGCGCGGGCGCAGCAGTCGCGCCGTCTTCGCCTCGAAGGCCAGCGTCAGTCCGATGGCCGCGCAAGCCAGACCCGACGCCAGGCCCCACCACACGCCGCTCGGCCCCCAGCCCAGCGGGAAGGTCAGCAGCAGCGCCATCGGCACGCCCACCAGCCAGTAGCCGGCCAGCCCGACGAGGAAGGTCGTGCGTGCATCCTTCAGGCCACGGATCGCGCCCATGGCGATGCACTGGGTGCCGTCGAACAGCTCGAACCAGGCGGCGATGGCCAGCAGGCTGACGGCCAGTTGCACCACCTCGCGGTTGGCCGGATCGTTGTGGTCGATGAACAGGCCGATGACCAGCTCCGGCGCGAGCCAGAACAGCGCGGCAAAAGCGAACATGCAGCTCGCGCCGAAACCGATGCCCAGCCGCCCGGCGCGGCGCGCCTCGAGCAGCCGCCCAGCGCCGTAGTGCTGGCCGATGCGGAAGGTCACTGCGTAGGAAATCCCCATGGGCACCATGAAGGCCACGTACACCGACTGGATGGCGATCTGGTGCGCCGCCAGGGCGGTGCTGCCGATCACGCCCATGCACAGGGTCGCCACGGTGAACATGCCCGACTCCACCGCATAGGTGCCGCCGATGGAAATACCCAGGCGCAGGGATTCGCCGATCACCTTGAAGTCCGGCTTCGCCAGGCCGACCAGCAGCGGGTAGGGCGCGTAGGCCCGGTGCCAGCGCAGGTACAGCGCGAAGATCACCGGCAGCGTGTTCATCACCACCGCGGTGACCATGCCGATCCCCGCCAGCCCGAGGCGCGGCAGGCCGAACAGGCCTTCGATGAAGGCGTAGTTGAGGGCGAAGTTGGCCAGTGCGCCGATCAGGCTGATGGCCATGACCGGGCCGGGCCGTTCGATGGCGCTGGTGAAGCCGCGCAGCACCATGAAGGCCATGTAGCCGGGCAGGGCGAAGATGATGCTGTGCAGAAAACTCATCGTGCCGGCGACCGTTTCCGGCGCCTGGCCGAAGGCGATCAGGATCGGCCCGAGGTTCCACAGCAACAGGCCCGCCAGCAATGCCAGCGCGCCACCGATCCACAGGCCGGCCTGGGTCGCTTCCACGACGCCGCGTGTGTCTTTCGCACCATGCCGGATCGCCACCAGGTTGCCGGTGGCTGCCACGACGCCGACACAGAAGGTCGACACCAGTGCATAGGTCGACGCGCCCAGCCCGCCGGCGGCCAGCGCCTCGCGGCCGAGCTTGCCCATCATCACGGTGTCGGTGAACACCATGGCCACGTAAGCCAGTTGCGCGGCGATCAGCGGGCCGGCGAGGCGAAGGATGGCGGCAAGTTCGTCACGGTACAGGCGTTTCATGAGTCAGGCTCAGCAAGCGGCAGGCGCCGCATCGTTGGATAGTCCCTCATTCTCCGGTGCCCATGGACGCGGGCACAAAGGGATAAATACGATGCCATCCATGAGTCATACTCATGCTCGAGACTTTGGGAGCCCGCCATGAACCGCCAGTTGCCGCCCCTTTATGCCCTGCGCGCCTTCGAAGCGGCGGCGCGGCATGCGTCCTTTACCCGCGCCGCCGAGGAGCTGGCGATCACCCAGAGCGCGGTGAGCCGGCACATCAAGACGCTGGAAGAACACTTCGCCTGCCGCCTGTTCCAGCGCCGTGGGCGTCAGCTGGAACTCACCGAAGCGGCGCGGATGCTGCTGCCCGGCCTGCGTGATGGCTTCGATGCCCTCGAACGCGCCTGCGCCAGCCTTCGCGCCGAGGAGGGCGTGCTACGCCTGAAGGCACCTTCCACGCTGACCATGCGTTGGCTGCTGGCGCGGCTGAGCAAGTTCCGCATGCAGCACAGCGATATCGAGGTGCAGTTGACCAGCGCCTGGATGGACGTGGACCGCGTGGATTTCGTCCATGAGCCCTTCGATTGCGCGGTGTTGCTCAGCTCCGGGCACTTCCCGCCGGACTGGGAAGCCACCCTGCTGTTCCCCGAGTGGCTGATTCCCGTCGGGGCGCCTGCGCTGCTGGCGGACGGCCCCTGGGACGCCGACCGACTGGCCGGCGCTGAGCTGCTGCACCCCACGCCTGACCGCCGTGACTGGCGGCGCTGGCTACAGCGCATGGACCTGGGGGAGCGGGTGTCGCTCAAGGGCGGGCAGGTGTTCGACACGCTGGAGCTGGGCATAGTCGCAGCCACCCGTGGCTACGGCGTCTCCATCGGCGACCTGGTGATGGTCGCCGAGGACGCCAACCAGGGGCGTCTGGCGCTGCCGTGGCCCAGCGCGGTGGCCAGCGGCGAGAGTTACTACCTGGTCTGGCCCCGTGCGCGCCGGCACCAGGAACGCCTACGGCGGTTGCGGGACTTCCTTCAGGCGGAGATGCAGGCCATGCAGATGCCGCCGGTGGAGTACTTCGAATGAACCGTCGCTGTGGATAATCTGTCAGCCACTGCCTACGCCTGGAATACCATGAACTCCCTCGATCGTCTTATCCAGCTTGCCGGCCTGCGCGGCAGCCTCGACCTGCGTTGCCGGTTCCTGGGCAGTTGGGCGTTGGACCACGAGCCAATGCCGGACGGCACCGCGCAGTACCACATCGTGCTGTCCGGCAGCTGTCAGGCGGAAATGCCGGACGGACAGGTCCTGCAGCTGAAGGCAGGCGAAGTGCTGGTCCTGCCCGCTGGCGCTGCGCACCTGCTGCGCAGCCAGGGTGCGCGCGTGGCGGTGCAGGCTCCGGACGTCCGCGACGAAGGCCTGCTGCCGGTACATCGCCTCGGTGCCGGGGAGGGCGAACTCGACATGCTCTGCGGCAGCTTCCATTACCAGCGGGGCTCGTTGCTGATGGGGGCGTTGCCGGCCTTCCTGAAGGTGTCCTGCCAGGATAATGGCCTCGGCGATTCCGTGGCCGCGCTGGTCGCGCTGCTGCGCGCCGAAGCGGACGGCAACCAGGCGGGCGCGCGCTTCCTGGTGGATGCGCTGTCATCGGCGCTGTTTACCCTGATCCTGCGCGTCTACCTGCGCGAACACGCCCCCACCAGCGGGACGCTGGCGCTGCTCAGCGACAAACGCCTGGGCCGGGCGTGGCAGGCGATGCTGGAGGAACCCGCCCATGAGTGGACCATCGAGGCGCTGGCCGAGCGGGCGAACATGTCCCGCGCCACCTTTGCGCGCCAGTTCACCCAGGTCGCTGGCGAATCGCCCTGGGCTTTGCTGACCCGCGTGCGCATGGAGCTGGCGCACCGCCTGCTGAGCGGCTCGCAACTGAGCCTGACCGACATCGCCGCCCAGGTCGGCTATCAGTCCCAGGCGTCGTTCACCCGGAAATTCAAGGAAACCTACGGCGACGCCCCCGGCCGCTTGCGCCGCACGGTGAACTAGACCAGCCGTCGCGGCTGGAATACCCGCATGGCGCGGATGGATATGTCCTGCCGTCTTCTCGACACTTCACGTCGCTGCCGTCGCAGAGCTGAAACAGGGCTTTGCTAGGGTCACTGCTGGACTAGTCCAGTGAAGGCCCGTACCGGACCTTCCCCATACCCACAAGACCACTCGGGGGAATTCCATGAAGCCCATGCGCACCTTGCTCGCCGGCCTGATCCTGGCCGGCCTCGCCAGCACCTCTTTCGCCGTCTCTGCCAACGCAGGAACTGAACTCAAGCACTGGCCGGCGCCGGCCGCCAAGCAACTCGACGCCCTGATCGCCGCCAACGCCAACAAGGGTGCCTTCGCGGTCTTCGACATGGACAACACCAGCTACCGCTACGACCTTGAGGAATCGCTGCTGCCCTTCCTCGAAATGAAAGGCGTGCTGACCCGCGAGAAGCTCGACCCCTCGCTCAAGCTCATCCCCTTCAAGGACGTCAACGGCCACAAGGAAAGCCTCAACAGCTACTACTACCGCCTCTGCGAGCTCGACGACCTGGTCTGCTACCCGTGGGTTGCCCAGGTGTTCTCCGGCTTCACCCTCAAGGAACTCAAGGGCTACGTCGACGAGCTGATGGCCTACGGCAAGCCGGTGCCCAGCACCTACTACGAAGGCGACGTGGTCAAGACCATCGAAATCAACCCGCCCAAGGTCTTCACCGGGCAGACCGAGCTGTACAACAAGCTGATGGAGAACGGCATCGAGGTCTACGTGATGACCGCCGCCCATGAGGAGCTGGTGCGCATGGTCGCCAGCGATCCCAAGTACGGCTACAACGTGAAGCCCGAGAACGTCATCGGTGTCACCACGCTGCTCAAGGACCGTCAGAGCGGCGCCCTGACCACCGCGCGCAAGCAGATCGCCGAAGGCAAGTACGACCCCAAGGCCAACGAGAGCCTGGAAATCACCCCCTACCTGTGGACCCCGGCCACCTGGATGGCTGGCAAGCAGGCGGCGATCCTCACCTACATCGACCAGTGGAAGAAGCCCATCCTGGTCGGCGGCGATACCCCCAGCAGCGACGGCTACATGCTGTTCAACGGTACCGCCGAGAACGGCGTGCACCTGTGGATCAACCGCAAGGCCAAGTACATGGACCAGCTCAACGGCATGATCAAGAAGAACGCCGAGGCCCAGGCCAAGCTTGGCCAGCCGGTCACCGCCGACAAGAACTGGGTGATCGTCACCCCGGAGGAGATCCAGTAAGCCGCAGCGTCTGGTCTTCGTAGGCTGCGCTCCACGCCATCCTGCGGACTGACTCCGGCTCACTCTGTAGGAGCGGGCCATGCCCGCGATCGCGCGCATGGCACGCTCCTACAGAGTGAGCGCCGTTGCCCGGACTGGAGCCCCCGCCCCCGCCAATTCCGGGTGAATGACTCAAGTATTCTCACGCTCCGCCGATAGCCTGTGCAGACCGGCGAAACACGTCGGCACTCCCCTCGAACCGAAGCAGGCCGCTCCTCGAACAACGGGCGACGTCCTGCCGTTGCGTGCAGAACCCGAACTATCGAACCAGCCCCGATCCCGCATCGCCCTGCAGTTGGCGATGGCGTTGGCCGTGCTCCTGATCCTGTTGATCAGCGGCAGCACGCTGTTTGCCTTGCGCTCGCTAGACAGCGCTACCCTGACCACCCGAGAAGAACACCTCGCCAGCGAAGCGCGCCTGCTGGCGGACCAGCTGGAAACCTTCCACGGCACCCTGCGCGAGAGCACCCAGCGCCTCGCCGGCCTGTTCGAGCAGCGCTTCGCCGCCGGCCTGAAAGCGCACTCTGACGAGCGCGTGCCGGTCGCCGCGTTGCAGGCGCCGGCGCTGTACCTGGGCGACACGCGCCTGAATGGCGACTTCACCCTGGTCGACGAATTCCGCCAACTCACTGCCGGCGTCGCCACCGTGTTCGTGCGCGATGGCGACGATTTCGTGCGCATCACCACCTCGCTGATGAAGCAGGACGGCAGTCGCGCCATGGGCACCGTGCTGGACCACAACAGCCCGGCCTACCCGCTGCTGATGCGGGGCGAAAGCTACGTCGGCCGCGCGCTGTTGTTCGACCGTTTCTACATGACCCAGTACACCCCGGTGCGCGATGCCGGCGGGCGGGTAATCGCCGTGCTGTTCGTCGGCTTCGACTACACCGATGCGCAGAAGCGCCAGTTCGACAACCTGAGCCGCTTCCGCCTCGGTCAGGGCGGCTCGCTGGCGTTGCTGGATGAACAACACCATTGGCTGGTACCGCCGGCCGGCGCGCGAAACCCCGAGCACGCCGCCGACAGCCTCGCCAAGCTGCTGGACAACCCCGGCCGCGGCCGCTTCTGGAGCGATGGCCAGGACGACTACTACAGCGTGGCTCAGCCCTTCGTCGGCGGCCCCTGGACCGTCGTCGCCAGCATGCCGAAGGACGAAATCCGCGCGGTGACCTGGCGCGTCGGTGGCCAACTGGCCATGGGCAGCCTGATCGCCATGCTGCTGGCGGTGATCGCCACCACCTGGCTGCTGCAGCGTCGTCTGCGTCCGCTGGGCGACCTGGTGCGACAGGCCCATGCGCTGGGCGCCGGTGATCTGGGCGCGCGCCTGTCCGTTGCCAGCCGTGACGAGATCGGCGACCTGGCGCGCAGCTTCAACCAGATGGGCGAGGCGCTTTCCAGCATGGTTTCGCGGGTGCGCGGCGCGGCGGAGGAAGTGGGCCATTGCTCGCGTTCGCTGTCGGGACTTTCCAGCGGCGCTTATGCCGGCATGGAGCAGCAGTCCGGCGAGATCAACAGCATGGCTGGCGCGGTGGAGGAGTTCAGCGCCACTTCGATGGATATCGCCGACAACATGCGCAGCACCGAGCGCATGGCCAGCGAGAACACCCGCCAGACTCACATCGGCCTGCAGTCCATGGACGACGCTTCCGCCTCGCTGGCGCAGATTGCCGGCGCACTGCAGCAGACCGTGGAGCGGGTGAACCGCCTCGGCGCACGCTCTCAGGAGATCGGCAGCATCGTCGGCGTGATCACTTCGATTGCCGAGCAGACCAACCTGCTGGCGCTCAACGCTGCCATCGAAGCTGCCCGTGCCGGCGAGCAGGGGCGCGGTTTCGCCGTGGTTGCCGATGAAGTGCGCAGCCTGGCGGCGCGTACCCAGGCTGCCACCACGGAAATCTCGCAGATGATCGGTGCCATCCAGCAGGACACTGGCAGCGCCACTGAGACCATCGAACAGGGCAGTCAGCTGATGCAGCACGGGCTGGCGCTGAACGAGAAGGTCGCCGCGGCGCTGGCGCAGATTTCCGGGCAGAGCAGCGCAGCCGGCGAACAGTTCGCCGCCATCACCACGGCAACGCAGGAGCAGAGCCGCACGGCGACCCTGCTCAGCAGCAACCTGCAGGGCATCGCCCAGGCCAACAGCGAACAGCGTCAGGTGGTGGCCGACCTCGCGCAGACCGTGCGCGAGCTGGACAGCCTGGCGGCCGGACTGCGCGACGAAGTCGGGCGTTTCCGCTGAGACTTCGGGCGGGTCAGTCCTTGAGCTGGCCCAGCCCGTACTCCAGGCTGGCGGCGGAGAGTTCGCCCATCTGGCTGTGCTTCAGGCGCCCCTGGGCGTCGTAGAACAGCGTGGTGGGCATGCCGTAGGAGCCGGTGAGCTGGCCCAGGCGGTTGCCGCTGTCGAGCAGCACCGCCGCGTCGCTCAGGCCCTGTTCGCGCAGGAAGCGCTGCACCGCCTCGGCGTTCTCGCCCTGATTGACCAGCAGGAAGCGCACATCACTGCGCTGCTTCTGCGCGGCCTCCAGCACCGGCATCTCGCGCCGGCACGGCGGGCACCAGGTGGCCCAGAGGTTCACCACCATGGGCCGGCCATCCAGCGCGCGCAGGTCCACGGCGGCACCGCGCAGGTCCATCACCGTGAGTTCGGGAAGCTGCTGGCTGCGGTCCAGCGCCGAGGTCACGGCCTTGCCGCCACCCCACAGCACACACCGACCACGGCCGCGACGGCCAGCGGGCGGCGCAGCTCCGTCCTGCGCCAGGCCAGCAGCGCGCCGATCAGCGCAGCGGCGATCACGCCTGGCAGCGCGAGAAAACCGCCGTCGCGGATATCCACGATGCTCAGCGGCGTCGCTGCGTACTGCTCGAAGTAGCGCGCGACGAAGGCCAGCCGTGCCACCAGCAGGCCGCCGATCAGCATGGTGAACAGCGCGCCTTCGGGATTGGCGCCACGCTTGCGCCCGGCCAGCCAGCCGGCCAGCAGGGCGCCGAAGAAACCGAGGTAGAGCAGCACGTGGGGCAGGGGGATGGCCAGCGGGCCGAGGGTGAGACTGGTCAAGGCAGGGGCCTGGCAAAAGGAAACCAAGGTACAGCAGGGCGCTGCCACGCGGCAGCGCCGGGCTGTGGATAAATGTTTCGCCTCAGGCCGGCAGCGGCTCCTCGGCGTGCTCGTGCAACTCTGCGGTGAGCCGCGTGGCACAGGCGCCGACCTTGCGCACGGCTGCCTCGATCACCGGCAGGTCGCGGTTGGAGTAATTCAGGCGGATACAATTGCGGTACTTGCCCGAGGCGGAAAAGATGTTGCCCGCCGCTACCTGCACATTGTCCCGCCGCAATTCCTGGTTCAGCCGCACGCTGTCGAACTGCGGGTGCAACTCGACCCAGAGCATGAAGCCACCGCGCGGCCGGCTGACGAGGCTGCCGGAAGGGAATGACTGGCCGACCCATTCGGTCATCAGGTCGCGGTGGCGCTGGTACTGCGCGCGCATGCGGCGGATATGCGGCTCGTAGTGGCCACCGCCGACGAACTCGGCCAGGGCCATCTGCGGCTGCGGCGCGCAGGTGCCGCTGGCGATGTACTTGAAGTGGAGGATGCGGTCCAGGTACCGCCCCGGCACCACCCAGCCGGTGCGCAGGCCGGGCGCCACGGTCTTGGAGAAGGAGCTGGCCAGCAGTACGCGGTCGTCGGTGTCGAAGGACTTGATGCTGCGCGGACGCGGGTAGGCGTAGGCCAGTTCGCCGTAGACGTCGTCCTCGAGGATCGGCACGTCGTAGCGCGCCGCCAGAGTCAGCAGGGCGCGCTTGCGGGCGTCGGGCATGATGTAGCCCAGCGGGTTGTTGCAGTTGGGGGTGAGCAGGATCAGCTTCACCGGCCACTGTTCCATGGCCAGCTCCAGCGCTTCCAGGCTGATGCCGTTGGTGGGGTCGGTGGGGATTTCCAGCGCCTTCAGGCCATACGCCTTGAGCGCCTGCATCGCGCCGTGGAAGCTCGGCGAGTCGATGGCGATGATGTCCCCCGGCTCGCAGATGGCCCGCAGGGTGATGGCCAGGGCTTCCTGACAGCCCGTGGTGATGACGATCTCGCTGGGCGGCACCTGGCAGCCGGAGTCCAGCATCAGCCGGGCGATCTGCTCGCGCAGCGGCAGCGAGCCCTGGATGCCTTCGTAGCCGAGGCTCTGCAGATCGGTGCGCCGTGCAGCGTGAACCATCGCCCGCTGCAGCGGCTTGAGTGACGGGCTGGCGATGTCCGGCGTGCCACGCCCGAGCTGGACGAAATCGCCCCCCGGTGCGCGCCGCACCTGCTCCAGCACCTGGTCCCACTGCGACACGTCCACCGGCCGCTGCGCCGGTCGGGTCATCGCCGGCATTGGCGGCAGCTCGCGGCGTTCGGGCACGAAGTAGCCGGATTTGGGGCGCGGCTCAACCAGTCCGGAATCCTCCAGCACGCGGTAGGCCTGCTGCACGGTGCTGATGCTGACGCCGTGCTCCTCGCTCAGCGCACGTACCGAGGGCAGGCGGTCTCCGGGGCGGTACAGCCCCTGCTCGATGCGTTCGCCCAGGGTGGTGGCCAGCTGCGCGTAGCGTTTCATGACAGATCTCCCGTGCCGGGGTGCTTCGGCTGAACTCAGTACAGATCGCGAAAAAATACGCCATTCAGAAGGTTTTCGCCGCTGTCTGTATGGAAAAAATCTCGACTTGTTGAATCTGTAATGATTTTTCTCGATTCGCCATTCTAGTTCCACGTCCGGAGCAACCGACTGGAGGAGCGACGACATGAGCGGCCTGAGCGACGTGCGGCTGACCCTTTACCAACAGGAACTGCTGGAAATCCCCGGCGCCCGCGTGGCCTCGCGCGGCCCGGAGGAGAGCCGTTGGCAGCAGTTCTGGCGCCGTGTGCGTACCCGCAAGCAACTGCTGGAGCTGTCTGACGCGCAATTGCGCGACATCGGCATCAGCCGCGAGCAGGCGAAACTGGAAGCGATGCGGCCGTTCTGGCGCTGCTGATCAAGGGATTCAACATGGGCGAAACACGCACTGCTGCGTTTGAACGTATCGCTGCCGAGCTCGGCTACGACTTCAGCGGTGAAATGAAGATCGGCGGCAACTACGTGCCTTTCCTCATCGAAGGCAACCAGGTGCACCTCAGTGGACAGATTCCACGGGTGGGCAATGAGGTCGTCGTCACCGGCCGGGCGGGTAGCGAGGTGCCGCTGGCCGAAGCCCAGTTGGCCGCGAAAGTCTGCGTGATGCGGGCGCTGGCGCTGCTGCGGCAGGCGCTGGGTGATCTCGACCGCGTTCGCAAGGTGTTGCAGCTCAATGTGTTCGTGCAGTCAGCGGAGCACTTCACGCAGCAGAGCGAAGTGGCCGACGGCGCTTCCGCGGTCCTGTATGAGGTGCTGGGCGCGGCCGGTGTGCACACGCGTACATCGGTCGGCGTCTATCAGTTGCCGAAGAATGCGACGGTCGAGCTGAATCTCCTGGCCGTCGCGCAGGACCTGCCGGGTTAGTGTCCCGCGCGGTATTGCAGCGCTTCTGCCAGGTGCGGGCGCGCAATGTTGTCTGCCTGCTGTAGGTCGGCGAGGGTACGCGCCACCTTGAGAATCCGGTGCAGGGCGCGCAGTGACAGGTTCAGGCGCTCGCCGGCCTTCTCCAGCCAGGCCTGGTCTTCCGGGCTCATGCACAATATCGGTGCATCTTCTTCAGGGTCAGAAAGGCGTTGGCGCACCCCTGCCGGGTGAGCTGGCGTTGGCGCGCGGCGGCAACCTGCGTGGCCAGGTCGGCGCTGCTGGTGCTCGGGCCGCTGGGGGCGAGGCTGGTGCTTTCCCGGCTGACGGTGAGGTGCAGGTCGATGCGGTCCAGCAGCGGCCCCGACAACTTGGCGCGATAGCGCTGGACCTGCTCCGGCGAGCATCGGCAACGGCCGCTGGGGTCGCCAAGGTAGCCACAGGGGCAGGGGTTCATCGCCGCCACCAACTGGAAGCGCGCCGGAAAGCGCACGCGGCCGTTGGCGCGGGCGATGACGATCTCGCCGCCTTCCAGTGGCTCGCGCAGGACTTCCAATACCTTGCGATCGAATTCCGGTAGCTCATCGAGGAACAGCACGCCTTCGTGCGCCAGGGTGATTTCCCCCGGCTGCGGGCGACTGCCGCCACTGTAATTTCTAACGTTAAATGCAAGGATTAGGGGAGTTTCTAGCGGAAGACGCAAATGAACCTCAAATCTGAAGCCCCCATTCGCGAAATAGGCATTAGCACGCGTAGCGTGACTGGAGTGGTTCCGTCTCTTGGCAGATACGAATCGTCCTTGGAACGGGATCTGATGGAGATCCTACGATTTGACCCCCGTGTTGAAAGCTTCGTTTCCCAGCCGTTAACAATCGAGTATGTAGATGAGGTCGGCCGGAGGCGTAGCTACACGCCAGACGGACTGATTCACTTCAAGACGCAGTTGTATAGGCCAGAGCCCGTCCTGTTCGAAGTGAAGTTCCGCGAAGATTTCCGCAAGAGCTGGAAGACTCTGATCCCTAAGTTTCGAGCGGCAAAGAACTACTGCTTAGGACGAGGGTGGCGCTTTGAGGTCTTCACAGAGCGAGAGATTCGAACCCCATACCTCGACAACGTAAAATTCCTGTGGCCGTACCTGGCTAGGGAGCCTTCTGTCGAGACAAGAACTCTTATTTTGAAAACGCTATGGGATTTGGATGAGGCCGATCCGGATCTGCTTCTCTGTGCGTTATGCCATGACCCAGCCAATCGTGCGCGAATGATTCCTGCAATTTGGCACATGGTCGCGAACGGCACTGTCGGATGTGATTTGGATCTTCCCTTAACAATGCGCTCGTCAATTTGGGCCGCACAGGACTGCTGAAATGAAATCAATCCGTCCAGGCCAGTTGGTCTACTGGCGAAACCAGCCTGCAGTTGTGCTTGAGTTGAAGGGATTCTCCGATGCCATTTTGCGCACGGTGGATGGGGGGCGAACTGAGGTGGTTAACGTCGCTGATGTGACGATGGGACCTACCTCAGCTGATACCCATCAAAGACTGCATCTGATGGCAAAAGACAAGGAGTGGGACAAGGCCGTTGAACGCTACGAGCTAATTCGTCCACTTCTAAGCTTGTCGACCCGTGAAACTCAGGATGTACAGCGAGTTGCTGATGAAGCTGGGAAGAGTTTGACCACGGTCTATCGCTGGCTCAATCGCTTTGAAGAAACCGGCTTGGTTTCATCTTTACTGAGAACCCCTCGTTCGGACAAAGGCGGGCAACGCCTTGACGACGAGGTTGAGCAGATTATCGCTCTTCAAATTCAAAGCTACTACTTGAAGCAGGAGCGTCCATCTGTTCTGAAACTCTACAGACGCATCAAACATGAGTGTCAGGAAGTTGATTTGGTGCCGCCACATAAGAACACGATCTACGCCAGGGCACGTGAGATCGAGCAGCGCGAGATGCTTCGCAAGCGATACAGTCCTAGGTCTGCTCGAGAGAAATTCGAGCCACTCCGCGGTAGCTTTCCTGGAGCTGACTACCCTAACGCTGTCGTTCAGATAGATCACACAAAGGTTGATGTGATTGTCGTGGACGAGGAGCACCGACTCCCTATCGGTCGACCTTATCTGACTTTGGCCATTGATGTTGCCACGAAAATGGTGACCGGTTTTCGAATGACGCTGGATCCGCCAGGGGCATCATCAGCAGGCTTGTGTATTGCCCATGCAGTAATACGTAAAGAGCACTGGTTAGCGAAGCGTGATATCCACGCAGAATGGCCGGTCTACGGAAAGATGAACAAGATACATGTGGATAACGCTAAGGAGTTCCGCGGGAATATGCTGACTCGAGCCTGTCAGCAGCACGGCATAATCCTAGAGTTCAGGCCGAGAGGGCAGCCTAACTATGGCCCTCACGTTGAGCGTGCATTTCGAACCTTTATGGAGGAATGCCAGAGCTTGCCAGGGACGACATTTTCAAGCGTTCAGGCCAAGGTCGATTATGACTCCGAAGGGCGTGCTTGCATGACGCTGAGTGAGTTAGAGCAGTGGTTTACCGTATTCGTTGTGTATTGCTACCACCACCGCGCACATAAGGGAATAAATGAGATCCCTCCGATAAAGCTGTATCACCAATATGTGCATGGTTCGGCTTCTCAGCCAGGCGTGGGTTTACCTGCGCCGATCGAAGATGAAGAGAGCTTTCGGCTTGATTTCACTCCTTTTGTGGAACGCACGGTGCAACGGCATGGTGTTGTGATTGATGGTATTCACTACTACGCGCCCATTCTGCGCCGCTGGGTGGTGTCGAAAGGCCCGGATGGAGTTAAAACTAGAACATTCATCTTTGCCCGGGATCCCCGTGATATCAGCGTGGTTTATTTCCTAGACCCGGAAACGCTGACTTACAGCCCTGTTCCATATTTGAACAACACTCGGCCAGCCATAAGCTTGTGGGAGTTGAGAGCCGCTGTTGCGCAGCTTAGAGAAAATCCCATCAATCACGTTGATGAGGACATGATTTTCCAAGGCATTCGAAAAATGCGCGAGATCGAAGAGGCTGCCGTACAGAAAACTCGCCTTGCTCGGCAACAACGTGCGACCGAAAAGCGCAAAAGACGAATGGCGGAAAGACGCAACGGTTGGAGCGGCGTACACACTTCCGCTTCTCCCGTCCCAGCTTCGGAGGATGTCAGCGCATCGTGGGGCGATGGGGATATTCAGCCTTTTAACGATATTCAGTTGAGTTAGGAGTCTATCCGTGTCGGGCTACGAGCATCTTCACCAAGTGACCGCTGAAAATATTGAGCAGACTCCCGAGGCACGAATCCAGTGGCTCAAGAAGTCTCGATGGATAGGCTATCCGCGGGCTCACGAAATTATGGGAAAACTGGAGGATCTGGTCAGTCACCCCCGCGAAGCACGCATGCCAAATATGCTGCTTATCGGTGGTACTAATAACGGTAAAACGCGACTGATTCGAAATTTTGCACAGCGGCATATGGCAGACGAAAACCCAGGAGGGGAGCATATTATTGCGCCTGTGCTTTATACCCAAGCACCACCTGCGCCCAATGAAGCGGGTTTTTACTCGGAAATCCTGAATACACTATTCGAGAGGGTTCCGACCTCATCGACGGATGCCAAACGGGCTCGTGTTATTCAGGTTCTGCGTGGGGTGCAGTTGAAGGTTCTGATCATTGATGAGTTGCACAACATCTTGGCAGGTGCCTCGGTTAAGCAACAGCAGTTCTTGAATATGATCAAGTATCTTGGCAACGAATTGCAGATATCGATTGTTGGCTGCGGAACCGGGGACCTATTACGTGCAGTTAGCATTGATCCTCAGATCCAAAATCGCTTTATTCCCGAGGTGTTGCCGAAATGGCAGATGAACAAGGAGTACAGGCAACTGCTCATGTCATTCGAGCGTGTCTTGCCTCTTCGAAAGCCATCGGCGCTACATGACTCGCAACTCGCAGCCAAGATTTTGGCTATGAGTGAAGGGACTATTGGGGAGCTTTCTGCGCTGCTGAACCTTGCAGCTACGCACGCAATCCGTGAGGGACAGGAACAGATAACAGCGGATGTTCTAAACGCTTGTGGCTATGTTTCACCAAGCGACCGTACGAAGCAGGCAGCTCGGGTCTAATGAGTGTTGCCGATTCACCCGCAACCAAGGCCAGATGAAATAATGTCTTCTTGGATGGTGCGTTTGGCTTTTGCCAATGGCTATCCATTACACACATTCTATGCCTGTTTGCTTGGTTATCGGGGGAGCATCTGGAATAGAGATGTTGACCGCCATCCACCGCCTCCATTGTTAAATATTTTGGCTCATCACACCGGGCAGTCGACGGAAGCTTTGTATGCAATGACTCTCGCAGCTTATGAGGGAGTGTATATTCGAGCACTTGCCGCATGTAGGGAATGCGGCGTGGATATTACCGATAGGCGTCTTTCATCGCACCCGTCGGCGCGCAGGGCTTCAATTTTGCCCGCGGTGTCTAGAGGACGACTTAATTCCGTATTACCGCAGATCTTGGCGACTCGCGCTCTGTGCTATGTGCGAGCGCCACTTGTGTGTCATGCAGGAAAATTGTCCGAAATGTAAAGCTACTATTGCTTTCTATCGTCATGGGATTGGGCGCGGAAAAGAAATCTCCACGCAGAATTTACGCCTCTGTCACATGTGTGGGTTAGATCTAAGCCGGGCTCCAAGTTTTATACCAGATTGGCCGGATATCAGATCATTAAACAACTTTAAGAAAGTTATTGGCCAATTCGAGTATGGGCACTGGCCGAATGGATCAAATACGTCATATTTCGGTATTCCATATTTTCATGGAATACGGGTCTTGGTCAGTGTGATTAATGGACGGAATGGTTTAAGGCTTCGCCACCAGCTGTCCAGAGCTATTGGTGTGAATATTGTGCAAGGCTCATCGAGGTCGGGCTTGGATTTTGAGTACCTAACTGCAGCTGAGCGGCTGAGCTTGTTGTTGGCAGTGACTTGGCTGATGGATGAGTGGCCGGCGCGGTTTGTTGATATTTGTAGTGAGGCAAACTTTACGCGCTCTAGGTTGGCTGAGGAGGTTAGTGCTTTACCCTTCTGGCTTGCTCAGGTGGCTGATGATTTTCTAGATAACCGGTTACTATTGCCAAGTAGCCAAGAGGTGATGTCCGCTTGTGCTTATTTAGTATCTTCGCAGCAGGAAGTTTCACCTCAGACATTGGGCAGTTTGTTGGGGCTTTCTAGAGACAGTGCCAAAACAGCTTACAGACGGTGGAAGGTATCAGTCCCTTAACCTTTACAAAGGTAGTAGGGCATTTCCCATTACCTCTTTCTCCAATCCCATGGCGCAACGGGCTCCCCATCTTTCCACAAACCGACCATACGTGCCCTAGCATCATTCTCTTCAAGCTCGTACAGCTGGCGTTCCTCGGTTGACTGTTCGTTGGCGTAGCGTTTAAACCACCAAGCCATCCCAGCTGAGAGCTGGGCTCTGTTCACGTCTAGGGTATGGCCACAGCCAGGGCAGTCAGCAGGCTCAACCCAGACAACTCCGATAATCCGGCCCCAACGGTCCCGTTTACCCCAGCGTATGGTCGTAGATTGGCCGTAGGCCAGATCGGACAAGCTCTGTTTGCTCCGCTGGCCGAAGGCTTGTTTCGACTCCGGTGCGTCGATGCCGCGCATACGAATCCGCTCCGTTTTGCGGTGCACTGGATCAAAACATCTAAGCGTATCTCCATCGGTCACGCCTGTGACTTTGCACGCAAGCCGAGCGCTCGGCGGACGCCTCGCAGGAGATTAGCAACGCTACCATTGCGAATACTGTCGAGCGGGCAAGCATAGCTACTTCCTTGGATGTAGCACCTACGTGGCGATGACCTGGGATCGGGTGTTGCTCTCCGGCCTGGCCCGCCACTGCAGCTGACCCTTGGCACCACAAGCAAAGTTGACGGCGCTGCCCGTCCCCAGTAGTCTTGGTTCTAAGAATAACCCCCACGCCTCGGGCGAGATTTTTCTCGTACTGCGCACCAGGGGGTTAGTTTTTTCTAGCCTCTCAGCACTTTCTCCAGTGCCATGCTGCCAAGTACGTAGGCGCGTATAAACCTATCCCGTGGCTCCTGGGCTCCAGCGCATCACATCTTGCCGGGCTATGATGATAACGCGCGCGCCCCCTCGATCTTCCGATGCTCTAGTGTCCAGTCAAGTGAGTCGCCCAAGTGTTTAAATCATTCTGGGGTGTGTAAGTCCCAAATGTGCCAAACCCGTATGATGCCTGGAGCATCACCATTCTTGTAGTTCCACATCCGTTTGTGGGAGCTAACGCCTGTTATAGGGGCGTATTCGGGGCGGCACTCTAAGTGTGCGCCGCTTGTTACTAGGCTGTTCAGTTCTGCCTCAGTTGATAGCTGGGTCTCAAGGCATGTAACTGCTCGATGCTTGTCCTTCTGGTAAGCGAGCATCATTCCAGCTTGCATGGTCCATCCATAGTCTCCTATGACGAACCGAGCTAGGCCTTCTGTTGTGTATTTGGTTATAGGCTTGGCCATTGTGACAATCTTGCTTTCGATGAATACACCGACTAGGCGGCGTGTTTCTGCAAGAGGGCTGTTGGCAAGTCGGATAATCAAGTCCGGTTGCTTGTTGAGATTTGAACCACTGTAGTTGGGTAACCCCTCGCCACGACAGACTGTTTGAAATGTATCGCTTGTAAAGCCTTCAACTATGGGGTCATCCTCAGCCAGCATGTAATCGAGCATGTTGCATATGGCGTCGGTGTAAACGTCCTCTTCCGGAGCGGCGGGACCTTTAGGAACTAAATGTTTATTCGGGTCTGCCTCTATCTCCTGCCATGCGCGCTTTATAGCCCGAGCTACTACACGAATTATATGAGGGGGAGAGGGTGTGGAAATCCTGCTTGAGTCGTGATTAGCGGAATTGGGTTGCCAGTAAAGGATGTCATTCAACACCTCGGCTCAAGACGGGGTGTCCGCGTTTGATTAGGTCGAGCGCTAAGGTCCGTGCTGATGTGCGAGACCAGTATCTTCGCTGATTTAAAATTCCCACATATAGAGAATCGTCCTGAGGGATTTCAACTAGCGAAGCATCCAGGAGATCTGCACAGGCAATCGAGGCCATCATGTCTGTAGCGCTTAAGGGGAAATCATTTCCTTCTGGGCCTATTCTTAGAAACCGCCAAGGAGAAAGCGAGCTTTGCTCATACACTTCGACTGTAGTGGGGGTGGAGCTCATGTCGAAGGGTTTGAGAGTTGAAGCTAGAGTGTCTAAGAATATCTGTGCGCTTTCACTTTCAGTGGGTTTTAACGCATTAATTTTTGTTATGGTAAACGGAAGGGCCAAAGCCAATCGGTCTCGGATGAGATTCATGTCCGCTGCGCGGAGGCGATACAGCTTTCGAATGAAGGCTTCGATTTCTTCGTCTAGCGATGCACTTTCGCTTAGAAGAGATTTTTTAATACCTAGTAATTGCGCGCGCTGCTCAGCAGTGAGCTGATCCAATGGTGGTATTGGAAAGAGTTCAGCTTCAGCCTTCTGTTGAGTTTCGCGCTCGCAGCCGAAAAAGCTGCTAGTCATTAGCACGAAGTATAGAAAGAGTTTGCTATTTAGGACGGCACATAAATAGGTTGCCAGTAACTCGGGTTCGGCGGCTCCCTTGCAGCTATAACCAATATAGGACCGGCTATAGGCTACATCGCTGAATGCGACCATGGCCATAGGGCAGTTGGGCTTTGAGCTAGGAGACTGTCTCAGCAGCAGTATCGGAGCTTCATAGATCTGTCTATCTCTAATCCGGTGTACTCTTTCTAGTTCGAACTTATCAAGCTTATCCGCTGGCACAACATGCCATGTTGCCTTCTGGGCAACAGGCATGATTCTCATGCCCCTCAAGAAGCTGGCTTCGACTCCTGGAATACCACTTTGCTCCGTTTGATACCCATGACTTGCAGGCAGTTTAAGGTCGTTAACGTAGCTTCCAAATGTTGGATACTGGAGGCTCTCAATCTTTTCTAGGAGCTCCACATCTAGCGCATTACCTTTAGCTAGAGTTTTGAACAAATGTGGAGCCTTTTCGACCATGCTGACATCTGAGCACCAGGCATCTTTGCTGTCGATGCGTATGCGACCTTCACGATTTAGGCTCTGATCTTTTACGGGAGTAACTGCGTAAAATTCGCTGCTCCTTTCTGCTGCTCTGTTATGAGCAAATAGCAAGCAGAAATGAGCGCTCATATTTGGCCACACTGGTGTATTGCGGAGTTCCATTCCATTCAATACGTACTTGACTTCCACTCCTCGGAACAACTGTGCTCGAGCCGCGTGTCCGCTTGGGGACATCTTGGTCAGTAACCGCCCATGCAGGGCAAATGAAAGTACTGCATCAGGTTTGCCCAGTCGCGTGGCTGTCCAGATGAAGGGGAGGTCGGGAACGCCATCGGGATTGGCTAGTGCAGCCAAGTTTCGTCTCGCCATGTGCTCGGCTACCAGATGATTAAGCGCCTCTCGGCGATCTTTGTTCTGTGTAGCAGTCCATGGCGGGTTTCCAATAACCAAGTCGAATTGACCTTCGTAGGCATCGATTGCTGCTTGGGAAAGGCTCCCCAAACTGGCTTGGGTTTGGTGATCGTCCCACTGCTCGGCAGCAATGAGCACTTTTCCTTGAAGTGGCGTGAAGACGAGATTTTTTAATGTCGCTGCGTCTGGGTCTAGCTCAAGTGCTGTCAGGTATAGGGCTAATGCGGAAAGCTGGCGGGCAGCCGGGTTGATGTCCATGCCAACAAGTTGATTGTTGAGGATTTCTCGAATAACCCGGGTTGTTGGCTGTGTGCCGCTAGCTTGCCAGCGTGCCCTGACCAAGCGTCGGAATGCCGTGAGTAGGAAAACTCCTCCGCCGGAGGCTGGATCCAGAATTCGTGCTTCATGAGCCTTGCTACCAAGCATCTTGAAAGAGTGATCTACCATGTACTCAGCAAGATGCCGAGGCGTGTAGTAAACGCTTTCACCCTTCGCGGATTGTGAATCAAAACGATGGGCGTACTCCTCATAGACCTGACTGAGAAGTCCGACGGGCAGGTAGGAGAAATGGAGGTCTCCCCACGAGAATTGGGTTTGATACACGCCATCGCCTAGCGGTCTATCTCCGCGCATGATCGCCGTTAGGTCGTGGAGGGCATCCCCGTCGGGGCTGGCTTGCATTCGCTGAAAGTACGACAGATTCCCTTTATTCGGTAACTCGAGTAGATCGCCATTAAATGTTGTGTCTAGCCAATTGCAGGTTGCTGCGGCTGCTTCAGCTGTTGCAAAACACTCCTCAACTCTTTCCACTCCAGGGAGTGGATGATGATTGGGAACAATCACACGGTCACCCAGAAAACGCATGAACAATGCGCGTCCCACTAAGGCAAGGGATTCTGCGGGGGCTATCTTCCTCTTCTTAATCAGATGATCAGTGACGGAGTTCAGTAGCGAGAGCATGAGCTCGTGGGCTCCGCAGTCAACCTCACGAGTAGTCCTAGCGGGGATGACGCCTGCAACCAGTCGTGCCAGCACGCCGGGCTCAAGTTTATTGGCTTCAAGGACTGGTGGTCTGTCTTCGCGGATATTGGCAAGCGCATAGACCTGGACGGCTCCAGGCCTTACGACTGCGACATAGGGCGCGTCTGCGCGGAGGCCAAGAAAGCGCATCCCGTTCTGCAGGTCTTTTTCCGATATGCCGCGTGTGTGCTGGTAATCCACGACATAAATGAACGGTTGCCCCTCGTGGAGCACTACTGCGTCTGGAATGACCTTTTGGTTTTCGCCTGCTCGAACGAGTCCTACGAAATCAAGATGTTTCGGGGATAGGGCAGATGATCTGAGGGCAATCACATTCTCTGCCGGCACGCTCAAGGCGGCAGCAACGCCATCGGCGGTGAGAGATGCGTCCATGAATGCTCAGCTCCAGTTTTGAAGTTAATCCTAACCCATTGAAACTATGCGCGACAGGTTTGTTTGATGAGTATATTATCATTAGCAGTGTGGATATTATACAAATAAGCTGCGATGGAGTGAGGCGCGAAGACAATGAGCAGAGGCCCGCGTGATGAGGCTTACAGGCGCTCCTTCGGCGATAGGCTTCGCAGATTGATTGAGGTGGAGCTGCGGGTGCCTATTGCAGAAGCTGCAAGGCATTTGGGGTATCAAGACGGCTCGACGTTGCGGGCTGCGATGGCGGGGCGCTGTGGGCTTGATCTCGATCGTTTGGCTGCGCTGGCTCTATGGTCAAAGGCTCAAGGTGTTCCCGTGAACTTACATTGGCTTTTAGTTGGAGAGGGGCTTCCGATCCAGTCGATCTCTGCTGGTAAATCTAACGGATGGTTGACGCCGGAGTTGCGCGAAGCCTTGGTGGTAATCGCAGACGCGGTACCTTCTCTGCCTGCTCGTAGGAATGTGCGAGACCGTTCTCTTGCTAATGGGGATTAGTATCAGAGTTGGTGAGGATATTCGCGTCTAGGGATGAAATACCGAGGGGGGCGAGCGGCCTTTCCGTCCTCGAGCGGGCGCCCGCAAAGCGATAGGAAGATTCAATCACCGTGTCGAACGATTGGCCTTTTGCCGCCCTCGTCCTGCGTGGTATTTCTCGGGTCAGTGGCCAGGCAATCCTGCATATGGGCCACTCTGAGAGGTGTGTGATGAAAGACTCCTGGTGTTCCCCGATCCACAATGGCCGGACGTGGTTGTACGGCGCCGCCGCTCGTGAGTACCGCCTGCGCCTTGCCGGTGGTGTTGACGCTGTAGCACGACGTGTCGCCGTCAAGGCTGCACGCGAGGCGCTGGACGAAATCAACAGCTTGGCGCGTGCCGTGGCCGCTCCGAAAGCCAAGGTGGTTCCGCTGAACCGGCGCCGCCCGAAGAAGGCTGCAGCCTGATGGTGGTGCGTTACAACAAAGGGGCCCGAGGGCCCCTTTGTTTTTGCTGGTCGAATTGTGATGTGTAAATAGGCCGGGGGCCTACTGCTTACGGGCCTCTTCACTTCGCGAAAGCAGGCGGGCCTAAGCGGCGGCGTCGCTTGCTGGGATCTCTGTTGCGCATAGCCTCCCTGAGGCGCTCAGCTGCTTCTGCCAAAACCACCGGGTCAGCCTCTCGGATGGCTTTTGTTAGCTCTTCGCGTCGGCGAGCCTTGCCCTCAACTATCTCGGCAAAGCTGCTATCGGACTGATGAAAACTGCTCATTTGGGCAGCCTCGTGATTGGTGTGACGCTCTGAGCGTACCATGCAGTCTGGCCGGATAGATGGTGCTCTAGAGAGGCCGCAATCAAGCCAATGGTTGAAGCTACTACCTGATAGCGATGCAGCACTCAGGATTTGGCCAAGCACCGCTGCGTAGTATGCCTCATGGTGTTGTGCTGCCCCTCTCTAGCGATTGTGCTCTAGATTGGTAAGTCATAGGTTGTTTTATGCAGTGTGCAAGAGAGTTAATCCAAACTCATCAGTTCTTGTATTTTCTCAATCAGATAGTCACTCCATTTATCAGGGTCTATATGAGGGGTTGGCCCTGAGCTGCTATTTTGCTTAGAGGCTTTGGGGTGATTGATTCTATATATATCTGTTGTTGTAAATAGCTTGCTGGCAGCAAGCTCATGCTCGGAATATTCCCACTTGTGGCTTGGGCTGAGCCAGCGTCTTTGTAATGCTGACAGCTTTAGTAGATTGTTGAAGGTGTCCTCGCTAATTTTCTCAGCGTTTTTTGTTTTTATTATAATCGTGCATTGTTTGGAGTCATCTGGCTGGAGCTCCATTTCCGCCAGGTAAAATATGAAGTCATCTGCGTGCGAGAACTCTGCAAGAACCACTTGTCGAGGGCGAAATCCAGAATTTCCATCGGCCACCAAGTGCCACCGCCTTCTCTTTCCGATTTTACTCGGGAAAGAGCATATGCATTCTCCATCAAGCGTTGCGCTCTCTGTAAAGCTTATGGTTTTAATATGCCAGCCATCAGGACTTTTCTTACGCCGGATGTTGTTTAGCATTTCAAGGAATACAGAGAGATCTCTGGCGACATCCAAATGGCTTAAAAAGTGGCTGACTCCTAGATTCCCTTTGCCCTCTTCCGAATAATCGCCATCATTTTGGGTGAAGTCTGAGATAGGGACTAATACTTCAGGAGTAGGCTGATTTCCGTTTGTCCCCAGCTTCGGCCTTGAGTGCTCAAAACGGATGTTGTCTATCCCGCCCAGTTGGTTGGTTGGAATGATCTCGCTGAGTCTTTTAAGGCGTGCGTCGGCTTGGATCTGACTATCAAGATCAAGCGTATCTTCGTCCTCGTCATCTTCGAACTCTGGAGTAAATCGTGGGCCGTTTTCAGATCCCGGTTGCCCGCCGCTTGCATTTTTCGAGTCGAAGGGCTTATCGCTTTCAAGAACTAAAGTGTCAAATGGGAATGGGTGGCTGCAGTGAAAAATTTCCATTACTAAAAGCGCTTTTACTGACCGCTCGCTTCCATTTGCGGAGGGGAGATGGATTACTATTCCCGATACTGTGATCTTGGTTTTATCTGAAAATGGGAATCGGGATTGTATGGTGAGTGGTACGTTACGCTGCGTTGTGCTGTTGTTTGTGCTCAAAGCTGAAAGGTATTTGTGAACTCTTCGAATAGAGTTGAGTTCCTCCGGTGAGAACTTATCTCTTGCTAATACAGCTGCTTCTTTCCTGCTTAGCCTCTTTTTTACATGCAGAATTGCTTTGTTATCCGCTGTTTTTGAGAGCTCTGGGGAATAAAAATTTTCGGATTTTCCTTGCAGAATGCTGGATAGAAGTCTTCTTGATGCACCGTAATAAAATCTAAGTATTTCTGTGCAAGGTATTATAAGCCACTCTAAATTTTTGTTGTTGAGAATGGGGATTTGTGCGTAATGACTGTAAAGGAGGTTCTTTCTAGTGTCTCCTGTTATGAACTGATCCTCTGGTATTAGTTGCCCTCTGTAGCCATTGCCAAAATTGGCATCTGCGTGAAGTCTCATGAAGCGAGCATGTTTTGTGTTTATTTCATATGCCCCGTAAGGAGGGGCTCGTCTTACTCGTTTGCCATCGCGCCAGATAGTGCCTAATTTGAAGTCTTGTAAAGTGGCTACGTGCTCTAGATAGTTAAGCTTTACGCCTGTCTCTGCATTGACGCTGTATGGGTCGTCAATAAATTCTGCATGAATTTCAGAGAGCTGAATATTAACCCTCGCGCCCAGTCGGCCTCGATCATGCAAAGCACCTATCCCATCCACCCGCCATAAGCCAGGGTGACGTGCGAGCTTCCGGTAAAGATGACTTCCCAACTTGACAACCCTTACGTGCGTCTCAGTGGTTGGATCGTCTCATTGGCTGTGGGGTAATTCAAACCTCGTACAGCCATCAATCTAGCAAGCTGGCACAACTCACGGGAGGGACTGTCATGGCTGGTAGCAGGGGGAGGCTCAAGGTGATAGCTATCACGGTGGAGCCTTGAGCAGGTAAGGTGATAGCTGGAGTGTCCCTAGCCAACTTTTTCTTTGCTATCAATGGGGATGCATTACTACTAGAGGTTCTAGGGACAGCAGGGAGGAGCGATGGATGCCAGAGTCGAATGAGCTTCCAGCCTCAGGATGCAGCAGCGTACCCGTTTTGACTCATTCTCCGGCCGTGCCCTCATCGAGGGCTCCCGACTATTTATCTTGTCTTTCAAAATGCCCGGGCTTTCTCAGGTCTGCCGATGGGGCTTCTATCGATGTCTGGGAGCTCTGTGCTCCCCCTTCAGAGGAGCTTCTGAGTGCCTGGGCATCACGTTTTCGAGAGCATTACTGTTTCGAAGCAGAGATCGACATGCTCAGAGAGGGAACGGGGCTTTCTCGCGCAGAATATCTTCTTCAGCTTGTTTTTCCAGATAAGAGTGCAGCTCCTGGGCCAGGTATTCGTGCGGGAGACTTTGCCGAGATATTGGTATCCGATTACGTTGAGTTTGTGCTTGGGTACTGGGTGCCTCGGGGTAAGTATGCGGAAAAGGCTAGTCGTGATGAGTCGGTAAAAGGCGTCGATATTCTCGGGTTTCGTGTTTGTGATCCACAGACTGCGCATCCTTCTGACACGCTTATCGCGTTTGAGGTCAAAGCACAGGCCTCGGGAGGTAAATATACCGGGCGTCTGCAGACTGCTATTGATGATTCGTCAAAGGACTATCTCAGGCGGGCAATGACACTTAATGCGACGAAGCGGCGGCTTCATCGTGGAGGGCAGCAGGCCGAAGCTCTCCTTGTTCAGCGTTTCCAGAATCAGTCCGACCACCCCTACATATATCGCTCAGGGGCTGCTGCAATGCTATCGGACGACTCGTTCGATGAGGCTCTGCTCAAAAGCTCCACTACGGTTGCTAGCCACCAGAATGCCGAGAATCTCGAGCTTGTTGTCATACGCGGCACGGAGTTGATGACGCTGGTACATGCCTTATATGAGAGGGCTGCCAATGAGGCCTGAGTTCAACAGTCGTCGCCTGTTCGGCATCACCCGGTCTAAAGGAAAGATGTACGAGCTAGGAGTGCCAGAGGCGTCTCATATCGCTGTACCACCGAATGTTGAACCTCAGGAGTTGTTCCTACTCACGGTGGGTACTTTGGGGGATGTTGCTGCGATTATTGGCAGCGCGGAGAACGTAGACATACCACTTCCTCCAGGCATGGTGGAGGAGCTTGGGTTCTCGGCAAGCTTCTTCGACGCCTTCCTTGAGTCGCAATTTTCCCAAGCCATTGCGCGTGACACTGCTCTCCTCGCTGCATCCGCGTACTACTTGGCTCGTCGGCCGGGGAGCGGCCTAGTACTTGCGAGGCAACTTGGGGACGCTCATGAAGATGATCCTGTGGATAGGTTGCTGCATTGGGTGTTAACGGCCCGCTGGGAGCGCTATCCGCTCAGCAATCACCCATTCTTCGGTAAGTCCCTCAGAGAACGTAGCCAGGCTGCTCGCAAACCACTTTTACGATGGCTCTGGATTGGCCGAATTGGCGTTGGAGCTTGGTGCGTTAAGGAGTCGAGTCTATCAAAGCGGCACCCCACGAGATTTGCTTTTCATTGACATCATCGTAGCTACTGTCCGTCTGCGTGTTGCGGTGTCAGCGTGGACCACGCTCCCAGGGTTTACTGGTATCCCTGCTCCACAGTGGGCGATGGCTATTCGAAGGCCGGAGTTTCCTAAGGAACTTTGGCCTTCTCAGGTTCTCTTGGGGCGTGCCGGACTCTTCTCTGGATCGTCAGGTGTGGTCCAGATGCCGACCAGCGCGGGCAAGACTCGTTCGGTGGAGATTGTGCTTCGGAGTAGCTTTCTCGCCGGTCGAACCAAGTTGGCCGTAGTGGTCGCGCCATTTCGTGCGCTTTGTCATGAGATTGGTACTTCTTTGCGCCATGCGTTTAGGGACGACGATGTTAAAGTCAACGAACTTTCCGATGCACTACAACTCGACTTTTTGCAGCAAGTTGCAGAGTTGCTTGGTACTGAAGTACCTACCTCCCAGTATATTCTGGTTTTGACACCTGAAAAGCTTCTTTATGTATTGCGACAGGCACCTGCCCTGGTGACTGACATCGGCGTAGTGGTCTATGACGAAGGGCATCAGTTCGATTCTGGCAGTCGCGGCATCACATACGAACTGTTGCTAACAGAGATTAAGGCACTGCTTTCTCCGTTCGCACAAACGATCCTAGTTTCTGCAGTCATTCAAAATGCACAAGAAATTGGAAATTGGCTTATTGGTGATGGCGCACGCGTAGTCAACGGCAGCAGTCTGCTGACGACCGCGCGGGCAGTAGCATTTGCGAGCTGGATAGAGCGTCTTGGCCAACTTATGTTCTACGAGTCGAGTCAGTACGATCAGGCTGACTACTTTGTGCCACGGGTCATTGAGCAGCAATTACTACAACGGCTTAGGCGGGAGCGGTCAGATCGCTATTTCCCTACTAAGGATAGTTCAAATGATGTTGCTTTATATCTCGGTATTCGATTAGCCCCCCAAGGGGCCGTAGCCATTTTTTGTGGGCGAAAGGACACGGCTTCTAACATGGCAGCACGCGCTGTTGAGGTGTATGAGCGTGGCTTTGGGATTGCAGCGCCTGCGGCATCGGCAGATGCCGATGAACTACGACGAATGAAGTGCCTTGTCGATGCGCATTTTGGGAACCTATCAGTTCCTAGTCGGGCGGCATCACTTGGAGTCTTTGTGCATCATGGTACAACCCCACACGGTTTGCGTCTGTCCATTGAGTATGCGATGCAAAAAGGGCGTATAAATTTCGTCGCTTGTACTTCGACCCTCGCGCAAGGAGTCAATCTTCCTATTCGGTATCTGATTGTTTCGGGTATTCACCAAGGCGGAGAGAAGATAAAGACTCGAGATTTTCAGAACCTTGTTGGTCGTGCAGGACGATCTGGAATGCATACGGAGGGGCTTGTCATATTTTCCGACCCTGACGTCTACGACAAGCGTACGCGGCGAGGGGAGTCGTGGAGATTTCAGTCGTCTGTTGAGTTGTTGTCGCCAGAACTTTCAGGTAGTACGACAAGCTCTCTTCTGGGGCTGCTTGCTCCAGTGCAGAGCAGCGATGGGAAGGCCGAATTTCGATATTCGGCAGAGGTTATTTGTGGCCTCTTGCTGTCAGATGAAAGCGCGTGGGTAGCATGGGCCAATGAAGTTGTACGACAAAATTCTCAGCATAAGTTTGACGCAAAAAAATTGGTTGCGGAGATTAGATATAGACGCCGCTTAGTGTTTGCCATCGAGAGTTATTTGATGGCGAATCGTGGCGCGTCTTCATTCGATGAGTTTCGATCTTCGGTTGAAGAATTGGCTGCCTCAACCCTTGCATATCACTTGGCTTCTGACGAGCAAAAAACTGCCGTTAAGACTCTGTTTATTGCTGTGGCTGAGTACGTGCAACAGCAGGAACCCGCGCCGGAGAAGCAGGCTATTTACTCGAAAACATTGCTTGGCGTGAAAAGTGCCAAAGTGGTGGAAAGTTGGGTTGCTGCCAATAGCGAGTCTTTGCTTGCGTTAAGCTCAAATGCCGATTGGTTGGTGAAATTATGGGGCCTGCTCGTTGCCCAATCTGATAGTAAATTTTTTCATACGGTTGAACCAAAAACCTTGCCACTTCTATTGGCTAAACATTGGCTTGCAGGCGCTCCGTATAGCGTGCTATTTGAGTTTGCGCATGCTCAGAATGGAACCAAACCATGGGGCCCTAATAAGCGACGGTCTTTGACAGATGACGACATAATAGATTTCTGCGAAAGCACACTTGGATTTGAGTGCTCGCTGCTGTTGGCAGCTGTTGCGCAGTTTCTTTCAGGAGAAAGCTCCTTTCAAGATGAGAATGCAGAGGCTTTGCAGCTTTTTCAGAAAGCGTTGAAATATGGCCTTCCAGATATGCTGTCTATAAGTTGTTACGAGTGCGGTTTTTCTGATCGTGCTGTAGCCCAGGAACTTAGAGACGTAGTGCGCGCTGCTGGTTTTAATGAGGGCACATTCTCTCTTGCACTCGAATCTCACGGTGAGCAGGTCAAAGTGGCGCTCGAAAAGTACCCTAGTTATTTCGAGTCTGTCCTAACCGCTTGGCGGTGAGCAGTGGTTCTTTCTGACGGTGTATTCAGAGCTGCAGATATCTGCGTACTACTCAATGCGCAGATAACAGCAGAGATTTGCATTTTACGATGGTTATTGTCATTTAGTGATAGACCTTACAGCCACCGACCAGTGCGGGGGCGGAGGCCGTGTGGTGTGGCTGCCTGAATGGGCGCTGCGGCCAATGGGTCAGCGGCCCGCGCCCGGCGACGGAGTGGATCGCCGCGACCTGCAGCGCCTCGTCTTCGTCCAGTGGCGGCATCAGGCCGGGCAGGCGGCTGGCGAGCAGCGTCTTGCCGGTGCCGGGTGGTCCGCTGAACAGCAGGTTGTGTGCGCCTGCGGCGGCGACCAGCAGGGCGCGCTTGGCAGCAGTCTGGCCCTGCACTTCGGCGAGGTCGGGGTAGGGCGGCGTGGCGCGCAGCAGGCCGTTGGCCTCGTAGGGGCGCAGGCGTTCCTGGCCGCTGAAGTGCGCGGCCAGCTCCAGCAGGTGGCTGACGGCGTAGACGGTCAGGCCACTGGCGAGGCTGGCTTCCTCGGCGTTCTCCTTCGGCACCACCAGCGCACGGCCGGCAGCGCGGGCGGCCAGGGCAGCGGGCAACACGCCGGGCACCGGCCGCAGCGTGCCGGAGAGCGCCAGTTCCCCCAGGCATTCCAGTTCGTCCAGCCCGGCGGCGTCGGCCAGCTGGCCGCTGGCGGCGAGGATGCCCAGGGCGATGGCCAGATCGAAGCGCCCGCCGTCTTTGGGCAGGTCTGCCGGGGCGAGATTCAGGGTGATTCGTCTGCTGGGGAAGTCGAAGCCGGCATTGAGCAGAGCGCTGCGGACGCGGTCCTTGCTCTCCTTCACGGCGCCTTCGGGGAGGCCGACCAGGGTCAGGGACGGCAGGCCGTTGGCGAGGTGCGCCTCGACGGTGACGCCGGGCGCTTCCACGCCGACCTGGGCGCGGCTATGGACGATGGCGAGGGACATGGATCACTCCTGGATCGCATGCCGCCCGCCAGGCGGGAGTTATTCGGAGGCGGGGGCGGCGGTATCGGCGGGCGGCGAGAGCCTGGCTTCCATCTCCGCCACCTTGGCTTCCAGCGCCTCGAGGCGGGCGCGGGTGCGCGCGAGGACGACCATCTGGCTGTCGAATTCGTCGCGGCTGACCAGGTCGAGCTTGCTGAAGGCGCTCTGCATCAGAACCTTGAACTGGGCTTCCAGCTCGGCCTTCGGCAGGGGCGATTCGCCACCGAACAGGCGTCCGGCTTGTTGGCTGATGGCATCGAGGAAGGCTTTGGGCGGCAGCATGGTTCATGGGTTCCGGATTGAATCAGAGCGCAGTCTATCACGCAGCCGGCGCTGGCTGCGGCGCGCGGGGTTGCACGCTTTTTGAGCAGTGTGCCCGCTCGGCGTGCGCGTTTTCGGTGCGCCGAAAGCGCGCTGGCGAATAGCCAGAAACCCCGTTTTTGCGCCAAGTGCCTGATGGCACGGGCATTTCCACGAACTGGCAAGCTTCATGCTTTGGGGCATACATGGCGTGCACCGATGCAGTTCCGGTGCTGCAGGCGAGGCAGAGGATCGCTTCGATCAAGGCAGTCGGAGTGCTGAGGTAGGGCGGCCGGCGCATTACAAAAGCCAGACACTGCGCTTAGACTTGTCTCCGGGTTCGTTCTTCCTGGGGCGGGTCCACCAAAACACGGGAGAGAGTTACATGAAGCTAGTCACAGCCATCATCAAGCCGTTCAAGCTGGACGACGTTCGTGAGTCGCTGTCCGAGATCGGCGTGCAGGGCATCACTGTGACCGAAGTCAAAGGCTTCGGCCGGCAGAAGGGTCACACCGAGCTGTACCGTGGCGCGGAATACGTTGTCGATTTCCTGCCAAAGGTGAAGATCGACGTCGCCATCGCCGATGACCAGCTGGATCGTGTTATCGAAGCCATCACCAAGGCCGCCAACACCGGGAAGATCGGTGACGGCAAGATCTTTGTCGTAAATCTGGAACAGGCCATTCGTATCCGTACCGGCGAAACCGGCACCGACGCGATCTAAGCCAAGCCCACACCGAACCCCACGCCCCAGGAGAAACAACAATGACTCTGCGCAAATACGCAGGGCTAGGCGCCCTATTGCCCCTCGCAATGCCCGGTCTGGCCTTGGCCGACGAGGCTGCGGCCCCCGTCCTGAACAGCGGCGACACCGCCTGGATGCTGATTTCCAGTGCCCTGGTGCTGCTGATGACCATCCCCGGCCTGGCCCTGTTCTACGGCGGCATGGTGCGCGCCAAGAACGTCCTGTCGATCATGATGCAGTGCTTCGCGATCACCGCGCTGATCAGCATCCTCTGGGTCGTCTACGGCTACAGCCTGGCCTTCGATACCGTCGGTATGGAAAAGGGCGTGGTCAACTTCGCTTCCTTCGTCGGCGGCCTGGACAAGGCCTTCCTCAGCGGCCTGACCACCAGCGGCCTGACTTCCGCCGCCGCGCTGTTCCCTGAGAGCGTCTTCGTGATGTTCCAGATGACCTTCGCGATCATCACGCCGGCGCTGATCGTCGGTGCCTTCGCCGAGCGCATGAAGTTCTCCGCGATGCTGATCTTCACCGCGCTGTGGTTCACCCTGGTCTACGCACCGATCGCCCACATGGTCTGGAGCGGTGACGGCGGCCTGCTGTGGGACTGGGGCGTGCTGGACTTCGCTGGCGGCACCGTGGTGCACATCAACGCCGGTATCGCTGGCCTGGTGGCGTGCATCGTCCTCGGCAAGCGCAAAGGCTATCCGACCGCTGCCATGGCTCCGCACAACCTGGGTTACACCCTGATCGGCGCCGCTCTGCTGTGGATCGGCTGGTTCGGCTTCAACGCCGGCTCCGCTGCCGCCGCCAACGGCACCGCCGGCATGGCCATGCTGGTCACCCAGATCGCCACCGCCGCCGCCGCCCTGGGCTGGATGTTCGCCGAGTGGATCACCCATGGTAAGCCGAGCGCCCTGGGCATCGCTTCCGGTGTGGTTGCCGGTCTGGTCGCCATCACCCCGGCTGCCGGCACCTGCGGCCCGATGGGTGCCATCGTGATCGGCCTGGCTGCCGGCGTGATCTGCTTCTTCGCCGCCACCAGCCTCAAGCGCGCCGTCGGTTACGACGACTCCCTGGACGCCTTCGGTGTGCACGCTGTCGGCGGTATCGTCGGCGCCCTGCTCACCGGCGTGTTCGCAGCTCCTGCCCTGGGCGGCTTCGGCACCGTGACCGACATCGGCGCGCAGCTGTTCACCCAGTTCAAGGGCGTGGCCTTCACCATCGTCTACACCGGGATCGTCAGCTTCGTGATCCTCAAGGTCCTGGACCTGGTCATGGGCCTGCGTGTCTCCGAGGAAGAGGAAACCGTGGGTCTGGACCTCTCCCTGCACAACGAGCGCGGCTACAACCTGTAAGGGTTCGCGCAAGTTCGACGAAGGGCGCCCTCGGGCGCCCTTTGTTTTTTCGATCAGCACGCTAGAATGCGCGCGCATCACCGTTAGCGACGGAAGGATTGCCCGCCATGTGGCAGCAGAAGACCATCACCCTGCGCCCTCGCCCGCGAGGTTTCCACCTGGTCACCGACGAGATCCTGGCTGCGCTGCCGGAGCTGTCGAAGTGCCGGGTGGGCCTGCTGCACCTGCTGTTGCAGCACACCTCCGCCTCGCTGACGGTCAACGAAAATGCCGACCCCTCGGTGCGCCGCGATTTCGAGCGATTCTTCAATCGCCTGGTGCCCCAGGGCGATAGCGGCTATGAACATGACTACGAAGGTCCGGATGACCTTCCGGCGCATTTCAAGTCGAGCCTGCTGGGCTGTCAGCTGACGCTGCCGATACAGGAGGGAGGCTTGGCAATGGGCACCTGGCAGGGTATTTATCTCGGCGAGCACCGAGACCACGGCGGCCCGCGCAGGGTCGTGGCGACCTGGCAGGGCGAGCCTGTATGAATTTTTTCCGGCGGCGTTCGTCAAAGCGCGCAGCTGGGCTATAACTAACGTGCTTTGCAGCACCACAGAGGTTGAACAATGAGCGACGAAGAACTGGAACAGGACGAGCTGGACGGCGCTGACGAGGACGATGGAGAGGAACTCGCCGCAGCAGACGACAGCGACGCCGAAGCAGACAGCGGCGATGGGGATGAAGCCCCTTCTCCCAAGGGCGGTGGCAAGAAAGCCAAGGCCGCTGCGGAAGAAGAGGAACTGCCCTCGGTCGAAGCCAAGCAGAAGGATCGTGATGCACTGGCCCGTGCGATGGAGGAGTTCCTCACTCGCGGTGGCAAGGTGCAGGAGATCGAGCCGAACGTTGTGGCCGACCCGCCCAAGAAGCCGGATAGCAAATACGGCAGCCGCCCTATCTGATAGCTGACGCTTCATGAAAAAGCCCCGCCGCTCCTCAAGGAGCGGCGGGGCTTTTTCTTGTCTATTTGTTGCGCAGCGCCTTGTAGGAGCGGGCCATGCCCGCGATCGCGCGCATGGCGCGCTCCTACAGCTTTGCCAGGACTCCTGGAATCTCCGACAGGTTGTGGATGATCGCGCTGGGCGCTTCTTCGCCGTCCCAAGGCTTGCGCGCCGGGTTGAACCAGATCGCCTTCATGCCCGCACGGCGGGCGCCGGCGATGTCATCACTGGGATGGTCGCCGATGTGCACGGCATTTTCCGCTGCCACGCCGGCGCGCTTGAGGGCTTCCTGGAACGGGTGCGGGTCGGGTTTGCCGACGCCCAGCTCTTCCGCGCACAGGGCAAACTGGAAGTAATCGGCCAGGCCCAGGCGGCGCACGTCGGCATTGCCGTTGGTGAGCACGCCGAGGATGAAGCGGTTGGCCAGCTGCTCCAGGGTCGGGTGCACCTCGGGGAACAGCGCCACCTGGTGCCGTGCATGGAGGAAGGTCTGGAAGCCAGCCTCGGCCAGTTCGGTCGCTTCCGGCTGTGGATAACCGGCATCGAGCAGCGCATGGAACAGGATGCGCCGGCGCAGCTCGCTCAGGCGGTGGCGGAGCATCGGGTCCTGCTCCATCAATCGCGAACGGATCGCCCACAGGTGTTCGATGGGCACCGGCCCCAGCTGCGCCGCGTTCACGGCGAGCCAGTCGCGCAGGGTGGCTTCGGCGCTGTTCATCACCGGGGCAACATCCCACAGCGTGTCATCGAGGTCGAAGGTGACCAGACGGATACTCATTCTTCTGCTCCGGGTTTGCGGCGTGCCCGAGGGTGCGCCTGGTCATAGACCGTGGCGAGGTGTTGGAAGTCCAGGTGGGTGTAGATCTGCGTGGTGGCGATGTCGGCGTGGCCGAGCAGTTCCTGCACCGCGCGCAGGTCCTGGGAAGACTCCAGCATATGGCTGGCGAAGGAGTGCCGCAGCATGTGCGGGTGCAGGTGCTGGCCCAGTTCGCGCACGCCGGCTTCGCGCACGCGCAATTGGATGGCGCGCGGTGTCAGCCGCTTGCCGCTGCGGCCGATGAACACGGCGTTGTCCTGCGGCGAAGCTGTGGCGCGTAGTGGCAGCCAGGCCTCGATGGCTTGCCGCGCGGCGCGGCCGACCGGCAGCTCGCGCACCTTGTTGCCCTTGCCGTGCACGCGCACCAGGCCGTCCTTGAGGTCCAGCCATTCCAGGTCGAGGCCGACCAGTTCGGAGAGGCGCAGGCCCGAGGAATAGAACAGCTCCAGCAGCGCCTGGTCGCGGCGGGCGATGAAGTCATCTTCGACGCCACCGTCGAGCAGTTGCGCGGTGCGGTCGGTATCCAGCGTGCGTGGCAGCTTGCGTGCGCCCTTGGGAGCGGCCAGACCGTCGGCGGGATCGTGCCGGCAGTGGCCTTCGCGGATCAGGTACTGGTACAGCCCGCGAGTAGCCGACAGCAGACGCGCCAGGCTGCGGCTGGCGAGGCCCTGCTGGTGCAGGCGAGCGACGAACAGGCGCAGGTCGCGCACCTGTAGCGCCGACCATTCGTTGATCGAGGATTTCTCACAAAGCGCGGCGAGGCGCGCCAGGTCCCGACGGTAGCCGTCGAGCGTGTGCACGGAGACCTGGCGTTCGCTGCGCAGGTGTTCCAGATAGGCTTGGAGATCGGCGTCGAGCGACAAGCGGAAAGCTCCCAGTGATACACCCAGGCTGGCAGCTTACCGCGTTGCGAAGGTCAGCGTACCGAGCGCAGTGGCGTGGAGAAGCGCGGCAAGGTCCGCGCGAGGACTTCGGCGACGTAGCCCAGGAACAGGGTGCCCAGCGAGCTCTTGTAGTGTTGCGGGTCGGGGCTGCCGATCGCCAGCACGCCGTGCAGGCCCTGGAAGGTCAGCGGCACCACGGCGGCGGAACCGACCTGTTCGCGTTCGCTTTCGCAGAACAGGAAGGCCAGCTCGTGGGGGCGCAGCACGCCGCAGACGGTCTTGCCGCCCGACAGCAGGCCGCCGATGGCCTGGTGCGCCTCGGCGCTGCTTACCGAGCGACCGACCGGCAGGTTGTTGTCGCTGAACAGGATCAGGCTGACGTAGGGCACGAGGAACTCGTGGCGCAGGCTGTCTTCCACCGTGCTGACGATTTCCTCCAGGCTGGTGGCGTCGAGCAGGTCGAGCACCAGGCGGCGGGTCTTGTCGAACAGGCGGTCGTTGTCGCGGGCCACATCCATCAGCTGCGAGAGCCGATGGCGCATTTCGATGTTGCGCTCGCGCAGCAGGCGTACCTGGCGCTCCACCAGCGACACGGCATCGCCCGGCTGGTGCGGAATGCGCATCTCCGGGATCAGCTCGTCATGATCGACGAAGAATTCAGGGTGCCGGCGAAGATAGTCGGCGACCTGTTCGGCTTCGAGCGTAACGGTGGGGTCCTGCGGAGTATCGGTCATAAGCGTCCCGGTTATAGACGTACCTGGCCTTCGAACACCCGCACGGCGGGCCCGGTCATCATAACGGGCTGACCCGGTCCTGCCCACTCGATGGACAACCGTCCGCCGGGAAGGTCGATCTGTACCGGCGATTGCAGCCAGCCCTGGCGGATGCCGGCGACCGCAGCGGCGCAGGCGCCTGTGCCGCAGGCCAGCGTCTCGCCGGCACCGCGTTCCCAAACTCGCAGGCGTGCCTGGTGCGGGTTGACGATCTGCAGGAAGCCGATGTTGGCCTTCTGCGGGAAGCTTTCGTGGATTTCGAGTTTCGGGCCCAGGGTGCGTACCGGCGCGCTGTCCACGTCATCCACGCGCAGCACACCGTGCGGGTTGCCCATGGAGATCGCCGCGAGGTCGTAGCGCTGGCCGTCCACTTCGAGGGGATAGCTCAACGCCTCGCCCTCGGCCTTGAACGGCACCTGCTCGGGTTGCAGGCGCGGCGGGCCCATGTCGACAGTGACCTGGCCGTCGTTGGCGATGGTCAGCTCGATCATGCCGCCCTTGGTTTCCACGCGGATGGTCTTCTTCGCGGTCAGGCGCTTGTCGACCACGAAGCGGGCGAAGCAGCGCGCGCCGTTGCCGCACTGTTCGACCTCGGTGCCGTCGCAGTTGAAGATGCGGTAGCGGAAGTCGGCGTCCGGCGTGCTCGGCGGCTCGACGATCAGCAGTTGATCGAAGCCGACCCCGAAGTTGCGGTCGCCCCACTGTTTGACGTGGCGTGGTTGCACATGGGCGTGCTGGCTGACCAGGTCCAGGACCATGAAGTCATTGCCCAGCCCATGCATCTTGGTAAAGCGCAGAAGCATCGTCGTCTCGGCCTCAGTCCGGCAGCAGGCTTTCGCCGGCGAACAGCTCTTGTCGTGTTCCGTGGCGACGCACCCAGTGCGCGGCCGAGCTATCCACCAGCACCTCGGCGGCGCGGCCCCGGGTGTTGTAGTTGGAATTCATGACGAAACCATAGGCGCCGGCCGGATGAACGGCCAGCAGGCCACCTTCTTCCGGGACGGGATGGCGCGGCCGGGCGGAGAAGTCGCCGGCTGTGCAGGTCAGCATGCCGAAGCGCATGGCAAGCGCCGACAATGGCACGTCTGCCGCGCTCGGTTGCCCGTCGCGGACGGCGAAGGCGTCCATGGGAACGCCCTCAGAGACCGTAGCGGTCCTTGCTGTGTTCGTTCTTGGCCTTTTCGTCGTCCGGCAGGTACAGCGGGCCTTTCTGGCCACAGCCAGCGATGGCGGCGGTCAGCAGGGCGATCGCGACGAAGGGAAGCAGCAGTCGCTTCATGGCGGAATCCTTGTAATTAAAGCGTCAATGGGGCCGGAGTATACCGACCCCCCGCCGGCTTGCCTATTCAAGCGGGCGCCCGCCCGGCGGGGCTTGCGGCTCGCGCCGGAAGGGCCAGTGGCCCTATGATGGCGGGCAAAAAACGGAAAGCCCCATGGACTATCGCGATCCCCTGCCCAGTTCGGTGTCGGTGGCCTACCTGCAGGGCCTCGTGGAGCACCTGCAGCGCCAGGGCGTGGACCCGGTGCAGTTGTTGGCAACGGTACACCTGGAGCCCTCGATCCTCGCCCAGCGCGACCAGCGCATCGCCGCCAGCGCTTACCTGGAACTGGTGGGTGCCGGCGTGCGCCTGAGCGGCGACGACAATCTCGGCCTGCACCTGGGCGAGGCCGTGCGCCCCGGGTACTACGGTGTGCTCGGCTATCTGATCATGAGTTGCGCGACCCTTTCCGACGCCCTCCATCGGCAGGCTCGCTACGCCTCTCTGGTGGGCAACCTGGGCCGCGTCGAACTGGCTGACGAGCCTCCGCGCGCGGGCTGCGAGGCGCTGGTGAAACACAGCTGGGAGCCATTGTTGCCGCAACAGCAGCGGCAGATGAGCGAAGAGACGCTGGCCGGCTGGGTCAGCTTCGGCCATTGGGTCAGCGGCGTGGACGAGGTGCCGTTCGAAGTGCGCTTCAGTCATGCGGCACCGGCAGATATCAGCGAGCACCAGCGTATTTTTCGCTGCCCGGTGCTGTTCGATCAGCCGGACAACGCCCTGGTCTTCCCCAGGCGCCTGCTGGCGCTGCCGCTGGGTCAGGCCGACGCCCAGGTGCAGCGCACCCTGGATGCCTACGCCGAGCGCCTGCTGGTGGAGATCAACAAGGGCGACAGCGTGCTCGACCGCGCGCGACTGGAGCTGGCGCGCCAGCTGCCGGAGCAGGGCGCGGACCTGGAGCGCCTGTCGCAGACGCTGGCACTGAGCCCTCGCACCCTGCAGAGGCGGCTGCGCGAGACCGGCCTGTCGTTCAGCCAGTTGGTGGATGAAACCCGTCAGCAACTGGTGCTGCACTACCTGCGCGACCCGGAGCTGGACACTGCCGACATCGCTTACCTGCTGGGCTTCAGCGAAGCCGGCTCGCTTGCCCGCGCATTCCGGCGCTGGACGGGGCAGAGTCTGGGCGAATACCGGCGTAAACTGGTGCCTTTGACTGATCCCGAGGACGATGCATGAGCACTTTGAGCGAAGCCCGCTTCCATGACCTGGTGGACGCCGTACAGGTAACGGTGGAGGACGCCTTCGACGACAGCGACCTGGACCTGGACCTGGAGAACTCCAGCGGCGTGCTGACCGTGCGCTTCGAGAATGGCACCCAGCTGATCCTCAGCCGCCAGCCGGCACTGCGCCAGCTGTGGGTGGCGGCGCGCTCCGGTGGTTTCCACTTCGACTACGACGAATCCGGCTCGCTGTGGATCTGCAACAGCACCCGCGAACCGCTGGGCGCACTGCTCAACCGCGCGACCCTGGAGCAGGCAGGTGAGGATGTCGACTTCCCCGGCATCTGATCCGCCGGCGAACGTTGCCTCGCCCTGCTGCCGGCGTTGCTGCCTGGACGATGCGGATATCTGCGTCGGTTGCGGGCGCACGCTGAGCGAAATTCTGGAGTGGAACGAAGCCGGTGGCGAGCGTCGCCTGGCGATCCTGGCGGACTGCGAAAAGCGCCGAAACAACCAGCGGCCGAAGTGGTGACTGGTCGGTGTTGCTTATTTTCTGTGCTGTGTTAGTGTCCGGGAAAACCCCGCCTTGGGCGGGGTTTTTCTTCGGAATTCATTGCGCGTTCGTTTCCCGAACGTCTTTACTGCCAGAACACCCAGGGCCCCGAACGCGCGAGCGTCCGGGGCTCTCCTGTAAGGAGACTGCCAACCATCATGACCACGACACCCATCACCGTTACTCGACTCGACCTGCAACGTCTGGAGCGCATGCTCGACAGCCTGGATGAGTACGGCCCCGCGGCCGAGGCGCTGGAGGCCGAGCTGGCCCGCGCCACGGTGGTCGGCCACGACGAGATTCCGCCGGGCGTGGTCACGATGAATTCCACTGTGCGTTGCCGCGAAGAAGGTAGCGGCAAGGAGTACCACCTGACCCTCGTCTACCCGGCTGACGTGAAGGGAGAGGGCAAGGTCTCGATCCTCGCCCCGGTAGGTACCGCGCTGCTGGGCCTGACCACCGGTCAGACCATCGATTGGCCGGCCCCCAGCGGCAAGACGCTGAAGCTGACCCTGCTGGAAGTGGAATACCAGCCTGAAGCGGCCGGCGATTTCGACCGCTGAGTTCTCGCCTGACGAGAGCTTCCCTCTCCGGGCGCCCGCCGCAGCCGCTCAGGCTTCAGCCAGCGCCCGGTTCAGAGCCTGCTCCAGGCTCTGCTTGTAGCGCAGGAAGTGCACTGTCTGTAACCCCCCGCCTTCGCGCATGGCCGACAGGTCCAGGTCGGTGATGTAGCAGGGGTAGCGCTCCTGCCCGCGTCGGCGATCGAGGATGTGCCGGGCCACGGCCTGGAACAGCTCGTTGCCGAACTCCAGTTCCGAGAACTCGCGGTGGTTGCAGAACAGCGTGGTGCGTGCGCGCTGGCCTTCGCCCGGTTCGACGATCGCCTGCACGTTGTAGAACGGCAGCGCTTCCAGCGGCTGCGGCGCGGTGCGCCGTTCGATTCGCTGCGCGCGTTGGTGACCGTTGGTCACTACCTCGTAGAAGAGGATGTCGGCGCCCACTGGTCCCTGCGCTTCCAGTAGCGAGATCACCGCGTTGCGGCGGTACTGCACCGATTGCAGGAAACGTTGCAGTGGCAGCAGCAGGCCTTCCTCGGTGTCGTACTCCTGGCGTCGCCGCCAGAGGGCGTTGCGCTCGTCGAGAATGGTGATTTCCGCACTGCCTTCGTCCAGGCGGTAGAACACCTGCACGGTGTTGGCACGGCCCAGCGGCAGGATCATGGCGAGGTCGTCGCCTTCCAGCGCATGCCGGTCCAGTTGCAGGAAGCCGCTGTCGTCCTGGGTGTCGCCGAGGTGATCGACCAGTGCCGGCAGCCCTTCGATCACCCGATGACTGACGCTTCCCGGTATCAGGTGCAGCAGGTGGAAGTGCTGGCGCACCTGCAGCAGGTAGCGCCCGCCCTTGCCGCTGGCGAGCTGCGCGTGGGCGTCGCGGAACAGGTCTTCCACGCGCTGGGCGATGGCCGTGGCGCGGTTGCGGCAGAAGCAGCGAACCAGCAGGCCCGGCGGCGGGGCGTCGGAGGGCAACGTATTGAGGAATTCGCGCAGGCAGTCGAGCAGCGCGTGCGGCCCGGAGTAACGGCTGACCAGCAGTTCGTTCCAGCTGTTGAGGGTGATCTGGTCGAGGGTCAGCACCAGGTTGTCGCGCACGCCGGAGTAGCCCAGCGAGTCGGTGCGCTCGGTGGTCATGTGCACGTTCATCTGGCTGTGCTGGCGCAGCGGGTCGATGCCGACGTTCACCAACAGCAGCACCTGCGAAGGCACCGCGTTACGCAGCAGGGCGCTTTCCGGCACTTCGTTCAGTGGCAGCGAGACGGCCTGCTGCAGGCAGCCCAGCAGGTTCTGCAGCTCGAATTCGCTGAGGTCGCTGGCGCCCGGTTGCAGGGACAGGCGCGTGGTGGCGTCGATCACACCGTTGCGGTGGCTCCAGGCGAGCAGCTCCATGAGGTCGCGGGCGCGACGCAGCGGGGCGAAGTCGGCCATTTCCTGCAGTGACAGGTTGCCGCTGAACAGTGCCCAGTACGGTGGTTTGCCGGCCTCGCCGCCGGGCAACTGGGCGAGGGTGAGGATGTCCTCGGCCATGTCCGGAGCGATGCCTGGGTTGATGAATTCGACCTTGCCGGCCTTGCGCTCGAAGGCGGCATACAGGCGTCGGCCGAGAATGCCCATGTCGCGCGGATTGATACCGCTGGCGGCGTGCTGCAGGCGCGCGAATTGCGAGAGGAAGCGGTAGCTGTGGGTCAGTTCGTTAACCAGTGCGCGGCGCTCCAGCAGCACCTGGCGCACCTTCCACTGGCTGCGGCTGTCGAGTTGGGCGAAGGCGCGGCTGTCCCACTTCCAGGGCGCCGAGACGCGCTCCATCACCTTGCGTTGCCAGCTCTTGTGGCCCTGGCGCGGCGGGCGGCTGAGCTTCTTGCCGACCTTCAGGTACAGGCAGCGGCGGATCAGCTCCAGGCGTTCGGTTTCACCGCGCTCCTTGAGGTATTCCTCCAGGCGGCGGTAGAGCATGACGTAAGGGTCCAGCTCCTCCACGTCCAGGCGTCCGGCGTAGATCGCCTGCTTGTAGCGCAGGCTCAGGCAGGAAACCTGCGGGTGTTCGCTGGCATAGACCTCGGTGAGCAGCAGCTTGAGCACCGACTTGTAGGGCGACTCGATGCCCTTGAACAGCTGCCACATGCCGGCGCCGATGAATTCGCCCGGCGGGATGCGCGCCAGGTGGCCGAGGTCGAGGACGTCTTCGGCGCGGATGAAGCGCTTGCTCAACAGGGTCTGGCAGTACTCGGCGTAGCGGTTCTCTTCGTAGACCGGCACCAGCCACCACAGGGGCGTGCGGCCGCCGAGCCAGATAGCGGTGCGGTAGAACTCGTCCAGCAGCAGGTAGTGCTGGCTGGTGCCGCAGTCGTCGGAGGTCAGCCGGGCTTCGCGGGCGCCCTGGGTATAGTGCTGCGGGTCGACGAGGAAGCAGTGCACCTCGGCGCCCTGGGTGGCAGCCCATTGCTCGAGCAGCTCGCACTTGCGGCGCAGCTCCGCCATTTCCCGTTCGGAGAGGTCGGAGGCGTGGCAGACCCACAGGTCCAGGTCGCTCTGCTCGGCCTGGGCGACGGTGCCCAGGCTGCCCATCAGGAACAGCCCGTGGATCGGCAGTGGCGGATTGCCGCGACGGGTCTTGTAGCTGAAGGAGCGGGTCAGGCGCTGGGCCTCGGCGAGGATCTCGTCATCCGGGATGAAGTTCGACAGCCCGGCGGGCGTGCTGGCCGAAACGTAGCCGGGCAGCAGTGGGTGGTTCACGTCCAGCAGCAGCGGCAACAGCTTGAGGACCAGTTGCTGGCGCGTGGAAAGCGCTTCGCTGGCCCGATGCAAACGCGCGGCATTGACCTTCAGAAAGCGCTGACGCAATTGCGCCAGCACCTTTCGGTCGATGCCGTCGTCGATGTCCGGGCGGATTTCGGGGGTGAGCGTCATGGCGTCTGCGGCCTGGCCAGCGGCGCCGCATTAGCGAATGCGGCGCTTGGAAGTGTGCCAGTTTATCGCCCGCTCGCGGGGGAACTTGAGGTCAGCCGCGCAGGATGCCGAGCAGGACCTGGGCGTGCTCGGCGGCGTCGAGTCCGAGGCCGGTGAGATAGCCGCCGTCCTCCTTGTCGATCAGCCCCTTGGCGTGGAGTCGTCCGGCAGCGGCCACGGCCTCGGCGGAAGCGTCATGATGGACTTTCAATCCCGCCTGGCTGTTCTCCAGGTCATACAGCGCCAGCAGATCAAGTTCTTCAACCATTTCTTTGGTGAAAGCCATTCTTCTAACTCCCGATGGTCAATGAGGCCTCAGTGTAGTCTCAAGTCCGACCGGTTCGGCAAGCGCTGTTATGCCGCTGTCTCATTCGGCAACAGTACCGTCGGGCAGGGTCGGCAGCGCGCGCAGGGCCTGTTCGTACCATTCGCCGTTGAACGGGCGGTCTTCGGCCAGCATGGCCTCGATCTCGTGGGCGAGCACCAGGGCCATCAGGTGCAGGGCGTCCTCGCGCTCGTAGCCGACCAGGGTCAGCTTGTTGAACACGGCGCGGGCAGCCGCCGGGCTTTCGCTTTCGATCTGGTTCTCGATGGCCTGGATCAGGGTGTCTTCGGCGAAGGACTCTTCGCTGTCGTCGTGTTCGGCTCATCACAGTGTTCTCCGCTGGGCTTGTGAAGCGCCGGGAAGTTGGCCAACCTGCGGGTCAACTTCCGCTGCGTAAAGGATCGTTGGGCGACATGATCACCTATTACACCCTCGTCGGCGACCGCCTGGTGCGCCACAACGGCAGCGAGTGCCATGGCATGCCCAAGGACACCCTGTGGATCGACCTGTTCCAGCCCACGGCTGAGGAAGAGCAGTTGCTGGAGTCGATCATCGCGGTGGATGTGCCGACCCGCGAGGAAATGGCTGAGATCGAAGACTCCTCGCGCTTCTACGAGAGCAAGGGCGCCTTGTACATGACCACCACCGTGGTCGGCGGCATCCGCGAGCACAACCCGACCACTTCGGAAGTCACCTGCGTCTGACCCCGCACTGGCTGGTGACGGTGCGCTACACCGACCTGCTGGCCTTCCGCACCTTCGAGACGCGCACCCAGCACGGCGGCTGCGAGGGACGCAGCGACCAGTTGTTCGTGACCCTGATGGACAGCGTGGTGGACCGTATCGCCGACGTGCTGGAGAACGTGCAGAAGCAGCTCGATTCGCTGGGCAACAGCATCTTCCGCGAAGGCCAGGCGGCCAACGAGAAGGCCGACCTGCAGGAAGTGGTCAAGCAACTGGGGCGCAAGAATTCGCTGCTGTCCAAGCTCAACGAGAGCCTGCTGAGCATCAGCCGGCCGCTGTCCTATTTCCGCCAGGGCAGCAATGGCTGGATCAGCGACGAGGTGAAGCTGGGCATGAAGTCAGTGGAGCGCGACGTGCGCTCGCTCAGCGAATACCAGACCAAGATGGCCGGGGAGATCACCTTCCTGCTGGACGCCACGCTGGGGCTGATCAACATCGAGCAGAACAGCATCATCAAGGTGTTTTCCATTGCCGCCGTGCTGTTCCTGCCGCCGACCCTGGTGGGCACGGTCTACGGCATGAACTTCTCGCACATGCCCGAGTTGCAGTGGCTGGCGGGCTACCCCATGGCGCTGGTGGCGATGGTGATCTCGGCGATCATTCCCTACTACTGGTTCAAGTACAAAGGCTGGCTCTAGAGGGGGTTGATGCGGGTCAAGAAAGGCTCGCCGCGCGGGTTGCACAGTGGAAGGCCGTCCCCACGTCTCACAGGAGGAGACCATGCCGCAATCCGAAGCCAACAAGCCCGCCATCGCCTCGCTGCCCGAAGCGCCTTCCGAGGGTGGCGCGCAGATTCAGGCGCAGAGCCAGGGCCCGGTCGCACTGACCGTCGCCATGGCCCCGCGCGGCAGCAACGAGGACTCGAGCTCCGCCCAGTTGCCGGCCAGCTATCCCTACCGCAAGCGCCTGCAGCGCAGGGAATACGAGAAGGCCAAGGCCGAGCTGCAGATCGAGCTGCTGAAGGTGCAGAACTGGGTGAAAGAGACCGGCCAGCGCATCGTCCTGCTGTTCGAGGGCCGCGATGCCGCCGGCAAGGGCGGCACCATCAAGCGCTTCACCGAACACCTCAATCCGCGCGGCGCGCGCGTGGTGGCGCTGGAGAAACCCAGCGACGCGGAGCGCGGCCAGTGGTACTTCCAGCGCTATATCCAGCACCTGCCCACGGCCGGCGAGATCGTCTTCTTCGACCGCTCCTGGTACAACCGCGCCGGGGTCGAGCGGGTGATGGGCTTCTGCTCGCCGCGCCAGTACCTGGAGTTCATGCAGCAGACACCGGAGCTGGAGCGCATGCTGGTGCGCAACGGCATCCACCTGTTCAAGTTCTGGTTCTCGGTGAGCCGCGAGGAGCAGCTGCGTCGCTTCGTCTCGCGCCGGGACGATCCGCTCAAGCACTGGAAGCTGTCGCCCATCGACATCCAGTCGCTGGATCGTTGGGACGACTACACCCAGGCCAAGGAAGCGATGTTCTTCCATACCGACACCGCCGATGCGCCCTGGGTGGTGGTCAAGTCCGACGACAAGAAGCGCGCGCGGCTCAATTGCCTGCGGCACTTCCTGCACAGCCTGGATTACCCGGACAAGAATCCGAAGATTGCCCGCGCTCCGGATGCGTTGCTGACGGGCCGCGCTGCGCTGATGGACCGCGATGAGCTGGAACGCCCGACCCAGGCAGTGGTACCGGTGCAGGCGCCGGAACCTGAGCCGGAGCCCGTTCCGGCCTGAGGCGTCACTGCTGGCTGATCAGCATGAGCTGGCCGGAGACGGCGCGGGCGTTGCGATCGACGATGATCGGTGCCCAGGGCCGACCGGAAGCGCTGACGCCGGAATTGCTCTTGCTGTTCATGTCCAGCAGCGCCTTGCTCAGGTACTCCCAGCGGGTGCGCAGCTTCTTGGTGGCATCGCTGTCGGGCAACTGGTCGATGCGCTGGGTCAGCAGCGGCACCAGCACGCTTTCGTCCTGGCCGAGGTATTCCTGCGGCTGTTCGCGGGCCAGTTCCAGGCCGCTGATGTAGGCGCGGCCCAGGTACTGGGTGGCGAGGTATTCGACGCGCACCGGCAATTCCCACAGCGGAATCTGGCTGGCATCGGCGGTGGCGGGAACGAAGCGCTCGATCTGGTTGAGCAGCTCGCGCAGTGACCGGCTCAGGTCCTGGTTGTAGCGCCAGGGCAGGTCTTCTTCCTTGGGGCCGTAGGAAACGCCATTGCGAATCTGCGTAACGAACTCGGTGTGGGCCTTGCGCAGCGCGTCATCGGCCTTGGCGTAGGCCTTGACGGCACTGTCCAGCGTGGCCAGGTCCTTCTCCAGCTGGGCGGCATGGGTTTCCTGGAAACCTTCGCCGCGCAGCAGCAACAGGCTGTTGATCGAGCGGCAGGTGTAGACCTGCAGGGTCTGCAACTGCAGTTCCTCGCTGGGGAGGTTGGCCTGGGCGGCGAGGGCAAGAGTCCGAAACAGCACAGCATGAACCCACGAACGACATCGAACATGGCGGAGGCGTCCTTATTGTTATTGTTTGCCGCGCGATTCGCCGGGTGTGTGTCTTTTGGCGCCAGAAACGCAGCTATCCCTAGGCTAGCCGCGAAAGCGGGCGCTGCAACCGTCCGAAAGAGTGATTTGCGCAGGTGATGCCTGGTATGGGCGAAGGTGCCGGCGGAAGGTCAGGAGGGGGAGGACTGCTCTGGGGAGAGAGCCGGACCTTCCGCCGGGCTTGCGGGGTAGCCGTGCTGGCGTCAGAAGCGCCAGTAGGCGGAGAGGGTGGTCTGGTCGAGATCAATGTCGCCGACGTCCAGGTATTCCTGTTCCAGGCGCAGGCCCAGGCCGCCCAGTACGTCCACTTCGCCGCCGAAGCCGTAGAGCGGGTCGAGGTCGTCGGATTTGCCGGCGACGTCATCGTCGGCATGCCAGGCGTGCACACCGGCGATACCGTACAGGCGGATGCGCTGGCCGACGGGGAAGCCCAGGTGGACGTTGGCTTGTACGGACTGGCCGTCGAAGTGCCTGCGGTCGTCGCTCATCTCGCCGAAATCGACCACTGCGCCTTCGAAGGACAGGTAGTTGTTCAGGCGATAGCCGGCGTAGAGCTTGTAGCTGTCGTCCTGGTCGTCGAAGGAGCGGTCGTCGATCTCGAGGCGAGTGACGCCACCGCCGACGTAGAGGCCGCGGTCGTCGGCCATCGCCAGTGCCGGAGCGGTCAGCGCGAGAGCGCAGAGGAGTTTCGAAAGGCGCATAGGATTCCCTTGCGGCCGGTGGGAGGTTCGGCCGCCTTGCTGTCTTGCGGAGGGTTTGGATGCCGCGCTGGCGCGGGCTTTTCTGCGCCAGCGCGGCGGCGGGGGCATTGGAGCGGGGCGGGAGCGTGCGCGACCATCGAAGCTCTCGAGAGTCGCCTGGCTTTTGTTCTAGAGGCTGCTGTTCCGGAGAGTGCCTTCTGGAGAGTGTCTTTCTGGAGAGTGCCGGCGAGGATCAGGCGTGGGCGGCGTGGCGCAGGCGTTCGCGGTCCAGTATCTCGATGCCGCCATAGCTCAGGCGCACGATGCCCTGGGCTTCCAGGTCCTTG
>JASGKM010000027.1:0-5540 GCA_049840615.1 Pseudomonas sp.
TCATGGAGATGGGCTGGTGAGCGAACCGATCATCGTCGTCCGCGACCTGGCCAACCGCTTCGGCACCCACGCCGTACACGAGCACCTCGACCTCGATGTGATGAAGGGCGAGATCCTCGGCGTGGTCGGTGGCTCGGGCACCGGCAAGTCGGTGCTGCTGCGCAGCATCATCGGCCTGCGCCAGCCCAGTGAGGGCAGCGTGCATGTCTTCGGGCAGAACCTGCCGGCCTTGCCGCCGCTGGAGCGCTCGAAGCTGGAAAGGCGCTTCGGCGTGCTGTTCCAGAACGGCGCGCTGTTCTCCTCGCTGACCGTGAGCGAGAACATCTGCCTGCCGCTGATCGAGCACGCCAAACTCTCGCGCAGCGACGCCGAGTTCATGGCCAAGGTGAAGATTTCCCTCGCCGGCCTGCCGCCGGATGCGGGCGCCAAGTACCCCTCGGAACTGTCTGGCGGCATGGTCAAGCGCGCCGCGCTGGCCCGTGCCCTGGCGCTGGACCCGGACATCCTGTTCCTCGACGAACCCACCGCCGGCCTCGACCCCATCGGCGCGGCGGCTTTCGACCAACTCATCCTGACCCTGCGCGACGCCTTCGGCCTCACCGTGTTCCTGGTGACCCACGACCTGGACACCCTCTACACCATCTGCGACCGCGTCGCCGTGCTGTCGCAGAAGCGGGTGCTGGTGGTCGGCCCGCTGGATCAGGTCGCCGAAAACCCGGACGCCTGGGTCCAGGACTACTTCCACGGCCCACGCGGCCGTGCCGCGCAGCAGGCCACCGAGCACCTGCGGGAGGAAAACTGACAATGGAAACCCGTGCCCATCACGTGCTGATCGGCCTGTTCACCCTGGTGGTGTCGATCGGCGCACTGCTCTTCGCGCTGTGGCTGGCGCAATCGAGCAACGACCAGAAGTACAAGGTCTACGACGTGATCTTCAACGAGGCGGTGACCGGTCTGTCCGAAGGCGGCACCGTGCAGTACAGCGGCATCCGCGTCGGCGACGTGGTCTCCCTGCGCCTGGACCCGAACGACCCGCGCAAGGTCCGCGCACGCATCCGCGTCTACGACAGCACGCCGATCCGCGAAGACACGCGCGCCAAGCTGGCCCTCACCGGTGTCACCGGCCAGGCCATCATCCAGCTCTCCAGTGCTGCCCAGGACAGCCCGCCGCTGGCCAGCAAGGACGGCGAGGTGCCGGTGATCAAGACCATCCCTTCACCCTTCGCCAAGCTGCTGGCCAACGGCGAGGACATCGCCACCAACATCAACAACCTGATCCACAACGTGAACCGCATGTTCTCCCAGGAGAACGTCGACCGCATCAGCCGCACCCTCGACCACATCGACCAGGCCACCGGCGTGGTCGCCGAGCAGCGCGACGATATCCGCAAGACCGTGCAGGAACTGGCCGCCGCGAGCGAACAGGCGCGCATCACCCTGGCCAATGCCAGCCAGTTGCTCGACCGCGCCAACCAGACTCTGGGTGGCAAGGGCCAGGTCATCATGGACGACGCACAGAAGACCCTCGCCTCCCTGCGCAGCAGCAGCGAGCGCGTGGATCAACTGCTGAACAGCAACTACGACTCGGTGAACGGCGGCCTCAACGGCCTGGGTGAGATCGGCCCGGCGATCCGCGAGCTGCGCTCCACCCTGGAAGACCTGCGCGGCGTCACCCGCCGCCTGCAGGAGAACCCCACCGGCTACCTGCTCGGCCGCGAACGCAACAAGGAGTTCCAGCCATGACCGCCCTTCCCCGTCTGCTCGGCGTCGCCGCCCTGGTCAGCCTGCTGGGCGCCTGCTCGATCCTCCCGGAAGCGGAGAGCCCGGACTTCTACCTGCTGCCGGCCGTCCAGCAGCCTGCGCGCAGCAATGCCGCGGTGAACTGGTCGTTGCGCGTCAGCGCCCCCACCGCCGGCCTTGCGCTGGACAGCAACCGCATCGCCGTGGTCCCGCAAGGCAACCAGCTGAGCAGCTACCAGGGCGCGCGCTGGAGCAACCGTGCACCCGGCCTGCTGCGTGACCGCCTGCTCGATGCCTTCACCGCCAACGGCAGCGTCCGCGCCCTGAGCAGCGACGAAGCCAACCTGCAGGCCGACCTCGACCTGACCGGCGAGCTGCGCGCCTTCCAGAGCGAGTACCAGAACGGCAAACCGGTGATCCACATCCGCTACGACGCCCGCCTGGTGCGCACCCTAGGCCAGCGCATCGTCGCCTCGCGCAGCTTCGAGGTCAGCCAGCCGGTCGATGGCAAGCAGGTGCCCGAAGTGGTCAGCGCCTTCGGCAAGGCAGCCGACCAGCTTTCGGCTCAGGTCGTGGAGTGGACATTGCAGCAGGGGCAGCAGCAGAAGTTCACGCCGCCAGCCCTCCAGTAAGCAAAAGGCCGGCGAATGCCGGCCTTTTGCTCATCAGGGAGCTACACCGGCCCTGTCGCGCAAGGCTTCGTCAAAGCCGCGCTGGTCCCAGCAGCAGATGCAGCAATTCACGCTGGACCTGCTCCGAATTGGAGTGCCTGCAGGCTCAAGCTGTTCTGAGCCGAATGCGTGTCGATCAGGGCATCGACGAATATCCGCGTCAGGTCCGGCGAGCTGGCAAACTGCTCCTTGGAGTTGCTGGCCGCTTGTTGCGTCAACACGTCCGACTCCAGCAGCTTTTCGCGCTGGCTGTTCAGCCAGGAAAGCTTGTCGCCGTCGGTGGTCTCCGCCCCAAACAGTTCGTTGACCTTCTCGATGATCTCTTCCAGGTAATTCTTCTGCTTTTCCTGCACCCGGCCACTGCCGGAAGCCGTCAGAGGAGGCAGTTTGGGATACTCCCCCGCCACCAGCGGCAAATCCCGAGGCCCCTTGCCCTTCAGCTTATAGCGCACCAACTCCAACCGCGAGAGATCAACGCCCTCGCGCTCACGGCCAAACTCGATCAATGGCAGCAGGTGCTTGAAGAACAGATAGCGCTTTTCAATATCCGTGTTGCCGTAGTCGAAAATCTGCGAGAGGAAGGTATACAGACGCTGGAACGCCCCCATATCGCGCTTGAACAGCACCAGTGCATCCATCTCGTCTTTCGCCACCTGCAACGCCGCTCCATCACCCTGCGCCTCGGCCACGCGATAGTCCGCCTGAGCATCGCGGTAGCGCACCAGCAAGCGGTTGGCTACCGGCGCCAGCGCCGCTGTCAGGTCACTTTGCCGTGAAGCCGGGTCGAGTAGCACGGCAACCACCCGCTCCACCTCGAACTGGTCATAATGGCCCGCGCTGTCCAGCTTGCCGCGCAGGTCGAAGACCAGATGCGGGTCGCTCACCGACTCCAACTCCGCCGTGCTGTAGTAAGTCTTGAAGGCAGTGAGGATATCCGTCGGCTCATTAACGAAATCCAGCACATAGGTCGTGCTTTTGCGCGGATAGGCTCGGTTCAAGCGCGACAGCGTCTGCACCGCCTGGATGCCACCCAGCTTCTTGTCCACGTACATGCCGCAGAGCAAGGGCTGGTCGAAACCGGTCTGAAACTTGTTGGCCACCAGCAGCAACTGATACTCCGAGCCTCGGAAACGCCTCGCGAATATCCCGCCCGCGCAGGCCCGGGTTGAGCGCCTGGCCGTTTCGGTGAACGGCTCCGGCCCGGAATCCGGGTCACTCACCTCACCGGAAAACGCCACCAGCGTGCCAATGGCATAGTTCTGCCGCTGTACGTACTTCTCGATAGCCAGCTTCCAGCGCACCGCCTCTTGGCGGCTCGCTACCACCACCATGGCCTTGGCCTGGCCCTCCAGCAGCGGTTGAACGTTCTCGCGGTAGTGCTCGATCACTACCTGGACCTTCTGCGCAATGTTGTACGGGTGCAACCTCACCCAGCGCATGATGCCCTTCAGCGCCTCGCTGTGGTCCACCTCGTCACTGCTCAGCTCCTCGCCGTTGTGCGCCAGCTTGAAGGCCGTCTTGTAGCTGGTGTAATTGCGCATCACATCGAGGATGAAGCCCTCCTCTATGGCCTGGCGCATCGAATACACGTGGAACGGCGCCGGCTTGTTCACCTCCGAGGCCGGCAACGCCGGATCGGGGCGACGGCCGAACAGCTCCAGCGTCTTGGCCTTCGGGGTCGCCGTGAAAGCAACGTAGGTAACGCCACCGGCCCCAGCTCGCGCGCTCATGTTCGCCGCGAGAATGAGGTCATCGGCGCCCACCTCGCCGCCATCGGCCAGTTCCTTGAGTTCTTCGGCGGACAGCAATTGCTTGAGCTTGGATGCTGATTCGCCGGTTTGCGACGAGTGCGCCTCATCGGCGATCACCGCAAAGCGCTTGCCCTCGGTCGCCGCCAGCTCCTGCACCGCCTTCAATGCGAAGGGGAAGGTCTGGATGGTGCACACCACGATCTTCTTGCCGCCGGCCAGCGCCTTCGCCAGCTCGCCACTCTTGCTCGCCGATCTCCCCGGTGATGGTCGCCACCACCCCGGTGGTGCGCTCGAAGCTGAAAATCCGCCTCTTGCAACTGCGCATCCAGCACGGTGCGATCCGACACCACCAGCACGGACTGGAACAGCTTCTGCTGCTGCGCATCGTGCAGGTCCGCCAGGAAGTGAGCCGCCCAGGCAATCGAATTGGTCTTGCCCGAGCCCGCCGAATGCTGGATCAGGAACTTGCCGCCCGGCCCCTCGGCCAGCACCTGGGCCACCAACTTGCGGGTCGCGTCGAGCTGGTGATAACGCGGGAAGATGATTGACTTCAGTTGCTGCTTCTTGTCCTTCTGCGCCACCAGGTAGCGCGCCAGAATCTCCAACCAGCTGTCACGCTCGCCAGACCTGCTGCCAGAGGTAATCCGTTCGCATGCCCGGCCGGGTTCGGCGGGTACCCCGCGCCGCACCGTCATTGCCCAGGTTGAATGGCAGGAAGCGCGTGGCCGCCCCGTCCAGGCGCGTGGTCATGCGCACTTCCGCGTTACTTACGGCAAAGTGCACCAGCGCGCCGGACGGGAAGCTCAGCAGCGGCTCCGGGCGCCCCTTCGGCTTCGGTTCACGGTCGAACTGTACTGGTCTTCCGCGTCCTGCACGGACTGGGTGAAATCGGTTTTCAGCTCGCAGGTAGCCACCGGAACACCGTTGAGGAACAGCACCAGATCGATGGCGTTCTCGCACACCAGCGAGTAACGCACCTGGCGCACCACCCGCAGGCGGTTGTCCTGGTACTTCTCCATCAGGTCCGGGTTCATCGCCAGCGCCGGCTTGAACTGCGCCAGCTGCAGCGGCTGGCGCAACCCCAGCAACTCGATGCCGTGGCGCAGCACGTCCAGCGTGCCGCGCTCGTCCAGCGACTTGCGCAAACGGTCGAGCAAGGTTGCCTCTGCCGCTGCGCCATGGTTCTTGCTCAGCGCCGCCCAGGCCTGCGGCTGAGTCTTCTGCACCCAGGCCAACACGTCCGCCGGGAACAGCGCGCGGCCACGGTCGTAGTGCTGCGCATCGCCAGCAGCGTACAGCCACTCATGGCCGGCCAGGTACTCGCAGATAGGTGCTGTTCGGATTCTATCGTGTTTCCCTATTAACCTTAGCAATACGT
>JASGKM010000028.1:0-39294 GCA_049840615.1 Pseudomonas sp.
TTAAATTGGCCGTCAACGACTTTTTGCAGAAAGATGACAAAGGGGCCTCTCCCCTCCTCCTTTCTATATAAGGAGCAGCACTGTCCTGCAGCCGCACCACCCCAAGCGCGTCAGCAACGACCAAGCAACTGAATCGCCCCCATAATAGAGAAGACGCTGCCGAGCCGCCCATTTCAAGGCACGCTTCCCAGATTCCTACGCGCTTTGCATGTTGCCGCCTCGGAAAGCCCTCCCCATCCTCCGCCCGTCACGGTCAATCCCGTGGCCAGGTTTAGCGACTTGAAGAGATGGCGCGATTGCGCTGAAGGCGCATGCGGGAAACAGCGACTATTTCCTGTAGGCCCTTTCACGCCTGTAGTATTCACTACTGGCTCTATGGCGGATCGCGCGGGGAGACCCTCGGGTCTGCCGGTTCCATCTCCCGGCTCGCTAACCCTGCGCGGTCCGCCCCCCCTTTGAATAGCGACAACGTGTGGCGGCTCCTCAACCTCGTAGATGGAGCTTCACCATGCAAGACACCTACAAGCCTGTCGTTTTCCAACGCCACACCCACCAACTGCGTGCCGTCCTGATCGACCGCCAACCCTGGTTCGTCGCCCACGACTTCGCCCTCCTGATCAACGCCCGCCGCCCCTACCGCCTACACAAGCGCATGGACCCAGAACAGAAACGCGCCATCACCCTGGAATATCTCAGCGGCTTCCGCGAGGAACTGGAAGTCATCAGCGAGTCCGGTGCCTACAAAGCCCTGTACTGCTTCTGGCACCCCGAACACCGCAACATCGCCAAATGGCTCAGCGACGAAGTCATCCCGACCCTCCACGACACCCAGCACATTCCCGACAATAATCCCCACCGCGCCGTCATGACCTGGGCCGACCAACGCATTGGCGTCATCAAGTGGCAAGGGGAAATCTGGATCGCACGCCGCGACCTGCCAACTTTCATGGCAGCGCAGGATGACTGGGCACTGAAAGACGCACCGAGTTGGCGGTCGGTATAGGGAAATTTTGCGGGAACAGAAATGAAAAAAGGCCGGCTCATTACTGAGCCGGCCTTTTCAAATTTGGTCGGGACGGAGTGATTCGAACACTCGACCCCTTGCACCCCATGCAAGTGCGCTACCAGGCTGCGCTACGCCCCGACGTTGCTTTTGAGTTCCCTCAGAAGCGGATCGCACTATACCCCAAGCATTTGCTTTGGAGAAGTGCTTTTTTCATTTTTTTCAGTTACTTGCGCAGCACATGCAGCACATCTTCCAATTCGGCAATCATCTGCCGGATCAGTTGCTTGTACTGGGTGGCGTCCTCGCGGGCTTCGTCGCCGGTGAGCCGCTGACGGGCGCCACCGATGGTGAAGCCCTGGTCGTAGAGCAGCGCACGGATCTGGCGAATCATGAGCACATCCTGGCGCTGGTAGTAGCGCCGGTTGCCCCTTCGCTTGACCGGGTTGAGTTGCGGGAACTCCTGCTCCCAGTACCGCAGCACGTGCGGCTTCACCGCGCACAAGATCGCTTACTTCACCAATGGTGAAGTAGCGTTTGCCCGGAATGGGAGGCAACTCGTCGTTATGACTTGGTTCCAGCATAAGCTTCAACCCTGGCCTTCAGTTTCTGCCCTGGACGAAAGGTGACGACGCGCCGGGCTGTGATCGGGATTTCCTCTCCCGTCTTCGGGTTGCGTCCGGGACGCTGGCGCTTGTCGCGCAGATCGAAGTTGCCGAAACCCGACAACTTCACCTGTTCGTTATGCTCCAGCGCCTGGCGGATCTCTTCGAAGAAGAGCTCCACCAGTTCCTTGGCTTCCCGCTTATTCAGGCCCAGCTCTTCGTACAGACGTTCAGCAATTTCAGCTTTCGTCAGAGCCCCCATACGCTACTTCCTTAACGTGGCGTTGAACCTTTGTTCCAGCGAGGCGACGATATTCTGCGTAGTCGCGTTCACCTCGTCATCATTAAGAGTGCGTGATGGATGCTGCCAGGTCAAGCCAACGGCCAAGCTTTTTCTAAGCGGATCAATGCCTTTACCGTGGTAGACGTCAAACAACCTGAGATCCGTCAGCCATTCGCCTGCATTGTCACGAATTGTGGCAAGGACGAAGTCAGCCGGAGTATCAAGATCGACGATCAGCGCCAGGTCACGGCGCACTTCGGGGAAGCGCGACAGTTCGCTGAATTTCGGCAAACGACCCTTGGCCACTTCGGCCAGGACCAGCTCAAAGAGATAGACCGGACGATCCAGGTCCAGCGCCTTGGCCAGCTCCGGATGCAGGGCGCCCAGGTAGCCGACCAGTACGCCGTCGCGCTCGATCTTGGCAGTCTGGCCTGGGTGTAGTGCCGGGTGTTCCGCCGGTGAGAAGGTGAAGGCCTCGATGGCACCGGCGTTACCCAGCAGCGCTTCGACGTCCGCTTTGACGTCGAAGAAATCGACGCTTTCACGACCATTGGCCCAGCCTTCCGGCTGACGAGCACCGCAGACGACGCCGGCGAGCATGTTTTCCTGCACCAGCCCTTCCAGCTGACCGACGAAACGCAAGCCACTTTCGAACAGGCGCACGCGGGTCTGCTGGCGATTGAGGTTGTGCTGAAGTGACTTCACCAGACCCGGCCAGAGCGAGGCGCGCATAGCGGCCATGTCGGCGGAGATCGGGTTAGCCAGCATCAGCGGTTCGACACCCGGGTGGAACAGCTGGAACAGCTTGGGATCGATGAAGCTGTAGGTGATAGCTTCCTGGTAGTCGCGGGCGACCAGCAGGCGGCGCAGTGCCGGCAGCTCGGCCTGGGACTCGGACTTGGTGTTCGGCGCCAGGCGGGCCTGTGGGTAGCGAACCGGCAGACGGTTGTAGCCGTACAGGCGGCCCAGCTCTTCGATCAGGTCGACTTCGATGGAGACGTCGAAGCGATGGCTCGGCACGCCAACGGTCCAGGAATCAGTACCGGCGTTCTGGACATCGAACTCCAGAGCAGTGAGCAGACGCTCGATCTCGGCGTTTTCCAGGGTCATGCCCAGCATCTGGGTGACGCGATCGGCACGCAGGGTAACCGGGGCAACCTTGGGCAGATCGGCTTCGCTGGCGGCCTCCACGATCGGGCCGGCTTCACCGCCGACGATCTGCAGCAACAGTTCGGTGGCACGCTCCATCGCGCGACGGGCCAGCTCCGAGTCCACACCACGCTCGAAGCGGTGGGAGGCATCGGTGTGCAGGCCGTAGGAACGAGCCTTGCCAGCAACGGCAATGTTGTCGAAGAAGGCACTTTCGAGGAACAGGTCGCGGGTCTTGGCGCTGACGCCACTGTGCTCGCCACCCATCACGCCGGCGATGGCCAGGGCCCGCTCGTGGTCGGCGATCACCAGGGTGTCCGCACGCAGGGTGACTTCCTGGCCATCGAGCAGGACAAGCTTCTCGCCCTCCTCCGCCATGCGTACGCGTACGCCGCCCTTGATTTCGTCGAGATCGAAGGCATGCATCGGCTGGCCCAGTTCGATCATCACATAGTTAGTGATGTCGACGGCGGCGTCGATGCTGCGGATGTCGGAACGGCGGAGGCGCTCAACCATCCACAGGGGGGACGGCTTGCTCAGGTCGACGTTGCGGATGACGCGGCCGAGGTAGCGCGGGCAGGCCTTGGGAGCAAGCAATTCAACGCTGCGCACTTCATCGATCTGCGGAGCAACGGTGCTAACCACCACCGACTTAACCTCGGCGCTGTAGAGCGCGCCGACTTCGCGGGCGAGACCGGTCAGGGACAGGCAGTCGCCGCGGTTCGGAGTCAGGCCGATCTCGATGGAAGCGTCGTCCAGTTCGAGATAGTCACGGATATTGGCGCCAACCGGGGCATCCGCGGCGAGCTCCATTAGGCCAGCGTTCTCTTCGCTGATTTCCAACTCTTTTGCCGAGCAGAGCATGCCGTTGGATTCAACACCGCGCAGCTTGGCTTTCTTGATCTTGAAGTCGCCCGGTAGTTCGGCGCCGATCATGGCGAAGGGGATCTTCAGGCCCGGGCGCACATTGGGCGCGCCGCAGACGACCTGGAAGGTCTCCGAACCATTGCTGACCTGGCAGACGCGCAGCTTGTCGGCGTCCGGGTGCTGTTCGGTCGACAGCACTTCGCCCACGACCACGCCGCTGAACTGGCCGGCAACCGGGATCACGGCGTCGACCTCGAGGCCGGCCATGGACAGACGGGCTACCAGCTCGTCACGGGATACCTGCGGATTTACCCAGCTCCGCAGCCACTGTTCACTGAATTTCATCCTGCTCTCCTAAATGCGTTGACGGTCGTGCGGGCTAGCGGAACTGGCCGAGGAACCGCAGATCGTTATCGAAGAACAGGCGCAAGTCGTTCACGCCATAGCGCAGCATGGCCAGACGCTCGATCCCCATGCCGAAGGCGAAGCCCTGATATTTCTCGGGGTCGATGCCGGACATGCGCAGCACGTCGGGATGGACCATGCCGCAGCCCATAACTTCCAGCCAGCCGGTCTGTTTGCAGACGCGGCAACCTTTGCCGCTGCAGAGCACGCACTGGATGTCGACTTCCGCCGAAGGCTCGGTGAAGGGGAAGAAGGACGGACGGAAGCGGACGGAGAATTCCTTCTCGAAGAAGGCGCGGAGGAATTCCTCGATGGTGCCCTTGAGGTCGGCGAAGCTGACGTCTTCATCGACCAGCAGACCTTCGACCTGGTGGAACATGGGCGAGTGGGTCAGGTCGGAGTCGCAGCGGTAGACGCGGCCCGGGCAGACAATGCGAATCGGCGGCTTCTGGGTTTCCATGGTGCGAACCTGTACCGGCGAGGTATGGGTGCGCAGCAGCATGTTCGCATTGAAGTAGAAGGTGTCGTGCATGGCACGAGCCGGGTGGTGCCCCGGGATGTTGAGTGCTTCGAAGTTATGGTAGTCGTCTTCGACTTCCGGACCCTCGGCCACTTCATAGCCGATGCGGGTGAAGCACTGCTCGATGCGTTCCTTGGTGCGAGTGACCGGATGCAAGCCGCCGGAGGTCTGGCCACGGCCCGGCAGGGTCACGTCGATGCGCTCGGCGGCCAGCTTGGCGGCGAGGGCGGCGCCCTCAAGCTCGGCCTTGCGGGCGTTCAGCACATCCTGAACCTTTTCCTTGGCGACGTTGATCAGCGCGCCGACCTTGGGGCGCTCTTCGGCTGGCAGGTCGCCCAGGGTCTTCATGACCTGGGTCAGCTCGCCTTTCTTGCCGAGGTAGTGAACCCGGATCTGCTCCAGGGCGTTGACGTCTTCGGTGTTTCGCACGGCGTCCAGGGCCTGCGAAACCAGCGCGTCCAGGTTTTCCATGTACCAACTCCAGATACAAAATAGGGGAAGAGCGGTAAGGCTCTTCCCCTATCGGTGACGTTACGTCCGGACCGAGATCCGGTAACTGTCGTGGGGCTTAAGCCAGGCTGGCCTTCGCTTTCTCGACAATCGCGGTAAACGCCGCTTTTTCGTTCACAGCCAGATCGGCCAGGACCTTACGGTCGATCTCGATGGCCGCCTTTTTCAGGCCAGCGATCAGACGGCTGTAGGACAGACCGTTCTGACGAGCACCAGCGTTGATACGGGCGATCCACAGGGCGCGGAACTGACGCTTGCGCTGACGACGGTCACGGTAGGCGTATTGGCCTGCCTTGATTACCGCCTGCTTGGCAACGCGGAACACGCGCGAACGCGCGCCGTAGTAGCCTTTTGCGAGCTTCAGAATCTTTTTGTGACGACGACGGGCAATCACGCCACGCTTAACACGAGCCATTTATTTATCCTCTACCAGAAATCAACGCAGACGCAGGGAGCGCGCTACACGGCGAACGTCGGAAGCAGCGAGCATCGAAGTGCCGCGCAGCTGACGCTTACGCTTGGTGGTCATTTTGGTCAGGATGTGGCTCTTGAAAGCGTGCTTGTGCTTGATGCCACCAGCAGTCACTTTGAAGCGCTTTTTGGCGCCACTCTTGGTTTTCATCTTTGGCATGTTTAGTACTCCGCATTCGTTAACAACTGATAACCATCAGGCCTGCCAGTGCCCGGGAGGTTATTTACGCTTCTTGGGAGCGATGACCATCATCAGCTGGCGTCCTTCCAGCTTGGGATGCTGTTCCACGGTGCCGACTTCGGCGAGGTCGGTTTCGACTCGCTTCAGCAGCTCCATGCCCAGCTCCTGGTGGGCCATCTCACGACCACGGAATCGAAGCGATACCTTGGCCTTGTCCCCTTCATTAAGGAAACGTACCAGGTTGCGTAGTTTTACCTGGTAATCCCCTTCTTCCGTCCCTGGACGAAACTTGATTTCTTTGATCTGTTGCTGGTGCTGGTTCTTCTTCGCAGCAGCGGCTTGCTTCTTCTTCTCGAAGAGGTGCTTGCCGTAGTCCATGATGCGGCAGACAGGGGGCACCGCATCAGCAGAAATTTCCACCAGGTCCAGCTTGGCCTCGTCAGCTAGACGGAGGGCCTCATCGATAGAGACCACGCCGATCTGCTGACCGTCAGCACCAATCAGACGAACCTCACGGGCGGTGATGTTCTCGTTGATCGGCGGTTTCGGGAGAGCCCGCTTATCCTGCCTCATTTCACGCTTAATAATGATTACTCCGAGTCTTGGCGACCACGCCGGGAAACCGCCTGAGCGAGCAGCTCAGCGAACTGGGCGACCGGCATCGAGCCGAGGTCTGCCCCTTCGCGCGTACGTACGGCGACGGCCTGCGATTCAACTTCCCTATCACCGATAACCAGCAGATAGGGAACCTTGAGCAAAGTATGCTCGCGGATTTTAAAGCCAATTTTCTCGTTTCTCAAGTCAGACTTGGCACGGAATCCGCTTTGCTCAAGCTGACGCACCACTTCTTCAGCCCATTCGCCCTGCTTATCAGTGATATTCATCACCACGGCCTGGGTCGGCGCGAGCCAGGCCGGGAACAGGCCGGCGTAGTGCTCGATGAGCATGCCGATGAAGCGCTCGAAGGAGCCGAGGATCGCGCGGTGCAGCATAACCGGGCGAGTACGGCTGTTATCTTCGGCGATATAGCTGGCATCCAGGCGCTCTGGCAGGTTCGGGTCGTACTGCAGGGTGCCGCATTGCCAGTTGCGGCCGAGGCAGTCCTTCAGGGTGAACTCGATCTTCGGACCGTAGAACGCACCCTCGCCCGGCTGGTATTCCCATTCCAGGCCGGATTCGTTCAGGGCGTCGGCCAACGCGCTTTCCGCGCGATCCCACAGCTCTTCGGAACCAACGCGCTTGGCCGGACGAGTGGACAGCTTCATGGAGACGTCACTGAAGCCGAAGTCCGAGTAGACCTGCAGGGTCAGCTTGATGAAATCGGCCGCTTCCTTCTTCACCTGCTCTTCGGTGCAGAAGATGTGGGCATCGTCCTGAGTGAAGCCACGCACGCGCATGATGCCGTGCAGCGCACCGGAAGGCTCATTCCGGTGGCAGGCGCCGAATTCGGCGAGGCGCAACGGAAGGTCACGGTAGGACTTCAAGCCTTGGTTGAAGATCTGCACGTGGCACGGGCAGTTCATCGGCTTGACCGCGAAATCGCGACTTTCCGACGAAGTGGTGAACATGTTCTCGGCGTAGTTGGTCCAGTGGCCGGAGCGCTCCCAGAGGATGCGGTCGACAACCTGCGGGGTGCGGACTTCCACGTAGCCGTGGTCACGCTGCACCTTGCGCATGTACTGCTCGAGCACCTGATAGACAGTCCAGCCATTCGGATGCCAGAAGACCATGCCCGGTGCTTCTTCCTGCAGGTGGAAGAGGTCGAGCTGTTTGCCGATACGGCGGTGATCGCGCTTCTCGGCTTCCTCGATGCGCTGGATATAGGCAGCCAGCTGCTTCTTGTCCGCCCAGGCAGTGCCGTAAACGCGCTGCAGTTGCTCGTTCTTCGAATCACCGCGCCAATAGGCACCGGAAATCTTGGTCAGCTTGAAAGCTTTCAGGAAACGAGTGTTCGGCACGTGCGGGCCGCGGCACATGTCCACGTACTCCTCATGGAAGTACAGGCCCATGGCCTTCTCGTCCGGCATGTCGTCGATGAGGCGCAGTTTGTACTCCTCACCACGAGCCTTGAAGGTCTCGATGACTTCGGCACGCGGCGTCATCTTCTTGATGACGTCGTAGTCCTTCTCGATCAGCTCGGCCATGCGCTTTTCGATGGCAGCCATGTCTTCCGGCGTAAAGGGACGCTCGAAAGCGATGTCGTAATAGAAACCTTCGTCGATCACCGGGCCGATGACCATCTTGGCGGTCGGGTACAGCTGCTTGACCGCATGGCCCACCAGGTGAGCGCAGGAGTGGCGAATGATTTCCAGCCCATCCTCGTCCTTCGGGGTAATGATCTGCAGGGTAGCGTCGCTGTCGATGATGTCGCAGGCATCGACCAGACGGCCGTTGACCTTGCCGGCCAGGGTAGCTTTCGCCAGGCCCGCGCCAATGGATTGCGCCACCTCGGTCACGCTGACCGGATGATCGAAGGAACGCTGACTACCGTCGGGAAGAGTAATGATGGGCATGGCGCCTCCTCTCCTAGTGGTGACCCCTACGAAAGGCCACATGGGTTGGGATGTGCCAGTAAGCGTCGCCCGCCGGGCAGGCCTGCCTCACAGTGGCAGGCGCCTTCTCGGCACCCTGCGCTTTCGCGCGCGGACGTAGATCACTGGAATAAATCGAAAACCTGCCCGCAAACGATAGCGGGCAAGGCGTGGGATGTTACTGCATGTTTGGGAAGCTGACGAGCGGCAAGCCTGACTTCGCTCAGTACTGCTCGACAAATTCCAGCACGGCGCGATTGAAGGACGTCGGGCGGATTACATTCATGCCATGGGACGCGCCGGGAATCATCACCGAACGCACATCTGCAAGCGTCGATTGCAATGCCTGGATGATTCGCGGGAAGGGTTCCGGACTTTTCGCCCCACCGATCAGCAACACCGGCAACTGCAATTGCACTATCTGCTCATGCCTTATAGGCGAAGGATGATCGGCGACCTGCCCAACCAATGTCATGGCATTAGCCGTCGCCATTTCGCGGAATTGCCGTGAAGACCGCGACCAGACTCCAGCCCCACTGACCGTATCGACAAATAGTTGGAGCCCCTCTTCCACCGCCCCTGTGCGAATCATCTCCAGCGCCTGCTGACGAAACTGATTACGCTCCACGGGAGATACGGGTGCTGCGATATTTACCCCCGCGAAAACATCTTCGGCAAAGTCACCACCGGGATCAGCGAGTGTCAACGAAAGCAATTTCTGCGGAGCCGCCAGCGCCACACGAAGACAGATATTACCTCCCCGCGAATGCCCCAGCAGATGAACCGGACCCGGCAACTGATCGAGCAACAGCAGCAGATCATCGACATGCTGCTCCGTCGTAAAGCCCGCCCCTGTGCCATCCCATTGTTCGGGGAAGTAGTGGCGCAGACTGGGCACTATTACGCGATAACGAGCCGACAAAGCCTGAACCTGCGCTTGCCAGTAGCGGTAATCACAGAGCGACCCATGCACCAGCAGGAGCGGCACCCCCCGCCCGGATACCTGGCACGCCAGTGCATAATCATTGACCTGGTATTGCACTATCTCGCTATTCATCCTGCACTCGCACGCAACGCACCACAATAAAGCACACAGAATTCGAAGGGACTATTGTTCGACGGGAAATCCCGCCGCCCCCTTTAGCTCGCGCATTATCCACCATCGACCAATTAATCGGCCAACCCTTCAGGCTCCCTTAACATTTAAAGTGTGTTTTCCCAATCGCAACAATTCATATATTCAGTTGACGCGAACAATCGCAAGAACACAGAATCGCGCCGTACTAATCAACCCTGCATACGGGAGCACCCAGATGTCCAAACTTGCGGAATTCCGCGAAGCCGAGCGCAAACTCCAGGAACAACTCGCCCTGCTCGAGAAACTCAAGAGCGATGGCGGCCTGAAAAAAGAACTGGAGTTCAAGGATCAACTGCAAGCCCTGATGGACCAGTACGGCATGAACCTGCGCAATGTCATCGACATTCTCGACCCGCAGACTTCTACCGAACCCGCCGCTGCGCAACAACCACGCCGCACCCGCCAACTGAAGGTCTACAAGAACCCGCACAACGGCGAGACCATTGAGACCAAGGGCGGCAACCACAAGACCCTGAAAGCCTGGAAACAACAATACGGTGGCGACACCGTGGAGTCCTGGCTGCAGTAAGACCACTGTTCCGCGGAGCGCTCCCGCTCCGCGGTACTTTCTCATCGCCCGGCGGCTTCTGACAGACGGCTGTATAAAAACTAGCCATCGTTAGAAGAAATCCTTATACTGGCCGACAGCGAACACCAAACCCAAGGTCGCCCCTCCCAGCACTCCCTACCTGATCCAGGGCAGAAGCTGGGCTCTACAGGGCCACGGCCAGCGCATCCTCCGCATTGATTCCAGAGCACGCCAACCGCGCCAGGAACATTTGCCCGAGCGATCAGCGCCCCACGTCAGACTCTCTGCTTTCACCCAACATCGCAGCCTGACGCGAACAGACCCTCAAGTTTCCAATCGCTGCCATATTCCGGTCATACGTTTTCTGCATTCTCAGATCGCACCCGGAGCTTTTGACGATTTCGACGGTCATAGGACCGTTACCTATTTGGAAAGACAAGACAATGAAAACCTCCCTGCAAATCCAGGAGGCGATTCGCACCCTCTCGGCGGCCTTCGCCCCTCTGAACTGCGTCATCCAGGCCAAGCGCAAGCATGGCTTCAGCTTCACCCTGGTGAACGAGCACGGCATCGCCAAGCACACCGAACGCCTCTACCCTCAGCAGTATCAGGGCGAGGCACCGCTGAGCGCGGTGATCCAGCGAGTGCAAGCCACCATCGCCGCCTGAGCCTGACAACGAAAAAAGCCCCGCATGAGCGGGGCTTTTGCTTTTCTGCCTTCTATATAGATAGAGGCAACGGTCAATTCAGACTGATACCCGCCTTTACCGATTCGATCTCCGCCATCAGCGCCGCATAGCGTTCCGATGGCGCCGCATAGGTCAGCGAATATGCCGCCCCATCGCCCAACGCCACTTGCACGGTCTGCTTGAGCACCTCGGTGCCGTTCTGGCTGATACCGCAATGCACTTCCAACCCCGCCAGCCCACCCAGTTTCGCATCCAGCGGCTTACTGCACGCCGCCTGGAATCCCTGGCGCATGAAGTCTTTCTGCAGAGCCTTGCGCATCTCGACGATGACATTCTCGACACTGACCCTGGCAGCGGAGCCGAGCCGGCTGCGAGTGACCTCCATGACCAGATCCTGGGAGCCATCCTCTGCCATTCGCACACCGCGCTGACGAACCACCGGCGCGTCAGCCGTCGCATCCGCTGGCGAACGCGAAACCTCCCACCCCTGCGGCCAGATCACCTGCATTTCCGCCAACGCCGGTATGGGCACACACAACACGCCGAGCAATAAACAGGATCGCAGACCGCTCATCACCACCTCCGAGCACACTTCAAGGGGACACCATAGCAGGCACATCAGGATTTTCGTGGACCCACGGCCCCTCCGGGATCAATCGAGACGCTCGCGCAATCGAGCCGCCCCACCGCGGACACCCTCGCCTCCAACGATGCATCAGCGCCGACACAATACTTACCTTGCCGATACCAAATACTTCGAGACAGCAGCGCCGCCGGCAGGTCTACTTTGCGCCGATTTTTTCATGCCCCATGGTGTCTCGATGTTGTCCAAACTGACCAAAGCCGCTCTGCTCACCACCCTGGTATTACTCTCCGGCTGCTGGCCATTCTTCCCGCCATTCGGCGGACCAGGCGGCGGAGGCAATCACGAAGGTGGCGGCCACGGCGGCGGGCCCGGCTTCGAAAACCGCCGATAGGAAAACGCCCGATGCACCGCATCGGGCGTTTTTGCTTACCGCTATTGCCAACCACACGGGCAGGCACACTTGAAAGAGAGATAAAGACTTCGTCGCACTCACCCACCGGACAAGCAGAAGACCGAAGCAGGCTCCATACTTACAGTCGAAGCGAAATCGCAGGCTCGGTGAGGTCATATGAAAAAGCTCACAGCATTGCTCCTGCTCATGACCCTTGCCGCCGATGCGCAAGCCTCCGACTTCTGCACGGGCATAGGACTCTTCGCACGCGCAGGGGCCCTATACCGAAATGAGGGAAAAACCGAACAGCAAGCCATGGCAGCCGTTCACGAGGGAAGTGCCAAGCTCGACGCGGATACCCAGTTGATCGTCAGGTACTTTGTACGCTTCGGCTATCACGGAGATCAGACACCAGACCAGGCATCTGCCAGCGCCGAGCAGAAATGCCGACAGTACGAAGCCTACAGCGAACGCAGAAGCGCGATGAATTAGCGCCCACCTAAACCCCTCCCCCACACAAGATCCGGCGCCCCATCACTGCATCACCAGCCTGGGACGGCCGCAAGCCCCACACAAACGCACTGGACTCATGACTCTATATAAAGGAGGAGCGACCGGCCGAGCACCCTGAGCGCACCACCACCCAGCGACTGGCGACCTGATACCCTGAACAGCTCCGGGAGAAGGCGATCAAGCCTGGCAGGCACACTGACTCGAAACAACAGAGCAGGCGACGCCTTCCCGCCCCCCCGGAAAACGCCCAAAACAAAAAGGGCGATCCTTTCGGATCGCCCTTTCTGAAATCGCCGAGGCGATTATGTTTGGTAGGCACAATTGGACTCGAACCAACGACCCCCACCATGTCAAGGTGGTGCTCTAACCAACTGAGCTATGTGCCTGTCGTGTGGGGCGCATTCTACGCGATCGTTTTTCTTGGTCAAGCACTTTTTTCGCTAAGCCACTGAAAAAGTGAATTTTTTTATGTTCGACCGTCCGTAAATTATTTTGCACGGGCACTAGCCGGCCAGATTCGACTCAGGTAGCATCCGCACATCTCGTAAAAAATAACAAACACAGGTGCATTATGCCGCACACTTCCTACCCCTCTTCCTATTACGCAGCTTCGGCCAACCCGGTTCCGGCCCGTCCTGAACTGCAAGGCGAGGTGGAAACCGATGTCTGCGTGATCGGCGCAGGCTACACCGGCCTGTCGACCGCCCTGTTCCTGCTGGAAAACGGTTTCAAGGTCACCGTGCTGGAAGCCGCCAAGGTCGGCTTCGGTGCGTCGGGCCGTAACGGCGGCCAGATCGTCAACAGCTATAGCCGCGACATCGACGTCATCGAACGCAGCGTGGGCGCCAAGCAGGCAAAGCTGCTGGGCGACATGGCCTTCGAAGGCGGCCGCATCATTCGCGAGCGCATCGCCAAGTACAACATCCAGTGCGATCTGAAGGACGGCGGCGTGTTCGCAGCGCTCAGCGCCAAGCAGATGGGGCACCTGGAGTCGCAGAAAAAGCTGTGGGAGCGCTTCGGCCACACCCAGCTGGAACTGATGGACGCCAAGCGTATCCGTGAAGTCGTCGGCACCGACAGCTATGTCGGCGGCATGCTCGACATGAGCGGCGGCCACATCCACCCGCTGAACCTCGCCCTGGGCGAAGCCGCAGCCGTGGAATCCCTGGGCGGCGTGATCCACGAGCAGTCCCCTGCCGTGAAGATCGACCGTGGCGCCAACCCGGTCGTGCACACTCCGAAGGGCCGCGTAAAAGCCAAGTTCATCGTGGTCGCCGGTAACGCCTACCTCGGCGGCCTGGTGCCGGAGCTGGCCTCCAAGTCCATGCCGTGCGGCACCCAGGTGATCACCACCGAGCCGCTGAGCGCCGACCTGGCCAAGTCCCTGCTGCCGACCGACTACTGCGTCGAGGACTGCAACTACCTGCTCGACTACTACCGTCTGACCGGCGACAACCGCCTGATCTTCGGCGGTGGCGTGGTCTACGGTGCGCGCGATCCGTCGAACATCGAAGCGATCATTCGTCCGAAGATGCTCAAGGTCTTCCCGCAACTCAAGGACGTGAAGATCGACTTCGCCTGGACCGGCAACTTCCTGCTGACCCTCTCGCGTCTGCCGCAGGTTGGCCGTATCGGCGACAACATCTATTACTCCCAGGGCTGCTCGGGCCACGGCGTGACCTACACCCACCTCGCGGGCAAACTGCTGGCCGAAGTACTGCGTGGTCAGGCCGAGCGTTTCGACGCCTTCGCCACCCTGCCGCACTACCCCTTCCCGGGCGGCCGCATGTTCCAGGTTCCGTTCTCCGCGATCGGTGCCTGGTACTACACCATGCGCGACAAGCTGGGCATCTGACGCCTCGCTTCACACCGCACGAAAAAACGGCGCCTCACGGCGCCGTTTTTCTTTTCGGGGCTTTCTCCGGCGGCGTGGTGTCGCTGCGCACCTGGGCATGGCTCATCAAGGCGAAGATCAGACTGCCTCCCACGATGTTGCCGACCAGTGTCGGCAGGGCGAAGTCGATGACAAACGCCGCCAGCCCCACTTCCCCGGCAAACATCAGGTAACCCACTTCACAGGTGCCGACCACGATGTGGCTGAAACTGCCCAGCGCCATCAGGTAGGTGACCAGGAAGATGATCCATACCTTGGCACTCTCGGCCGCCGGCACCAGCCAGACCATGGTGGCGATCATCCAGCCGGAGACGATGCCCTTGGAAAACATCTGCCAGTGGTCGTTCTCCATCACCTCGCGGCCAATATCGAGGAAGGCCTGATCGGCCTTGGCGTCGAAGATCGGCAAGTGCAGCATGCCGTAGGCGAACAACAGCGCGCCGACGATATTGCCCGCCAGCACCACCGACCAGAGCCGTAGCAACTGAGCAAACTTCTCCAGCGTCGGCTCGCTCATCACGGGCAGCACTGCCGTCAGGGTGTTCTCGGTGAACAGCTGCTGGCGCGCGAGAATGATTGCCAGGAAACCCACCGGGTAACCAAGACTCGTGGTGATAACCGCCATGTCATGGTCCGGCAGACGCGCGCGGAACAACCCCATGGCCATCAGCGACAGGCCAATGGTCAAACCCGCGGCCAGCGCCGACCACCACAGAGCGGCCAGCGTGCGCTCCAGTTCGTGATTGCCCTGCAGGCGGATGACTTCGTGCAGCACCAATGCGCGGGGCGGCTGGCTCTTTTCGACCTTGCGGCGCTCCTCGGCAGAAAGATCGTCCGCCGTGTCGCTGCCTGTTTTCGCGCTTCGCGATGCGGGCTTGCGCTTGGCGCTCGATGCGCTCGGCTTGGCACGCTCGCGCGACTGAGCGCCGCCGCGTGCCGGTGATTTTTCCGTGGCCATGCAAAGCACCTCGCTGGGGGCAGTGCAGAATTAGGCTGCGCTCCAGCCGCTTCGGTTCCGGAAACTTGCAGAGTGCTCTTGATCAGCTGATCGGTTCGAAACGCAATTGGCGCCAGTCAGTGTCGAGGTGGCCGAAGTAGACGCAGCCGTGGCCGCGCGGAAAAAGAATGTGCTCGGGGCCGATCCCCGGCCCCTCCAGCCGCAGCAGGCGCCCCCAGGGGTGGTGACTGACGCGCCCGCGTACATCTTCCACGCTGCCGCCGCGCCACCAGTGGATGGCCGCCTCGGCATCCTCGACGCCTTCGGGCTGCTCGATCCGCACCGATTCGTCCTGCCAGCCGATCACCCGTTGCGGGTCGAAACCGGCCTGCTGCGCCAGCGGCAACGGCGTAATCCACTGTGCGCCCTCACGCTCCTCGAACGAAACCAGCAGCGGGCACCACTGCGACTGCTCCAGCGCCCAGAGCAAGTCACCATCAATGGCCAGCGAAGGTTCGGGCTGAGCCTGGATGCGGAAACCGGGGCAGATCAGTGTGCCTTCGCGCAGGGAAATACGGATCTCGCTCACGCACTCTCCTGCCGCAGGAAAGGCCCGACCTTGCGCTCCAGCAGGAGCACCAGCTCGGGCTGCAGATAGGCGTAGTCGTCCGGGATATCCAGGCACACCAGGCGCTTGCTGCGCATCGCCACTGGGAAGCGGCGCAGTAACGCCTGCCGATGCCGACGCTCCATGACGAAGACCAGGTCGGCCCAGTCCAGTTGCTCGGCACTCAGCAGGACTTCCGCGTCCGGCGCCAGCCCGGCGGAGTCGGTTTCGACCTCCGGCCAGCTGGCGAAGACGGTTTCGGCGGTCGGGCTGCGCAGACGGTTGCGGCTGCAGATGAACAAAGCGCGGCGCACTTCATCCTCCCTACGGCTGGCGCGCAATCGGCAGCGGCGATTCTAGGGAAGAAGGCGGCTCACGGCGACTTCTGTTTCGCTTTCTGGCGCTCGAGGAAATCCACTTTCCACTGCTCGACGCCCAGGTGCTCGGAATCGAGACTTGCCTCGACGCCGTACTTAGCCTTGATCGCGGCCACCTCCCTGGCGTGATCGACGAGGAAACGGTCGAAGCGCTCGACCAATTCGCCCTGCTTCACCGTGGACAGATGGAAGGCGCTGCGCGTGTGGGGCAGGGACGGATCGAACACCAGCGCCCCCGGTTTCGCGCGGATGTTGTCCAGATAAAAAGTAGCGACCACCACGTTGAAGTAGGCGCCGTCGGCCTGCTTTTTCAGCGCGGCGTGGATCATCTGCTTGAGGTCGGCGCTGGGCGAAATGGCGATCTGCCCGGACTGCACCTGCTGCTCATAGCCGCGCGGCGTCCAGCCATCCACCAACGCTAAGCGTTTCAAGGCACCGACGCCCTGCCCCAGCCGCTCCGGCGCCACCAGCACGCCGTCGACGTACTCGGTCACCGGCTGGCTATAGCGCAGGGTTTTCCCAGCCTTCTGTTCGGGCGCCCAGTTGGGGTTGTCCGGGTACTTGAGATCGACCTGGCCAGACAGCAACGCCGGCAGCAACGCGTCCACCGGCAGCGGGCGATATTCCAGCGTGATGCCGCTGGTACTGGCGAACAGATCCAGCACCTCACGGGCGAAGCCCTGGTAATTGCCCTGCGCATCGGTGCTGTAGTGCGGGGCGAACGCGAGGTTCTCGACGCCGACGACGTAGGTCTGCGCCATGGCGGCACTTGATACACCGCTGGAAAGGATGCTGGCGAGCGCGCAGCAGAATGCCTTGAGCTTCAAACGACTCTCCTTGTTGCCTGTTGTTTTTGTTCTGTCCGGCGGGCCGGGCGTCCGCCGCGGCGGACTCAGCCGCCGGTCATGCTCATGAAGCGCAGCACCTGCACCTGCTGGTCGGCTTCGAAATGATGGCGCTCAGGCTTGAGCTGCAGCGCCTGCATCAGTGCTTCGCGCAGGCGCGCGCTGTCACCGGGGTGCTCGCGCAGCAGCTGGCGCAGGTCCAGCGCACCCTCGTGGCCAAGGCACAGCACCAGCTTGCCTTCGGCGGTGACCCGCACGCGATTGCAGTCGCCGCAGAAGTTGTGGCTGTGCGGGGAGATGAAACCGATCCGGCTGGCGTAGCCGTCGATGCGGTAGTAGCGCGACGGACCACCGCTGCGCTCGGGCGTCGGCAGTAGTTGCCAGCGCTCGGCGAGTTGCGCGCGGACTTCATCGCTGCTGCACAGGGTCTGCTTGCGCTCATGGCTGCTGACGCTGCCCAGCGGCATCTCCTCGATGAAACTGATATCGATGCCCTTCTCCAGGGCGAAGGCCACCAGGTCGCAGACTTCGTCGTCGTTGCGGCCCTTCTGTACCACGGCATTGAGCTTGATGCGCTCGAAGCCGGCCTCGCGGGCGGCATCGATGCCGTCGAGCACCTGCTCCAGCTTGTCGGAGCGGGTGAAAGCGGCGAAGCGTTCGCGGCGCAGCGAATCGAGGCTGATATTCAGGCGGCGCACGCCAGCCGCGCGCAGCTCGACCGCGCGCTCGCGCAATTGCGAGCCATTGGTGGTGATGGAGAGATCGTCCAGCTCCGGTCGCGCGCCCAGCCGGGCCAACAGACCGGTCAGCCCCTTGCGCACCAGCGGCTCGCCACCGGTGATACGGATGCGCTTCACCCCCAGGCCGATGAAGGCGTCGGCGACGGCTTCGAGTTCTTCCAGGCTCAACACCTGGTCGCGCGGCAGGAACTGCATGTCTTCGCTCATGCAGTAAGTGCAGCGGAAGTCGCAGCGGTCGGTGACCGACAGGCGCAGGTAGGTGATGCGTCGACCGAAGGGGTCGACCAACTGGGAATCGGACATGGGCAGTGGGAAGTTCCGGATGGCAGGTGCCGAACGAAAGTGCGCTAGAAATACCTCAGAACGCCGTCGCTGTACACAGAAAACCGACTCACGAGTCAGGAAAATGCGTACAAGCCTTGAGTTGAGGGCTTCCGGAGCCCGGTGCTACCATGCCCGGCTTAGTTGGGTGACCACGCAATACAAGAAAGAAGACCAGCCAATGACCAGCATTCGCGAGCGTAACCGGCGCCTCATCCTCCGAGCAGCCAGCGAGGAATTCGCCGAGAAAGGTTTCGCGGCGACCAAGACCAGCGACATCGCCGCTCGCGCCGGGCTGCCCAAGCCCAACGTCTACTACTACTTCCAGTCCAAGGAAAACCTCTACCGCTGCGTGCTGGAAAGTGTGGTGGAGCCGCTGCTGCAGGCGTCCGCGCCGTTCCGCGAGGACGATGAGCCGAGCGAGGCGCTGCGCGCCTATATCCGTTCCAAGGTGAAGATTTCCCAGGAGCTGCCGCATGCGTCCAAGGTGTTCGCCAGCGAGCTGATGCACGGTGCGCCGCACCTGCCCAAGGAATATCTGGATGAACTGAACGCCCAGGCGCAGCGCAACATCGCCTGCCTGCAGAGCTGGATCGATCGCGGCCTGCTGGCGCCGGTGGACCCGCATCACCTGCTGTTCACCATCTGGGCGGCTACCCAGACCTACGCCGACTTCGACTGGCAGATCTCCATGGTCACCGGCAAGACCAGCCTCAGCGAGGCGGATTTCGAGGCGGCGACCGAGACCATCACCCGCCTGGTGCTGCGAGGCACCGCGCCGGACAATGGCGCCGAGCCCAAGCCACAAGGGCGACTGCGGCCGTTGTCGATCTGACCTGAAATCCCGTTGTAGGAGCGGGCCATGCCCGCGATCGCGCGCATGGCCCGCTCCTACAGTTCAAACGAGGGGCGCGACTGGCGCGCGCCCTTCCCTTCCCTTCCCTTCCCTTCCTGAATCAGCCCGCGTCAGCGACCAGGCCCAGCGCCTGCACGCCACGGATCGCGCATTGCTCGTCGATGTCCGAGACGTCGCCGCTGATGCCGATGGCGCCTATCACTTCATTGGCCGAATTGCGGATCAGCACGCCGCCCGGTGCGGGCACCACGTTGCCCTGCGCCAGGGTGTTCACCGCGGCAATGAACGACGGGCGCTGCTGAGCGTCCGCCGCCAGTACGCGCGACGACTTGCCCAGCGCCACCGCGCCCCACGCCTTGCCGATAGCGATCTGCGGACGAAGCATGCTCGCGCCATCCTCGCGCTGCAGGCTCAACAGGTGTCCGCCGGCATCCAGCACGGCAATGGTCAGCGGTGCGGTGGACAATTCGCGACTGGCGACCAGGGCGTGGCGGGTGATGTCCAGTGCGGTTTCCAGACTCAGGGTGCTCATGAGGTTTTCCTCTTCAAGTTGATAAGACCGATCAAGGTGGATAAGCCGGGGCAACGTCGCGCGCAGAGATCAAGGCTGCGCACACGCGTATCAGAAATCTGTACGCAATCTAGTAGCCGAAGGTCTCACCCAAAGCAACTGAAAAGGACAATCAACATCTATTTTTGTATACATTTTTTCAAACGATAGTTTGACCCTGCGTTCAGGTTTTTATCGAAAGCCGCGGAATAGAAGGCCTTAAATAAAAAATGACCACTCAGTCCCTCGTATACAACCCGTCTTGACCTTCGCCGAATTGCCTGCCTAGAATCGCCTCAACTTTTGTACACAATCAGTATAAGAACCGAGGAACAAAATATGGCCAGAATGAGAGCAATCGAGGCTGCCGTACTCGTCATGCGTCGCGAGGGCGTGGATACCGCCTTCGGCGTACCGGGCGCCGCCATCAACCCCATGTATGCGGCCATGAAGAAACTCGGTGGCATCGATCACGTCCTGGCCCGCCACGTGGAAGGCGCCTCGCACATGGCCGAGGGCTACACCCGCACCAACGCCGGCAACATCGGCGTGTGCATCGGCACCTCCGGCCCGGCCGGCACCGACATGGTCACCGGCCTGTACTCGGCTTCCGCCGACTCCATCCCGATCCTCTGCATCACCGGCCAGGCTCCCCGTGCGCGCATGCACAAGGAAGACTTCCAGGCCGTGGATATCACCAGCATCGTTAAGCCGGTCACCAAGTGGGCGACCACCGTGCTGGAGCCGGGCCAGGTGCCCTACGCCTTCCAGAAAGCCTTCTTCGAAATGCGCAGCGGCCGCCCCGGCCCGGTGCTGATCGACCTGCCGTTCGACGTGCAGATGGCCGAGATCGAATTCGACATCGACGCCTACGAGCCGCTGCCGGTGAACAAGCCCAAGGCCAGCCGTGCCCAGGCCGAGAAAGCCCTGGCCCTGCTCAACGACGCCGAGCGTCCGCTGATCTGCGCTGGCGGCGGCATCATCAACGCCGACGCTTCCGACAAGCTGGTGGAGTTCGCCGAGCTGACCGGCGTGCCGGTGGTCCCGACCCTGATGGGCTGGGGCACCATTCCTGACGATCACCCGCTGATGGCCGGCATGTGCGGCCTGCAGACCTCGCACCGCTACGGCAACGCCACCGTGCTGGAGTCGGACATGGTGTTCGGCATCGGCAACCGCTGGGCCAACCGTCACACCGGTTCGGTCGATGTCTACACCGCGGGCCGCAAGTTCGTTCACGTGGACATCGAACCGACCCAGATCGGCCGCGTGTTCACCCCGGACCTGGGTATCGTGTCCGACGCCGGCTCCGCCCTGGACGTGTTCCTGGAAGTGGCCCGCGAGTGGAAAGCCGCCGGCAAGCTGAAGGACCGCAGCGCCTGGGTCGAAGCCTGCCGCGAGCGCAAGCGCACGATGCAGCGCAAGACCCACTTCGACAACGTGCCGGTCAAGCCGCAGCGCGTTTACGAAGAGATGAACGAGTTCTTCGGCAAGGACACCTGCTACGTCAGCACCATCGGTCTTTCGCAGATCGCCGGCGCGCAGTTCCTGCACGTCTACAAGCCGCGCCACTGGATCAACTGCGGCCAGGCCGGCCCGCTGGGCTGGACCATTCCGGCAGCCCTGGGCGTGGTCAAGGCCGACCCGAGCCGTCAGGTCGTCGCGCTGTCGGGCGACTACGACTTCCAGTTCATGATCGAAGAACTGGCCGCCGGTGCGCAGTTCAACCTGCCGTACATCCACGTGCTGGTGAACAACTCCTACCTGGGCCTGATCCGTCAGGCGCAGCGCGGCTTCGAGATCGACTACTGCGTGCAGCTGGCCTTCGACAACGTCAACGCCCCGGAACTCAATGGCTACGGCGTGGACCACGTCGCGGTGGTGGAAGGCCTGGGTTGCAAGGCGATCCGCGTGTTCGACCCGAACCAGATCGGCGCTGCCTTCGCCCAGGCTCGCGAGCTGATGCAGCAGCACCGTGTACCGGTGGTGGTCGAGGTCATCCTGGAGCGCGTCACCAACATCTCCATGGGTACCGAGATCAACGCGGTCAACGAGTTCGAAGAGCTGGCCCTGAAAGGCGTCGACGCGCCGACGGCCATCTCGCTGCTCGACTGATTAACCGAACCGAACGACTCCTCCCCGAGGGGAGGAGCTGGGGGTGGACATTTCCTGGCGGGGAGTCCCCCACCCCCTGCTCTCTTTCATGAAGAAGCCGAGCACCACGCACCACCCGTTCAACAGGAGTGACCCCATGCCCCGTTTCTGCGCCAACCTGTCCATGCTGTTCACCGAGGTGGACTTCCTCGACCGTTTCGAAGCCGCCGCGCGCGCCGGTTTCAGCGGTGTCGAGTACCTCTTCCCGTATGACGTCGAGGCCGAGGTGATCAAGGCCCGCCTGGACGCCAACCAGCTCGAGCAAGTGCTGTTCAACCTCCCCGCAGGCGATTGGGCCAAGGGCGAGCGCGGCATCGCCTGCCACCCGGACCGCGTCGAGGAATTCCGCGCCGGCGTCGACAAGGCCATCGCCTACGCCAAGGTCCTGGGCAACACCCAGGTCAACTGCCTGGCCGGCATCCGTCCGCAAGGCTACGACTGCGCGACCATCGAGAACACCTTCCTGAACAACCTGGAGTACGCGGCGGGCAAGCTCGAAGCCGCGGGAATCAAGCTGGTCATGGAAATGATCAACACGATCGACATTCCCGGCTTCTACCTGCAGACCACGAAGCAGGCCCAGGACATCCGCGAGAAGGTCGGCAGCGCCAACCTGTTCCTGCAGTACGACATCTACCACATGCAGATCATGGAAGGTGACCTGGCGCGGACGCTGGAGAAGAACCTCGCCTCGATCAACCACGTGCAGCTGGCCGACAACCCCGGCCGCCACGAGCCGGGCACCGGCGAGATCAACTACCGCTTCCTGTTCGACCACCTGGACCGTATCGGCTACCGCGGCTGGGTCGGCTGTGAATACAAGCCCAAGACCACCACTGAAGCCGGCCTTGGCTGGCTGAAGAGCCACAACGTCGTGTGACCTGACCCACTTCGTAGGATGGCGTGGAGCGCAGCGATACCCATCCCACGGCCTGCTCATCGACTCCCTGGGTACGCGGGGAGCCGAAAGCCCAACAAGAACAACCAGGAGAATTCCTCATGGCCAAAATCGGATTCATCGGCACCGGCATCATGGGCCTGCCCATGGCACTGAACCTGCAGAAAGCGGGTCACCAGATCTTCGTTTCCACCCACCACGATGCCGCTCCCGCCGAGCTGGCAAGCGGCGGCGCCGTCGCCCTGGCCAACCCCAAGGAAGTCGCCCAGGAAGCCGAGTTCATCATCGTGATGGTCCCGGACACCCCGCAGGTCGAGGACGTACTGTTCCGCAAGGACGGCATCGCCGAAGGCGTGGGCCCGAACAAAGTCGTGATCGACATGAGCTCGATCTCCCCCACCGCCACCAAGACCTTCGCCGAGAAGATCAAGGCCACCGGCGCGCAGTACCTGGACGCCCCGGTCTCCGGCGGTGAAGTCGGCGCCAAGGCCGCTTCCCTGAGCATCATGGTCGGCGGCTGCCCGAACACCTTCGAACGCGCCCTGCCGCTGTTCCAGGCCATGGGCAAGAACATCACCCGCGTCGGCGGCAATGGCGACGGCCAGACCGCCAAAGTGGCCAACCAGATCATCGTCGCCCTGAACATCCAGGCCGTCGCCGAAGCCCTGCTGTTCGCCGCCAAGAACGGCGCCGACCCAGCCAAGGTGCGTGAAGCACTGATGGGCGGCTTCGCCTCCTCGCGCATCCTCGAAGTGCACGGTGATCGCATGGTCAAGGGCACCTTCGATCCGGGCTTCCGCATCAGCCTGCACCAGAAGGACCTCAACCTGGCCCTGGCCGGTGCTCGCGAGCTGGGCCTGAACCTGCCCAACACCGCCAACGCCCAGCAGGTGTTCAGCACCTGCGCAGCCATCGGCGGCAGCAACTGGGACCACTCCGGCCTCATCAAGGGCCTGGAGCACATGGCCAACTTCTCCATCCGCAAGGACTGAGAAAGCGCCCCGTAGGATGGCGTGGAGCGCAGCGATACCCATCGATCCCGACACCGCTGGGTGATGGGTATCGCAAGCTCCACCCATCCTACGAAGAGCACGTTGTAGGGCGGATAACGCCACCAGAGCAAAGTGACGGGCGAAGTTATGGGAGTGGCCTCGTCCGCCACGCTGCAAAGCGACTCGAACACCCGGCCGGTGGGAATCACGGCCTTGCCGGCCGGGGCGTTCGAATTCATCGCTGAGTCCCCTTTCTCAAGGCGACTGAGCCATGGATACACCACAAGAAGAATCACGGGAGCCTGTCATGAGCCTCGACCCACGCGCATTTCTGCGCGAGCTGTTCGACACCGCCATTGCCGCCGCGCATCCGGCCCAGGTACTGGCACAGCACCTGCCCACCGACAAGGGTGGCCGCACCATCGTCATCGGCGCCGGCAAGGCTGCCGGGGCCATGGCCGAAGTCGCCGAGAAGCACTGGAACGGTGAGGTCCAGGGTCTGGTGGTCGCGCCTTATGGCTACGGAGCGCAGTGCCGCAGCATCGAAGTGGTCGAAGCCTCGCACCCGGTGCCGGACGATGCCGGTGAACGCGTCGCGCGCCGCGTGCTGGAGCTGATCAGCGGCCTTTCCGAAAACGACCGGGTGATCTTCCTGCTCTCCGGTGGCGGCTCTGCCCTGCTCGCCCTGCCCGCCGAAGGCATCAGCCTCGACGACAAGCGCAGCGTGAACAAGGCACTGCTGAAATCCGGCGCCGCCATCAGCGAAATGAACTGCGTGCGCAAGCACCTCTCCGCCATCAAGGGCGGCCGCCTGGCCCGCGCCTGCTGGCCGGCCAGCGTGTACACCTACGCGATTTCCGACGTGCCCGGCGACGAGGCCACGGTGATCGCCTCCGGCCCCACCGTGGGCGACCCGACCACCTCGGCCGACGCCCTGGCGATCCTCAAGCGCTACGCCATCGACATCCCGGCGAACGTCCGCGCCTGGCTGGAAGACCCGCGCTCGGAGACCGTCAAGCCCGGTGACGAATGCCTGTCGCGCAGCCACTTCAAGCTGATCGCCACGCCCCAGCATGCCATCGACGCGGTGGCTGCCAAGGCTGAAGCGGCCGGCATCCCGACACTGATCCTGGGCGACCTGGAAGGCGAGTCCCGCGAGGTGGCCAAGGTCCACGCCGGCATAGCCCGGCAGATCCGCAAGCATGGCCAGCCGCTGAAGGCGCCGTGCCTGATCCTCTCCGGTGGCGAGACCACCGTGACCGTACGCGGCAACGGCCGCGGCGGGCGCAACGCCGAGTTTCTCCTCAGCCTCACCGCCGACCTGAAAGGTGAACCGAACATCTGGGCCCTGGCGGGGGACACCGACGGCATCGACGGCATGGAAAGCAACGCCGGTGCCCTGATGAGTCCGTGCAGCTACAACCGCGCCCTCAAGGCCGGCCTGAACCCGCTGCACGAGCTCGACAACAACAACGGCTACGGCTTCTTCGCCGAACTGGGCGACCTGGTCATCACCCGGCCGACCCGTACCAACGTCAACGACTTCCGCGCCATCCTGGTCCTCGAGAACGACAAATGACTCCTGACAAGAAAGTAAAAATCCTCGCGACCCTGGGCCCGGCGATCAAAAGCCGCGACGACATCCGCGCCCTGGTGGAAGCCGGCGCCAACCTGTTCCGCCTGAACTTCAGCCACGGCGAATACAGCGACCACGCCCAGCGTTTCGCCTGGGTGCGCGAAGTGGAAGCCGAGCTGAACTACCCCATCGGCATCCTCATGGACCTGCAAGGGCCGAAGCTGCGCGTGGGTCGTTTCGCCGAGGGCGCGGTCCAGCTGGAGAAGGGCCAGACCTTCACCCTGGACCTCAACGACGCTCCGGGCGACCAGCAGCGCGTCATGCTGCCCCACCCGGAAATCATCCAGGCGCTGGAACCGGGCATGAGCCTGCTGCTCGACGACGGCAAGATTCGCCTGCAGGTGCTCAACGCTCAAAGCGATTCCATCGAGACCCGCGTGATGAACAGCGGCGAGCTGTCCGACCGCAAGGGCGTCAACGTACCCGAGGCCGTGCTCAAGCTCAGCCCGCTGACCGCCAAGGACCGCCGTGACCTGACCTTCGGCCTGGAGCTGGGCGTGGACTGGGTGGCCCTGTCCTTCGTGCAGCGCCCTGAAGACATCGAGGAAGCCCGCGCACTGATCGGCGACAAGGCCTTCCTGATGGCCAAGATCGAGAAGCCCTCGGCGGTGCAGTCCATCGAAGCCATCGCGAAGCTGTCCGACGCGATCATGGTCGCCCGTGGCGATCTGGGCGTGGAGATGCCGGCCGAGAGCGTGCCGGGCATCCAGAAGCGCATCATCCAGGTCTGCCGCCAGCTCGGCCGCCCGGTGGTGGTGGCAACGCAGATGCTCGAATCCATGCGCTTCTCCCCGGCGCCGACCCGCGCCGAGGTGACCGACGTGGCCAACGCCGTCAGCGAAGGTGCCGACTGCGTGATGCTCAGCGCCGAGAGCGCCTCGGGCCAGTACCCGCGCGAGGCAGTGGAGATGATGGCGAAGATCATCCGCCAGGTCGAAGCCGAGCCGGACTACCAGGCCACGCTGGAGATCAACCGCCCGGAACCGGACGCCACCGTCTCCGACGCCATCAGCTGCGCAATCCGCCGGATCAGCCGCATCCTGCCGGTGGCGGTGCTGGTGAACTACACCGAGTCCGGCGCCTCGACCCTGCGCGCCTCCCGCGAGCGGCCCAAGGCACCGATCCTCAGCCTCACCCCGCAACTCAAATCCGCCCGCCGCCTGACCGTGGCCTGGGGCGTCCATTCGGTGGTCAACGCGCAGCTCGCCCATGTCGACGAGATCTGCTCCACCGCCCTGGACATCGCCCTGGCCCAGCGCATGGCACGCCGTGGCGACACCGTGGTGATCACCGCTGGCGTGCCCTTCGGCCAGCCGGGCAGCACCAACATGCTGCGGATCGAGACGGTGGCGCCGGCGCTGGAAGTTTGATTCAAGCCTGAGAGTCCCTCTCCCCAACCCTCTGCCGCAAGCGGGAGAGGGAGCTTGAGCGGCAGCAAGCGAACGCCGGAGTTGCCGGCAACGCCGAGCGGCCCCCTCGCCCTTCAGGGAGAGGGCTGGGGAGAGGGAAAGCGGGCTGACAGGAGAAACACCGAGTTCAGGAGCCACGCCATACCGCGTACCTCCGCACCGAGTCACTCCCGGACGGACGGGGCCGGGAATACGGGGCCGCGTCCCCGTCCGTCCGGGTTTGACCTTGCTACTGAGTGCTTCAGCAGCAGAAACATGAGCACCGAATGCTTGTCGGTCCATGGCCCCCACGCAGCAACTCCCAATGCTGGCCATGGAACTTTGAGGTTGTTGGCGGTGATCCCGCCGACAACCTCTTTTCTTTTTCCAGACCCGTGGCGCCGTCCCGTATGGCGGCGTCACACAGTTCTCACGCAGCGCCCGCCGATGGGGCCTCGATGCCCCCCACCCAACGAGGCGCTGCGGAGTCACTTTCAACTGCCCAGAACCACCATGCCCCTGACTTCGATCCTGAATAAGCAGTTCCTCTCGACCCGGCTGATCGGCTTCGGCCAGATCTACCTGCAGGCCGACGCGCGCTTCGGCCTGATCCTGCTGCTGACCATCGCCTGGGCCGCGCCGCAATTGCTGCCCGGCGCCCTGCTCGGGGCGCTGCTCGGCCCGCTCACCGCGCGCTTCGTGCGCGAACCGCAGACAGACATCGACGCCGGCCTGCACGACTACAACCCGATCCTCATCGGCCTGCTGCTGCCCTTCCTGTTCCAGTGGTCGCTGGGGCTGGTGATGCTGACCATCGCCGCCATCCTCACCGGCGTCGCCGTGCAGGCGGTGCTGCTGCGCCAGTCACGCCGGCGCTTCGGCCTGCCGGCCTATACCTCGGCCTTCGTGCTGCTGGGCTGGGTGTCCAGCGCGCTGGGCAAGGCCATCGGCCTGGCACCGGCGGTCGGCGCCGCCTGCCTGTCGTGTGGGGCAGTGAACCCGCTGCTGGACTCCTCCGCACAGGGCCTGGGCGAAGTGATCTTCCTCGGCGAACCACTGGCCGGCCTGACCATTGCCCTCGGCCTGCTGCTCGTGGAGCGCCGCGCGGCCTTCTGGGCGCTGGCCGGCGCCGCCGGCGCACTGGCCCTGGCGCCACTGTTCGACCTGCCGGCCGCCTCAGCGCAGGCCGGCCTGCTCGGCCTGAACGGCGCGCTGGCCGGTATCGCCCTGTCGCTGCGCTTCCGCAGCCCGCTGGCGCCGCTGTGCGGCATCCTCCTGGCGGTGCTGCTGCAACCGGGCTTCGCCCTGGTCGGCCTGCCCGCGTTCACCGCCCCCTTCATCCTCGCCTGCTGGCTGGTGATCCTCGGCCAGCGCACGCTGGAAGCGCTACTGCACGATCCGCAAAGGGAAAACAGCGGTCCGCGTGTATAGTCGAGGGCCTTCTTCCGGCGACGGATCGCACCGATGAACTTCGTGAAGTACCAGGCCCTGGGCAACGACTACCTCGTCTATGCCGGCGACACACCCTTCGCCCTGACCGCCGTGCAGATCGGGCGCATCTGCGACCGCCACCACGGCATCGGCTCCGACGGCATCCTGGTGGCGAACCACACGGATGCCGCCTTCGGCCTGCGCATCCTCAACCCCGACGGCTCCGAGGCGGAGAAGAGCGGCAACGGCCTGCGCATCTTCTCCCGCTACCTGTGGGACTGCGGTCTGGTCGCCGGACAGCCTTTCGACATCGTCACCGCTGGCGGCACCGTGACCAGCCAGGTATTCGACGAGGGCCGTACCGTGGAGGTGTCCATGGGCAATGCCGAGTTCGCCTGTGCGCGGATTCCGGTGCTGATCGATGCGCCTGAAGCTTTGGACTATCCATTGGAAATCGACGGCGTGGCGCTGAGGATCAACGCCGTCTCCATGGGCAACCCGCATTGCGTAGTGTTCGTCGAACAGACCAGCCGCGAGCTGGCCTGCCGCCTCGGCCCGCTGCTGGAAAACCATCCCCTGTTTCCCCGCCGCACCAACGTGCAGTTCGTCCAGTGGCTGTCCCGCGACGCGCTGCGCGTGGAAATCTGGGAGCGCGGCGCCGGCTATACGCTGTCCTCCGGAACCAGCAGCTGCGCGGCGGCTTCCGTGGCGCGCAGGCTTGGCCTGTGCGACGAACGCATTGACCTGCATCTGGCAGGCGGCCTGCTGAACATCCGTGTCGAGGATGACTTCCAGGTCACCATGCGTGGCGCCGTGCAACGCGTCGCCGGCATCGACCTGGACCCGGAAGCTTTCGCCGACCTCGGCTGAGCCCCGCTATTGCCGCTGCGACCGGCATGGATCAATGCCGGTCCGCACACCCTCGCCCACACTGCGGCATAACGTCCGCCGTCTGGCTCAATCGACGGGTAACCGCGCATTTCCCGGATGCAGGCGGCATAATCCGCCCCCTTCCGCATCCGGCCACGGGTGCGTCCCCTCATTCACGCAGCGAAAGATGTCATGACGCTTCCCTCCCCCACGCTTCTGCAGCGGCTCAAAGGCACCAGCCTGGTCCTGCGGATCTTCATCGGCATGCTCTGCGGCATCGCCCTCGCCCTGCTCTGGCCGCAAGGCGCGCAGGCGGTCGGCCTGCTCGGCAAGCTGTTCATTTCCGCCCTGAAGGCGGTCGCCCCGGTCCTCGTGCTGGTGCTGGTGATGGCCTCCATCGCCAACCACAAACAGGGACAGCGCACCCATATCCGGCCGATCCTGATGCTCTACCTGATCGGCACATTCTCCGCGGCCGTGGTCGCGGTGATCGCCAGCTTCGCCTTCCCTTCCAACCTGGTACTGCACGCGCCCAGCAGTGAACTGGCGCCGCCCGGCGGCATCGGCGAGGTGCTGCGCTCGCTGCTCTTCAGCGTCACCACCAACCCGGTGAAGGCACTGCTGGAGGCTGACTTCATCGCCATCCTGGCCTGGGCCATCGGTCTGGGCATCGCCCTGCGCCATGCCCGCCAGACCACCCGCGACTTCCTCGATGACATGGCCAATGGCGTCACCCTGATCGTCCGCGTAGTGATCGCCTTCGCCCCGCTGGGCATCTTCGGCCTGGTGGCCGGTACCATCGCCGAGTCCGGCTTCGACGCCCTGATCGGCTACCTGCACCTGCTGGCCGTGCTGCTGGGCTGCATGCTGTTCGTGGCGCTGGTGGTCAATCCGCTGATCGTCTTCGCCAAGATCCGCCGCAATCCGTACCCGCTGGTGCTGATGTGCCTGCGCGAGAGCGGCATCACCGCCTTCTTCACCCGCAGTTCGGCGGCCAACATCCCGGTCAACCTGCAGCTGTGCCAGCGCCTGGGCCTGCACGAGGACACCTACTCGGTGTCGATCCCGCTGGGCGCGACCATCAACATGGCCGGCGCGGCGATCACCATCAGTGTGCTGACCCTGGCGGCGGTGAACACCTTGGGGATCGCCGTGGACCTGCCCACTGCCATCCTGCTCAGCGTGGTCGCCTCGATCTGCGCCTGCGGCGCCTCCGGCGTGGCCGGCGGCTCGCTGCTGCTGATCCCGCTGGCCTGCGGCCTGTTCGGTATCTCCAGCGAAGTGGCGATGCAGGTGGTGGCGGTCGGCTTCATCATCGGCATCCTCCAGGACTCGGCCGAGACCGCGCTGAACTCCTCCACCGACGTGCTGTTCACCGCCGCGGCCTGCCTGGCCGAGGGCGACGTGGACGAGCAGCAGGCGAGCGAGCGCGCCTGATCCTCACCAGAGGGGCGGCCACGGCCGCCCCTCTGCATCTCGGCTATGGTGTCTGAATCCCTCCAGCGGATTCGCCCATGGCCTCCCCGCCCAGCTTTCGCCAGCGCCTCTACATCATCATCTTCGAGTCCGACACGCCGGCCGGGCAACGCTTCGACAGCGCACTGCTGATCGTCATCCTCGCCAGCCTGCTGGTGGTGATCCTCGACAGCGTCGACGAGATCAACCATGCCTACGGCGGTCTGCTCAGCGACATCGAATGGGTGATCAACGGGCTGTTCCTGATCGAATACCTGGCGCGCCTGTATTGCTCGCCCAAGCCCCTGCGCTATGCCCTGAGCTTCTACGGGCTGGTCGACCTGCTGGCGGTGTTGCCGGGGGTGATCGCCATCTTCTACCCCGATGCCCAGTACCTGCTGGTGGTGCGGATCGTCCGCGTGCTGCGGGTGTTCCGCGTGCTCAAGCTGCGCCAGTACCTGCGCCAGGCGGACTTCCTGCTCACCGCCTTGCGCGGCAGCCGGCAGAAGATCACCGTGTTCTTTCTCTCGGTGATGAGCCTGGTGACGGTGTTCGGCTCGCTGATGTACGTGGTCGAAGGTCCCGAACACGGCTTCACCAGCATCCCGCGCGGCATCTACTGGGCCATTGTCACGCTCACCACCGTGGGCTTCGGCGACATCACGCCGAAGACCCCGCTGGGCCAGGCCATCGCCAGCCTGGTGATGCTCACCGGCTACTCGATCATCGCCGTGCCCACCGGCATCTTCAGCGCCGAGCTGCACAACGCCATGCGCCAGGAGCGCACGCCGGGGCAGCTGGAGAAACCCTGCCCCGCCTGCGCCAAGGCCAGCCACGAGGCCGAAGCGGCGTTCTGCTCGCGCTGCGGCAACCCGCTGTTCCCGCGGGCGGATGAATCCGCCCAACCCTGACCCGGCAACCGTTCGTCGCCCATTGCGGCATGCCTTCACCCACGCTCAACCCGTTGTGCCCGCCCTCTCCGTCACAGGCAGCATGGACGGACGCCATGGTGGCGTCCCGCAGTGGCGGCCGCCTACCAGGCCGCGAGGTGAGCACATGCCCTTTCGATTCCACCCACTGATCCTCGCCATGGCCGGCGCGCTGGCCAGCACCCCGCTGCTGGCCGCACCGCAGGTGGCCGACAGCCGCATCAGCGCGGTGACCGTCTACACCGACCGCGCCATCGTCACCCGCACTGCCACCCTGCAACTGCCCGCCGGCCAGCACGAGATCGCCCTGGAGCAATTGCCCCTTCGCATCGACGACAACAGCCTGCAGGCCTCGCTCAGCGCCAGCGCGGCCGCGACCCTGCTTGACGTGAGCAGCGCGCCGCAGGTTTCGCCGCCCTCCGAGGACAATCGCCTGCAACTACTGGACGCGCAGTTGCGCGACATCGAACGGCAGGAACGCGAGATCAACGACCGTGGCAGCGTGCTGGAGAACCAGAAGCAATTCCTCGCCGACATCCAGACCAGCAGCACCAAGCCGGGCAAGAACCAGGCACTGCCGAGCATCGACGAACTGAAGAACCTGCTGCAGATGAGCGAGGGCAACCTGGGCCGCATCCTCGACGAGCAACGCAAGCTCGACCAGCAGGGCGAGGAACTGCAACAGCGCAAGCAGGAGCTGGAGAACCAGCGCAGCCACCTGGCCGGGGACGGTACCCACTACAAGCGCGCGATCCTGCGCGTGGCGCTGGAGAAGCCGGCACAAGTCCAGCTGCAGCTCAGCTACACGCTGTACGACGCCTCCTGGCGCCCGGCCTATGACGCCCGCCTGCGCGACGGCGAGGACAAGATCGAGATGACCTACCAGGGCATCGTCCGGCAGAGCAGCGGCGAGGACTGGACCGACGTCGACCTCACCCTGTCCACCGCCCGCCCCAATCTGGGCAGCAACGTGCCGGCGCTCTCGCCGTGGTTCGTCGATACCTTCGACCCGCGCACGGTGATGGCCGCCAGGCCCGCCCCGGCGCCAGCTGCACCGATGATGGCGCTGGAAGCGAAGAAGGCCCAACGCTTCGCCGCCGACGAAATGGCCGTGGCCGGCTCAATGGAAGAGATGCCCGTCGCCGTCGCCGAAGTCAGCGGCGCCACCACCAGCGCCTCCTTTCATATCCCGACCCGCGCCACCCTGAACAGCGACGGCAGCTCGCAGAAGGTCGCCATCGCCCAGTTCAAGCTGCCCGCGACCTTCCGCTACCTGGCCACACCGTCGCTGCGCGAAGCCGCCTACCTGCAGGCCGACACCCGCAATGCCAGTGACTATCCGCTGCTGCCGGGTACGCTCAACACCTACCTGGGCAACACCTTCGTCGCCAGCGGCCAGTTGCGCGCGGTGATGCCAGGCGAAACCTTCGAGCTGGCCCTTGGAGGCGACGAGGCCATGTCGATCAAGCGCAAGCTGGTCAATCGCTACACCGACTACACCGGCCTGACCGGCGGCCGCAAACGCATCACGTATGAGTTCCGCATCGACGTCCAGAACAACCACAAGACCGAGCAGCGCCTGCAGTTCAAGGACCAGTTGCCGATCTCGCGCACTGAGCAGATCAAGGTCGCCCTGCTGGAGCCCGAAGACCAGTCCGTCGCCCGCGAGGACGACGGCAAGCTGCTGTGGGACTGGCAGCTGAAACCGGGCGAGAAACGCAGCACGACCTTCAAGTTCAGCGTCGAGTATCCCAAGGAGCTGGAAGTCAGCGGACTGGAGTGAGGTCGCAGGGGCAGTCATTGCCCGGCAAGCCTGCTAGGCTGCCGGGCAATCGGCCATTTCGCGGGCGCAGGGAACCCGGCAACAGGATCGAAAGCCGCGTGCGGGAGAAGATCGCGAGGGGATTGCGAGTCCCGCTCCCCCGCATAAGCAAATAGCCTTTAAGTATTTAAGTGCCATATAACCTGTCGGCATAATCGATACCCAACAACACTGCCAAAAGGAACTGCTCGTGAAACGTCTGTTCAGCGCCTCGCTGCTGGCCGCCGGCCTTGCCCTGGCCTCCGCCGCCCAGGCCGCCCAGCCCCTGCTCAACGTCTCCTACGACGTGATGCGTGACTTCTACAAGGACTACAACGCCGCCTTCCAGAAACACTGGCAGGCCGAGAAAGGCGAGAAGATCACCATCCAGATGTCCCACGGCGGTTCCAGCAAACAGGCCCGTGCGGTGATCGACGGCCTGCCGGCCGACGTCATCACCATGAACCAGGCCACCGACATCGATGCCCTGGCCGACAACGGCGGCCTGGTGCCCAAGGATTGGGCGACCCGCCTGCCGAACAACAGCGCGCCCTTCACCTCCGCCACCGTGTTCATCGTGCGCAAGGGCAACCCCAAGGGCCTGAAGGACTGGGACGACCTGGTCAAGCCGGGCATCCAGGTCGTGGTGCCGAACCCCAAGACCTCCGGCAACGGTCGCTACACCTATCTCTCTGCCTGGGGCTACGCGCAGAAGCATGGCGCCGATGAAGCCAAGGCCAAGGAATTCGTCGCCCAGCTGTTCAAGAACGTTCCGGTGCTGGACACCGGTGGCCGCGCGGCGACTACCACCTTCATGCAGAACCAGATCGGCGACGTGCTGGTGACCTTCGAGAACGAAGCCGAGATGATCGCCCGCGAGTTTGGCCGTGGCGGCTTCGAAGTGGTGTACCCGAGCGTCTCCGCCGAAGCCGAGCCGCCGGTGGCCGTGGTCGACAAGGTGGTCGACAAGAAAGGCACCCGCGCCGAAGCCGAGGCCTACCTGAAGTACCTCTGGTCCGACGAAGGCCAGACCATCGCCGCCAACAACTACCTGCGCCCGCGCAACCCGGAAGTGCTGGCCAAGTTCTCCGACCGTTTCCCGAAGGTGGACTTCTTCTCCGTGGTGAAGACCTTCGGCGACTGGCGCACCGTGCAGAAGACCCACTTCGCCGACGGTGGCGTGTTCGACCAGATCTACACCCCGAACTGATTCGCCGGTACGGGAAAGACAAAAGCCGGAGCTGCCCAGCAGCTCCGGCTTTTTTCATGGCACGTTTTTCCTTGTAGGAGCGCGCGATCGCGGGCATGGCCCGCTCCTACTATGCGAAACGGCTCCCCGGCGAGCCCCCCACTTACAGGTTCAGACTCGTAGGATGGGTGGAGCGCAGCGATACCCATGCTGCATCGGCACCGGGCCAATCGATGGGTATCGCTTCGCTCCACAGCATCCTACGAACGCGCCACATCATCCCTTCCAACCGACCTCGCGCAACGCCGCCAGCAGACGCTCCCCAGTCAAGGCAGGAACCAGCGCGCCGTCATCGGTGCGCATGTCCCGGCCGGCCAGCAGCACATTGACGATGGCTTCCTCCACCGCCTCGGCGGCGGCTGCGAACAGCGGCGAGATATGGTCGTTGTTGACCATCTCCAGGGCCGTGGCGAACGGCAGATTCTTGCGCCCGTAGTCCGCCGGCGGCAGGTCACGGTTACCGGTGGCGAAGGCGAGGAAGATGTCGCCGCTGGAGTCATCGGTGCCGCCGCCAGTCCGTGCAATCCCCAGCGAGGCCCGTTGTGCCAGGCGCTGACATTGGTGCGGCAACAGCGGTGCGTCGGTGGCCAGGATCACCACGATGGAACCCATCCCCGGCGTACCCTGCTCGGCGAAGGGGGACGGCAGATCGTCCAGATGACGGCCGACCGGATAGCCATCCACCCGCAGCTCGCGGCGCTGACCGTGGTTGGCCTGCACCAGCGCCCCCACGGTCCAGCCGCCCTGCTCCGCCGGCAGCTTGCGCGAGGAGGTGCCGATGCCGCCCTTGAACTCGTGGCAGATCATCCCCGTGCCGCCCCCCACCGCGCCCTCCCGGACCGGGCCGGACTCGGCGCAGGCCAACGCCTCGTGTACATGTTCAGCGCCGACGTGCTGACCCCAGATGTCGTTGAGCAGGCCGTCGTAGGTTTCCATCACGACCGGCATGCACCAGTAGACGGACGGGTCCGCCAGCTCGGCATGCTCGGCAGCGATCAGCGCATCACGCACCGCACCCACGCTGTGGGTGTTGGTGATGGCGATGGGCGTGGTCAGCAGCCCCGCCTCGCGAATCCACTCCAGCCCCGTGGCATCGCCGTTGCCGTTGAGCACATGGCAGCCGGCGAAGCAGGGTTGCCGGCGCGCCGCCCCCTCGCGCGGCTGGACCACCGTGACTCCGGTGCGTACGGCGCGGCCATCGCGCTCGCCGATCAGGGTGCTATGGCCGACGCGGATGCCGGGGACATCGGTGATGGCGTTGAACTCACCGGGCGTGCCCAGGCCGAGTGTGATGCCGAGTTGACGAGCGCGCATGCTGTCTCCTTGGAGGGGTTTCAGAGCTTCTGGAAGGCCGGGCTGAGCTTGCCGTAGGTGCTGTAGAGAATCACCGACACGGCCAGTATTCCGACAATGATCATGACGTCTCGCGAGGAGGCGTCCAGTAACAGGTTGAGCAGCAGGTAGCCGGCGCCGACCACCGCCAGCATCGCCGGCAACGGCCACAGCGGCATGCGGTACGGGTGCTCGCGGTCGCGGCGCAGCACGCGGCTGAACAGCGCGCAGAGCGCCACCACCAGGTAAACCATCACCAGCAGCAGCACGGTGAAGGACGTCAGTTCCTCCAGGTTGGAGCTGAAGCTCAGCGCCGCCGAAGGCACGCCGAGGAACAGCGTGGCGATCCACGGCGATTCCCAGCGCGGATGGATACGGGTAAAGGCCCGGTTCATCAGCGGCGTCCACAGCTCGTCGCGGCCGCTGCTGAAGATCACCCGGCCGACCTGGATGACGATGGCAACGATCGCGTTGAACACCGAGAGGAAAATGCCGGCGCTGACCAGCCGCGACAGCGTTTCATTGCCGTGGGCAGTGAGCAGGTAACCGACCGGATCGGGGCTGGCGATCATGTCTTTCAGCGAAGGCGCGCCCAGCAGCAATGCGGTCAACGGGATGATCTCGATCCCCACCACCAGCACCAGTGACCAGATCACCGCGCGATGGACGTTGCGCCCGCCGCACTTCATGTCCTCGGCCAACAGCACCGCGCCGCCGAAGCCGTTGTAGGAGAACAGCGCGGTACCCACGGCGCCGATTACCAGCGCCCAGGGTGCGGCGGCCAGTATTCCGCCGTCGATATGCTGCGGCTGCACCAGCACACTCACCGGCTGGCTGACGTGACCGAAGCCGAGCACCACGATCACCAGCAGCGCCGCCACTTCGCAAAGCAGGAACACACCGGTGATCCAGGCGTTCACCCGGATATTCAGGATGCCCAGCACGTAGCTGGCGGCGACTATCACCAGGGCGACGGTCTGGGTGTCGAAGTTCGTCCCCAGGGCGTTGTTGAGGTAAGTCGCCGCGCCCGTCGCCAATACCGGCGGGATGAACAGCAACGAGACCAGCACGGTAAGGAAGGTGGCGTAACCGGCAAGGCCGCCGAACACGCGCTTGGCGTAGACGTACTCGCCGCCGGCGGAGCTGTGCGCGCGGCCGAGTTCGGCGTAGCACCAGGCGAACATCAGGGCCAGGAAACCGGCGAAGACGAAAGCCAGGAAGGCGCCGCTGCCGGCCTGCTGGATGGCGAAGGGAGCGATGACGAAGACGGAGCTGGCGGGGGTAACCGCCGAGACCGTGATGGCGACTACATCGAGCACGCCCAGGCTGGGCTTGAGCGCGCTCGCTGGCGCAGGGGAAGCGCTGATATCGTTGTTTCCTCGTGTTGTTATTGGTGACTGAGGCAGGAACGAAAACCTTGTTGCGCCCTCTTGCTCGGGGCGTCAGGTGGCGCTGAGTCTGTGCGGGGTACGCGCAGCGGCCAATCACCATTTGGGGTTACGCCCTCTTGACGATGCCCAGGTAAAAGGAGGAAACCGTGAGCCGAATCCTCGCCACGCCCTTCCGGAGATATCCCGCCGATGCACACCCTGTTCCGCGAAGTCGGCATGCACGCCAACCTCGGCCGCGCCATCGAGCAGATCGGCCAGCCGCGTTTCTGGAAGCAACTGATCCTGCTGCTGCACCAGTGGCTGCCGTTCGATAACGCCCTGGCGATGTTCTACCCGGCCAGCGGAACCCCGGTGGCGCTGGAGGAGTACGACGCCGAGCCCTCCGCCGGACCGGCAGCCATGGCCATCTACCTCGACGGTCTGTACCAGCTCGACCCGTTCTACCAGGCGTGCCGCGAGGGAGTCCCCAGCGGGCTGTACCGCCTGGAGGAAATCTCCCCGGACCAGTTCCGCCAGAGCGAGTACTTCCTCAGCTACTTCCACGACAACGTGCTGGAGGACGAGGTGCAGTTCATCCTCCAGTTGCCCGGCCAGGGCGCACTGTCGCTGTCGCTGGGTATGCGCCGGTTGTTCGATGGCGAGCAGACCGGCCTGCTGGCGATGCTCTGCCCCTGGGTACTGGCGCTGATGCAGCAACACTGGCAGCAACGCAGCCAGCGCCTGCTGCCGGGCGCCAATGAAGGCGTGGCGGTACAGGTGCGCGACGCCCTGAGCCACTTCGGCGCCGGCGTGCTGTCCGAGCGCGAACTGGAGATCGCCCGGTTGATCCTGCGGGGTTACTCCTCCAAGGCAATGGCGGAACGCCTGGCCATCTCGCCGGAGACCATCAAGGTCCACCGCCGCCACCTGTACAACAAGCTCGACATCTCTTCGCAGCCGGAGCTGTTCTCGCTGTTCCTGCAGTCGCTGGGGCACGACCCGGAAAACCCCTGATGCCCATCGGCGCGACTGATGCCGCACCATTCGCGCCCACCGGGACACCGCACTGGCGCTGCACGGACACTACCGCGTGCCCGTCAGGCTTCTAGACTGGACCCGTGCCATCCAGACACGCCAAGACAATCACAAGAGAGCACAGCCTGATGAACGCACGCGCCAACTTCACCCACATGGAAGACGGCAGCGCCGAGGACTGGGCGATCATCGCCAAGGACTTCGGCCAGTACGCCGCGCTTCTGCCCGACAGGATCATGACCCACCTGCGCCTGCTCGACGGCGACTTCGGTGGCTTCCCGGTAGACCGCCTGACCCACTCGCTGCAGACCGCCACCCTGGCCCACCGCGACGGCCGCGACCAGGAATACGTGGTCTGCGCCCTGCTCCACGACATCGGCGACACCCTCGGCTCGTTCAACCACGCCGACATCGCGGCGGCCATCCTCAAGCCGTTCGTCAGCGAGGAGAACCTGTGGATGATCGAGAAGCACGCCATCTTCCAGGGCTACTACTTCTTCGATCACCTGGGCCTGGACCGGCACCTGCGCGAGCAGTTCAAGGACCACCCGCAGTTCGAGCAGACCATCGAATTCTGCGCGCGCTACGACGCCGCCGCCTTCGATCCGGACGGCGAAGTGCTGCCCCTGGAGTTCTCGAACCCATGCTGCGCCGGGTATTTGCCCAGCCGCGCCGCTCGATCTACCAGAAGCCCGACGGCACGATCGCCGAAGGTCCCGTGGTGACCGGCGGTCCGCGACGAAGAGTGGCGAACCGCCGCTGGCCGGGCTGCGCATGGAATAAGATTCCTCCGCACTAGATGCGGCAATTGGCCACGAGCCTACGCGCACCAGGGAAGTTTCTCTTGCGCATGAAGCCTAATCGTTCCCGAGCGAGCCAGCAGCCCGCTCACCCCCACCCCTCTGCGCGAGTACCATTCCCGCGTGCTGGTGTATATCGCCATCGCCGCGACCATCACCGCCGGCACCTTCGCCAAGTACTTCGGCTTCGACATCCTCTGGATGATTCCGTACGCCCTGCTCTACCCGCACCTCGCCCAGCAGGTCAGCCGCCGCTTCAAGCGTGACAACCCGCAACGCACCCGCCTGGTGCTGCTGTTCATCGACGCCCTGCATGCCGGCATCGCCACCACGCTGCCGCGCTTCTCCGAAGCGCCCCAGCCCTATGCCGGTGCTGATTCTCGCGTTCAGGCGCTGTTCGGATTATTCTGTTTCCCTATTAACCTTAGCAATACACGCAACTGAACCAATAGATAC
>JASGKM010000029.1:0-13260 GCA_049840615.1 Pseudomonas sp.
GCTGAAGATGCCACCGTTGCAGGACGACAGCGCGGCGGTGATCACCACGAAGTTGATGATGCCGGCAGCGGTCTTGATGCCCATGCGCTCGAAGGTCATCACGAAGGGACTGCCCTGGGTGCCGATCTCGCTCCACGGGTAGATCGACATGATCACGAACAGCGCGCCCACGTAGAACAGCAGGATGCGCCAGAACACCGAGTTGATCGCGCCGGGGATGGTCTTCTGCGGGTTCTTCGCTTCACCGGCAGTGAGGCCGATCATCTCCACACCCAGGTAGGCGAACATAACCATCTGCAGCGACATCAGCACGCCGGTGATGCCGTGGGGCATGAAGCCGCCGTTGCTCCAGAGGTTGGAGATGCCGGTAGCGATGCCGCCGTTGCCCAGACCGAAGAAGATCATGCCGGCGCCGGCCAGGATCATGGCGACGATGGTGACGATCTTGATCAGCGCGAACCAGAACTCGAACTCACCGAAGGCGCGCACGGCGATGAGGTTGATGGTGCCCATGCTCGCCAGCGCGGCCAGCGCCCAGATCCAGCGGGGTACGTCGGGGAACCAGATGCCCATGTAGATGGCCACCGCGGTGATCTCCGCGACGCAGGTCACCAGCCAGAGGAACCAGTAGTTCCAGCCGGTCAGGTAGCCGGCCAGCGGGCCGAGGTAGTCCTGGGCGTAACGGGCGAAGGAGCCGGCCACCGGGTTGTGCACGGCCATCTCGCCGAGGGCGCGCATGATCACCAGGATGGCGAGACCGCCGATGATGTAGGACAGCATGATGGCCGGGCCGGCCATCTGGATGGCCTTGGCGGAGCCGAGGAACAGACCGACGCCGATGCAGGCGCCCAGGGCCATGAGACGGATGTGCCGCTCGTTGAGATCCCTTTGGAGATCGTGGGACGACATGGTGATGCAACCTCATTTTGTTCTTGGGAGTAATCAGCTGAGGACTCTGAGTGCCGTCAGGGTGCGGAACCACCGGAAAGGCTTCGCCACCGCGCCGGGCGGCACGGAGGGAGAAGTGTCTGGCAGTTCCAGGACGGCACACCGGAAGAGGCTGCCCGCTCTTGTGAAGCGGACGTGGGCATTGCGGGAGGACCACGGCTGAGGTCGCGGGCGAGTGTTACACAAGTGTGTGGGAAACGTCTGCACCACCAAGGTGCAATGTGACCAAAGGAATAGCGGCGTATCGCCACATCCGCGTGCCCGGACAGGGCCGGTGTAGAGCGTTTCAGCCCGCCAGCGCGTGCAGGTCCAGCAACAGCGAGCAGGGCTGGCCAGTGTCCGGATGGCGCGGTTCGCGCAGCTGCCGCAGACGCCAGCCGCTGGCGGTCAGCAGCGCCAGCCAGGACTCCAGGGTGCGGAAGAACCAGGGCATCGGCGAGCTGAACTCGCCGCCAAAAGCGGCGAAGGTTTCCAGCCGCCAACCGTCCGCGTAGGGTTCGTCGCCGCAGGCAGCCCAGGGGTGAACGGTCTGGATCAGCAGCCGTCCGCCAGGATCGAGCCGCTCACGCAATGCGCTCAGCAGGGGCGCGATGTATTCGTCGAGCAGCGCGAAGTTGCACACCAGGACGTCGAACTGGCCCAGGCTGCTACCCGACTCGATCAGCGCCGTGTAATCCATTACCTCAAAGCGCCCACCTCCCGCCGCCCGCGCCGAATCGATCAGGGGCGAAGAGGCATCCACGCCGACGCACTCGCTGCCCTTTTCGACCAGAGCACGACACAACCAGCCTTCGCCACAGCCGATATCCAGCACGCGCCGCGCCGCGCCATCGGCGATGGCGCCGAGGATCGCCGCGTCAGTGACCAGCCGCCGGCTCTCGATACGCTGCTCGCGCACCGCGCGGGTCCAGGCATCGGCGTTGGCCTGCCAACTCTGGCGAATTCGGGCGTCGTGATCGGTCATGACGAACTCCGTGCGTGGGGTGAAGCAATCGCGGATGAATCCGCTCCTACGAAACGCCAACCGCCTGCCCCTCCGTAGGAGCGCGCCCTGCCCGCGATCGCCCGCAGGGCGCGCTCCTACAGGGATAGCGAACTATTGTCCCTTCAGCACCTTGGGTACCGCCAACCCCTTGGGCGGCGGGGTCTGCGGCAACGCTTCGCGGCAGCCGGCATCGCGAAACGGCCCGCCGATCTTCTGCCAGCCACTGCCCGGCGACGTCTGCTGGCAGGTATAGGCGCCATCGAGCTTGCTTTGCCAGCGGTAGAACGGCATGGGCGCGGCCTGTGCACTCAAGGACGCCAGCAGCAGAGCGGCCAGAGGTAGAACACGGGGCAGGCTACGAGGCAGAAAAGGCGAACGCATGGGCAAGGGTCCCTGTCGAAGTCAGTACATTGCACCTGCTGGCCGTCGGCAAATCAATCCGCACAGCCCTGAACGGTGCCAGCCGGTGCGCAGTTTTTTCGCCGCCGACTACGCTGGAAGTTAGGAAAGCCGCGGGGGAAAGCGGCTTTCGCGGCGCCAGGAAGGTGCCGGCCATCACGTGGGCGGAGTCCGCTACCTGGGCTGTCGTACAAGCATGGGCGGGGCGTGAAGATGGGCAACTCAAAGCATTCCGGTACGCAAGTGGCAGGTCAACCGGGAAGTCTGGGGCCCGGCCTTTCCCCACAGAAAGTGCATCACCACCGTTTCCTCATCCTCTTCCTGTTTCTCCTGCCGTTGCTGGCCGCCATGGGCGCGGCGCTGCTCTATGAAGCGCGCACCTCCAAGCTGCAGGCGCGCGAGCTGGCGCGCTACGCGACCGGACTGACCTGGAGCCTGGGGCAAGGCAGCACCGACGACGTGGTTTATCCCCAGGGCGGGCCCTTCGACCGGCGACTGGGCTACCAGCAGTTGCCGAGCTTCCTGGGCCGCCTTCACGAGCGCAACTTCGTCACCCTGAGCCAGGCGCGTTTCTCCGACCCGCTGATGCAGTACACCGGCCATGGCATGTTCCCGCCCTATCCGGAAAAGGCTCAGGCCGGCGTCGATATCGCCGACTGCCGTGGCCTGCCGATCTACAACTTCCGCTACCCGCAGCGGCTCTACGCCAACTTCGAGAGCATCTCGCCGGCCATCGTCAACAGCCTGCTGTACATCGAGAACCGCGACCTGCTCGACCCCGACCGCCCCTACCTGAACCCGGCCATCGACTGGAGCCGTTTCACCCAGGCGTCCGTGGCGCAGGTTGGCAAGCTGGTCGGCCTGGGCAATCACGCCCCCGGCGGCAGCACCCTCGCGACGCAGATCGAGAAGTACCGCCACTCCGAAGATGGCCGCACCAACTCGATCACCGACAAACTGCGGCAGATGGCTTCGGCCAGCGTGCGCACGTATCAGAATGGCGCGGAGAACATGGCTGCACGGCGCAACGTCGCCCTCACCTACCTCAACTCCGTACCCCTCTCCGCGCAGCCGGGTTACGGCGAAGTCAGCGGCCTGCCGGACGGGCTGTGGATCTGGTACGGGGCCGACTACCAGCAGGTCAACAAACTGCTCAACGCCCCGCCTGCTTCCGGCGCGGAACTGGCCGCCCAGGGCAAGGCGCTGCGCCAGGTGGTGTCGCTGATGATCGCCCACCGTCGACCGTCCTGGTACCTGGCGCGCGGCCGCGACCAGCTCGCCGTGCTGACCGACAGCTACCTGCGCCTGCTGGCGCAGAACAACGTGATCGCCCCCGAGCTGCGCGACGCCGCACTGAAACAGAAACTGGTATTCCGCGATCCGCGCAGCGAGCCGAGCTTCACCCCGCTGGAGAACAACAAGGGCATCGGCCTGGCCCGCACTCGCCTGGCCGGCATGCTCGACGTACCGCTGTATGACCTCGATCGCTTCGACATGAGCTTCACCACCACCCTGCAGCATGAGTTGCAGGAGCAGGTCACCGGTTACCTGCGGCATCTGTCCGACCCGGAATTCGCCGAGCAGATCGGCCTGTTCGGCGAGCACCTGTTGTCCAAGGACAAGACCAGGGACGTGCGCTACAGCTTCACCCTGTTCGAGCGCACTCCCAGCGGCAACCGCGTACGCGTACAGACCGACAGCACCGAGCAGCCCTTCGATATCAACGAAGGCAGCAAGCTGGAGCTGGGCTCCACCGCCAAGCTGCGAGTGCTCGCCACCTACCTGGAAACCATCGCCGACCTGCACCAGCAGTACGCGCCGCTGTCCGTTGCCGAACTGAAAAAAGTACCCGTGGAGCCATTGGACTTTCTCACCCGCTGGTCCATTGACTACCTGATCACCGCCAAGGACCGTGACCTGCCGGACATGCTCGCCGCCGCCCTGCAGCGCAAGTACTCCGCCAGTCCGTACGAAAGCTTCTTCACCGGCGGCGGCATCCACACCTTCAGCAACTTCCGCAAGGAAGACAACGGCCGCATCCCGACCCTGCAGGATGCCCTGCGCGAATCGATCAACCTGCCCTTCGTACGCCTGCTGCGCGACCTGGTGCGCCACGACATCTATGCCAATGAGGGCAGCAAGGTGACCGTGCTGGCCGACGACAAGGACCCGCGCCGGCAGGACTACCTCGATCGGTTCGTCGACAAGGAAAGCCAGGTCTACCTGCTGCGTTTCTGGCAGAAGTACAAGGGCAAGGACAACGACGCGCGCCTGACCACCTTCCTCGACGGCCTGCGCGCCTGGCCGGTGCGACTGGCGGCAATCCACCGCTACCTGCAACCACAGGCGGATGTCCCGACCTTCGCCGCCTTCCTGCAGGACCGCCTGAAGCAGGGCCACTACGCCGGCGACAAGCTCACCGACAAGCGCATCGAGGACCTCTACACCCGCTACGGGCCGGGCGCCTTCAACCTCAACGACCAGGGTTACGTCGCCCGCGTGCACCCGCTGGAGCTATGGCTGCTGGGCTACCTGCAACGCCAGCCGGCGGCGACCTTCGCCGACGCCGTGGCCGCCAGCAGCGCCGAGCGCAAGGAAGTCTACGGCTGGCTGTTCAAGTCGCGGCACAAGTACGCCCGCGACAAACGCATCCGCATCATGCTGGAGGTGGAAGCCTTCCTCGACCTGCATGAACAGTGGAAGCGCCTGGGCTACCCGTTCGACCACCTGGTGCCATCGCTGGCCACCGCGCTGGGCAGCTCCGGCGACCGCCCGGCAGCGCTGGCAGAACTGATGGGGATCATCCTCAACGATGGTGTGCGCTTGCCGACCCTGCGCATCGACAGCCTGCACTTCGCCGCTGCCACGCCCTATGAGGTCACCCTTGGCCCGGAGTCGGGCAATGGCCGCCAGGTGATGCGCTCGGAAGTTGCCCAGGCCTTGCGTACTGCGCTATCCCAGGTGGTGGACGCAGGCACCGCGCGGCGCCTGTCCGGCACCTTCAAACTGGCCGACGGCAACGCGCTGGTGATGGGCGGCAAGACCGGCACTGGCGACAACCGCATCGAGAGCGTGACCCGCAGCGGCTGGGTGAAGAGTTCCAAGGCGATGAACCGCACGGCGACCTTCGTCTTCTACATCGGCCCGCGCCACTTCGGCACGCTCACCGCCTATGTGGCCGGCAGCGAGTCCGATGGCTTCAAGTTCACCTCGGCGCTACCGGTGCAGGTGCTCAAGGGGATGGCGCCACTGCTGACCAGTTACCTCGAACCGGGGATCAGCACCGGGTGCCAGGAGCGGCTGGATAATCTGCGGGTGAGTTGGCGCTGATCGATGCACCGGCGCCAACCTGTAGGAGCGCGCCCTGCGCGCGATCGCGGGCATGGCCCGCTCCTACATTGGGCTCCGTGCCTGCCGGATCAAGCCCCCGCAGGGGCAACTGTCTTCTTCAGGCCAGTCCGTGCGAGCGCCTCACCCCAGCCCTCTCCCATGGGGAGCGGGAGCCGCCCGTACCGGTGAACGACAAGGTTTCATCCTGCACCGAACAGTCCCCTCTCCCCTTGGGAGAGGGTCAGGGTGAGGGCCGATCCGCGTACAGGACTGTCGGGTGGAAGCAGACTCTGTCCGCGATGGCCTCCGGCACAATGCAGGCCGATCACGGGCGGAGCCCGTTCCTACACGCGGCCCACCCTCAACCCTTCTGGACAGTCTTCACGTACAGCGCCTCGACCTGCTCCCGCGCCCACGGTGTGCGGCGCAGGAAGGTCAGGCTGGACTTGATGCTCGGGTCGTTCTTGAAGCAGCGCACGTCGATGCGCTTGGCCAGCCCATCCCAACCGTACTGCGCCACCAGTTGGTTGAGGATGGCTTCCAGGGTCACGCCGTGCAGCGGGTTCTTCGGTTTGTCGGTCATGTCGGTGTCGTCGTGCAGAGAATGCGCGGCACCTTAGCATCTGCCACCGCTTCGGGCGATCAGGCCCGCAGGCCGGCTACGCCGGCGATGATCAGGGCGACCGACGCCAGCTTGGTCAGGGTCAGCGCCTCACCCAGCAGCAGAAAACCGAAGAACACCGTGCCCAGCGTGCCGATGGCCGTCCAGACCGGGTAGGCAATGCTCACCGGCAACTGGCGCATGGCCAGGGTGAGGAAAAAGATCCCGCCGATCACCGCCAGCACCGTCACCACCGTCGGCAGCGGCCGGGTGAAGCCCTCGGCATACTTCATCGATACCGCGAACATCACCTCGAACACCGCCGCCACCATCAGCATGGCCCAGGCCATCACGCACGCGCCCACTCGCTCTCGGCGAGATCGGCGAGGGCCTTTTCAGCCTGTTGATAAGACGCACGGAAGGCCTCGGGATTGCCCTCCTCGCCCTCGGCGGCGATCACCTGCACGTCTTCGATGCCGAGGAAACCCAGGGCCACGCGCAACCAGGCGTCGGCGTGGTTCATCCACTCCAGCTCACCGCCCGGGCCCATGCCGGCACCACCCCGGCTGGTAATGATCAGAGCCTTGCGGCCCTTGAGCAGTGGCTCGTATTCCGCCTCGCCGTCTTTCACATGCAGGTCGAAGGTGCGGCCGAGACGGACAATCTGGTCGACCCAGGCCTTCAATCCACTGGGCACGCTGAAGTTGTACATGGGCGTGGAAATCACCAGTACGTCGTGGGCGAGCAGTTCGTTCACCAGCTCATCGCTCAGCGCCAGCTCCGCCTGCAGCTCGGCCGGACGATGCTCGCGCTGTGGGTGGAAGGCGGCGGCGATGAAACCTTCGCTGACATGAGGCAGGTCGGCGCGACCTACCTCGCGGCGGGTGATCCCGGCCGGCGGCAGCGCAGCGAGGAAGCCCTCGGCCAGTCGGCGGGAATGCGAGCGGTCGGCACGGGGGCTGGCATGGATGGCGAGAATCCTGTTCATCTGTCTTTCCTTGTTCAAGGTGTACACTGCGGAGGTCATGACTGGCCTCCAGTTGCTGCCTAAGCTATTTCCAGGCTACCGACCGGACAACTGAGGGGATTTTCTTCCAGATGAATCCAGCTCATCCATGGAGCATCACATGTTTGCCAACTTGCCGCTTCCCGCCCTGCGCACCTTCGAATCCGCCGCGCGCCAGCTGAGCTTCAAGGCCGCCGCCCAGGAACTGGCGGTGACGCCCACGGCGGTGTCCCACCAGGTCCGCGCGCTGGAAGAATGGCTGGGCCTGCCTTTGTTCGAGCGCCTGCCGCGCCAGGTGCGCCTGACCGAGGCCGGCGAGCGACTGTTCCGCAGCCTGCATGGCGCGCTGCTGGAGGTGTCGCAATCGGTGGACAGCCTGCGCCCGCAGCGCAGCGCCAGCAGCCTGACGATCTCCACCACGCCGGCCTTCGCTGCGCTCTGGCTGGTGCCGCGCCTGGGTCGTTTCTACGCACGCCACCCGCACATCCGCCTGCGCCTGGACAGCCAGTGCGAGCTGCTCGACCTGCAGCAGGACGCCAGCGTCGACCTCGCCATCCGCTACGGCTTCGGCGACTACCCGCGCATGCACAGCCAGTTTTTGCTGGCGGAACGCTTCGCCGTCTATGGCGCGCCGGCGCTGGTCGCCACTGCCGACGTGGAAGTGCCGGAGATGATCAGCGTGCGCTGGTACAACTCCGAGCTCTACGAGCGCGGCTGGAAGGCCTGGTGCGCGGCGGCCGGCGAAGAGTGCCTGCTGACCCAGGCAATCCAGCGCGAGTACGAGGAAGAGTTCTACGCCCTGCAGGCGGCCATCGCCGGCCAGGGATTGGTACTGGCCAGTTCGCTGCTGGTATCCGAGAGCGTGGAGAAGGGCCTGCTGGTGCCCTACCGTCCGGAGATCAATGTGCCCGGCGCCCGCTACACCGCACTCTGCGTACCCGGCCGCGAACGCCACCCGCCAGTACGCGCATTCCTCGACTGGCTGGCCGAGGAAGTCGCGCAGGCGGCCGACCCGCTGATCGACAACGCCGCCTGAGCCTGCCGCTGCGCCCGCACATGCGCCCCTATGCCGTGCGCGAGCCGGGATGCGCGGTTAGAATTGCACTCCGCCGCAACAACAATTCTTCTTTGCCCGGACACGCCCCGCGCGTGATCCCCAGGCACGGCCTGAGCCCCACTTCACCTCAGGATTCCCATGACCACCGCGCAAGAAACCCGCTCCGGCAGTTGGCTGAATGTCATCGCCCTGGCCATCGCCGCCTTCATCTTCAACACCACCGAGTTCGTCCCGGTGGGCCTGCTCAGCGACATCGGCGCGAGCTTCGACATGCGTCCGGAACAGACCGGGCTGATGCTCACGCTCTATGCCTGGGTCGTGTCGCTGGCCTCGCTGCCGCTGATGCAGCTGACCCGTAACATGGAACGCCGCCGCCTGCTGGTGGTGATCTTCTGCCTGTTCATCGTCAGCCACGTACTCTCCGGCTTCGCCTGGAACTTCACGGTGCTGATGATCAGCCGTTTCGGCATCGCCTTCGCCCACGCAGTGTTCTGGTCGATCACCGCCTCGCTCGCCGTACGCGTGGCGCCGCCGGGGCAGCAGGCGAAGGCTCTCGGCCTGCTGGCCACCGGGACCATCCTGGCGATGGTGCTCGGCATCCCCCTGGGCCGTGTGCTGGGCGAAGCAATGGGCTGGCGCACCACCTTCCTGGCGATTGCCGGCGTCTCGGTGCTCGTGGTGCTCTGGCTGGCCCGCGCGCTGCCGCTGCTGCCGAGCCAGAATTCCGGCTCGCTGCGCAGCCTGCCGCTGCTGCTGCGGCGCCCAGCGCTGGTGTCGATGTACGTGCTGACTGTGCTGGTGATCACCGCGCAGTTCACTGCCTACAGCTACATCGAGCCATTCGCCCGCGAGGTCGCTGCGCTGGACAGTCGCCAGACCACCCTGCTCCTGCTGCTGTTCGGCGGCGCCGGGATGTTCGGCTCGATCCTCTTCAGTCGCTACAGCGAGCGCTTCCCGCGCGCCTTCCCGTGCCTGGCCATCGGCGTGCTCGGCGCTACGCTCCTGCTGCTGATGCCACTCGCCCATTCGCCCACGGCGCTGCTGGGCCTGAGCCTGTTCTGGGGCGCGGCGATCCTCTGCTTCGGCCTGGCGCTGCAGGCCAAGGTGCTACAGCTCGCCCATGACGCCACCGACGTGGCCATGGCGATGTTCTCCGGCCTGTACAACGTCGGCATCGGCGGCGGTGCGCTGCTGGGCAGTCGCGTGGCGGTGGGCATGGGGCTGGAGTGGATCGGCTACGTCGGCGGCGCGCTGGCGGTGGTTGGCCTGCTGCTCTGCCTGTTCGCCTGCTGGCGTTATGCGGCGGCGCTGAGCGGCAACACCTCGCACTGATCGCCCCACGCCGGACTCGCCAACTGGCGTGGGAGCGGGCTCCGTCCGCGATAGGCTCGCATCGCGCCGGAGAGCATCGCGGACAAAGTCCGCTCCCACGCACAGGTCGGCACGGAGCGAATACCTGTAGTTTCGCAGGGCGCATAACGCGCCTGCGTCATCCGCCGGCCCGGGGGCGGCGGATAACCTGTTCCAGGTTATGCGCCCTACGGCGGTACACGTGGGACCGCATGACAAGTAGACCTGTAGGAGCGCGCCATGCGCGCGATCGCGGGCATGGCCCGCTCCTACAAAGAAGCCAATAAAAAAGGCCGCGCCCCTTTCGGGAACGCGGCCTTTTTCATTCAGCGAAGGATCAGCGGCTGGTCACGACAGTGCCGGCCGGCTGCGTGGCCTCGGCGTATTCCGCCTCGGCTTCCTCGAATCGCTGGATCATCGCCTTCGACGGTGCCGAGCCGATCAGGCTGAACACCACGATGGAGAGGCTGGAGAGGATGAAGCCCGGAATGATCTCGTACAGGCCGAGCCAGCCGAACTGCTTCCAGACGATTACGGTGACCGCACCGACGATGATGCCGGCCAGCGCGCCGTTGCGGGTCATGCCCTTCCACAGCACGGAGAACAGTACCAGCGGACCGAAGGCGGCGCCGAAGCCAGCCCAGGCGTAGGACACCAGGCCCAGCACGCGGTTTTCCGGGTTGGCGGCCAGGGCGATGGACACCAGCGCCACCAGCAGCACCATGGCGCGACCGACCCACACCAGCTCGAGCTGGCTGGCGTTCTTGCGCAGGAAGGCCTTGTAGAAGTCTTCGGTGAGCGCCGAGGAGCAAACCAGCAGCTGGCAGCTCAGGGTGCTCATCACCGCGGCGAGGATGGCGGACAGCAGCACGCCAGCGATCCACGGGTTGAACAGGATCTTCGCCAGCTCGATGAAGATGCGCTCGTGGTTTTCACCGACCGCGCCGGCCTGCTCCGGGTGCGCCTGGAAGTAGGCGATGCCGAAGAAGCCCACGGCGACAGCGCCGCCCAGGCAGAGGATCATCCAGGTCATGGAGATACGGCGGGCAGCCGGAATCGACTTCACCGAATCGGCGGCCATGAAGCGCGCCAGGATGTGCGGCTGGCCGAGTCAGCCCAGGCCCCAGGCCATCAGCGACAGTACGCCGACGAGGAAGCGCCCTTGAACATGTCGAAGTTGGCTGCGTCCTTCAGCTCGATGGCCGCGAAGGTCGGCTCCACGCCACCGGTGGCGAACAGCACGATGATCGGGGTAAGGATCAGCGCGAAGATCATCAGCGACGCCTGCACGGTGTCGGTCCAGCTCACCGCCAGGAAGCCACCGACGAAGGTGTAGGCGATAGTCGCAGCGGCACCGGCCCACAGGGCGGTCTCGTAGGACATGCCGAAGGTGCTTTCGAACAGGCGGGCGCCGGCGACGATGCCGGAGGCACAGTAGATGGTGAAGAACACCAGGATCACCAGCGCGGAGATCACCCGCAGGATGCGGCTGTTGTCCTCGAAGCGGGTGCTGAAGTAGTCCGGCAGGGTCAGCGCGTTGCCGTTGTGCTCGGTGTGAACGCGCAGGCGACCGGCGACGAACAGCCAGTTCAGGTAGGCACCGCAGATCAGGCCGATGGCGATCCAGCTTTCCGAAATGCCCGACAGGTAGATGGCGCCGGCAGGCCCATCAGCAGCCAGCCGCTCATGTCCGAAGCACCGGCCGAGAGTGCGGTGACGAAGCTGCCGAGGCTGCGGCCACCGAGGATGTAGTCGGAGAAGTTGTTGGTCGAACGATAGGCGGCCAAGCCGATCAGAACCATGGCCGCGATGTAGATCACGAAGGTGATCAGTGTTGGCGTGTTGACGCTCATGGGGACTCCCCTACAGCTTGTTTTTATCCAGGTTCGCGGGGTATCGCGGACCCTTGACTGACAGTCGGCGCTGTTGACGCCAACCGGTTAGCGCTTGCTCACAGCAAACCGGGTTGCGCGTGGCACCATCCGGCACCGAACCGCTACGCAACCCGACGCAGGCACGCCCTCGTCCTTGCTGGCGCCTTCCTGCAGCCACCGTCTCACCACGGCGACCTCCGTCCCGCCTTCGCCGGTGAGCGAGGTGCGGGCCGTTTCCCGGGCGGTGCCCGGTGATTCCTTCAGGCGCCGGAATGGGCGCCAGCGTCCCGGCAATGCAATGCACGCCGTCCTGCGGACAGGCGGCACTGCTGGCCGGAGCGATTCGAAACTGTGTTCATGCGCGCAGGGAGGTGCGGCAGGGGGTGGCCGGCGCGCGAGGGCGCGGATTGTACAGAAAGTGGGCGATGCGGTTGCACCGGCCCGACCGGTGACGGCGCAAGGCCACGGGCGGGCGCTGCAGGCCTGGGCCGTGGAGAGATGTATGCGGCCAGATGCGGGCGCGCTACAGGCAAAGACAAAACCGGTGATGGGCATGCTGCCCCTTCCGCGTATCGAGCTGGCTGTTGTTCTTGGTCTGACCGGGTTGCACCTTGGAACACCAGCAATGCGGTGGCGGACTCTATGGGTTGCACCCTGCGGGAGCTTCTGCCCAAAGCTCTGGAGTTCTCGCAAAAAGGCTCCGGACACCCGCAGGCCGACAATTGACCATTCGATCAGCAATCAGGGGTGGCGCAGGCTAGCGGAGTCAAGAGCGGCGCAGGCTGCCCGGTGGAATCCCAGGGTAACGGCGCATACCGCTATGGTCAGCGCGGCTCTGACTGGAGAAACCGCATTACCAGGCGACGCCGACCAACGGCAGATCGGATTCCCGCAGCAGGCGCGCGGCGCGGTCCAGTCGCTGGCGCAGCAGATACTGGTGCGGCGTCAGGCCGACGCGATCCTTGAACTGCGCATGGAAGTGACTGGGGCTCAGGCAGGCGACCTGCGCCAGTTCGGCCACGCTGATGCGCCGGGACAGGTGATCGGCGATATAGCCGTCCAGCCGCTCCAGGTCCAGCGGCCCGTTGCGCGGCGCGCGATCCTCGCCGAACAGACGCAGGTGCAATGCCCGCAGCAGCACGCCCCCCAGAGCGCGAGGAAGCAGAGGGTCGTCACCGTAGCGAGCGATCTCCGCTCCGGCGTAGCTGAGCAGATGCTGGAAATCCGCATCCAGGGTCGGGTAGCGCGGTACTTCGAACAGCCGCGCCAAGAGTTCGCGGTCCTGTTCGGCGGCACCGGTTTCATCGAGATCGACGATCAGCATGCGGTTATCGCCCAACCCGGCGAACTCGTGCCCGACATCCCCCGGCACCAGGCAAGCGCGCATGCGGCAGACCTCGCCGCCAGCGCCGCCAATCTCGAATTCCGCGCGGCCGCTCAGGGACATCACCAGCTGGTGATGATCATGGGCGTGCTGGTCGGTCTGGTCGGACAGCGTGGCGAGGCGGGTATCGAACATGGCGCTGGGTGATCAAATTTTGAGCATGGTACGGGATTCGACCCGGCCTGCCCAGCGCACAGGTGCAACCAGGAGCAACCAGGCGCAACTCCAGGGGCGTGAAGACACCAAAGCATCTAAGCCAGAAAATCTTGCTAACCGACAAGGTGCTGTAGGATCTATCGTGTTTCCCTATAACCTTAGCAATACGT
>JASGKM010000030.1:0-88242 GCA_049840615.1 Pseudomonas sp.
GTCCTCTTCGGTCAGCTCTTCCAGGCCCTTCAGGATGAGCCATCGTAGGACTTCGGTGTCCTTGACTGACGCCTGAAGGTGTACGACGGCCTTCACGGTCTCTTTCTCGACCTTGCGCCAGGTCGTTTCGTCGATGTGCTTGGTGGGCATGTTTCCCTTTTCCGTCAAGTGCTTGGCGGTTTCTGTCGTAGCCTGATTTTCTCAGAGCCTTGACATTGAGATTCTTAGAATCTAATTTCCGCACCTGAATCTAATTTCTTAGAAACTCAGGTGCAGGGAATATGACTGGGCTAGCTTCTTCATCGAGCTGAATCACGCGCCGATTAAGTCCGGCGCTGTGATTGCAGCTCGAGGCTGACGGAACGGTTGCCTGGGAGTCTCCCCGCAAGGTCCATGTTCGTGGCTCTCATGAGTCTTCTATGCATATCCGCCATGTAGCGACGGAAAAGGCAATCCAACTCACCTCTACATCGATGGCAACCCTTCAAAGTGGCTCCAGGGCCATAACCTTGTCGGCTCGGATGACCTCTCGCCCTGGTTTGGGACGCCTTCCAGCGGCTCTGTGGCCTTCTTCGCCTTAAGCCAACTGACATCGAGCGTCAGAAGGTCAGGGCAGGGCAGTTCCGTGTTCCAGGATCGATTACAACCGCATGTTTGATCTCCCGAGTAGGGCTGATGTGCGCGCCTGGCTGCGAGCTGGTGAGTTCAAGTGCAAGTCCCGCCACGGCCGACCGGTTCATGATCGCGGCACACTGACTTTTGGCAAGGGTAGTACTCATTGGCGAATTACTTGCTATTGCAAGGCTGATGAGATTAACGGCAAGGGCACTCATAAACTTGCTGAAGAGTCGCCTCTATCCCTGAAATTAGGAGTGCATCGACACCAAGCTTCGTGTCGAGTTGAGATTCTTTCCAAGAAGCTTAAGGCATTAGACCTTCAATACGGCTATCAACTCACCCCGGCGGTTCTCTGGACGCAATACCGCCATTTCATCGGGGAACTAGACATGTCCGAACAGATTGAGCTTAACAGCAAGCAGCTCCTGGAACTGCCGAACAAGTATCGCTCCACCTATGTTCTCTGGAAACAGGGGCATAACTTGTTCGATATGCTTTCTCGCCCTACTTATTATCGCCACCGCAAGTATTTCCTTGACTTGGGGATTGATATCAATATTCGTTGTGATCGCCGCGACGATACTAATGTTATCCCTATGATTCGCGTCCTGGAAGCGAAGCCTGCGGCAATTCCTTCGTTCTTCTCTCGAGCGTGGTCTTGTTCCTAACTCCACTCGCAGGGTGGCTGTATGAAGAGCATGTTTGATAATTACTTTGGCGGCCCGATCAACTCTCGCGCAGAAATGCAGGAGAAAATCAAGTCGCTTAAGACTTCGGGAAATGTAATTACCGAGCTGGATGACTTGCTCGCCAAACTTCCCGAGCCAGGCAAGTACCAGCTTGTATCCCGCAAGCGTGGAACTCCATTTGTAGGCGATGCCTTCAACTTCTCGCACCAGGAGAAATAAACATGTCCATGACTATCCGTATCGAAACCACCGGCACTATCACCAAGTCCCGGAACTTCCGCTAAGGGCAATGAATACAATATGTGTGAAGCGTTTGCCCACATTCCGGGCATTCCCTATCCGCAAATGTTCGAGTATTACGCATGAAAGCGCAATGAAGTTCTCGCACCTGGTACTTACGAGTGTGACGTCACCTGCAAGGTGAAAGATGGTCGCCTGTCCTTCGATTGCGACCCTCGTCAGGCCCGTCGTATTGCCTCCAAGCCTGCCGCCGTAGACGCGGCCAAAACGGCTTAAGGGGAGGGCGTCATGATCACGCACGGCCACTGTTTCTGCGACGTGTGCGGGGAGCACCTGGGGCAGCTGTGGAACCTCCCTGCGGCTGCTCGTGACCTCCTCCCACCCTGATTTCGAGTCTGTAGCGGTTGTTTCCTCTCGTCCTCTCTCGTCACACCTGGCCCCCAGCCCTTTTCGGAGAAAAGGGAAGGGGGGCGGGGGGTGACCATCCAATTTCTCGGCTGTGAAGGCCAGTGGCTGCTCTATGAGAACGGCTCTATGTGGTGGCGTCTCCAGACCTTCACCGTTCAGGAAATGCGGGATCAGCTGGCCCCCTCGATCCCGATCCAGGACAAGGCAATGCTCACCGGCGCCATCGTCGGTTTGCTCGCCCTGGTCTGGACTGGCCGGCAACTCATGACAATTCCCAGTGAAAGGAGCTTCACCTATGAAACTGCGCAACATCGCACGCAAATACGGCCCGCAGGCCTTCTGTGCCGTCATGGCCATGGCATCCGTTCCGGCCTTCGCCGCTGGCGAGGAATACGACACCACCAGCGCTCTCGGCTGGATCGCAGCAGGCATCGTCGCCGGTATCGCCCTGGTCGGCGCCATGATCGGCCTGGTCGCCATAATAAGCAGCGGCCAAGAGCCACGCGCCGGTACCTAAGCCCGCTGTTCCGGCCCGGCAGCGCTCGCTGTGGCTTTTTTTTGCCTGGAGATTGACGATGAAGGGAATAAAGATGGTTTCTTAGTGCTGAAGACTTGGCGTTTTCGCTGTGTCCCTGCTATGTTTTTCTGTTTGCCCCAGGTCGCTAACGCCGCTGATTACTATTGGTACGTCAAGGGATCGGGCGCAATTAATAAATTTCCCACACCTCGCGCCGGTTGTGATCAAGGGCTTATCGATTGGAAGAAGATTTATCCAACCGGTATTGAAACTTCTTTTGTGAAAATAAGTGATACCGAGTGGAGTGCCGATTAGGTCATCTCCGACAGGGAATAACTACACTACTTATTACTTTGTTCGCGGCGGCGATAATTGCCCTGCTGGTTTGAAGTTTAACCCTGCAACTGGTCAGTGTGAGGGAAATAAGTGCGCCACGCTTAATGGCTCATCCAGGGCGTTTTCAAAGTCTGGAACTGCTCCTGATGGCTATCTCACGCTTGTTTCGGGAACTGGCAAACCTCTTGCTGTTGCTCAGACTGCTGGTTGTTTTGATGGTTGCATGGCATCTACTGCCGACCAGAAGTGTACGGCTGAACGCTTGCTTGGCGCTTACTTTTGTCGTGGCACGGCATACTTTGACGGGCAAAGCTGCGATACAGCCGGCCTTCCTGGTGTGGACGAAAGTTCTTCCGCTGAGTATCCGCAAACCTCTCAGACTGACGAAACCAAGCCTTGCACTTACGTCACCAATCCTGACGGAACTCAATCTTGTACTTCCTCAAAGACCACGGACAAGGAAGGTCAGATTTGCAGACGGTTTCAGCTGGTAAGCAAATTTGTATTGATAAGGCACCAAGTAAGAATGGCGTCAGTTTTGATATAAATATAAAGACGAAACTGATAGTGGCGGCAATCAGGTCACAACCAAGACAACGACAGCCACCACTACGACCTGTAGTGATATTAAGGTGTGCACTTCTAGCACCACCACAGTCACCACTACCACCAATGGCAATGGGGCCGATTCCAGCACCTGCAAGGGGGCTAACTGTCCCGGACAAAAACACCGAATCCCGATGGCAATGGTGATGGATTCGGTGATTGTGTGGGCGGCGGCTGTGGAGAAGGTGAGGGCGGTTCTGAAGTCTCCGGGGAAGCCTGCGAGGCCTCTCTGTTGTGTTCCCGCGATGCCATTCAATGCGCAATCCTTCGCAAAGAAAAGGAGCAGAAGTGCGCTGATGAAAGCTCCGCGAAGTTAAAGAGGATGAATTAAAGGCTGATCTTAATGATTTCTTTGGCAAGCCAGAATATAAGCCGCTTCAGCCCGAAGGCGACAATGTGTTTGATATGGGAACCATGTTCGATACGTCGAGAACCATTTCGGGTTCTTCCTGTTATCCAGGATTGGAATATTGAATATGGAATTAACATAACCATTCCTATCAATCGGGTTAACGAAAAGATATGCCCGTATTAACGTTTATATGGGTTACCTGATGGTTATGTTCGCCATGTGGCGAGCAGCTGAGTCTACCAGACTAATATGCAGCTTATTATTGGAATCATCATTAGGCTTGTCTGCATTGCCGTCCATGGCTTGGGGCCTTTTTATGGCATGGGTTTCGCCGCGATCAGTTATATCATCCACATAACGGCGCTAAAACCTATGTCATGTCACATCACCTCCCTTGATCCTGGATGGGTCCAGATTGCGGGCCTCCTTCAATTGGATGTTTGCATTAGCATTTATTTCAGTGCCTATGTCGCGCGCGCCCCGTTATGTGGGGCATCGAATAAGGCAGGCTCTAAAACTTCCATTCGCTGGCAACCCAAGTGAGGTCGATATGCTTTTCTTGAGAACGGGCCTTCCGGGGCTGGCAAAACTCTTAACGCTATTCGTGAAGTTGACCTGGAGCATCAGGCAGACCCTGACAATCCGGATGTGCGACTTTACAAGGACCCTGATAGTCCTGGCTTCCACCAGGACAAATATCTTCTTATGGGATACCCAATCTAAAAACTGACAAGCTCAAGTCGAAATGGGTTGAATTTGAAGACCCTAATAAATGGTTTGAGCTTCCTGATGGCTCTGTAATTGTCGTTGACGAGTCTCAGCAGTTTTTTGGCAATGACGGCTCCAGGGCACACCCTGAAAAGTACTCTCGCTTTGAAACTCACCGCCACCAGGGCTTGGATATTCATTTAATCACTCAGCATCCATCACTTATTTCTCCCCATGTTCGCAAGCTGGTTGGCAAGCACATCAACTTCATTGGTGGACCAGGGCAAGAGGAGGGGATTTTTCGTCATGAGTATGAGTTCTGTATAGATGCGCCTGAAAAGCGTCATTACTTTAAGCAGGCTCAGGAATCTAAGGTCGCCTTGGACCCTGCGTATTTCGGCGTTTATAAGTCTTCAACTATCCACACTCACAAGCCAACTAAGCCTACTATTGGCGCTCTATTTATATTGCAGGTGCGGTCGTTGCTGTCTGTATATCAATTTTTGTTGGTGTTGGCGTCGTCATGGTTTCTAAGTACAAGAAGTCCAATGAGCCTACCGACCAGCCTGTCGCTGAAGTGTCTAAGCAGCCCCTGAAGGCCGCACCAGGTTCGGCGACTGGTGCTCAGCCTGAGGCTAAGCCCGTGGATTATCTGGAGTCGTATAAACCTCGTATCGATAGCGCGCCCATGTCTGCGCCTCGGTACGAGAGCATTGCAGCCCCTAAGGATTTCCCCTCGGTTGATCTGCACATCGAGCACGGATGAGCGCGTTGTCGAGCGTTTCCGCAAGGTTGGCCAAGTCTCTACGATCGATGGGGCTGATACCGCCTGCCAGTGCTACACGCAGCAGGGGACGCGCTATAAGACCAGCGTCCAGTTCTGTGTTGACGCGGTGAACAACGGAATATTTGACGACACTCGTCAAGCTCGGCAACTTGCTACGTCATCTGGTATGAGCCTGGAGTCGCAGCCGCTGCGGCGCGGTGCCGCAGCGTCAGCGGCTGCGACTCCGGCCTTGGTTCAGCCAGCTTCCCAAGGCTTCCAGCCTGACCATCGTGTCTGACTCTGAATACGCCTCTCGGCCCTGGCGGTGACACCCTAGGCTTCGCATAATGTATATTATGTTAAATTACATATCACACCATATCGTCCTGTGATTTCCAGCGCCCTCTGTCACCGCAGCCTCTAGAAAACCGGCTTTGCCCTGCGAAATTGTCTTCACGAGCACTCCTGGACACGTGGTCAGCACTACGACGTTCAATCTGCCGTGGCCTGAAAGTTGAAACTCCCACCACACTCCAGCAAGCGGCCATCTGGCTTCGCCTGATAAAACCGTTAGCGTCTCGTCATCTATGTATGGGCAAGCCAGTCACTCAGGTTTGCTCGTGCTGCGCGTCGGCAAATCCGCTCGTAACGTGAGGCTCCATTCTCCAGCTGTGATCCGCTGAGTCATGAGCCATAGAGTTGCGCCATGTCGTGCCGAATTCCCCGTACTGTGCAGGCCGAGCACCTGGGTGGACATCGGTCCGACCAGCTGACCGCCCTCGATCCTGACACATGTGGCCCGGCGGGTGGCGCTTGCACAGGCGCCCTCCCCCTAGCTCGGCCAACGCTTGAGGTTTGACCGACTTGCTCCGGTGATTTCACGCACTCATAGCGCGCCTCTTTTCCACCGGCGAATGCCCGAAGAATGTGTGTAGCACTTGTGAAGTGACTGGGTGACGAAGCCACAGGCCACTCCCACTTCGAGATGGTCAGACCCGTGTGCTGTAGCAGACGGCGTCCTTCGGGTCAGGCGCAACTCAAGGTAATAGCGTACCGGTGAGTACCGAGCTGCTGGCTGAACAGCCGCTCCATCTGGATGCTTGGACGCTCACGGAGCCCTGAATTTGGTCCAGGGCTGCAGCGGCTCCTCGATGTTCGCGCTCATCATCTCGATCGCCTCGCGCAGCCGTCCGTGATCTTCTGGTGCAGATGGGGGCACCCGCCGGTAACGCGACTCTTCGAAAGCCAGGATGTCGACGACTGCCTCCACCAGATCGCGGCCATGCAGGCAGTCCACCCATTCGAGGATCACGTCGAAACGCCCCAGTGGCGGCGGTGAGACGATCACGGTCGATGCTGAGCTCTCGCTGGTCACCTGGCTGAAACTTCGCCACCTCCGCAGCCCCTGCTGCCCGGGGCGCCAGGTGGACCGCGCAGCGAGTCGTCGAGCAGGCCGGCCTGGCCGAGGTACCAGGACGATGGCCAATGCGACGCCTCTATCGGCCGCGCACTCCAGCAGGGTCAGTTCCTGGGAGCCGCGCAACGGCGTGCGCAGGCCGCCGCAGATGATCAGGAGATCCAGCTCGCGCAGGGACGATCCACGACCTGCTCGCCGCTGAGCGAGTAGGTCCTGGTCGAGAAGCTGTCTGGGCGTATCAGGTTCGCGGTGACCAGCGTGTCCAGTAACCTGGGTGAAGCCCGTAGGGGTCGCTCCCAACAGAAGGAGCGACGCGGGACTTGCGGATGGCCTCCTTCGATTGCAGGCCGATGAAGCGGATGTTCTGCGTCTGCAGCGCACCACTCGAACCGACGTCTTTCCAACTCTGCCGCCTCTACTGTTGTTGTAGCGGGCGCAGCCGCTTCTTGGCCGCGCCGGCAAACCGGCGCGCGCCAACCGGCGTGCAGCGCTTCAGGCGATCCGGTGAGCCGCTGCGCTGCAAGGCGCCTCGGGAAGTCGGTCGAGCAACAGTGCCACAGCAACGATGGCAAGGCCCGCGCGCAGGCCCAGGCCCATTTCCATGGGGTCAGGCCGCGGGTCACCTCCGCCCCCAATCCACCTGCACCGACCAGCCCAGCGAGTACCACCATGGCCAGGAACAGAATGCACTGGTTCTTGAGCCCCACCAACAGCGTCGGTGTCGCAGTGGGGAATCTCGATCTTGAAGAGAATGGCGCGGGCGAAGTGCCCCATGGCATGGCCCAGCTCCATCAGCTCCTTGGGTACCTGGTTGAACGCCAGGGTGGTGAGCCGCATCATCGGCGGAATGCCATAGATAATGGTGGCCATGATCGTCCTGCCTTGCCCAGGCTGAAGACCATCACCGCTGGGATCAGGTAGACCCTCACGGAGGCACGGTCTGCATCACGTTGAGCAGGGCGTACCGCGGCATCCAGGAGCGCTTGTAGCGTGAGGCTAGAATGCCCAGCGGAAAGGCGATCGCCACGGAAATCAGCACCGCCACCGAGACCCAGCGCGATGGTCTGCATCGAGGCCGTCCACAGCCCCGACAGGAGGCAGAAGCCGAGCATCGCGCCCGCAGGGTGCGTGCCAACTGTCCACAATGCCGCCACGATGGCAATCACTGCGTAGGCCGGAACGGCCAGCAGCCCCGCCTCCACACCACCCAGCACCCAATCGATGACCCGGGCGATGGCGGCGAACAGGCGGGGAAGTGCAGGTTGGCGTTCAGCCAGCTCGACGCCCGGCGCCAGGTACGCACCGGGAGAAGCAGTTATTTCGTCTCAGGCTCATTGCTGGCCTCCCCGTCCGAGGCGCGATGCGCTCTGGGCCATGTAGTCGAGGATGAGGGTAAGGATCACGATGGCGATGGCCGCGTTGATTGACTTGGCGATGTCCAGGTACGGATGGCACCGTAGATCGATTCACCCAGCCGCCGGAACCGCATCCATGCCGGCGATCACGACGCCCTCGAAAGCCATCATCTGGTTGATGCCGGCCATGATGCTGGGCAGCGCGAACGGCAAACGGATTCTTGTAGAGGCTGCCAGCGGTGGTGCCGGTGGCCTGCCCCGTCTCTCCATGAACTCCTTGGGCGTCTGGCGGATGCCCAGCGAGTGGCGAGCACGGGTGGCACCGCGACGATGAAGGTTGCCACCAGCGTTGAGCCGGCCCATAGCCGAGCAGCGCGATGGCGGGTAGCAGATAGATGTACGGCGCAGATCAGGTCCAGCACCGGCTCGACAACCTTGTCCAATGCCGGCATCAGCCCCGCCGCCACCGTGGCATGCACGCCGATCACCAGCGCCAGCACCGTTGCGGTGAGGACCAGCGCCAGGGTGCTCATGGTTTCAGACCACAGCCCCATGAAGGCACAGGAGGCCAGGGTCACCGCCGTGCCACGGGGCGAGGTCACTGGCGGTCAGCCGCCAGGCCAGCGCGCCGATCACCAGGGCAACCACATACTGGCGCGGCGTCTGCACCCAGAGCACGCCTTCGTAAAGGCCCTTGAGCCCGTCGTTGATGGTGTCGAAGACACTCGCCGTCCGACAGCCACTCCAGGGCGAGTCGACGGTTGCGCTCGAAGCCCGAGGCAAACTCTTGCGGGCTCATGTCGAGACTCCAGCTGGGCGCTGGCGGGGCTGCCCTGGAATTCGTTCGGACCGCCCTGCACGCCACGCAGCAGGTCACGCTGGGTGATGACGCCTACCACGGCGCCGTTGTCGGTAATGGCCACGGCATCGCGATCGGCATTGACCATCAGGTTGATCAGTTGGTCGATGCCGCCTGCGCCGGAGCGCTGACCAGCCGGTTCAGGCCCCGCCATTGGCATGGGTGATGCGGTACACCTCCACCGGTGTCATCACCGACTGCGCCTTCTACGATGCAAGCGTGAAATGCCGGCGACGAAATCGGCGACGTAATCATCCGCCGGGTTGAGCACGATCTCCTCTGCCGTGCCCTCCTGGATGATCACACCGTCCTTCAGGACCGCGATGCGGTCACCGATGGCGGACGGCCTCTTCCAGGTCGTGGGTAATGAACACCGCCGACTTGCCCAGTGACTTGGTCAGCTGGCGGAATTCGTCCTGCAGCTGGCGGCGAATCAGCGGGTCCAGCGCACGGAAGGGTTCATCCATGAGGGACGACCTCGGGGTCGGAAGGAATCGCGCGGGCCAGACCTACGCGTTGCTGCATGCCACCGGACAGCTCCGAGGGGTAACGCGCGACGAGTCGCTGAGGCCGACCTTGGCCAGCGCCCTTCGGGTGATTCCGATGGCGCTCGGCCTTGCCCACGCCCGACCAGGCCGAAGGCGGCGTCTACGGTGTGGTGCGGCAGCAGCGCCACCGCCTGGAACACCATGCCGATGTGTTTGGCGCGAACCTCACGCAGTTCGGCCGCGCTCAGTTTTGCCAGATTCCTTCACCAGCACCTGGCCGGCGCTGGGCGTGATCAGCTTGTTGAGCAGGCGTATCAGCGCTGATTTGCCGCTACCGGACAACCCCATGATGCAGAAGATTTCGCTGTGACGGACCTCGAGACTGACATCGGAAACGCCACTGACGCAGCTGTAATCCTGAAGTATCTGTTTCTTGCTACTTTATGGTCAACGTACGCCTTCATTGCGGCCGCACGCTTCTGGCGAAAACTGGCAACTGACCAGCACTTCATCGGTGGGTTTGTTTGTTGTTGTCATCGCTCACTGTTAAACCAACAATATCTGGTCAGGTTGTTAACTTCGCTTGTTGGTAACGGCAAACCATCCGGACCTAGTACTTCTTGACGTTTTCCCAGTGTTTGAGCAGGTCGGCGTGGCCGTCGGTCAGCTTCTCATTCCATGGTTTTGCCGTCCTTCACCTGGCCGTTGATGGCGACGTACCAGCGAGCCACGCCCATCAACGGCCAGGTGAAGGACGGCAAAACCATGGACGAAGCGGTGAAGGCTTGGACCGACGGCCACGCCGACCTGCTCAAACGCTGGGAAAACATCAAGAAGTACTGAGTCCGGATGGTTTGCCGTTACCAACAAGCGAAGTTAACAACCTGACCAGATATTGCTGGTTTGACGGGTGAGCGATGACAACAACAAACAAACCCACCGATGAAGTGCTGGTCAGTTGCCAGTCGGTCTGGAAGATCTTTGGCCAGAACGCTGCGGCCGCGATGAAGGCGTACGTTGACCGTGGACTGAGCAAGAAACAGATACTTCAGGATTACAGCTGCGTCGTGGGCGTTTCCGATGTCAGTCTCGAGGTCCGTCGCGGCGAAATCTTCTGCATCATGGGGTTGTCCGGTAGCGGCAAATCCACGCTGATACGCCTGCTCAACAAGCTGATCACGCCCAGCGCCGGCCAGGTGCTGGTGAAGGGGCGTGATCTGGCAAAACTGAGCGCGGCCGAACTGCGTGAGGTTCGCGCCAAACACATCGGCATGGTGTTCCAGGCGGTGGCGCTGCTGCCGCACCGCACCGTGCTGGAGAACGCCGCCTTCGGCCTGGAAGTGCAGGGCGTGGGCAAGGCCGAGCGCCATCGGATCGCCGAAGAGGCGCTGGCCAAGGTCGGCCTCAGCGACTGGTCCGCGCGTTACCCCTCGGAGCTGTCCGGTGGCATGCAGCAACGCGTAGGTCTGGCCCGCGCGATTGCTTCCGACCCCGAGGTCATCCTCATGGATGAACCCTTCAGTGCGCTGGACCCGCTGATTCGCCGCCAGCTGCAGGACGAATTCCGCCAGCTGACCAAGTCACTGGGCAAGTCGGCGGTGTTCATTACCCACGACCTGGAAGAGGCCATCCGCATCGGTGACCGCATCGCGATCATGAAGGACGGTGTGATCATCCAGGAGGGCACGGCAGAGGAGATCGTGCTCAACCCGGCGGATGATTACGTCGCCGATTTCGTCGCCGGCATTTCACGCTTGCATCTGGTCAAGGCGCAGTCGGTGATGACACCGGTGGAGGTGTACCGCATCGCCCATCCCAACGTGGACCTGAACCGGCTGGTCAGCGCTCCGGCGCAGGCGGACATCGACCAACTGATCAACCTGATGGTCAATGCCGATCGCGATGCCGTGGCCATTACCGACAACGGCGCCGTGGTAGGCGTCATCACCCAGCGTGACCTGCTGCGTGGCGTGCAGGGCAGTCCGAACGAATTCCAGGGCAGCCCCGCCAGCGCCCAGCTGGAGTCTTCGACATGAGCCCGCAAGAGTTTGCCTCGGGCTTCGACGCAACCGTCGACTCCGCCCTGGAGTGGCTGTCGGAGCACGGCGCCAGTGTCTTCGACACCATCAACGACGGGCTCAAGGGCCTTTACGAAGGCGTGTTCTGGGTACTGAACGCCGCGCCATTCTATGTGGTTGCCCTGGTGATCGGCGCGCTGGCCTGGCGGCTGACCGCCAGTTGGCGCTTCGCCCTGGGCACGGCGGTGACCCTGGCCTTCTGTGCCTTCATGGGGCTGTGGTCTGAAACCATGAGCACCCTGGCGCTGGTCCTCACCGCAACGGTGCTGGCGCTGGTGATCGGCGTGCCGTCCGGCGTGGCGGCGGGGCTGATGCCGGCATTGGACAAGGTTGTCGAGCCGGTGCTGGACCTGATCCAGACGCTGCCGCCGTACATCTATCTGCTACCCGCCATCGCGCTGCTCGGCTATGGGCCGGCTACAGCGCTGGTGGCAACCTTCATCGTCGCGGTGCCACCCGTGTTCCGCCTCACTTCGCTGGGCATCCGCCAGACGCCCAAGGAGTTCATCGAACTGGGGCAGGCCACCGGCACCACCGGCTGGCAGCTGTTCTACAAGATCCGTTTGCCGTTCGCGCTGCCCAGCATCATGGCCGGCATCAACCAGAGCCTGATGATGGCTTTCGGCATGGTCGTGATCGCCGGCATCGTCGGTTCCGGCGGGCTGGGTGAATCGATCTACGGTGCCATCCGTACCCTGGACATCGCCAAGTCAATCAACGCGGCCATCGCCATCGTGATCCTTACCCTCATCCTCGACTACATGGCCCAGAGCGCATCGCGCCTCGGACGGGGAGGCCAGCAATGAGCCTGAGCGAAATGACTGTTTCTCCCGGTGCGTACCTGGCGCCGGGCGTCGACTGGCTGAACGCCAACCTGCACTTCCTGTTCGCCGCCATCAGCCGGGTCATCGATTGGGTGCTGGGTGGTGTGGAGGCGGGGCTGCTGGCCGTTCCGGCCTACGCAGTGATTGCCATCGTGGCGGCATTGGCGTTTTTCTTCATCAACGTGCGCGCGGCCATCCTGGCGGCGGCGATGCTCGGCTTCTGCCTCCTGTCGGGGCTGTGGACGGCCTCGATGCAGACCATCGCGCTGGTCTCGGTGGCGGTGCTGATTTCCGTGGCGATCGCCTTTCCGCTGGGCATTCTGGCCTCACGCTACAAGCGCCTGGATGCCGCGGTACGCCCGCTGCTCAACGTGATGCAGACCGTGCCTCCGTGGGTCTACCTGATCCCAGCGGTGATGGTCTTCAGCCTGGGCAAGGTGCCGGCGATCATGGCCACCATTATCTATGGCATTCCGCCGATGATGCGGCTCACCACCCTGGCGTTCAACCAGGTGCCCAAGGAGCTGATGGAGCTGGGCCATGCCATGGGCGCTTCGCCCCGCGCCATTCTCTTCAAGATCGAGATTCCCACTGCGACACCGACGCTGTTGGTGGGGCTCAACCAGTGCATTCTGCTTTCCCTGGCCATGGTGGTACTCGCTGGGCTGGTCGGTGCAGGTGGATTGGGGGCGGAGGTGACCCGCGGCCTGACCCGTATGGAAATGGGCCTGGGCCTGCGCGCGGGCCTTGCCATCGTTGCTGTGGCACTGTTGCTCGACCGACTTTCCCGAGGCGCCTTGCAGCGCAGCACGGTTCGCCGGATCGCCTGAAGCGCTGCACGCCGGTTGGCGTGCAGCACCGTTTGCCCGGCGCGGCCAAGAAGCGGCTGCGCCCGCTACAACAAGAACAAGTAGAGGCGGCAGAGTTGGAAAGACGTCACTTCAGTGGTGCGCTGCAGACGCAGAACATCCGCTTCATCGGCCTGCAATCGAAGGAGGGCATCCGCAAGTCCCGCGTCGGCTTCCTTCTGTTGGAGCATTTCTCCCTACCGGCTTTCACCCAGGTTCTGGACACGCTGGTCACCGCGAACCTGATACGCCCAGACAGCTTCTCGACCAGGACCTACTCGCTCAGCGGCGAGCAGGTCATGAGTGACCTGGGACTGGTCATCTGCCCGAATGCGGCGCTGCAGATCAAGTCCCTGCGCGAGCTGGATCTGCTGATCATCTGCGGCGGCCTGCGCACGCCGTTGCGCGGCTCCCAGGAACTGACCCACCTGCTGGAGTGCGCGGCCGATCAAGGCATCGCATTGGCCGGTTTGTGGAATGGTGGTTGGTTCCTTGGCCAGGCCGGCCTGCTCGACGGATACCGCTGCGCGGTCCACCCTGAGCACCGGGCGGCGGTTGCGGAGGTGGCAAAGTTCAGCCAGGTGACCAGCGAGAGCTTCAGCATCGACCGTGATCGTCTCACCGCCGCCAGTCCCACTGGGGCGTTCAACATGATCCTCGAATGGGTGGACTGCCTGCATGGCCGCGATCTGGTGGAGGCAGTGGTCGACATCCTGGCTTTCGAAGAGTCGCGTTACCGGCGGGTGCGCCCCCATCTGCACCAGAAGATGAGCGAACCGCTGCGCGAGGCGATCAACCTGATGAGCGCGAACATCGAGGAGCCGCTGAGCCTGGACCAATTGGCGGGCTACGTGGGTCGCTCCAAGCGTCAGATCGAGCGGCTGTTCAGCCAGCAGCTGGGGACCTCACCGGTACGCTATTACCTTGAGTTGCGCCTGACCGAAGGACGCCGTCTGTTACAGCACACGGGTCTGACCATACTCGAAGTGGGAGTGGCCTGTGGCTTCGTTTCACCCAGTCACTTCAGCAAGTGCTACACCGCGTTCTTCGGGCATTCGCCGTCGAAAGAGGCGCGCTATGAGTGCGTGAAATCGCCCAAGGCGCCGATGGTCAAACCTCAAGCGTTGGCGAGCTAGGGGGAGGGCGCCTGTGCAAGCGCCACCCGCCGGACTTCCGGGGAGGGCATCTATCAGGATCGAGGGCGGTCAGCTCGCTGGACCGATGTCCACCCAGGTGCTCGGCCTGCACATACGGGGCGAGAAATCGGCACGACATGGCGCAACTCTATGGCTCATGACTCAGCGGATCACAGCTGGAGAATGGAGCCTCACGTTACGAGCGGATTTGCCGACGCGCAGCACGAGCAAACCTGAGTGACTGGCTTGCCCATACATAGATGACGAGACGCTAACGGTTTTATCAGGCGAGGCCGGATGCCACTTGCTGGAGTGTGGTGGGAGATTTGGACTCTTTCAGGCCACGGCAGATTGAACGTCGTAGTGCTGACGGCAGCATCTCCAGGATGCTCGTGAAGACAATTTCGCAGGGCAAAGCCGTTTCTCGAGGCTGGTGACAGAGGGCGCTGGAAATCACAGGACGATATGGTGTGATATGTAATTTAACATAATATACATTATGCGAAGCCTAGGGTGTCACCGCCAGGGCCGAGAGGCGTATTCAGAGTCAGACACGATGGTCAGGCTGGAGCCTTGGGAAGCTGGCTGAACGAAGGCCGGAGTCGCAGCCGCTGACGCTGCGGCACCGCGCCGCAGCGGCTGCGACTCCAGGCTCATACCAGATGACGTAGCAAGTTGCCGAGCTTGACGAGTGTCGTCAAATATTCCGTTGTTCACCGCGTCAACACAGAACTGGACGCTGGTCTTATAGCGCGTCCCCTGCTGCGTGTAGCACTGGCAGGCGGTATCAGCCCCATCGATCGTAGAGACTTGGCCAACCTTGCGGAAACGCTCGACAACGCGCTCATCCGTGCTCGATGTGCAGATCAACCGAGGGAAATCCTTAGGGGCTGCAATGCTCTCGTACCGAGGCGCAGACATGGGCGCGCTATCGATACGAGGTTTATACGACTCCAGATAATCCACGGGCTTAGCCTCAGGCTGAGCACCAGTCGCCGAACCTGGTGCGGCCTTCAGGGGCTGCTTAGACACTTCAGCGACAGGCTGGTCGGTAGGCTCATTGGACTTCTTGTACTTAGAAACCATGACGACGCCAACACCAACAAAAATTGATATACAGACAGCAACGACCGCACCTGCAATATAAATAGAGCGCCAATAAGTAGGCTTAGTTGGCTTGTGAGTGTGGATAGTTGAAGACTTATAAACGCCGAAATACGCAGGGTCCAAGGCGACCTTAGATTCCTGAGCCTGCTTAAAGTAATGACGCTTTTCAGGCGCATCTATACAGAACTCATACTCATGACGAAAAATCCCCTTCTCTCGCCCGTAAGGACGAATGAAGTTGATGTGCTTGCCAACCAGCTTGCGAACATGGGGAGAAATAAGTGATGGATGCTGAGTGATTAAATGAATATCCAAGCCCTGGTGGCGGTGAGTTTCAAAGCGAGAGAACTTTTCAGGGCGCGCCCTGGAGCCGTCATTGCCAAAAAACTGCTGAGACTCGTCAACGACAATTACAGAGCCATCAGGAAGCTCAAACCATTTATTAGGGTCTTCAAATTCAACCCATTTCGACTTGAGCTTGTCAGTTTTTAGATTGGGTATCCCATAGTAATAAATTGTCCTGGGCGGAAGCTCAGGACTATCAGGGTCCTTGTAAAGTCGCACATCCGGATTGTCAGGGTCTGCCTGATGCTCCAGGTCAACTTCACGAATAGCGTTAAGAGTTTTGCCAGCCCCTGGAAGGCCCGTTCTCAAGAAAAGCATATCGACCTCACTTGGGTTGCCAGCGAATGGAAGTTTTAGAGCCTGCCTTATTCATGCCCCACATAACGGCGCGCGCGACATAGGCACTGAAATAAATGCTAATGCAAACATCCAATTGAAGGAGGCCCGCAATCTGGACCCATCCAGGATCAAGGGAGGTCAGATGCGACATGACATAGGTTTTAGCGCCGTTAATGGCGGTGGAAACGCCGACATAACTTATCGCGGCGAAACCCATGCCACGCAAAAGGCCCCAAGCCATGGACGGCAACGCGGCAGCAACAAGCCTAATGATGATTCCAATAATAAGCTGCATATTAAAGTCCTCTGGCAACAATCTCAGTCGCTCGCCACATGGCGAACATAACCATCAGGTAACCCATATAAACGTAATACGGGCATATCTTTTCGTTAACCCGATTGATAGGAATGGTTATGTTAATTCCATATTCAATATTCCAATCCTGGATAACAGGACAAGAACCCGAAATGGTTCTCGACGTATCGAACATGGTTCCCATATCAAACACATTGTCGCCTTCGGGCTGAAGCGGCTTATATTCTGGCTTGCCAAAGAAATCATTAAGATCAGCCTTTAATTCATCCTCTTTAACTTCGCGGAACTTTTCATCAGCGCACTTCTGCTCCTTTTCTTTGCGAAGGATTGCGCATTGAATGGCATCGCCGGAACACAACAGAGAGGCCTCGCAGGCTTCCCCGGAGACTTCAGAACCGCCCTCACCTTCTCCACAGCCGCCGCCCACACAATCACCGAATCCATCACCATTGCCATCGGGATTCGTGTTCTTGTCGGGACAGTTAGCCCCCTTGCAGGTGCTGGAAGTTGCCCCATTGCCATTGGTGGTAGTGGTGACTGTGGTGGTGCTAGAAGTGCACACCTTAATATCACTACAGGTCGTAGTGGTGGCTGTCGTTGTCTTGGTTGTGACCTGATTGCCGCCACTATCAGTTTCGGTCTTTATATTTATATCAAAACTGACGCCATTCTTACTTGGTGCCTTATCAATACAAATTTGCTTACCAGTAGCTGAAACCGTTCCGCAAATCTGACCTTCCTTGTCCGTGGTCTTTGAGGAAGTACAAGATTGAGTTCCGTCAGGATTGGTGACGTAAGTGCAAGGCTTGGTTTCGTCAGTCTGAGAGGTTTGCGGATACTCAGCGGAAGAACTTTCGTCCACACCAGGAGTGCCGGCTGTATCGCAGCTTTGCCCGTCAAAGTATGCCGTGCCACGACAAAAGTAAGCGCCAGATGTTTTAGCCGTACACTTCTGGTCGGCAGTAGATGCCATGCAACCATCAAAACAACCAGCAGTCTGAGCAACAGCAAGAGGTTTGCCAGTTCCCGAAACAAGCGTGAGATAGCCATCAGGAGCAGTTCCAGACTTTGAAAACGCCCTGGATGAGCCATTAAGCGTGGCGCACTTATTTCCCTCACACTGACCAGTTGCAGGGTTAAACTTCAAACCAGCAGGGCAATTATCGCCGCCGCGAACAAAGTAATAAGTAGTGTAGTTATTCCCTGTCGGAGATGACCTAAATCCGCAACTCCACTCGGTATCACTTATTTTCACAAAAGAAGTTTCAATACCGGTTGGATAAATCTTCTTCCAATCGATAAGCCCTTGATCACAACCGGCGCGAGGTGTGGGAAATTTATTAATTGCGCCCGATCCCTTGACGTACCAATAGTAATCAGCGGCGTTAGCGACCTGGGGCAAACAGGAAAAACATAGCAATAAGCACAGCGTAAAACGCCAAGTCTTCAGCACTAAGAAACATGATTTCATCCCCTTCATCGTCAATCTCCAGGCAAAAAAAAGCCCGACAGCGAGCGCTGCCGGGCCGGAACAGCGGGCTTAGGTACCGGCGCGCTGAACCTTCTTGCCGCCGCCGATCATGGTGACCAGGCCGATCATGGCGCCGACCAGGGCGATACCGGCGACGATGCCTGCTGCGATCCAGCCGAGAGCGCTGGTGGTGTCGTATTCCTCGCCAGCGGCGAAGGCCGGAACGGATGCCATGGCCATGACGGCACAGAAGGCCTGCGGGCCGTATTTGCGTGCGATGTTGCGCAGTTTCATAGGTGAAGCTCCTTTCACTTGGGAATTGTCATGAGTTGCCGGCCAGTCCAGACCAGGGCGAGCAAACCGACGATGGCGCCGGTGAGCATTGCCTTGTCCTGGATCGGGATCGAGGGGGCCAGCTGATCCCGCATTTCCTGAACGGTGAAGGTCTGTAAGTTGCCCTGACACGACATAGAGCCGTTCTCATAGAGCAGCCACTGGCCTTCACAGCCGAGAAATTGGATGGTCACCCCCGCCCCCCTTCCCTTTTCTCCGAAAAGGGCTGGGGGCCAGGTGTGACGAGAGAGGACGAGAGGAAACAACCGTCACAGACTCGAAAATCAGGGGCGGGAAGGAGGTCACGAGCAGCCGCAGGGAGGTTCCACAGCTGCCCCAGGTGCTCCCCGCACACGTCGCAGAAACAGTGGCCGTGCGTGATCATGACGCCCTCCCCTTAAGCCGTTTTGGCCGCGTCTACGGCGGCAGGCTTGGAGGCAATACGACGGGCCTGACGAGGGTCGCAATCGAAGGACAGGCGACCATCTTTCACCTTGCAGGTGACGTCACACTCGTAAGTACCAGGTGCGAGAACTTCATCGCGCTTCGACGCGTAATACTCGAACATTTGCGGATAGGGAATGCCCGGAATGTGGGCAAACGCTTCACACATATTGTATTCATTGCCCTTAGCGGAAGTTCCGGACTTGGTGATAGTGCCGGTGGTTTCGATACGGATAGTCATGGACATGTTTATTTCTCCTGGTGCGAGAAGTTGAAGGCATCGCCTACAAATGGAGTTCCACGCTTGCGGGATACAAGCTGGTACTTGCCTGGCTCGGGAAGTTTGGCGAGCAAGTCATCCAGCTCGGTAATTACATTTCCCGAAGTCTTAAGCGACTTGATTTTCTCCTGCATTTCTGCGCGAGAGTTGATCGGGCCGCCAAAGTAATTATCAAACATGCTCTTCATACAGCCACCCTGCGAGTGGAGTTATGAACAAGACCACGCTCGAAGAAGAACGAAGGAATTGCCGCAGGCTTCGCTTCCAGGACGCGAATCATAGGGATAACATTAGTATCGTCGCGGCGATCACAACGAATATTGATATCAATCCCCAAGTCAAGGAAATACTTGCGGTGGCGATAATAAGTAGGGCGAGAAAGCATATCGAACAAGTTATGCCCCTGTTTCCAGAGAACATAGGTGGAGCGATACTTGTTCGGCAGTTCCAGGAGCTGCTTGCTGTTAAGCTCAATCTGTTCGGACATGTCTAGTTCCCCGATGAAATGGCGGTATTGCGTCCAGAGAACCGCCGGGGTGAGTTGATAGCCGTATTGAAGGTCTAATGCCTTAAGCTTCTTGGAAAGTAATCTCAACTCGACACGAAGCTTGGTGTCGATGAACTCCCTAATTTCAGGGATAGAGGCGAACTCTTCAGCAAGTTTATGAGTGCCCTTGCCGTTAATCTCATCAGCCTTGCAATAGCAAGTAATTCGCCAATGAGTACTACCCTTGCCAAAAGTCAGTGTGCCGCGATCATGAACCGGTCGGCCGTGGCGGGACTTGCACTTGAACTCACCAGCTCGCAGCCAGGCGCGCACATCAGCCCTACTCGGGAGATCAAACATGCGGTTGTAATCGATCCTGGTAACACGGAACTGCCCTGCCCTGACCTTCTGACGCTCGATGTCAGTTGGCTTAAGGCGAAGAAGGCCACAGAGCCGCTGGAAGGCGTCCCAAACCAGGGCGAGAAGGTCATCCGAGCCGACAAGGTTATGGCCCTGGAGCCACTTTGAAGGGTTGCCATCGATGTAGAGGTGAGTTGCATTGCCCTTCCCGTCCCCGCCCACACTGCGGATATGCATAGAAGACTCATGAGAGCCACGAACATGGACCTTGCGGGGAGACTCCCAGGCAACCGTTCCGTCAGCCTCGACGCAGATCACAGCGCCGGACTTAATCGGCGCGTGATTCAGCTCGATGAAGAAGCTAGCCCAGTCGATCATCCCTGCACCTGAGTTTCTAAGAAATTAGATTCAGGTGCGGAAATTAGATTCTAAGAATCTCAATGTCAAGGCTCTGAGAAAATCAGGCTACGATAGAAACCGCCAAGCACTTGACGGAAAAGGGAAACATGCCCACCAAGCACATCGACGAAACGACCTGGCGCAAGGTCGAGAAAGAGACCGTGAAGGCCGTCGTACACCTTCAGGCGTCAGTCAAGGACACCGAAGTCCTACGATGGCTCATCCTGAAGGGCCTGGAAGAGCTGACCGAAGAGGACATGGAGCGCTTCCACAAAAAAAGGGGCTAGAGACACCCCCGGCGAAGCGCCCTCGCCCAGGCCGCCAGCGAACCACCAGGAGGGTGAGAGCAAGAGCGGGGTGGATGGGGATGGAGTAAAAAAATGAGACAAAAGTCGGGTATTACCAGTACCCGACTTTTCGGCGAATTCGGCGCAGCCTGGAAGCGCCCAGGGAGTGCGCCTAAACGACGCCATAACACCAGCTGGGCAAGAGTGGCGAGTCGTTCCTCGGAGATCTGGAAGCGTGCAATGCGCACCAGGAGAGGTGCCCTCTGAGGGGCCGCGATACGCGCTATTGGGGTGATCAGGCGCGAGGTGGGTCCGAAGCGGCGAAACGCCCGGCGCTCGCGAACGAACACCAGGCGTAAATCGGTACCAAAAAGCCAGGATCCGCCGCGGTCCTGGAACGAAGAATGGTACCTATTTCCTGTTCATCCAAGCATTCACCAGGCTCAGGAAAAACCGCCCGGCCCAGTAGTGGAGCTGGCCAGTGATCAAGGCCAGGAAGATTGCCACGGCAAGCCAATCATGCCACTCCATGGTCAAGCCCTCGAAAGCAGATCGGCCTGGCCGGTCTTCTCCAGGAGCAGCGCAGCGGCCGAGCGAGCACCTTCGATCACCTGGTCGCGTTGGCGAATGACGCCCTCAAGGCGGGCAATCTCGCTCTTCTGCCAGGCAACGGTTTTCACCAGGTAGTCATAGTCGGCAGCGGCCTTCTCATAGGCCTTGGACCCGGTGGCAACGCCAGTGGCGCGCTTGAGGCCCTCAACAAACTTGTCATCGGCATTCGGAATCTTGATCAGCATGGCATCTCTCCTTGGTACCAAATTAGGTCGATCGAGCACGACCAGGTCGAGATAAAAGGTACCAGAATCCCCAAGGCATGCAAGCTGTTTTGGTACCAATCGTCACGTCCTGGATCCGCGCCGGCGGACAATTTTGGTACCCATCGAGAGAGCGGCAGATCCACGACAGGTACCGAAAATCTCCTGCAGGAAAATCACCTGGTCGAAAAACTGGTACCAAATTCTCCTGCAGGCTGAAGCCGGCCGGCGCGGATCTCTCCGAGGACTGGTACCAATCAGAGCTCCAGGATCTGGCGGCAGAGATCCTGGAGCTTCTCCAGGCGTTCATCCAGGAGCTGGCCTTCGTTGACGAAATCGGCGGCCTGAGCCCTGAGCTTACGCAGATCCGCGACGAGGTTCGGATAGTCCTGGAGCACGTAGCAAACAGCCTGGAGCTGGTCGCGTGACGGCGAATAGAGGGTGGCCAGTTCGACCAGGTGGTGCGGGATTTCGAGAGGGATCGGCGTTCGCATAATGGCCATTACGTTACGCGAGGCATGGAGGCTGCGCCATGTTCCATACCCCGCTCAACGTAACGCCGAAATTATGCGAAGTTAACTATGCGAAGCTCACAGCCGAGTGTCACAGAATCAATGCCACCACGCTGGCTTTCTGCAGCCCCGGTGCTCTTCATGTCACCGCCAGCTCTTATCCCTCCGCTACAAGAAATTCGATTCGGATTCGATGGCTCATTCTCTTCGACTGCTTCTGCTACCGACCGGGTCCACGAATCCCTCTGAGCGTTCTTCACCAGTCGCTGCTCAGTGATTCGCTGCTACGAACAATCCGCCGATGTGCGCGAACTTTAGAACGTGCACATCGGCGACCTCTGCATCTGGCTGCGTCCGATCGACCTCGGTCGTGGCATTCGCTGTGGAATCGTGGAAACGTCGGCCGGTTCTCCAGCGAATGCCAGCGGCGCCTAGTGGGCCAAATCCGCCAACACGCTTTTCAGTCGCTCCAGGGTTGCCGGTGTGCAAGCCTGCATCGGTTCGCGTACCTCGTTGGCAATCCAGCCCTGCAAGGCCAACGCGCCTTTCACCGCCGCCGGATTCGGCTCCGCGAAAGCGGCCTGCATCCAGGGCAACAGACGATAGAAAGTCCGGCGGGCGGAATTCACGGCGCCTTCTTCCATCTCCCGGAACAGCTGCACGTAGAGATCGGCGCGAACGTGGGATGACGCCGAGATTGCCCCGGCGCCGCCCAGGCAGAGGTTGGTGAAAATCTGCAGGTCTTCCCCTGTGAGCACCGAGACCTGGCCGTCAGCGATCAGCGCCAGGGTGGTTTCCACATCGCCTGCGCAATCCTTGATCGCCACGATGTTTGGATGGCGCACGATACGGCGAAGCGTCTCGCGCTCGATGCGCACGCCTGTACGGTAAGGGATGTCATAGAGCACGACCGGGACACTGGCCGTGTCCGCCACGGTGCGGAAGAAGGCTTCCAGACCTGCCTGGGATGGGCGGATGTAATACGGCGCCGGCACCAGCACGCCAGCTAGCGGACGACGCTGGATATCGTGGAGGAAGGCCAGCAGTTCGCGCTGGTTGTTGCCCGCCAGTCCCATGATCACCTGCTGCGCCGGCACCCACTGCAACACGGCATCGAGGACTTCGAGCTGCTCTTCATGGCTCAGCGCGGCAGCCTCGCCTGTGGTGCCGCAGACCACGAAGCCAGCTACGCCCTGCTCCAGCAACTGAGCTACCAGGCGCTGCAATGCCGGGTAGTCCACCGCGCCATCACGAAAGGGAGTGACCAGCGCCACCCATATCCCACGAAAATTCGACATGCAAAAACTCCTGTTGGCTGACCGTCGGGTCGCCGTCAGGGAGGGATGCGGGAATCAAGCGGGAGGGAGGTTCGACCTTGCGCCTTGTGTCCAGTCAGCCCATCTGACGGGACAGCGCCCCGGTCAAATGAGCGACTGTTTCTTCGATTTCTTGGCAACGGCAACGCACGCGCCAGCCTGGGCAAGGAAGCCCGAAGCGGAGAGCGAGTGGTTGAAGGTGGAGAACATGGAGTTGCCGTTGCGTGAAATGTCTGGCGAATACTGCTGAACGAGCGAGGGAGCTGTCAACTCCCCCGCTTCGCCTTGCTTGCGGCCGGCTCAGTCCTTCCCGCAGCGGCTCTCATCGTGCTGCAGGCTCGCCTGGCTCACCTGGCTACCCGGCGGCACGCTGCGGGTCAGCCAGACGTTGCCGCCGATAGTCGAGCCCTTGCCGATGGTCACGCGACCGAGAATGGTGGCGCCGGCGTAGATTACTACTTCGTCTTCGACGATCGGGTGGCGCGGTTCGCCCTTGTGCAACTGGCCGGTTTCGTCGGAGGTGAAGCGCTTTGCCCCCAGGGTCACTGCCTGATAGATGCGCACCTGCTTGCCGATGATCGCGGTTTCTCCGATCACCACGCCGGTGCCATGGTCGATGAAGAAGCTGCTGCCGATCTGCGCGCCGGGGTGGATATCGATGCCGGTCGCCGAGTGCGCCAGCTCCGAGATGATTCGCGCCAATAGCGGCAGGCCTGCGTTGTACAGGTGGTGCGCCAGGCGATGGTGAATGATTGCCACCACGCCCGGGTAGCACAGCAGCACTTCGTCAACGCTGCGCGCGGCCGGGTCGCCCTGGTAGGCGGCCAGCACGTCGGCGTCGAGCAGTTTGCGCATCTCCGGCAGTGCCCGGGCGAAATCGCGCACCAGCACCACGGCATGCTCATCGATCCGGCTATCCACCACATCGCCCCGCTGCCGCGCGCTATAGCGCAGTTCCAGGCGGGCCTGTACCAGCAGCGCATTCAGCGCGGCGTCCAGGGTGTGGCCGACGAAGAAGTCTTCGCTCTCTTCGCGCAGGTCATTAGGGCCCAGGCGCATGGGAAACAATGCGCTTGCCAGACGCTCCACCACTTCTTCGATGGACTGGCGCGAAGGCAGTTCGCGGCCGCCCTGCTCCGGGTGACGGCCCGTGCGGCTGCGCCATTCGTTGCGTGCGCCACGCAGGTCCTCGACGATCTGTGCCAGTTGCCAGTTCATCGGGCCATTCTCGTGCAGTCGGTTGGCGTCGTTCATCGCTTTCTGTGTTCCTTGATCCACGGGGGCTTTCAATCACGATTGCCTATCCTGATCGGTCAGGCCGCGCAGGACAAATCGCCGGAAGGCATAACCTAATGCCTTTTTCGTAGTACGCAGTGTTTCCCCAGCAACAGCCAATCAACAGCAATGTTGCTACAGCAACACTGTCATGCCTTCAGAGGCGCGAGAACCGCGTCCTCCCGCCCTGGCACAGGCCTTGCTGCCGTGCAGTGCCCGACATGCAGCCGCCCTCCTCTTTTCTGCCTGACCACGCAAACCGATAACGACGGCTGCCGGGCCCGAATTCCAATGAAGACTTGCCACGCGTGCACCGACGGGGCGACGCCCCATTTCGACGATGGCAACGAGGACATCCCATGAGTCTCGATATTTTCTGGTTCCTGCCGACTTCCGGCGACACCCGCTACCTGGGCCATTCCAGCAGTGGCCGACCGGCCACCAACGAATACATGCGGCAAATCGCCGTGGCTGCCGACCAGCTCGGTTATGACGGCCTGCTGATTCCCACCGGCAGCAGCTGTCTCGACCCCTGGGTGACTGCTGCCAGTCTGGTGCCGGTCACGCAGCGCATCAAACTGCTGGTCGCTCTGCGCACCTCGCTGGGTAACCCCACCGCCTCCGCGCGCCAGGCCGCGACGCTCGATCAGGCCAGTGGCGGCCGTCTGCTGCTCAATGTCGTCCCGGGTGGCGACAGCACCGAGCTGGAGGCGGATGGCGTGTTTCTCAGCCATGACGAGCGTTACGCCGCTTCCGACGAGTTCCTGACCATCTGGCGCCGCCTGCTGTCAGGTGACACCGTGGACTTCGCCGGCAAACACCTGAAGGTCAACGGCGCACAGAACTTCTTCCCGCCCGTGCAGAAACCTTATCCGCCCCTGTACTTCGGTGGTTCCTCCGCAGCTGCCCACGACCTGGCCGCCAAGCATGTGGATGCTTACCTGACCTGGGGTGAGCCGCCCGCTGCCGTGGCTGCGAAGATCGCCGACGTCCGCGAACGCGCTGCGCGCCTGGGGCGCACGGTGCGTTTCGGCGTACGCCTGCACGTGATAGTCCGCGAGACCAACGAGAAAGCCTGGGCGGCTGCGGATGAGCTGATCAGTCACCTGGACGACGCCACCATCGCCGCCGCGCAGACCAACTACGCAAAGATGGATTCGGTCGGTCAGCAGCGCATGGCCGCGCTGCACGGCGGTGATCGCAACAAGCTGGAAGTGGCACCCAATCTCTGGGCCGGTGTTGGCCTGGTGCGCGGCGGCGCCGGCACTGCGCTGGTGGGGGATCCGGAAACCGTTGCCGAGCGGCTGCTGGAGTATGCCGCGCTGGGTGTCGACAGCTTTGTGCTTTCAGGTTACCCGCACCTGGAAGAGGCCTATCGCTTTGCTGAGCTGGTGTTCCCGCTGCTGCCCGGCAAGGGCCGCGTGACGGTGGACGGTGTTCTGACTGGCGGTGCTTTCGACGTGCGTGCCGGGCGTGGAAAGGCCAGCGGCGCTGCCGCCTGAGGTGCAATCCAGAGCGCTCGGCCGATGGCCAGCATTTGCCCCTGAGTGATCAGGGGCTACTCTTGCCTCAGCCCTTTCTGCAGGTCGGCTCTGCCCAGGAAGCGGAATGACCATGGACTGGCTGATCGAGTACCGATTCAATGGCGAAGACCGCCACTTGCTCCTGCGGGCGAGGACCATTCCTCACATCAAGGCCATCGCCTTCTCCATCTACGTTCGGGAATTCCCCGAGCAGCCCCGGCCGCCGCACTCCTCTGCCGAGGTCGAGTCGTGGCTGGGCGCCTGCGGCATCACCATCAGTGATGTGCGTCTTGCCTCCGCGCGGGCCTGAAGCAGTTATCTAGTCCCCCGCTCCTACGGCGCGAAAGGAAACGTCCCGCACGTTGTGCGCCTCCACGTTGCGCCGAATGGTGTGGTAGCGCTTCTGGTAGCCGCGCAGATCGTGGATCGGGATATGCAGGTGGCGCGCTACATGGCTCCACGCCCGCGCCTCGCTCATGGATTCGTCTTCGGCTTCGAATTCGAACTCCCGCCCATCTCTCACAAAGCTGACGTGGTAACGCTTTGTCAGGGACTCGTCCCACATGACGCCTCCAGGTTTCTGGCTGTATTTCAAGCACTGACCGGACGTCGGCGTCGGCGGTTCAAAGAGAATGATGGCCAGTCCATCGGCAAGCGGTTCAGTCCATCACGACCAGGGAGAGTGTTCCGCCTCCAGCGGATGCATGGTGCAGGACGACGTCGATCCGGTGGGCGGCATGGAGCAGAGTTTCCGCGTCGTGCTCCAGCAGCTGCGCCGCCGCCATCAGCGCCGTTGCCGTATCCGGCGTGCAGGCCTTGAGTGCGGCTTCGCGCAGCACCTGGACAACGCAGGTCTCGTTGAAAGCCGAGACCATCAGCACCTTTCGCAGTCGTTCCACTTCAGCCTCCATTGCTTCTTGTGGGTGTGCCTTGCAGGAATAGCCCGGTTTTTCCTTCCCTACCCCGCCAGCCGACGATTGGCGGGGCCTGCAACAGTCGCTATGATTTGTAACGCGTTACCAAAAAGGCATCCAAATTACAGTAACGCGTTACCAGATTGACAGGAGCCAGGATGAAAGACGCCAAGGACAAAACCACGCGCGATGCCTTCGAAGCGCCACGCAAAGGCCGCCCCCGCAAGGAAGGCGCCATGACCAACGCCGAAAAACAGGCCGCGTATCGCAAGCGCCGGGCGGAGGCCGGCGGCGGCGCAGTGATGCTCAACAACGAAGAAATCTGGCTGATCTGCCATGCCCTGGATGGCAAGGTCTGGGAAGCGGATAGCGAACAGCGTCAGAAGCTCATCGCCCGACTGCGTAAACGAGTCGTCTGAACCGCCCTACATCAGTCCGCAGATCAGCTCCATGCCAAGGTCCCTGACCTGTCGGTCTGTGCGCAGCTCATTCCCGCGAATGCCGATCACATTGGTTCGCGGCGTTGAGGTGTAACGGCTTTGAAGGCTGATCAGATAGCGACCATCTTCCTGGCGGTCGCAGGTGAAATCGAATAATGGATAGCTCCGGTGAAGGAGTTCGGCGACGTCGTGGCAGCTTGGCGGATTCATCGGGTTCTCCTGCGTTGCTGCGTCCATCCTGCGCCGCTGCGCTGAGAATGGAACCGCAGCCATTGGCCACCAGTGTCTTCAGTGATTTTATCGCCAGCCCGCAAAGGTCAACGATTTGAGCGGCTTGAACCCAGCGCAGCGTTAGCTATCCGGGTTCGCCAATAAAACAACCCGGACCAACGGCAAGACTTTACATATAACGGGTTTCCGCCGACGGCATGACGGATCGTTCTGAAAAAGAGTCGAACACCCCTGCGCGATATGTTTCGGATGAAGGGAATGCACGGCATTCGCCTATTCATTTCTTACGGACATATCCCACGGAGTAGTACCCATGGCCGAACATAGAGGCGGTAAAGGCAACTTTGCAGAAGACCCCCAACGTGCTTCCGAAGCCGGCAGGAAAGGCGGCCAGCACAGCGGTGGCAACTTCAAGAATGACCCGGCGCGCGCATCCGAAGCGGGCCGCAAAGGAGGTCGGCGCAGCCACGGCGGCCACTGATCGCCGGGCTGGCGTGCCACCCCGGCCCCCGCCAGCTCGCTGCCCATTGTTATTTCCTCGCAAGAACGAAAACGGCGCCGAAGAATCGGCGCCGTTTTTCATTGAATGGAATGGCGGAACGACGTGCCGGTCACTGGGTGCAGAGCACCTCGCTCACCTGGATATCCGAGCGCGAATCGCGCCCGACCGGGCCGTGAAGCGCGCGGACGAACCGCTGTGCCTGCTCGCGGCTAAGACTCTCCTGGCGCAACACGGTACTCATGGGTTGGCCGTTACGGCTGTAGCGGATCAGGTATGCGTGCATCGTGCTTCCTCCGCGGTGTAGCGGCCGTTCCGCTGATCGGATGGCCTTTGTGCGCAGGAGTCTAGTTCAGCAACCAGGATTGCACGGGTGGACTGGCCAGCGTGCTGCTCAATGGCGCCCTCCTCGCCTTTCTCCGCCCAGGGTGATCGGGCGTAGCGCTGGACAGCCCTCGAGCAGAGCGGCGCCAGTCAAGCGTCCGAATGCCCGATTGATTCGATGCAGCATGCCCGCGCGCGGCAGGCAATGCCGACCCCATATGCCCTCAACCGAAACGGCCTATCGCCACAAGTTGTTTGGCACGACGGACAAGGCTGTTAGGGTAAGGGCACTTCCCTGTGTTTCCCCTGGCCCCTCCGATGGGGCCTTCTTTTTACCCTGCCAAGACAGTCAACTTGCCCTCACGCTGGCGCCCAGTGCGGACCTGGCCCGGTGACCGTGCGTGCCGAGGTTCAGCCTGATGCCGACGACCGTTCGCACGCAATACCTGAACCTTGGATAGGGTTGCGACTCACAGCCCATGGCAGACCCGCGCGCGCCCGATTCATCCGGGCCGGGTGGGCGCAATCGCTTTCCGGTAGGTCGCAGGCGCCGCAAGGTCCGTCTAACCTCCAATCGGAAACGCATCCGCGAGCGGCCACTGACCCTGGACACGCTGCTGTGACTCGCGAAAGGAGATTCAGATGCCCTCAGTGCAATACACCAACCGTCGGCATGCCGGCGTGGCGCTGGCGATGGTCCTGCGTGACATGCCTCTGGAGAACCCACTGGTTCTTGCCCTGCCCCGTGGCGGCGTGCCGGTCGGCAAGGAGATATCGCGGGCCTTGGGCGCGCCGCTGGACGTGCTGCTGGTGCGCAGGATCGGCGCGCCGGGCAATGAGGAATTCGCCCTGGGCGCCATCGTCGACGGCCCCGAGCCGAACTGGGTGGTGGACGAGCAGATGCTCGAACGCTTCGACCCGCCGGCGGAGTGGTTCGAGCAGCAGGTGCTGGAGCAGATCCGCGAGCTGGAGCGCCGCCGCGTGCTCTATCGCGGTGTTAAAGCCCCGGTGCAGCTGGAGGACCGTGACCTGATCGTGGTCGACGATGGCCTCGCCACGGGCAGCAGCATGCGCGCCGCGCTCAAGTGCCTGCGTGCGCACCACCCGCACAAGGTCGTGCTTGCCGTGCCGGTGGGCCCGGCGGAAACCGTGCAGAAGCTGCGCGATGAGGTCGATGCACTGGTCTGCCTGGATACCCCGTCGCCGTTTCGCGCAGTGGGCGACCATTACCGCGACTTCCACCCGCTCAGCGACCAGGAAGTGATCGACCTGCTGGCCAAGTAGCCGATATCAGCCGCTTTCACGCTCCAGCACCCGACAGCTGAGCAGGTTCAGCCGCTCCACCGTGCCTTCCAGTGGCGCCACGCCGATTGACTGCAGCACTCGCAGCGCGGCGATCTCGCCGATTTCGCGGGCCGGCGGCTTGATGGTGGACAGGCTTGGCAACAGCATCGGTGCGAAGGGATAGTCGCCAAAGCCCAGCACCGCGCAATCCTCGGGAATCCTCAACCCGGCGCGCTGGCCGGCAAGCAGACCGCCGGCGGCCAGGTTGTCGTTAGCGAAGATGATTGCCTCCGGCCGCTGCGCTCCTCTTGCCATCAGCGCTTCCATGGCCTGCCGCCCGGCTTCGAAGGGCGCGCTCTGCGTGGGGACGAACATCCAGGGCTCGCCACCCAGTTCGCGCAAGGTATTGGCGTAGCCGTCGCGACGATCCAGCGCACTGAAGTCGCCCGGCGCGCTGTTCTGTACGAAGGCTATGCGCCGGTAGCCCTTGCCATGCAGGTGGCGCACCGCATCCACCCCGACCTGATAGTGAGAAAAGCCGACCTGGATCGGCGTGCGCTCGGTTTGGTAATCCCAGACTTCCACCACCGGCATGTCCGCACCAGCGATCAGCTTTTCGGTAGCAGCGCTATGGAAGTGACTGGTCAGCACCAGTGCCGCCGGGTTCCAGCCCAGGAAGGCGCGCACGGCGCTCTCTTCCTTGTCTTCGGAGAAGTAACTGGAAGCCAGCAGCAACTGGTAGCCATGGGCAGCCAGGGTGTCGCTGACGGCCTGGATGGTGTCGGCAAAGATCGGTCCGGAAATGTTCGGCACCACCATCCCCACTACCCTGCCCCGTGCCGAGGCCAGCCCGCCGGCCACCTGGTTGGGCACGTAGCCCAGCGCTTCTACTGCCGCGCCGATGCGCTCGCGCAGGTCGTCCGACAGCTGCGCCGGCTGGTTGAAGTAACGCGACACGCTGATGGCAGAAACGCCGGCGCGTTCGGCGACTGCGGTCAGTGTCACGCGCCCTGCCCCACGGCGCTTGCGGGGTGTCTGGCTGGCCAATCCCATTCTCCAGTTTCTGTTATTCAGGAATATAAACGTAATTTTTAATTATTTGACGATCTATCTGGCGATTCAGGATACTCGTCGATGTTAGCGCTAACAACACAAACTGTCCGCAACGATCCAGCCACTCGCACGAGCGAGCGCTCGTGACAGTCCCGCAGAAAAAAGGCGCCCCGGCAAAGAGCACCGAGGGCGGACCAGGGCACGAAGGAGTGGCTATGCAATCGCAACATCGGGGGACGCTCGGCCGTCCGCAATTCACTGGCCGGCGCAGTGCGTTGGCCCTGGGTATCGCCAGCGTGATCGGCGCACTGGCCATCAGCGCACAGGCCGCCGAGGCTCCCGCCGCGGACAATCAGACCGCTGAACCGGCGCCGACGCTGAAAGCCGTCACGGTCACAGCGACCCGCCGCGAGGAATCGCTGCAAAAGGTGCCGGTGGCCGTCTCGGTGATCGACGGCGAGCAGCTTGAACGCGACAGCCGCAACAACGTGGCGAGCATCGTCCAGCAGGTTCCAACCCTCAATTTCCGCACCGGCGCCTCGAACAAGGACACCTCGCTGTTCGTTCGCGGCGTAGGCACTATCTCCACCTCCCCCGGCGTCGAGCCGAGCGTGTCGACGGTGATCGACGGCGTGGTGCTCGGCCGTCCCGGCCAGGCAACCCTGGACCTGCTCGACGTCGAGCGCATCGAAGTGCTGCGCGGCCCGCAGGGCACGCTGTTCGGCAAGAATGCCTCGGCCGGCGTGCTCAACGTGGTGACCCGCGAAGTGCCGGACGAAACCACCGGCTACATCGACTATTCGCAATTCGGTGGCGGCAACGAGAACCGCACCCGCTTCGGCATCGGCGGCACGCTGATCCCCGGCAAGCTCAAGGCCAGCGTCACTACGTTACTGGGCAGCTACGACGGCAATGTCGACAACGTCTACAACGGCCACGAAGTGAACGGCTATAACCGTGCCGGCGCACGCACCAAGTTCGAGATCACCCCCAACGACGACCTCAAGGTCACGCTGATCGCCGACTACATGAAGGGCAACGACGACGGCCCCAGCGGCGTCATCACCAGCACCACCAGCCCGGCTTTCGCCAACGCCCTGCGCCCGGTGACGCCGGACAGCGACAACCGCAAGATCAACAGCGATTACCGCACCCACGTCGACGACACCAACAAGGGCCTGTCGGCGCAGCTGGACTGGAACCTGGGCGACTACACCCTGACTTCCATCAGCGCCTGGCGCGGCTGGGACAATACCCAGTGGCAGGATGGCGATCGCCTGTCGCAGGTCACCGCGAGCATCCCCAGCTCCCACGACAAGGGCGAACTGAACTACGACCAGTACTCCCAGGAGCTGCGCCTAGCCTCACCCAAGGGCGAGTTCCTCGAATACGTCGGCGGCCTGTACTACATGCACGCCGTGGACGACGAGACCTATCGTCGCGTGGTGACTTCCACTACCGCGCAGAACACTGGCGTGGCCGACTACGGCACGCGCAGCGATACCTACGCGGTGTTCGGCGAGAGCACCCTGAACTTCACCGAGGATTTCCGTGGTATCGCCGGCCTGCGCTACACCCATGACGACCTGGAATACGACCACCGCCGCCGTTCCACTTCGGCTACGGCGGTGACCGGCATCCAGCCCTCCACTTCCAGCTCCGGCTCCACCGATGAGGACGGCTGGTCCGGCCGCCTGGGCCTGCAGTACGACCTCAGCGAGCAGCTCACCAGCTATGTCACCTACTCGCGTGGCTACAAGGGCCCGGCGTACAACGTGTTCTTCAACATGCAGCCGCGCGACACCGATGCGCTGAAACCGGAGACCTCCAACTCTTGGGAAGCGGGCCTGAAGGCCACTGCGCTGGATAATCGCCTGACCGCCAACCTGGCCGTGTTCCACACCGTCTACGACAACTACCAGGCGAACTTCTACGACACGGTCGCAGGGCAAGTGGTGACCCGCCTGATCAACGCCGGCAAGGTCAAGACCGAAGGCACCGAGCTGGACTTCAGCTACCAGGCTACGCGCCAGTTGAAACTCTCCGGCGCCCTCGCCTACACCAAGGCCCGCGTGGACAGTTTCGCCTGCCCGGCCGGCGCGGCGTCCAGCTGCAACGTGGACGGCAAGCCGCTGCCCTTCACGCCGGACTGGAAGAGCTACGTGCGCGCCGACTACAGCATCCCGCTGGACAACGGCCTGGATGTGGAACTGGGCACCGACTACAGCTGGCAGGACAAGGTGCAGTATGACCTCAGCCAGAACCCCGACACCATCCAGGGCGCCTACGGCCTGTGGAACGCCAGCATCGCCCTGGCCGACTACAACGACGGCTGGCGCGTCGCCCTGCTGGGCAAGAACCTCACCGACAAGTCCTACTCGCCCCTGCTGGCCACCGGCGGCAGCTACATCTACCGCATGGTGCCGCGCGACGATGGTCGCTACTTCGGCGTCGAGCTGCGCAAGGACTTCTGACCGCGAGCGATACGCGGCGCCGGCTCGCCCCGGCGCCGTCCATGAGATCGAACCCGCAGCCTTGCGTCCTCCCCAACGGACACACAGGACAACCGACATGACACGCACCCTTTCCCTTGGCGCCTTCCTCATGGCCACCGGGCACCACGTCTCGGCGTGGCGCCACCCGGACGTACCGGCCAACGGCGGCCTCGACTTCCGCCTCTACAAACGCCTGGCGCAAGTAGCCGAGGCCGCGAAGTTCGACGCCGTCTTCGTTGCCGACAGCGTTGCCGCCCCTACCGGCGACATCGCCAGCCGCATGGCGCGCTCCGACCACTTCGAGCCGCTGACGCTGCTCTCGGCGCTGGCGGCGGTGACCGAGCGCATCGGTCTGGTGGGCACCGTGACCACCAGCTACAACGAGCCATACCACGTGGCGCGCAAGTTCGCCTCGCTCGACCATATTTCCGAAGGCCGTGCTGGCTGGAACCTGGTGACCTCCGATGCGGCCGCCGAGGCGCTGAACTTCAACCGCCAGGAGCATTTCGGCCACGCCGAGCGCTACGCCCGCGCGCGGGAGTTCCACGAAGTGGTCACCGGCCTGTGGGACAGCTGGGAAGACGACGCTTTCACCCGCGACAAGGCCAGCGGCCAGTACTACGACCCGGCCAAGCTGCACGTGCTGAACCACGAGGGCGAACACTTCCGCGTGCAGGGCCCGCTCAACGTGGCGCGCTCGCCCCAGGGGCGCCCGGTGATCGTCCAGGCCGGCAGCTCCGAGACCGGCCGCGAGCTGGCCGCGCAGACCGCCGAAGTGGTGTTCACCGCGCAGACTTCGCTGGCCGCCGCGCGCGACTTCTACAACGACCTGAAAGGCCGCTTGCCACGCTTCGGCCGCAGCGCGGATGACCTGCGCATCATGCCCGGCGTGTTCGTGGTGGTCGGCCAGAGCCAGGCCGAGGCGCAGGAAAAATTCGAGGAATTCCAGGAGCTGGTGGAGCCGCAGGTTGGCGTTGCGCTGCTGTCGCGGATGCTTGGCAACTTCGACCTGTCCGCCTACCCGCTGGACGGCCCGCTGCCCGAACTGCCGCTCACCGACAGCGGCCAGCGCAGCCGCCAATTGCTGCTCACCGAACTGGCCGGGCGCGAGAACCTGACCCTCGCCCAGCTGGGCCGGCGCATCGCCGGCGGGCGCGGGCACTACAGCCTGATCGGCACCCCGGCGCAGATTGCCGACGAGCTCCAGGCCTGGTTCGAAGGCGGCGCCGCCGACGGCTTCAACGTGTTGGTGCCGCACCTGCCCGGCGGCCTGGAGGATGTGGCCAATCACGTCGTCCCCGAACTGCAGCGGCGCGGGCTGTTCCGCCGCGAGTACCGCGGCAGCACCCTGCGCGACCACCTCGGGCTGAAGCGCCCGGCCAATCGCTACTCGCTTTGACGATTCATGGGCCGGCCCTACGCCGGCCCATCTGCACAGGAGTTTCCATGACCTACCTCGCCCACCCCGACCGTTACCAGCGCGTCCCTTACCGCCGCGTCGGCCGCAGCGGGCTGGTGTTGCCCGCCCTCTCCCTCGGCCTGTGGCACAACTTCGGCGACAGCGTGCCGCTGGACCGCCAGCGCGCCCTGCTGCGCACCGCCTTCGACCTGGGCATCAACCACTTCGACCTGGCCAACAACTACGGCCCACCCTATGGCAGCGCGGAGATCAACTTTGGCCGCCTGCTGCGCGAAGACTTCGCCGCCTACCGCGATGAACTGGTCATCTCCACCAAGGCCGGCTGGGACATGTGGCCCGGCCCCTATGGCCAGGGCGGCAGCTCGCGCAAGTACCTGCTCTCCAGCCTCGATCAGAGCCTGCAACGCCTGGGGGTGGACTACGTGGACATCTTCTATTCGCACCGCTTCGACCCGGATACGCCACTGGAAGAAACCGCTGGCGCACTGGCCAGCGTCGTACAGCAGGGCAAGGCGCTGTACGTGGGCATCTCGTCCTATTCCGCCGGCAAGACCGCCGAGCTGGCCGCCTTGCTGAAGGAATGGAAAGTGCCACTGCTGATCCACCAGCCGGCCTACAACCTGTTCAACCGCTGGGTGGAAAAGGACCTGCTGACCACCGCCGAAGAGCTGGGCTCGGGCGTCATTGCCTTCACACCGCTGGCCCAGGGGCTGCTCACCGGTCGTTACCTGAACGGCGTGCCGGCGGATGCGCGGGTCAACCAGCCGGGTGGCGCGTCGTTGCGTCCGGAGCATCTGTCCGACGACAACCTCCGCCGCGCCCGCGCGCTCAACGAGATCGCCCAGCGTCGCGGCCAGAGCCTGGCGCAACTGGCGCTGGCCTGGGTGCTGCGCGATCCCCGCGTGACTTCCGCACTGATCGGCGCGAGCCGCCCCGAGCAGATCGTCGAGAACGTCGCCGCCCTGGACAACCTCGCCTTCAGCACCGAGGAACTGGCGGAGATCGACCGCTTCGCCGTGGAAGGCGGGATCAATCTCTGGGAAAAACCCTCCCACGACTGGAAGGAATGAACCTGTGACGCTGTTTCATCGATTGCTCGCCGGGCTGCTGCTGATCGTGGCCGGCACAGCGCAGGCACAAGACCCGGCGCAGCTGCGCATTGGCTACCAGAAAGCCTCGGTCAGCCTGGTGCTGGCCAAGGAACATGGCCTGCTGGAAAAGCGCTTCCCGCAGACGCGCATCCAGTGGATCGAATTCCCCGCCGGGCCGCAGATGCTCGAAGCACTGAACGTTGGCAGCCTGGACCTGGGTTCCACCGGCGACATCCCGCCGATCTTCGCCCAGGCCGCCGGCGCCGACCTGCTCTACGTCGGCGTCGAGCCGCCCAAGCCACAGGCGGAGACCGTGGTGGTGCCCAAGGACAGTCCGATCCGCAGCGTCGCGGAGCTGAAGGGTAAACGCGTGGCCTTCCAGAAAGGCTCCAGCTCGCACAACCTGCTGCTGCGCCAGTTGCAGCAGGCCGGCCTGACCCTGCGCGATATCCAGCCGCTGTACCTGACGCCGGCCGATGCCCGCGCCGCCTTCGAAAGCGGCAAGGTGGACGCCTGGGCGATCTGGGACCCCTGGTACTCGGCGCTGCTGCTGGGCGGCAACGCGCGGTTGCTGGCGGATGGATCGGAGGTTGGCCTGAGCGGGCCGTTCTACCTGTCCAGCCGTGAGTACGTCGGAGCCAATCCCGACTTCATCCACAAGGTGCTGGATAGCCTCAATCAGGCCGAAGCCCTGACCCGCAGCGACGAAGCCGGCAGCGTGGCGATCATGGCGCGCGTGACCGGGCTCTCTCCGGAGGTCATCGCGGAAACCTTCAAGCACCGCCCACCCTCGCCCATCCGCCCGCTGGGCGATGCCGACATCGCCGCACAGCAACGCACCGCCGACCTGTTCCTCGCCGAGCGAATCCTGCCGCGCGCCGTCGACATCAGCGCTGCCCGCTGGACCCCATGACTGTAGGAGCGGGCCACGCCCGCGATCCGTGAGCAGGGCTCACGGTCCTGGCGCACACCGGGATGCGCGGACCTTGTCCGCGGTTCGCGGGCATGGCCCGCTCCTACAGGGTTGTTTCCGCTCTGGCAGAAGCATTGAAATAGTTATCTAACTCGTTAATTAATATTTCTTCTGGTTATTAGGTAGATCAATTCATTCCTTCTCCGCGCCACCGCTGCGCTGCCACACTCGGCCTCGCCGGCGGGCGACCCCCGCCGCTCTACAGCGGGCTTCTCCCACCCTCGAGCGCCCGCTCTCGATCATTCCGGGACCCCGTCAAACGAGCGTGGCCCGACAAGGAGCTGGATGTTCATGAAGAAACTCACTGCCGTTACCGCCCTCGCCCTGGCCGTCCTCTCCGGACTGGCCCATGCCGACCGCCTGGACGACATCAGGAAAGCGGGCGTGCTGCGCGTCGCCGCTTTCGACAGTAACCCGCCATTCGGCTTTGTCGACGGCAAGAGCAAGCAGATCGAAGGCCTCGATGTGGATTACGCCAAGGCCCTGGCCGACAAGCTCGGCGTCAAGCTGCAGGTCCTGCCGACCAACCCGGCCAACCGCATCCCGCTGCTGACCGCCAACAAGGTCGACCTGGTACTGGCCAACTTCACCATCACCCCCGAGCGCGCCGAACAGGTGGACTTCAGCATCCCCTACTTCTCCTCCGGGCAGCAGTTCATCGTGCGCAAGGGCAGCCTGAAGTCGCCGGACGAGCTGAACAAATGGCGCGTCGGCGTCGACAAGGGCACGGTCAACGAAGGCGTGCTGCGGGAGAAATTCCCCGGCGCCAAGGTCATCGCCTACGACGACACGCCCTTCGCCTTCACCGCCCTGCGCAACGGCCAGGTCCAGGCCATCACCCAGGACGGCCCCAAGCTGATCGGCCTGCTGGCCAACGTGCCGGACAAGGACAAGTACGAAGTGCCGCCCTTCACCATCTCCAATGACCTGATCGGCGTCGGCATTCCCAAGGGCGAGAAGGCCCTGACCGAGTTCGTCAACCAGAGCCTCACCGAGCTGGAGGCCAACGGGCAGGCGCAGACCATCTACGACACCTGGTTCGGCCCCACCACCAAGACCCCGCTGGCCCGCCTGTACAAGATCGGCGACAAGAGCTGATCCGCGTCTGACCCCGCACGCCCCCACGCCTCGGCTCGCCGGGGCGTGTCTGTTTCTCCCGCTGATGGATGCACCCCATGTTCGGCGAACTGCTCGCCCCGACCTACCTGAGCTGGCTGCTCGACGGCTTCCTGCTGACCCTCGGTATTTCCCTGTTCTGCTGTGTCATCGCCACCCTGCTCGGCGCGCCACTGGCCATCGCCCGGCAGGCGAAGTCGCGCTGGCTTGCGTGGCCGGCACGGGCCTATCTCGCGCTGTTCCGCAACACGCCGCTCTTGGTGCAACTGTTCTTCTGGTACTTCGGTTTGCCGGCGCTGATGCCAGAGGAACTGGTGTTCTGGCTCAACTCGCCCCATGAGCTGGCCGGGCTGGCCTGGCCGTCGTTCGAGTTTCTCGCCGCCGCCTGGGGCCTGACCCTCTACACCACGGCCTTCATCGCCGAGGAGTTCCGCGCCGGCATCGCCTCGGTCAGCGCGCGACAACGTGAAGCTGGCATGGCGCTGGGCCTGCGCCCGCTACAGGTGTGGCGCTGGGTCATTCTCCCGCAGGCGCTGCGGACGGCGCTGCCGCCATTGATGGGGCAATACATGAACGCGCTGAAGAACTCCTCGCTGGCGATGGCCATCGGGCTGGCGGAGTTGTCCTATGCCTCGCGCCAGGTAGAGACGCAGACCTTCAAGACCTTCCAGGCCTTCGGCATCGCCACCCTGCTGTACATCGGCGCCATCGCACTGATCGAAGCACTGGGCCAGGCAATACAGCAGACCCGCCGCTATCGCCAGGGGGCCTGACATGGATTTCTCGGTGATCTCGGACAACCTGTCCTACTTCCTCATCGGCGCTTACCCGGACGGCCCGCTGGGTGGCGCGGCGCTGACCATCGTCCTTGCGCTGGCCTCCGGCATCACCTCGGCGGTGATCGGCCTGGCACTGGGCATTGCGCTGTCCATGTTGCACGGCAAGCCACGCCTGTTGCTGGTCGCGTTCCTCGGCTTTTTCCGTGCCATCCCGGTGCTGATGCTGATCTTCTGGACCTACTTCCTGTTGCCCATCGTCTTTCATGTCGACGTGCCGGCGCTGGGCACCGTGGTCTGCGCGCTGTCGCTGATCGGCGGGGCCTACCTTGCGCACTCGGTGCATGCCGGCATCGAAAGCCTGCCCAAAGGGCAATGGGATGCCGCCCGCGCGCTGGGGCTGCGGCCGTGGAAGGTGCTCACGCTGGTGATCCTGCCGCAGGCGCTGCCGATCATGCTGCCGTCCTTCCTCAACCAATGGGTTTCGCTGATCAAGGACACTTCGCTGGCGTACGTGATCGGCGTCGGCGAGCTGTCCTTCGTCGCCACTCAGGTGAGCAACCGGGTGATGGTCCACCCCACGGAGGTCTTCCTGTTCGTCGCCCTGCTCTATTTCCTGCTGTGCTCGATGCTGGACCTGGTCGCCGCGCTGCTCACCAAGCTGCGGCCGGCTTACCGCAAGGCGACCTGACCTGAAAAAGCCGGATCACGAGATCCGGCTTTTTCGTTCCTGCCGTTTCAGCTTCGATGTCGATACAGGCTGCGCGCCAGAGCATCCAGCGCGAAGCCCAGCACGCCGATCAGCAACACCATGGCCATCAGTTCCGAGTAGGCCAGGCGATCCCGCGTGTCGAGGATGTAGTAACCCAGCCCCGCGCTGACGCCGAGCATTTCGCAGGGCACCAGCACGATCCAGAGGATGCCGATGGCCAGGCGTACGCCGGTCAGCACGTGGCCGAGCACGCCAGGCAGGATGACCTTGCGCAGCGTCTCGAACGGCGTGGCACTTAGGCTCTTCGACAACTGCAGCCAGCGCGGATCGAGCTGACGCACGCCGGCGGCGGTATTGAGCAGGATCGGCCAGACCGCGGCGAACGCCAGCAGAAAGTAGATCGGCGAGTCGCCCACGCCCATCAGCATTACCGCAATGGGCATCCACGACAGCGGCGAGATCATCCGCAGGAACTGGAAAGCCGGCGTGGTCGCCGCTTCCAGGTGGCGCGAAGCTCCACCAGCAGGCCCAGCGGCACGCCCACGGCGAGCGCCAGCAGCAGCCCGAGCACCACCCGCTTCAGACTCACCAGCACATGCTCGTACAGCTCCGGGCGCGCCAGCAGCTCGCCCAGGCTGGTGAGGGTCGCCTGGGGCGAGAACAGCTGCCCCAGGCCGTCGCCACCGAACAGTCGCACGCCGAGCCACCACAGACCGAGCAGGATCACCAGCCCGGCCAGGCCCAGCGCCCAGTGGCGGCGCGTAGAAAGCACAACGGGTGTCACGTGGCGATCTCCTCGCTGCGCTCGAAGCTATCGGGGAAGCCAAAGGCGCTCAGGCCGCCGACGCTGGCGATGGCATTGCGCACGAAACGGTCGTCCACCAGGTCCTTGGCCACCTGTGTCGGCTCCAGGGCCGCGAGGAAGCCCTTGTCGCCCTGGATCAGCGTGTCCTTCAGACGGCGCACCAGTTCCTCGGTGTAGCTTGGGAACGGGTACGGTTGGAAGTCGATGCGCTCCTCGTGCCAGTCGGCATGGCGGATGGCGCCGTCGGCCAGGTACTGCTGGCGTTCGCTGGCGGCCGGCGCCAACACCCGGCCGAGCACTTCCGGCGCATGGGGCGTGTAGCGGTTCTCGCCGTCCTTGGACAGCAGCTTGGCCGCCTCGGCGCGGTTGTCGCGGGTCCACAGCTGCGCCTTGACGATGGCGTTGACCACCTTCTGCGACCACTCCGGGCGGTTGTTCAGGTCGTGCTCATGCATGAACACCACGCAGCACGCATGGTTGCGCCAGACATCGCCGGTAAAGCGCTGGATGCGCCCGACCTTGAGGTTCTCCGCCAGGGCGTTGAACGGCTCGGCGACGATGTAGCCGGCGATGCGTTTGGCGGCCAGCGCCGGTGGCATGTCGGACGGCGGCAGCACCACCAGGTTGACCTCATTGGCGGCCAGCGCAGCGTTGGCTGGCTTGCTCACCGCCTGCAGGCCGTTGTCGCGCAGCAGCTGTTGCAGCACCACGTTGTGGATCGAGTACCAGAACGGAATCGCCAGGGTCTTGCCGCCCAGCTGCTTCACGTCGCTGATGTCCGGCGCCACGGTCAGGCCCGAACCGCCGACGTGGTTCCAGGCCACCACCTTGGCCGGCACCTTGCTGCCGTAGCGCGCCCAGACGGTCATCGGCGACAGCAGGTGGATGACGTTGACCTGGCCGGAGATGAACGCCTCGATCACCTGCGCCCAGCTGCGCAGCAGCACCGGGCGTTCGGCCTTGATGCCTTCGGCATCGAACAGACCGTTGGCGTGGGCCACCAGCAAGGGCGTGGCGTCGGTGATCGGCAGGTAGCCGATGCGCACCGGGGCATCCGGTTCGCTGGCGGCGCGCGCCTGCAGGCTGGTCAACAGTGGCAACGCACCGGCTGCGGTGAGCAGCGCACCAAGTTTGAGAATGTCACGTCGGGAGTGTGTGGGGTCGTCCAGGCACATGGGCAGGCTCCTGCGCAGAAGTAGTGTTTGCGTGGGTGCGGCTCGCCCGCCGTAGGGTTTTGAGGATGTCGACCCGCACGGCGCCCAGTTCCTCGACCAGCTCCGCACGGGGTTGCGGCAGGTCGATGTGCCATTCGCCCAACGTCCGCGCCGGGGTGTCGCCCAGTAGCAGGATGCGGTCGGAAAGCAGCAGCGCTTCGTCGATGTCATGGGTGATCAGCACGGCGGCGGTACGCCGCTCATGGATGACGGTCAGCAGCAATTGCTGCATGTCGGCGCGGGTCACCTCGTCCAGCGCGCCGAAGGGTTCGTCGAGCAGCAGTACCTGCGGCTGCCGCGCCAGGCAGCGGGCCAGCGCCGTACGCTGGGCCATGCCGCCGGAGAGTTGCGCGGGCAGGAAGTCGCGGGCGTGGTCCAGCCCGACCGAGGCTATTGCCTCGTCCACACGGGATTGCAGGGTGGCTTTGTCCAGCTTCGGCTGGCGGGCGAAGTCGAGGCCGAAGGCGACGTTCTTCGCAAGGTTCAGCCAGGGCAGCAGGCTCGGGTCCTGGAAGGCCACCGCGACGCGAGGGTGCGGGCCGTCGATCGGCTGACCGAGCAATTGCACGACGCCAGCCGCGGGCTTCTGCAAGCCGGCCAGCACGCGCAGCAGGCTGGATTTGCCGACACCGCTGGGGCCGAGGATGGAGACCACCTCTCCGGCGGCCAGCTCCAGCGCGAAGCCTTCCAGCACGCTGCGCCAACCGTTGTCTCCGGGATAGCCCAGGGCAACGTCGCTGGCCTGCAGGATCGCTTGGCTCATGCCCTGGCCTGCTTCTGCAGTTCGCTGCGCAGCTGCACCAGGCTCGGCGTGACGATGGGCACGAAGGCCGACTCACGCCAGCGCCGGGCGAAGGCCGCGCCGTACTCGGTGAGGTAGGCCTTGCCGCCGCTGGCTTGCAGCTCCAGCTGGACGGCGGCAGCGGCAGCTTCGGCCAGGCCGATTCGGATGCGGAACAACCGCGCCGGCTCGGTCAGGAAAGCGCCATCGAGCAGGCCTTCGCGCAGGCGTGCCACCTGCTCGTCCAGCTCATCAGCCAGGCGCTGCTCTTCCTCGCGCAGCACCGAACGGCGGTCGCTCAGGTGCTCGCGCACCGACTGCCAGGGACTTGCGGGTCAGACCGATGGTCATGGCGCATTGCAGGCCGAGGAAAGCCGGGCGCACCCTCGGCAGGTATTGGCGGGCGTCGTCGTGCAGCAGCCACTCGCGCGGCAGCTCGACGGCAGCGAAGTCCAGCGCAGCGGTGTTGCTCGATTGCAGGCCGAGCAGTTGCAGATCGTCGGAGCGGGTCAGGCCGGCTCGGTCCGAAGGGATGGCCGCGACCAGCGGTGCCGCGCCCTCTCGTTCAATCGCCGCTGCCACCACGAAGCGGCCCTTGCGCAGGTTGGTCACCCAGTGCAGCCGGCCATCGAGGCTCCAGCCATCGCCGGTCGGTGTGGCGTTCACTTGCAGGCTTTCGATGCCCGAGAGGAACTTCATGGCATTGGACAGACCGGTAGCGCCGGCCAGGCTGCCGTCCAGCAGTTCGCCGAGCAGACGGTCGCCCAGTTCGCGGTTGGGGCTTTGCAGCAGGTATTCGATGAAGGCGCGCTGGCCCCAGAAGACGAAGGCGGCCGTCAGCGAATGGCCGGCCACATCGGCGATGGCGTCGATCGCATCGAGCACGGTGCCACCGCTGCCGCCGCGCTCTTCGGGCACGCCAATGGCGAACAGCCCGGCCGCGGCCAGTTGCGGCAGCACGCTCTGTGGGTCGGTGTGGCCGAGGTCGAGGCCCTCGGCGTGCTCATCAAGCCAGCGGCTCAGGGTCGGGTCGAGCATGTTGCTCTCCTTGCTTGGGCGGCACTTGCCGCCCGGTCACACGAAAATCAGTTCGCCGCCTGTTCCCAGCGGTACTTGCCCAGCTCGGGGTTCAGCGGAGTCTGGGCCAGCACGTTGGCGAAGTTGCACAAGGTCGCCAGGCTGATGCCCAGCAGTACTTCCAGGGCGTTGCCATCGGTGAAACCGGCAGCGCGGAAGGCCGCCAGGCCCGCATCGCTCACCGCACCGCGGGTGGCGATGGATTCGCGGGCGAACGCGGCGAGGGCTTCCAGTCGCGCATCGGGCAGCTCGCGCTGTTCGCGCAGGGCGGCTATGACTTCCTCAGGCAGCTTGGCCTTGTTGAAGGCCACCGCCGTATGCCCGGCCACGCAGAAGTCGCAGCCGTGGGTGGTAGCGGCGATCAGCTGGACCACTTCGCGCTCCGGCAGGCCGAGGTCGGCTTTGCCGTTGAGGCCGGATACGGTGACGTAGGTTTCCAGCGCGGCCGGTGCGTTGGCCAGCACCCCCAGCAGGTTGGGGATGAAGCCGGAGCCCTTGAGCGCATTCTCGAGGAACGGCTTGGCGGCTTCCGGGGCGCTGTCGAGGGTCTGGATGGGCAGGCGGGACATGGTTCGACTCCGTTGAAATGGGGTGTCGAAAAAGTCTGTTGGTAATAAGAAATCCATTCAATATTCTAAAGTCGCTATCACTTGCTCATGAGTCTTTCCATTAGATGATTTCGTCCAGCCCCCTGGTTGATTGGTTATTAGACAGCCTTGAACTGAGCGCGAGCCTGTTTCACGTAGGGCGCTATTGCGGCGGCTGGCACGCTTCGACCCACGGTCTGGCGCGGGCCAGTTTCCACCTCGTGGTACAGGGCCACTGCTGGCTGCACCTGGACGGCGAGCCGTCGTACCGGCTGGAAAGCGGCGACGCGGTGTTCATCCTGCGCGATGTGCCTTATCGATTGTCCAGCGAGTCCAGCGCCGAGGAGGCGGCGTGCCAACCGCGCCAGAGCATGACCGCCCTGGAGTTGCAGGCCGAGGATGGCGTGGGGCTGGTCTGCGGATTCTTCCATTTCGATTCGGGGCTGTCGGCACTGATCATCGACGCCCTGCCCGCCTTCCTCGTGCTACGTGCCGAGGAGCCTTCCCAGCGGGCCGCGCGCAGTCTGTTCGAGCTGATCCTCGAGGAATGCCAGCGCCAGCCGGCACCGTCGCAGCAGATGCTCGAACGCCTGAGCCACCTGCTGTTCCTCTACGTGCTGCGCCAGCAGGTAGTGGGCAATCCGGCGCTGGGTGGTCTGGTCGCCCTCGCCCGCCAACCACAGTTCGCCAGCCTGCTGGAGCGGATGATCCAGCAACCGCAACTGCCCTGGACGCTGGAAGACATGGCGGCCTGCGCGGGCCTGTCGCGCTCGGCGTTCTTTAAGCGCTTCAACGAGACCAGCGGGCAGTCGCCCGGCCAGGTGCTGCTGGCCCTGCGCATGGGCCAGGCGTGCCGGTTGCTGGAGGCCGACCAGAGCGTGGCGGAAGTCGCCGCGTCGGTCGGCTACCAGTCCATCGCTGCGTTCACCCGCGCTTTCCACAAGGCCACCGGACAGCAACCGGGAGCGTTCCGCCGCGCCGCAAACTAGGTCTGCGCGTGCTTGATGCATGTCATGGCAAATGTAAACAATCCGTAAATGCGAGTGATTCGTGATTGTGAATTTCGTACCTTGACGGGATTCCTCGCCAACGGACCCTCGTCATGCACGTCAGCGCCTCCCTTCCCCGTCGCTTCCTGTCCTGCACTGCCCTGCTGCTCGCCGGCCTCGTGCTGAGCCTCCCGGCGCAGACCGCCGAGCGGACGCTGGAGACCGCCTTCGGCCCGGTGAAAGTGAAGGACAATCCGCAACGCGTGATCGCTCTGGGCGAAAACGCCCTCGACGCCAGCCTGACCCTGGGCGTGACACCCGTTGGTTCCCTCGCCAGCCGCGGCGGCACCGACCTGCCGGTCTACCTGAAGGCGAAATCCGGCCCGCTTCCGCTGGTGGGCACCGTGCGCGAAACCAACCTCGAAGCCGTGCTCAAGCTGCGCCCCGACCTGATCCTCGCGGCGCCCGGCCTGACCCGCGAGCAATACGCCAAGCTCAGCCTGCTGGCCCCCACCGTGGTGCCCAAGGGCGGCTCGCTGGACGACTGGCGTGGGGCCTTCCGCATCTACGCCGATGCGCTGGACAAGCAAGCCGAAGGCGAGCAGCGGCTGACCGAGATCGATCAGCGCATCGCCGCATTGCGCCCACGTCTGCCCGCAGACACCAGCGTCAGCGTGGTGCGCTGGAATCCGCAGGGGCCGATGATGCAGATGTCCGGCCACCTGTTCGTCGGGCAGTTGCTCGACCAACTCGGTCTCAAGCCCAACGAACTGGCCAGGCAGACCGACAAGCGACCGCACACCGACATCCTCAGCCTGGAGAACCTCTCCAAGGCCGACGCCGACTGGATATTCCTCGCCACCCTCAACCCCGATGGCGAGAAAGCCCTGGCCGAAGCTCGCCAGCAACCGGCTTTCACCCGTCTGAAGGCGGTCGAGGCCGGGCACCTGGCCAGCGTCGACGGACAGATATGGAGCAGCAGCTCCGGTTACCTCGCCGCCCAGCAGGTGCTGGATGACGTGGAGAAGGCCCTGCTGCACTGATGCCCGCCAACCGTCTCGCGCTGCCTCGGGCCCTGGCGCTCGCGGCAGCGTTGCTCGTTCTGCTGATCCTCGCCAGCCTGCTGGTGGGTGCCGGCGATGCCGGCCCCTGGCAGAGCCTGCTCGCACTGCTGGGCGGTGCCGATGACGACACTCGCTTTGTCGTTCACACGCTGCGCACGGCGCGCACCGAACTGGCCGTGCTGGTCGGCATGGCGCTGGGCGCCGCCGGCCTGCTGCTGCAATCGGTCACGCGCAACCCGCTGGCCGAGCCCGGCCTGCTCGGCGTGAGCGCCGGTTCTTCGTTCGCCGTGGTGCTGGCGATCAACCTGGGCGCCACAGCCGCCGGGATGGCCTGGCCGTGGCCAGCTTTGGCGCGCTGGGCGGTTGCCTGCTGGTGCTGCTGGTCTCGCAGTTGCGTGGCGTGGGGGAAGACCCGGTGCGCCTGGTACTGGCCGGCGTGGCGTTCTCCGGGCTGCTGACGGCTCTCAGCAGCCTGATGCTGCTGTGGGATCAGCGCACCGCCGACGAAGTACGCTTCTGGGTGGTCGGCAGCCTCGCCGGACGCCCACTGGAAACCCTGCGCGGCTGCCTGCCGGGACTGGTCCTGGGGCTTGCCGTGGCGCTGCCGCTGATTCGCCCGCTGGCGGCCCTGGCGCTGGGCGAACGGGTCGCCGCCGGGCTCGGCCATCATCCGCAGCTGGTGCGCGTCGGCGCCTTGCTGGCCGTGGCGCTGCTGGTGGGCGCCGCCAACGCCGCCGCTGGCCCGATTGCTTTCCTTGGCCTGATCGTACCCTTCATCGCCCGCCGCATGGTGGGTACCGACATCCGCCGCTGCTTCGCCTTATGCCTGCTGCTCGGACCCTGTGTCCTGCTGCTGGCGGACATCATCGCGCGCCTGCTGGTGCGCCCCTATGAACTGCCGGTGGGCGTGGTGACGGCTTTCGTCGGCGCGCCCATCCTGATTGCGGTGGTGCGCTCCCAGCGCCTGCCGACCCTGCAAAGCCGATGAGCGTCCTGACCACTCCTCCAGGCCATGGCGTGCTGCGCATCGGCCGCCACTCTTTGCTCTGGCATCGGCGCAGCACCACCGTAGGTCTGGCCCTGGCGGCCCTGCTGTTCCTGAGCTTCGTGTTCTGCCTGACTTCGGGCGATCTCGGAGTGGGTGAGGCCCTGGCCGCGCTGCTGGGCCGGGGCGACGAGATGCAGACGCTGCTGGTGCGTGAACTGCGCCTGCCGCGCCTGCTCGCTGGCTTGCTCAGCGGTGCCGCGCTGGGCGCCGCCGGTTGCCTGATGCAGACCCTGGCGCGCAACCGCCTCGCCACGCCGGGCATGGTCGGCATCGACAACGGTGCCACCGCCTTCGCGGTCGCCTCCATCGTCGCCGTGCCCACTACCCTGGCGCCGTCCGCGCTGGCCCTGAGCGGTGCGGCTACCGCCGCTGCGCTGACCTTCGTTCTCGCCGCCGGTGCCGGCGCGCGAGGTTACCGCTTCATTGTCGTCGGGCTGGGCATCGGCGCGCTGTTCGGCGCCGCCACCAACCTGATGCTGGCTCGCGCCGACATCGACGCCGCCAACGCGGCCTATCCCTGGACCGTCGGCAGCCTCAACGCCCGCCCGGCGCTGGCTGTGTGGCTACTGGCCGGCGGCCTGGCTCTCGGCCTGCCGCTGGCGAAGTTGCTGGCGCGGGCGCTGATGCTGATGCGTTTCTCCGACAGCGTGGCCATTGGGCTGGGCGTGCGCCTCTCCGCGATGCGCGCGGCGACCCTGGCCCTGAGTGTGGCCCTCACCGGACTGGCCGTGGCAGTGGCCGGGCCCGTCGGGCTGGTGGCGCTGATCGCTCCGGAAATGGCGCGCTACCTCGGCGGCCGTCACGGCGTGCCCGTGCTCAATGCTGCTCAGGCCGGCGCCCTGCTGACATTGCTGGCCGACTGGCTCGGTCGCACGTTGCTGGCGCCGGTGGAAATCCCCGTGGGCATCGTCATGGCGGTGATCGGTGCCCCTTACCTGCTCTGGATCATCCTGCGTCAGCCTGCCGGGAGACAGCCATGACCTCCATTTCCCCAAGCGGCAACGCGCCGCTGGAAACCCGCGCGCTGAGCATGGCCTACGGCGAGCGCTCGATTATCGAAGGCCTGGACTTGCGCCTGCCCGCCGGCCAGGTCACGGCCATCGTCGGCCCTAACGGCTGTGGCAAGTCCACGCTGCTCGCAGGCCTGGCTCGGCTACAGAAACCCAGTGGCGGTGCCGTGCTGCTCGATGGCAAGGCCATCGGTAGCCTGCCCACTCGCGAGGTCGCACGGCGCCTGGCGCTGCTGCCCCAGGATGCCAGCGCGCCGGAAGGCCTGACGGTCACCGAGCTGATTCGCTTCGGTCGCCAGCCGCACCAGGGGTTGTTCCAGCAATGGAGCGAGAATGACCAGCGCATCATCGAGTCGGCGTTGCGCGCGGCGGACCTGGTCGAACTGGCCGAGCGCCCGCTGGAGTCGATGTCCGGCGGTCAGCGTCAGCGCGCCTGGATCGCCATGGCCATCGCCCAGGACACGCCGTTGCTGCTGCTCGACGAGCCCACCTCGGCGCTGGACCTGGGCCATCAGATCGAAGTGTTCGAGCTGATCCGCCAGTTGGCCGAAGCCGGCAAGACCATCGTCATGGTGGTCCACGACCTGTCGAGCGCCTGCCGTTATGCCGACCACCTGGTGGCGATGAAGGACGGGCGCCTGCTGGCCGAGGGCGCACCGTCACAAGTGGTGACCGCCGAGTTGGTGGAGGCGCTGTACGGCGTACGCTGCACCCTGATGAGCGACCCGCTCAGCGGCACGCCGGTGATAGTCGGCGCGAGCCGCGCCAGACGCCACGAAGCCGCCGGAGCCTGAGGCCCGCGGCGGCTTCGCGTGCGACGGATCAGCCGCGCGAGGCGCTGACCAGACCGTCCAGCCACTCCTGGTGGCCGTTGATCATCGGATTCGGCCGGGTCTGCGCCAGTTCCCGGGCAGGTTTGCCGACCTGGGTTTCCTGAGTGAGGATGCGCACCCGTCCTCCAGGCAGGTTTTCGATCAGCCAGGCGTGATGAACGTCCAGCCGCGTCTCGCTGTCACCTTCAGCCCAGCCGTGCCAGGCCACCCGCCCTGGTTCGTCATCACGCGGTGGTACGTACTCGGTGACCTCTGCCTCGATGGGAAAGCCGAAGGTCTTGAAAGCGAAACGCGCCCCCAGGTTCAGGCGCGGACCGCTGCCGTCGTGGAAGACGATATCGGCGACGTTGCTGTAGTAGGTCGGCCAGGCTCGGGTGTCGGCCAGCTGCGGCCAGACCTCGGCGGCGCCAAGACCTGCCACGATGACTTCGTTGGACGCGAAGTTGTCGGTCAGACCCGGCAGGTAGCCTTCGGGCCAGAATATCTCGTGCATGCTGCTCTCCTTTTCTCCAGGGCATGACGGCGGGTACAGCGTGGACGCTGATCCGCCACCGCGCCAATTCAAGTGGTCCGATAGCGTTCCAGCCAGTGCGCGTAGGGCGCCGGCAGGACCCAGGTCGGCCGGTCGATATCCAGTGCCTGCGCCGCGCGCAGCGGCCAATGCGGGTCGGCCAGGTGCATGCGGCCGACCAGCACCAGATCCATCTGCCCCTGGGCGATGACACGCTCGGCATCCGCCGGCCGTTCGATTCCCCAGGAGGAAGCCACCGGCAAGCCCGCTTCGCGGCGCACCCGTTCGGCCACCGGCGCGAGGAAGGCCGGGCCCCAGGGAATCTCGGTCTGCGGGATGGAGAAGCCGACGCTGACGTTGAGCAGATCGAGCCCGTCGGCGCGCATCAGGCGGGTCAGCTCGATGGCTTCACCGAGGGTTTCCTCGTCACGCCCGTCGTACTCGATGACACCGAAGCGCGCGGTCAGTGGCAGGTTCTCCGGCCAGACCTCACGCACGGCGCGCAGGGTCTCCAGGAGGAAGCGACTGCGCCCGGCGAAGTCGCCGCCGTAGGCGTCGCTGCGCTGGTTGGCGTGGACCGAGAAGAAGCTCTGCGCCAGATAACCATGGGCGAAGTGCAGCTCCAGCCACTGGAATCCGGCATCGCGTGCACGGCGAGCGGCGACGACGAAATCGGCGGTAACCCGCCGGATGTCACCCACGCTCATGGCCTTGGGCACCTTCGGCAAGTTGGCGCCAAAGGCCAGGGCGGACGGCGCAAGGGTCTGCCAGCCACGCGGATCGCCCTCGGCAATATGGTCATCGCCTTCCCAGGGGCGGTTGGCGCTGGCCTTGCGACCGGCATGGGCGATCTGAATGCCCGGCACGGCGCCGGCGGCCTTGATGCTCGCAGCAACACGCGCCAGACCCTCGGCCTGGGCATCATTCCACAGGCCGGTGCAGGCCGGGGTGATACGACCTTCGGGCGATACCGCGGTCGCTTCGACGATGACCAGCCCGGCGCCGCCTCGGGCAATGCCGGCGTAGTGCGCCGGGTGCCAGTCAGTGGTGAAGCCCTCTTCGGCCATGTACTGGCACATGGGCGGGACGGCGATGCGGTTGCGCAGCTCGACGTCCTTCAGGCGAAACGGGGAAAACAGTGCGGACATGGGGATGGCCTCCATCAAATGCGGATCAGGGGCTTGCCGGAAAAACTGCGGTGCTTGAGGGCTTCCAGGTGTTCGGGCAACGCTTCGAACTCGCCTATCACCAGCGGCTCGCTGCGCAACTGGCCAGCGGCGATGGCCTTCAGCAGGCCCTCGCCGGCTTCTACCAGGCGCGCCCAGTCCTGCGCGTCGCCGAAGCGGTGCAAAGCGCCCAGCGCCACTTCGTGCAGCGAAAGTGCAAGACCGAAAGGTGGATTCGGCCAGTCGGCGAGACGGCCCTGGATGCACAGCAGATGCCCATTGGCCCGCAGGCTCGGTGCCAGTCGCTCGGCGTGCGCGCTGCCCACGCAATCGATCAGCGCGTGAAAACGGGCGCCGTCCTGCCAGAGCTCGCCATCGGGCAGTGGTCCCGGCAGGCATTCGACTGCACCGAACTCCTGCAGGCGCTGCCAATGACGGGGGTGGCACATAGCACTGACCTGCACGTCGCGCTCGGCCGCCAGCTGCACCAGGTAGTGGCCGACGGCGCCGCCAGCGCCACTTACCAGCAGACGGTCCGCGCTGCGCAGCGGCAGCTTCTCCAGCGCCTGCCAGGCGGTCAGGGCCGGGCAAGGGAAGCTGGCGGCGGTTTCGAAATCCAGCGCCTCCGGAACACGCAGCAATACGGCAGTGGCAACCGGCGTGTGCTCGGCGAAGCTGCCGGGCTTGCCCAGGTCCTGGTGATAGGCAACGCGCCGTCCCAGCCACCGGGGATCGACACCCGCGCCCAGGGCAACCACCGTACCGGCGCCATCGACGCCGGGCACCTTGCCGGGTTGCCAATCGACCAGCTCGCCACCGAGGACCTTCCAGTCCACCGGATTGAGGCCGATCACCGCGTTACGCACCAGTACCTCGCCGGACGCCGGGGTCGGCAGCTGGCGGGTTTCCAGGCGCAGCGCCGATGGCTCGGCGGCGCCCTGCCAGGTCCAGGCGCGAGACGTCTCGGGGTTCATTGGTAAGCCCCGGCCGAGTAGGTCAGCTCGTAGCTGTGGCTGTAGATCTCGAGGATGTTGCCGAAGGGGTCTTCCATGTAGACCATGCGGAACGGTTTCTCCCGGGAAGTACTCGCGCACCGGCATGCGCTGCTTGCCGCCCGCGGCGACGATGCGCGCCGCCAGGCCTTCGACGTCCGGGTCCTGGACGCAGAAGTGGAAGACGCCGGTCTTCCAGTACTCGAAGTTGTTCTCCGGGCGCTGGGCATTGGGGAACTGGAAGATCTCCACCCCGACGCGGTCACCGGTGGAGAGGTGGGCGATACGGAACGAGCCCCAGCCGGCCCCGAATACGTCGGTGCACATCACGCCGATGGCGGAGCCGTCTTCGCTGATGGTGGTGGGCGGCATGATCAGGTACCAGCCCAGCACATCGGTGTAGAAGGCCACGGCGGCGTCCAGGTCGGTGACGGACAGGCCGATATGGGAAAAGCTGCGGGGATAGGTGGCGCTCATGGTCAGGGCCTCAGGTTCGATGTGGGGCCAGACTAGGCTTGCGTCGCTATAATGAAAACTACGCACCAATTATCGAATCGATAAGAGATCGTTATGCTCAATCCCCAATGGCTGCGCACCTTCGCCACACTGGCGGAACAGCGCAGCTTCACCCGCAGCGCTGATCGCCTGGGCCTCACCCAGGCCGCCGTCAGCCAGCACATCCGTCACCTGGAGGAACAACTCGGCCCCCTGCTGATCCGTCGGCCTCGGCAGATCGAGCTGACGCCTGCCGGCCAGTCGCTGTTGCGCTATTGCGCAGAGGTCGAACAGGCCGACCGGCGCCTGCGCCAGGAGCTCGAAGGCGCCGACGCCGAGCATGGCGAGATCGGCCTGATCAGCCCCGGCAGCATCGGCCTGTTCCTCTACCCCCTGCTGCTCGACCTGCAGCAGGCCACACCCGGCCTGGTGGTGCGCCACCGCTTCGCGCCGGACAGTGAAGTCCTCAGTGCGGTACTGGAAAACCGTTATGAACTCGGCCTGGTCACCCTCAGACCGGACGACCCGCGGCTGAGCGCCAGCCTGTTCGCCGAGGAAGCACTGGAGCTGGTAGTGCCGGCCGGCCACGACGTGCACGACTGGGAGGAACTGGAGCGCCTGGGCTTCATCGACCACCCCGATGGCCAGGCCATGGCCAGCCGTTTGCTCAGCCGGCGCTTCCCCGGCAATCCGGGGGTCCGTTCCCTGCCCTTGCACGGTTTCAGTAACCAGATCGGGCTGATTCTGGAGCCGGTCGCCCGAGGCCTGGGCTTTACCGTCCTGCCGCGCTATGCGCGCCGGGCCTTCGCCCATCAGGACACCATCGCCGTGATGGATTGCGGTACTCCGGTGGTCGACAAGCTATGGCTGATCCACCGCGCCGAATGGCCGTTGTCCGGTCGTGCGAGCAGCGTGGTCGCCCAGTTGCGCCAGCGCTTGGGCGGCGTCGGCAGGCCTGGGTGAAGGCCATGGCATAGACTGGGCCTCAGGCTCGCGCGGGGGTGACAAGAGTGTTGGGACATCCATGGATTCGCTGATCACGGCGGCTGCCTGTGCCCTCGCGGCGGGCGACCCGCTGGGCGCGCTGAACCTCGTGGCGCTTCGCGAAGACCCGCCGGCGCTGGCCCTGCGTGGTATCGCCATGGCGCAGCTGGGAGATTTCCCTCGTGCACGCACCCTGCTGCGCCGAGCTGCCCGCGCCTTCGGTGGCCACGAACCCATGGAGCGCGCCCGTTGCCGGGTGGCGGAGGCGGAAGTGGCGCTGGCCAGCCGCGAGCTGAACTGGCCGACCGGACCGCTGGAGCAGGCAGCACAGGTGTTGCAGGCCCATGGCGATACGATCAATGCCGCCCATGCCCGCTACCTGCTGATTCGCCGCGCGCTTCTGATCGGTCAATTCGATCAGGCCGATGCCGCCCTTGCCGAGCTGGAGCCGCAGTCGCTGTCGGCTCCCTTGCGCACAGTGCACTGGCTGATCGCCGCCGGCATCGCCGTCCGCCGCTTACGGGCGGGTGAGGCGCGAAGCGCTCTGCGTCTGGCCGCCGAAGCGGCAGCTGCGGCCGCTATTCCCGCCCTGCGTGCGGAGGTCGAGCAGGCACAGCGCCTGCTCGAAGCACCGGCCGCGCGGCGGATCGAGCAAAACAACTCGTGCCTGCTGTCGCTGGATGAAGTGGAGAGCCTGATGCGCTCCGATGCCCTGGTGGTGGACGCCTGTCGCAACCGTATGGGGGATCTGGCGCTGGGTAGCCGCCCGGTGCTCTTCGCCCTTGTCCGCCTACTGGCCGAAGCCTGGCCCGGTGATGTGCCGCGCGTCGAACTGATCGGCCGGGTGTTCCGTACCCGCCATCCGGACGAAACCCACCGGGCGCGTCTGCGGGTGGAAATCGGCCGCTTGCGACGCCTGCTGCAACCCAGGGCGGGACTGGAGTCGACGCCTCAGGGTTATCGGCTGGTCGCCACCCATCCGGTGGTCCTGGCGCCGCCGCTGGAGGACGCCAACGCTGAAGTGCTGGCGTTGCTCAGCGATGGCCAGGCCTGGTCCAGCTCGGCCCTGGCATTGGTGCTGGATACCAGCCAGCGCAGCGTGCAGCGCGCCCTCGAAATGCTGGCCCTGGCCGGTCGGGTGCAGGCGCTGGGGCAAGGGCGTGCGCGGCGCTGGGCCCTGCCACCGGCTCCGGGAATCGCGACGACCTTGTTACTCCCCGCGCCCTTCGGTGTCTGAATAGGCTGAAGGCTCCTACCTACAACGTGAAGGGCTAAACCATGACTACCCACTACAAGCAATCCCCGGCTCAGGTGCTGCAGGAATACGGCCCCTTTCCCGGTGTCAGCACCGTCCACGGCCTGACCTTCGACGGTCAGCGCGTCTGGTTCGCCGTCGGCGAGCGCCTGCAAAGCCTCGACCCGCAGGACGGTCGCCTGGAGCGCTCCATCGAGGTCCCCGCCCACGCCGGTACAGCGTTCGATGGCACGCACCTGTACCAGATCGCCGAAAGCCGTATCCAGAAGATCGACCCGGCCAGCGGCCAGGTGCTCTCGACCATCCCCGCACCAGGCAACGGCGGCGATTCCGGCATGGCCTGGGCGGAAGGCTCGCTCTGGGTTGGCGAGTACCGCGCACGGAAGATTCATCAGATCGACCCGGAAACGGGTGAAGTCCTGCGTACGATTGATTCAAATCGTTTCGTCACCGGGGTCACCTGGGTCGAAGGCCAACTCTGGCATGGCACCTGGGAGCCGGAATCGACCTACAGTGAGCTGCGTCGCATCGACCCGCAGACTGGCGCGGTCCTGGAGCAGCTGGACATGCCCGAGGGCATGCATGTTTCCGGTCTGGAGGCCGACGGCGGCGAGCGTTTCTACTGCGGCGGCGGCAACAGCGGCAAGGTGCGGGCAGTGCGTCGGCCGCGCTGAGGCGAGCAATCTGGGCTAGTGTTGGCACCTCACTGGAGATGGCCGCGCTGGCCCGGAGACTTCGCATGGATTGGCTGGAACACCGAATTCCCCCGCCCCTGGTGGCGATCATCACCGGCCTGCTGATGTGGCTGGCGGTTCGCCCGATCACGGCGCCGGCAGCCGTCTGGCTGGCCCTGCTGGTGGCACTGGGTGGCGTTGCGGTCTGTCTGGCGGGCGTGGCGTCGTTTCGCCGCGCACGCACCACGGTCAACCCGCTGAAGCCGGAGAGTGCCTCCTCGCTAGTGGTTTCCGGCATCTATCGGCATACCCGCAACCCCATGTACCTGGGCTTCGCCATTGTCCTGCTGGGTTGGTGCGTGTTCCTCGGTTCGGCACTCGCGGTGGTCGGCGTTGCGCTCTTCGTGCTGTACATCGGGCGCTTCCAGATCCACCCGGAAGAGCGCGCGCTGCGCGAGTTGTTCGGTGCGGAATTCGACGCTTTCTGTGGCCGGGTGCGACGTTGGGTCTGACAGGCATTTCACAGATATCCATTGCCTTCTGACAGAAAGAGATGAGATATTTGCAAATGCTAAACGTTCTCATCAAGGCTTATCGTGTCCCCTTCGCTCTTGCTGGTGGAAGACGACTCCCGTCTTCGCCTGGACCTCGAACGTCATTTCTGTCAGCGCGGCTTTGCCGTCACGACCTGCGCCAACGGTGACCAGGGGCTGGTGGCCGTCCACCAGAATGACTTCGACCTGGTCCTGCTGGACATCATGCTCCCCGGCGTCGACGGCCTGTCGCTGCTGGATACGCTGCGTAGCGCCCGCTCCACTCCTGTGATGCTGATGTCCGCCCTGGGCGCGGAACAGGACCGCATCACCGGCTTTACCCGCGGCGCCGACGACTATCTGCCCAAGCCCTTCAGCCTGGCGGAGCTGGACGCGCGCATCGACGCGCTGTTGCGCCGGGTCAATCTGGATCGAGCACGCACCACACCACCGGCACCGAGCTCGCTGCACTTCGACGACGACCTGCAGGACGTTTCCCGCCATGGCGAACACGCGGGCCTGACTCACTCCGAGTACCGTCTACTGGTCACGCTGAACGCCCATGCCGGCGAAGCACTGAGCAAGAGTTTCCTCTACCAGAGCGTGCTGCACCGCGCCTATACGCGCCTGGATCGAGGGCTGGACGTGCACGTCTGCAACCTCCGCCGCAAGCTGGCGGCCATCGGTGCGCAGCAGGTACAGATCCAGGCCGTGCGCGGCCAAGGCTACATCCTGGTGGATGCGGAACGTCATTGATGCGCCGCCACCCTCTGCTGTGGAAACTCGCCGCGCTGCAGGTCGGTTTCTGCCTGCTGCTGACCTGGCTGATCTGGACCTGGGGCCTGTCGCTGGAGCGCAGTACCTACTTCCTCGGCGAGTCTGACCGCGACTATCTCGCGCGCTACGCCGAGCAGGCCGAACTGGTCTGGGATCAACAGGGCGCCGAGGGCGTGGAGCGCTTCCGCCGGGAGCTTTCCGCCACCGAGGACACCTGGGTCGCGGTGATCGGCGAACACCTGCAGAGCCTGGGCAGCACACCCTTGAGCGCGGCGGAGTCCAGCCACCTGACCTTCATGCGCAAGCTCGACTGGCCCATGAGCCGGCGCCTGCAGGACGAGCTGCCCTACGTCAGCATCGAATTCCCCCGGCATCCCGAGCAAGGCCGGCTGGTCATGCAGTTGCCCGAGCGCCTGCTGCCCAGCGGCCTTACTCCCTGGACGCACCTGTTCAGCCATGGCGTGGTGCCGACCCTGTTGGCCGCCCTCCTCGGCCTGCTGATCTACCGACACCTGGTGCTGCCGCTCAATCGCCTGCGCGCCCGCGCCGATGCCCTGCGGGCAGATGACCTGGACAGCGAAGGCCCCGGCACGCCGCTGGCCAATCGCCGCGATGAACTGGGCGAGCTGGCGCTGGCCTTCGATCACATGGCCGAACGGCTGCGCCATAGCCTCGCCCAGCAACGGCTGTTGCTGCGTACCTTGTCCCACGAGCTACGCACACCGCTGGCCCGCCTGCGCATCGCACACGACAGCGACCTGCCCGCGGAACAGCTGCGCGAACGCCTGGATCGCGAGATCAACGACATGCAGCGTCTGCTGGAAGACACCCTGGACCTCGCCTGGATGGACACCGAGCGCCCGCAGCTGGAGCGCGAGCCGGTGCTGGTGCTGTCGGTCTGGGAAGCGCTGCGCGAGGACGCCTGTTTCGAAAGCGGCTGGGACATCGAGCGCCTGCCCTGTTCGCTGGGCACCGACTGCGTGGTGCAGGTGCACCTGGACAGCTTCGCCCAGGCCATCGAGAACCTGCTGCGCAATGGCATCCGTCACTCACCGCGCGGCGGCAGCGTGCGCCTGGACGGCTGGCGCGAAGGCCACTTCTGGCACCTTTGCGTGAGCGACGACGGGCCTGGCGTCGCCGAAGCAGACCTCGAACGCATCTTCCAGCCCTACCAGCGGCTGCAGCCGTCCGAGTCCAGCGGATTCGGACTCGGACTGGCCATCGCCCGCCGTGGTGTCGAGCTGGCGGATGGGCGCCTGTGGGCGGAGAACGGCGCACGCGGGCTTTGTCTGCACCTGCTGTTACCCGCCGCCGTGGATGAACAGTCCATCGCAAGTGTTTAGAAAGTTAATGCGCTTTACTAGCAAATAGCAGTCATTATCATTTGGCGATGTTTCAGTTGCCGCGTAGATCACCGATGTCGTCCCGTCCGATGCAGTTCCTTCCGCCCTTCCTGCTGCTTTCCAGCTGCCTGCTGTCCTTCGCCGTTCAGGCCGCCAGCGCCGATTCTGAGCCAGTCGAGCTCTACAGCGAGACCATCGTCGCCACTGCCGCCGAGAAGCCAAGCAGATGCCGGGCGTGTCGATCATCACCGCGAGGACATCAGGAAACGCCCGCCGGCCAGCGACCTGTTGCGTCAGATCATCCGCACCAGCGCCGGGCGTCAACCTGACCGGCAACTCCACCAGCGGCCAGCGCGGCAACAACCGCCAGATCGACATTCTCGCGGGATGGGCGCGGAGAACACACTGATCCTCGTTGACGGCAAACCGGTCAGCAGTCCGCCATGCGGTGCGTTACGGTTGGCGCGGCGAGCGCGATTCGCGCGGCGACACCAACTGGGTGCCGGCCGATCAGGTCGAGCGCATCGAAGTGCTGCGCGACCCGGCTGCCGCTCGCTATGGCAACGGCGCGGCGGGCGGTGTGGTGAACATCATCACCAAGCAGGCCGGCAAGGAAACCCACGGCGACGTCACCGTCTACAGCAACTTCCCGCAGCACAGCGACGAAGGCGCCACCCAGCGCATGACCTTCGGCCTCAACGGCCCGCTGACCGACACCCTGAGCGACCACGTCCACGGCAACGTCGCCAAGACCGACTCGGACGACTGGGACATCTACCAAGGCCACGAGTCCAACCGCACCGGCAACCAGGTCGGACCCTCCCCGCCGGCCGCGAAGGCGTGCGCAACAAGGACGTCCACGGCCTGCTCAGCTGGCACCTAGACGGCCGAACAGACCCTCGATTTCGAAGCCGGCTTCAGCCGCCAGGGCAACATCTACACCGGCGATACGCAGAACACCAACAGCAACGCCAACGTGAAAGTCCATGCTCGGTCACGAGACCAACCGCATGTACCGCGAGAACTACTCGATCACTCATCGTGGCGAGTGGGACTTCGGCAGCTCGACGGCCTACCTGCAATACGTAATGACCCGCAACAGCGATATCAACGAAGGACTGGCTGGGCGTACCGAAGCTATCTCCAGCAATACCGACTTCGACACTGCCACCCTGCGCGACCTGACCGCCCACGGCGAAGTGAACCTGCCGCTGCACGCCTGGCGCGACCAGACCCTGACCCTGGGCAACGAACGGCGCACAAAAGCTCGACGTTCCCAGCGCCAATACCCAGACCACCAGCGAAGGCGGCTCGGTACTGGGGCGCTACACCACCGGGATACCACCTCGCAGGCACAGATATTCTCGCTGTTCGCCGAAGACAACATCGAGCTGCTGCCCGGCACCATGCTCACTCCGGCTGCGCCGGACCACCACAGCATCGTCGGTGACAACTTCAGTCCGTCGCTGAACATCTCCCATGCGCTGACCGACGCGTCACCCTGAAGGCCGGTATCGCCCGCGCCTACAAGGCGCCGAACCTGTACCAGCTGAACTCCGACTACCTGCTCTATAGCCGTGGCCAGGGCTGCTATGGCCAGAGTACGAGCTGCTACTGGCAGGGCAACGAGGACCTTCGAAGCGGAAACCAGCGTCAAGAAGGAGCTGGGTATCGAGTTCAACAAGGACGGGCTGGTCGCTGGCTCGACCTACTTCCGCAGACGACTACAAGAACAAGATCGAGTCGGGGCTCTCGCCGATCGTATCAGGCCACCGGCGACACCGGCAGCTACGCCAATGCGGCGATCTACCAGTGGGAGAACGTGCCCAAGGCGCTCGTTGAAGGCCTGGAAGGCACCCTGACCATCCCGCTGAACGAACAGCTGAAGTGGAGCAACAACTTCACCTACATGCTGCAATCGAAGAACAAGGAAACCGGCGACGTACTCTCGGTGACGCCCAAGTACACCCTGAACTCCATGCTCGACTGGCAGGCCACCGACGCGCTGTCGCTGCAAGCCAGCGTTGCCTGGTACGGCAAACAGAAGCCGAAGAAGTACGACTACCACGGCGACCGCGTCACCGGCACCTCCAACAACGAGCTGTCGCCCTACGCCATCGCCGGGCTGAAAGCGGCACCTACGCGTTCACCAAGAACCTGAGCTTCACCGCAGGCGTCGACAACGTCTTCGACAAGCGCCTGTTCCGCGAGGGCAACGCCCAGGGTGTGGCGAATATCGAAGGCGCGCCGCCACCTACAACGAACCGGGTCACGCTGTACACCAGCCTCACCGCGTCCTTCTGATTCGTAGAACGAGAAAAGCCTGATGAGACCTCGCCTCCTGGCCCTGGCACTGGCGTTCGCCGTGCCAGGGCTGGCAGCGCACGCCGCGCCTGCCCCCGACCAGAAAATGGACACCCACCTGCTTCAGCGCAACGACCTGGCCTACCGTTTCAGCGAGTTGAAGCTGGACTCCGCCGACGGCCAGCGTCACTACCAGTTGTGGATTGCCCGCCGAATCATCCCGCACACCCGCCGCCGGCTACCCGGTGGTGTGGATGCTCGACGGCAACGCCGCGGTAGGCGCGCTGGATGAACAGCTCCTGGCGGAGCTCGATAACGGCAAGGCACCGCTGCTGGTCGCCGTGGGTTACCAGACGCCGCTGCGCATCGACCGCAGCGGTCGTACCCGCGACTACACGCCACCGCGCGCCGCCGTCGCCGAGCAGAAAGACCCGCTCACCGGCGACCCCAGCGGTGGCGCCGATGCCTTTCTCGACCTGATGCGCGAGCGGATGCTGCCGGCAGTGGCAGCCCAGGCGCCGATCGATCGCGCGCAGCAGATGCTCTGGGGCCACTCCTACGGCGGCCTGCTGACGCTTCATGCGTTGTTCACCCGTCCGCAGCAATTCAGCGTCTACGCTCCGGCAAGCCCCTCGCTGTGGTGGGGCGACGGCGCCATCCTCGAGGAGAAGAGCGGTTTCGCCCAGCGCCTGGCCGGGCATCCCGTGGGGCTGCTGCTGATGCGTGGCACGGAGGAGCCGTCCCGCCCCCGCGACAACGTCAAGCCCAGCCCGCCCCGCGCGGCGCAGGAGCTGGTGGAAGAACTGGGCAAGGTACCGGGCGTGCAGGCGCAGTTCCATGCCTTCGACGGCCTCAGCCATGGAGAAACGCTGGGGGCATCGTTGCGTTATCTGCTACAGACACGCTTCGTTGACTAGCACCCGCCTCCAGACGCGCTTGTAGGATGGCGTGGAGCGCAGCGATCACTAACGGCACCTCAGCATGGGTATCGCTGCGCTCCACCCATCCTACGAAGTTCCCTGTAGGAGCGGGCCATGCCCGCGATCGCGCGCATGGCGCGCTCCTACAGGCCAAGGTCGGCGTACCGCTACACCGCCCCGGCAATCTGCTCGCGCAACCACCGATGCGCCGGGTCGCGGTGCGAGCGTTCGTCCCAGAGCATCGACATCTCGTAGCCCGGCACCTCCACCGGCGCTTCCACCACGCGCAGCGCCGGGTTATCCCGCACCAGCCGCGCCGGCACCATCGCCACCAGGTCACTGCCGGCGATCGCCCGAAGACCACGAACAGAAAGTGCGGCACCGACAGCGCCACCTTCCGGCTCAGGCCGGCCGCCGCCAGGGTCTCGTCGGTCACACCGCTGAAGCCGCCGCCATCGGGCGACACCATCACATGTTCCAGCTGGCAGAACTGCGCCAGGGACGGCTTGCGCCTGAGCTTCGAAGAACCCGGTGCGTCCGGCCAGCACATAGCGTTCGCTGAACAGCGTACGGCGGCGCATACCCGGCGGGCTGCCCTCGGTGGTGTGGAAAGCCAGGTCGATATCACCCTGCTCCGCTTGCCGGGCGATACGCGACGGTAAACATCTCCAGCAGCGCCAGGCGCGTGCCCGAATGCTGCCGCGAATGGCGTCAAGGCCGGCAGCAGGATGGTGGATTCGCCGTAGTCCGTCGCGGCGATGCGCCAGGTATTGTCCGCCTGGGCCGGGTCGAACGGCGCTGACGGCGCCACCGCCTGCTCCAGCGCCTCCAGGGCGATACGCAGGGGTTCTGGAACACGCTCCGCCCGCGCCGTTGGACGCATACCACGTGGCCCTGGCAGCAACAGCGGATCACCGAATAGATCGCGCAGCTTGGCCAGGTGCACGCTCACCGAGGGCTGCGAGAAGTTCAGCTGCTCGGCGGCGCGGGTCACGTTGGTGCCACGCAGGACGCCGAGGGTGACCAGCAGGTTGAGGTCGAGGCGGCGTAGATTATTCATCCATATGGGATTCCGGATATTCATTTCAACTATACCGCTGAACATCCCATCCTGCGCCCATCCCCACCTGACGGATGACCGCTTCCATGAATGTACTGATCGTCTACGCCCACCCCGAACCGCCAGCCACTACCTTGCGGTGACGATGCGAAGCCGACAGGAATTGCTCGGCGTCAACCTGTTCGTCGCGTTTCCGTCCGATCCGAATTCCGAATCCGGCCGGATGCTTCGCATGTCGCTTGAGCGCACGGCGGCCACGGCCGAGGTCGATCACCTGCCGCTGATCCCCTATCCGATCCAGTTGCCCGACAAGACCTTCGAGGATCGCTTCTGGAGCGCGTCGCACATTCCCGTTCGTTGCGAAGACGGACGTCTGCTGATCCTTCAGCACACGGTCGACGTCACCGAACTGCAGCGCCTGCGGCGCCTCGCCCAGGGTCGCGACCTCCAGGTCGAGAGCGATCTTCTGAGCCGCGCCGGCGCGATAGCCGACCGCAACCTCGCCCTGTCGCGGGAAGGCGAATATCTGCGCATGCTCTTTGCCCAGGCGCCAAGCTTCATGGCCGTGCTGCAGGGCCCGCAGCATGTCTTCGATCTCGCCAACGAAGCCTATCTCGACATTGTCGGGCGCCGCGAACTGCAGGGCAAGACAGTGCGCGAAGCGCTCCCGGAGGTCGTCGATCAGGGTTTTATCGAAATCCTCGATGCGGTCTACGAGACGGGCGAACCCTATATCGCGCGGGCGGCGCCGGTCATCCTCAATCGTGGCCCATCGGGAGCCGGCGAGTTGCGCCATCTCGACTTCATCTATCAACCGATCAAGAGCAAGTCGGGCACGGTGCAAGGCATTTTCGTCCAGGGCCACGACGTGACGGACCAGCGTGTCGCGCAGGCCAGCCTGCAGGAACTTGCAGCCACGCTGGAAAGTCGGGTCAGCGAACGTACGCGCGAGCTTGAGGACATGCAGCGGGTGCTGCGCCAGAGCCAGAAAATGGAAGCCGTGGGCAGCCTGGCCGGCGGTATCGCTCATGACTTCAACAATCTGCTGCAGGTCATCACCGGCAGCTTGCAAATGGCTCTTCGCGAGACAGGCGATCACGCGCTCGGCCGGCATCTCGACAATGCCATGTCCGCAACCAGGCGCGGCGCTCAGCTCGCCTCCCAGCTCCTGTCCTTCGGACGGCGCCAGCCGCTGGAACCGAAGGCGGTCAATCTCGGCCGCCTGCTCGAAAACCTGGAAAGCCTGCTCCATCGCGCCATCGGCGAAGCGGTGGAAGTCGAAACCATCGTGCCGGACCACTTGTGGAATACGCTTGCAGATCCGACGCAGGTGGAAACAGCACTGCTCAATCTCGCCATCAACGCCCGCGATGCCATGGAAGGCAGCGGCCGGCTGGTCATTGAAGTCGGCAACGTCATTCTCGACGAGGAATATGCCCGGCGCGCGGTCGACATCGTTGCGGGTGACTACGTCATGCTTTCGGTCTCCGACACCGGGCACGGCATGCCGCCGGAAATTCTGGAAAAGGTATTCGAGCCCTTCTTTTCCACCAAGCCCGAGGGCAAGGGGACCGGCCTTGGCCTCTCCATGGTCTATGGCTTCGCACGGCAGTCCGGAGGGCATGTGTCCATCCACTCCGAGGTCGGTTCCGGAACCTCCGTTCGCATCTATCTGCCGCGCGCCGACGCCGCCGAAGACAGGGAACCTGAAATCGGCGCTGGCTTTGCCGGCGGCAACGAGACCGTGCTGGTGGTCGAGGACGACGATGCGGTGCGAGATACGGTCGCCGCCATGCTCGCCGACCTCGGCTACAAGGTGCTTCTGGCCCGCGACGCGCAGAGCGGCTTTGCAATCGTCGACAGCGGCGCCCATGTCGACGTGTTGTTCACCGACGTCGTCATGCCGGGTACGCTCAAGAGCACCGATCTCGCCGACCATTTGGCGCAGGCGCGCGCCGGCACGCCGGTGATCTTCACCTCGGGATATGCCGAAAACGCCATCGTTCATGATGGAAGACTGGACAGCGGCCTGAATTTCCTGGCCAAGCCCTATACGCGCGAACAATTGGCGCGCAAGTTGCGGCAGGTGCTCGACCGCAAGGACCCGGTGGTCGATGCCACGCCATCAGTCCCTGCCCGCAAGGCGATCCGCACGGCGCTTCTGTGCGAAGATGAACCGCTCATCCGCATGCTCACCACCGACATGCTCGAGGACTTCGGCTTGCGGGTCGTCGAGACCGGCTCGCTGAAGGAAGCGCTGGGCGCACTCGACGACGCCATCGACGTGCTCGTCACCGATCTGCGTCTGCCGGACGGATCGGGGATCGACCTCGTCACGGCCGCGCGCGAACGTTTCGGCGATCTTCCCGTCGTCATCGCCAGTGGCGACAGGCTGACGCTCGAACTCACCCGCGCGGCGACCATCACGAAGCCGTATGACGCCGCCGCGCTGAAGGCAGCGATTGGACAGGTCGGCGATATCGATTGACGAAGTTTCCCATATCCAGAGCATTCGATAGGGTATAGAAGACGCATGGGCGCGCTCCCGCGCAATCGTGCCGGCGCCAGCTGGCGGCAAGCCCCTGATATTTCTCGCAAAGACGATGAACTCAAAGGACAGATCATGAAAACCTACGGTTTCGCAGCCACCGATGCGAGCACGCCGCTTGCTCCCTATTCCTTTGAACGCCGGGCACCGCGCGACAACGACGTGGTCATGGAAATCCTCTATTCGGGTGTCTGCCATTCGGATCTGCACCAGGCGCGTGACGACTGGGGTTGGTCCTCCGCCTACCCGATTGTCCCGGGCCACGAAATCGTCGGCCGGGTCATCGAGATCGGCAGCGGTGTGACGAAGTACAAGGTCGGGGACTATGCCGCAATCGGCTGCATGGTCGACAGCTGTCAGTCGTGCGACCAATGCCGCAAGGGCGAGGAACAGCTCTGCCGCGAGGGCAATACGGGCACCTACAATGCCAGGGATCGGATCACGGGTGATCTGACCTTCGGCGGCTATTCCAAGCACATCGTCGTGCGGGAGGAATTCGCCTGCCGCATCCCCGCTGGCCTGGACCTGTCGCGGGCAGCACCCCTGCTCTGCGCCGGCATTACTACCTATTCGCCACTCCGCACGTGGAATGTGGGTGTTGGCACCCGTGTCGGCGTGATCGGCCTCGGGGGTCTCGGTCACATGGCCGTCAAGCTGGCCGCGGCCATGGGCGCCGAGGTCACCGTCATCAGCCGTTCGACCGACAAGGCCGACGATGCCAAGGCGCTCGGTGCCGACAACTATCTCGTCTCAGCCGATCCGGCAGCGATGAAGGCCGCAAGATCGAGCTTCGACCTCATCGTCGACACCGTGCCGGTGCGGCACGACGTCGACCCCTACATGCCACTGCTTGACGTCGACGGCACATTGGTGATCGTCGGTCAGGTCGGCCCGATGAACGCGTTCAACAGCCTGCCGCTGCTCAGTGGCCGCCGTCGGATCGCTGCCTCGCCGATCGGCGGTATCCAGCAGACGCAGGAGCTTCTCGATTTCTGTGCCCGCAAGAATATCTTGCCGGATGTCGAAATGATCCGCATGGACCAGATCAACGATGCCTTCAAGCGCATGGAGAGCGCCGATGTGCGCTACCGCTTCGTGATCGACATGGCATCGCTGCAGCACGGCTGAGCCCGGACCGGCGCCCACCGATCTGCGCGATCGCTCCGCAAGGGCGGTCGGGCAGATCGAAATGTGGCGACGAAGTTTTCCTACATGGATTGCCGGCATTGCGCTATCGTTCCGATTGGACGGATTCGAACGACGCGGCAGTCTGCAACTGGAGCCTGCCGCCCTTTGCCAGAGGCGCGGTTGCAATTCACGCTCAAGACATTCGGAAGCGCCCGGCTCGTTGACGACGAGGACAGGACGCTGCTGCTTCCGCAAAAGGCGTTGCTTGCCATCGCCTACCTCGCGACCCGCCCGGGAATGCGCACGCCTCGGCTGGATCTCGCCTCGTTTCTCTGGGGCGATGACAGCAGCGATCCCCTCGTGAACCTGCGTCAGTTACTCGCGCGCATCAGGATCCGTCAAAGCCAGTTGAGCTCGGCAATCGTCGACGTCGTCGGCAATGACGTGGTCCTGAGACGGGACGTCGTCGTTGCGGATTTCCTGCTGGTACGATCGCTTGCCGCCGACGCGACCTCGAACGTGGTCGAAGATGTTCTGGCGATCGTCACCGGCGTCTTCTTTGCCGGCATCCAGACAGCCTCCGAGCGTGCGGACCTTTGGCTGGATGCCGAACGGCAACGCATCTTGTCGCGATTGTCGGATGCCATGGGACCGCTGGTGCAATCGGAACGGCTGGCGGGCGAATCGCAACTGGTGCGGCAGTTGGCCCACAGGATCCTCGAATTCGATCCCTATAGCGAACCTGCCTACCAGGCCCTGATCCTCGCCCTCGCCGCCGAAGGCCACATGGCGCAGTCGAAGGCAATGTTCGAACGCTACCGCGAGAAGTTGCGCGACGATCTGGACGCCGTACCGGACGCGCGGATGATCGAATTCACCAGCAAGCTCTTCAAGAGCGCCGCCCGACCGAGCGCGGTCCTTGTGACCGAACCGCCCGTCGCGCCGGGCGCCCGCACCCCCGTACTGCCGCGCATCATGCTTCCGCCCCCCTTGGCCGATGTCGAAATGGGGCCTGCCGATCCGCTTGTCGACTGCCTGCTTGAAGACGTCACCATCGGCCTTTGCCACGCAAAGACCATATCCGTCGTGGCGCACCATACCGCGCGGGCCCTGCTCGACCATACGGACGCCGAGCGCCTCGCAGACTACGCCACGTACGGTGCGAGCTATGTCCTGGAGACAAAACTCAGCCGGCAATCCGGCGCGCCGGCGCTGTTCGTCAGCCTTGTCGACGTCGCCGGCAATTCTCGTCTGGGCCGAGCGTCACGCGGTCGATCCGTCACAGCTCAGTTCCGGCTATCACGCGCTGATCCGCAAGATCACTGCCACGACGCTGTTGAAAATCGAAAGCGCCGAACTGTCCAGACTGCGCCGAGCCAGCGACGCAACCGCCTACCAGAACTACCTGCTGGGCCAGCATCATTTGCGCAAAATGGACCTGCCCGACCTGCGGCGCGCGCGAAAGGCCTTCCGCGCCGCGCTCAAGGAGGCGCCGCATTTTTCGTCCGCCCTTGGAGGCCTGTCGCGCACCGAGCATCTCGAATGGTTGATCACCGCCCGTGGCGACAACGACCTGATCGAGCAGTCGGCGAAGCATGCGCTGGAAGCGATCGCGGCCGATGGCGACGACGCGACCGGCTATCACCAGCTTGGCGTGGCCAAGCAATATCTGGGTGCTTTCGACGAGAGCCTCGCGGCTTTTGAAACCGCCGAACGCGCAGCGCCCTCGCATGCCGATCTCATCATCGATTATGCCGATTCGCTGATCCATGCCTCGGAACCCGAGGCCGCGCTCGACAAGATCGCGCGCGCCTTCGAAGTCAATCCTTTGTGTCCGGACACCTATTGGTGGACTGCAGCCGGCGCCACTACTCACTGGAGCGCTACGCGGATGCGCTGGAGAATCTCGCATGTCGCCGACCAGAGCCACGTGGCGCGCTTTACGGCAGCCTGCTGGGGCATGCTCGGCGACAAGAAGCAGGCCACGCTCTACATGCGCAAGGCGCTCGCGCAGCATCCGGACTTCGAGATCGAAAAATGGCTGTCGATCGTATCGATCCGGCAGGCCTGGCAGCGCGACCTCTACCGCGAGGGGCTGAAGCGCGCGGGCTTCCGCTGAGCAGGCATCGTGCTGACGTTACGCCGGATCCCTGAACACGGACCGCAAACCGTGTCATGCCGCTGTCATGACGGGAAATAACAGAGTTTTCCATTGGTGAATGCGACGCAGTGACCTTCGTGCCCGCGTTGTAGTGAATGCCCCGACACGACCGTATATCGGCCGTGTCGAGACACCCCAGCGGGTGCCGCCTGCAGCCCTGCCTGTTGGACCCGCTTACCCCGCCCGCTGCCGGGCTTTGTCCCCCGGCAGCGGTACTCCAAAGTCTGACGTCTTCTCATGCGGACACCGCGCGTGCGGATACCGCAGGGAACTTCGTGAGAAATATCCGAAGGAAATGATTTGTGGAAACTGATTCTCGCGACAGGTGGACCGCCATCATCGTCGCAATAGGACTTGTTGCCCTGATTGTCGGCTTCGGGCTCAAGCAGGCCGTGACGCTGGGATGGATCTAGGGCGGCGTCTAGAGCCATCGCTGGGATTTGCCCGAGCCACGCTCGGTTGTTGAACCGCCACTGCGCATGCACTGCAAGCTTAGTGCCTGAGGCCCGGAGCTTCCTGGCCGGTACGCGCGACATATTCCGTATAGCCGCCGTCGTAGCGATGCACGCCATCTGGCGTCAGTTCCAGCACCCGGTTCGAGAGCGCCGCCAGAAAATGCCGGTCGTGGCTGACGAAGATCATCGTGCCCTCGTAATCGGCGAGCGCCTTGATCAGCATTTCCTTGGTGTCGAGGTCGAGATGGTTGGTCGGCTCGTCGAGCACCAGCAGGTTCGGCGGGTCGAACAGCATCTGGCCATCACCAGCCGCGCCTTCTCGCCGCCCGAGAGAACCCGGCACTTCTTCTCCTGGTCGTCGCCGGAAAAGCCGAAGCAGCCGGCGAGCGTCCTCAGCGCCCCCTGCCCCGCCTGCGGAAACGCGTCTTCCAGCCACTCGAACACGGTGCGCTCGCCGTCGAGCAGCTCCATCGCATGCTGGGCGAAATAGCCCATCTTCACCGCGGCGCCGATCGTGCACCGTGCCGGCATCCGGCTCGGCGGTGCCCGCCACCAGCTTCAGCAACGTCGATTTGCCGGCGCCGTTGATACCCATGATGCACCAGCGCTCGCGGCGGCGGATCATGAAGTCGAAGCCGTCATAGATGACCTTGGCGCCATATTGCTTGTGCACGCCCTTGAGCGCTCGCGACGTCCTCGCCGGAGCGCGGCGCCGGCTGGAATTCGAAGGCCACGGTCTGGCGGCGGCGCGGCGGCTCGACGCGTTCGATCTTGTCGAGCTTCTTCACCCGGCTCTGCACCTGCGCGGCGTGGGAGGCGCGCGCCTTGAAGCGCTCGATGAACTTGATCTCCTTGGCGAGCATCGCCTGCTGGCGCTCGAACTGCGCCTGCTGCTGCTTCTCGCTCATCGGCGCGCTGGCGCTCGTAGAATTCGTAATCGCCGGAATAGGTGGTCAGCGAGCCGCCGTCGATCTCGATGATCTTGCCGACGATCCGGTTCATGAAGGCGCGGTCGTGCGAGGTCATCAGCAGCGCGCCGTCATAGCCCTTCAGGAATTCCTCCAGCCAGATCAGGCTTTCGATGTCGAGATGGTTCGAGCGGCTCGTCGAGCAGCATCGCATCGGGGCGCATCAGCAGGATGCGGGCGAGCGCCACGCGCATCTTCCAGCCGCCGGAAAGTTTGCCGACGTCGCCGTCCATCATCTCCTGGCTGAAGCACAGGCCCGCCGAGAACTTCGCGCGCCCGGCTCTCGAGCCCATAGCCGTCGAGCTCCTCGAAGCGCGCCTGCACCTCGCCATAGCGCTCGATGATCTCGTCCATCCGGTCCATCTGGTCGGGATCGGCCATGGCGGCTTCCAGCGCATGCAGCTCGCGCCGCGACCTCGCTGACCGGCCCGGCGCCGTCCATCACTTCGGCCACCGCCGCTCGGCCCGCCATCTCGCCGACATCCTGGTTGAAATAGCCGATGGTGATGTTCTTCTCGATCGAGACCTGACCCTCGTCGGGCTGCTCCTCGCCGGTGATCATCCGGAACAGCGTCGTCTTGCCGGCGCCGTTGGGCCCGACCAGCCCGATCTTCTCCCCCCGGTTCAGCGCCGCCGAGGCCTCGATGAAGAGAATGCTGGTGGCTGTTCTGCTTGGTGATGTTTTCGATGCGGATCATGGAGCGAAAAGTCCGGCCGGAGGGATGGTTTGCGGGCGGGCTTATGGCATGTTGCGATGCGGAATGGGAGTCCCAAGTAGCAGCAGAACATCATCCTCGGGCCAGTCGCGAGAATGTGACCACATCGCCGCAGATGACCTGACGCCCAGACGAAAGCTCCTGCGAAGCTGCGTTTCGGAGGTTTGCGGATTGGAGAGGGATTTTGTTGGGCGACGGGTCGAGCCTGGCTCCGCTCGAGCGCTTTACCTCGCCGCCACCTTCACCCGACGGGCCACCACCTCCGGCTCTTTCTGGCAGGCCCGCCGCGCGAACCCGCGAGATCAGTGTATTGAGCACTGTGCGATCCGTAGTAATTCCTGCGACCGGACATATTGCTCCGACAGGCGCGGATCGAGCACTAGGGCCTGGCCGATCAAAGTGCTTGCCTCGTCCACGCATCCCCGCGCCACTTGCGCGGCCGCCTGGTAGATCAGCGTCCGGCGGGTCTGGAACGGCAGCGAGCGGGCAACGCCGATGACGTCATCGAAACGGTCGAGCGCATAATAGGCCGCCACGCGCTCCTCCATGATCCAGACCGGCAGGAACGGGTCGAGGTTTTCGGCACGGTCGAGCAGTTCTAGCGCCCGAAGCGGTTCCCCGGCGAACACGAAGAAGCAGGCACTGCGGCCGATGACATAGGCATCGTTGGGCGCCAGTTCGAATGCCTTGTTGATGTGATAGCGCGAGGCATTGAAGTCGCGCGACATCATCTTGATCGCGCCCATGATCCGGTGGGCTTCGGGATCGGTCGGATCCAGACTGAGGGCGTGCGCAACCTGCGTTTCGGCGACATCGATATCGAACGTGTCGAGATTGCTCCACGAGCACACCCGCATGGCATGCGGCCGGCCGAAGCCGGGATCGGCCTTGATCGATCGGTCGAACCATTCGATGGCCGACAGGACATGCGTGTCTGACAGGCCCGACAGCCGATGCTGGTCGAGGCCGCGCAGATAGTATTCGTAGGCGGACATCGATTTCGGCCGCTTCAGGCGGACAGCCGCCAGTTCCGATTGCTCAACCCGGCCGGAAATGGTGGCCGCAACACGGGCCGTCACTTCATCCATGATGTCGAGCAGATCCGCGAACGGCCGGGTGATGCGATCGCTCCAGATCACCTGCCCTTCCCTGGTCTCGGCAAGAGAAATGTTCAAGCGCACGTCGCCGCCGGATTTCCGGATCGAACCGCCGACGACATAACAGACACCGAGCGCCTTGCCGATCTCGACCGGATCGGCCGTGGAAAGCGATGTCGAGGCCGTGCGGGAACTGACGAACAGGCCCTTGAGGCGGCTGAGTTCAAGTGTGAGATCGTCGGAAATGCCCTCTGCGAGGAACACCTGGTCCTGATCTGCCCCGGGCGCGACGCTGAAACGCGTGACCGCCACGGAATTGGGGCGCAATGTCACCGGATCTGCCTGATGCTGGCGGGTCGGCGCGACTTGGAAAAGATGGCGGTCTATGACGGCCACGACACGGTAGATCTCGACAGGTTCCGAAATGCCCTTCAGGCTGCGCGCGCCGACAGGATCGAACTTGCAGGGCGAGACGCGCCGTACCTGGTCATAGAGCGCCGACGATACCTCGATCGCGCCGGGTTCGGCGGTGGACTGGATGCGCGCCGCTAGGTTGACGCCATCGCCCCTGAGGTCGTCCCCGACGACGACGACATCGGCGATATGAAGCCCGAAACGCATGTCGTCGGCACTGACATCGCCAACGCTGCTGATGCTGTAGCGCGCTTCGATGGCAGCCCTCAGCGCATTGACCGGGCTTTCGAATTCCGCCAGCAGCGAGTCTCCCGCTGTCGAGAAGACCCGCCCGTCCTGGCGCGCGACCGCGTCTGCAACGACATCGAGGCACGCGCCGACCGTCGATACGCTGCGCTCTTCATCCTGTTCCATCGCCGCAGTCGAGCCGACGAAATCGCAGACCATGATCGTTACCAGCTTCCGGCGCATGCGGTCCCTCTCGATAGTCGATATCCATAAGACAATGCTAACATATTTTGAGCGTCTGCACGCCAGGAATTGAGAGGGCGCAAGTTCTCCCATCCACCGGCCGTATCGCCTTGCGGACCTAGGTGACGCCGCTGAAGTGGCACAACAGGGATGCGGCGTGAACTGGATATGGAAAATGCTCCAAAAGGGTCTGCTTTCTGGATTTGAAAGTGTTGACGGCGATCTCAAAAGCATTGCTTTTGGCTTGCAGGTAGATGTCTAGAGGGTTTTCACACCGCTCAATCAGGGGCTTGATCACTCGCACGATGCCTAGCGTCACATTGCAAGGCGTCCGGCGGAGACATCCCTGAAGCTATGGAGGGGCTTGAAGTTTGCGGACAAAGTCGAAAGTCTGAGCCAGTTGTCGGCGTTCGTAGACCAATCGTGCTAACTCGCAAAAGATCAAAGCCAGAGGCCAGGAATGATTTTGTCATTGTCGATCGGATGCATAGTTCTTGTGGCAGAATCTGCCCAAAGTCCCGAAAGCGCTTATCAAATTATTCAGCGCACCTACCAACATGCGACGTCGCGGATGTGGAGCGAGGGGATTCCAGGAATTCAAGCTAGCGCGATCTATCACCTAGGAATAGAAGAGTTCTTTTGGCGAAATTGCGCACCTAAAAAGTATCATCGCGCAGAACTTGACAGGCGCGCTGCGCTGGCAATCAGACACTTTAAGATACCCGCAGACGTCGCAAACAAGCAGGCCGCCGCTGTTGCTGCACTTCTGACCAAAGAGTTTGGCGGACGAGATCCTTCTGCGCTGCGTCAAGCATGTGCCGATCGCCTTGCGCCTAATATCCAGGATTAGCCTGCCTCCTCACTCATGTCTGGGGTCGGGCCGGCCAACTTGCTTAACATAGCGATGCGGCAAGGACTTTTGTTATGGAGCATACATGGCATTCGCTAGCATTCCTGCTTGGCTTAGACGCTGGTTCAGGAAGTTGATCAGGCTATGGTGCGCGTGTGCGGCTGTATACGTTCTATCGGTTGCAGTTGTACTATTGCTTGATTATGCAGGTTTGGCAGGACAGACTGATAGGGTGCCGTCCGCTGTGTCTATGATCGGTGCCGGTGCTTTCGTTGTTATTCCTGTCTCCGCCATCGCTTTTTTCGTTCTGTCAGGGCAGCGACTTTTCTATCCCTTGATTCCCGAAGCCCAGAGGGAGAATGTACTTCTGGATAAAGTGGCTGGAGGACAGGGAGCGTAGGCGCGATCATGATGCGCCCACTTCTCCAAAGACAACGTGTTCTGGAGCGACGACTTCGATGGCTGAACTGACCCTGCAATACGAGCATATGCGCCTGAACTTGATCAGCGCCCTGAAATTTGTCGCGAAGACAGACGAGGAGATCGTGCACGCCCGCCACAACGGGGCAGGCGAACTCGTTAGCTTCATAGACCTAAACGTAGCCGTCGGCATTATATTCGACATGGTCCCATACATCGTGGACGAGCCGGAGAAAGCGATCGGTGAGTTACTCGTCGATCAACACGAGGCAGATGTGGTCAAGCTGGCCGTGGACACGTTGGACGCAGCGCTGCCGGACACCGCGTTCCTCCAGCTTCGACTCCGCGCATGTGGCGACGCCCGCCTGGCAGGCGGCTATCGCCACGGCAGACGCGGCCTACCACCTGTTGGAGGCCAACTATGTATTCTCTTCGCTTGGCTATTCACTGGACCCGTCAGCCACACCCTAGTGAGAAGTGGGTAGTCAAAACGTCGTCCCCGCTCTACGGCATACTCTTTTGGTTGCGCCTACATATTGGGCATAGAGCTGTCTGAACTTTGAGTTAGTCTTTGCTTCCAAGCTACCAGAGCATTCACTCTTGAGAAGACGTTGGGTTAGCAAATAGTGCTTTCGGAAAAGCGGAATGCCCTTTGTCCGGCCGAGCACGCATTTGGCCCTGATGTCGCCGCGTACGGCCTCAGTTTCCCTGGTCAGCGCTTTCTGTTCTTGGGCGATTTGAAGCATCGCGCCATCAAAAACTGAAACGCACTTGTCGTAAGCAGGTGTTCCTGCGGCAGCGGCCGCGCAACTGCCTAGAACAATCAATAAGCTAAAAGCCTCTGCCTTCACGACACCCTCGTACAAGCCCTTCAATCGTCTTGGCATGGCGTTGTGAGCTTTGCAATTGCTCTCATCACAAAGCTCTAACGAGACCCCGCCCTCACCAAATCTGGGGGTGAGGCCCCGGACGTTCAATAACGCTCGGGATCTGATGGCATATAAGGTGGCCATTCCCAATTCCAAAGAAATGAGAAAAACTCATATAGAGAACGGGCCCTGCCACCTTCGCGTCCATTCACGTACAGGTGGCGCCCCCATGTTATCATGCCCGCCAAGACAAAGATAAAGATTGAAATTTCAGGACGAAACCCGGTGCTCACGATTGCAGTCGCAATCACGAGCACTCGCCAAAGGGTCAAGCGCCATGATTGGGCTCGCAGTCGCGCGTCGCATGACAGAAATGTGGCGCCCATGACGAGCGCAACCGCCAACAGTGCCCAGCCAGTTGTTATCAAATTCATAAAGCCTGCTCCAAAGCTTGCACCTTTTTGCCACGGACGCCTTTAGCTATCAATTTCGCGCTGGACCTGCCAGTGCATGGCGAGATGAGAGCGGCCAATGCCTAGGCCATCGCACCGCTGGGTGCGTGGGAACAGAGCCGGCAAGATACGCGGCCGGCAGCGCGTCGAAAAGAACGATCCGATCCACCTTCCCCCATCTTCGAGACGCCGCTACACTTGTCAGAACAGCCAGGAATTCGGAGAACACCATGACCGAGAAACTTGAACGGATGATCGATCAGGGCACCGGTCGCGAGCCGGCCGATATCGTGCTCAAGGGCGGAAAGTTCTTCGATCTGGTGACTGGCGAACTGGTCGCCTCCGACATCGCCATCTGTGGCGACCGCATTGTCGGCACCTGCGGCGACTATACCGGCAAGACCGAGGTCGACATCTCAGGCAGGATCGTCGTGCCCGGGTTCATCGACACGCACCTGCACATCGAATCCTCGCTGGTCACGCCGCATGAATTCGACCGCTGCGTCCTGCCCTATGGCGTCACCACGGTGATCTGCGACCCGCACGAGATCGCCAACGTGCTCGGCACCGAAGGGCTGCAATTCTTCCTCGAATTCCTCGCTGGAGACGATCATGGACATTCGCGTCCAGCTCTCCTCCTGCGTGCCGGCGACGCATCTCGAGACCTCGGGCGCCGACCTGCCGATCGAGCGCCTCCTGCCGTTCCGCAAGCATCCCAAAGTGATCGGCCTTGCGGAGATGATGAATTTTCCCGGCGTGGTCGCCAAGGATCCGGTCGCGCTCGCCAAGCTCGAGGCCTTCGAGGGCGGCCATATCGACGGGCATGCGCCATTGCTCTCCGGCTATCCGCTCAACGGCTATCTCTCCGCCGGAATCCGTACCGAACATGAATGCACCAGCGCTGCCGAAGCCATGGAGAAGATCCGCAAGGGCGTGCATATCCTCATCCGCGAGGGCTCCGTCTCCAAGGATCTCGCTGCGCTGATGCCGCTGTTCACCGAGAGGCTGTCGCCGTTCATTGCGCTCTGCACCGACGATCGCAATCCCCTCGACATCGCCGAACAGGGCCATCTCGACTACCTGATCCGCACCGCGATCGCGGCGGGAATGGAGCCACTTGCCGTCTATCGCGCCGCCTCGATCTCCGCTGCCCGCGCTTTCGGACTGCGCGATCGCGGCCTGGTCGCGCCGGGCTGGCGCGCCGACCTCGTCGTCATCGACAGCCTCGAAAACTGCAAGGCCGACCTCGTCTTCGCGGCCGGACGCCGGGTAACCGCGGAACTCTTCGCCGGTCGCAAGCCGGTCGAACCCGTAGGCCTCGACAGCGTGCATGCGCCCACGATCACGGCGGCCGATTTTGCGGTTCCGGCGCGGGATACGGAAAGCTCCGTGCTCGGCGTCCTGCCCGGCAAGATCATCACCGAGCATCGCCGCTATCGCTTGCCCGTCGCAGGCAACCAGACCACGGTCGACTTCGAAAACGACATCCTGAAGATTGCGGTCATCGAGCGCCACGGCAAGAATGGCAACCGCGCCACCGGCTTCGTCCAGGGTTTCGGCCTGAAGAAGGGTGCCATCGCCTCGACCGTCGGCCATGACAGCCACAACATCTGCGTGGTCGGAGCCAGTGACGAGGACATGGCCGTGGCCGTGGCCCGGCTTTCCGCCATCAAGGGCGGATTTGTCGTGGTGGAGGACGGCCGCGTCACCGGGGAGATCGCGCTCCCCGTCGCGGGCCTGATGAGCGCCGAACCCTATGAGACGGTGCGCGACACCCTCCATCACCTCCGGCAGGCCGCTTACGCACTCGGCTCGACGCTCGAAGAGCCCTTCCTGCAGCTTGCCTTCATGCCGCTGCCGGTGATCCCGCATCTCAAGATTTCCGACAAGGGTCTGGTGGATGTCGACCGCTTCGAACTGATCCAATGAAACGGGCGAGGACTTGCACGTGATCACCGACGCGCTGGGCGCCAAAACTGTGATCAACGCTCTCGATGGCTGAAAAAGTCCATTCGGCCAGGTCGCGCAGAACCTGGCCGAACGCAATCGTCAAAGACTGGCGCGGCGATAGAGCACCATGCCGGCGTGATAGAGTATTCCATCCTTGAAATCGCCGTCGGCGCTGAAGCCTGTGTCATCCTTGTAGTCGATGTGGGTGCCGCTGATCCGGAACTCACCCTCGTAAGCCTTTTCCTGGGTCCCACGCGCCTCGACATAGCGGCCGGTTGGCAGGAGTTCGTGGCGGATGAAGCCGTCACCGGAAATCCAGACACCGGCGAATTTTTCTGCCGGATTCACCGTACCGTCCTTCTCCGTCTCGTCCTTCTTGCGCGCCACTTCACTGAAGGCCGGGCTGGACGATGCCAGCGCGGCAACCAGCGAGAACACGAATGCCGCCGTACCGATCAGCAATCCATTGTCTCTAACCATTGAGCCACCTCGCTTCAGATTGGGCGCGATCACGGACAATTTTTGCGATTTTCTCGCGCCCGATATTGAAAAGCTTCTGCGGGAAAACCCACATGACATTTGCAAGCGTTTTGATCGTCATGGCTCTCTCCTCTCTTCATCGGGTTGTTTGCATCTGACGAACGCAGATATAGCGCGCCGGCTCGAGGGGACGGTAGACCATTCCTCCACGATGATTGCACGATACTGCAAAATGCGATATAAGCCGAGTTAAACAATCCGGCCAAAATTAGGCAAAACGGCCAGATTGTGGCGAATATTTTTAACGAGATAGGCCTGAGTTTTCCATGCACAGAGAAAAAGAGCTTGCCGCGCTAATTGCACAATACGCCGAAGCAGATGGAATCCACCAGACTGCGGTCCCGCGCTTGTGGGCTGCACGCATCTCCAGGCCGACCAATCCGGTACACGGCATCCACAAGGCCGCGATCTGCATCGTCGTCCAGGGCGAGAAGCAGGTTCTCGTCGGCGGCGAGACCTTCCGCTATGGCAAGTCGCAGCATCTTCTCGTTTCGGTCGACCTGCCGATCGTGGGCCAGGTGGTGACGGCGACCGAAGCCGAACCCTATCTTTGCGTGCGGCTCGAACTCGACCTGGATCTCTGCGCCGACATGCTGATGCGCATGCCGGCGCCGACGCAGGAGTCAGGCATGGGAGTGGCAATCGGCCAGACCTCGCCAGAACTCCTGGATGCGGCCATCCGCCTGCTCAGGCTGCACGAGACGCCGGAAGACGCCGCCGAACTGGCGCCGCTGATCGAGCGTGAAATCCTCTACCGTCTGCTCAAGGGCGAACAGGCCGCATTCATCCGCCGCATGCTCGAGCCGCAGAACCGCAACCGCCATGTCAGCCGCGCCATCAGCTGGATCCGCGAGAACTACACGAAATCGTTCAGCATCGAGGAGATCGCCTCGCTGTCCGGCATGAGCCCGTCATCGCTTCACCAACATTTCCGCGATGCGACCGCCATGAGCCCGTTGCAGTACCAGAAGCAGTTGCGCCTGCAGGAGGCGCGCCGGCTGATCATCACCAAACGGCTCGATGCGGCGAGTGCCGGCCACAGCGTCGGCTATGACAGCCCTTCCCAGTTCAGCCGTGAATACAAGCGTCTGTTCGGCGCCCCGCCCCAGCGGGACATCGAAAAACTGCGCAGCGAACCCCAGCGCTTCGCCGACGCCTGACGATCAGAAATGCTCGCCGGACCGGAACGGACCGACCCGGATGCCGGCAGCAATCAGGTAGGCCGTGGACCAGCCGATGATGAGAAATCCATCGATGCCCTCCAGGGCGGCCAGCTGGCGCCATTCATGCGCCGGGACCACGTCGCCGTAGCCCACGGTGGAAAAGGTGATCGTGGAAAAATAGAGCGCCGTGGCAAAGTCCGGCACGACGGCGAACAGGTAGAAGAACGCGGCCCAGAGCCAGACTTCAACAGTCAGCACGGCAAAGATGCCGATCACGACGGAGATCATCGCCAGGACGCGGCTGCGTCGTCCGTGCACGCGGAAGAGACTGACGAACCATGTCATGACATGCGTCACCGCCATGAGGCCAAGCGTATGGATAACCACGGTCAGTGCGATGATCAGCCCACCAAGCGCGAGATTGGCTGCCATGCCCGCCCCCATTGCTTACGCGAGCGCGGCCTTGGCGGCCTTGCCGGCGACGTAGGTCTCGGCGATCGTCCGGTCGTCGCCCATCGTCTGCATCAGGAACAGTTCTTCGGCAAGGCTGTTGACGACCTCCATCTTGAGCGCCATGGCCGGGGTCGCCCGGCTGTCGAGCACGACGACATCCGCATCCGACCCGGCGTCCAAAGTGCCGATCCGGTCCGCGAGGCCCAGCGCAAGCGCATTGCCAAGCGTCATGCGATAGAAGCTCTCGAAGGGCGTCATCCGTTCACCCTGCAACTGCAGAACCTTGTAGCCCTCGTCGAGCGTCCGCAGCATCGAGTAGGAGGTGCCGCCGCCGATATCGGTCGCTACCGATATGCGCACGCTCTTGTCGCGCTGCGAGAGCCGCTTCAGCCCGAACAGGCCCGAACCGAGAAACAGGTTTGACGTCGGACAGAACACCGCGACCGAACCGCTCTCGCTCATCGCGTCGGCCTCGCGATCGGAAAGGTGGATGCAATGGCCGAACAGGCTCTTCGGACCGAGCAGGCCGTAACGGGCATAGATATCGGTATAGTCCTTCGCATCGGGATAGAGCTCGCAGGCAAAGCGGCATTCGTCCGGATTTTCAGAGAGATGCGTCTGGATATGCAGGTCGGGAAATTCCAGTGCCAGCGCCTGCGCCATCGCCATCTGCTCGGGCGTCGACGTGATGGCAAAGCGCGGCGAGATCACCACGTGGTTTCTGCCCTTGCCATGCCAGGTGGAGATCACCTGCCTTGTCTCGTCATAGCCTCGCTGCGGCGTGTCACGCAGGGCTTCCGGTGCATTGCGGTCCATCATCACCTTGCCGCCGAGCATGCGCATGTTGCGTCGCAGTGCCTCGGCGAAGAACATGTCGGCCGACGCCTTGTGCACCGAGCAATAGGCCACGGCGGTCGTGGTTCCGTGGCGGATGAGTTCGTCGTAGAACTTGATGGCGATGCGCGCCGCATGGGCAAGATCGCCGAAGCGCTGTTCCTCGACGAATGTGTAGGTATTGAGCCATTCGAGGAGATTGGCCGCATAGGACCCGATCACCTGCATCTGTGGAAAGTGAAGATGGGTGTCGATGAAACCCGGCATGATCAGGTGCGGCCTGTGATCGACGATCTCGACGTCCGCCGGCGCCGATGCCAGGACTTCGGAGAACGCGCCCATGGCGGCGATGACGCCGTCGCTGATCAGCAGTCCACCGTCCTCGACATAGCGATAGCTGTCGCCATCGGCCAGGTCCGCAGGCTCGCGCAGGAAAGACAGTAGCCGGCCGCGCAAGATCGTCTTCGTCATCGTTCGCTCGTCATCATTGTTGGAGTCGCCTCACGTTATCCGACCCAAGGGTCAACACAAACAGTTTTCGGCAAACAGCCCTATGCAAGTTGCGGCGTCTAGGCTGGCAAGCAAATCGCGCCGGAACGCCCGCTCCGGAAACATGGAGCTCATTGATGCATACCGACCAGAAGACCTTTCTCAAGGCAATCGTGGGAGAGACCTCGCTTCCGGCCGCCCGCGCCATGGCAAGCGACATTTTCATGGCGGCGGACGCGGCCAACAAGGCCGATATGATCATGATCGGCACGGCGGCCAATCCGTTTTTCGTGCCCGAACTGCCGGCGGCACTCGAGCCGGCCGGGCTGATGTCCACCGGTCAATTGCAGAAGACCGTCGGCTTTGCACGCGCGGCGGCAGCCAATACGCGTTCGCACAGGATCCTGTTCACCGCGCCACCCAAATCGGGTTCGACCTTCCTGTCGGCTTCCCTGGCCGACGTCCTGGGTCTGAGGCGCGTCACGCTGACTTTGAGCTCCATCGTTCCCTACGCACACGCTCTTTTTGGCGGCGCGACCAACGAACAAGCCGTGGACGAACTGGCACTGCTCGGCAATTGCCTGCATCCGCAGGGATTCATCGCCCATCACCACATGACCTGCTCGCCGCTGCTTGCCGATCAGCTCGGCGTCTACGGCGTTCGTCCGATCCTCGCCTCGCGCAACATCTTCGACTCGCTCGTCAGCTTCGACGATCATTTCCGCAAGGCGATCCCGCGGACGGAGGGCTCGATCATGCTGCGCCACGGCCTGCCCGCCGACTTTCTCGCACGGGAGTTCGACGACCGCATCGCGATCCTGATCGATCTCAAACTGGCCTGGTATGTGAAATACTACATGAGCTGGATGGCATGCGAACGCGCCGGCCTCGTGAAGCCGCTGTGGATACACTACGAGCAAGACGTTCTCGGTTCCAAGCAGGAGCTTGCCGAGAAGGTCGCATCCGCGCTGCGCCTGCCGCCGGACCGTCAGACAGCCCTGGCGGCAGCGTTTGCGAAGGAAGGCAGCGAAGTGCTCAACGTCAACAAGGGCATTGCCGGCCGCGGTACCGCAATTACCGGCGAAAACCGGCAACGCGTTGCCGATTGCCTTCTGCGCTATCGTTCGGAAGTCGATCTCGAATTCCTGCTCACATGACCGTTGGGCAATGCCCTACTGCGTCTTGGAGGCCACCGAACTCTCGTACCAGGCCGCCAGCAGCTTGCGCTCGTCGTCGCTGACCTCGGTGACATTGCCTGGCGGCATGGCATGGCTGCGGCCGGCCTGCAGGTAGATTTCACGCGCGTGCCGGGCGATGTCGGCGTCATTGTCGAGGATCACGCCCTTCGGCGCGCGCGCGATACCTTCCCAGACGGGTTCGGACGCATGGCACATAGAACAGCGCCCGGAGACTGTTTCCACGACCTGCGCGAAATGGGCATCGGTGCGGAATTTCTCGAAGGTCTGCGACAGCTTCGGTTCCGCTGCTTCCCCGGTCAGGACTTTGGGCACGGTCGACAACCACATGATGATCACGAAGATCACCGCAGTGGCGGCCCATGTCCAGTGCGGATTGCCCTTGCGCGCATGCATCGTGTTGAACCAGTGCCGGATGGTCACGCCCATCAGGAAGACCAGCCCGGCGATGATCCAGCTGAACTTGGTGGCGAACGCCAGGGGATAGTGGTTCGACAGCATGAAGAAGATGACAGGCAGCGTCAGATAGTTGTTGTGCAGCGAGCGTTGCTTGGCGATCACCCCATATTTCGGATCGGGCGTGCGCCCGGCAATCAGGTCGGCAACGACGATCTTCTGGTTGGGAATGATGATGAAGAACACATTCGCCGACATGATCGTCGCGGTAAATGCGCCGAGATGCAGGAAGGCGGCTCGACCGGTAAAGATCTGCATATAGCCCCAGGCCATCAGCACCAGCAGCACGAAGAGCAGCGCCATCAGGCCCCAGGTATTGCGCCCGAGCGGCGATTTGCACAGCAGGTCATAACAGATCCATCCGATCGACAGCGACGCCATCGAGATCAGGATTGCGACAGGGGCGGAAACATCGAGAAGATGCCGGTCAATCAGAAACAGATCAGCGCCGCCATAGTAGACGACCGCCAGCATGGTGAAGCCGGAAAGCCAGGTGAAATAACTCTCCCATTTGAACCAGGTCAGATGTTCCGGCATCGATGCCGGGGCCACGAGATATTTCTGGATATGGTAGAAGCCGCCGCCGTGGACCTGCCACTCTTCGCCATAGGCACCGGGCGGCAGACCCGGCCGCTTGACCAGTCCAAGATCGAGCGCGATGAAATAAAAGGAAGAGCCGATCCAGGCAACAGCGGTGATGACGTGCACCCAGCGCACGGCAAAAGCCAGCCATTCCCACACTATGGCGTATTCGTACATTCCGTTCCCCGTGTCATTATGACTGTGATAATGACCATATTTTAGGGTGCGGCGCAAACGGTTCGCGGTTGCGAGAGAGACTTATTCAGCGCCCGTCAACTGCTGCTGAATGCCGGCAAGAAACGGCAGGTACGGCCTCATTTTCTCATCCTGGCCGGAGAAGATCGGGCGGCGCACCTGCATGGCGCTCAGCGTGTTGACGAGATTGCCATTGCGATGGAAATCCAGGCAGGCCGGCTCGAATTCCAGCCCGCAGTGATCGAGCAAGCGCCGCGTCTGGCCTTCCTGGTCGCGCGTCATGTCTTCAAGCGACACATCGAGAACGCGTCCCGGCATCACGCGATGCCAATGCGCCATCAGCGACTTGTACTGGCGATAGAATGCGACGAGCTCGCTGCGATCATAGGCATAGCGATTGCCGCTGGAGTAGAAATAGCTGGAAAACACCGAAAAGCAGGTTGCCAGCGGATCGCGGGTGCAGTGAACGAACCGTGCCTGCGGCAGCAGCGTCGCGATAAACCCGACCCAGCGGAAATTGAGCGGCATCTTGTCGGTGAAGCGCGGCTTGTCGAGTGCGACGCGCCGCATGCGCTCGGCATAGGCGCGGCCGAGGCTGGCGGCACGATCTCCGGCAAAACCCTGCTCGGAGAGAACGAGCCGCGCCTCGGCATCATTGGCAAAGGCGGCCGTGACGATGTCGGTCATGGCAAAGGACTCGCCTCCGGCGGCGACCATCGAATGCGACGACAGGATCTGTTCGGTCAGCGTCGTGCCGGAACGCGGCATGCCGACGATGAAGATCGGTGCGGCGCCGTCGTAGCCCGATGTCGCATGCTCGGCCAGGAAAGCGTCCGTGAAAAACCGCTTCATGTCCTCGAAAGACCGCGCCTCGAGGTCGGCCTCGTAGGTGAAGGTCGCCCGCTTCAGGCGATTGGCTTCCACCAGGGTCGCAAAGGCGCGCTCGTGCTGGCCGAGATCGTCGCAGGCCTTGAACAGTGCGAAACCGAAGGCCGCGCGCTCGTCGGCGGACAGCGACACGTCGGCAAATCCCTGCTCGAGCGCGGCAATCTGCGGATCGCCCGCTGCCATGTGTTTGAGACCGACGAGGTTGAGATGTGCCGTGGCATTGCGCGGCTCAAGCGTAGCAAGGCGCGAAAAGGCTTCCTGCGCCTCGACCTTCCGGCCGGCCTGGAGAAGATAGACGGCCTTCGAGCGAAGATAGCCCGTCGATGATGGATCGAGGCGTACCGCCTCGTCCAGGCAGGCGATCGCCGCATCGACGGAGTTTGTCGCGGCAAGCGCGTTGCCGAAATTGTGCCAAACCGCCGCGTTTTGCGGCGCAAGCCCGGCGGCATGGCGGAAGGCGGTCAGCGACGCGGCGACATTGCCGGTTCGAAACAGGAGATTGCCGAGGTCGAAATAGGTCTCCGCATGCTCGGGTTCGAGTGTCGCGGCCTCAAGAAGCGCCTCGATCGCCCGATCGGAAGCGTTCTGGCTGATAAGCAGACGTGCCAGCTGGCGCCAGACGGCAGCAGCCTGCGGGGCCGCCAGACCGGGCTGACGCAGCATGCTCTCATGGGCGGCAATCATCTCGCCTGTCTGATCAGGATATGCCATTTCGGCCGCAGCAAGCGTCACGTTCCAACTCCGGGCAAGGGGATTTCAGCCTACGATAGTCGCTTGACCTTGCCCGGAACTGCCGAGGCAGGCCGAGAGCAATTCCGCGGCCACAAGCGCGGCAATCACCGCGGGCCGCTTGTCCTTGACGCTGGCACTGCCAATCGGCAGTACCAGCCGTTGCAGGCGATCGGCATCGAAGCCGGAATCGCGAAGCCAGCCTGCAAACACACCGCGCTTGGTCCGTGAGCCGATCATGCCGACATAGCGAAGGTCGCTGCGCTTGAGTGCTTCGGCACCGATCAGGAAGTCGAGTGCGTGGTCATGCGTCATGATCAACGCCATGCCGCCTTCCGGGATATCCGTCACCACCGATTCCGGCATGGATTCGAGGCGCCGCGCAATCCGGGGATCGAGCAGGTCCAGCTCTTCCTGACGCGTCTCGACGACAGTGACATTGAAGGGCAGAGGCGCCAGAGCCAGAGCCAGAGCCCGGCCCACGTGGCCAGAGCCGAAAATGTAGACGGCCGGATTGCTGTCTGCCTCAACGGCCAACCTGTCCCTCAATGCCTGGACGACGTGCTCGTTGGCGCGGCTGAGACGCAATTCGACCCGGCCGCCACAACACTGACCGCTATCGGGACCGAGCGTGACGTCCAGCGAGACCACCGCCCGTCCATCCACCAGCATGGCGCGAGCGGCGTCGACCGCATCGAACTCCATATGCCCACCGCCGATCGTACCCCAGAGACTGTCGGCTGCCACCAGCATGAACGCGCCGGTTTCACGCGGCGTGGATCCACGCGTACGCGTAACCTCGATCAGGATCCTGGGCGTGGCGCCGGCGAGAAACTCTTCGAAGGTCATCGGCGTTCAGACCGCGCGCATCCGCTCCACCGCCATCAGCACCCGTTCGGGCGTTGCCGGCGCGTCGAGTTGCGGGCACACCCTGTAGTCTGCGACTGAAGCCACGGCCATGGACAGCGCCTCGAGCACCGACACCCCCAGCATGAACGGAGGCTCGCCGACCGCCTTGGAACGCCCGATTGTCATTTCCCGGTTGACCGACCATTCGGCCAGGCGCGTATTGAAGATGCGCGGACGATCGGAGGCGAGCGGGATCTTGTAGGTCGACGGCGCATGGGTCCGCAGACGCCCCTTGCCATCCCACCACAGTTCCTCGGTCGTCAGCCAACCGGCACCCTGGACGAAGGCGCCTTCGACCTGCCCCTTGTCGATCGCCGGATTGAGCGACTTGCCGACGTCATGCAGGATGTCGGTCCGCTCGATCTGATATTCGCCGGTGAGCGTGTCGATCGACACTTCCGAGCAGGAGGCGCCATAGGCATAGTAGAAGAACGGGCGCCCCATGCCCTTGGCACGATCCCAGTGGATCTTCGGGGTCTTGTAGAAACCGGCGGCCGACAGATGCACGCGTGCCATGTAGGCTTGCTTGACGAAGGAGGCGAAGGATATCTCCTCGCTGCCGATGCGCACCCGGTTGGGCAGGAATTCGACCTCGGCGACCGCAACACCCCATTTTTCCGCCGCAAAGGCGTAGAGCCGTTCCTTGATCTGGCGCGCGGCGTCGTAGGCTGCCATGCCGTTGAGGTCGGAGCCGGACGAAGCGGCCGTCGCCGACGTGTTCGGCACCTTGCCGGTTGTGGTTGCCGTGATCTTGACCCGGTCGATATCGACCTGGAATTCGTCGGCGAGAACCTGCGCAACCTTTGTGTAGAGCCCCTGGCCCATTTCCGTGCCGCCATGGTTCAGGTGGATCGATCCGTCCTGATAGACATGGACCAGCGCGCCGGCCTGGTTGAACGGCGTGAAGGTGAACGAAATCCCGAACTTGACCGGCGTCAGCGCAATGCCCTTGCGGATCACCTTCGCCGTCTTGTTGTATGCGATGATGGCCTGGCGTCGTGCCTGGTAGTCGGCACTTTCCTCAAGCTCGGCCACGATCCGGTGGATGACATTGTCTTCCACCTTCTGGTGATAGGGCGTCAGGCAGCGCTCGTCGCCTTCGATCGCATAGAAATTGCGCTTGCGGATTTCCAGCGGGTCGACGCCGACGGCATAGGCGACCTCCTCGATGATCCGTTCGGCGCCAACCAGGCCCTGCGGACCGCCGAAACCGCGAAACGCGGTATTGGACACGGTATTGGTCTTCAGCGGCTCCGAGGTCAGCAGCACGTCGGGATAGTAATAGGCGTTGTCGGCGTGGAAAAGCGCCCGGTCGGTCACCGGTCCCGAAAGGTCCGAGGAAAATCCGCAGCGTGCGGCGAAATTTGCCTTCACCGCCAGGATATGGCCTTCGTCATCGAAACCGACGTCATATTCGGCGAGGAAGTCATGCCGCTTGCCGGTGATGGCGAAATCCTCGTCGCGATCCGGCCGGAACTTGATCGCGCGGTTGAGCTTCTTGGCCGCGAGCGCTGCAAGCGCCGCGAACTGGTTGCCCTGGGTTTCCTTGCCGCCGAAACCGCCGCCCATTCGGCGTGTGAACACGGTGACCGCGTGCACCGGATCTGCAGGATGTTGGCCACCATATGCTGGATTTCGCTCGGATGCTGCGTCGACGACCACACGGTCACCTCGTCATCCTCGCCCGGAATGGCGAGCGCGATATGGCTTTCGAGGTAGAAATGCTCCTGGCCACCGATCTTCATTGCTCCCTTGAGCGTGCGCGGCGCGGTCTTGAGGGCGCCGACGGCATCGCCGCGCTTGAGGGTCAGGGGGTCGGTGACCAGCTTGTAGCCAAGCTTTCGCGCGTCGAGGATATCGGTCGCATGCGGCAGGTCATGATAGGTGAACTTCGCCTTTCGCGCCGCGGCGCGCGCGATCTCGCGCGCGTGTCGGCCACCACCGCGAACACCATCTGGCCATGAAATTCGATGCGGCGTTCGGCGAGCAACGGTTCGTCGTCGCGATGGTTCGGGCCGATGTCGTTGTGCCCGGGAATATCCTTGTGGGTCAGCACCATGCGCACGCCGGGCATCGCCTCGACCTCGGAAAGGTCGAGCGACAGGATGTCGGCATGGGCCCGGTCCGAAAGCCCCGCCGCCATATGCACGCGTGCCCTCCGGCGTCACCATGTCGTCGATGTAATCGGCTTCACCGCTGACATGCTTGTGGGCGGAATCATGCCTCAGGTCGCGATGCAGCGGGGCAGAAATCTCTTCCTTGAAAACGAGATCGATCTTGTTCATCGGCCTGCTCCAGCGGCATAGCGAACCAGTTCGGCTTCTTCGCCCTGGCTTTCGAGATAAGAAGCGGACGAGCAGATTGCGCGCCGCCAGCAATCGATAATCCGCAGTCGCACGCCAGTCGCTCAGCGGTGAAAAATCCTTGTCGAGCACGGCGGCTGCAGCCCTGACATTGGCCTCGCTCCAGACCTTGCCGACAAGCGCCGCCTCGACGGTCGCCGCCCGTTTCGGAATGCCGGCCATGCCGCCATAGGCAAGCCGGATCTCGGACACCCTGCCCTCGGCGTCCAGCCGCAGGTAGAAGGCACCGAGAACGGCCGTGATGTCCTCGTCGCGCCGCTTCGAGATCTTGTAGACCGAAAATCTGGCATCCTTCGGGGAGGGCCGGAATGCGGATCGATTCGACGAATTCGTGCCGCTCGCGATCCTGCTTGCCGTAGTCGATGAAGAAGTCCTGCAACATCAATTCGCGCAGACCTTCGCGCGAGCGCAGCGCAATGCCGGCGCCAAGCGCAATCAGCGCCGGCGGCGTGTCGCCGATGGGCGAGCCATTGGCAATGTTGGCCGCCGATCGTGCCCATGTTGCGCACCTGTTCGCCGCCAATACGCGGCAAGAGCTTGCCGAGCGCGGGAAAGGATTTCGCGAGCACGGCCAGTGCCTGGCTGTATGTAACGCCGGAACCGATGGTGATCGCATCGTCGCTCTCGCTCACGCGCTGCAGATCGCGCAGCCCGCCGATGAAGATGACCGGATTGATCGGCCGCATCTGCTTGGTCACCCAGAGCCCGACATCGGTTGACCCTGCCACCACGGTCGCATGCGGATGCTGTCCAGGATCTCGGCGAGATCGCCGATGGATGCCGGCACGTAAAGGTCGTCGCCCTGGTGCGAGATATGCACGCTGCCGCCGGCACCAATCGCGCCCAGCCGTTCCAACATGGCGTTGCGCGTTTTCTCGATCGGATCGAAGATCGCCGTCGGGCGCTGCTCCGCGGCCAGTTCGGCAGCCTTGATGATCGGCTCATAGCCGGTGCAGCGACAGAGATTGCCCTGGAGTGCTTGCTCGATACGCGCGCGCGACGGCTTGTCCTCGGAGAGCCAGAGCCCATAGAGTGACATGACGAAGCCCGGCGTGCAGAAACCGCATTGCGATCCATGACAGTCGACCATTGCCTGCTGGACGGGATGAAGAATACCGCCCTCGCCTTTCAGATGTTCGATCGTGACCACATGCGTGGCGTGAAGCGAGCCCACGAACCGAATGCATGCATTGACCGCCTCGTAGGCCAGCCTCCCTTCGACCATGCGCCCGACCAGAACCGTACAGGCGCCGCAATCACCCTCCGCACATCCCTCCTTCGAACCCGTCAGGTGCTGTTCGGATTCTATCGTGTTTCCCTAACCTTAGAGACAAATCGTTAC